>WRFN01000034.1 GCA_009778785.1 Betaproteobacteria bacterium | reverse complement strand
GGCGCGCCCGTTCGCCGATTCCTGGGGGCAGTTCTTCCTGAAATACCTGCTCGCCGACCCGCGCGTGACGGCGGTGATCCCCGGCACCAACGACCCCGGCCACATGAGCGACAACGCCGGCGCTATGCGCGGCTCGCTGCCCGACGCCGCTCAGCGGCGACGGATGGTGGAGTTGGTGGAGGGGCTTTGAACGGCGGCGGAGGCTTGAAAAGAGTCTTTGCTAAAACCAACCAAAACGAGCATATTCATTCCAGATTCTTTTTTATGTTCCCTGCTCAATGTTGCGGGAACAGAGAAGCTTATTTCGTTAACCCGCACAAACTCACGGAGATTTTCGGATGAAATTATCGAATCGAATTCATCATGGCAGCAACCATGCAAGTGGTAGCGCTGGGGGGGGCAGGTTGTAGATTTTGGAGACATTGACGCGGGTTCAATAGCTACAAGCTCGGCAAATACGCGGTTTTTAGTTCGTTGAACTCTTTTTCCTGCCCATTCGTAAAGCCTCTGAAATAGATGTTTGTGTATGGCAATCTGTCTTTCAAGCCCATACCCCTCAACATCCAGCACAACTTGCCCTGACAAAATTTCTTTTGCTCAACCCGCCGTCTTCTCTTTCGCTTTTTCAACAGGGGTATCTTCGTAGCCCTGCATGTAGAGAGCAAAGTCGTCATAGAAAAACTTGTTTTTCTCTTTGTTGAGAAACTCCGGGTCTTGGTGTAAGGGCACTTTGATGAAACCATCAGCGAGCCACTCAACTGTGCGTTCTCGATAATTTTTTTGAAAGCCCTCACGCGAAATTTGGTTTTTTTGATCTTTGGGCAAATCGCAAGCGTTGTACAAAGCATTCCGGCCAACTAACAAACATTCGTACATCAACAGGCTTTTGTTGCGAGCAATGTAATCTTCGTCGATGCGTTTCAATAGTTGTGCTTCCGTTCCGGCTTTGCCGTCAATGATTTGCCGAAGTTGTTTGTTGTCCGCTGCCAGGCTGTCGCGCTCTTTGATCGCTCGTTCCAACTGTTTTTTCAAGCGACCGGCAGCGGCTTCCCACTCAAGAGCAGCCTCTTCCCAACTGTCCAAAGCCTCTTGCTTTGTTCTGAGTGCCTGGTTGCCTTCATACTGCGCATCGCGGTAGCCGTTGTTGTAGCCGTCGTTATAGCCAATGTTGATCCCTGCGTTCCGGCCAACAGCAACACCTTCGGCCAAGCCGTTAAGGTGATCTTCTGAGGTGAATAAGCCTGCCATGATTTTCTCCTTATGAGTTGTCGTCAACTTTCGTTCCAGGGTCAACGTGGGTCGATGACGCTGTTGATGTAGGTTTATTGCTCTCGTTATTATTCGCGTTTGCCCGTTCTTTGGCAAGGGGGTCAACTTCTCATTGAAACCATCAAAAAAACGTAATGAATTCAATGAGAAACAATCCGAGAACTATGAAACTTGCCGTTTCCTTTTCTTCCGTGCGGTTCGCATAGCAAGCGCAGGCCATCATCCGCCGATCAATGATTTTCATCAATGGAAACGGCAAATAGCGCCGCTTCGCTCGTCATGATTTCTCTCTTCCACAAGTGAGAGGGGAGAAACCAGCGTATCCCTAAAACCGCTCACTCTTCGGCGCTCTCTGGAGCAACGCTTCGACGGCGGCCTTGACTGCCAGTTTCCCATCGAGAATTTGTGAAACCATCGCGGCAATCGGCATTTCGATCGCGTGTTGTTGCGCCAGCCGGGTGACGGCGCGCGCGGCGGGCACGCCTTCGGCAACATGGCCGAGTCGCGCTAAAATGTCCGGCAGCGCCAGCCCTTCGGCGAGCATCATGCCGACGCGGCGGTTGCGCGACAAATCGCCGGTGCACGTCAGCACCAGATCGCCCAATCCGGCCAGTCCCATCAATGTCGTGCGTTGTCCGCCGAGCGCTTCGGCCAGTCGCGCCATCTCGGCCAGTCCGCGCGTCATCAGCGTGGCGCGGGCATTGTGTCCGAGTTTCAAGCCATCGCTGATTCCGGCGGCAATCGCCAAGACGTTTTTGACGGCGCCGCCGATTTCGACGCCGCTCAAATCATCGTTGGCATAGACGCGCAAGGTATCGCCGCGAATGTGCGCGGCCACTTGCTCGGCGGCTTCGCGCTGGGTGGCGGCGACGACCAGCGCCGTCGGCAAACCCTGCGCGACTTCCTGCGCGAAAGTGGGGCCGGAGACGATGCCAACCGCCGTCGGCCAGCGCGGCGCGAGTTTTTGATGCGGCAACAAGACGTTCTCGCCGTCACTGAGCAAACCTTTGCTCAACCAGAAAAACGGCGGAACGGTGGAGTGCGCCACAAAAATACGCCGACAATTCTCGATCAGTTCCGGCAACACCGCGACCGGCGGCGCCGCCAGCAACAAGCTGGCTTCGCGCGCGGCTTCTTCGAGCGACGCGGTGATGTGCAGTTCCGGCGGCAACGGCACGCCCGGCAGAAAACGGGTGTTGACGCGATCCCGCGCGACGGTTTTCGCCTGTTGCGCATCGAATTCCCACAGAATAACCCGCGGCGCCGACGGCAAACGGGTCAGATGCAGCGCAAACGCCGTTCCCCAAGCGCCGGCGCCGAGGACGGCAAAAGTGGGCGCCGTCATCGCGTCACAGTCCGAAAACGCTGGTGATTCGCACGTAGCCGGAGGCGCCGTCCTGATGGCGCACTCGCACCCAACCGGGCGTGAGCGTGGTCATCGGCGACGTGGCCGATTCGTCGAGCGAGAGCAAGACATTTTCCTCAGCCTCGAAGGCCAGCGGCGCGTCGTCCGCCGGTTTGGTGCGAATCTGCGCGCGCGCAATGCGCACTTGCAGCGCGCGTTTGTCGGTCAACTTCGAGCGCTCGACCCAGCCGATAGCGCCCTGCGCGTCGCGCACTTTGCACCAGCCTTCAATCGACGAAATCAACTCGACCGGCACACCGCTGCCATACAGAAACAACGGTCGCGCTTTTTGTGACGGCGCATCGTAAAGAACGGTCGGCTTGCTGTTGATCGTTTGAAAATCGGCAGCGTGCGCGGCGACGGCCAGCATGCCGGACAGAAGAAAAAGAAAGGCGTAACGAAGCATGATGATGACCCAAACGAAGGGAAAACGGTTGCAGGATACAGGAATTAGGCGGCGCGCGCATCTGCGAGGTCGGGCGGTCTGCGGGAGCGGGTGGGGTGCCTTTGTGGGGCGCGCCCACGGTAATTACACGGCTGACCCAAACCGACCTGCTATAATCCGGAAAAACATGATTGCCACAAGCATTCCGAAGTTGCCTTTCTTTTTCTTAACAACCGCTTGACATGCCCTGTGACGATGGCCGGAATGGCATCGGCGAGCGGGTTGACTGCCAGTGATTCACCACCCTCTGCTTAAACATTTTTATATCAGGATTAACGCGACGCTTGACGTTGCCGCGCAGTGGGGTGCGCGGGTGGTTTCTGTCGTTGCTAAATTTATCAACGTGTTGGCGGGTTTCATCGCTGCCCAACTCGTCGCTGCGTTCGCGTGCGTGCAACGTGCCATGCGCCGTTTCCCCGTCGCCGTCGCGCAACTGACGGCGGCGGCGACCGGCAAATCCGGCGAGCGCTGGATTTTCATCGGTAAAACCTTGTTGGCGGCGTTGCTGGCGCTGTGGATTTCGATGCGGCTCGATCTTGAACAACCGCGCACGGCGATGCTGACGGTGTTCATCGTAATGCAGCCGAAAGTCGGCATGGTGTTCGCCAAAAATTTCTATCGTTCCATTGCGACGGTGGTTGGCGTTGGCGTCGGCCTGTTGCTGCTAGCCAATTTTGCGCAACAGGAAATTCTCTTTCTCGGCGCGATGGCGTTGTGGATCGGCGTGTGCGTGTTCGGCGCCGCCAGTTATCGCAATTTTCGCTCTTACGGTTTCGTGCTGGCCGGTTATACCTCGGCGATTGTCGGCTTGCCGGCGGCGCAACAGCCGGACATGGCGTTCGTAATTGCGCTGTCGCGTTTGACCGAAGTGATGCTCGGCATTCTCTGCGCGGGCATCGTCAGCGCCGCCGTGTTTCCGTTGCGCGCGAACGAAGATTTGGAGCCGGCGATGCGCCGACGGTACCGCGATTTTTTGAAACTGACGACCGGCGTGTTAAGCGGCGCGGCAACTTCAGCCGGTCTCGATCGGAAGACGGTTGACGCTTCGCTGCTCAAGTATGTGAAGGATGTGGTGGCGTTCGAAACAGCGCGCGACATGTCGCTGTTCGAGGAAGCGGAAGTGCGGTTGAATAATCGGCATTTGCTCTGGCTGAACCGTCGCTTCATGACTTTATCGACAACGTTTCACACGTTGCAAAGTTTGATCGAACGCTTGCAGCGCAGCCATCGCACCGAAGCGTTGCAAGCGCTGCAACACGTTTTCGTTCGGTTGAGCGAAACACTGTCGCCGCCGGAAGCAAGCGCGGCGGGTTCATATGAAACGGGCGACCGCACCGATGCTCATGCAACGCTCGCGCGTTTGATCGCCTTGCGCGCCGAATTGCCGACGTTGATTGCTGCGGCGCGCGAAGCGCTGAATACGATGATGCCCGTAGCGTCGATAGCCGATAATAACGCTGCGGCAACGCCCGTCGTCGCGCCACTGCTCGATGAGCGCGTTGCCGATTTTCTCGCAGCTTCCGAGTTGCTCTCGCGTTTCGTGTGGGAACTGATCGAGTATCTGGCGAGTTACAGCCACGCGCCGCGACACGGCAGCGACAGCGCGCCGAACTTCGTGCCGCTTGCCGATCCGTTGATGGCGGCGATTTCGGGATTGCGCGCGGTGTTGGCGGTGGCGATTCTCGGCGCGTTCTGGTTGGCGTCCGGTTGGTCGAACGGCCCCGGCGCCATCGTGCTCGCGGCGGTGATGTGCGCGCTGTTCGCTTCGTCACCTTCGCCCGATGCGGCGGTGCGTAAAATGACCTTGGGCCTGGTGCTCGGTTTTGTTTCGGGTTTCATCTGCGCGTTTTTTGTTCTCACCCAACTGGGCGACGGTTTCTTTCCGCTTTGCGTTGCCATCGCGCCGTTCATGCTGATCGGGCCGTGGTTGGCCGGCAGCCCAAAGTGGTCCGGTGTCGGCGGCGGCTACAACATTTTCATGATCAACGGCATGGCGCTGACCAACCCGATGAGTTTCGACGTGGCGGCATTCATCAACAACGGCATCTCTGATCTGGTCGGCGCGGCAGTGGCGGGCGTGATTTTCATTATCGTGATGCCGAGCGGCGGCGCGCTGTGGCGACGCTTCTGGCGCGCCATGTTGCTGCGTCACGCCGCCGCCGCTTGCACGGCGCCGCTGGCGAAAGTCGAGCAGCATTTTGAAAGCGGACTGCACGACAACATCAACAATCTCGGCGCGTTGACGCTGGCGCCCAAGTTACAGCGCGGGCTGTTCGATTGGGCGGTCGTCGTCTATGAAACGGGGCGGATCGTCGTCGATATGCGGCGCGATCTTCAATCACTTCCTTTGGATGCGCCGCAACGAGACGCTATCGAGGCGGTCATCAGCGCCATCGGCGCCTTCTTCAAAAAGCCGGATGATCGCCGACACCACGAAACGATGACGGCCATCGAGGCGGCGTTGTCTTGTTTGATGGAGGCAGCGAACAGGGCAAAAGAAACGGCGCAGAGTGAACAGAGCAAAACGCAACAACAAGCGCAAAGAGAAACACAAAGGCAGGCGCGCCGCCGCTTTTTGGCGTCGCTGCATCTTCTGCGCGCCGCCTGGATTGACCCGGCGTCTCTGATGCATCGTTATGCGGCGACGACCGCTGTGCCCTCGCCTGCCGTTATTCCCACTGTCGCCGGAGGAACCCATGCCGCGTGAAATCGTTGTGTTCGATCTGCTGTTTCCGACGCTGTTTGCGGTGTTCGTCGTCGCCGTCGGCGCGCATGTGCTGATCGACCTTTTGCTTGCGCGTCTCGGTGTTTTTCGTTGGATATGGCATCCGCAGCTTTTCCGCATCGCGCTTTTCTTCTGCCTTTTCTGCGGCGTTTCGCTGCTGATTTATACTTGAACGCACCATGACTCTGAGAAACATTTTTCGCATCGCCTTCACTTTAGCCGCCGTTGCCGTTGCGCTCTGGCTGGGACGAGAGCTTTGGCAACACTACATGAATTCGCCGTGGACGCGCGACGGGCGCGTGCGCGCCAACATCATTCAAGTCGCGCCGGAAGTCTCCGGCGCCGTCACCGAAATGCGCGTGCACGATAACCAGCAAGTGCAAAAGGGCGACGTTTTGTTCATCATCAATCCCGACAGTTACCGCATCGCACTCTCCGAAGCCGAAGCGCGCGTCCGCGCCGCCAAAGCGCAGTTTGAACAAGCGCAACGGCAGGCCGAACGGCGGCGTTTTAGCGAAGGCGCGATTGCGCAAGAAGAGCGCGACAATACGCAGAAGCAAGCCGAAGTTGCCGAGGCCAACTACGCCGAAGCCGTTGCCGCACGCGACCGCGCCGCACTCGACCTCGGACGAACCACCGTGCGCGCGCCGGTCACCGGCTTCGTGACCAACCTCGTCGCGCATCGCGGCGACTACGCCACGGCGGGAACGGCGCTTTTGGCGATGATCGACAGCGAGTCGTTTTACATCTACGGCTACTTCGAAGAAAATAAACTCACGCGCGTGCGCGAGGGCGCGAAAGTGGACATCAAACTTCTGGGCGGCGCGCGTTTGAGCGGGCATGTGGAGAGTATCGCGCGCGGCATCGGCGAGAGCGACAACCAGACCGGCAACAATTTGCTGGTCAACGTCAACCCCAGCTTTACTTGGGTGCGGCTGGCGCAACGCTTGCCGGTGCGCATCCACATCGACCAGATTCCCGAAGGCGTCACCCTCGCGGCGGGGATGACGTGCACGGTGGTGATTCGGGATCAGGAAACCGAAAAGAAATAGGGGCACTTCGTGAAGCGCCCCTACGAAGGACAAACCCTCGCCCGCCTATGGCAGGCGCCCCTTTCAAAAGGGAATTATATACTTGACTTGCGGAGGTTGAAAGATGAATACTCTTACGTTTTTTCAAAAGTTTTCTAATGCGGTGGATCTGTGTTTGATGATTCTTCGAGGGCTATTTCGCC
>WRFN01000033.1 GCA_009778785.1 Betaproteobacteria bacterium | reverse complement strand
GGAATTTCTTGAAAAATTCGTAAGTTGAGATAGTTACCTTGCACATGATGATAATGCTCCTGTCGTTCAGATAGGAATATTATCCTGCATTTTTCACTGCAAGTCAAGTATATAGTTCCCTTTCAAAAAGGGGCTTTATCATCAGTTGACCGCGCTGGTAGGTGTTTCTTGCAGTTGGGACTGCGCTGCCATTTGTTGCTGGTAGAGCGCTTCCAGATTGGTCGGCGGCAGGTAGAACGGCGGGAAACCGGCATGGGCGGTAGCGGAAGAAACAACTTCGCGCGCGTACGGGAACAGCACCGACGGCAAATGGGTGGCGATCAGCGGTTGCAGCGCCGCTTCCGGCAGGCCGGTGATGTTGAAGATGCCCGCTTGTTTGACTTCCGCCAGCAGCACGGTTTTTTCTTCGAGTTTGAACGTCAGCGTGACGGTCAACACGCTTTCGTAGGTGTCATCGGCGAGCTTGTTCGCTTCGGCGCGCATGTTGATGTCGACGCTCGGCATTTTGTCTTGCTGGAAAATCTGCGGCGCCGCCGGGTTTTCGAGCGATAAATCCTTGACGTAAATTTTCAGAATGCGAATCTGTGCATTGTTTTCTGGCGCCGAAGCGGCAGCATTGGAATTTTCGGCCATGGTGTTTCCTTAATGTGGTTGGGCGATGGTTGCGACCCGCGGGTGGCGGGCAGCAAAGAACGGTATTCTACCGGATTTGCGCCCGCCGAACGGGTTTACCCTCGGAGCAGCGGTTCCAGACCGCCTGCGCGGTCGAGCGCCGCCAGATCGTCGAAACCTCCGACGTGGGTGTTGCCGATGAAGATTTGCGGGACGGTGCGCCGCTGGGTGCGGGCGATCATCTCGTCGCGTTTTTCCGGCGCTTGGTCGATCAGGATTTTGTCGATGGCGGTAACGCCCTTGCTCTTCAGCAGCATTTCGGCGCGCTGGCAGTACGGACAGACGGTCGTCGAGTACATCGTGATTTTGGCGTGTTCACTTTGCGGGTTTGCCATTGCTTTTCTCCGGGGTTTTTTCAACGGGCAATCCGGCTTCCTTCCAGGCCGCCAAACCGCCTTTCAAGTTGTGAATGGTCTTGTCGATATCGGCCAGAATTTTGGCGGCGGACAGGCTTCTTTGTCCGCGATCGCAATAAACGAGGATATTTTTGGGTGATCTTTTGCGAAGTTCGGGCAATTTTTCCCGGAGTTCGGCCAATGGGATGTTGATGGCTTTGCCGAGGTGACCTTCGGCGTAAGCAGCAGCATCGCGCACGTCAAGGACGATAATGCCGCCCGCGTTGATCAACCGGATCGCTTCCGTGGTCGAAACGCCGACCGCCGGAGAGAAACGGTTTTGAATCTGCGGCCAAAAAAAGATCATGACGCCCGAGATCACGAAAAGGAGCGCCGGCATCCAGTTTTTGATTAGAAAATCCAGTAATTCCATGTGACTGATGTTTTGATACGCAAAGACGAATCATAGCGTATTCGGGGTTCCCTAGGGATGCGTGAAATGGATCGAACGGTAACTTGTTCGTTGTCATTCACGCGAAGGGGGGAATGACAGCAAGCGAATTGCAACATCCGATTTTCTACCATACAGGAATGGCGGGGCAACGCGCCCCACCATCAACCTCACGGCTCGACCGGCGTCTCCTCCGGCGTTTTGGCCAATTCAAACAACAGCAGCGAACGACCAACGGTAAAGGTATCCTGATCGGCCAGCAAAACGCCTTCGGCCGTGATGGGTTGCTCGCGCAGGGTGATAGGCGGTTCGCCCTCCATCGGCAACAAACGGCAGCCTTCCTCGCTGACGCGGATGACCGCCAGTTGGTAGCCCGGCCGACCCAGCACGTATTCACCGTAGCGCAGCGACAACTGGCGCTGTTCGTTCGGCCCCGCCACGGCGGTGAGGGTGGCGACCGGCGGCGGCAAATGGTAAGTCGGGTCTTCGAGCGGTTGCGGCAACGTCGGTCCCGGCAACTCCTCGTCCGCCGACGGCGGCACCAGTTCCGAATCCAGCGTCGGCAGCGGCATCGGCTCCTTGGCTTTGGGGGGCGGGTGGTGGGACGACGTTTTGATGATGGTCGGAAAGTGCAGCCCGCTGACGATTTCTTCCTCTTCGAGGTCTTGCTCAGTCAGCGGCATCGATTTGCCCGGGATGGTTGCCCGGGCGCTCAGATGTTCGTGCGACGAGGCCAGCGTCAGATTGGGGGTGGCCGCCAGCGGAGGCGGCACCAAACTGGGCACCAAGCCGGGCGGGATCGTCTTCGTTACCGTCAGGCTGGGCGGCTCGGTAGCATCTTCGTCGGTCACGATGGTTTTTTCGTTTTTGACGACTTGGAGTTTTGCTTTTTTCTCGTCCTTGCCCTTGACGGTATCGCTCGGCTTTATTCCTTCGAGATAGACAAATTTCTGACCGCCGATGTCGATCTGATCGCGGTCTTTCAACTGCTGGCGCTCATAAATCGAGGCGCCATTCAACAAGGTGCCATTGGTGCTTTTCAAGTCTTCGACGTAGCATTTTTCCGGCGACAAGTACGAGATAACAGCGTGGCGACCGCTCACCGCCGGATACGGCAACGGCACGTCGTTATCGCTGCGCCGACCGATGGTAATCCGGTCTTTGTCGAACAGCACTTCTCGAGCGCCGCCGTCTTGGAGAAAAAGAAGCAATTTGGGCATAAGACTTTTCCCTGCATCTAAAAGGCGAAACGCTCGCCCGGTGGGGGCTGCAGACTGCCGTTTTCGATCATTCGTGTTTCATTCATGATCGTACCACTTTTCGCTTGCGAATCATCGCCGGTTTGGCGGCCGGGTCGGCGGAAATGCCGATCAACGCAGCCGAAATGTTATCGCGCCCGCCCAACTCGTTGGCTTCCGCGATCAACGACGCCACTGTGTACGAAAGATTGCCGTTGCTTTTCAGCAGCAGTTGCGTCAGTTGCTGGGTGTCGAGCATGTCGGTCAAACCGTCCGAGCACAAGAGATACAAATCGTTCGGCTCGACGAAATGCTCGGCAACATCGACCTGTACATAATGTTCGGCGCCGAGCGCCCGCGTAACCAGATTTTTGTGAGGGAAATCGCGCGCCGCGTCTTCCTCCCACTCGCCGCAATCGATTTGTTCCTGCAACAGCGAATGGTCGCGTGTCAGCGCCATCAAAACGCCGTTCCGCATTCGATAACAGCGGGAATCACCGACATGCGCCACTACCAGCCGACGGCCGGTCAGCAAGACGGCAACAACCGTCGTTCCCATTCCTTCGTATTCGGGGGCTTCGCGCGAAGACTCGAAAATCGCTTCGTTGGCGCGCAGTACCTGTTCGCGCAACACCAGGCTCGCTCGAGTCAAGCCGGTGGCCGGATCGACCTCGCTCAGAATTTCGCCGCCGCGCTGGGCGTCGAACGCTTGGCGGGCGCCGTCGGCGATCACATCCGCCGCCACTCGCGCCGCCACTTCGCCGGCGTTGTAGCCGCCCATTCCATCGGCGAGAAGCGCCAGCCCGATGCGTTCGTTGACCAGAACGACATCTTCGTTGTGGTCGCGCACACGCCCGCTGTCAGTCTGACAGACCATCGTGAAGTGCGCGAGCGCGGAAGTGGCCAGCATTTGGTAGTGTCAAAAAAACGGCAGAGAAATTGCTTTATAACATGTTTTCTCTGCCGTGTTTTCCCTAGCCGATCATCGTCCTGCACGGCGGGACGAGGGTGTGGTTTTTAGAGCACGGATTTCAACAACCGGCCGATTTCGGCGGGGTTTTTTGTCGTCCTGATACGACAAGCCTCCAACATCGCGAGCTTTTCTTGCGCCGTGCCCTGTCCGCCCGAAATGATGGCGCCGGCGTGTCCCATCCGTTTTCCCGGCGGCGCCGTGACGCCCGCGATGAAACCGACCACCGGCTTTTTCATGTGGTCGCGCGCCCATTGAGCAGCCGCTTCTTCGTCCGAACCGCCGATCTCGCCGATCATCACCACCGCATCGGTGTCGGGATCGTTGTTGAACAGTTCGAGCACGTCGCGGTGCTTCAAGCCATTGACAGGGTCGCCGCCGATGCCGACAGCGCTCGATTGGCCGAGGCCCAACTCGGTCAGTTGCGCCACCGCTTCGTAAGTCAACGTCCCCGAGCGCGACACCACGCCGATCCGGCCTTTCTTGTGAATGTGGCCGGGCATGATGCCGATTTTGATTTCATCGGGCGTGATCACACCGGGGCAGTTCGGGCCGATCAGCAAAGTCTTGCGGTTTTCCTTGCGCATGCGGTCGCGCACCATCACCATGTCGCGCACCGGAATGCCCTCGGTGATGCAAATCACCAGAGCGAGATCGGCGGCCACCGCTTCCCAAATCGCTTCGGCAGCGCCGGCGGGCGGCACATAAATCACGCTAACAGTAGCGCCGGTGGCTTTCTTCGCCTCGGCCACCGAGGCATACACCGGCACGTCTTCAAACACCTCGCCCGCTTTCTTCGGGTTAACCCCGGCGACGAAGCACTGTTTGCCGAAAGCGTACTCGCGGCACATCTTGGTATGAAATTGACCCGTCTTGCCGGTCATGCCTTGCGTCATCACGCGCGTGTTTTTGTCGATCAGAATTGCCATCGTCGTTCTCCTTATCGCGTCGCTACGGCGTCAACGATTTTCTGCGCCGCTTCGCCCATATTGTCCGCCGGAATAATCGGCAGGCCGGATTCCTTGAGCAGCCGTTTGCCGAGTTCTTCGTTGGTGCCTTTCATGCGCACCACCAGCGGCACGGAAAGTTTCACTTCCCGCGCTGCCGCGATCACGCCTTCGGCAATCGTATCGCAGCGCATGATGCCGCCGAAAATGTTGACCAGAATACCTTTGACCTGCGTATTCGACAGCATGATCTTGAACGCGGCGGTCACCTTCTCGGTCGTCGCGCCGCCGCCGACATCAAGGAAGTTGGCGGGCGAGCCGCCGAACAGCTTGATCGTATCCATCGTCGCCATCGCCAGACCGGCGCCGTTGACCAGGCAACCGATGTTGCCGTCGAGCGCGATGTACGACAAATCGTATTTCGACGCTTCGATCTCCGCCGGATTTTCTTCGTCCAGATCGCGCAGCGCCACAATGTCAGGATGGCGGAAGAGAGCGTTGCTGTCAAAATTGAATTTGGCGTCGAGCGCTTTCAAGGCGCCCTTGCCTTCGAGAATCAGCGGATTGATTTCGAGCAACGACGCATCGGTTTCCCAAAATGCCTTGAACAAGCCTTGCAACACCTGCGCCGCTTGCGCCAGCGACGCATCGGGAATGCCGATAGTGCGCGCTGCGTCGGTCGCCTGCGCCTGACTCAAACCGGCAACGGGGTCGATCCAGACTTTGTGTATTTTCTCCGGCGTTTTGGCCGCGACTTCTTCGATGTCCATGCCGCCTTCGCTCGACACCATCAAACACGGCGTTTGCGTGTTGCGGTCGATCACGATTCCGGCATAAAACTCCTTCTTGATGTCGGCGCCCTCCTCGATCCACAGACGACGAACCTTCTGGCCTTCCGGGCCGGTCTGATGGGTCACGAGTTGCATGCCCAGCATTGCTTGCGCGATGGAGCGCACCTCATCGAGCGAACGCGCCAGCTTAACGCCACCTCCTTTGCCGCGCCCGCCCGCATGAATCTGCGCCTTGACGACCCACACCGGGCCACCCAAGGCTTCAGCGGCGCGCACAGCTTCGTCAACCGAAAAAGCGACTTGACCGCGCGGAACCGGAACATTGAATTTTTTGAGAATCTCTTTGCCTTGATACTCATGAATTTTCACGATAGAACCTCTTCAAGAAATAGGCTAAAAAACCGATGCGCCAGATTCTAACACCGTACACGGGCAGTCCCCCGAAGTTTTTTATCAGTAGGGTTTTTAAAAAACCGTAGCCCTATTAGGGCTACGGGTATCAGGGCAGGGGTCAGGAATCAGAGCGTAGAAGCGGCGTTCTGCTGAGGCTTTCCCGGCTGGATGTGGATCAATTCGATCTGTCGCCCTTCTGCCCATTGCTTCAAACGCTCGCCAATGTATTCCGGGCCGTTGTCACACCGTAAGATAACCAACTGCCGTAGGCAGTCCGGGTTGAGCGAATGGTTAGGTCTGAATAGGCCTAACTTCCATACCACCATAGCTGTTAAGATGGTGTTTTTCTGCAAAAGCGTCAAGCTCCAAATTTCTTTCGATGAGACTTTCAAGCGAGTGAGTTTCTTCTTTGTCAACCTGAAGAAAGAAAATTTCAAATTCTTCTTCTTTTGATTCTCGGACTGTTATATCGATATAACGGTAGCCAAGTTGTTCCAATTCGGCAGCAGCAGTTTCTAACTCGTCTGGGGATTCATTCTTAAAAAAATAACTCCACAACATTGGAGCATCTATATTCCATGCTGTGTGTGCACGGACGTATTCAAACAGCTCTTCTACAAGTTTTACGGGTGGGGACATCTCACATTCCTAGCAACTGATTAAACAACACCTAACGGCCAAGATAACCGGCGCGGCGCAGCCGCGTCCGGGTTGATTGCCGGGTTAGGTCGTACTTGTGGCATCGCCTGTATGTGTGTTGCTTGAAATCAAGTTGGTTGGGGACACCGAGAGCGCCAGTTCGTGGGGGCTACCTTTGCTTTCTGGTTTCCAACCCTGTGCGAGCGCCTGCTCGATAGCCTGTGCAACAAGGGACGGAGTGATGACGAAGCCTTGTTCTCCAACCCAGTTATCCGGGCGAGGCGCATCTATGGTGACGATGAGAATGGACTGCCCGGAAACTTCCAACTCAACCGCGAATGAAAGAGCCCCCCAAGTCAGGCCTTGGTCGTAGGTCGGTTTTGGCCTCACCATCCACCGGTAGGTAATTCCTCCGACCATGATGCGACGGCTTCCCTTTTTAGTGATGGACATGGTGCTCACCTAACGGCCAAGATAACCGGCGCGGCGCGGCGCAGCCGTGTCCGGGTTGATTGCAAGGTTAGGTCGGCTACTCAAGCGGTTCCTCGTAAGGTATTTCAACAAACTTTCCTGTTTCCTTATCTCTGGCGAACGCGCTAAACGGCGGTGCGTCAAGAAATGGAATGATGTCGGGAGAGTAATTTGCAATTGTATTTACATCATATACCCCATGATTGGATGTATCGTCCATGTATTCTTGGGATTCAATACCGGCTGAAAAACTCCAGCCACTATCGTCTGTGTGCTCACTCTGCTCTCGAACCATGTAACCGACTGGCATGCCTTGCACGGTAATCATATCCGTAGCAATACAACCTCCTCGATTGGGAGCGAGAGGCTTAATTTC
>WRFN01000032.1 GCA_009778785.1 Betaproteobacteria bacterium | reverse complement strand
GGGGTGGGTGGGGTTGGGGGGGGGGGGGGTGGGGGGGGGGGGGGGGGGGGGGGGGGGGGGGGGGGGGGGGGGACATATCAGCGGCAAGCGCACGCTTGACAATCTGCGTCAACGCAAACCGAGTGTCGCTGTCTATGTCGAATATGCTCTTCCGGTTGTGGAAAGCATGGAAGAAACGCATCTGAAACCGTGTGAAGATATGGTGACGCAACTTCATTGAACCGGCCTCAAACATCAAGGCGCTGGGCAGCACATAGCAAAGGCTTCCATAAGGAGCGAGCAATTCGAGATTGCGCTCCACAAAGAAACGAAAGAGATTGCCGTCACCAGCGCCGCGATTTAACGGAAAGCGCTCGCGGTAATAATCGTTCTTGACTTGCATATCCCGCGCCGTAGCCTCATAAGATGCGGCAATGTGCTCACTGGAGAATAGTCTGTCTTTAACTTTCGCTTGTTCAGCGGGAGAGAGATTTCGATAGTTACTGTGGTATTGCGGAAAAAAGTCGGGATCCGCAAACTTCGTTTTGTCCCAGGGCGGATTGCCGATGATGGCGTCAAAGCCCTTGCGTTTTCCGGCGAAGGCTTCCGGAAAAGAAATCTCATAATGAAAGAAGCCGTAGCGCGCCGAATAATCAGCAATGCGCCGCAGCACTTCATTCTTTTTGACGTCGGCGCTTTCGTCAAACAAAAGAGCAAGCAGGTCGGGCGTTTTGTCCAAGTGCTCCGCTTCTTTCTTTGCGCCTTCCGCAATCAGCATGGCGCGCGTGCTGATAAACGACAGCGCGCGCGACAGCAATTCAAGGCGCGGCGCGATTTGCGTTTTCCAAAGCCGCTTGCTTTGTTCTATCTCTTTGGTTGTGGTATCGCGCAAATCATCAAGCTCTTTCATCACGCCGGCAAGCTCATCGAAGCGCCCGAGCAAACTGCCCACGAAAAGATCATCGTGCCTTTGTTCAAGCTCATAGTGAGCGATAAAATCCGCGATGCTTGCGCCGATCAAGGCGTTGCCATGCTGGACATGATGCTCGATGAAGGATAGCGGCGTTCCGAAAATGAAGCTGTCCATCCAAAGACTCAGGCGCGCCAATTCCACTGCAAAAGGATTCAGATCGACCCCATAGATACAACGTTTCAATAAAGCGCGTTTGAGAATCTGCGCATCGTCCGGCTCGTAGGCGAGGCTGAGAAGCTGAAGCTGCGCGGCGATTTTTTCCCTTTCGCTTTCTACCAGAGTTTGCAAAGCGCTGTCGTATTCAAGACGCTCAAGCGCGACATCAGTCAAGTAATTCAACGACTCGACGAGAAAATGGCCGCTGCCGCAAGCATTATCAAGAATCTTGATGTCCGCCAATTCGCGGCCTTGCTCTTTTGCTTTCTCCAAGGCGTCATCAATTCCCGCCTGCACCAGCCGGCCGGAGAGGCTCGGCGGCGTGTAGTAGCTCGCCGTGCTTTTGCGAGAGTTGTTAGCGCTTTTGAGGTAAATAGCGCCTTTCCTTACGTTAATCTCGCGCAGCGCGAAAAATCCCTTTTGCTTTTTGATGTGCGCGGCGTCGTAGGCGTCGAAGTAAGCCTCCACTGGCTTTTTGTCTTTGCCGCTGGTGTATTCAAGATAAACCGCGTCTTCTTCTGCTTTCTCAAAGCGAAATTCCAGAAGACCTTCGTAAATGCGCCCCAAGTGGCTGACGCTCATGTTTTTGAAGTCGCGCCGCGTGTCAAACAATGTTTCGCCGCGTGCCGTTTTGAACAGGAGTTTTTCCAGAATGGTGCGCAACTGAACGTTCGTGAAAACCTTTGGCGTGAGCAAAAGCGGCGCGCGCGCCGGATCAAACAACCCGCCGTTGAAGAGCGGAAAATCAACATCCTCCGCACCCTCGTTCAGAATCTTGAAGAGATTTTTCAGAGCAAAGAAGCCTTCGTGCATAGCATCGCTCTGATTGCACAGATTCTGGTAAATATTTCCCAGACTGTGTTGCTTGTAGAAAGAATGCTTATCAAGCAAGGCTCTGTTTTTATCTTCAAAGAAAACAATGAAAAGAAGCCGGAAGATGAGCATGACGCTGTTTTCATACACGGAGGTCAAGCTCGGACGGCTCTTGGCGTTGGCTTCGTAAATGGCTTTACCCATCAGCTCGAATAAAGACTCCTCGCCGACGACGCCGTAGATAACGGCTTTCAGATTTTCTTCGACTTCAAGCGAAAAAGCGTCGGACTCGACAATGGCTTGTTCAATTCTGCTTTCTTGATTTTCGGCAGGGTGAACATAGGCGTCACGACCAAAGAAGAAAGCAAACAGCGACAGCGCCACGGCTTGCTCGGCTTCGTTTTCCAGAGACATAATGCACTGAAGATCAAATTCAAGATATGTTTTTTGCGCCGTGATTCGATCAGTGTCGTAAAACCGCCATAAGCGGCCATTGGTCAAAAAGCCGAATCGGATGCGCAACGTGGATAAATAATCTTGCAGTTGATGATGAGGGTTTTCTTCGCGTTTTGCTTTGCCGGTATCCAGCTTTTGGCTCCACGCCTTTGCTTCGCAGATGGCGGCGATGGCCTCGCGCCCTGACGATTTAATGATAGATTCCGCACCGGCAGAATCCAGCGACAAGCACCAATCAGGTATGGCCTGCTTGCCCTGCACGGTGATACCCTGCTTCGCAACACAATGCCAACCCAGCTTCGTCAAAAGCGGGCAAGCAAAATCGCTCTCAAGCTGTGCCTCGTTTTTATGCTTCAGCGACTCAGGTGAAAAATGATCGGACAGCCACACTTTCAGCAGCGCGCTTTTTTGTTGTTCTGCCGCGCGCTGCTGTGCTTGCCTTATTTTCTCTTGGATAAAACCATCGTCCAGCAATGTGTTGACGAGCCAAAAAGGCAGCATGGTTTGGTCTTGCGTTATGTTCATGACGGGCGGTCAATCTTTCACGGGCGCATTATGGGGCAGAACGCAGGCGGCAACAAGCGGCGAAGGAGAAGCTGGTTTGTCCCGCTCGCCCTGAGCTTGTCGAGGAGCGGGCGGGGTGGTTGTTGCGGGCGATCACAGATCGCCCCTACGGATTTGCGCGATGATCGTTGCACGGGCGACCGAGGACGGTCGCCCCTACATCTGATTCCCGATTCCTGATCCCCGCTCACGGCAACAACGCCTCTACAAATTCTCTCGCGTCGAACGGTTGCAAATCGTCGATGCCTTCGCCGACGCCGATGAAGCGGACGGGAATCGGGTGTTCGCGAGCGATGGCAGCGAGAATGGCGATGATACCGACAACGATCATCAACTCGATGAAAGTAAAACCACGGGATGAAGGTTTGCTCATAGCCGTATTACTAAGGCTTCTGCCCGTCCTGCAAGCGAGCGGGCAGTTGTAGCCAGTCCTCACAACGGCTTTCCGTGCAAGCTTCGCTGCCGACCAATTGCAACTGCGTCCAGCCGCCCGAGCGATCTTCTCGTCCCAAAACCCGCACGGCCAGCAGGCGCCATCCTGCTTTCCATTGCGCCACATCGCCGTGGAGTTCGGCGGCAGCGCCGCAACAGTAGTCCTCATCCGGCGCGTACAACAGGGCGTTGTTCGGGTTGACCGCGACTTCGACTCGCGCCGCTGTGACTACCACGCCTCGGTCGGTATAACGGAACGGGTTTTCCGCAAGGTCGCGCAACTTCGTCCAGCTTGAGGCTTTATGGGTCTCGAAGAAAGTACGCAAGCGCTGCACGTTGGCCTGACGCTTGCCCTGATCTTCCGCTTGCTGTTGCTGCTGGCGTTGCTGTGCGGCGGCCTGGTTGCTGTAGCGCTCGATCGGGTCGCCGGGCAACAGGGGTATGAAAGCCTCGGCCAGTACCGGCCCCGGATTGCCGTACCGGTCGCTTTCGAGATCGGGCGTGGACACTGCGCGTACTTGCAGATGGGGATGCTCGTCTTGGCGGCTTCCCGGCCCGGCAAGTTTGGCGCCGCAGCGCGTCTTGAGCTTGTCGATCGCCGCCGCCAGCAGGGATTGCGCCGCGCTCTCGGAGATCATCGCTTGCGCCGGCACATTGGTGACCCACATCGTGCGGGGCGCGCAGGGGTCGGGATAGTTGGTGAGGTCGGACGCGGCCATTACCTTGAGCCGAGCGGCGGGAATGCCGCTTTGCGCCGGCAGCGCGCCCATGTCGAAGAACACCGTGTCGCTGACATTGCGGCCTGTCCACTCGCGCGCCGACACGATGCCCGCCGGCGGCGGCAAATAAACGCCAGCGCTGAAGGCGCCTTCCCATACCACCTGTTTGTGCGGCGTGTTGGTCAGGGTCCAGATGGCCTTGCCTTTACCTTCGGCGAGGCCGTCCTTGCAACTGCCTTGGTACTGAAAGGTGTAGTCGCTGCTGGCCAGATAGCGCGGCGCTATCACCGCGCAGCCATTGGCCGGGTCTTTGTGCTGAGCAGCCCAGGAGTTGGTGGACGAGAGAATCAGCGCCAGTGCCATGGGCGCTACAAGGGTAAAGATACGGCACGAAGGTGTGTTCATTCATGCATTATGGGGCAGAATGCTGAATGCAACAAGCGGACGAACTACGGCAGCAACGCTTCCACAAACTCGCGCGCGTCGAACGGTTGCAGATCATCGATGCCTTCGCCGACGCCGATGAAGCGAACGGGAATCGGGTGTTCGCGAGCGATGGCGGCGAGGACGCCGCCTTTGGCGCTGCCGTCGAGTTTGGTGACGACAAGGCCGGTCAGCCCGATGGCGGTATCGAAGGCTTTGACTTGTGCCAGCCCGTTCTGGCCGGTGTTGGCGTCGAGGACGAGCAGCACTTCGTGCGGCGCGCCTTCCTGTGCGCGACCGATGACGCGCTTGATTTTTTTCAGTTCTTCCATCAGGTGCGCCTGGGTCGGCAAGCGACCGGCGGTATCGGCCAGCACGATGTCGATGCCGCGCGCGCGGGCGGCCTGAATGGCGTCGAACATCACCGCCGCCGGGTCGCCGCCTTGTTGTGCGATCACGGTGACGTTGTTGCGTTCGCCCCAAACGGACAATTGTTCTCCGGCGGCGGCGCGGAAGGTGTCGCCGGCGGCGAGCAGCACGGAATGGCCTTCGCTCTGCCAGCGGCGGGTGAGTTTGCCGATGGTGGTGGTCTTGCCGGCGCCGTTGACGCCGGTTAGCATGACGACGCGCGGCTTGGCGTCGGGGGCGCGGTCTTCGGCTTGCAGCGGGCGCAGCAAATCCAAGAGCGCGTCGCGCAAAACGGTTTTGACATCGGTATCAGCGTCGGCTTTGGCGTAACGCTGTTTGAGTT
Organism: Betaproteobacteria bacterium; assembly: GCA_009778785.1. Lineage (GTDB taxonomy): Bacteria > Pseudomonadota > Gammaproteobacteria > Burkholderiales > Casimicrobiaceae > UBA931. Next base: position 2,037 of record WRFN01000032.1, on the reverse strand, counting down.
CGGCGAGAAGGTGTTGGGTGGCGGCCATGCCGGTGTCGGCGGTGAGCAGCGCGGTTTCGAGTTCTTCGAGGGTTTCATCGTCGAGGGAGTGTCGGGAGAGCACATTGCCGAGCGAACTGACGAGTTTGTTGCGCGACAGCGCCAGCCCTGCCGCCAATCGCGCGCGCCAGCTTTTCGGCGGCGTCGCTGCCGGTTCGGAAGATGCGGCGGTTTCAGCCTCGCTCGCGGCGAACGAATCGGCGGGAGAGTCTTCGGGAGTTTTATGGCGTTTGAGAAAATCGAACATGAAAAGCGGAAGCGATTGCAGAATGAGCCGGAATGTTGCATTGTACCTGTTCGGTTCCGTTCGCTGCCGGGGAATTCACGAACGGAGGAAAACAACGGCGAAAGGAAGGGCATGACACGTTTGCGGGTTCCGCAATCTTCGTTGCGCATTGTCGGCGGGCGTCATCGCAGTCGCGTGATTCGCTTTCCGGCGCTGGCGGGTGTGCGGCCAACCCCCGACCGGGTGCGCGAAACGTTGTTCAACTGGTTGGGACAGGATTTGACCGGAATGACGACGCTGGAGCCGTATGCCGGAAGCGGGGCGTTGTCGCTGGAAGCGCTGTCGCGCGGGGCGCGGCTCTGCGTGGCTTGGGACGCGCAAAAAGCGTTGGTGCAGGCGATGACGCAGGCAGCGACGTTGCTGGGTGAAACGGGGCTGGAGGCGCGTTGCGTTGAGGCGTCGGCGGCGTTGCGGCAGGAAACGCGGTTTTTCGACGTGATTTTTCTCGATCCGCCGTTTGATGATGACCCCTGGCGCGGGCTGTTCGAGGCATGCGCCGAGCGCCTCAAACCGGGCGGGCGGCTGTATGCCGAGGCGGGTCATCCGTTGATGCCATCGGTTTTTTTTGAATTATTACGGCAAGGACGCGCCGGACAGGTGCATTTTCATTTATTCTGTCGCGTCTGAGATTTCGGGGGATTGTGAGATGTCGAGACGTACTTCTTCCGTTGCGTTGCAAGCGCTTTATCCGGGGACTTTCGATCCGTTCACGCGCGGCCATGAAGACATTGTGCACCGCAGCGCGCGGTTGTTCGATCGCGTGATCGTGGCGGTGGCGGCCAGTGAACACAAAGGGCCGTTTTTCTCGCTGGACGAGCGGGTGGCGATGGGCAAAATGCTGTTCGCGGGCATCGAGAACGTCGAAGTGGTGGGCTTTTCGTGCCTGCTGATCGAGTTTGCGAAGATGCAGGGCACGCATGTTTTGCTGCGGGGACTGCGCGCCGCGTCGGACTTTGAATACGAGTTCCAGTTGGCCGGGATGAATCGCCAACTGTGGCCGGAGATGGAAGCGATTTTTTTGACGCCGGCCGATCAGTACATGTTTATTTCGGCGAGCATGGTGCGTGAAATCGCGCGATTCGGCGGGGATGTGTCGCGGTTTGTCGATCCCCGCGTCGCCGAGCAGTTGCGGCAGCGACTCGCGCAAAAGAAGTTGGAGCAAATGGCTTCATCCGCGAATGGGCGCGGCTGAAGCATGGATGAATGTGTGAATGGGTCTTGAACAAGAAAGGGGAAAATAGTGGCGCTTTTGATTACCGACGATTGCATCAACTGTGATGTGTGTGAACCGGAATGTCCGAACAATGCGATTTCGCAGGGCGAAGAAATTTATGTGGTCGATGCGGACAAGTGTACCGAATGCGTCGGCCATTTCGACGACCCGCAGTGCAAGGAAGTCTGCCCGGTCGATTGCATCATCATCGACCCGAAGCGGCAGGAATCGCGCGAGGAATTGCAGAAAAAGTTTGAAGAACTGCAGAAAAAGTAAGGTGAAAAACCCGAAGCGGGTCGCGGAATGTTGAGCCGCTTCGGGTTGCCGTGCGTTGTTCGAGAGTTATTCGATCTTGATGAGGCTGATCGTGCGACTCGAATTATCGACGGTATAGGTAAACGTTGCCGCCGTTGCCGAGGTGAACGTCAACGTCGCCGTTCCCGCTTTGGTTTTGACGACATTGTTGCTGTTGAAAGGCAAAACTCCCCACGCCGGTCCC
>WRFN01000031.1 GCA_009778785.1 Betaproteobacteria bacterium | reverse complement strand
GAGTATAACGAGGAACGTCCGAAAAAGGGCTTGGGCGGGCTGACCCCCGCTCAGTACGCGGAGCAACTGAAGAAGAAAGGGGCGGCAAAAACCGCTATACTGCAACTTGGACTCTAAACCCCCATGCTACTCAAAAAGGGGGGACGTCGACTGCTTGCAAAGACTGTGAGAAAAATTGACCATGCAAACAAAAATGAAAAAAATATTACTTTTGTTGACGGTTGCCTTACTAATTTTCGGAATATTATTTTTTGTGGCTGTGAATAAATTTTTGTATGCGGATAGATATGGTTGCAGTAAATGCGAAGCGGCCATGATTCGCATGGAGATCATAAGAGATTTTTTGTCTGCTTATAAAAAGGAAAAAAACAGATACCCGAGTACGGTGGAGGGCTTACAAGCCATGGATTATCCGGATAAGCCACGCGATTTATTTTTAAAAGATCCTTGGGGGACTTATTATGTTTATATAAGCCCTTTTCCAGAAAACAATCGAGAAGATTCGTTTTTACTGTATTCAATAGGTCCAAATGGAGTAGATGAAAAGGGGAAAGGCGATGATATTGTTTGTTGTAAGGATCGTCCTCGTTGATATGGCTACTTTATATCTGTCCGTATAACCTGAGGTGAACTCACTTGGATTTTGAGAAACTAGGAGGTTCTACAATAAATGCTTTGGCTTTAGAAAAAAGATTCTATTACTACACTTGGCAACCTAATAGATAACAGAAATGGACATTATTTTTCTTTTTCTTTTTTTGGGGTTGTGTTTTTGTGCCGCAATAGGATTTTTTGCGCAAATTATGTTTATGGCCATGCTCAGCAATCAAAACCCTGATATATATGAAAGGCTCAAACGCCATATTTCTTTTCTTACTAGATGGTCTTTTGCGTTATTGCTAATTCCATCAAAGGATCGCCAAAAAATAAATTCTGGAATTCTAAAGTGGGGAAAGATAAATTTGGTGAGCTGTTTTTTGGGGCTTTTTTTAGTGATAGTGATTTTCTTGGCTCTCATCTATTCAAACCAAGCGTAGCCCGCATTCTGTATTATTCCTTGTGTAATAGGAGCGATAGTAGGCGACTTTGTTTCAAGCAAACGCAAGGCGGATAAGCCCGAAAGGCGTAATGAGGATGAAAGGGCTGGATTCCCGCCTGCGCGGGAATGACGCCATTGATAGAGATGCGCTTTCGCTGCGATGCGATTGTGCCTTCGCGACTATTGGATACGGTTTTGCCTTTGCCGTCATTCCCGCGCAGGCGGGAATCTAGTCCACCCAAACATCTGATTCTTACTTCCGATACCTCCGGCCAACTGATCGAAACAACCCAACCCGACGGCGTCAAACTGTATTACGATTACGATACAGCCGAACGCTTGATCCGGCTGCGCGACGACCACGGCAACCGAATCGACTACACCCTTGATGCGATGAGCCAAAAAACCGCCGAAACCGTTTTTGATTCGCTCGGCAATCTGCGGCGGATGTCCTCTCGTTCCGTCAACCCGTTCGGAACGCAGATGGGGCAGAGCGACGCTTTCAACAACGCCACCGCTTACACCTACGACCCCACCGGCAACCGCACCCCAAAGACCGTCAACGGCGAAACTCAGGGCGGTGTGAGTAATAGATAATGAGAGTCAAGAGATGAAAATTTTATACTTTTTGTTATGCTCCGCTGTATGCTTAATCGTGGGCTGGTATATAGGATATCAACAAGGAGCGATGAATCAAATTTATTATGATGCCCCAGCTAAATTAGCTCTTCTGGAACGCGCTCTGAACAAAGACGGAGTTGTCGATAAAAAGGTAATCGAAGCATTAATTTTTCGGCAAAAGTGTATATTGCATCGCCGTGACGGCTCGAATTCTTTGGCAATTTATCACCCTATCCATAAAGATGTTCGGCTTTATTTTGAATCAAAAATAAAAGATATTTGCGGCGAAGGGGTTTGTCTTTGCCCAGAGGGCTGTGCTTGCTTACCGTGACCTTCCTCCGGAATTTCGTTCATCAAGCGAAATGGCTCGTGTGGGTTTGCGAACCGAACATGAAAAATACTACCCGTGAAAAATGCAAGGAAGGGTTTCGTTGCATTCTATCCATCCTGCCGTTCCTAATCTTTCGGTCTGAATACAAAGCGTAACTCACGCTCGAAGATGTCGGCGCGCTCCGGTTTCGGTAACGGCGACGACTTGATGATCGCGCGGTAAACGGCATCGTCGTAAGCGGCGTTGCCGCTGCTCTTTTGCAGTTTGGCGTCGATAATATCTCCGGTCGGCAGTTGAATAATTGTGAAGACAGCTTCGGGGTTGCTTTCGATGTTGGGCGGCATGTTGACGTTACCATGAACCTTGATCATGATACTTTGCTTCCAACGAGCTAACGCGCCTTGCTGTTCATCGCGCTTTTTCTGCTCGTCGCGTCTATTCTGCTCATCCAATATCTTTTTCAGATCGGCTTCGCGTTGCTCGGCGTCTTTCCGCGCTTTTTCGTCTTTCTCTTTCTTCTCGCGTTCGATGCGCTCTTTCTCCGCTTTGTCGCGAGCGGCCTTTTCTTTTTCAAGCTGCTCTTTTTTCAATTTCTCTTGACGCGCTTTTTCTTCCGCTTCCTTTTTGAGGCGCTCTTCTTCTTTCTTTTTCTTGATGGCGATTTCAGGGTCGGGTTGTACCGGCGGTTTGACTTCCGGCGGCGGTGTGACGGGCGGCTTGGGCGGCGGTTCCGGCGTCGGCAACGGTTTGGGTTCCGGCGTTGGCGCGAACAGTTCGGCGGTGACCGGCGTCGGCGTCGGGTTGCGCCACGAGACGGAGAAGACGATAAGCCCGATAAAAACCAGATTGGCAATGACGGTGAACACCAGCGCGATCCAGAAGTCGGCGCGACGTTTGGGTTTTCTGGGAGCGTGCGTTTCGTGCGGCGACATGATCATGGCGATGACTTCGTGGGGACGACGAGCAGGCCGACTTTTTTGACGTGGTTGCGTTGCAGTGCGTCAAGCACGGCAACGACGCTTTCGTAGCGCACGTTTTTGTCGGCGGCGATCACGACGGCTTGATCGGGACTTTCTTTTTGTTGGGCAACCAGTTGGGGGATTAGCGCTTCAGTGTTGAAACGTTTTACCGGCTCGTTGGGCTTGGCGCGATTTCGCAACAGCAGTTGACCGTCTTTTTGAACGGTGATTTCAAACGGTTGTTTCGGCGTGATGACGGCAGCGCCGACATTGGGCAATTCGATTTCGCCGGGGGCCACCAGCGGCGCGGTAACCATGAAGATGACGAGCAGCACCAGCATCACGTCGATATACGGCACGACGTTCATCTGGTTGATGGCTTTACGGGGGCGGGGCATAAGTTCTTCCGTTCAAAACATTCAGGCGGTTTGCCGTTGCAGAATGTTGGCGAATTCTTCGATGAAGGTTTCGTAGCGGGTGGCGAGGCGATCGACATCGTGGGTGAAGCGGTTGTAAGCGATGACCGCCGGAATCGCCGCGAACAAACCGATCGCGGTGGCAATCAACGCTTCGGCGATGCCCGGCGCAACTTGCGCCAGCGTTGCTTGACTGACGCTCGCCAATCCGCGAAAGGAATTCATGATGCCCCAGACGGTACCGAAGAGGCCGATGTACGGCGACACCGAACCGATGGTGGCGAGTCCCGGCAGTCCGGCGTCGAGCGTATCGAGTTCGCGCTGGAACGCAACACGCATGGCGCGGCGGGTGGCGTCAACGGCAACGCCGCCAGAACTGCCTTGTTTGCGGTGCTTGGTGTATTCGCGGAAACCGGAAACAAAGATGTGTTTCATGCCGTCGCCGATGTGAGCGGCGCCGAGGTTCTGGTAAATCGCATTCAGATCGCCGCCGCTCCAGAATTCGTCTTCAAACTGTGTGCTTTCGCGCGCGGCGCGACGCAGTTGCAGCGTTTTCATGCCGATGCGCAGCCAACTCCAGAACGACAGCGCCAGCAGAATCACGATCACGATTTTGACGATGAACGACGATTGCGCGATCAGCGTCAGGATGGAAAGGTCGGTGTTGAGATTCAAAATGTTATCCTTTGGTGGATGCCGAAGCGGAAAGCAAATGCGCGGGCAAATGGGCGCGCAGCGCGGCGGGAATGCGGACGGGGCGCCAGCGGTCGGCGTTCAAACAAGCCAGCGTTACGCGAGCGTCGATCAACAACTTGTTTGGCGCGGCTTGATCGCGGATGTGTTGCGTCAACGTAAAAGAGACGGGGCTGATTTTGATCGGCTCGACGGAGACGGTCAAGCGGTCGCCCAAGCGCGCGCCTTGCAGGTAATCCATTTCGACGCGGGTAACGACGAACACGATGCGCTCGCGCTTTTCGAGTTCGGCGAGTTCGATGCCGAAATGCGTCAACCATTCGGTGCGGGCGCGCTCCATGAAGCGCAAGTAGTTGGCGTAATAAACGACGCCGGCGGCGTCGGTGTCTTCATAGTACACGCGCACCGGCCACTCGAATACATTGCCCTGCTGCATCGCCTCAAGCCTCATCGAGAAGATCGCCGCCTTCGTGCTTGGGCGGCGTCAGATTGAAATGTTTATACGCCTGCAACGTGGCGACGCGACCGCGCGAAGTGCGTTGCAAAAAACCTTGCTGAATCAGATAAGGCTCAATCACATCTTCGATAGTGTCGCGCATTTCGCCGATGGCGGCGGCGAGATTGTCAACGCCGACCGGGCCGCCGTTGAACTTGTCGAGAATGGCGTCGAGCAACTTGCGATCCATGATGTCAAGCCCTTGATGATCGACATCAAGCATCGACAGCGCGGCGTCGGCGGTGGCGCGGTCGATGGCGCCGTCGGCGCGAACATCGACGTAATCGCGCACACGGCGCAGCAAGCGGTTGGCAACACGCGGCGTGCCGCGCGCGCGGCGCGCGATTTCACGAGCGCCGTCGTCGTCGATGCGAATGTTGAGCAGCGATGCCGAGCGATGAACGATGCGCCCCAGCTCTTCGGCGCTGTAAAACTCCAAACGGGCAACGATGCCGAAGCGGTCGCGCAGCGGATTGGTTAACATGCCGGCGCGCGTGGTGGCGCCGACTAAAGTGAACGGCGGCAGATCGAGCTTGACGCTGCGCGCCGCCGGACCTTCGCCGATCATGATGTCGATTTGAAAATCTTCGAGCGCCGGATAAAGAATCTCCTCGACCACCGGCGACAGCCGATGAATCTCGTCGATGAACAACACGTCGCGCGGTTCGAGGTTGGTCAGCAACGCCGCCAAGTCGCCCGGACGTTCCAGCACCGGCCCTGATGTTTGTCGCAGATTGACGCCGAGTTCGTGTGCGATGATGTGCGACAGCGTCGTCTTGCCCAAGCCGGGGGGGCCGAACAGCAACACATGATCGAGCGCTTCGTTGCGCTTGCGGGTTGCTTCAATGAAAATCGACAACTGACTGCGGATTTTTTCCTGACCGACGTATTCATCGAGCGCACGCGGCCGCAAGGTGCGCTCGAACGCTTCCTCTTGCGGGTTGGCGACCGTGCTTTTGATCACGCGGTGCAGAGTGTCGGTTTCGATCATCGGCAGGCTTTCATGTTTTTACGTTTTCGACAGTTGCTTCAACGCTCGACGAATGCCGTCGGCGATTTCGATATCGACGGGCAGTTCGCGGGTGGCGGCGGACGCTTCTTTTTCGCTGTAACCCAACGCCAGCAACGCATTGACCACATCGTTGACACCGGTCGAAGCGCTGGCGACGGCGCTGCCGCCGACGGCGGGAGCGAGCTTGCCTTTCAGTTCGAGCAGAATGCGTTCGGCGGTTTTTTTGCCGATGCCGGGAACGCGCGTCAATCGTCCGACTTCCTGAGCGGCGACGGCTTGCGCCAACTCGTCGGCGGACAAGCCCGACAGCACTGCCAGCGCGGTGCGCGCGCCGATGCCGGTTACTTTGGTCAGCGCGCGGAAGGCGTGACGCTCGCTTTCATCAGCGAAACCGTACAGCGTGTGCGCGTCTTCGCGGACGATCAAATGGGTAAGCAATACCACCGCCGCGCCGCGCTCGGGCAAGTTGTAAAACGTGCTCATCGGCACCAGCACCTCATAGCCGACGCCCTGAACATCCAGCAGGATTTGCGGCGGATTTTTTTCGAGCAGGGTTCCGGAAAGGCGGCCGATCATGGGAAAACAGGAGTGATGGTCACGATAAGGGCGCTATTATCGCACGATGTTGGGGGTAGCGCGCCCCCTGCAAGCCCCCTTTTGAAGGGGACGGCCTGAGCTTGTCGAAGGGCGGCGGGGGTTGGTAATGTTTTCTTTTCTCTGGTTTTGCAGGGAAGGAATTTTATCCAACATGCCGCCAAACCCACAACAACGCAAACATCGCCAACAACGCATAAACGATCGCCAGAAGATCATCGAGCATCACGCCGACGCCGTTTTTCATTCGCGCGTCGAAGTAGCGAATCGGCGGCGGTTTCAAAATATCGAACAGTCGGAACAGCACGAACGCCAGCACGATTTGTGGCCACGAGAAGTCCACAAAGAAAAGCATCAGCACGAACGCGGCGATTTCGTCGATGACGATTCCGCTGTGGTCAGGCTCGCCCAAGCGCTGGCCGGTGATGTGCGCCGCCCACGTGCCGACGACGATGAGCAAGGCGGTGACGATCAGGTAAAGCGCGTCGTTGTGCAGCGCGTGCAGCGCAAGCGCGATGGGAATGGCCGGCAGCGTGCCCCAAGTGCCCGGCATGCCCGGCAACAAGCCGCTGCCGAAACCGAGCGCGAGAAAGTGCGCTGGATGTTGAAAGAGAAAAGAGAACGGAATGTGATCGCGCTTGCTCATTTTTGTCAGCGGTTCGGAAAGTGATTGTAGGCGGCGGGCAGCGTCGGCAGCGCCTGGCGTTGCTCGTCGAGGACGATCAGCCTAGGCGCGGCGGTGATGGCGCCGATGCGCGTCAACGGCAGCATCAGTTCGCGCGACAGGGCGACCAGCGTTTTGCGGGCAGCGGGCGGCGCGGTGAAGCACAACTCGTAATCGTCGCCGCCAGCCAGCAAGCATTGCAGCGCCAGCGGACGACTGGCGCCGTCCAGCAACGCTTTCAGCGCCGGATGACAGGGCAGACGCGACAACTCGATTTCGGCGCCGACGCCGGAAGCGGTGAGGATATGCCCCAAGTCGCCGATCAGCCCGTCGGAAACATCGAGAGCGGCGTGAGCGAGGCCGCGCAATTTCAGGCCGAGGCCGACGCGCGGCTCCGGCATTTCAAGGCGAGCGCGCAGAACGGGCAGCAACAGCGGGTCGAGAGCGATTTGATGCTGCATCGCGGCCAACGCCAGCGCCGCTTCGCCCAGCGTGCCGGACACCCAGATGTCGTCGTCCGGCTGCGCCCCGGCGCGGGTTAGCGCCGCTCCGGCAGGGGCTTCCCCGGCGATGGCGAGGGTGAAACTACGCGGCCCGTGCACCGTGTCGCCGCCGACCAATGAAACGCCGTGGCATTCGGCCAGCGCGAAAAGACCGTCGCTGAAAGCGGCGAGCCAAGCGGGATCATTGTCCGGCAGCGAGCCGGAAAGCAGCGCCCAGCGCGGCACGGCGCCCATCGCCGCCATGTCGGAAAGGTTGACGGCGAGAATTTTATGGCCGAGCGTGGCCGGCGGCGCATCGGCGAAGAAATGACGGCCTTCGACCATCGTGTCGATGGCCAGCAACAATTCATGCCCGGGCGTCGTCGTGACCACCGCAGCGTCGTCGCCGACGCCGAGGCGTACCGTGCCGTCGGCGGGCGGGCGGTTGAAAAAACGGCGGATCAGGTCAAATTCGTTCATGGGGAAAATCGGGGTTATCGCCACTCCGAAATATACCTGATTTCGGCCATTTTCCTTGAGATACGCTGAATGATTCTCAGCCGTTCGGGTTGAAGCGGCTGAAGCCCGCGACGCGGGCAGAGCCGTTTACTCTTCGACAAGATCCGGCAACGTTGACAGGTTATAAGCTTCACGAACCAACGCTGCGTGCGTCGAAACCTCATAGCCATACGAATATGAAGAAAGAAGCATTAACAGTAACGCCAGAGCTACCAGAATGGTGTTTTTCGCCGTATTCATTTCGTCGCCTTTCGTTGATTTCCCTCTTGCAGCTGCTCTGGCACTATCCCTCGTCGGAGTTTTTCGTAATATCCGGAACGTAATTTCTGGTAGCTATCCCCATAAGATTCAATCAATTCTTTTTGGCCTTTCATCACGTATTCAGGATAACCAATGTCCTGCATCTCCTGATACACCGCCTTCATGGCAGCAAGTCCGCCTTCGGATTTGGTAAACGCAAGAGGTAAATCAAACAAACACCCCCCCCCCCCCCCCCCCCCTTTTCTAAACCCGGGCCCACCTTCCTCCCCCCCCTTTTTCCCTCGAGGCCACGAAAAAAATTTGTGGCGCCCTTTTTTTT
>WRFN01000030.1 GCA_009778785.1 Betaproteobacteria bacterium | reverse complement strand
GGCCATGTTGAGAAATCGGAACGCTGCGCGATGTAAAAAATCAAGGCAGTGAACCGAAGCAGTGAGGGGTTACAAGCGGGGCGCAAATGCGCCCCGCTTGTTTTTTACAGGTTGCAGGGGCGGCAGAATGCCTCTCCAACGGCAGCGAGGTCGCCCCCTCGTAAACTCTCGCAACCACCGCATCGCTAAAAATTTCCCCGCGCCGCGCGGTTTCCGCGATAATACGGACTTACCAAACTTGTCCAGAGCGGCGTCGCGTCGTTATTTCGCCTATGAAACTGAAAGTGGGACTGGTCGGTGGAACCGGCTACACCGGCGTTGAATTATTGCGTTTGCTGGCGCAGCATCCGAATGCCGCGCTGCATTGCATCACGTCGCGCAAGGACGCGGGCACTTCGGCCACTGATTTTTTTCCGAGTTTGCGCGGGCACCCCGCCCTCGACAAGCTGGCGTTCTGCACGCCCGACGAGGCGCGTTTGACCGAGTGCGACGTGGTTTTTTTTGCGACGCCGCACGGGGTGGCGATGAGTCAGGCCGAAGCGCTGCTTGCCGCCAACGTTAAGATCATCGATCTTGCCGCCGATTTTCGTCTTCAAGACCCCGCCGAGTTTGAGCGCTGGTACAAGATGCCGCACGCTTGCCCGCACTTGCTGAAAGAGGCCGTGTACGGCCTGCCCGAAGTGAACCGCGCCGCCATTCGGCAGGCGCGCATCGTCGGCAACCCGGGTTGTTATCCGACCGCCGTGCAACTGGGCTTTTTGCCGCTGCTCGAAGCAAATCTCGTCGTGGCCGACGCGCTGATTGCCGACTGTAAGTCGGGCGTTTCGGGCGCCGGACGCACTGCCGAGTTGTCGAAAATCTTTCCGGAAGTGACCGACAGCTTCGCCGCTTACGGCGTGGCCGGACACCGCCACCATCCTGAGATTGAGCAGGGCTTGCGGCGGATGACCCGCGCGCCGGTGCAGTTGACGTTCACGCCGCATCTGGTGCCGATGATTCGCGGTATTTTCGCGACACTTTACGCGACGCTGACCGACGATGCTGCCGATGTGCAGGCGTTGTTCGAGCGGCGCTACGCCGACGAGCCGTTCGTTGACGTGCTGCCAGCCGGACGGCTGCCGGACACTCGCTCGGTGCGCGCTTCCAATATGGTGAGGATCGCCGTGGCGCGTCGCCCGCGCGGCGTCACCGTGCTGGTCGTCGAAGACAATCTGGTCAAGGGCGCTGCCGGTCAGGCGGTGCAGAACATGAATTTGATGTTCGGGTTGCCGGAAACCACCGGCCTCACCGCGCTGCCCATCTCCCCCTGATCGTTATGGCTCCCTTGCACCGCCGCTTGTCCTCGCTTTTCGCCGTTAGTGCCCGCCACGACATTGCCATTCGTCGCGCCTGGCCGACTTGGCTGCGGGGGCTGGTTCTGCTGCTCGCTCTGGTCGTCGTCGTCGCCGTCACCTGGCTGGTGGCGCGTTACGCCTTTCCGCCGCCGCCGCCGCTCACGCCCGAGCAAGTCAGCGCGCAGGAACGCGAAGACGCCCTCAACAAAGAACTGGCCGACATGCGCCGCCGCAACGCGTCGCTCGAAAGCGAGTTGTCGATGAACGAAGGCTCGCAAACCACGCTGACCCAGCACGCCGAAGCGCTCGAACAGGAAAATGCGCAACTGAAAGAGGAATTGACCTACCTGCAAAAACTGGTGGCCGATGCCACCCGCGAGGCGGGCGCCAAGATTCAGGACGTTCGCCTCGAAGCGCAGGGTAACCGCAATTACCGTTACCGGATTCTGCTGGTGCAGGGCGGCAACCCCAAGAGCGATTTCGTGGGGACAGTCAAATTGCTGGCTTTTGCCGACGCCTCATCGCCGGGCGCGTCGCCGCTGTCGATTGAAGCAGTTCCCAACAAGGACGCTTCCGGCAGTACGCCCGATCTCGCTATGCCGCTGCCGGTAGAATTCAAGTATTATCAACGTTTGGAGGGCGTCTTCCGGGTGCCCGAAGGTTCGAAGGTTCAGCAGTTCACCGTGCAGGTGTTCAAAAAGGACGCTGGTACGTTGGCCATTACCCGCTCGATCACCCTCAAATAGGATCGAACATTTTTATATTGACCACTTTTTATACATCATGTTTCTGAAAAAAGACAACGCCCCCAACCATCACATCGATTGCCTAATCAACACCGACACGCTCATCAACGGCGATATCGTGTTCAACGGCGGTTTGCGTATCGACGGCCACGTCAAAGGCAACATCACCACCCACGAAGGCCGCGGGGGAACGCTGATTATCAGCCAGCAAGCCAAAGTGGAAGGACAGATCACGGTCACCCATGCCGTCATCAACGGCGAGGTCAAGGGCAACATCAAAGCCACGGATTTTTTGCAGCTTGAGGCGCACGCCCGTGTCCTTGGCGACATCACCTACAACACGCTCGAAATGCACCACGGCGCAGTCGTCAGCGGCAAGCTGACCCATTCGCCGCACGCGCCGGAAGAGATGAAAGCGCTGCCGTTCCGGGAAGAAGTCAAACCGGTCGCCAGGGCGGCGCCCAAAGCTCCCTGAAATCCTGATCCCGCGCCCGATTAGGCGGCGCGGGTTTGCGCCCGCTCGCCCTTGGAGTTTTCCATCGGCAACGCAGAATTGGTTACAAGCATAAGCGCCGCGAATACGCCCCGCCTTTCGCTTTTGCCCTAAAATAGTCCGCTGTATGGGGTACTGCCCTCTGTCTTATCATTTGGCTTATTCTTTGCCATTCCAATCAGGAGTCCATCATGACTGTTTCTGCTACTGTTGACGCCGCTTCCGGCAGCATTCCGGCTGAGCCGCTGACCTTTACCGATGCCGCTGCCGCCAAAGTGAAATCGCTGATCGAAGAAGAAGGCAATCCCGATCTCAAACTGCGCGTGTTCGTCAGCGGCGGCGGTTGTTCGGGCTTTCAATACGGCTTCACCTTCGATGAAGTCACCAACGACGACGATACCGCCATGGAAAAAAACGGCGTGACCTTGTTGATCGACCCGATGAGCTTCCAATATCTGGTCGGCGCCGAAATCGACTATCGCGACGACATCGGCGGTGCCCAATTTGTCATCAGGAACCCGAACGCGGTCACTACCTGCGGTTGCGGTTCGTCGTTCTCGGCGTAATCAGACATAGATTTCTGATCTCCACTTTTCTGATACCTGCCTTCCGACCCCTGAAATCATGAAACGAATTCTGACCATTCAGTCCCACGTTGTTTACGGCCATGCCGGTAACAGCGCCGCCGTTTTTCCGATGCGTCGCTTGGGCGCAGAAGTCTGGCCGCTCAACACCGTCCAGTTTTCCAACCATACCCAGTATCCGCAATACTTCGGCAGCGTGTTGCCGGCGGAAAAGATCGGCGAAATCGTCAAGGGCATGGAAATGATCGGCCAGCTCAAACGCTGCGACGCCGTGCTTTCCGGCTACCTCGGCGCGCCCGCGCAGGGGCAGGCGATTCTTGACGCGCTGACCACCATCAAAGCGGCCAACCCGAAGGCGCTGTATTTCTGCGACCCCGTGATGGGGCATCCAGAAAAGGGCTGCATCGTCGCACCCGGCGTCGCCGAATTTCTGATCGAAAAAGCGCTGCCGGTGGCCGACATCATCTCGCCCAACATTCTCGAACTCGCCAGCCTTGCCGGACACGGGCTTGACAACCCGCTGCGCAACCTCGATGAAGCGCTCGCCGCCGCTCGCAGTCTGCTCGACTGCGGCCCCGGCATTGTGCTCGTCAAACATCTGGCGCAAGCCGGTCGTGATCCCAACGCTTTTGAAATGCTGCTCGTCGCTCGTCACGAAGCCTGGCACATCAGCCGCCCGCTCTTCGATTTTGAGAAGCAGCCGGTTGGCGTCGGTGATTTGACCAGCGGTTTGCTGCTCGTCAACCTGCTGCACGGCAAAACACTGCGCGACGCGCTCGAACACACCGCCGCCGCTGTCTATGAAGCCCTGCGCATCACCTACGAATACGGCGAATACGAACTGCAACTCGTCGCCGCGCAAGACCTGATCGAAAATCCGGAAGCACATTTCACGGCACAACGGGTCGGGTAGTTGAATTCCGTTTTCCCTGAGCTTGTCGAAGGATAAACGCTGTCGTAGGGGCACGGCGCGCAGATTTTCGCTGTGGCAAGGAATGGCGGTTATGAGAAGCCTCCTTTTCAAATGAGGTGGACGCCGAAAGCGGACGGGGAGTTTGTAGGGGCGGCATCGTGCCGCCCGCTTAACTCGTTCTCCCGAAGTATTGTCATTCAGATTAAAACTGTTCTAATATGCTTTCTCGCGTCGCTATTATCCGGGAGAAAACACCATGAAGCCGTCGGTTCCATTGCCAAAGCTGTCTTTCGTCAGCCTGATCGTGATGGTTTTTTTTCTGGTGCTGATGGGTTCCGCCTGCACGCAAAAAAGCGAAGCGCCGAAAACGGGAAAACCTTCGAGCGAAGAAAAAACTTCAGTGGCGGCCAAGCCTTCGACGGAGACAAAAGCTCCGGCCAACGAATTCAAAATACTGTCGGCAACCGATCAGGAAAACCAGCTTAAAGTTCAAATCAAAGTGCCGGCGGATTGGATGACGCGCAAAGACCTCAACGACGATGCCGTGATTCAATCGTCGGACAAAGCGAGTACCCTCTTTCTCGTCGTTATTTCCGAGCCTAAAAATCAGTTTGACAAAGACGCCCAACTGAAAGACTACGCGGATATCGTCATTGAAAATTTTCTGGAAAAAACCGAAGGTCAAGCCAAGATCACAAAAGAAGCAGTGAAAACAACCGTCAATGGTCGTCCCGCTTTACAGTACGAAATCGAAAGGAAGATGAACAAGATTACTTCGGTGACCCTGATCTACACCATGGTCGAAGGCCCCAAAGGGTTTCACCAAATCATGGCGTGGACGTACAACTCGTATTGGGGTGAACAACAACCTTTGTTGAAATCCATCACCGACAGCTTCCGCGAAGAAACCGGCTTTTCGACATGAACACCGCCCTTGCCATCGTCAGCATCATCGCCGCACTGGCGATGGGTGCGATCAGCCCGGGGCCGAGCTTCGTTCTGGTTGCTCGCACCGCTGCGGCCGCCGGTCGCCGCGAAGCACTCGCCACCGCCTTGGGGCTGGGCTGTGGCGCATTCACTTTCGCCGTGATGGCGTTGTTCGGATTGCACGCCGTTTTTGTCGCCGTGCCGTGGGCTTACGCCGCGCTCAAACTGTGCGGCGGCGCTTACCTGATTTATCTGGCGTACCGGATTTGGCGCAGCGCTCGCCAACCGCTGCCGTCGCTGGCGCTTGCCGATCCGTCGGCAGATGCCCGCCGTCCTTACCTTCGCGCGTATTTTCGCGGCTTGGCCACACAGTTGAGCAACCCCAAAACCGCCATCGTCTTTGCCAGTGTTTTCGCGGCGCTGATGCCCGAACATCCGGCGATGGCGTTTTATCTGGTTGTGCCTGTCGCCGCTTTCGCCATCGACGCCGGTTGGTACACCATCGTCTCCTGCGTGCTGTCGTCCGCTGCGCCGCGCGCCGTTTACCTGCGCTACAAAGCGCTGATCGACCGCCTCGCCGGCAGCATCATGGGGCTGCTCGGACTCAAACTGATTTCGATGGTGAGAGAGTAAAGTCGTAGAGCGAACGGTGTTTTCGTAGGTCGTGTAGCGAAATCCATCGCAATGCGCGTCTTCCAAGTGAAGCAGCGCTCGCCTTTGTCCTCCTTTTCTCCAGCGGTTATACTTGTTTTATGTTGCTTCCCAGCCGAGACCTTCGTTGAAAAAATCGCCTTCTTCCGTCGCTCCTGCCCATTCTCCTGTAATGGCGCAGTATCTGGGCTTCAAGGCCGAGCATCCGGACAAGCTCGTCTTTTACCGGATGGGGGATTTCTACGAACTTTTTTTTGAAGACGCCGAGCGCGCCGCCCGCTTGCTCGACATCACGCTGACCGCGCGCGGCCAGTCGTCGGGTCGTCCCATTCCGATGGCCGGGGTACCGTATCACGCCGTCGAACAATATCTGGCGCGGCTGATGCGACTCGGCGAAACCGTGGTGATCGTCGAGCAGATCGGCGATCCCGCCACCAGCAAGGGGCCGGTCGAGCGCAAGCTCACGCGCATCGTCACGCCCGGTACGCTGGCCGACGCCAATTTACTCGATGCGCGCCGTGATCGTCCGCTCGCCGCTTGCGTGATCGACGGCCATCGCGCCGGAATTGCCTGGCTCAATTTTGCGTCGGGACGCTTCACATTGACCGAAGTGGCAACGCACGAAGCGGCTTCGTTGCTGGAGCGCATCGAACCCGCCGAATGGTTGATGGCTGACGACGACAATGTCGCTTCACGCCCTTCGTATTCATTGCCGCCGCGCTTGTTGCCGCCGTGGCACTTTGATTTTGAATCGGCGCGGCGCATTTTGCTCAAGCAACTCGATGTTGCCAGTCTCGATGCGTTCGGCGTCGCTGATCTGTCGGCGGCGGTGCGCGCGGCGGGCGCGTTGGTTGCTTACGCGATGTCCACGCAAACCACGCCGCTGGCGCACGTCACCACGCTTCATGTCGAAGATCACCGTCGCGTGCTGCAACTCGATAACGCCACCCGCCGCAGTCTCGAAATCACCGCGACGCTGAGCGGCGAGGCGGTGCCGACCTTGTTGTCGATTCTCGATACGTGCAACACTGCGGCGGGCAGCCGCTTGTTGCGCTCGTGGTTAACGCAGCCGTTGCGCGAAGCGACGGATGCCATCGCTCGCCATGAGGTGATCGACACGCTGTTGACGCAGCCGCCGATCACGCGCGAAGCGTCAACGCTGTTCAAGCGTTGCGCCGACATCGAGCGCATCGCCGCTCGCATCGCGCTGAAGAACGCGCGCCCGCGCGACCTTTCCGGTTTGCGCGACACGCTGGCGCTGCTGCCTTCGTTTCGTCAACTTATCGCGTCGTTTGAAACACCGTTG
Source organism: Betaproteobacteria bacterium (assembly GCA_009778785.1). Taxonomy (GTDB): domain Bacteria; phylum Pseudomonadota; class Gammaproteobacteria; order Burkholderiales; family Casimicrobiaceae; genus UBA931. Next base: position 3,125 of record WRFN01000030.1, on the reverse strand, counting down.
CTGATTGACATCAACGCGGCGCTCAATGCCGATCCACAATGGCAAGCGTTGCTCGCTTGCGCCATCATGGCCGAGCCGGCCTCGCATTTGCGCGACGGCGGCGTGATTGCCGAAGGCTTCGACGCCGAACTCGACGAATTACGCGCCATCGATCGCGATTGTGGCGCGTTTCTGCTCGATCTCGAACAACGCGAACGCGAACGCACCGGCATCAACACGTTGAAAGTCGAATACAACCGCGTGCATGGTTTTTACATCGAAGTCACTCACGCCAACAGCGACAAAGTGCCGGACGATTACCGCCGCCGGCAAACGCTCAAAAACGCCGAGCGCTACATCACGCCGGAACTCAAGACGTTTGAAGACAAAGCGTTGTCAGCGCAGGAGCGCGCGCTGGCGCGTGAGAAAGGGTTGTTCGATCAGTTGCTCGACGCGCTTGCCGCTGCCGTGCCAACTTTGCAACAAACCGCTCATGCGCTCGCGCAACTCGATGTGTTGTCAACGCAATCGCAACGTGCTGAAGCGTTGACGTTGACGCGCCCGCAGTTTTCCGAAACGCCCGGCCTTGCCATCGAAGGCGGTCGTCACCTCGTCGTTGAACAGCAAGTCAATCACTTCATTCCCAACGACGTGACGCTCGAACCCAACCGCCGCTTGTTGATTGTCACCGGCCCCAACATGGGCGGCAAATCGACGTACATGCGGCAAACGGCGGTGATCGCGTTGCTCGCTTACTGTGGCTTCTTCGTTCCGGCGCAACGCGCGGTGATCGGGCCGCTCGACGCGATCTTCACGCGCATCGGCGCGTCCGACGATCTGGCGGGCGGGCGCTCGACTTTCATGGTGGAGATGACCGAAGCGGCGTTCATTCTGAATCGCGCCACCGAAAAAAGTCTGGTGCTGATCGACGAAATCGGTCGCGGCACTTCGACTTTCGACGGGCTGGCGCTGGCATGGGCTATCGCGCACCGTCTCGCCGAACACAACCGCGCGTTGACCTTGTTCGCTACGCACTATTTTGAACTGACGGCATTGCCTTCCGAAATCGACGGCTGCGCCAACATTCATTTCGATGCCGTCGAGCACAAAGAAGGCATCGTGTTTTTGCACAGCGTTGCCGAGGGCCCGGCAAGCCAAAGCTACGGTTTGCAAGTGGCGCGTCTCGCCGGGGTGCCGCGCGAAACCTTGCGGCAAGCGCGCAACTACCTCGCGCGTCTCGAAAAAATGGGCGTGCGCGACGAGCGGCAGGGTGACCTCTTCGCGCCGCGAATGATGCCGACGCACGACGCGCCTTTGCCCGTCGAAACCGCAGCGACTGCCTCGCGCGAAACGGCGTTGTATCAAGCCGTCGATGCCGTCGACCCCGATACACTGACGCCGCGCGAAGCGCTCGACCAACTTTATGCGTTAAAAAAATTACTGCAATGACCACGCGCAACACCACGATGGCGCAAGTGGCTATCGCGCTGTCTTCGTTTCTGGTGCCGTTCATCGGCTCGTCGCTCAATCTGGCGCTGCCGCAGATCGGCCGCGATCTCGATATGAACGTGTTCACGCTGAGTCTGATGGTATCGGCGTATCTGTTGCCGTGCGCGATGTTTCAAATGCCCGCCGCCCGCTTGGGCGATTTGTACGGCCGTCGCAAAATTTATTTGATCGGCGTCAGCGGTTTCGCGTTTTTTTCGCTGATGAGCAGTCTCGCCTGGTCTTCAATGTCGCTGATCGTGTTTCGCGCGCTGACTGGCGTCAGCAGCGCCATGATGTTCGGCACAGCGATGGCGATTCTGACCGCGCTCTTTCCGCTGCAACAACGCGGCAAAGTTCTCGGCATCAACACCGCCGTCGTTTACTTTGCGTTGGCGACCGGCCCTCTTTTCGGCGGTTTGCTGACGCATTATCTCGGCTGGCGCAGCATCTTCGTTGCTTGCTGCTTCATCAGTGCTACGGCGGTGATTTTCTCGCTCATCGCCATCCGCGACGAGTGGGCGGAAGCGCGCGGCGAACCGTTCGATTTCACCGGCTCCGCGCTCTACGCGCTGATGTTGTTCGCGGTGATCTGCGGCTTCTCGCTGTTGCCCAAACCGATCAGTTGGATTCTGCTGATCGGCGGCATCATCGCCGCGTTCGCGTTCGTACGCTTTGAATATCGCTGTCGCTTTCCGGTGTTCAATTTGGATTTGCTTGCCCACAATCGCGCCTTTCGTCTCTCGACCATCGCCGCGATGATCAACTACTCGGCCACTTCCGCTTCGACGTTTCTGCTCAGTCTTTACCTGCAATACGTGCGCGGCCTCGACGCGCAACACGCGGGATTTCTGCTGGTGTTGCAGCCGATCATCCAAACGCTCGTCTCGCCGCTGGCCGGTCGCTGGTCGGACCGCGTTCATCCCGCCTCACTCGCTACCGTCGGCATGGCGTTGGTCACGCTGGCGTTGCTCGGCCTGTGCTTCTTGACCGAAAACACCTCGTGGTTCATGTTCGCTGCGCTGTTGGCGCTGCTCGGCGCCGGTTTCGGCATCTTCTCGTCGCCCAACGTCAACATGATCATGAGCTCCGTCGATAAAGCCGCTTACGGCACTGCCTCCGCCGTCACCGGCACCGCCCGTTTGATCGGCCAATCGTTCAGTATCGGCATCGCCACGCTGGGGATTCACCTTTACCTCGGTGCCGCGACGATCACCCCGGCCCAACACGCCGCGTTCATGTCCAGCCTGCGCCTGACCTGCGCCGTTTTCGCGGCGCTGTGCCTGATCGGGATTTACGCTTCGGCGTCGCGGTTGAAGAAATAACGTCAAAAGCGTTCTTTTTTCTACGTCATTTTTGACATCTTGACGGAGATACGGCGTCAATGAAGGAGATTGGCGGTTTGCACTTCATCTCGCCGCGGTCGATCCTACCTCCCGCTACTTCCAAACTCGCCTTCACCGCGTACGCTTTCTTCGAATGCATCAACAACGACAAACTCAGGTTGCAGCACCGGCACGATGATGAGTTGCGCCAGTCGGTCGAACGGTTGCAGTGTGAATATCGTATCGCCGCGATTCCAGCAACTCACCATCAGCGGCCCCTGATAATCGGCGTCGATCAGGCCGACCAGATTGCCGAGCACGATGCCGTGTTTGTGC
>WRFN01000029.1 GCA_009778785.1 Betaproteobacteria bacterium | reverse complement strand
TTTCTACATCGGCGCCATCGGCAGCCGCCGCAACAATGCCGCGCGCCGCCAGCGCATGATCCAGCACTTCGAGCAAACGGCGGAAAGCCTCCAGCGCCTGCACGGGCCGGTCGGGATCCACATTGGCAGCAAGACGCCGCCTGAGATCGCCGTCAGCATCATGGCCGAAGTGCTGGCCGCCAAGAACGGCGTGGCCGGATAAACATGGCGGACAACATCGCCGTCGGCGACATGGCTGCCGTCATTCTGGCGGCGGGCGACGGCAGCCGTGTCGGCTTCAAACCCAAGGGACTGCTCGAACGCGATGGGCAGCCGCTGGTGGCGCGCCAGATCGACCTGCTGGCCGATGCGGGGTTGCGGCGCATCGTGGTGGTGCTGGGGCAACACGCCGCCGCTTTCGAGCCAGTGCTGGAACGGGCGCGCGCCAGCCTGCCCGCGCACGTTCGGCTGGAATGGGTGCGCAACCCCGCGCCGCAGGACGGCACGGGCGCGTCGCTGCGCTGCGCGCTGGCGCGGTTTGAGTCGGAATCAAAAACGCTGCAGGCGGCAGAGCCTGCCCCCGCGAAGGCGGGGGATGCTGCCCCTACGAAGGGGAGAGGGAATGGGCCGCTGGATTCCCGCGTGCGCGGGAATGACGGCATCCTCCAACGCCTCTCTCACGTATGCGAAGTCGGAGCCGATCAATCCCTCTCCTGCGTATGTGATGTCGGAGCCGATCAATCCCTCTCCCCTTGTGGGAGAGGGATAGAGGGAGAGGGGGTGGTTTCTGAATCAAAAACGCTGCAGGCGGCAAGATGCCGCCCCTACGAAGGGGGAGGGATTGGGGGATGTCGTCCCTACGAGAGGAGAGGGGAGAGAGTGGCCGTAGGGGCGGCATTCTGCCGCCCGCCATTGGTGTCAACCCCTCTCCCCTTGTGGGAGAGGGAAGAGGGTGGCCGTAGGGGCGGCATTCTGCCGCCTGCCATCGGCGTCAACCCCTCTCCCCTCGTGGGAGAGGGTGGCGCGAAGCGTCGGGAGAGGGGGTGGTTTCACTCGACGCTGGCGCGTCGTTTGGCACGGCTGGATTCCCGCGTGCGCGGGAATGACGGCATCCTCCAACGCCTCTCCCGCGTATGTGATGTCGGAGGAGCCGATCAATCCCTCTCCCCTTGTGGGAGAGGGATAGAGGGAGAGGGGGTGGTTTCTGAATCAAAAACGTTGCAGGCGGCAAGATGCCGCCCCTACGAAGGGGGAGGGATAGAGGCGCGCGCCGCGCCGGTATCCGCCATCATGGTGCTGCTGGCCGATCAGCCGCTGCTGCAAGGCGAGGACATCGGCGCGGTATTGCACGCCTGGTCTGCGCGCCCGCCGGGGATCGAACTGGTGGTGCCCACCTATCAGGGGCAGCCTGGCCACCCGCTGGTGTTTGGAACCGCACTGCGGCGCTGGCTGGCGCAGCAACCCGCGTCCGTGGGCGTGCGGGACTGGCGGCGCGCTCATCCCGCGCAGGTGTTGGAATTGCCGATGCCGCACCCGCGCTGCACGCTGGACATCGACACCGAGGCCGATCTGGCGGCGCTGGCGGCGACGCACGGCGTCCATCTGCGCTGGCCTGATTCAAAGCCGGAAAATTGACCGAAGGCGCAGGCGGCAGAATGCTTTTCGGTGGGATGTCTGTTGGCGGCGTGTCAGGCTTTTGTTCATATCGTAGGGGCGGCATCCTGCCGCCTTCGCGGGGGCAGGCTCTGCCGCCTGCAACGCGGCTACGCGCCCATGCCGTCATTCCCGCGAAGGCATCGTAGGGGCGGCATTCTGCCGCCTGCAACGCAACGACGCGCCTGTCGTACCTTCAACGACAACGAAAAAATAATGTGGGTGGGCTGGATTCCCGCGTGCGCGGGGGCAGGCTCTGCCGCCTGCAACGCAACGACGCGCCTGTCGTACCTTCAACGACAACGAAAAAATAATGTGGGTGGGCTGGATTCCCGCGTGCGCGGGAATGACGGCATCCTCCAATCCCTCTCCCCTTGTGGGAGAGGGATAAAGGGAGAGGGGGTGGTTTTTCGTTGTGTTGCATTCCCCTCTCTCCCGGCCTCTCTCCCACAAGGGGAGAGAGGAAAAGAGCACGACGTGGACACGCCTGCCGACGGCGAAGGCGGCAGGAATGAAGGCATTAATGTGGGTGGGCGGGCTGGATTCCCGCCTACGCGGGAATGACGGCAAGGGCGGCGAAGGCGGCAGGATGCCGCCCCTACGCAAAAATGCCGCCCCTACGGCAAATCAAAAATGCCGCTCCTACGAGAGGGGAGGGTCGTCATTCCCGCGAAGGCGGGAATCCAGTCCGTTCATCCATCGCCGCAGGCGGCAGGATGCCGCCCCATGCGCGCCATCGGCGAAACCGCGGCGGGCAGAGCCTGCCCCCGCGAAGGCGGGGGATGCCGCCCCTACGGCAACCGCTTCCCTCTCCCCTTGCGGAAGAGGGAGTCTGATACCGATCACTGCAACTTCTGCAAATCCACACTCCGGCTGGACCCGTCAACCGTATACTCAAAGTGCGCCGCTGTCTCCGACGTGAACGTCAGCGTCGCCGTTCCTACTTTGGTTTTGGCCACCTTGCTGTTGTCGTAGGGCGTGGTTCCCCATTTCGGCCCTGTATAACGGTACACATCCGCCGTCATCGTATCGTCGGCTGTCCAGTTATCGCCCTCAAAGATGAGCCACGCCGCTTTGCCCGAACTGTCGTAAGTGAACCACGGAATGAAGATATAGCGCGGCTTTCCGGGGAAGTTCTGGAAGACCGACAAGCCCCAAGCGTCTTCACTCACATTGAACCATTGACCGGTGTAGTCGCGAGTGGGAACGGGCTGCTTATCGCCGATGGTCAACACGAGATTGGTGCCCTCCACCTGTACGGTGTAGGCATAACCACCAACAAAACCGGAGGCCGGCTGAAAGCTGTCTGCCAAGGCAAGCGCTTTCGCTTTTATCAGAATGTATTGATCCCCGGTTTGCAGGGTTGAACTTGCGCCGTCAAGACTTACATTGATCTTCGTCACGCCGGTAAGGTCCGCCATGCTCGTAACGGTCAACATCGCGCCGCTCGCCGGCAAGGCAACAGGCAGATAGAAATTCAAATTCTGGAAGTAGGCCAGTGTGCTCACCGCCAAACCGACTGAATGAAGGTTCAGCGTGTTTCTGAGCGTTCCCCCATACGCGTTGTTGCAATGTCCATAGAGCGAAACGCCAGCCCCAAAAGAGGGTGTGCCGAGAATGGTTATGGTGTTGTCGTTTGCCGGTCCTGTGGTAAAAGCGTATGCAGCACAAATCTGCCCTTTTATCGTGCCGCCACTGATCGTGACACTATTATTTGTAGCAAACGAATACATCAGATTGGCTGTGTATCCCCCATAAACATCGCCTATCGTGCCGCCACTGATAACAACACTGTTGCCTGTTGTTGCGCCCGAACCAATACCTCCGTAAACCGAGTTTACCGTGCCGCCACTGATAACGACGCTATTGTCTTTAGCTATCTCCCCACTTCCGCCAACGACCTTGCCCAAAGAGCCCCCATTAATAACGACTTGATTCGAGATTGTTGCCCTAGCGTCTCCTCCGTAAACCCCACTTGCCGCGCCGCCGTTGATCGTCACTCGATTGCCGGTAACAGCGTCTGAATCATTGTAGATGAGCACACCAGAACCTGTAACGGTGGACGAATGATCCATATAGTTGACTGCGCCAAGAATGGATCCCACCGTACCGCTATTGAGCATCACGCTGTTATCCGAAAGGCTAACGCTCTTGCCGGTATCGCTGCCGACAGGCGCAACAGAATTAGGTATTCTCTGAAGATCCCCAACCGTTTGCAGTACCCTCGGAGGAAAATCATTGGGATAGGCAAATGTTTCTTGCGCCAGAACCGGCGCCGTAAAGAGTGAAAAAACGAAAGCCAGAACAGCGCCGCTCAGGAGGTGAAACGAAAAACGGTTCATGGTGCTCTCCTTTTCAGGGGGAAAAGTTCGGGGTTAGAAAAATTTGCCGCCTCGGGCGCTTTTTGCGACGCCAGTGGCAAACAAACGAAGCAGGCACTTACCTTTTTGCATTATAAGCGCGTTTATGCCACCGTCGCAAGGAAGGGCAGCAACGGGGTTTTCTTTCCTTCGGGGCGGCATTCTGCCGCCCGCCATCTTCCGTTTGCGCCGGATTCAATTCCCCTCCGGTGGAGGGTGGGCGCCGCAGGCGGACGGGGTGGTTGAAGGGAAACATGATGGCGCAAGCGTTACCCAATCCCCGGCTCCTGCCTACGGCGCCTCCGACGCCTGCATTCTTTTTTCGATCCGTTGCGCGTGCGCTTCGAGACGCGGCGGGAAGCTTTTTTGGTAGTGGCGCGGGTTGGGCAGCATCACCGCCAACCGCGCCGCCTGTGTGTCGTCCAGTTGCGCGGCGCTGATGCCGTAATAGGTGCGGGCGGCTTCTTCGGCGCCAAAGATACCGTCTCCCCATTCGGCGACGTTCAAATACACTTCCAGAATCCGTTTCTTGCTCCACACGGTTTCGATCATCACGGTGATGATTGCTTCTTCGATTTTTCGCATGTAGCTGCGGCGGGACGACAGGAACAAATTTTTGGCGAGTTGCTGGCTGATGGTTGAGCCGCCGGCGACGGTTTTGCCGCGCTTCAGGTTTTTTTCCAGCGCTTGCGTCATTCCGTCCCAATCAAAGCCGCTGTGATCGAGAAAGCGATCATCCTCGGCGGCCACAACGGCGAGTTTCAGCGATCTTGAGATCCGTTCATATGGCACCCAAGTTTGCCGCAAGGTCGCCTTCGGGTTCTTTTCTTTCATCGCCGCCAAGCGTTCGGCCATGACTGCGGTTTCGCGCGGGTCGGCATAATTCCACCAGACCACTTGCGCGAAAAGCCAGCAAAGGTAGAGAAATCCGGCCAGAAGCAGCCACAAAACGCCCCATTTGAGCCATCGTTTGATTCGTTTCATGCCTGTTTGATTACGCCGCTGGAGTCCCTTCCGCTTATTATACGGCGCTGCATTTTGACAGCTTGCGGCGATGCCTTTAAGCTTTGCTTTTTTCTCCCGCGTCGCCTTGAAGGGGTAACCGTGCTCAAAAAAACTGCTTTGAATCTTCTGCACCGGGAAGCGTCGGCGCGAATGGTGGATTTCGGCGGCTGGGATATGCCGATCCATTACGGCTCGCAAATCGAGGAGCACCACGCCGTTCGTCGCGATGTCGGCATGTTTGACGTTTCGCACATGGTCGTGCTCGATCTGAAAGGCGATGGCGCGCGCGCGTTTCTGCGCTTCGCGCTGGCCAACGACGTTGAAAAATTGAAGACGCCGGGACGGGCGCTTTATTCTTGTCTGCTGCGCGACGACGGCCATGTGCTCGACGATTTGATCGTTTATTTTATCGACGAATCGTTTTTCAGAATCGTCGTCAACGCCGGTACCGCCGACAAGGATGCAGCGTGGTTCAAGCAACTTCGCGCCCAACACGCGCCCGCTTTGACGATTCACCGTCGCCACGATCTCGGCATTCTCGCCGTGCAGGGGCCGAACGCCCGCGAGCGCGTTTGGCAAGTGCTGCCGGAAACCCGCGCGGCGACCGCCGAACTGAAACCTTTTTCGGCGGCAAGCGTCACCTGTGCCGACACTGCGTTTTTCATCGCTCGCACCGGCTACACCGGCGAGGACGGCTTCGAGATCATCGCGCCGCACGAAGCGATTGTGGCGCTCTGGCAAAAACTCAGCGCCGTCGGCGTGCGCCCGTGCGGCCTCGGCGCCCGCGATACTTTGCGGCTCGAAGCCGGTATGAATCTCTACGGGCAAGACATGGACGAAACCGTGTCGCCGCTCGAATCCGGCCTGACGTGGACAGTGGATTTCAAAGACACCGCGCGCGATTTCGTCGGCAAGGCCGCGCTGTTGGCGCAACCGCCGACGCGCCAACTCGTCGGCTTGTTGCTTCTCGACAGCGGCGGCGTGCTGCGCGCACATCAAACGGTTCACACCGATCACGGCGACGGCGAAATCACCAGCGGCACGTTCAGCCCGACACTCAGTCGCGCGATTGCGCTAGCGCGCGTGCCGAGCGCAGTGCAAGAAGGCGACACCGTGGTGGTGGCCGTGCGCGACAAACAGTTGAAGGCGCGCGTCGTCAAACCGCCGTTTGCCAAGCAGGGCAAAATTTTGATTGCTGTTTAGAGCGAACTGAATTTGAAAATGTTTTTCTTTATGCGTGTTTTCTCTCTCCCGCCCTTCGGCCGCTTTCTCTCACCAGTGGAAGGCGCAAACGCTTCGCACCATCGTTTTTTAATCTTTTTCAGCTTCCCTTATTTTTTCGACAAAGGATTTTCATCATGAGCCACATCCCTTCCGATCTTAAATACACCGCCAGTCACGAGTGGATTCGCCGCGAAGCCGACGGCACGTTGACCGTCGGCATCTCCGATCACGCACAAGAAGCGCTCGGCGATCTCGTCTTTGTCGAATTGCCCGAAGTGGGCCGCACACTGGCGGCAGGCGAAGCCTGCACTGTCGTCGAATCGGTGAAGGCGGCATCCGATGTTTACGCGCCGGTTGCCGGCGTCGTCACCGCGCAGAACGAAGCGGTGAAAAATTCGCCGGAACTCATTAGTCAAAACGCTTACGATGCCTGGCTGTTCCGGCTTCAGCCCGCGGATGCAAAAGCGTTCGACGCGCTGCTCGATGCCGCCGCTTACGCGAAGGAAATCGGCTGAGTTTCGCGCTCTTTCCTTTCGTTTTTTACTTCATCGTTCGTTTTCAAAACATCACGAGGCCATGCCCATGTCTCACACTGCCTTTGCCCACCGTCACATCGGCACCACCGCTGCCGAACAAGCCGAAATGCTCGCCGTCATCGGCGCGCCGTCGCGCGCCGCGTTAATCAACGCCGCCGTTCCCAAAAACATTCGCAACAAAGCGCCGCTGTTGGCGCCGCCGGCGCTCAGTGAAGAAACAGCGCTGGCGCTGTTGCGCGCGATTGCGAACAAAAATGTGCTGATGAAATCTTTTATCGGTCAGGGTTATTACGGCACGCACATGCCCGCCGTATTGTTGCGCAACATTCTCGAAAATCCGGCTTGGTACACCGCGTACACGCCGTATCAACCGGAAATTTCGCAAGGGCGATTGGAAGCGCTCTTGACGTTTCAAACGATGATTTGCGACTTGACCGGCATGGACATCGCCAACGCTTCGATGCTCGACGAGGCGACTGCCGCCGCCGAAGCGATGACGCTGGCGATGCGGGCGGGCACCTCGAAATCCACCACCTTTTTCGTTGCCGACGATGTGTTTCGGCAAACACGCGATGTGATTCTGACGCGCGCCGCGCCGATGGGCATTCGCGTCGTCGTCGGCCCGGCGTCAGCCGCAGCAAACACTGACGCTTTCGCGGCACTGGTGCAAATCCCTGCCGCCGACGGCGGCTTGCACGATTACGCCGCGCTCGCCGACGCCGTTCACGCGCGCGGCGGCAAGCTGATCGTCGCCGCCGATTTGCTGGCGCTGACCTTGATCGAAGCGCCCGCCGTTTGGGGCGCGGACATCGTTGTCGGCAGCGCGCAACGTTTCGGCGTGCCGATGGGTTACGGCGGGCCGCACGCCGGTTTTCTGGCGACGCGCGATGCGTTGAAGCGCTCGATGCCGGGGCGGCTGGTCGGCGTTTCGGTGGACGCGCAAGGCGCGCCCGCTTATCGTCTGGCGCTGCAAACGCGCGAACAACACATTCGCCGCGAGAAAGCCACATCGAACATCTGCACGGCGCAAGTGTTGCTCGCCGTGCTGGCGAGCATGTACGCCGTTTATCACGGCCCGCACGGTTTGCGCACCATCGCTACGCGCATTCATCATTTCACCGGCGCGCTGAAAGCGGCGCTGATCAAACTCGACGCCACCATCGTCAACACGTCTTTCTTCGACACGCTGACGATCACGCCCGGCGGCGGCGAGCTGGCCGACCTTCACGCCAACGCCCGCAAACTCGGCATGAATTTCCGCGAGATCGACTCCAGCGCGCTGGGCATTTCGCTCGACGAAACCACCACCGTCGCCGATCTCGAAGCCATTCTCGAAGCGTTTTCGTTCGCGCTGTCGAAAGAAAAACTGGCCGTAGCCAAAGAGACTTTGCGCGCCGCGCTCAGCCATCACGTTGAATCCATCCCGTCGTCGCTGCAACGCAAAACGCCTTATTTGCAACAACCCATTTTCAATCGTTATCACACCGAAACCGAAATGTTGCGCTACTTGCGTCGCCTCGCCGACAAGGATTTGGCGCTCGACCGCACGATGATTCCGCTCGGCTCATGCACGATGAAGTTGAACGCGACCAGCGAAATGTTGCCGATCACCTGGCCGCAGTTCGCTGAGTTGCACCCGTTCGCGCCCCGCGAGCAGGCGCAAGGTTATCAACTGCTGATCGACGATTTATCGCAACGTTTGTGCGCCATCACCGGCTACGATGCGTTCTCGTTGCAACCCAATTCCGGCGCGCAAGGCGAATACGCCGGATTGCTGGCGATTCGCGCCTATCACGCTTCGCGCGGCGACGCGCAGCGCAACATCTGCCTGATTCCGGCGTCGGCGCACGGCACCAATCCGGCGTCGGCGCACATGGCGGGCATGCAAGTCGTCGCCGTTCGCTGCGACAGCGACGGCAACATCGACCTCGCCGATCTCGAAGCGCGCGCCGCCGAACACGCCAGCACTTTGGCCGCCGCGATGATCACTTATCCGTCAACGCACGGCGTGTTTGAAACGGCGATTCGCAAAGCCTGCGAAATCGTTCACCGCTGCGGCGGACAAGTGTATATCGACGGCGCCAACCTGAACGCGATGGTCGGGCTGGCGGCGCCCGGCGATTTCGGCGCTGACGTTTCGCACTTGAACCTGCACAAAACGTTTGCGATTCCGCACGGCGGCGGCGGCCCCGGCGTCGGCCCGACCGGCGTCAAAAAACATCTCGCGCCGTTCCTGCCGGGGCATCGCTTGTTTGGCAACGCCGCACATGTGGTTTCGGCAGCGCCGTTCGGCAGCGCGTCGATTCTGCCGATCTCGTGGATGTATCTGGCGATGATGGGGCCGGACGGCCTCGCCGCCGCCAGCGAAGCGGCCATTCTTGCCGCCAATTACATCGCGCGAAAATTGGAAGAACACTATCCCGTGCTTTATGTTGGCGCCGATGGTCACGTCGCGCACGAATGCATTCTCGATCTTCGCCCGCTCAAGGCAAGCGCCGACATTGAAGCCGAAGATGTCGCCAAGCGTTTGATGGATTACGGTTTTCACGCGCCGACGATGAGCTTTCCGGTGCCCGGTACGCTGATGGTCGAACCAACCGAAAGCGAATCGAAGGCCGAACTCGACCGCTTCATCGCGGCGATGATTGCCATTCGCGAAGAAATTCGCGCGATTGAAAACGGCGCGATGGACAAGCGCGACAATCCGCTGAAGAACGCGCCGCACACCGCTGCGATGGTTTGCGCCGATCAATGGTCGCATGCGTACTCGCGTGAACAAGCAGCGTATCCGCTGGCGTCGCTGAAAACCGATAAATACTGGCCGCCGGTGGCGCGCATCGACAATGTTTACGGTGACCGCCATCTGGTGTGCGTGTGCAAGTAAGCAGGAACCAGAATTTCCCCTCTCCCGCTTGTGGGAGAGGGCGCCCCGACGGAGTGGGAGCGGAGAAACCTTTTAGCGTTAGCGCCCGCTGATCCCTGCTTTCTGACCTTTGACTCCTGACCCTGATGCCCGAAACGCCTCACCGTTCCATCCGCAGCTACGTCCTTCGCCAGGGTCGAATCACCCCGGGGCAACAGCACGCCATCGAAACACTGAGCGCTTCCTTTTGCTTGCCCTTCAACCATGCGCTGCTGGATTTCGCCGCGGTGTTTCACAACACTGCGCCAACCGTTCTTGAAATCGGTTCCGGCATGGGCGAGACCACCGCGCACATCGCCGCCGCGCATCCCGAACAAAACTTCATCGCGCTCGAAGTGCACAGCCCGGGCGTTGGCAGCCTTCTGCAAAAAATTGAAAAAGCGCAACTGACCAACTTGCGCGTCATTCAGCACGACGCCGTTGAGGTGATCGAGCACATGATCGCGCCGACCTCGCTTGCCGGAATTCACGTTTTTTTTCCCGATCCCTGGCCGAAGAAAAAACATCACAAGCGCCGTTTGTTGCAAGCGTCGTTTGTGCACGAACTGGCGCTACGCTTATCCCTCGGCGGTTATCTGCACGTCGCCACCGATTGGGCGGAATACGCCGAAGAAGTGTTGGCCGCGCTGATCGCTGAACCGCTGCTCAAAAACACCGTCGCGCGTTTCGCGCCCCGTCCCGCTTCCCGACCACAAACGAAATTCGAAACGCGCGGTTTGCGTTTGGGGCATGATGTTTTTGATCTTGTTTTTGTTCGGGCATAACGAGTGTTTTATTCTGCAATGTTATATTTTTAGGAGCCAAATGATGGCTGATCTGCTTAAAGATGTTCCCATATCTCTTGAAGAAGTATTGAGGGCTGAAAAAGTCGTTTATCAGCACATAATACCGACGCAGCTCACTTATTATAAAAATCTTTCTGATCTGATCGGCGCCAACATTTACATCAAGCACGAAAACCACCACCCCGGCGGCAGCTTCAAAATTCAGGTATTCGTAAAAATGGGTTGGGAAGCGCCCCTCAGTCAGTGACAAACATGCTACGACATTCGCAAAATCGTGTTGCTTTTGTCTGCCCGTTCACGTAAGATGCAACGATCGACAATCGTAA
>WRFN01000028.1 GCA_009778785.1 Betaproteobacteria bacterium | reverse complement strand
TTGAAAATTGACCATAAAAGCGGGGTGATGCGCAAGCAAAATTGACCAGGGTGTTCAATCCGCCTGCTCACTTTTTGAGCAGGAGAGACAGGAGTGATCACCATGAAGCAATTAGGCAAGGTACGGCGGCTGTGTTATCGGCAAGGGCTATCGATCTCGGATATTTCGCGGCAGTGTTGTTTGTCGCGCAACACCGTCAAGCGGTGGCTGAAGTCGCCGGATGGGCGTCGCGCACACTCAATACAGCATCTTCCAGAAACGGCGGACTTTGCCGGGGAACCTGATGCGGGTGACGTGACCGATCACTCAAAGCCTCCCTGCCTCCTTCTTGGACACGGGAGAGCCACCTGTAACCTGTAGCCCGTTTTATGGCTAACTTCGTAACACTCGCATAGCTGGCTGAGGTTACCCCCTTCCTGACGCACCAACATGACCAACTCTCTGCGCAGCTCAATCACTGTTTGCTCCTTCCAAGGCATCGCCGCTCCCTATCTCCAAAGATGACGACAAAAGTATTATCCATGTCTTGGCTCATGTGTTACCTATGTGTGAAGTCTGTGCAAGTGTACACTTCCAGACGAAGCAATAATACAAGGAACGGGTTTCAAACCCGCTCCTTTTGTTTGTGAGAAAGAGCCGTGTATTCCGCCGCCCGCAGCAAAACCCGCCTCTTGACCACCCGTCCGCCTGCGGCACCCACCCCTCCAAAGAGGGGAATTTTGAAAGCCCCCTTTCGGGAGGGGCACCCGCGTAAGCGGGGGGTTCTGCTCTTCACAAAAGATCTTTCCAAACTGCTCTAAAATATCGCTGTCGGCGCGTTGTTTTTCTTGCGCTTTGCATCGTTTTTTCAAAAGAAAGGATTTCAGATGAGTCTTGCCACCACCACTTTTCACGTTGAAGGAATGTCTTGTCAGGGCTGTGTTGCCAGCGTAACCCACGCCTTGAAGGCCATGTCCGGCGTTGCCGATGTCACCGTATCGCTCAATGACAAATGCGCTACCGTACGCTACGACAACGCGCAAATCGCGCCCGCCGCGCTTGTCGTCGCCATCGAAGATGCCGGCTTTGACGCCGAAATTTCAAAATAAGCGACCGCTATAACCACAGGCATTTCCTTCTAATTGCGATCAATTCCCTTGCTTCTGTCGAATAACATGGCTTATTTACGCTATCAAGTGCCATGACACGCCGAAAAAAAGGGGGAATACCCCTACTTCGACGTTCTTGTTTTTCACCTCGTTCCGGTGGTAAGGTGTGCACCTGCGTGTACAATCCACTCCCAAATCAAGACCGTGGCAATAGCCGTAATGTAAACAGAGATACACGCATGGCAACTCGCGTAATCAGGGGGACGCAGGAGCATTTATGAAACCGATTTGGCTTGAGCATTATCCAGAGGGCGTGCCGGTAACGGTAGAGATCGACCCCTCTTTGTCGATTACCAAACTGTTCGACCGCTGCATCGAGCAGTACGCTGATCGTCCCGCATATTCCTGCATGGGACACACCATCACTTACCGTCGGCTCAATGAACTTTCCGCCGCGTTCGGCGCCTGGTTGCAGTCGGAGGGGATCACCAAGAATTCGCGGGTGGCGTTGATGATGCCGAACATCCTGCAATATCCGGTGTGCTTGTTCGGCTTGTTGCGCATCGGCGCTATCGTCGTCAACGTCAATCCGCTCTACAAGGCGCGCGAATTGCAATATCAGTTGAACGATTCGGGCGCGGAGATGATCGTCGTCGCCGAGAATTTCGCGCACACGCTGGAAACAGTTCTCGAAAAAACCCAGGTGCGTCGGGTCATTCTCACCACCATCGGTGAAGAAATGGGCTTCAAGGGCTTGTTCATCGACTTCGCGCTGCGGCATCTGATGAAAAAGGTGGAATCTTTTTCCCTGCCGAACGCGGTTCATTTCACCGACGTTTTGAATCGCGGCCGGCGCATGAAGATGGAACCAGCCGAGACGAACACCGCTGACATCGCTTTTCTGCAATACACCGGCGGCACCACCGGCGTTTCCAAGGGCGCCATTCTGACGCACGGCAACATCGTCGCCAATTTGACGCAAGTGTTGGCGTGGGTCAAACCGTTCCTCAATCTCGACGAGCGGCAAATCATGATTACGCCGCTGCCGTTGTATCACGTCTTTTCGATGGTGGCCAACTGCTTGCTGATGATGGTGATCGGCGCCGAAAGCGTGCTCATCACCAACCCGCGTAACATCCCCAAAATGGTGCGCGAAATCAGCCGCTACAAATTTTCCATCATCACCGGCGTCAACATGTTGTTCAACGCCCTGCTCAACAATTCCGATTTTCGCAAACTCGATTTTTCCAAACTGCGCATTTCGCTGGGCGGCGCGATGGCGCTGAACCCGGCCACGGCGCAACGCTGGCAGGAAGTGACCGGCAAGCCGTTGTCGGAAGGTTACGGCTTGTCCGAAACCTCACCGGCGGCCATCATCACGCGCCTCGATACCAACAGCGTCGGCTCCATCGGCATGCCGCTACCGTCCACCGAAATCATGCTGCTCGACGAGAACGGCAAAGACGTTGGCGCCGGCGAAGTCGGCGAGCTTTGCATTCGCGGCCCGCAAGTCACACAAGGCTACTGGAAGCGTCCCGATGAAACCGAGCGCGCCAAAACCGCTAACGGTTTCTTTTTAACCGGCGACATGGCAGTGATGGATGAACGCGGACAGTTCTCGATTGTCGATCGCAAGAAGGACATGATTCTGGTGTCGGGCTTCAACGTTTATCCAAACGAAATCGAAGCTGTCGCCATGACCCATCCGGGCGTGCTCGAATGTGCGGCCATCGGCGTCCCCGACGAGCGCGCCGGTGAAGTGGTCAAACTTTTCGTCGTCAAGCGCAGTCCGACGTTGACCGCTGAAGAATTGATCAAATTCTGCCGCGCCAATCTGGCTGGATACAAATTGCCGCGACAAGTAGAGTTCCGCGAAGAACTTCCGAAGAACACCATCGGTAAAGTTCTTCGTCGTGAATTGCGTGAAACAGCGCAAGAATCGACGCCACCGCCCGCTTCGACCGAGCGCGCGTGGCGAAGAAAAAAGGCATCATGAGTTATAAATTCTCGTCAATTGACTTTAAAAGGAAGACCATGAAAACACATCTGGGAAAAATTGCACTGGCTGTTGCTGTTGCTACCGGATTCGGGGGGATGTGCACACAAGCTCAAGCGGCAGCTTTCGCTTTGCAAGAACAGAGCGCCAGCGGTTTAGGCAACGCTTTCGCGGGGGGGGCGGCGGAAGGCGCCGATGCGTCGTCGATGTACTACAATCCGGCAACGCTGTCGTTGCGAAAATCCGCGCAAATCGTCGGCGCGATGCACGTTGCTATCCCGTCGATGACGTTCAAGAATGGAGATTCGCAAGCGGCGCTCAGCCAACCGCGGGGCAACGAAGGCGGCGACGCCGGCGATGTCAATCTCCTCGGCAACTTCTACGTCGCCGTTCCGATCAACGACCGTTGGGTCGCGGGACTGGGCGTCGGTTCGCCGTTCGGTCTGGCAACCGATTACAACAATTCGTGGGCGGGACGCTATCTGGCGCTGCGCTCGGAAGTTGAAACGGTCAACGTCAACCCAGCCCTTTCATTCAAAGCCACCGACAAGTTGAGTTTAGGCTTGGGCGTCAACTGGCAATACGTGCGTGCGCGCTTCTCCAGCGCCGTCAACTACTCGGCGGCGATCGGTTCGGCGGCGCAATCTGCCGCTGCCGCCGGAGCCTTGCCTGCCAATATGATCCCCACCATCATGGGTGCTACCGGCGGTCTCGACAGCTACTCCAACGTCAAAGGACACAACGACGCTTGGGGTTGGAACGCCGGCCTCCTCTACGAATATGATCCGACTACGCGCGTCGGGCTGGCTTACCGCTCTGAGGTCAAACACAAGATCGACGGCGTGGTCACGTTTGATAACCCGTCGCTCGACGACGTTCCCGCCGCGCTGGCGCCCATCGTCGGCAGCCTTGCCAACGGCGTGAACAGCGTTCTCTCCAACGGAAAAATCAAATCCGACATCACGCTGCCCGCAACCGCCAACCTGTCGCTCTTCAAGCAATTGTCGCCGCAGCTCGACTTGATGGCCGACATTCAATGGACCGGCTGGTCGTCGCTCAAGGAACTGACCTTCACCCGCAGCGACGGTTCCGTGCTGCAAAGCACACCGGAGTGGTTCAAGAACACTTGGCGCTTCTCTGTCGGCGGCAATTATCGCTTTAACGAACAGTGGTTGTTGCGCTCCGGCCTTGCTTACGACCAATCGCCGGTTCGTGATGCTTACCGGACGCCGCGCTTGCCCGACGCCGACCGCTACTGGGTAAGCATCGGCGGCCAATATGCGTTCAACAAGCAAATGAAAATCGATCTCGGCTTTGCTTACCTGTTCGCCAAGAACGCGCCGATCAACGACAGCGGCGGCAACGCGCTGGCCAACGGCACTCTCTCCGGCCACTTCAACGATTACGCCACTGTGACATCATTACAATTCACCTATTCTTTCTAAGCACCAGACAGAAACAGAAACGGGGCAATGCCCCGTTTCTTCTCCGCAACAACCCCCACAGGAAATCATGATGAAATTGCTTTCGTATTTTACTTTCCCGTTCTTCAAAAACGCCTCTTTACTGTTGCCGATCCTCTTGCTCGGCGCCTGTGTGCAAGCGCCGCCCAAAGAAGACAACACCAAGCCGCCAACCGCCGCCGACGTCAGCCCCACGACGGAAGCGAAACCAGAGGCCAGTGGCCCGTTGAAATCACTGGCGTGGCTTGAAGGCTGCTGGAAAGGCGCCGTCAATCATCGTGATTATCAGGAACACTGGTTGCCGCTGCGCGGCGACATGATGCTGGGCGCCAGCCACACCGTCCTCGGCAACAAAACGCAGGACTACCAATTCCTGCGGATGGAAATTCGTGACGATAAAGTGCATTACGTCATCGCTGTTCCCGACGAAAAAGAACATCGTTTCCAACTGAGCGACGAAACCACCGAACAAGACGATACGGTTTACACCTTCACCAACGTCGAAGATACTTTCCCGAAAACCGTTTCCTACCGCAAAGCGACAAGCGGCTGGATGTACATCACCATCGAAGGAAAACTGAACGGCGCCGACCGCAAAGTGATTTACCCGATCCGTCGGGTCGATTGCGGCAGCGGAGAATTTATCAGCAAGTAATAGGAGCGGTATCTTGCCGCTGCTTATCCCGTTCGCCCTGAGCTTGTCGAAGGGCGACGGGGTTTGTTCACGGTTTATCCAAAAGTCAGAGCTACGAAGTTGGATTCCCGCCTTCGCGGGAATGACGGCAAGTCATGGAGTCCTTGATTCTTGACGTCGATGCCTGCGCTGAGCGAAGCAACGCCATCCGTCTCAACGACTTAACCTCACCTTCGCGTCCCAATCATGTTGCCGCTGTCGGCCCTTATAACATCATTGCCCTGCTCAACAACTTACTCCCGCTTCAACTGCGGAAACAACAGCACATCGCGGATCGACGGGCTGTCGGTGAGGAGCATCACGAGGCGGTCGATGCCGATGCCCTCCCCCGCCGTCGGCGGCAAGCCGTATTCGAGCGCGCGAACGTAATCGGCGTCGTAGTACATCGCTTCTTCGTCGCCGGCGTTGCGGGCGGCAACTTGCGCTTGAAAGCGCGCCGCTTGATCTTCGGGATCGTTCAATTCGGAAAAGCCGTTGGCCATTTCGCGGCGGGTGATGAAAAGTTCAAAGCGGTCGGTGATCGCCGGGTTGGCGTCGTTGGCGCGCGCCAGCGGCGAGACATCAATCGGGTGCGCGTAGATGAAGGTCGGTTGCACCAATTTTTCTTCGGTGGCGGCTTCAAACAGTTTGAGTTGTAACACGCCCAAGCCGTCGGTCGGCAACGCTTCGATGCCCAGCGCGGCCAGCGTTTTCCGCAAGTAATCGAGATCGGCGAGCGCGGCTTTCGTGTGTTGCGGATGGTAGTGATGTATCGCTTCGGCCATCGTCAGCCGCGCAAACGGTTGCGCCAAGTCGATGGTGTCGCCCTGATAGGTGATCGTCGTCGTTCCCAAAACTTTTTGCGCGACTTCGCGGAACAGGGTTTCGGTGAGATCCATCAAGTAGTGATAATCGCGATACGCCTCGTAGAATTCGATCATGGTGAATTCGGGATTGTGGCGCGTCGAGATGCCTTCGTTGCGGAAGCTGCGATTGATTTCAAAAACGCGCTCCAGTCCGCCGACGGTCAGCCGCTTCAAGTACAGTTCGGGCGCAATGCGCAGGTACAAATCCATATCGAGCGCGTTGTGGTGCGTTTTGAAAGGACGCGCCGAAGCGCCGCCGGGAATCGGATGCATCATCGGCGTTTCCACTTCGAGATAGCCGCGCGCGACGAAGAATTCGCGCACCGCCCGCAGGATGTGTGAACGCTTGATGAATACGTCGCGCGACGCCGTATCCATGATGAGATCGACGTAGCGTTGGCGGTATTTTTGTTCCTGATCGGTCAGGCCGTGAAATTTCTCCGGCAGCGGTCGCAGCGATTTTGACAGCAACCGCAGTGTTTTCACTTTGACCGATAACTCGCCCGTTTTGGTTTTGAACAAGACGCCTTGCGCGCCGACGATGTCGCCGAGGTCCCAATGTTTGAACGCTTCGTGAATATCGACGCCGACGTTGTCGTTGGATATGAAAAGCTGGATGCGCCCCGACATGTCTTGCAGAGTGGCGAAGCTGGCTTTGCCCATCACCCGCTTCAACATCATCCGACCGGCAACGCTGCACGGAACGCCTTTTTGTTCCAGCGCGTCGTGATCGAGTGCGTCGTATTGCGCGTGCAAATCAGCAGCCAGCGCGTCGCGCGAAAAATCGTTCGGAAAGGCGATGCCTTGTTCGCGCAGCGCCGCGAGTTTGCGGCGGCGTTCGGCGATGATCTGGTTTTCGTCCTGCTCGGTGGCAGGGGTGGAAGCGGCAGAGCGTTCGGAGTCGGTCATGATGGTTTCGGAAAAAGAATAAATGTTTATACCCCTTGCTTCAGGCTTTCGGCGATGAAATCGTCGAGATCGCCGTCGAGCACGGCTTGCGTGTTGCCGACTTCGTGGTTGGTGCGCAAATCCTTGATCCGCGATTGGTCGAGCACATAAGAGCGAATCTGATGTCCCCAACCGATGTCGGTCTTGGAGTCTTCGAGTTTTTGCTGCTCGGCTTGCCGCTTGCGCAATTCCAGTTCGTACAGCCGCGCTTTCAGCATCGCCATCGCTTCGGCGCGATTGCGGTGTTGCGAACGGTCGTTCTGGCAACTCACGACGATGCCGGTCGGCTCGTGCGTGATGCGCACGGCGGAATCGGTTTTGTTGATGTGTTGACCACCGGCGCCGGAAGCGCGGTAAGTGTCGATGCGCAAATCGGCCGGATTGATTTCGACTTCAATCGAATCATCGACTTCGGGATAGACAAACACGCTGGAGAACGACGTGTGGCGGCGCGCGTTGGAATCGAACGGACTCTTGCGCACCAGCCGATGCACGCCGATTTCGGTGCGCAAATAACCGTAAGCGTAATCGCCGGTGACTTTGATCGACGCGCCTTTGATGCCCGCCACTTCGCCGGGCGATTCTTCGAGAACCTCGGTTTTGTAGCCGCGCCGCTCGCAATAACGCAAGTACATGCGCAGCAGCATCGACGCCCAATCCTGCGCTTCGGTGCCGCCGCTGCCGGCTTGAATGTCGATAAAACAATTATTGGGGTCGAGCGGGTTCGAAAACATCCGGCGAAATTCCAGATCGCCGACCGTTTTTTCCAGCCGGACGACATCGGTTTGCACCGAATGCAGCATGTCGTCGTCGTTTTCGCCGTGCGCCAGTTCGAAAAGCTCGGCGCTTTCGTCGATGTCGTGCGTCAGCTTCGTCAGCGTTTCGACGACGTTTTCCAGCAGTTTTTTCTCGCGACCCAGCTCCTGCGCTTTCTGGGGATCGTCCCAGATCGCCGGATTCTGCATCGCTTCGTCAACGATTTTCAGTCGGACAGCTTTGACATCGAAGTCAAAGATACCTCCGTAACGCGGCGCTGCGCTCGGCGATGTCGGACAGCGTGTGGTCGATTTGATTGAGTTGTTCGGCTTCCATGATGTGTTACTTTTTCACAAGCTAAAAAAGAAAAGACCAATTATACTCTCACCATTGCATGCTCCGGTGCTGGCGAGTGGTTTGCACCCGCGATTTTTGCTCCGCTTTTGGTCTTAAGGGATTTGGTATGAAACAGCGTTTTCTCTCTCTTTCTTGCGTTGCTTTGACCGCCGCCTGGCTGGCGTGGCCGACAGCTTTCGGGCAGGAAGCCGCCGCCGAACCGGCGACAACGCCCAAGGCTGCCGCCGAACCGAGTGCCGCCGTCACGCCTGAGGCCGGCGAGGCGGTCGTGCCTTCCATTCCGGCTGAATTATCGACGGAATCGCGGACGCGGTATGAAGCGCAGATGAAAACCCTGCGCGCGCAAGTTGATGCGGCGAAATGGCAAGACGCGCTGACGACCGTCGAAGCGATGAACAAAGACCGCCCGCGCGAACCGCAAGCGCGCTTTCTGAAAACCATCATCCTGACCGAATTGGGACGCGAGAGCGAAGCGGAGCGCGAACTGATGACGCTGGTGGCCGATTACCCCGAACTGCCGGAACCGCACAACAATCTGGCGACGCTGTACGCCAAAAGGGGCGAATACGATTTGGCGCAACGTGAGTTGGAGCAAGCGTTAAACGCCGTTCCCGATTACGCCATTGCGCACGCCAATCTGGCCGATTTGTATTTGCAACAAGCGATTGAACACTATCGGCGAGCGGCGGCGCTGATTAAAACCGTCAAAGACAGCAAAGCGCTGCAAGCGCGCGCCGAGGCGATTCAAACGATGCTCGCGCCGGAGCCGAAGAAGACAGCGACGAAAGAAGGCGCTGATAAAGACAAAAACGGCAAAGACGAAAAGGCGAAAGACGGGAAAGATAAAGACGAGAAAGACGCCGCCCAAAAGAACAATGCCAAAAAGGACGATACCAAGAAAGATGACGCCTTATCGGTCGGTTGCGACGCGCCATCGGGATTCGGCGGCAAAGAAGCCGACGACGACGACGTTTTCTCCAACAACGGGACTTGCGACATCCATTTCGATGAACCGGAGCCGGAGAAGAAAGCGGGCGACGGCGTTAAAGACAACAAGAGCGGAAACGGCGATAAAACGCCTGCGCCTGCACCCAAGCCTTAGGAAAACGCTGATGGATTCCATTCGCCCTGAGCTTGTCGAAGGGCGAACGGAATATCGCGGGATGGGCAAAACCCTCCCTGCTACTTCAACGCCTTGAACCGCACCCGATGCGGCCGCGCGCCTTCTTCGCCCAAGCGTTTGACTTTATCGGCTTCGTATTCGTGATAGTTGCCGTCGAAGAAAACCCATTGGCTGTCGTCCTCGGCGGCGAGGATGTGGGTACAAATGCGATCGAGGAACCAGCGGTCGTGGCTGATGACCATCACCGAGCCGGCAAATTCGAGTAGCGCATCTTCGAGCGCGCGCAAGGTTTCAACGTCGAGATCGTTGGACGGCTCGTCGAGCAACAACACGTTGCCGCCGTTGGCCAGCATTTTTGCCAGATGCAAACGGCCGCGCTCGCCGCCGGAGAGATTTTTCACCAGCTTCTGCTGATCGTTGCCCTTGAAATTGAAGCGCCCCAGATAGGCGCGACTCGGCAAAACAAATTTGCCGACAGTGAGTAAATCCAATCCGCCGGAAACATCTTCCCAAACGGTCTTATCGCCTTCCAGCGCTTCACGGGTTTGATCGACAGTGGACATGATGACAGTGTGGCCGATGGTCACCTTGCCGCTGTCGGGCTGCTCTTTGCCGGTGATCAGTTTGAACAGTGTGGATTTCCCGGCGCCGTTCGGGCCGATCACGCCGACGATGGCGCCGGGCGGCACTTTGAAGCTGAGATTGTCAATCAACACGCGATCACCGAAGCTCTTGGTGACGTTGGAAAATTCGATGACTTCATTGCCAAGTCGCTCGGCAACCGGGATGAAAATTTCGTTGGTCTCGTTGCGTTTTTGATGTTCGTAATCGGCCAATTCTTCGAAGCGCGTCAAGCGCGCCTTGCTTTTCGCTCGTCGCCCTTTCGGATTTTGTCGCACCCACTCCAGTTCTTTTTTCATGGCGCGAGTGCGGGCGTCTTCGGCTTTTTGTTCCTGCTCCAAGCGCGCTTCTTTCTGATCGAGCCAACTGCTGTAATTGCCTTTCCACGGAATGCCGTAGCCGCGATCGAGTTCGAGAATCCATTCGGCGGCGTTGTCGAGAAAATAACGGTCGTGCGTAATGGCGACGACGGTGCCGGGGAAGCGGTACAAAAATTGTTCAAGCCATTCGACCGATTCGGCATCGAGGTGGTTGGTCGGTTCATCGAGCAACAACATGTCCGGCTTCGACAGCAACAAGCGACACAACGCGATGCGGCGCTTCTCGCCGCCGGAGAGTTGCGCGATGGTGGCGTCCCACGGCGGCAAGCGCAGCGCGTCGGCGGCGATTTCCAGTTGCGCTTCGGCGCTGTCGCCGCTACCGGCGGCGATGATCGCTTCCAGTTCGGCCTGCTCGCTGGCGAGTTTGTCGAAATCAGCGTCCGGCTCGGCGTACTCGGCATACACTTCTTCCAGCCGCTTCTGCGCTGCCAACACACCGCCAATCCCTTCTTCCACCGCCTGACGAACGGTTTGCTGCGGATCGAGTTGCGGCTCCTGCGGCAGATAGCCAATGCTCAGCCCCGGCATCGGCACGGCTTCGCCGTCGATCTCCCGGTCGATTCCGGCCATGATTTTCAGCAGCGTGGATTTACCGGCGCCGTTGAGACCGAGCACGCCGATCTTGGCGCCCGGGAAAAAAGAGAGGGAAATGTCTTTCAAAATCTGCCGCTTCGGCGGCACGGTTTTGCTGACACGGTTCATGGTGTAAACGTATTGAGCCATAGTTCGCGTTGGTAAGGTTTAACCGCCGCCCGTTGTTACAGGCAGTGGCATTTTGGTTTTTGGTGAAGGGCGCTATTGTCTCATGCGGTAAAGAAAAAATGATTTTGCCTCTTCACTAACGGCATAAATGGGAATATCATAAAATTTTTGAACGAACCCCAGGAGTCAACATCATGAGCATTTCGTATCACCAACTGGCTGTAGAAAGCAATATCACCGTATTGAACAACTTGTCGCATCTGCTCGATAAAGCCGTGGCGTACTGCGCCGAACGCAAAATCGAAGAGCGCGTGTTGCTGGAAGCGCGGCTGTTCCCCGACATGTTTCCGCTGAAGCGGCAAGTGCAATTGGTCAGCGACATGACCAAGGGCTGCGCCGCGCGCTTAACCGGGCAAGAGCCGCCGAGCTTTGAAGACAAGGAAAACAGTTTTCCCGAATTGCAAGAACGCATTGCCAAAACCATCGCGTACTTGAAGACCGTGAAGGCAGCGGCCTTTGCCGACTGCGAAACCCGCGAGATTCGTTTGCCGCGTCGAGACAAACCGATGCGCGGCGATGTGTTCTTATTGCGGCATTCGTTGCCGAATGTTTATTTTCACATCACCACCGCGTACAACATCCTGCGCCATAACGGCGTGCCGGTCGGCAAGGCGGATTTTCTCGGAGCGATTTGAAACGCGGAGCGGCGTCCTGCCGCCCCTGCAAACACCGACAGGTTGTTCTATGGAAAGGAACCAACCATGACTCAAAACAACATCACTGGAAAAGTCATCGTCATCACCGGCGCCAGCAGCGGGCTGGGCGAAGCCGCAGCGCGGCACTTGGCTGCACAAGGTGCGAAAGTCGTGCTGGGAGCACGACGGCAAAGCCGCCTCGACGCGCTGGTGAACGACATCACTCGCGCCGGCGGCCAGGCGCTGGCCGTGCCCACCGACGTGACCCGCCGCGCCGACGTACAGCGCCTGGTCGATACCGCCGTGCAGCACTTTGGCCGCATCGACGCCATCATCAACAACGCCGGCGTGATGCCGCATTCGCCGCTGGAGCGGCTGAAGGTGGACGACTGGGATCGGATGATCGACGTCAACATCAAGG
>WRFN01000027.1 GCA_009778785.1 Betaproteobacteria bacterium | reverse complement strand
AGAAAACGTCTCGATCACCGTGAAGCTGATCTCGCCGATTGCGATGGAAGAAGGCTTGCGCTTCGCGATCCGCGAAGGTGGTCGGACGGTCGGCGCCGGTGTCGTCGCCAAGATTATTGAGTAGTCGAAAGTAGAAAGATGGCAGGGCGGTGGTGACCGCCAGTGCCTTTTGAAGCGCGTCTGGAAGCAGGCGCGCGCAGTGTTTAAGAGTGTAGGTCAGTAGCTCAATTGGCAGAGCGGCGGTCTCCAAAACCGCAGGTTGGGGGTTCGATTCCCTCCTGACCTGCCATCGCGTCCGGCAAGGAAACGGAATGGCAGACAAGATTAAGATCATCGTTGCAATCGCTTGTGTAGTGCTCGGTTTGTGGGGCTACTACCATTACGTCAGTATGGCGACCGGTTGGCGGGCGTTGATGATACTGGGCGGCTTGGTGGTGGGCGCTGCGGTGATGTGGCTGTCCACGCCGGGCAAGAACTTTGTCGTGTTCGCGCGGGAAGCCTGGCAGGAAGGCGCGCGCGTGGCCTGGCCGACGCGGCAGGAAACCATCCGGATGACGCTGATCGTCTTCGTGTTCGTGGTGGTCATGTCGTTGTTTCTCTTTTCGGTGGACTGGATCATCGCCGCGCTCATCA
The DNA here is from genome assembly GCA_009778785.1 of Betaproteobacteria bacterium. Classification (GTDB taxonomy): domain Bacteria; phylum Pseudomonadota; class Gammaproteobacteria; order Burkholderiales; family Casimicrobiaceae; genus UBA931. Next base: position 17,001 of record WRFN01000027.1, on the reverse strand, counting down.
AATTGATGTTGGGCAGCAGGGGGTCGTGATGGCCGACAAAAGATGGTATGTGGTGCATGCGTATTCCGGCTTTGAGAAGTCGGTGATGCGGGCGCTGACCGAGCGCGTTGCCCGCTCGGGTTTGCAGGATTATTTCGGCCAGATTCTGGTGCCGGTGGAAGAAGTGGTGGAAATGCGCGGCGGTCAGAAAGCGATCAGCGAGCGCAAATTTTTCCCGGGCTACGTGCTGGTCGAAATGGAAATGACCGACGAGACGTGGCATCTGGTCAAGAGCACGCCGAAGGTCACGGGCTTCGTCGGCGGCACGGCGCACAAACCGGCGCCGATTACGCCCAAGGAAGTCGATGCGATCATGCATCAGATGCAGGAGGGCGTCGAAAAACCGAGGCCGAAAGTGCTGTTTGAAGCGGGCGAGTTGGTGCGGGTCAAGGATGGTCCGTTCGCCGATTTCAACGGCACGGTCGAAGACGTCAACTACGAAAAAAGCAAGTTGCGGGTGTCGGTCGCCATTTTCGGACGGGCGACGCCGGTCGATCTGGATTTCGCGCAGGTCGAAAAAGCGTAAGCGGTTTTTGAATGCAAGTGTCGCTGCCGTTACAGCCCCGGCAGCGATGATGAAAGAGGGCTGATGATGGGGAGAGTGATTCACTCGCTTGAACCCGAAGGAGTTTGAAACATGGCAAAGAAAATTGTCGGCTACATCAAGTTGCAAGTGCCGGCCGGTAAAGCCAACCCCAGTCCGCCAATCGGGCCGGCGCTTGGCCAACGTGGTCTGAACATCATGGAATTCTGCAAGGCGTTCAACGCACAAACGCAGAAGATGGAACCGGGCTTGCCGATTCCGGTGGTGATTACCGCTTACGCGGACAAGAGCTTTACTTTCATCATGAAGACGCCGCCGGCGACCGTCCTGATCAAAAAGGCGGCGAAGGTGGACAAGGGCAGCGCGCGTCCCCATACAGATAAAGTCGGCAAGCTGACACGGGCGCAGGCGGAAGAAATCGCCAAAACCAAACAACCCGACCTCACGGCTGCGGATATGGATGCCGCCGTCCGCATCATTGCGGGCAGCGCGCGCAGCATGGGCATCACGGTGGAAGGGGTGAAATAATCATGACTGAACAGAAGAAACAAAAGAGCGGCAATCTGAGCAAGCGCATGCAAACGGTGCGCGGCAAAGTGGATCGCAGCAAGAATTATTCGATTGACGAAGCGTTGGCGCTGGCGAAAACGAACGCCGTCGCCAAGTTCGATGAATCCATCGACGTCGCGGTCAACCTTGGCGTGGATGCGCGCAAGTCTGACCAAAGCGTGCGCGGTTCGGTCGTGTTGCCGGCGGGTACCGGCAAAACGGTGCGGGTCGCTGTCTTCGCGCAAGGCGAGAAAGCCAAGCAAGCGGAAGAAGCGGGCGCCGACATCGTTGGTTTCGATGATCTGGCGGCGAAAGTCAAAGGCGGCTTCATGGAGTTTGACGTGGTGATCGCCACGCCGGACGCGATGAAAGTGGTCGGGCAACTGGGACAAGTGCTGGGCCCGCGCGGCTTGATGCCGAACCCGAAAGTGGGAACGGTATCGGCGGACGTGGTGACGGCGGTCAAGAACGCCAAGGCCGGTCAAGTGCAGTACCGCACCGACAAGGCCGGGATCATTCATTGCACCATCGGACGGGCATCGTTCGACGCGGCAGCATTGAAGACGAACTTGATGGCGTTGATCGAAGCGCTGCACAAGGCGAAACCGGCGAGTTCCAAAGGCGCTTATCTGCGTCGCGTCAGCGTGACAAGCACGATGGGCGCCGGCATTCGCGTGGACACCAGCGCTTTGCAACAGAAGTCAACGGTTGCTGACTAAAGATTGAAAAACCTGCCGACGGGAACGTCGGCAGAGAGCAAGATTTGAGGGCGCGTGTGGAGAGCGATCAACACACGCAAGCCGTCAAAGACCGCAGGAGCCGATGAGGCTTAAAGCGGAAGTGAACAACGTGTTAACTTCCCGTCCTGCGCAGATGGTGCCTTGAAGAACAGGATTTCCTGAATATTGAGGACACCGGACGAGACGTCAGCAGTGAGGGCGTCGTGGTAAAGGCGAGCAGTTGCCAATGCGTGGTGTGAAAACCATGCGGCAGGCGACAGGCTCTATTGATGAAAGAGGTGGACCTTGCTTAATCTTGAGCAAAAACAAGCAGTGGTCGCGGAAGTGTCAGCGCAGGTGGAAAAAGCGCAGGCCATCATTCTGGCGGAAAACCGCGGAGTGAGCGTCGGCGATATGACCAAGCTGCGCGCCAAAGCGCGTGAAGCGGGCGTGTACTTCAAAGTGGTGAAGAACACGCTGGTGCGCCGCGCCGTGGCCGATACACCGTTTGCTGCGCTGTCCGAAAAGATGAGCGGGCCGTTGGCGTACGGGATCAGCAATGATCCGGTGGCGGCGGCCAAGGTGTTGAGCGATTTCGCCAAAGGCAACGACAAATTCGTCGTCGTCGGCGGCGCGATGCCGGGGCAGGTGATGTCGGGGCAGGAAGTGGCGGCGCTGGCTTCGTTGCCGTCGCGCGAAGAACTCATCGCCAAACTCATGGGCACGATGCAGGCGCCGATCGCCAAGTTTGTCCGCACGTTGAACGAAGTGCCGGGTAAATTTGTACGGACGTTGGCAGCGGTGCGCGACGCCAAAGAGGCAGCATAGCGACAACACAAAAGTCGGGCGTTTTCGCCGGACTTTTCGCGACTCAAACATTTTCATTATTCAGATTTAACACAGGAGTATTACATGTCTGTTCAAAACGAAATTCTCGACAAAATCGCCGGCATGACCGTTCTGGAGCTTTCCGAACTGATCAAGGCGATGGAAGAAAAATTCGGCGTGTCCGCCGCAGCGGCCGTTGCTGTCGCAGCGCCGGCAGCGGGTGGCGCGGCAGCGGCAGCCGTCGAAGAGCAAACCGAATTCACCGTGGTGCTGGCGGCTATCGGCGACAACAAGGTGAACGTGATCAAAGCGGTGCGCGAACTCACTGGTCTGGGCCTCAAGGAAGCCAAGGACTTGGTTGACGGTGCGCCGAAGCCGGTCAAGGAAGGTGTTGCCAAGGCCGACGCCGAAGCTGCCAAGAAGAAATTGGAAGAAGCGGGCGCCAAAGTCGAAGTCAAGTAAGCGACTCGATTTTGGGCACAAGACGAAGCCGGTGGTCATCGCCGGCTTTGTCGCCTTCCTGAATTCTGACGAGGCGTCGTCAAGAGCGGGAAGACAAAAGACAGAGCACGAAAAAAAGCGGGTTGTGGAGAGAGTCTGCTTTTTTTCGTCTTCTGAAACGACTGGAGAAGACAGGCCTGGTCGGGCGACAAAAGTTGTCGCCGTCCGCCAGCGGTTGGTAGCGGCCAACCACCAAGCCTTGGCGTGCGAGACGCTTTTCTGAAACACGAGAGAAGGTGACATTGCCGACGGTAATGCCGCTTTCGATGCGTCGTGTGGAAAGAAAAAGCGCGGGAAAGACCGCACGCTCAGTCGATGACCGCAGGACGCTTTCGTCGAAGCGTCCGTTCATCGGAGAGGTTATGGTTAAAAATTACTCTTTCGCGGAAAAGAAACGTATTCGCAAAAGTTTTGCCAAACGCGGAAACGTTCTTGCTGTTCCGTTCCTTCTGGAAACTCAGCTCGATTCCTATCGCGCCTTCTTGCAGCAGGAAGCACCTGCCGAGAAACGCAAGATGCAGGGATTGCAACTGGCGTTTGATTCCGTGTTCCCGATTGTGAGCCATTCGGGAAATGCGCGGCTCGAATACGTTTCGTATTCGTTGCAGCCGCCGGCTTTTGACGTGGTCGAGTGTCAGCAACGAGGCTTGACGTTTTGTTCGGCGTTGCGCGCCCGTGTCCGACTGATTCTGATGGACAAGGATTCGGCAACGCCGAAGATCCGCGAAGTGAAGGAACAGGAAGTCTATATGGGCGAAATTCCGCTCATGACCGACAACGGTTCGTTCGTTATCAACGGTACCGAGCGCGTGATCGTTTCGCAGTTGCACCGTTCGCCGGGCGTGTTCTTCGAGCACGATCGCGGCAAGACGCACAGTTCGGGCAAGTTGCTCTTTTCGGCGCGGGTGATTCCGTATCGCGGCTCGTGGCTCGATCTCGAATTCGATCCGAAGGACATTCTGTTCTTCCGGGTGGACCGTCGCCGCAAGATGCCGGTGACGGTTCTGCTGAAAGCCATCGGTTATTCGGTGGAAGATATTTTGCGTGAGTTCTTTGAATTCGATACGTTCCATCTGTCAACGAACGGTTATCAAATGGTGCTGGCGCCCGACCGCTTGAAAGGTGAACTGGCGACGTTCGACATCATCGGCAAAGACGGCAAAGTGGTGGTGCCGAAAGACAAGCGCGTCACCGTACGGGCGGCGCGCGAGTTGCAGGAAAGCGGCGTCAAAGCCATCGCGGTGCCGGAAGAATACGTCACCGGGCGCGTGCTGGCGACGCATGTGGTGGATCAGAGCACCGGCGAAGTGCTGGCCAAGGCCAACGATGAAATCACGCCGGAGTTGTTGAGCCGGTTGACGATGGCGGGCGTCACCGAAGTTCAAACGTTGTTTACCAACGAACTCGATCGCGGCGCTTACGTTTCGCAAACGTTGCGCACTGACGATACGCCCGATCAATACGCGGCGCGCGTGTCCATTTACCGGATGATGCGGCCGGGCGAACCGCCGACGGAAGAAGCGGTGGAAGCGCTGTTCAAAGGGCTGTTCTTCTCTGACGAGCGCTACGATTTGTCGGCGGTGGGTCGGATGAAATTCAACCGTCGCGTCGGTCGCGCCGAAGTCGTCGGCTCGACGACGCTGAGCAACGAAGACATCGTGTCGGTCATCAAGATCGTCGTCGAGCTGCGCAACGGCCACGGCGAAGTCGATGATATCGACCATCTGGGCAATCGGCGGGTGCGGTCGGTTGGCGAGTTGGCCGAGAATCAGTTTCGTTCGGGATTGGTGCGCGTCGAGCGCGCCGTGAAAGAGCGGCTGGGTCAGGCTGAGAGCGAAAATCTGGTGCCGCACGATTTGATTAACGCTAAGCCAATTTCGGCGGCGATCAAGGAATTTTTCGGCTCGTCGCAGTTGTCGCAGTTCATGGATCAAACCAACCCGTTGTCCGAGATCACCCACAAGCGTCGCGTGTCGGCGTTGGGCCCCGGCGGTTTGACGCGCGAGCGCGCCGGCTTTGAAGTGCGCGACGTGCATCCGACTCACTACGGTCGCGTTTGTCCGATTGAAACACCGGAAGGTCCGAACATCGGCCTCATCAATTCGTTGGCGTTGTATGCGCGCACCAACGAGTACGGTTTTCTCGAAACGCCTTATCGCAAAGTGATCGACGGCGTGGCGACGCGCGACATCGAATACTTGTCGGCGATTGAAGAAGGCCAGTACGTGATTGCGCAAGCGAGCGCCGAAGTGGATGAAAAAGGTCGGCTGACCGAAGACTTGGTATCGTGTCGTCTCGACGGCGAATCGATGCTGTCGGCGGCGGACAAAGTGCAGTACATGGACGTGGCGCCGTCGCAGATCGTTTCGGTGGCAACGGCGTTGATTCCGTTCCTCGAACACGACGACGCCAACCGCGCGTTGATGGGATCGAACATGCAACGTCAGGCCGTTCCCTGTTTGCGTCCGGAAAAACCGCTGGTCGGTACCGGCATCGAACGGACGGCGGCGGTGGATTCGGGAACGATGGTGAAAACCGCGCGCGGCGGACGCGTCGATTATGTTGACGCGACCAGAGTGGTGGTGCGGGTCAACGACGACGAAACGGCGGTCGGCGATGTCGGCGTTGATATTTACAACCTCGTCAAATACAAACGTTCCAACCAAAGCACCAATATCAATCAGCGACCGCTGGTGCGGGTGGGCGACATGATCGCGCGCAATGACGTGATTGCCGACGGCGCTTCGACCGACAAGGGAGAACTGGCGCTCGGACAAAACATGCTGGTTGCCTTCATGCCGTGGAACGGTTACAACTACGAAGACTCGATTCTGATCAACGAGAACATCGTGGCAGAAGATCGTTACACCTCCATTCACATCGAGGAGTTGACGGTGGTGGCGCGCGATACCAAACTCGGCGCCGAAGAAATCACCCGCGACGTGCCGTCGCTCGGTGAAGCGCAGTTGTCGCGGCTCGACGAAGCCGGTATCGTCAACATCGGCGCTGAAGTCGAAGCGGGCGACGTGCTGGTTGGCAAAGTCACGCCGAAGGGCGAAACGCAGTTGACGCCGGAAGAAAAATTGTTGCGGGCGATCTTCGGCGAAAAAGCCTCCGACGTGAAAGACACCAGTTTGCGCGTGCCGTCCGGCATGGCGGGAACGGTGATCGACGTGCAGGTGTTCACTCGCGAAGGGCTGGCGCGCGATTCGCGGGCGCAGCAAATCATCGACCACGAACTGAAAAATTACCGACTCGATTTGAACGATCAGTTGCGTATCGTCGAAGACGATGCTTTCGCGCGGCTGGAGCGTTTGTTGATCGGCAAAACGGTCAACGGCGGCCCGAAGCGCATCGCCAAGGGAACGGCGATTGCTGCCGATTATCTGAAAGAAGTGCCGCGTCACGACTGGTTCGACATTCGTCTGGCCGACGAAACGACGGCGCAACAGATGGAGGCGATCAAGGATTCGCTGGCGCAGATGCGCGTGCGTTTCGATGAAACTTTCGAGATCAAGAAGCGCAAGCTGACACAGGGCGACGAATTGCCGCCGGGCGTGCAGAAGATGGTGAAGGTGTATGTTGCCGTGAAGCGTCGCTTGCAAGCCGGTGACAAGATGGCAGGTCGTCACGGCAACAAGGGCGTGGTCTCGAAGATCGTGCCGGTGGAAGACATGCCTTACACTGCCGACGGAACGCCGGTGGACATCGTGTTGAATCCGCTGGGCGTGCCGTCGCGGATGAACATCGGCCAGATTCTCGAAGTGCACTTGGGCTGGGCTGCGAAGATGCTGGGGCAGAAAATCGCGCGCTTGTTGAAAGCACAAGAAACGGCGAAGGAAGTTCGCCAATGCCTCGAAGAAATTTACAACGACATCGGTCAACCGGAAGACATCAAGGGATTCTCCGATAGCGAGATTCTCGAAATGGCGAACAATCTGAGCAGCGGCGTGCCGTTTGCAACGCCGGTGTTCGACGGCGCCAACGAGGGCGAGATCAAGCACATGCTCGAAATGGCAGCGTTGCCGCGCTCGGGTCAGCAGACTTTGTTCGACGGCCGCACCGGCGATGCCTTTGATCGTCCGGTCACCATCGGCTACATGCACATGCTGAAGCTGCACCATCTGGTGGACGACAAGATGCACGCGCGTTCGACCGGGCCGTACAGTCTGGTGACGCAGCAGCCGTTGGGCGGTAAAGCGCAGTTCGGCGGCCAGCGTTTCGGCGAAATGGAAGTGTGGGCGCTGGAGGCTTACGGCGCTTCACACACGTTGCAGGAAATGTTGACCGTGAAATCGGACGACGTGACCGGCCGTACCAAGGTCTATGAAAGCATTGTCAAGGGCGAGCACAAGATCGAAGCGGGAATGCCCGAATCGTTCAATGTGCTGGTCAAGGAAATTCGCTCGCTGGCGATTGATGTCGATATGGAAACAAAATCCTGAGACCGGCGATGATGAAATTTTCTACACAATATCTTGCGGCGACGGCGCTCATGACCGATGAAATGAACGGTTGCATGAACGCCACAAAGGAAAAGGAGTGCGCATGAAAGGGCTTCTCGATTTATTCAAGCAAGTCACACAGGACGAAGAATTCGATTCGATCAAGGTGGGGTTGGCCTCGCCGGAAAAGATTCGCGCCTGGTCTTACGGTGAGGTCAAGAAACCGGAGACGATCAATTATCGGACGTTCAAGCCCGAACGCGACGGCTTGTTCTGCGCCAAGATTTTTGGCCCGATCAAGGATTATGAGTGCTTGTGCGGCAAATACAAACGGCTGAAACACCGTGGCGTGATTTGCGAAAAGTGCGGCGTCGAAGTGACGCTGACCAAAGTGCGGCGCGAGCGGATGGGTCATATTGACTTGGCCAGTCCGGTTTCGCACATCTGGTTTTTGAAGAGCTTACCGTCGCGCTTGGGCATGGTGCTCGATATGGCGTTGCGCGACATCGAGCGGGTGCTTTATTTTGAAGCGTATGTGGTCACCGATCCGGGCTTGACGCCGTTGAACCGTTGCCAGCTTCTGACCGAAGAAGATTACTGGGCGAAAGTTGAGCAGTACGGCGATGATTTCCGCGCCAGCATGGGCGCCGAAGGCGTTCGTGATTTGCTCAAGGGACTCAACGTCGGCAACGAAGCGGATCGTCTTCGCAAGGAACTGGATGCGACCAGCTCGGAAGCAAAGATCAAGAAGATCGCCAAGCGGCTGAAAGTGCTCGAAGCGTTCGTCAAATCCGGCATCAAGCCGGAGTGGATGGTGCTCGAAGTGTTGCCGGTGTTGCCGCCCGAATTGCGGCCGCTGGTGCCGCTCGACGGGGGTCGTTTTGCGACTTCGGACTTGAACGATTTGTACCGTCGCGTGATCAACCGCAACAACCGGCTGAAACGGTTGCTCGAGTTGAAAGCGCCGGACATCATCGTGCGCAACGAAAAGCGAATGCTGCAAGAAGCGGTCGATTCGCTGTTGGACAACGGTCGTCGCGGCAAGGCAATGACCGGCGCCAACAAGCGGCCGTTGAAATCGCTGGCCGACATGATCAAGGGCAAGAGCGGTCGTTTCCGTCAGAACCTGCTCGGCAAGCGCGTTGACTATTCGGGACGTTCGGTGATCGTCGTCGGCCCGCAGTTGAAATTGCATCAGTGCGGTTTGCCGAAGTTGATGGCGCTCGAACTGTTCAAGCCGTTCATCTTCAACAAGCTGGAGATGATGGGGCGCGCCACAACCATCAAAGCGGCGAAGAAGATGGTGGAAAATCAGGAACCGATTGTTTGGGACATTCTGGAAGAAGTGATCCGCGAACATCCGGTGCTGCTCAACCGCGCGCCGACGCTGCACCGTCTCGGCATTCAGGCCTTTGAGCCGGTGCTGATCGAAGGCAAGGCGATTCAGTTGCATCCGCTGGTGTGTACGGCCTTCAATGCCGACTTCGACGGCGACCAGATGGCGGTGCACGTCCCCTTGTCGCTGGAAGCGCAAATGGAAGCGCGCACGCTGATGTTGGCGTCGAACAACGTGCTGCTGCCGTCGAACGGCGAGCCGTGTATCGTGCCGTCGCAAGACATCGTGCTCGGTTTGTATTACGCCACGCGCGAGAAAATCGGCGCGATGGGCGAAGGCATGATGTTTGCCGACGTGGCCGAGTTGTCGCGCGCTTACGAAACCAAGCAAGTTGAGCTGCACGCTAAAGTGACGGTGCGCATTCGTGAAAAAGCCAAAGAAGGCGAAGAGGGACAAGAGCGGATCGTGCGCCATGAAACGACGGTCGGGCGCGCGCTGCTGTCGGAAATTCTGCCGGCCGGAATGCCGTTCACGGCGCTCAACAAGCCGCTGAAGAAGAAAGAGATTTCTCGCCTCATCAACATGAGCTTCCGCTTGTGCGGGCTGCGCGAAACGGTGATCTTTGCCGACAAGCTGATGCAGTCCGGCTACGCGCTGGCGACCCGTTGCGGCATCTCGTTTGCTGCCGACGACATGATGGTGCCGGATGAAAAGAAGGGCATCATCGAAGTGGCCGAAAAGGAAGTCAAAGAAATCGAGCGGCAATACACTTCCGGTTTGGTGACGCACGGCGAGCGCTACAACAAAGTGGTTGATATCTGGGGTCGCGCCGGTGATGACATCGCTAAAGTGATGATGGCGCGTTTGTCGAAAATGGACATGGTCAACCGTGAAGGCGAAACCATCACGCAGGATTCGTTCAACGCGATCTACATGATGGCCGATTCGGGCGCGCGGGGTTCGGCGGCGCAGATTCGCCAGTTGGCGGGGATGCGCGGACTGATGGCGCGACCGGACGGTTCGATTATCGAAACGCCGATCACTGCGAATTTCCGCGAAGGTTTGAACGTGCTGCAGTACTTCATCTCGACGCACGGCGCCCGTAAAGGCTTGGCCGATACCGCGTTGAAGACGGCGAACTCCGGTTATCTGACGCGCCGTCTGGTGGACGTGACGCAAGATCTGGTTGTCACCGAAAACGATTGCGGTACGCGTAACGGCGTAATGCTGAAATCGCTGACCGAAGGCGGCGAAGTGATCGAGCCGCTGCGAGATCGCGTGCTTGGTCGTGTCACCGCCAGCGACGTCGTGCATCCTGAAACGCAAGTGACGCTGTACGAAGCGGGCACGCTCCTGGGCGAAGAGGAAGTCGAGCAAATCGAATTGCTGGGCATCGACGAAGTCAAAGTGCGTGCGCCGCTAACCTGCGAAACGCGCTATGGTTTGTGCGCGAAATGTTATGGGCGCGATCTGGGTCGCGGCCATCTGGTGAACGTCGGCGAAGCGGTCGGCGTGATTGCGGCGCAGTCCATCGGTGAACCGGGAACGCAGTTGACGATGCGCACCTTCCACATCGGCGGCGCGGCATCGCGGACGGCGGCAGCCTCGCACGTCGAAGCGAAATCGGCGGGCACGGTGCGCTTCTCGGCGCAAATGCGTTACGTGACCAACACCAAAGACGCGCTGATCGTGATTGCGCGCTCCGGTGAAATTTCGATTCACGACGACAACGGCCGCGAGCGCGAGCGCCACAAGATCCCTTACGGCGCGACGTTGCTGGTCAAAGACGGCGAAGTCATCAAGGTCGGAAAATCGCTGGCGCAGTGGGACGCTACCGCGCGCCCGATCGTCACCGAGTACAGCGGCCGGGTCAAGTTTGAAAACGTCGAAGAAGGCGTGACTGTTGCCCGTCAAGTGGACGACATCACCGGCTTGTCAACGTTGGTCGTGATCGATCCGAAACGTCGCGGCGGCAGCACCGCGCGCGGCGTGCGTCCGCAAGTGAAATTGCTTGACGAACAAGGCGAAGAAATTTTCCTCGCCGGTTCCGAACAGCCGGTGAACATCACCTTCCAATTGGGCTCCATCATCACGGTGAAAGACGATCAAGTGGTCAACGTCGGCGACGTGCTGGCGCGGATTCCGCAAGAAACGTCGAAGACGCGCGACATCACCGGCGGTCTGCCGCGGGTGGCAGAATTGTTTGAAGCGCGTTCGCCGAAAGACGCTGGCGTGTTGGCCGAAGTCACGGGTACCGTTTCGTTCGGCAAAGACACGAAGGGCAAACAACGCCTGGTGATAACCGATCTTGAAGGCGTGCCGCACGAGTATCTGATTCCGAAGGACAAGCACGTCATGGCGCACGACGGCCAAGTCGTCAACAAAGGCGAAATGATCGTCGATGGCCCGGCCGATCCGCACGACATTCTGCGGCTGCTCGGCGTCGAAGCGTTGGCGCGTTACATCACCGACGAAGTGCAGGACGTTTACCGGTTGCAGGGCGTGAAGATCAACGATAAACATATCGAAGTGATCGTCCGCCAGATGCTGCGTCGCGTACAAGTGCACGATGCTGGCGACACGCGCTTCATTCCCGGCGAACAAGTGGATCGTTCGGAAATTCTCGACGAAAACGATCGCGCCATCAAGGCGGGCAAGCAACCGGCAGTGTACGAATACATGCTGCTGGGGATCACTAAAGCGTCGTTGTCCACCGATTCGTTCATCTCGGCGGCGTCCTTCCAGGAAACGACGAGGGTGCTTACCGAAGCGGCGATCATGGGCAAGCGCGACGATTTGCGCGGGCTGAAAGAAAACGTCATCGTTGGTCGCTTGATTCCGGCCGGAACGGGGTTGACACACCATACCCTGCGCCGCGCCCAGAAAAATCACGACCCGCATGCTGCGCTGATGGCGGCGGTGCGGGAAGAGGATAAAGCGAAGGCGGCAGCGTCAGCAGCGCCCGCGCGAGAAACAGAGATCTGATTCGGTAATTGATGCGAACATAGGGGCGGGTTTCAAACCCGCCCCTTTTTATTTGTCGGGCGAATTCGGCGCTTGACGGCAAGACCCCGGATATGGCTTACTTTAACCAGTCGCCGCAAAACATCGCGGCCTGACCGCAGGAATTTCACTTGTCTTTTGCTTGAAACTGTCTAAATAGGCGGAGCTTCTTCTGTGCTAACGAGTTGGTGATACAAATGAATAAATTTTTCATTGCAACAATTACGTGCACCATTTTATTGTTTGTTGTCTCGTCCTGTGACTCAGGAAAGGAGCAGGGAAGCAATCAGACGATAATGAGCGTGTACAAAATTTGTACAGAGCGTTCTCTTGAGAAAGATAGAACTATTTGCTTTTCTGAGGATGTAAAGGAAGAGAATTGGAAAAACTACGGCAACGCAATTTTCTACTTATATCGAAATAGATTAGATGCTTTTAATGATGAGCTTGCCAAGATAAAAAATAGTAATTCTAGCTGGCATCTTGCAGGGGAACTGGAGGAAGCGCTTTTTAAGTACAATATTAATAGAGCAGATGCTGTATTTAGAATGTTTGATAAAACGGCGGAGGATTACGATGCCTTGTATCTAAATGACCTTAAGGCAGAATTGCTTGCCGCGAAAGGAAACTGGAATGAGGTAGAGGAACTGGTAGATAGCTTACCGCCAGATGTTATTCTCAATGGACACAACTTACCGTTTTATCAAGCTTGTTTTTATTTACGTGACCAAAAAATTGAAAAAGTTTTTCAGTTAATAAAAGATCTACAAAATAACAATAACGATAGTTATGACCTCGTTTCATTTGAATATTATCGACAGATAGGAGATGAAAAAGAAATAGAAAAGCTGCTCAAAAAAACAAAAGACCCCTCGGTTGTTCTTCAATATGGATACTGGCAACTGGATAAAGGTTTGAGAAAGGATGCTAAAAATGCATTTATAACGGCGATGGATATGTCTGCCCATTCTTTGGATTATGTAGTGCCTACAGCGATCGACATGCGGGCAAGAGGGGAAAAAGATATTGCCGAAGAAATTATGCGCTCACAATTTCAATATGTTGACCGTGACCTTTATAAAAGATACTGGTCAGATTCCTCTTATTATTATTTATATAAGGCATGGGGGGCTTTTTTATCGCATGCCGACAAACCGGCAAGGCACCTATTGGACAAGGCGTTAAGTCTTAATCCAAGAGGTCTCAATGAAAATCGGCTCAGGTATTTTGTTTGTGCAGGAAGCGGGGACAAGTTGTGCCAATACGAAGCACTAAAGATTTTGCATGAACATGATCCTGACAATGATTATATTGAATACCTGACGAACGATTTTGTCAGGCGCTATCCAGAGATTAGATTCTGGGATTTAAAAGTCCCTCCGCTCCAGCCCCTGCCACCCCTCTTTTCATTTCCGATCTATGAAAAGCAGTAACGGGCAAGAGTAAACGCTTTTTGAGCCCTCCCTTTTTTATTCCAGACAAGTAGCACGCCTTCACGGGAATGACGATTGAGTTGGGCGGGAGAGGCGGAATATGACGCCATTTTTTGATTCTTGATGTCTGACTCCCGATTTTCGCCGCCCACTCGGGTTTTTCGGCGAACTTCGGCGCGAAAATACCACGCTGCTCCGCGTTAATGGCTGCGGTGCGGTCGGCAGGTTTGACATGGTTCGGGAAGCCGGTTAAAATCCCAAGTCTTTGTAAGTGCTGCGGCGCCTGATGCGGTCGCGGCTTGGGAAGCTGCCGGACGTGTGCTCGCGGTGTTGCGGGCGGCGGGTCGGGGCAAACAAAGCGTAATGCAAGAGCAATGCGGCGGTTCGGAGCCGATTTCGGGCTGCCCACTCAGGAAAATTTAGAATGCCAACAATCAATCAGCTGGTGCGCAAGGGCCGAACGCCCGAAGTGTACAAGAGTAAGGTGCCGGCGCTGGGTCAGTGCCCGCAAAAGCGCGGCGTTTGTACTCGCGTTTATACGACGACGCCGAAGAAGCCGAACTCCGCGTTGCGGAAGGTGGCGAAGGTTCGCCTGACCAACGGTTTTGAGGTGATCAGCTACATCGGCGGCGAAGGCCACAATCTTCAGGAGCACTCGGTGGTGCTGCTGCGCGGCGGTCGCGTCAAGGATTTGCCGGGTGTGCGCTATCACATGGTGCGCGGCGCGCTCGACACGGCCGGTGTCAAAGACCGCAAGCAGTCCCGCTCCAAGTACGGCGCCAAGCGGCCCAAGAAAGACTAATCGAACAACCATTCGAGGACGATATGCCCCGACGTAGAGAAGTTCCCAAACGCGAGATTCTCGCCGACCCCAAGTTCGCGAGTATTGAAGTCGCCAAGTTCGTCAATGTGTTGATGACCAGCGGCAAGAAATCCGTGGCCGAGCGCATCATTTATGGCGCGTTCGCCAACATCAGTGGTAAATCCGGCAAGGACCCGCTGGAAGTGTTTACGGCGGCATTGGCCAACGCCAAGCCGATGGTGGAAGTGAAGAGCCGTCGCGTTGGCGGCGCTAACTTCCAAGTGCCGGTTGAAGTGCGTCCCACCCGCCGTTCGGCGCTGGCGATGCGCTGGCTGCGCGAAGCCGCCCGCAAGCGCGGCGAGAAGTCGATGGACGCGCGGCTGGCCGGTGAATTGCTGGACGCTTCTGAAAACCGCGGCGGCGCGGTGAAGAAGCGCGAAGAAGTTCATCGCATGGCCGAAGCCAACAAGGCATTCTCCCATTTCCGTTTCTGATTTTTAACTTGCGCGATGGCGTGAGCCTTGACGGCTGCCCGTTGCGCCTTTGATACTAGACTAACGTGGCACGAACGACACCTATTGAGCGTTATCGTAACATCGGCATCAGTGCGCACATTGATGCCGGTAAGACGACGACGACTGAACGCATCCTCTTTTACACGGGCGTTTCGCACAAGCTGGGCGAAGTGCACGATGGCGCTGCAACCACCGACTGGATGGAGCAGGAACGCGAACGCGGCATCACCATCACTTCGGCAGCGGTAACCTGCTTCTGGAAGGGGATGAACAAGAATTATCCCGAACACCGGATCAACGTGATTGATACCCCTGGGCACGTTGACTTCACGATTGAAGTCGAACGCTCGATGCGCGTGCTCGACGGCGCGTGCATGGTGTATTGCGCAGTCGGCGGCGTGCAGCCGCAGTCCGAAACGGTGTGGCGGCAGGCCAACAAATATCAGGTGCCGCGCTTGGCGTTCGTCAACAAGATGGACCGTACCGGCGCCAACTTTTTCAAGGTCTATGAACAGATGCGTACGCGGCTGCGTGCGAATCCGGTGCCGGTGGTGATTCCGATCGGCGCCGAAGACAGTTTCAAGGGCGTGGTCGATCTCATCAAGATGAAAGCCATCATCTGGGACGAAGCCAGTCAGGGCATGAAGTTCGATTACGTCGATATTCCGGCGGAACTCCTCGCGCCGGCCAAAGAGTGGCGCGAGAAGATGATGGAAGCCGCCGCCGAAGCCAACGAGGAATTGATGAACAAATACCTCGAAGATGGCGAGTTGACCAACGACGAAATCGTCAGAGGGTTGCGTGAGCGCACGATCGCTTGCGAAATTCACCCGATGATGTGCGGAACGGCATTCAAAAACAAAGGCGTACAGCGGATGCTGGACGCGGTGATCGAATTTCTGCCGGCGCCGTGCGACATTCCGCCGGTCAAAGGGCAGAAAGACAACGGCGAAGAAGTCACGCGCAAGGCCGACGATGCCGAGCCGTTCTCGGCGCTGGCGTTCAAGATCATGACCGACCCCTACGTCGGCCAGTTGACCTTTATCCGTGTTTATTCGGGAACGCTGAATTCCGGCGATACCATCATCAACACCGTGAAGGGTCGCAAAGAACGGATCGGTCGCTTGCTGCAAATGCATGCCGACGACCGTCAGGAAATCAAGGAAGTGCGCGCCGGCGACATCGCCGCCGTTGTTGGTTTGAAAGATGTGACCACCGGCGAAACGCTTTCCGATCTCAACAAACAAATCATTCTGGAACGGATGGAGTTTCCGGAGCCGGTGATTCACGTTGCCGTCGAGCCGAAGACCAAAGCCGATCAGGAAAAAATGGGGCTGGCGCTCAATCGTTTGGCGCAGGAAGACCCATCGTTCCGCGTTCGCACCGATGAAGAGTCGGGCGAAACCATCATCTCCGGGATGGGCGAGTTGCACCTCGAAATTATCGTTGACCGGATGAAGCGCGAGTTCTCGGTGGAAGCCAATGTCGGCGCCCCACAAGTCGCGTACCGCGAAACCATTCGCAAGCCGTCGGGTGATACTGAAGGAAAATTCGTCAAGCAGTCCGGCGGTCGCGGTCAATACGGCCACGTCTGGTTGCGGGTCGAACCAAACGAAGCCGGCAAAGGTTTCGAGTTCCTTGATGAAATCAAGGGTGGCGCGGTGCCGCGTGAATACATCCCGGCGGTACAGCGCGGTCTCGAAGAAACACTGCCCAACGGCGTGTTGGCCGGCTTCCCGATAGTGGACGTGAAAGTGACGTTGTTCGATGGTTCGTATCACGACGTTGACTCGAACGAAAACGCTTTCCGCATGGCGGCATCGATGGGCTTCAAGGACGCGATGCGCAAAGCCAGCCCGGTATTGCTGGAGCCGATGATGGCGGTGGAAATCGAAACGCCGGAAGAAAAGATGGGCGACGTGATGGGCGATTTATCGTCGCGGCGCGGCATCATTCAAGGCATGGAAGACATGGCCGGCGGCGGCAAAGCCGTTCGCGCCGAAGTGCCGTTGGCCGAAATGTTCGGTTATTCAACGACGCTGCGCTCGCTGACGCAAGGGCGGGCAACTTACACAATGGAATTCAAGCACTACACAGAGGCGCCGAAGCAAGTGGCTGACGCGATTATCAACAAGAAGTAACGGAAGAGAGTTAAGGAACGATCATGGCCAAAGGAAAATTTGAGCGGACGAAGCCGCACGTGAACGTTGGGACGATTGGGCACGTTGATCACGGGAAGACGACGCTGACGGCGGCGATCACGACCGTGCTGTCGAAACAATTTGGT
>WRFN01000026.1 GCA_009778785.1 Betaproteobacteria bacterium | reverse complement strand
CGTAGGGGCGGCATTCTGCCGCCTGCAACAAACGACGCCGGTCAAATTTCCGGCTTTTGGTTATGTTGTTTTGGGTCAGGTCGTAGGGGCGGCATCCCCCGCCTTCGCGGGGGCAGGCTCTGCTAGCGCGCGGAACATACACGCACACACTCAGCGGCATTCTGCCGCCTTCGCGGGGACAGGCTCTGCCGCCTGCAACGTTTTTGATTCGCCGTAGGGGCGGCATCCTGCCGCCTGCAACAAACGACGCCGGTCAAATTTCCGGCTTTTGGTTATGTTGTTTTGGGTCATGTCGTAGGGGCGGCATCCCCCGCCTTCGCGGAGGCAGGCTCTGCCGCCTGCAACAAACGACGCCGGTCAAATTTCCGGCTTTTGGTTATGTTGTTTTGGGTCATGTCGTAGGGGCGGCATCCTGCCGCCTGCGGCGATGGATGAACGGACTGGATTCCCGCCTTCGCGGGAATGACGACCCTCCCCTCTCGTAGGAGCGGCATTTTTGATTCGGAAACCACCCCCTCTCCCTTTATCCCTCTCCCACGAGGGGAGAAGGAAGGCCTTCGGCATCCATCCGGTGCTGCACGCTCCCCTTTATCTCTCTCACGCAAAGGAAGAGGGCGGGTTGTGCGTGACGGTATCAAAACCGCTCAAGCAAAGGTCAAAAAATCAGGGGTTGCGCACGCGCAACCCCTGACTCATTTCAAAGCAACAACACTTATTTCTTCTGCGCCAGCACGTAATCGACCATCGCCTTGAGGTCTTCGTCCGACAGGTTGGAGTGCGGCGTCATCGGCGCCGGGCCCCAAACGCCACGGCTGCCTTTCTTGATGCGGTCAGCCATTTGCGCCGGAGCGGCGGCATTGCCGGCGTATTTCGCGGCGATATCCTGATAAGACGGGCCGATCGTTTTCTTGTCAATTTTGTGGCAAGCGGTGCATTTGTTTTTCGCAATCAGCTCTTCGCCGGTTTCAGCGTAAGCAAAGCCGGTCACGAGCAGAGCGGCGGCGGGAAGAAGCAAAAGGGTTTTTTTCATGAGGTCTCCAGAGAAAGAATAAGAAACACTGCTATCGTAGCGAAAGGCGAGGCATTTTACGACTACAATGTCCCAAAAACCGAAACTTTTTTTGAAACGATTTTTTGCAAACCGTTCTTATCGCAGCACATACATATGAATTTGTCGCCACCCTTTCGCGCAGTGGGGTTTTTGGGCGGTACCTTCGATCCGGTTCACGAGGGGCATTTGGCCATCGCCCGCGCCGTCGGCGTTCATTTCGGGCTGGATCAGGTGCGGTTGGTTCCGGCGCAGGCGCCGGTGCACCGTCCGGCGCCGGTGGCGTCGGCGGCGGATCGGTTGGCGATGTTGCGGCTGGCGGTGGCGCCGTATCCCGAATTGGCGATCGACACCCGCGAGTTTGACAGCCGCGAGCGCAATTACACGCTGTTGACGCTACAAAGTTTGCGCGCCGAGTTGCCTGAAGCGGCGTTGCTGTGGATCATCGGCGAGGACGCTTTCGCGCTGTTGCCGGGGTGGCACCGCTGGCGGGAATTGTTCGATGCGGCAAATTTTGTTGTCATCAATCGCGAGGGAAGCGGCGTTTCCAGTCACTGGCCGCAAGCATTGCAGGCGGCGGTTGCGACGCGGTGGGCGGACAGTAAGCAAGCGCTTACTGTCAATAAAGCTGGTTTGGTGTGCAGATTGACCTTGCCGCCGCAACCGGCGTCGAGCACAAAAATTCGGGCGGCGCTGGCGGCGGGTCGCGCCGATGACATCACCGATTTGCTTCCGACGGCGGTTTTGGCCTATATTGCCCGCCACGGTCTTTATCAGGCAGGAGATTATGGCAGTTAAAAAAGCGAAAAAAACGCTGGAGGCGGTTGCCGTCGCGGCGCTCGAAGACATCAAGGCGCAAGACATCGTGACGCTCGATGTGCGCAAGCTCACGACGTTGTACGACACGCTGGTGATCGCCAGCGCGTCGTCCGTGCGCCAGACTAAGGCGCTGGCGCAGCATGTGCGCGACAAGTTGAAGGAAGCGGGCGCAACGATTATCGGCGTCGAAGGCGAGGAAGGCGGCGAGTGGGTGCTGGTGGACGCGGGCGATATCGTCGTTCATGTGATGCAACCGGCGATTCGCGCTTACTACAATCTTGAGGAACTGTGGTCGCCGCCGACGCCGTTGCGTGCGCCGGTCAAGAAGGCAGTGGCGAAAGCACCGAAAGCAACGGCGAAAAAACCGACGGCCAAGAAAACGGCGCGGAAAGTCACGGCGAAGAAGACAGTCGCCAAAAAAACCACGGCCAGAAAAGTTGCGAAAAAGGCGGCCAAAAAGGTTGCCCGCAAAGTGACGGCCTGAGCCTCCGGCGATGCGGCTGAAAATCATCGCGTTCGGTCAACGGCTGCCCGACTGGATGGCGGCGGGCGTTGACGATTATCTGCGGCGTTTGCCGCGCGAGTACCGCGTCGAAGTCATCGAGTTGAAGCCGGAAGCGCGCGACCGCGGCAAAACCGTCGCGCAAATGCTGGCGGCGGAAGCGGCGCGGGTCGAAGATGCCTGCGCGGGCGGGGCGTTCCTGAAAGTGGCGCTCGACGAGCGCGGGCGACCGTGGGAAACGCGGCAACTGGCGCAAAAACTCGCGCAGTGGCGGGACGAGGCGCGCGACGTGGCCTTCATTCTCGGCAGCGCCGACGGGCTGGACGCGGCGCTGAAGACAAGCGCCGAGGCGCGCTGGTCGCTGTCGGCGCTGACCCTGCCGCACGGATTGGCGCGGGTGGTACTGGCGGAACAGTTGTACCGCGCCATCAGCTTGAATGCCGGTCACCCGTACCATCGGGAATGATATAGTTCTTCTCTTGCGGCGGCGCTCCGCGGTTGTCCGAAATCAGCGGGATGACCTATCATAGCGGTGCGTGCCCGGAAGCAGGGGCGGCAGGAAAAACGGGATCGTAAAGGGCAAGGAAAAATGCAGAGAAAAGGGTGGCGAAGCACAGCAGCGCTGGCAGTGGTGTTATCGGCGGTGCTGGCCGCGACGCTGACGGCGTGCGGCGGCAGCCGGCTGTCCAACGAAAAGGACGACACGGGCATCGCGGTAGAAATGCCGGGCGGAAGCAAGCCGATGCGCGGACTGGAAGCGCTGCTCTATGCCAAGGGCGGCTCCAGCGCGCAGGGCAAGATCATGGTGGTTCAGAGCGGTGATCGCTGGCGGTTGTCGATCACGATTTTCGGGCTGCCGCCGTCTTCGACGTACCGACTGGCGTTTTTCGATAACGGCAACTGCTCGTCGCCGAACGCCTTTTCGGCGGGCAAACTGTGGCCGCCGCCCGGAACGCCGGAAGGAACCCGGCTGGATCGGTGGATTCCGACGTTTTCTGCCAGCCAGGGCGGCAGCATCGATGCCGTAACAAGCCTGCCGAACCCGAGTGAGCAAAACGAGAGCGTGTTCCGCAAGCGCAGCGTCCTCGTTTTTGCCGGCATAGATGTGCAAGAATTGAAGCCGAGCGTTCGCAATGATGTGGTGGCGTGCGGCGTTTTTGATACGATACAGACTTTGTTTTGAGCGTGCGGCTGGAAAAGCGCCATTGTTTTTTTAGATAAAGGGACTGTTATGGGACTGTTGCAAGATAAAAAAATTCTGATTACCGGCATGATTTCCAACCGCTCCATCGCTTACGGTGTGGCGCAAGCGTGCCAGCGCGAAGGCGCGCAACTGGCGTTCACCTACATGAACGAAGACATCCGCGATCGCGTTGCCCGAATCGCCGCCGAATTCAACTCGTGCCCGTTGATTCCGTGCGATGTTTCGTCCGACGAACAAATCGCCGCGGTTTTTGAAACGCTCGGCAAGGAATGGGGCGCGCTCGACGGTTTGCTGCACTCGGTTGCCTTCGCGTCGCGCGAAACGTTGTCCGGCGATTTTCTGAACGGGATTTCGCGCGACGCTTTCCGCATCGCTCACGATATTTCCAGCTACAGCTTTGCGGCGCTGGCCAAAGGCGCGCGACCGTTGATGCAAGGGCGGCAAGGTTCGTTGTTGACGCTTTCTTACCTCGGCGCTACCAAGTCGATTCCCAATTACAATCTGATGGGGTTGGCGAAAGCGAGCCTTGAAGCGAACATGCGCTACATGGCCGCGTGCCTGGGTCCCGAAGGCTTGCGCGTCAACGCGATTGCCGCCGGCCCGATCAAATCGCTGGCCGCGTCCGGCATCGGCAGCTTCAACAAAATCTTCAAGCACGTCGAACATGTCGCACCGCTGCGCCGCAATGTTACTATTGAAGAAGTCGGCAACGTCGCGCTGTTTTACTTCTCCGATTTGTCGCGTGCGATCACCGGCGAAGTGACCAACGTCGATTGCGGCTACTCATCCATCGCGGTGGGTATCGACGAACATAAGGAAGAGTAAGCGCGCATTCGCTCGCGGGCGGCGTTGGCAAAGCCGACGGGATGGTTGAGAAAGGCTACCGCGCCGCTTTCGTTATTTATGCTTCCGCACCTGTCGGAAGCGGTTGTTGTTTGAACGGGGGCGCCCGCGAAAGCGGGCGGGGCATTTCTTTCCCTTTCGTGAAAAACGGTAAACCGGGCACTCTTTGAAGCGAAAGAGGGGCTGAGGGCTTTGCCGCCCATCACACTTTTTGAAAACGGGGGACCAAATGAATCCAAATCACTTTTCGCGCGTACACCGCATTTTGCATTGGACGATTGCGCTGGGAATCTTGTTGGCGCTGTTCACCGCGTTTTTACACGCAACATGGATGAACAGTAATGGAATGGCGACGACCATCTCCTCGTCGCTGGCGGAGAAAAACATCACGCTCTCGAACGCCGATGCGAAAGATGTCGCCAAAGCCATCAGAAAACCGATGTTTCAGTGGCACTTTTACGCGGGCTATGCGTTGATCGCGCTGCTGATTTTGCGATTCATCGACACTTTCGTGAACGGCCATAAATTCATTTCGCCGTTTGCCAAAGAAATCACGCCGAAACAGAAACTGCAAGGTTCGCTGTACGTTTTCCTCTACACCGCAGTGACCATCATTCTCCTGCTCGGCTTGTTTCTGAAGTTCGGCCCGAGAAACGAACTGCGAGAAACCGTCGCAACCATCCACATTTACTGCGGCTACGGCATCGGGCTGTTTGTGCTGGCGCATTTTGCCGGCCTCTGGCTCGGCGAAAACACGACCGACAAAGGCATTGTTTCCAAGATGATTAACGGCGGATAGGCGGCGGCAGCCCCGCCATCCTCGCTTGCACCGCCTCCAACACCGCCACCACCGGAATCGCCGCCAGATAGCGGGTGGTGGTTGCGGTGTCGATACTGTCGGGGTGCGGCAGCGTCGTCCAGTCGGCGGCTTTCAGCACGGTGATCGGCGCTTGCCAGGGCGACCATTCGTGCACTTTGCTCGGCCCGAACAGCACGACGCCCGGCTTTTGCAGCGCTGCCGCCATGTGCATCGGCACCGAGTCAACGCCGATGAAGAAGCGCGCTTCGTCGATAGCTGCCGCCAGTTCGACGAGCGACAACAGCCCGACCAGCGAATGCACGCGCGCGGTGTCCTTGAGGCGAGACAGAATGTCGGCGGCCATTTCGGTTTCGCGTGCGTCCGGCGCGCCGGTCAACACGATGGTTTGCCCATGCGCGACCAGCGCGTCGATCACGGCGGCAAAAGAGGCGTTCTCCCAACATTTGAAAAACCAGCGCGCGCCCGGATGGATCAGCAGATAGGGTTGCCCCTGCCAGCCGATGTTTCGCAACGCCGCGAGAACCGCGGTGCGCGCCGCCGCATCGACGGTCAGCGATAATGGAAAATCTGCGGCATTCGGCGTCAGACCCAGCGCCGGCAAAGTCGACAATTGCAGCGCGACGTTGTGGCACGGCGCTTCGGGCAGCGGCGCCAGATCGGTAAAACCGTGCCGCCAGAAAAAATTGTCGCGGCGCGGATAAGCGAAGGCGATGCTGCGCGCCACACCCAAACCACGCGCCAGCGCCACACCGCGCCAGCTTTCGGTCAAGTGGATCAGCAAGTCGTAACGTCGCGCTTTCATTGCTTGCCACAATCGTTTTTCGTGCGCGACCTGTGTGCGCACGCCTTCTTTTTTCCAGCGGCGGTCGATGGTCCACCGTTGCGCCACTTGTGGGTTATGGCGCAGCATGTCTTCGGTTTCGCGGTAAATCAGCGCATCCACTTCGATGCCCGGATAGTAATGATGCAGCGCGCGGATCAGCGGCGTGGTGAGCAACACATCGCCGTGATGGCGAAGTTTGGTGATCAGCGCTCGCTGCGGAACGAATGACATGGCGGCTGTGGTTTCCACGGGGTTTCCTATACAATCAGAGTATTGTAGATCGAATTCCAGCGTTCCGTTTTAGCCATTCTTTGATAACGCCCATGCGCCCGCCGTTTTTCATCATTACCATCGATACCGAAGGCGACAACTTGTGGGCGCAGCCTCGCCACATCGCCACCGAAAACGCCCGTTATTTGCAGCGCTTTCAAACTCTGTGCGAGCGCTTCGCGTTCAAGCCGGTTTATCTGACCAATTTTGAAATGGCGAATGAGCCGGTGTTTCAGGCATTCGGTCGGAACGTTTTGCGCAAGAGCGTCGGCGAAATCGGCGCGCACGTTCACGCCTGGAACAATCCGCCGCTCACGCCGTTGACCGACGACGACAACCGTCATCAGCCCTATCTGATCGAATACCCCGACGCCGTGATGCGCGAGAAATTTTTCATCACCCATCGGTTGCTCGAAGACGTTTTTCAGACGGCGATGGTCAGCCATCGCGCCGGTCGCTGGGCGTTCGACGCGCGCTACGCCCGGTTGCTCATCGAACACCATTACCACAGTGATTGCTCGGTGACGCCGGAGATTTCATGGCGCGCGACGATGGGCGATCCAGCCGGACAAGGCGGCGCCGATTACCGCGCTTTTCCAAAAGGCGCGTATTTTCTCGACCTCGATCACATCGAGCGCATGGGCGATTCGGCGCTGCTCGAAGTGCCGATGACCACGCGGCTCAAAAACAGCGCGGGGGACGCCCTCAAAAAAGCCGTTGCCCGCTGGCGCGGCAAAAGCGCGGGGGAAGCGGGCAAGAGCGCCAAATCCGTTTGGTTGCGACCGCGCCGAAGCAAACGCAGCGGCAACGTCAAAGAGATGCAGAAGCTGGCAACACGCGTTCTTGCCGAGCCGGGAATGGATTATCTCGAATTCATGCTGCACTCGTCCGAATTCATGCCGGGCGGTAGTCCGACATTCCAAACCGCCGAACACATCGAAAAACTCTACGCCGATCTCGAAGCCCTATTCTCGTGGCTGGCAGCGCGCTGTCGCGGCGCTACGCTGGAAGAGTATTACCAATACAAGGCGAGGACGGTTTAACCACCGGGGTAGAGACGGGTTTCAAACCCGCTCTGACGGCGTTAAAACCGCCTCACAAAACATTCCAAAGTCGATCCATTGTGCCACGCCGGCGAGAGCGCCGTGGGCTAACGTATCGTCAACCATTCGTCCCGCTTGGCCGCGCCGTTAATCTGCTGAAAGGGCGGAGAGCGAAAAGACGACGGCAAAATGAACTAACTTGATCGGGGATGCTCTAACAATCCTCGAAAAAACAAGCGACGAGATAATGAAAGCCCGCAAAGGTGCGGGCAACCGCCGAAGAGGCGGGAAAATGGGAGTCGGAAAAAGTGTGATCCGGCTCCCATTTCCTTTTTTTCGGCTCGGGTTGCGTTGTTGTTGCCAGTTATCCGCACAATGTATGCGGACACTGGCGACGACAGCGAAGATGAAAAACTGACGCTGGTGATAGCTATTCAGTTTTGGATGGAGGGGGTAACGCGGATTATTAATACTTGCTGGTTCTAGGCGGAGTGCACAAAAAAATATATGGGCCGACAAGAATAGGCGAGCGAGGGTATCGGGATATTCTTATCTACAATATAGAAGATCATGGCCTTAATGCCTGTGTTCGTTTTTATGGGCCGAACGGCCCGACGCCTCAGCCGTCGGTGAATGGCAACGCCACGTTCATTCCGGGATCCTTCGCTTTTCCAAACGGAATCACCGAGAAGTACACCATCGTCAACGATGATTTCCATCCGAAAAAATGTGCTCCGCGCCCCTGAATCCATCATGACCTCGCCACCGATCATCGGTCTCATCGTGATGTGGGACGAGGCGCGCCGGGACGACCGAGGACAGTCGCCCCTACGCCCGCTTCACGCCCCTTGTCCGTCCGCGGGCGGCAAAATGCCGCCCCTACGATGCGCCCACGTCATCTCGTTATTCCATTGTCGTCATTCCCGCGATGTTCCCGCCTTCGCGGGAATGACAGGGAATCCAGCCCATCCAACCATCACTATTTTCCTCTCCCATAAATGGGCGAGGGGAAAACCTTAACCACCCCGCCACCCTTCGACAGGTTCAGCCCGAACGGTAGGGTTGATGCGCTGATATACTTCCACCCATGATGTCGCCTTATCATCGATCAGGCCGAGAACCCGTAACCCCAACCCCTCATGGCTGAAGCTTCCGTCACCGAGATTGTTGCCACGGCGCTTTTTGCGCTGGCGATTTTGCACACTTTTGCGTCCAGTTATCTGGCGCATTTGGGCGCGCGCTTTCCGGCGCATGCCGGGCTTTGGCATTTGCTGGGCGAAGTCGAGGTGGTTTTCGGTCTTTGGGCCGGCGCGCTGATCGTGTTCATGTTTGTTTACGCCGGGCGTGAGCAGACGCAGTTTTATGTTGACGGCCGCCATTTCACCGAGCCGATGTTCGTTTTTGCCGTCATGGTGGTGGCGGCAAGCCGCCCGATCACGTCTTCGGTGCGCGACGGTGTGCGCCGATTGGCGCGGTGGGTTGCCAAGCCGTTGACGGTCGAGGAGCCGCTGGCGCTGTATTTTTTGACGCTGGCGGTGATTCCGCTGTCCGGTTCGCTGATTACCGAACCGGCGGCGATGACGCTGGCGGCGCTGATGTTGCGCGACACGTTTCTTTCGCACACGATGCCGCAGCGGGTGAAATACGCAACGCTGGGCGTGCTGTTCGTCAACGTGTCCATCGGCGGCGTGCTGACGCCTTACGCGGCGCCGCCGGTCTTGATGGTAGCGAACACTTGGAACTGGGGGCTGGCGTTCATGTTGACGACGTTCGGTTGGCGCTCCGTGCTGGTGGTGCTGATTAACGCTTTCATCGTCAGTTATCTTTTCCGGGAAGTGCTGGTCAAACGGGCGCGCGAACCGGCAACAGACGCTACGCCGATCCCGTCGCTGGTGCGTCTCATTCATTTTTTCTTTCTGGTGGGGATCGTTTATTTTTCGCGCCATCCGGCGATTTTCATTCCGTTGCTGCTGTTTTTTCTGGGGTTTGCCGCCGCCTATCCGCAGTTTCAAAACAAGTTGCTGATGTTGCGGGAAAGCATGCTGGTGGCGTTTTTTCTCGGTGGGCTGGTCGTGCTGGGCGGCATGCAAACATGGTGGCTGCAACCGCTTTTGAGCGGGATGTCGCCGAACCTTTTGTTCTGGGGCGCGACGGCGCTGACCGCGATTACCGACAACGCGGCGCTGACGTATCTCGGTTCGCTGGTGGAAGGCACCGATGCGGCGTTCCACTATTCTCTCGTGGCGGGCGCCATTGTCGGCGGCGGGCTGACCGTGATCGCCAACGCGCCCAATCCCGCCGGGGTTGCCATCCTGAAAAGTTGTTTTGAGGACGCTTCGGTCAATCCGCTCAAGCTGTTTCTGGCGGCGCTGGGGCCGACGCTGGTGGCGGCGCTGGTCTTTTTCATCGGTTGATAAGCGGATTTTTTCGCGCTGAAAAGAACGCCGTCGTCAATACGGCGCGCATCGCCTGACCAGCCGTTACGCGGGTTTGGGCGGCAAACTTTTGGCGGTTCGGCGATTTCCGCTATTATGGTTCCCTGCTTTTAGAAGAGACCATGATGCCCGACGACAAATTCCGCCCAGCATCCCTCGAATATCATCGCAAGCGCCCGGCAGGCAAGATCGAGGTTGTACCGACGAAGAACCTGATGACGCAGCGCGACTTGGCGATGGCTTATACGCCGGGAGTCGCGGCGGCGTGCGAAGAAATCGTGGCGCACCCCGAGGATGTGCGGCAGTTAACGGCGCGCGGCAACTTGATCGCGGTGATTACCAACGGGACGGCGGTGCTGGGGCTGGGCAATATCGGGCCGCTGGCGGCCAAGCCGGTGATGGAAGGCAAGGCGGTTCTGTTCAAGAAATTCGCCGGGGTCGATTGTTTCGACCTGGAAGTCCTTGAGCCCGATCCGCAGCGGATGGTCGATATGGTTTGCGCGCTGGAACCGACTTTCGGCGGCATCAACCTCGAAGACATCAAAGCGCCGGAATGTTTTTACATCGAAGAACATTGTCGGCGGCGGATGAAAATTCCGGTCTTCCACGACGACCAGCACGGCACGGCGATCATCGTCGGCGCGGCGCTCACCAACGGCTTGCGCGTTGTCGGCAAAACTTTTGACAGTGTCAAAATTGTATGTTCAGGCGCGGGCGCGGCGGCGCTGTCGTGCCTGAAATTGCTGGTGTTGCTCGGCGCCAAGCGCGAGAACATCTGGGTTTGCGACATTCACGGCGTCGTTTACGAAGGCCGCGAAATCGAAATGGACGAGCACAAGGCGCAGTTTGCCAAGAAAACCGACAAGCGCAAGCTGTCGGAAATTCTGCCGGACGCCGACGTTTTTCTGGGCTTGTCGGCGGGCGGCGTGCTGAAACCGGAATGGTTGTCGTCGATGGCGGCGCGACCGCTGGTGTTCGCGCTGGCGAATCCGGAGCCGGAGATTCGCCCCGAACTGGTGCGGGAAGCGCGCCCCGACGCGGTGATTGCCACCGGTCGCTCGGACTACCCGAATCAGGTCAACAACGCGCTGTGTTTCCCGTTCATTTTCCGCGGCGCGCTCGATGTCGGCGCAACCCAAATCACCGACACGATGAAAACCGCCTGCGTGCAGGCCATCGCCGACTTGGCGATGGACGAGCAGTCCGAAATTGTCGCGGCGGCGTACAACATCCGGGACATGCGTTTCGGCCCGGAGTACCTGATCCCGAAACTCTTTGACCCGCGACTGATTCTGCGGATCGCGCCGGCAGTGGCAAAAGCGGCGATGGAATCGGGCGTGGCGACGCATCCGATTGCGGATTTCGACGCGTATCAGCAGCAGTTGCAGCAATTCGTCTATCACTCCGGCTTTTTGATGAAGCCGGTCGTGGAAGCCGCCAAGGTTGCGCCCAAGCGCATCGTGCTGGCCGAAGGCGAAGATTCGCGCACGCTGCACGCGGTACAAATTCTGCTCGACGAAAAAATCGCCGAGCTGACCTTGATCGGTCGCCCGCAAGTGATCGAAAAACGCATCGAGCGCATGGGTTTGCGGCTCAAGATCGGGCGCGACTTTGATGTCATCAACCCCGAGCAGGACGACCGTCATCGGGAATACTGGGCGGGCTACTACGAATTGACGCAGCGCAAGGGCGTCTCCGTCGATTACGCCAAGCTGGAAGCGCGGCGGCGACCGACGTTGATCGGCGCGATGGCGGTTCGCAAAGGCGAGGCCGACGGGATGGTTTGCGGGCTGGTCGCGCGCTACGGATTGAACCTTTATTACATCGACCAGATCATAGGCAAGCGCCCCGGCGTCAAGTGCTACGCGGCGATGAACAGCGTGATTCTGCAGAACCATACCTTGTTCATCACCGACACGTACATCAACGCCGACCCGACGCCGGAACAATTGGCGGAAATCACCGTGATGGCGGCGCAGGAAATACGGCGCTTCGGGCTGGAGCCGAAAGTGGCGCTGCTGTCGCATTCGAGCTTCGGCACCAGCAACCTGCCGTCGGCGCAGAAAATGCGCGACACCTTGCCGCTGGTTCAGGCGCTCGATCCGTTGCTGGAAGTCGAAGGCGAAATTCAGGGCGATTCGGCGCTGAGCGAAGAAGTGCGCGCCGCCGTGTTTCCCAATGCCAAGCTGACTGGCTCGGCCAACTTGCTGGTGATGCCATCGCTCGACGCGGCCAACATCGCCTTCAACCTTCTGAAAATTACCGGCGGCAACAACGTTACCATCGGCCCGATCCTGTTGGGCGTCAACGCGCCGATTCACATTTTGACGCCCTCGGCGACCGTACGGCGGATCGTCAACATGGTTGCGTTGGCGGTAGCCGAGGCGAACCTTGCAGAAAGCGGCCCCAAGAAAGCCGCGCCATAAAATAAAGAGAGAGAAAACGTTGGGGATTTTCAGTCATGATGTTTTGTGCGACCTACCTGTTCGCCGGAGTTGCGGCACTGATGGTGATTCTGACGCTGGCCTGGATCGGCCCGCGCCTGTTTTCAACCCCCGGCGTCCGCGCCGAGCGGAGTCGGGAAACCACCAATCTCGAAGTCTATCGGGACGAACTGGCGCAACTGGACATTGATTACCAATGCGGGCGGATTTCGCCCGAAGCGTGCGAAGAAGCGCGCGCCGAATTAAATCGACGCATGCTCGACGACACGCTCGACGCCGAAATGAGCGCGCCGAAGCGAAGCGCGCCGAAGCGCGCCGTCGGCCTTGTCGTGATGCTGCTGGTGCCGGTGCTGGCGGGCGCGATGTACATGAAAGTCGGCAGCATCGACACGCTGGACATCGTTGCCGACAGCAAAAAAGAACCGGATTCCTACAAGCAACTGAAAGAACACCTGCAACACAACCCGCGCGACGGGCGCGCCTGGGTGCTGCTGGGTCGCCACGAAATGGAAGAAGACCATTTCCGCGAAGCGCAAAAAGCGTTCGAAACAGCGATCAGCGTCTCGCCGAAAGTCGCCAACGACGCGGCCGTGTTGTGCGAACTGGCCGAAGCCATCGGGATGGCGCAGGGTGGCACCTTTGAAGGAAGGCCGCGTCAACTGGTCGAACAAGCGTTGACGCTGGCGCCCGATAACGCGCGAGTGCTCGAAATGGCGGGCGGCGCGGCGTATGAAGCGCGTGACTTCGTCAGCGCCGCGCGCTACTGGCGAGCGCTGCTCGCGCAGATGCCGGAAGACTCGCCAGCGTACCAGCAACTCAGCACGGCGATTTCCCGCGTCGAAGCCGAAGCGACGGAGACGCAACCCGGCGCCGACATGGCGATGCCGACGACGACGGCGTCGTCGCCGTGAAGGGTTCGGCATATCCCGAGAGAGTCATTGTTTGCTAGAATGATTTTGATTCAAGTCTGAACCTTCGCTTGTGGGAGAGGGCGCCCCGAAGAGAGGGGCGAAGGCGGACAAGGTGATGACTGACAGGGCGAACATTCCAAAGGGGCGATGATGGCGGAAGCGACAACGGCAGAAAACCAGAAAACCGTCGATGACGTGATTGTCGTCGGCGCCGGCGTATCCGGTCTGGTCACTGCTTACCGGCTGGCGCAAAAAGGGTTTCTCGTGCGCGTGCTGGAAACGGCGTCGCGCCCCGGCGGCGTGATCGGCTCAGGACGCAACGACGGCATGTTGTGGGAGTCGGGGCCGAACAGCGGCATGGACACCACGCCGCTGATCAACGATTTGCTCGACGCGCTCGGCATCCGCGAACAGCGCGCCGACGCGCTCAAAATCGCCGACCGCCGCTTCATCATGCGCGGCGGTCAGTTGATCCCGTTGCCGATGTCGCCCGCGGCGTTTTTCTCGACGCCGCTTTTTTCGACCAGAACCAAATTCGGCTTGCTGCGCGAACCGTTCATCGCGCGTTCGTCGCCCGAGAGCGATGAAAGCGTCGCCGGGTTCGTTCGCCGTCGTTTGGGAGACGAATTTCTCGACTACGCCATCGAACCGTTCGTCGCCGGCGTTTTCGCCGGCAACCCCGATCAGCTATCGGTGCAAGCGGCGTTCCCGAAACTGTTTGCGCTCGAACAACGCTACGGCGGCTTGATTCGCGGGCTGATTCTCGGCGCTCGCGAGCGCAAGCGTCAGCGCGAGAAATCGAAAAACAACGCCCAAAGTTTTTCGTTCACCGAAGGCATGCAAACGCTGACCGATGCGCTGGCGCGCGGCATTGCCGCCGTGGGCGGCATCATCGAAACCAGCATCAGCGTCAACGCGCTTTCGCGCGACGCGGAAAATTGCTGGCTCGTGTACGGCGCGCACAACAACGAACAAAACGTCGAATACTGCGCCAACAGCGTTGTGCTTGCGACGCCCGCCGACACCACGGCAACCCTGCTCGCCACGCTGAAAACGCCGCAAGCCGACGCCGCTGTGCAAGCCTTGCGCGACATTCCCTATGCGCCGGTGTCGGTGCTCATCAGCGGTTGGCGGCGCGAAATGATTGAACACCCGCTGGATGGTTTCGGCTTTCTCGTGCCGCGCAAAGAAAACACCCAAATCCTGGGTTCGTTGTTTTCGAGCAGCATGTTCAGCCATTGCGCCGACGCCGACCATGCCGTGCTCACCACCTTCATCGGCGGCATGCGTCGCCCCGAATTGCCGGGGCGCGACGACAACGCGCTGCGCGAAATGGCCGGACGCGATTTGACGAACCTGATCGGCGCGCGCGGAACGCCGCTGTGGACGAAAATCAGCCGACACCCGCGCGCGATTCCGCAATACACGCTCGGCCACCTCGACCGCGTGCGCCGCGTGGACGCCGTTCGCCCGCAAGCGCCGGGACTTTTCTTCTGCGCCAACTGGCGCGGCGGCATTTCCATCAGCGACTGTATCAAAAACGGTCACCTGACCGCCGACGAAGTGGGCGGTTTCGTGAGGACTTCCACGCGTTGATTTTGTAGGCTCAGTCAGCGCGGGGCGGATAAGGCCGCAGGCCGCCTCCGTCATTCGCCACGCTTACCGCTTGATTTATTCAGCGTATCTCTTGGCAAGCGCCTTTTCTTGTTGTAGTGTGCGCGAATACCAATCATTCGCGAGAAAATATGATGGACACGGGGCATTTTGGGCAGTTACAGCGAGGGCTGAAAAATCGGCATGTTCAACTGATTGCGCTGGGGGGCGCGATCGGTACCGGCTTGTTCCTCGGCTCGGCGGGCGTGATGAAAACCGCCGGACCGTCAATGGTGCTGGGCTACGCAATCGGCGGCTTCATCGCTTTTTTAATCATGCGACAGTTGGGCGAGATGATCGTGCACGAGCCGGTCGCCGGTTCGTTCAGTCACTTCGCGCATAAATACTGGGGCGACTTCGCCGGTTTCTTTTCCGGTTGGAACTATTGGGCGCTCTATGTGCTGGTGAGCATGGCCGAGTTGACGGCGGTCGGCATCTATGTGCAATTCTGGTGGCCTGAAATTCCAACCTGGGTTTCGGTCGCCGCGTTCTTCCTTATCATCAACGCGATCAATCTCGCCAACGTGCGTTTGTACGGCGAAATGGAATTCTGGTTTGCCATCATCAAAGTGGCGGCGGTGATCGGGATGATTGTGTTTGGCGCGTATTTGCTGTTGACCGGCACCGGCGGCGAGCAGGCAAAAATCAGCAATTTGTGGGCGAACGGCGGCTTCTTTCCGATGGGGATATCGGGCATGGTGATGGCGATGGCGATCATCATGTTCTCGTTCGGCGGACTGGAACTCGTCGGCATCGCGGCGGCGGAAACGAGCGATCCGTCGAGAACCATCCCGCGCGCCGTCAATCAAGTGCTTTACCGCATCC
The DNA here is from genome assembly GCA_009778785.1 of Betaproteobacteria bacterium. Lineage (GTDB taxonomy): Bacteria > Pseudomonadota > Gammaproteobacteria > Burkholderiales > Casimicrobiaceae > UBA931. The sequence goes on along the minus strand of WRFN01000026.1, from coordinate 2,264 downwards.
TGATTTTTTATATCGGCGCGCTGACTATTTTGCTGGCGTTGTATCCGTGGAACATGCTGGTTGAAATCATCGGCAAAGGCGGAAGTAATTACAGCGGCAGTCCGTTCGTGCTGATCTTCTCGCACATCGGCATTTCGTGGGCAGCGGACATTTTGAACCTCGTGATTCTCACCGCCGCGCTGTCGGTGTACAACAGTTGCGTTTACTGCAACAGCCGGATGCTCTACGGGCTGGCGCTTCAGGGCAACGGTCCGAAAGCACTGATGAAAGTGGATCGACGCGGCGTGCCGGTGGTGGCGCTGATGTTGTCGTCGGCGGCAACGCTCATCTGCGTCATCATCAATTATGTGGTTCCCGAAGAAGCGATGGCGATTCTGATGTCGCTGGTGGTGGCGGCGCTGGTGATCAACTGGGCGATGATCAGCCTCGCGCATCTCAAATTCCGCGCGGCACTGACCCGCGCCGGCGGGACTGCCGCGTTTCGGGCGTTCTGGTATCCGTTCGGAAATTATCTGTGCATCGCGTTCGTGATTTTCATTCTGGTGATTCTCATGCTGATGCCGGGCATGGAGCCGTATCATAAAATCGCCAACGGCGAAATCGGCGCCGGACTTTTGATGCTGGTGCAAAACATCAGTATGTCCGTGATCGCCATTCCGTTCTGGGTGCTGCTTTTGTACATCGGTTTTCGTTATAAACGCAGAATTTCGGCGAAAACACCAACGCAGACACCCTAACGCAAAAAAGTTTTTGATTCGACAAAACCGGCGGCCAGCAATGACCGCCGGTTTTTCTAGGGCGCTCATTCGCCGGTTGCCCTTCAACAAACTGAGGGCGAGCGGAACAGCGCCGCGCAACACCCGGCCAACCGTGTGACGAGGTTACAGAAAACCCTATGGCATGGCGGCGGCGATGGTGTTACCATCATAAAAGTTTCCCTTCTAATGAGGTGGCTAACGATGATCACGCTTCAAATCAACGGTAAACCCCATACCGTGAACGCCCCCAAAGAGATGCCTTTACTTTGGGTTCTGCGCGACCTGCTAGGATTGACCGGCACCAAATACGGTTGCGGCGTCGGGCAATGCGGCTCCTGTACGGTTCACTTGGACGGCCAGCCCGTTCGTTCTTGTCTGGTCACCGTGGGTGCGGTCGGCAAGCGGGCCGTCACCACCATCGAGGCCATCGGCGACACGCCCACCGGCGCCAAGGTGCAAGAAGCCTGGGGCGAGGCCAAAGTGGCGCAATGCGGTTATTGCCAGGCCGGCCAGATCATGACAGCCACCGCGCTGTTGAACAAGACGCCCAATCCCAGCGACGCCGACATCGACGCCGCCATGTCAGGCACGCTCTGCCGCTGCGGCACGTATGTGCGGGTGCGCGAGGCCATCAAGAACGCCGCCAAGGCGTGAGGGAGACGATCATGTCCCATGCTGCCTCCAAATTCGCCGAATCCGACGCCTACATCCGCGACCTGATGCGCGCGGCGCAGAGCAAGTCCGCCAGCCCTGCCCTGCCCCTCGACCGCCGGAGCTTTCTCAAGCTCGCTGGCGCCGGCCTGGCGCTGGGCTTTTATCTGCCCAGCGGCGCTCGCGCCGACAGTGAAACGCCCCAGGCCGCCGCTGCCATCAGCCAGTCGCCGGCCATCAACGCCTTCGTGCGCGTCGCCCCCGACAACACCGTCACCGTCTATTCCAAGGCGCCGGAAATCGGCCAGGGCATCAAGACCGCCCTGGGCCTCATCATTGCCGAGGAAATGGATGCCGACTGGAAGCACACCGTGGTCGAGCAAGCGCCCATCGACGCCAAGGTATATGGCTACCAGGGCGCAGGCGGATCGACCACGATTCCGCGCGCCTGGGATCAACTGCGCCAGGCGGGCGCCGCCGCCAAGGCCATGCTGATCGCCGCCGCCGCCCAGCAATGGGGCGTGAACCCGGCCGAGATCACGGCTAAAGATTCGCTACTGACCCACGCCGCCAGCGGCAAAAGCGCGACGTATGGCGCGCTGGCGACGGCCGCGGCCAAGCTGCCGCTGCCCGACCCGACCACGCTCAAGCTCAAGACGCGCGCGCAATACCGCCTGCTGGGCCGGCGCTATCGCGGCGTGGACGATGCCAAAATCGCCCGCGGCCAGCCCCTGTTCGGCATCGACGTGAAGCTGCCCGGCATGGTCTACGCCAGCTTCAGCAAGTGCCCGGCCACGGGCGGCAAGGTCAAATCGGCCAACCTCGATGAAATCAAGGCGCAGCCGAACGTGATCG
>WRFN01000025.1 GCA_009778785.1 Betaproteobacteria bacterium | reverse complement strand
CGGTTGCAGTGTGAATATCGTATCGCCGCGATTCCAGCAACTCACCATCAGCGGCCCCTGATAATCGGCGTCGATCAGGCCGACCAGATTGCCGAGCACGATGCCGTGTTTGTGCCCCAGCCCTGAGCGCGGCAGAATCATCGCCGCGTAACCGGGGTCGCCGATGTGCAACGAAAGTCCGGTTGGGATCAAGTGCGTCGAACCCGGCGTCAGCGTTAGCGGCGCATCGAGGCAGGCGCGTAAATCCACGCCAGCGGAACCGACTGTCGCCGCTGTCGGCACATGCGGGCGCATCCGCTCGTCGAGGATTTTGATTTCAATTTTTAATTTCATCCATTGGCTTTCGATGGTTTTGTTTTTAACCGCTTCGCCACTTCTTTGATCAACTCCCGCGCCAGCAGTGTTTTTTCCATGCGCGGCAACGGGTGCGCGCCATCGTCGTCGAGCAAAACCACTTCGTTGTCGTCAGCGTTGATCGCATCCTGCGCCCGATTGGCGATCAGCAGCGGCAATTGTTTGCGCTGCCGCTTGGCTTCGCCCAGCGCCACGATGTCCTGCGATTCGGCGGCAAAGCCGACGCGGAAAACGCACGGCGCCCGTTGCGCCAGTTCCGCCAGAATATCGACAGTGGGGCGCAACGTCAGCGTCAAGGTTTCGTTTGTTTCTTTCTTGAGCTTTTGCGTCACTGGTGCGGCGGGCGCGTAGTCGGCCACCGCTGCCACGCCGATGAAAATATCGGCGCGCTTCGCTTGCGCGAACACCGCGTCGGCCATTTCTTGCGCGCTGACCACGTCGATGCGCGTTACGCCCGTCGGCGTTGGCAACGCCACCGGCCCCGCTACCAGCGTGACTTCAGCGCCGGCTTGCGCGGCGGCTTGCGCCAGCGCGAAACCCATCTTGCCGGAACTGCGATTGGTCAGCCCGCGCACAGGATCGATGGCCTCGAATGTCGGCCCCGCCGTCAGCAACACGCGATGCCCCGCCAGCAACTTTTCTTCGCCACTCTCGGACGCCACCGCTGCCGCGATCGCTTCCGGCGACAGCATCCGGCCTTCGCCGATTTCACCGCACGCCAACTCGCCCGCGTCCGGCCCCAGCACCGTTACCCCGTCGGCGCGCAAACGCGCGATGTTGCGTTGCGTGGCCGGATGCGTCCACATCTGCCGGTTCATCGCGGGCGCCACGAACATCGGACACTCCCGCGCCAAACACAGCGCTGACAATACATCATCGGCGCGACCCTGCGCGGCGCGCGCCAGAAAATCCGCCGTGGCGGGCGCTATCACCATTGCTTGCGCCCCGCGCGACAGCGCGATGTGCTGCATGCCATCGCCCACCGGCTGCTCGTTCTGCCACATCTGCGTCCATACCGGCCGCCTCGTCAGCGCCTGCAACGTCAGCGGCGCGATGAAACGGCACGCCGCGTCAGTCATCACCACGTCCACCGTGAAACCGGCTTTCACCCACAGCCGCGCCAATTCCGCTGCCTTGTACGCGGCCACGCTGCCGGTGATGCCGAGCACGATTCGCCGCGATTCCGCCGCCGCTGTTTTGTCTGCCATTTTTTCAGCCATTCGATACCTCGCCACTCTGTTAGACGGCAATCGGTTGTAATTTTCCAGCGTTTAAGTTTACACTGCAACGCTCATGACAGAGAGGCTGAAAACGATGACGATTTCCCATTGGCCTGAACAAGAGCGTCCGCGCGAACGCCTCGCCGCGCTCGGCCCGACGGCGCTGGCCGACGCCGAACTGCTGGCGATCCTGCTGCGCACCGGCGTGCGCGGCAAAAGCGCCGTCGATCTGGCGCGCGACATCCTCGTCAAACTCGGCGGCATTCGTGGCCTTCTCGACGCGCCCGAGCACGAATGGCGCGCCATCAGCGGGCTGGGCGTCGCCAAGCGGGCGCAAGTCATGGCCGGCGTCGAACTTGCCCGCCGCATGCTGCGGGAAACCCTCGCCGAACGCAACGCCCTCAATCGCCCCGAACAAGTCCGCGAATTTTTGTGCCTGTCACTGGCCGGGCTGGCCTACGAATCCTTTCATGCCCTGTGGCTCGACAACCAGAATCGGCTGGTCGCCAGCGAAGAGCTGGCGCGCGGCACTTTGGCCGAAGCCCATGTTTATCCGCGCGAAGTCGTGAAGCGGGCGCTCACCCACAACGCCGCCGCCGTCATCTTCGCGCACAACCACCCGTCCGGCCACGCCGAGCCGTCCGCCGCCGATTTGACCCTGACCCGTCGGCTGACCGAAGCGCTGGCGCTGATCGACGTTCGCGTCCTCGATCATTTTGTCATTGCCGGACCGGAAGCGGTTTCGCTGGCGGAAGCGGGAAAGCTGTAGGCGCTCCGCCAGTGCGAAAAGATGACGATTGGCAGGGCGTCTGACGAAGCGTTCCCCCTATTTTCCTCCTTGCTTCTTTTCGCCGATTGAGGCATAATAAAAAGCTCTTCGGCGGCCAACTTGCTTTCAAAAGCCCGCCGTTGTTGGATAAACCAAGCAAACAAACCGTAGGAGCAAACCATGGCTCGAGTATGCCAGGTAACCGGGAAAGGCCCGATGGTGGGTCACAATGTTTCCCACGCGAACAACAAGACCAAGCGCCGTTTTCTGCCCAATTTGCAGCAGCGTCGGATCTGGGTCGAAAGCGAAAACCGTTATGTCAGCCTGCGCCTGACCAACGCCGCGCTGCGCACGATCGATAAAAAAGGGATCGACGCGGTGCTGGCCGACTTGCGCGCGCAAGGCCAACACCTTTAATTGACGCCGCGTGCGGGCGGTTGCTCGCATGCCGCGTATGAAAATACCCATGGAGACCGATCATGCGTGAAAAAATCAAACTGGAGTCGTCTGCCGGAACCGGCCATTTTTACACGACGACCAAGAACAAGAAGAACATGCCCGAAAAGATGGAGATCATGAAGTTTGATCCCGTCGTCCGCAAGCATGTGATGTACAAGGAAACGAAGCTGAAGTAAGCGCTTCGCTTTTTCGTCCCTTCAAAAGCCCGCCATTCCCCAATGGCGGGTTTTTTGTTGCGGGCGGGGGTTGAGGGGGGGCTATCTTTCCTGCATAATTTGCCGCCGCTCCGGCAGAGATTGAGTCAACCGTTTTGGGTATCCGCCGCAACCGCAAGGTAAAGACGATTTATAATTATCCATCTTTGAAACGGCAGGCGGTAAGCGCCTGCTTAGTGTGTCAATCAACGCATCCCTCTTCTTCATCAAAAAGTGTATTGCTATGAGCGCATCTTTGAATCTGAATATTCCCGAGTACGTCAAGCACGAGAAAGTCAAAAAATGGGTTGCCGACATTGCGGCACTGACCCAGCCGGATCGTGTGGTTTGGGCAGACGGTTCGCAGGAGGAGTACGACCGCCTGTGCGCCGAGATGGTGACCGCCGGAACCTTCATCAAGCTGAATCCGGAAAAGCGCAAGAATTGCTTTCTGGCGCGTTCCGACCCGTCGGATGTGGCGCGCGTTGAAGACCGCACTTTCATCTGCTCCGCCAAGGAAGAAGACGCCGGCCCGACCAACAATTGGGTAGAGCCGCAAAAGATGCGCGAGACTTTGAACGGTTTGTTCAAGGGCTGCATGCGCGGACGCACGATGTACATCGTGCCGTTTTCGATGGGGCCGCTCGGTTCGCCGATTGCGCACATCGGCATCGAAATTACCGATTCGCCCTACGTCGTGGTCAACATGCGCATCATGACTCGCATGGGCAAGGCGGTATTCAACGTTCTGGGCAGCAATGGCGAATTCGTTCCCTGCATTCACAGCGTCGGCGCGCCGCTCGCGCCGGGCGAAAAAGATTCGCGCTGGCCGTGCAACCGCGACACCAAATACATCGTTCACTATCCCGAAACGCGCGAAATCTGGTCGTACGGTTCGGGCTACGGCGGCAACGCGCTGCTGGGCAAAAAATGTTTTGCATTGCGCATCGCTTCAACGATGGCGCGCGAAGAAGGTTGGTTGGCCGAGCACATGCTGATTCTCGGCGTCGAATCGCCGCAAGGCGAGAAGACTTACATCGCGGGCGCGTTTCCTTCCGCTTGCGGCAAGACCAACTTTGCGATGTTGATCCCGCCGAAAGCGTTTGACGGCTGGAAGGTCACCATGGTCGGCGACGACATCGCCTGGATCAAGCCGGGCGAAGACGGCCGCTTCTACGCGATCAATCCCGAAGCCGGTTGCTTCGGCGTTGCTCCCAACACGTCGGAAAAAACCAATTTCAACGCGATGGAGATGCTCAAGGAAAACGTGATCTTTACCAACGTCGCACTCACCGACGACGGCGATGTGTGGTGGGAAAACATGTGCGAACCGCCCGCTCACGCCATCGACTGGACCGGCCAGGACTGGACGCCGGAAATCGGTCGCGAAACAGGCCGCAAAGCAGCGCATGCGAACGCGCGCTTTACCGTGCCGATCAACCAATGTCCTTCGATCGACCCGCATTGGGAAGACCCGAAGGGCGTGCCGATCTCCGCTTTCGTGTTCGGCGGTCGTCGCGCCAACACGATCCCGCTGGTGTACCAAGCGTTCAACTGGAATTTCGGCGTCTATCTGGCCGCCACGCTCGGTTCCGAAACCACCGCTGCTGCTTTTGGCGCGCAAGGCGTGGTGCGCCGCGATCCGTTTGCGATGCTGCCTTTTTGCGGTTATCACATGGGCGACTATTTCAACCACTGGTTGCGCATGGACAAAAAAGTGGAATACGCGCCCAAGATTTTCTGCGTCAATTGGTTCCGCACGGATGAAAAGGGCAAATTCATGTGGCCGGGGTTCGGCGAAAACATGCGTGTCCTGCGCTGGATCGTTGACCGCGCGCGCGGCACCATCGGCGCCAAGGAAACCACGCTGGGTTGGATGCCGCGCTACGAAGATATCGACTGGACCGGCCTCAACATCGACAAGGCCTCGTTTGAAGCATTGACCCAAGTCGATGTCGATGCTTGGCTGACGGAACTCGACAGCCACAAAGAATGGTTCGACAAACTCGGCGAGAAACTGCCGCAACAGTTTGCGTTGAAGCGCGAGTTGTTCAAAATGAGAGTGAACAGCAGCGGGCCGATAAACTGAAGCGAGAGTGTCTCCGGCCTTTGCTTAGACTGCCTTTGTGAAGCCCGCCGTTCGGAAGAGCGGCGGGCTTTTTATCAAACGCCTGGTCGCCCAAAAGGGCGAGAAGTATAGAGCGGTTCTGATCTTTGAAGCGGCCACGCGAGAAAGAGGAAATGTGCGCGTTTCATTTCTACTATAGCGGTTTTTATTCAAATGTGATCATTTTCCCCTCTCCTCCAGCCCCTCTTCCGCAAGGGGAGAGGGGAGGTTTTTCTTCCCCCTCGGGGGGGATGGCCGAAGGGCAGGAGAGGGGGCATGACGAGCATAGCGAAGCAATCCAGTTTGTGCACGGACTTAAACCGAAAACGCTCTGATCTTTTGTTTTATAGGCGTGCGCCTCAGGTTTTTATAAATCTGTTACTTTTTGATCCAAGTCAAATTCCTTATTAACAGAAGGGGTATTTTGTATTCTGTAGTTCATGTGAATTTCACACTATCGCGTCATGTTACAGTTTCTTTAGAACGCGCCTCTCTCATCCTTTGCCTCTCAGGAGGACTGTATGAATCCCATCAGAATTATCATCGCATCATTGCTTTTATCGTTCGGCCTGTTCGCCGTTCCGGCGTTGGCGGCCGACAGCGACCTTCAAGCCATTATGAAGGAGCGCAATCTTTCAGAAAAAGATGTCTTGGCGGCGGCAAAAACTTACCAGCCGTCAGGACGGAAAGATGAGTTTATTGTATTTTCTTCGGGCGGCCAGTCCGGGCAGGTGATTGTCTATGGCGTCCCGTCGATGCGCATTTATAAATTCATCGGCGTTTTTACGCCGGAGCCATGGCAAGGCTACGGTTTTGACGATGAATCGAAGAAAGTCCTGGCCGAAGGAAAGATTCGCGGCAAGGAAATCAATTGGGGGGACACCCACCACCCCGCGTTCACGGAGAAAAACGGCGAATATACCGGCGACTATCTGTTTATCAACGACAAAGCCAATCCGCGTTTGGCGGTTATCGACTTGAAAGACTTTGAGACGGTGCAAATTGTCGTCAACCCTATCATCAAGAGCGAACACGGCGGCGCGTTCGTTACGCCCAATTCGGAGTACGTCATCGAGGCTTCTCAATACGCGGCGCCGCTTGACGACGGTTACCACCCGATGGAAAGCTATGAACAGGCCTTCCGCGGCGCGGTCACATTGTGGAAGTTCGATTACAACGCCGGGCGCATCGACGAGAAGAAATCGTTTTCGCTGGAGTTGCCGCCGTACATGCAAGACCTTTCCGACGCCGGCAAGGGTATTTCGGACGGCTGGGCGTTCATCAATTCTTTCAATTCGGAAATGTACACCGGCGGGATCGAGAAGGGGCTGCCGCCGTTTGAAGCGGGCATGAGCCGCAACGACTACGACTACATGCATGTGATCAACTGGAAGGTGCTGGAACAATTGGCGCAGGACAAGAAGAACTACCGGATCATCAACGACCATCGTGTTATTACAATCGACGCGGCGGTCAAGGCCGGCGCGCTGTTCCTGATTCCTGAGCCGAAGTCGCCGCACGGCGTCGATGTTTCTCCCGACGGGCGCTACATCATCGTCGGCGGCAAGCTGGACACGCACGCTTCCGTTTTTGATTTCCAAAAGATCAAGGAACTGATCGACAAGAAAGAGTTTGTCGGCAAGGATCCGTACGGTATTCCAATTCTCGATCTCAAGAAATCGCTGCACGGGCAAGTGGAGTTGGGTTTGGGGCCGCTGCATACTGCCTTCGATTCGACGGACGGTGTGGTCTATACCTCGCTTTACGTCGATTCCCAAGTGGTGCGCTGGGATTATAAAAACCTCAAGGTTCTCGACCGGATCAATGTCCACTACAACATCGGCCACCTCGATGCGATGGAAGGAAAATCGGCCAAGCCTAAAGGAAAATACATTCTTGCGCTGGACAAACTGTCGATCGACCGGTTCAATCCCGTGGGCCCGTTGCATCCGCAGAACCATCAGTTGATCGATATTTCCGGGCCGAAGATGGAGCTTCTGTACGATTTGCCGATTCCTCTGGGCGAGCCGCACGATGTGGTGTCGATTGCCGCGAGCAAGCTCAATCCGAAGAAAACGTACGATATGGGCACCGACAGCCGTACCGGCAAGCCGCATCCGGCCGCAACACTCGCTGGACAAGAGAAGATCGAGCGCAAAGGCAACAAGGTAACGGTCTATGCGACGCTGATTCGTTCGCACATCAACCCGGAACACATCACGGTTGATAAGGGCGATATCGTCACCATCCATCTCTCCAGTCTTGAACGCGCGCAGGATGAAACGCACGGGTTCGGCATCGACGCGATGAATGTTCATGCGTCGATCGAGCCGGGCAAAACCGCTTCGGTTACGTTCGTCGCCGACCGCGAGGGCGTTTTCCCGTACTACTGCACCGAGTTCTGTTCGGCGCTTCACTTGGAGATGATGGGTTATCTGTTCGTGAAAGACCCGTCCAAGAAGTATGCTGAAGCGCATCAGGCCAAGCTTCGCACGATGTCGAAGGCCGACCTGGAAGCGGAGTACAACAAAATCATCGCCACCAACAAAGAGACCGATGGTGTGATTCAGTCGGTGGTGAAATACCTCAAAGAAAATGGCTACGAGAAATTCCCGGAAATCAAGGCGTTGGTTACCGACGCGCTGGATCAATACGGGAAGATTCCCGAAGTCAAGGCGAAGGCGGATGCGGCGTATAAGGCCGGCAGCCTCGATCAGGCGATTTTGTGGGAAAACCAGGTATGGCAATACATGGTGAAAACGGCAGACGTCGGTTTGCGCGCGAAGAGCCGGTTGTCGCGCGAAGTGGCGACGGTGATGTCGCCGGCGGCAGAACGCGGCGAAACGGCGTTTCTCAAGGGCGGCTGTAACGGTTGCCACGTTGTCGGTCAGGTCAGTTCCGGCCCGGATTTGACGGGCGCGATTTCGCGCACCAGCGAACAATGGGTGTACGACTTCATATTGAAGCCGGAATCGAAACACAGTGAAGAGTACACGCAGTTCCTGATCCGTTACTTCAACCTCAGAATGCCGAACCAGAACATGAAACCCGAGGAAGTCAAGGACATCATCGAGTACATGAAATGGATCGACAATAACGCAGACCTTTTCTGACAGGGGTTTGCCGATACGAAGCACGGAGGGCGGTTTCGCTGCGGCGGAACCGTCCTTCTGCGAGGCAGAACCTTCAGTGCTACGGCCGGAAGCAGAGAACCCATGAAGAAACTTACGAAGTCGGATTTTTTTGCGGCGATGGCTTTATTGCTTTTTCTTTTTTGTTTCACCATTCCGACGGTGGTCTTCTACCAGGTTCCCGAAAAAATAAGCAGGGCAGGAACACAAGAAGTGTCGTCGTTCGTTTTTCCGCTGTGGAACTTTTATCAGAAGGGGCGTTACGTCAGTCCTTACACGCCCGCCGGAGCGGCCGGAGATTTGCGTCAACTCATCGAAAGAAAAGCCGAAATCGGCATGATGTCTTTTCCGATCTGGTATGTGACGCTCGAAGCGCCCAATTATCCGAAAGAAGCGTTCCCCGAAGGAATACCGGTTTATTTTCATCTGGACGGCTATTCCGGGGACGTTCACGAAATGAATACCATCAACCACTTCATAGGGATGTACTCGATGGAAACCGGCGCCCAGACCGAGCGCGCCTTGTCGCCGTTCATTCTGGTGGTGATCTCGTTGATGATGGTTCTGTTTTTCGTTTTTCGCCAGAAGTGGTCGTCGCTGCTTCTGGTCACGCCGATCCTGTTTCCGCTGGGCTTTTTCGGTTTCTACGTCGGTTGGCTTTACTGGTATGGGCACAACTTGCAGGAATGGGGCATGTTCAAAGTCAAACCGTTCATGCCGACGGCGCTCGGCGACGGCAAGGTTGCGCAGTTTACGACCCATTCCTATCCGGCAATCGGGTTTTATATTCTGCTGCTGATTTCGGTGCTGTGTCTTCTTGCCGTACTGTCGCGGAAGAAAGAAAGCGCGAGAGCGTCAAGATAGCAACAGCGTTGGCCGCGATAGGGGAAACGAAATGCTCTCAAAGCTCGCTGCATTGCCGTTGTTGCTGCTACTGCTGTTGCCCTTGCCGGGCATGGGGAGTACGTTGCAGGAGGCGATCGACAACGCGGCGTCCGGCAGTATCATCAAGCTGGGGCGCGGCGTTTATCCGGGGCCGGTTCGTATCGACAAGGACATTACCCTGACCAGTGAAGACGGCAGCGCGATCATTCGCGGCCCGGGCAAGGGCAGTGTTATCACCATTGCGGCCAACCACGCCGTCGTCAGCAACCTCATCGTCGAAGGCAGCGGCGATTCGTTCCAGACGGTCGATGCCTGCATCGTCGTGCGGGACGTCAGAAACATCAAAGTTCTCGGCAACACATTGCGCGATTGTCTTTTCGGCGTAAATCTGGAAAACACGCATCAAAGCCAGGTGGAAGGCAATACGATTTCCTCGAAACCTTTTTCGCTCGGCCTGAGAGGAGACGGCATCCGGCTTTGGTACAGCCACACGAATATCATCCGCGGCAACACCACCCGTTTTGTCCGCGACAATGTTTTCTGGTATTCGAGCGCTAATGAGATTGAAGACAACACCGGCTCCGATTCAAGGTATTCGCTGCATTTCATGTACGCCGACCGTAACGATATTCGTTTCAACCATTTCCAAAACAACTCGGTAGGTATCTTCCTGATGTACAGTCAGGGCAGCACCGTCGTCGGCAACGTTCTTGCCGGCGCTTCGGAAAAATTCGGCATCGGCCTCGGAATGAAAGAAGTTTCCGATTGCTTCGTTGAAAACAACACTCTTCTTTACAACGCCAACGGTTTGTATCTCGATCAGTCGCCTTTGCAGCCCGGTGCCACCAACCGGTTCCGGGGGAATCGTTTTTTGTACAACGCGGTCGCCATTCAAATGCACGGGGTGATTCTGGGCAGTGTGTATGAGGACAATCGCTTCGACGGCAACATCACCGACATCGACAACGACTCGCCGGAGTCGAAGTTGTCGCTGAATCAGTGGTATCGGAACCGGTGGGACAACTATGAAGGTTTCGACCGCAATCACGACGGCTTCGGCGATACGCCGCATGAAGTGTATGCTTACGCCGATCAACTGTGGGGGCATCGTCCGGCAGTGCGGTTCTTCTACGCGGCGCCGATCATCAGCGTTATCAATTTCATGGCGCGGCTGATGCCTTTTTCCGAACCGGTTTTGCTGGCGACCGATCCGCAACCGGTCGTGCGAAAACAAAATGAAGATTAACCGCCGAAAATTTGCGCAAGGCGTTACCGTGGCTGCGTTGCTGGCAGGCATTCCGGGAGCGAGTTATCTGGCGTTCGGTCGCGCCCATGAAAAAGTCCGGTTGCGCCCGCCAGGTGCACACGACGAAAAGGCGTTTCTGGCATTGTGCATCAAGTGCGGGCAATGTGTTCAGGTTTGCCCTTACCATGCGCTGTCGCTGCTTGATCTCGATGAAGGCGCGGCTTCGGGCACACCGATTGTTCGCCCGGCGCAGCGCGGCTGTTATTTGTGCGACCTTTTGCCCTGCGTCTTGGCTTGCCCCTCGGAAGCGCTCGACCATGATGTTTCGACCGCAGAGCAGGTTCGGATGGGCGTCGCCGTGCTCACCGATAAAATGAGATGCCTGGCGTATCAAAAAAAACGGGTCAGCGCCGAAATGATCGAAACCTTGATCGCGCACGGAACGCGCGGCCCGCGCGAAAAAGAGCTGGCCGAAAAATTGCGAAAAGGCGTCGGCGAAAGTTGCGCCTTGTGCCGTGATTTCTGCCCTTACCCGAAGCGGGATGCCGCCATTACGCTGGACGGCGATGCTCCGGAATTTCATGAGCGTTGCGTCGGTTGCGGCGTTTGTCAGGAGTTGTGCCCGACGCAGGTCATCGAAATCGTGCCGCGCAAAACGTATTGGGAAGTTTATCGAAAGGGGCAGGAATCATGAAGTACCGTTTGTTTTTGCTGGCGGTGCTGTTGATGACCGGCTGCGATAAAAAAGAAGCGCAAGCGCCGGTTCCTGAAGCGCCGGGCAAGATCACCGTGATTTCCGGTCAAACCACGGCTACCGAGGAAGGCCGCGATCGTTTCATCGGCTACGACGTCAAGGGCGAAAGCGTCATTCGCTACGCGCCCGGTGGTGAAGAAACGGAAGAATCGAAAAACGTTGCGCCGCATATCGTCATCCGCAATCATCCTTACGCTTCCATTCAGCAAAGCTTGAGGATAAAGAAACTGAGCAAGAACTTTATTGTTAAATGTTCCGCTTGTCACGACAATTACGCTAACGGCGTGATCGGTCCGTCACTTCTTGGCTTGTCCGGCGACGAAGTGTACGACAAGATTATCAAGTACAGAACAGATCAGGAGAAAAATGTGGCGATGCGCCAACTGGTTCGAAACATGAACGATCAGGAAATCCGTTTCATCGCTGAGGACATAGCCAAATTCAACGAAGAAGTCAGAAAGGAAATAAAAAAATGAACACGCGAAATATTTTTGTTGTCGTGATGCTGATTCTGGTGGTAGCGCTGTTTTTCTACCTTTTCAGAACGATGGATACAAAGCACGAAAACGTTGCTGCCGTGCAGCCCGCTGCTGTGCAGCACATAAACTCCGCAGAAGTTGCCGGTTCGAGCGCCGTTCGCCCCGACGCTGCCGCCGAGGTTCCCCCGGCAGCCGCCGAATCTGAATCGAAACTGAAAGATCTGAAAACGCAGCAAAGAGCAACAACCGGCAAAGGGTTAAGCAACTTGTACCTAGTGAAATGTTCCGCTTGTCACGGGCGCGATGGCCGTGGGCCGATCGGGCCGTCGATCGCCGGCAAGAGCGCCAAGGAAAACATGGCGATTTTGATGAAATACAAAATGAAACAAGTGCCGAATTCCGCCATGCGCGGGTTGCTGGAGAAAATCAGCGACCAGGAACTTGAAACACTGGCCGAGGAAATCGCCGCGCTCTGAATCCTGACGTATCGTGAACAAGCCACAACAGCGCACCTTGGCGCAGGCCGCGCCCTTTTGGAAGACTTTTATCCGCCGCACGGCGCGAGGGACGCGGCCTTCCTTGCGCGTTTGGCGCTTTCTGACAGCCATAGGTTGCTTGCTTCTGTTTGTCCTCTCTTATCGGATCGACCTTCAGCTTCTGGAGGGTACCCTTGTCGGCTCTCGTCTTATCGGCCTGAATCTGATCGATCCGTTTGTTACTCTGCAAGTGCTTCTGGCGCATCACGTCATTCCGGTCAACATGGTTATAGGAACGGTGACCGTTTTGCTTGCTTACCTTGTTTTGGGAGGGCGCTCTTTTTGCGCCTGGGTCTGCCCGTACGGCGTGTTGAGCGAGATCGGAGAGAGCTTCCGTTTTCGCTTGATCGAAAAAAAGATTTTGAGAAAGAGCGTGTCCCTGCCGGAAAAAACAAAATATTTTATTTGGGGCGCTCTTCTTCTGGCCTGTTTCCTGACGGGCGTCCTCGCTTTTGAAGCGTTCAACGTCGTGGGAATCATTTACCGGGCGTTTCTTTACGGCGGCTTGCTTTCGCTGACGGTTGTTCTTTTCATTCTTCTTGTCGAGATTTTTGTTTCCCGTCGAGTCTGGTGCCGATCGCTTTGTCCGGTCGGCACAACGTACGGAGGGTTGAATCCGATTTCGTTGCTGCGGCTCAAGGCCGACAAATCGCGTTGTAACCAATGCGGCGCCTGTGTTGTCGCCTGTCACGTTCCCAAGGCATTGGCGCCGGTGTTCGACAAGGACGAAAAAAAGGTCACGATCGCAAGCACCGATTGCACCCTATGCGGGCGCTGCATCGATGTTTGCAACGAAAACGTGTTGCACTTTTCCAACAGGTTAAAGAATCTGGTTTGACCTATGATTACCATTCAAAATCTGGATAAAACCCTCTCCCGCCAAAAAATTCTTTCCGGCATCACGCTTGACATTGCCGACGGAGAAAAAGTCCTTTTTCTGGGGCATAACGGCGCCGGCAAAACGACCCTGATTCGCTGTCTGCTGGGAGAATACCGGCCGGACTGCGGCAAGATTTTCGTCGGCAACCATCCGCTTGCCGGCGAGCGAGTGGAAGCTTTGCGCAAAATCGCCTTTGTTCCGCAACTGCCGCCGCCGATTCGTTTCACGCTCAACGAACTTTTCGAATACGCCGCAAAAATCGGCCATTGTTCCATCGACAAGATCAAGGAAAACAGTTTGTATTTCGGTTTGGATGCTGACGCACACAAACACAAGGCTTTTCACAAACTGTCCGGCGGCATGAAACAGAAAATTCTGATCAGCATCGCTTTTTCGCGTGATGCCGAGGTGTTTGTTTTCGACGAGCCGACAGCCAATCTCGATTCTGTCGGCAGAGATCGCTTTCGTGAATTGATCGGCGCGCCGGAAATGCGCCGCAAAACGATCCTCTTCATCAGCCATCGTCTGGAAGAGTTGGCGAAGGTGGTGACCCGGATTATTGAACTTGACTTAGGAAAGGTGGTGCGAGATGAACCCGTCTAAACGTACTTTTTTGATCTTCCTGTCGGCGCTTCCGTTGCTGGCTTGCGAGCGGAAAATCGACCTTCGGCCGCATACGCCCAACTGGGATCGTGACGTCTGCACGCGCTGCGGCATGTCGGTGAGCGACCGCCTCAATTCGGCGCAAATTATCGACGCGAAAACAGGGGAAGCTTTCATGTTCGACGATCTTGGCTGCGCGATCGCCTGGCTCGATGAAAAACAACCGGCCTGGCGCAGCGACGCCATTGTCTATGTTAACGATGCTTCCGACGGCGCTTGGCTGAAAGTGGAAGACGCCGTTTTGGCCACGCCTTACATTACCCCGATGTCGTTTGGCATTTCGGCTTTTCGCAGCAAGGAAAAAGTCGGCGCCGGCAAAACCGTTCTTACCCTTCAAGAAGCCAAAAAAATGATTCTGGACACCGTTCGTGAGCGCAAGCAACAGAAAGAACTTCAACAAAACGAACAGCAACAACATCAAAACGAACAACATCAGCAAGGACAAACTTGAAACCTCTTTTCACCATCGCCAAGCTCGATTTTCTCGAATCTTTCCGGTCACGCTGGTTCATCGGCTACGCTGCGGTGTTCCTGTTGCTCGTCGTCACCCTTTTTCTTTCCGGCATCACGGAAAGCCGAGTGATGGGCTTCTCCGGTTTGACGCGGCTCCTGCTGATATTCATTCAGGCATGCAACATCATTCTGCCGATCTTCATTCTCGTCACGACGGTGCGTACCATTGCCAAAGAGCGAGACAACAATGTTTTTGAATACCTGTTATCGTTTCCGGTTTCGTTGGCCGCTTATTACTGGGGAAAAGTTCTGGGGCGGTTGCTGGTCATCTGGGTTCCGTTGCTGCTCTCCCTTTTATTGGCGCTCGGTATTGGGCTGATACGCGGCGGTGAAATCCCGTGGCGAATCCTGGCCTTATATACGGCACTGCTCGCTTTCTCGTCGTTGACGTTTCTCGGTATCGGTTTTTTTATTTCCGTATCGACCAAAAGCCAGGAGTTGGCGCTCGGCATCGCGCTTTTTGTCTGGCTGCTCCTGATCGCGCTGATCGACATTGCGTTGATCGGATTCCTGATTCAGAAAATGGCGCCGGACAATCTCATCTTTGCGCTAGCGCTGCTCAACCCCGTGCAAACTTTTCGCATCGCCGCCATCGCGCTTTTCGATCCGGTGCTGTCCGTGATCGGCCCGACTTCCTACTTTCTCCTCGATACGTTCGGATCGACCGGCATCATTGCTTACGCCTTGCTGTATCTGGGGTTCATCGGGCTTTTGTTTTTGTCGTTGGGCTATCTCGTTTTTCGCCGCCGCGATTTGCTTTGACTAGAACAGTTTTGATTCCCCTCTCCCGCAAGCGGGAGAGGGCAAAGTATTGTGCGTACTTGAATCAAAACCGCTCTAGCTTACCTTTTACTTCTTTTCGTATTCCCGGTGTATCTGCGCCACCTGAATCGAATAGGAGGCATACCAGCGCTCTTTGCCGAGTTTCTGTGCCATGACGTGTTCCGAATGTTCATTGCTGTGGCGGCGGTTCGTTGGCCGCAGTGAGCAATCGCACCTCGCGCTGCGGGAACGGAATTTCAATGCCGTGCTCGGTGAACAAATCCCAAAGGCGCAGGTTGATATTGCTCCTCAACGTACCCGAGCCGTTTTCGGGATCGCGGATCCAGAAGCCCAACAACAAATTGATGCCGTTGTCGCCGAAGTCAACGACGGTTGCTTTCGGCGCGCGATTCCCGTCAGCCACACGCGGTTCGGCCATCGCCGCTTGTTCCATCAAGCGCAACGCCAATCGTAAATCGGCGCCGTACGCCACTTGTACCGGCAGGGTCGCGCGCGCTTCGCGCTGATTTGACGAATGGTTGAGCACCGTTTGCGTCAGCAGCGCTTCGTTCGGCACCATCGCGTCGATGCCGTCGAGGCTGCGAATTACAACGTAGCGCGCCGTTACTTCGCGCACCACGCCGAAGCGGCCATCGACAGTTACCATGTCGCCGATTTTGATAGCGCGCTCGAACAGCACGGCGAAACCGGCGATGTAGTTGGCGGCGAGTCTTTGCAAGCCCAGTCCGATGCCGACGCCGATGGCGCCGCCCAACACGGCGAAGACGGTCAAATCGATGCCGATGCTTTTCAGCGCGAACATCGCCGCCACCACCAGCAACAACGCGCGCAGCGAGCGCGCCAGCAACAAGCGGCCGTTGTACGACGCATCCTGTACCGGCGCTTTCGGCAACAAGCGCCGCTCGATCAAGCCGGTGACCCACAGTGTCGCCGCCAGCGTCAGGATCAACACCACGACACCTTTGATCAGTGTCCACATTGACACGCCGTCGCCAAGCGGCAACTCCACGCCGTCGAGTTCTTTTGTCAGTTCCGGCAGAACGCCGAAGAAGTGCAGCACGACCAGAAGCCAGATAGTGGAAGCAACGGCGCGCTCCGATGTTTTCAGCCAGGCGGCGTGGCTGAACATCGTTTGCAATGTATAAACCAGAATGCGGATCACCGCCAGCGCCAGCATCAGCGGCAACGCGATGCTGAGAAAGAATGGCGTGGCGTAGATACTGAAAAGCGCGCGCAGCAGCAACACGAACGACAACGCCAGCAGCGGAAACATCACGCGCATCACGCCGCCGGACAACATGTGCTCCGATGCCGCTTGTCCTCTCTCCTGTTGCCGCGCATACCAGTATCGACTCAAGCCGTAAGCGGCGAGAATGCCTGCCAGCGTCAGCGCCAGATCGAGCCAACCCAACGGTGACGACAGCACCGTGGTGATTCGGGAAAAATCGATCGCGTTCATTTCAAAGGTCTCAAAAGTTTTTACGCGCCGCTCTAAAGAAGCGCTTATTCACTCTGTTCACCCTGAGCCTGTCAAAGGGTGAACGGCTTATCACAAAGGGCTTCGACAAGCTCAGCCCGAACGGTTGGGAAGATTCAGCGCTTCTCTAACACCGCCGCAAAAAATCCGTCAGTGTGATGTTGATGTGGCAACAGCTTGAGCGTTGCGCCGGTGTCGAGTGGAATCTGCGCGCGCGTCAACGCTTCCGTGGCCGGTTGCAAAGAAAAATCAGGATGCGCTTCCAGAAACCGGGTGACGATGGCTTCGTTCTCCGCCGACAACACACTGCACGTCGCATAGACCAGCCGCCCGCCCGCTTTTACCAGGCGCGCCGCCGCCGTCAGAATGGAAAGTTGTTTGGCGTTCAATTCCATCAGGCCGGTTTCGCTGTAGCGCCATTTCAAATCGGGATTGCGTTGCAGCGTGCCGGTGCCGGTGCATGGCGCATCCACCAGCACACGATCCATTTTTCCGGCCAGTCGTTTGAGCTTGGCGTCGCGCTCGCTGTCGATTCGCTGCGGGTGCACGTTCGACAAACCGGAACGCGCCATGCGCGGCGTCAGTTTTTGCAAGCGTTTGTCCGACACATCGAACGCATACAGCCGCCCTTGCGACCGCATCAACATTCCGAGCAACAGCGTTTTGCCGCCGGCGCCGGCGCAAAAATCGGCGACCATTTCGCTGCGACGCGGCGCCATCAAATACCCGACCAACTGGCTGCTTTCGCTCTGTACTTCGAGCTTGCCTTCGACGAGCCACGGATGATTCACCAGCGAGGGACGCCCATAAACGCGAATGCCGAGCGGCGAATACGGCGTCGGTTCAATCTGCCAACCTTCATCGCGCAACAGTGCCAGCGCTTCGTCGCGCGTGGTTTTCATCACGTTGACGCGCAAATCGAACGGGACAGGTTGCGTCCACGCTTGCGTCAACTGTGCGCGAGTCGCGGCATCGTAATCATTGCCCAAGCGCGCCCACAACTCATCGGGCACGTCAGCGTTGTCGATGTCGGAGAGCAACGCTTCCGAGTTTTTCCAATGCTCTTCAAAATCCGTCAACCATTCGCGGTCGGTATCAAGCAACGCGCCGATTTCCCGCAGCGTATAACCGAATTCGCGCACCAGTACCGCCAACGCCAGCCGTCGCGGCTTTGTCGTTTGCGTTAACGCTTTCAACGAACGCCGACGACGCAAATAAGCAAACATGCCCTCGGCGACAAAAGCGCGATCGCGCTGACCGAGAGCAGGGTTCTCGCGAAAGAAATGGCGCAACACGCCGTCCGCCGGATATTGCAACGTGTCGGCGCGACGAATGGCCTCCGCCAACGCTTGCACATGGTAGGGCTTTCTCTTTTCCGTTCCTGCCGGAGAGAGAGGGGAGGGGTTTGTCAACATACTCGTTTCACTCTACCCTTGCGGCTGTTGACAAGACTTCGGCGGCGCGGCGGCATCGCGCAGGGTCACGGTACGACCGTCAACGTGCAAGCGTCCGGCGCAAAACCAGCGCACGGCATCTTCCAGCAAACGGTGTTCGGCATCGAGCACACGCGCCGCCAGCGTGGCTTCATCGTCTCCCGGCAACACCGGCACGACGCTTTGTCCGACGATGGGGCCGACATCGACTTCCGGCGTGACGAAGTGCACGGTGCAGCCGTGCCATTTCACGCCGTCGGCCAACGCCCGTTGATGCGTGTGCAGCCCCGGATACGACGGCAACAGGGCAGGGTGAATGTTGAGCATGCGCCCGTCGAAGCGCTGCACGATGGCCGCGCCGAGCACGCGCATGAAACCGGCGAGCACGACGAGATCGGGCGCGTCCGCAGCAATCGCGTCGCCGAGCGCCGCATCGAAAGCGTCTCGATTCGGATACGCTTTGACATCGACGACGGTCGTGGGAATGTTGCGTTTTTCGGCGTGCTGCAAGCCGGCGGCGTCGGCGCGCTGACTCAACACGCGCACCACGCGCCCCTGAATTCGACCTGCGTCAATCGCGTCGAGCAGCGTCGCCAGATTCGAGCCGCGCCCCGAAATCAGCACGCTGATTTTTTTGAGCGCGCTCATGGCGTTATCTTTACCGCAGATTGACCCTCGGCGCACGCGACCACATCGCCAAGCTTCGTCACGGTTTCGCCGTGCGCGCGCAACAAGGCAATGGCCTCCTCTGCTCGTTCGGCAGCGACGATAATCACCATGCCGATGCCGCAGTTGAAAACGCGGTGCATTTCATCTTCGGCAACGCCGCCGTGTTGTTGCAGCCAATCGAAGACCGGCGGCCGTTGCCACGCGCGCTTGCTCAAACGCACGCCCAAGGTTTTCGGCAACACGCGCGGAATGTTCTCGGTCAATCCGCCGCCGGTGATGTGCGCCATGCCTTTGACCGGCAACGCTTTCATCAGCGCCAGCAACGGCTTGACGTAAATGCGCGTCGGCGCCATCAGCGCGTCGGCCAGCGCACCGTTGCCGCAGCGCGCTTTTTGAAGATCAACGCCGCTGCGCGCGACGATTTTGCGAATCAACGAATAACCGTTCGAGTGCGGGCCGCTTGAAGCCAGTCCCAGCACTGCGTCGCCCGCCTGAATCGTGCTGCCGTCGATGATGGCGGCGCGCTCGACGACGCCCACCGCAAAACCGGCCAGATCGTATTCACCCTCGGCGTACATGCCCGGCATCTCGGCGGTTTCGCCGCCGACCAGCGCGCAACCGGCATTTTCGCAACCGGCGGCAATGCCTTGCACGACGCGCGCGGCGCGATCCACATCGAGCTTGCCGCACGAAAAATAATCGAGAAAAAACAACGGTTCGGCGCCTTGCACCAGAATGTCGTTGACACTCATTGCCACCAAATCGATGCCGATGGTGTCGTGGCGATCAAGCTCAAACGCCAGTTTCAGCTTGGTGCCGACGCCGTCGGTACCGGCCACCAGCACCGGCTCGCGATAACGCCCGCCCAATCCAATCAGCGCGCCAAAGCCGCCGATACCGTTCAGCACTTCCGGCCGCATGGTTCGACGCGCCAATGGCTTGATCCGGTCAACCAATGCATCGCCGGCGTCGATATCGACACCGGCATCGCGGTAAGTCAGCGGTGTTGCGGAAAAATCCTCCGGGGATGCGGTCATGGTACCCTCACAGAAGGTGGGGATTGAGAAACATCCCCAGCCAAGATAAAGTTAAACTTTCCCCCGAATTTTAACGGAAAACCTCTTTCATGAGCGATACGTTACCTCCGCCGTCATCTACGCCGCCCAAGCCCGCGCCGTTCAACCGCCTTGGGCGCAACAGCATTCTCACGTTGCCGCCCGAGTCGGAGCCGACGCCTACCGTTGCCGCCGCGCCCGAATCCGAACCCGAGCTTGCGTTCGAGCCTGTGCCTGAGGTGATCGCCGCTGTTTCCTCAGTTGCCGCCCCTGCCACCGATGTTGCCGACATCGCTACGCCATCAGAGGCGCCCCAACGGCCTGCGCGCGCGGCAGAGCTGCCGCCTCCCGCGCCTTTATCGTGGCGCCATTATGTCTGGGTAATCGGCGCCGTCATCGTCTTCGTCCTGCTGCTGGAAGGGTTGGGGCCGATTCTGACGCCTTTCTTCGCCGGCGCGATCCTCGCCTACCTCGGTTCACCGGTGGTTAGCTGGCTGTCGAAAAAAGGCGTGTCGCGCACACTGGGCACGCTTCTCGTCATCGTCCTGTTGATGGCGGCGGTTGCCGTGCTGCTGTTCGTGCTGATTCCGCTGATCCGCTCGGAAGCCTCGCTGATTGCCAAACGCGTGCCAGAACTGTTCGACCACTTCTCGACCACGCTGCTGCCGAAAATCGAATCCTTCCTCGGCATTTCGCTGTCGTTCGACATGAACGCGCTACGCACCCTGCTCATCGACAATCTCGACAGCGCCCAAGAAGTTTCGATGCGCGTTCTCGCGGGCGTTAAAAACGGCAGCCAGATGTTGCTGTCCGTCGTTATCAACATCGTGCTGATTCCCGTCGTGATGTTCTACCTTCTGCGCGACTGGGATCGCTTGCTGCAAAGCATCGACGAACTGGTGCCGCGTCGCTGGCACGGCAAAACCGCCGAAATCGCCGGACAGATCAACGCCGTACTGGGCGAATTCATTCACGGCCAGTTTCTGGTGATGCTGGTGCTCGGCATTTACTACGTTGTTGCGCTGTGGCTCGTCGGCCTCGAATTTGCGCTGCCGATCGGGATTTTGACCGGTTTGCTGGTGTTCATTCCCTACGTTGGCTACGGCATCGGGCTGGCGCTGGCGACCGTCGCCGCACTGCTGCAATGGAACGGCTGGCCGTTTTTCGCTGCCGTGCTGGCGGTTTACGGCGTCGGCCAACTGCTCGAAAACTACGTGCTCGTGCCGTACCTCGTCGGCGACCGCATCGGCCTGCATCCGCTCGTCGTGATTTTCGTGCTGCTGGCGTTCGGGCAACTGTTTGGCTTTGTCGGCGTACTGCTGGCGCTGCCGGTGTCCGCCGCCATCCTCATCGCGCTGCGTCACCTGAGCGCCGCTTACAAAGAAAGCCCGTTGTATCGGGAAAAAGTGTAAGAATGCAGCAACTGATTTTTGATTTGTATCCGGACGCGCCGCCGACGCTCAACAACTTCGTCGTCGGTCGCAACGAAGAAGCGTTTGTCGCCGTGCGCGCCTTCATTGAAGCGATCCCCAATAACGCGCCCGCGCCCACCGGCTTGTTTCACACCAGCCTGTACCTGTGGGGCGCCGACGGCGCCGGTAAAAGCCACTTGCTGCACGCGGCGCGCGCGCACGCGCAAACGCGCGGCGTTTCCGCGCACCTGCTGGTCAAAGACAACGCCTTCCCGCCGCTGCCGGAATTGGCGATGCCGCCCGCGCTGTGGCTCATCGACGGTGTCGATCACGTTGACGACGATTGGCAAGGCTATCTTTTCACCTTATACAACGCGCTGCGCGAAAACGGCGGCGGCCTTCTCGTCGCCGCTTCCGTGCCGCCAACGCAGTTGACCCTGCGCGAAGATTTGCGCACACGGTTGGGCTGGGGCGGCATCTATGAAATCACAACCCTGCGCGACGAAGACAAACTGCAAGCGCTGATTGCTCACGCCGATGCACGCGGCTTGCGCCTGCCCGCCGAAATCGTTGCTTATCTGCTCAAACACAGCCGCCGCGACATGCGCTCGCTGGTAACCGTGCTCGACGCGCTCGACCGCTACTCGCTCTCATTGAAACGCCCGCTCACGCTGCCGCTGGTGAGAGAGTGGTTGTTGCGACAGGAGACGGAAAATAAATTGGCGTGATGGAATTTACAAGCCTCCTTTTGAAAGGGAGCTTTCCTAACTCATATAAAACCCGCCGTTGACATTGATCGTCTGGCCGGTGATAAAACCATTGCGCGCCAGCATCACCACCGCGTCGGCCACTTCTTCGACGTGCCCGAAGCGGCCAAGCGGAAGGCTCTTCGGATTGGCGCGAGGGTTGCTGCGAATCATCTCGGTGTCGATCATCGCCGGCGCGACAACATTGGCGGTGATGCCCTCGCTCGCGAGCATCGAAGCGTAGCCGTGAGTCATCCCGATCATCCCCGCTTTCGACGCCGCGTAATGCGGGCCGACGATACCGCCGACCTGTGCCGCCGTCGAAGAAATGTTGATGATGCGTCCCCAGCGCCGCGCCCGCATTCCCGGCAGAACAACCTGCGTCACCAGAAAAGCCGAAGTGAGATTGATCGCGATGGTGTCGTTCCACGTCGGCGTGTCGAGCGTATCGAGCGTCACCGGCTGGGAGATACCGGCATTGTTGACGAGAATCTCGATAGGAGAAAGCGCCGACTCAACGGCTTCTACCAAACGCTTGACCTCCATCTCCGAAGCAACATTGGCCGCCAGCGCCACCGCGCGCCGTCCGCGCTTCTTGATTTCAGCGACAACCGCTTCCGCTTCGGCGCGGCGCTCGCGGTAATTGATGGCAACGTCGGCGCCCGCTGCCGCCAGCGCCAAAGCGATGGCGCGACCGATGCCGCGGTTGCCGCCGGTAACGAGGGCACATTTGCCCGTGAGATCGTCCATGGTTTGCTCCTTGTTCAAAAGCGTAGAAGCGACATCTTGCCGCTATCATGAACCTTCGCCCACAAAAAAACAATCTTTGCTCCAATTGAGAGGGTTGTTCTCAATGTACTCGACAATGTGAAGATAGTCCTGTTCGTTACGGATTACATGGTCATGAAAGGATTTTTGCCACGGAGAAAATCCAGCCTTCATGGATACCGCCCTTTTCCATTGGCCTATCATTCGGGACACCGCCGGGGCGGCATTCTGCCGCCCGTTGTTGTTGAATCGGGCCACCGTAGGGGCGGCATCCTGCCGCCCGTTGCTGTCGAAGATGGTGATAAGAAGATGAACATGGTTGGGCATAACAACATGGCGGTCAACGGCAACGCCGTCGTAGGTTTGCGATAAGCGCAATATCTCTGCCGCAACGAT
>WRFN01000024.1 GCA_009778785.1 Betaproteobacteria bacterium | reverse complement strand
GGCGAAATAGCCCTCGAAGAATCATCAAACACAGATCCACCGCATTAGAAAACTTTTGAAAAAACGTAAGAGTATTCATCTTTCAACCTCCGCAAGTCAAGTATATAATTCCCTTTTGAAAGGTCTATAAGCGCTATTACCAAGGCAAAAAGTACAAAAAAATTCCGCAACCAAAAAAGATTCCTGAACTGTATCAAAGAGGGTATTTCCTCTTTAAATCGTTTGTAGGCATTCGCTAAAAAGTAATCTCGCCTAAAGGGCCCCGTTTTCCACCAGACAAAATCTAAATTTCTCTTTTCTTTCTCTTTCAAGAATGGTCGTAGTTTTTTCGCTAATTTTTTTCCTTTTATATTAACTACCACAAGTAAGGAAATAAGAGTGAGGCCACTGATCGCTTCAACCAATGCTATTATGTTTTTCATAAACCACACTCTAAAGAAGTATCCACGTTCCTCAAAACATGATCGAATACCGCGCATCGATGGTGCTATCGTCGATGCCGAAGCGGGTCATCATAGACCATTTCTGTGACAGCCGCCACGTCAAGCGAATTGCGTCCTGCAAACCGTTCATGCTTTTATCGAGGCCAACGGAAAGATTTTTGTTGAGTCGTTTGCTGACGGTGATGATTTGCGTCGTTGTGCCGTCTTCCATTTGACCGGCGGCGATATTGATTTCGTCAATCACGCCTCCGAACAATTCATCGGTCAGCATTTCGCCGGAATCGCCGGCCAGCATGCTGTTCAATAACTGAAACAAAATCGCCGCGTCGCCTTTGTCCATGTTTCGGGTGCCGTGATCGAACAGCAGCCACGACAGCGTTTCATTGGCGGGCATCGACGGATTGGAATAAAGCGCCACGCTGGGCCGTATCGCCGTTCCCTTGACGGCCACGCCGGCATCGACCGATGAGTTCTCGCGAATCGCCAGAATATCGAGCGTTGGATTGTCGATTGGCCCCAAGAACGAAATGATGCCGCGCCGAATTTCGAGCCGCTGCCCGTAAGCGCGATAAATGCCTTCGACGGCGCGCACGTTGCCGAACGCGGTCAACGCTTGATTGGGGCGCGCGCGCAGTTTCAAGACGCCCGCCAGTTTGGTGTCGATGCCGTAGCCGCGGAAACGAAAGTTGTTGCCGAGATCAACGTCGAATTGCACGTTTGCCAGATTGACGCTCGATTCCTGCGACTGCTCGCCTACTACCACCACATCGTCGGACAAGCCCGGCACATCGCTGTCACGGTACTGGATACTGCCGTAGTTGGTTTTGAGATTGCCGAGCAACGAAACGCCTTGTTCGTCGTAACCCACGTCGGCGTTGCCGGTCACCACCAGTTCCATGTCGTGCCGCTGAATCAAACGCAAATGGTCGGCCTTGATCGCCAGTTGGGCGCGCGGTTTCCCTTCCTGAAAATTGATGCCGCCGGTAACAGCCATGTCGCCGCGCCCGCCGGTAAACACGAAACGCTCGATGGCAATACTTTGCTCCTCCAACGCCAATCGTATCTCGCCGTCGCTTAACGCAATGCCGGTTTCTCTGTCTTGCACCGAAAGACGGTCGCCGGTCATCGCGCCGACGTACACGGGTTGTCGCAGCGTACCACTGTGTTGCGCGTCCAGATGAAGGCTGCCGGTCAACTGAATATCGCCGATCAGTGAGGCGACGTTCGACAAATCGGGAACATCGCTTTGTACGCGCAACGTGAACGGCCAATCTTTCATCGCCGTGCCTTCCGGCGCCGTCAACGCCGTCTCGCCATCGACGTTGATTTTTCCGTAACGGTCGCTTTCAGCAACACCGCGCAGCGTCAGCCGCGCGTTCTTGACCTCGGCGCGCGCACCGAATTGCGACAAATGCAACGGCTGCCAGGTCGCGCGCGAAGTGACCCGCACCTGCGCATCGCCGCGCTCGCGGTGAATGTCGAGATAGCCTTGCAAGCTCGAAAGCGCTTCGCTCTCCTGCGAAAAAGACCAACCGCCGGACAACACCAGATCACCGCGTACCGCTGCTTCGTTACCCGCCAGCTTCATCCACTTCGCCACATCGACGTTTTCAATCGCGCCGTCGCTGCGCCAGCGCCCCGCTTGCCACTCTGCGCTTTTCAATTGCACGCGACTGTCGTTGGCGATCAACATGCCCGCGCCGAGGCTTACCTTGACATTGCCCGCCGTCTCCACGTCGATCGGCAGCGGCGCTTCCAATTTTATCGGCAACGATGGATACGCCACATCAAAGCGCGACAACGCGCCTTGCCAATGCGCCGCCGAATCGTCCCAATGACCGCGCAGCATCGCCGATACGTTGATCGTTTGCGTTTGCGATGGCGCTATCGTTTCGCCATGCGCCGTCAGCGTCGCCTGATGTTCCGCCGGAGTGCCGCTCAACGCCAACACGACGGTCGGCCATTGCACGCCGCCCGCTTCAATATTTTCCGAATCCAGATGAACGGTGAACGGCAACGCACTCAACGCTTCTTTCGCGTTCCATTGCGTATCGACCGTCAAGCGCGCATGCTGCGCCCGCATTGCGCCCGCTTGCAGCGCCGTGGCTTGCATTTGCGCGCGCAACGTCAGTTGCGAAAACGTGCCGCGCAACTCGCCGCCGCCTTGCGCGTGCCCGCTCAATCCGCTCCCCCACTGCGCCAGATCGGAAAGATTCACGCCGAAATGCAACACGTCGTTGTCTGCGCCGAGCGCGCCTTCCATCGTCAGCCGCGTTGTGCCCTGCGGTGAGCCAAGTTGCAACCACCCTTTCACTTGTTTGAGATGGTCTCCCGCCCACTGCGCTTCCCCTTCGCCGCTCATCGCTTTCGCCAACCATTGGCTCGACCGCAACGCATAACGCGCGCGCAGATCGAGCGTCGGCGACAACGCGCCGTCCAGGCCGAAGTCGCCGCCGATTTTTCCGGCGGGCGCGCCGAACGCAGCAGGATTCACGTCGTCAAACGTGCCTTGCATCGTCAGCATTTGCGCACCGAGATCATACTGTCCGGAAAATTTCGCCACGGCGCCGCGATACTTCACTTGCGCATCTTGCACCGCCAACTGTTGTTGTTTGTCGGGATCGACCCACCTCAATCCGAACTTCGCCGCCACTTGGTACAACGCATCGACGACGTCCACCGTGATCTCTGGCGCGCGGTACGGTCCCTGCAACCACACTTCGCCGTTCAGTTTGCTTTTCGGCGCGCCGTTCGCCAGCGTTGTCGCGTTCACGTTGCTCAACACCAGCCGCGCCCGCAACTGATCTTCGAGCAACCAACCTTGTCCTTCGATTTTTGCGCCGCCGAGCGTGGCCAGATTCAACTCGTAGAACGCAATCTGATCTTCCTGCACTTCAAATTCGCTGGTCAGCGATTCAATCGGCAGACGGTGGCGATCTGCTGTCCCCGCCAGCGCATTGGTAAGTTTCAAAGTGCCGTGCGCCACTTTGCCTGGCTCCGGTTTCAAATCCAGCGCCACGTTGAAACTTCCTTCCGGCAAGCCGGGAAAAATTTTCGCCGGATTCAAATCCTCGGTGCGCAGCGTCACTTCATGGAACATCGAATAGAGGTAGGGCGCAAAAAGATCGAAGCGACCGTCGCTTTCGACATTCATGTGTTCGCCGAAAAAGTGACCGTTCAAATGGAAATCGCGCAAATCGCCGTCGATGTTAAGATCGAAGCCGACCGGATGGTCTTCAAACTCGCCGCGATACGAAACCACGCCGCCGACCAGAAACGGCGCCGCGCCTTCAACGCCCAGCGCGCCGTAGAAAATGCCGCGCGCCGATTCGAGATGGTGGAGGCCGATCAAATGGCGATCGCCGTTGCTTTGCAGCGACAATTCGATGGCGTCGATCTGAATTTTGTCCCACGAAAAATGTTGCAGCGTCAGCGTATCAACAATGATGGACAGCGGCAACTTCAACGAACGCGGCGGCGACAGCGGTTCTTTCGGTGCGATCTCGGTCAGCGGTTTTGAGGTGATCGTCAGCGTTCCCGCGTCGAACATCGAAATCGACAACTCGCGTTGTCGCAGATTACGCCATAACGCCGTTCGTAAATTCCAGCGCCAGTGCGCGCGATCGAGCGACAAGTGAATCGTTGCGTCGTCGTAAGTCAAACCGCGAATCGTCACTTCGTCGAGCAAATCGCCTTCGAGTGATTGCAACGACACGATGCCGGTTTTGTTCACTTGTGCGATGAGCCAGACGCGCCCCTTCTCCGATTGCAGCAGCGCCACCGTCGTTCCGGCCGCCGTGATCAGCACGACAATCAGCGCCAGCACGGTATAGAGCGTGTAACGCAACCAGCGCGGCAACCAACGCTTCGTCGGTGTTTTCGGTGGCGTTGCCGTATCAGTCATAGCGCTTCTCAAAGTGACATGCCGAGGCTGAAATAAAACCGCCACGTTTGATTGTTGAGGCCATACGCCAGATCGGCGCCTAACATGCCGACCGGGCTGACCCAGCGCGCGCCGACGCCCACGCCGGTTTTGCCGCGCCAATCGCTCCAGGCATTGGCGGCGTCGCCGTAATCGGCAAACACCGCCGCGCGCCACTCCTTGTACACCATCTGCTGATATTCGAGCGAGCCGGTCGCCAGCACGCGCCCCGGCCACGCCGTCACACCGTGAATGATTCCCAACGATTGATAATCGTAACCGCGCACGCTGTTGCTGCCGCCGGCGCGAAACAGATAATCGCTCGGCACTTTCTCCGGATAGTGGGTCAACGTCTGGCCGATTTCCAGGCGCGCCAGCGCCACGTTGTTGTCGCCAACTGGCCAATACTGAATGCCGCGACCGTACAAGCGCGCAAAACTTTCGTCAGTCAACAAACCTTTCACTGCGACGCTGCTTTCCAGTTGGAGGATGTTGCCGCTGCGCGGGTTGCGTTGCGTTTGCACGTCGCGCCGAATCCAGCGGTAACTGAACGGCAGCGCTCTCATGCTTTCGTCGGCGCCGTAATCGTCGCGTCGATTTTCATTGACGAACTCGACGCTCATGATGCGCTCGATCAAACCTTCGGTTTTGGAACGCGACATGCCCAACTTGCCGACGCGCGAACGAATTCCCTGAAGATTGCTGTCGTTGAACGCGGCGTACAGTCGGTTCACATAGCCGCTGGTTTCCTTCGGAAAACTCAGCCCGATTTCCGCTTGCTGTTCCCGACTGCTCAAATTCAACATGCTGTCGAACACCCAGCCGCGATTCAAAAGGTTGTTGTAAGTGTAGCCGGTCTGCAACCGCATCCCGTAGTTGGTGCTGAAGCCGACGCCGAGGTCGAGTTTGTTGTGCGGCAATTCCTGAACAGTCACCGTCACTGGCGCCACATACGGCGCGTCCTCGCTCGGCAGGGTCTCCACCACCACCCCACCGAAATACGGCAAACTTTGCAACTCGCTCTGCAAGTTCAGCAAATCGCGCCGCTGATACGTCGCGCCGGGTTTGAAGCGAATCAAATCGCGCACCACTTTTTCGGGGTAACTTTCCAATCCGACAATCGACACCTCGCCGAACACATAAGCCGGACCGCTGGCGATGTCCATCGTCAACGTCGCCTGATGCGTTTTGAGATCGACTTCCGCTTTGCTGGAAGTGATCGTTGCCGTGGCGTAGCGACGCGAAACGATGTAATCGAGCGCGCGCCGCTTGCTGTCGTCCCACGCCGCCTGCTCGAACGCCGCGCCCTCCGGCAAGCGCCACAACCAGCGACTCAGCGCGCGCCGGAACTGCGCCATCATTTCCTCGTCTTGCTCGATCGCGCCGGTCACGCGCACATCGACTTTCTTCACGCGCACTTGTGGCCCCGGCGTGACCTTGAGAACGACGGTGACGCCGTTATCGTCTTGCCGCACTTGCGCGTCCGTTTGCGCTTCAAAGTAACCCAGCGTTTTCAACAACGACTGCACGTTGTGCGGCACTTGATCGACCAGCAACAAAAAATCTTCTTCGACAACGTCCTTGCGCTTCTGCATCCGGTAAAGATCAAGGTATTTTTGAAGATAATCGGCAACGCCATTGGGCGCGTTCATCTCGATGCGGTATCCGTTCGTCGCCAACGCTACCCGCGCGCTGCTGTTTTCTGCACTGTTGTTTTCTTTCGGAGGCAACGTTTGTCCCCAAACCGCCGACGCGATGAACCCGCCAACGAGAAAAAGGCCGATCTTCCCTCGACGTTTTTTCACGGCGGTTGCTTTGTTGAAAACCATGGCTTTGCCATCAACGCCGCGACACTTGCCCGATACGAAGAATTACAAACCCCATATCGCATCAGTCGTCACTTTGAGCCAATCCTTGCGTGCTCTCGCTTTCGACTCACCCGCTCTGAATCGACACACCAGCATCCAAGTCGCCCAGATGATGGCGACCAACACCACAAGAACGCAGAACAACGTGACGAGTGCGTCGAGAGCGTTCATCGGAGTTCCACGCTAACCACGACACACGCTGGCGTTTACCAGCAGCAGTTCTCTCGCCTGATTGCCGTGTTTGCCTCGAAGCAACACGCTTTGCCCGGCGGTTAGCGGTTTCAGCATCGTCGCGCTGACATCTTCGACGCGCGTCAACGCAATGCCGTTGGCGCTCAACAACACGTCGCCCCCTTGCAAGCCGAGCATCGCGGCGTGACCGCTGTCGGCGCGCACCACCAGCCCGCCGTCTTTGGCGTCCAGCAGCGCGTAAAAAGTTTCCGGCTGCATCAGCGCGCCTTGCAGCAACTCGGTGTTGAGCCGCACCACCCCGCCTTTGAAATCGGTCGGCACGCAGGCGGCGTTGGCAGAAACAGCGGGCGCACCCTTGCCGGTTTTGTCAGCGATTTTGTCAGTTAAGGCCGCGCTCTTTTCTTCCGACCGTAAAACCACCCGTCGCTCCGCCCCCGACGATTCTCGCAGAATGATGGCATTCGGCTCGATTCGGGTCAGTGTCGCCTGCCCCGCCACCTCGTCGCCCACCCGCGCGATGTACACACTCGTCCCGACCCGAAACACGGCATAGCCCCGCCCCTCGTTTTCCGCGATCAAGCCCAACAATTTCAATTCGCCCTTGAGCACGACATTTTCCGGCTTCGCTTCCGACGCGCCCGCCGCACTGCCGAAGAGCGGCGTCGCGCGCAGTACGGCGGGCGGCGAGGCGATGGGCGACGGTGCGATGTGGGCGGACTTCGGCCCTACGGCATACCATACCCACCAAGCGACGGCGACCGCCAGCGCCACGATGCCCAGCACCACGGCCAACCCGTTCGCAAAAGTTTCCATTTTTTCGCGAACACGGGTAGCGCGGGAGGCGGGACGGGGGGTGGATCGAGAGGCAGGGCGGGAAGGCAGAGTCATGGGTTTGACGAAAAAACGCAAAGATACGCTCATTGTACACATCCCTAGCGCCCTTCGCCTTATCGCCCGTTATAATTGCCTCTTTCATTTCCCTTCGAGTTGCCGATGACCGTTTCGATCAAAACCGCCGACGAGATTGCCGCGATGCGGGTCGCCTGTCGGCTCGCCTCGGAAGTGCTCGACTACATCACGCCCTACGTCAAGGCCGGGGTGACCACCGCCGAGTTGAATCGGCTGTGCCACGATTATCAGGTCAATGTGCAGGGTGCCACTCCGGCGCCGCTCAACTACGCGCCGCCCGGGCACACGCCTTATCCGGCGTCGGTGTGCATTTCGCTCAACCACGTCGTCTGTCATGGCATCCCCGGCCCCAAGAAACTGAAAGCAGGCGACATTCTTAACATCGACGTCACGGTCATCAAGGACGGCTTCTACGGCGATTCGAGCCGGATGTATTGCGTTGGTTCGCCGTCGATTCTCGCCAAACGTTTGATCGACGCCACTTATCAGGCGATGTGGCGCGGCATTCGCGTCGTGCGACCGGGCGCGCACTTGGGCGACATCGGCCACGCCATTCAGCGCTTCGCCGAAGCGCAGGGCTTTTCGGTGGTGCGCGAATTTTGCGGGCACGGCATCGGTCGCGGCTTTCACGAAGACCCGCAAGTGCTGCATTACGGTCATCCCAACACCGGCATCGAATTGCAAGAGGGCATGATCTTCACCATCGAACCGATGATCAACGCCGGTCGTCACCATTTGCGCATGCTGGCTGACGGCTGGACGGTGGTCACCGCCGATCATTCGTTGTCGGCGCAATGGGAACACACTGTGCTCGTCACCGCCGACGGCGTTGATGTGTTGACCGTCTCCGCCGACACGCCGCCTCCGCCGCCTGCTTATTGACGATGGCCGCCTCTTTCCTGACAGCGGAACAACTGGCGGCGCACCGAACGACTTTGAGCGAGGCGCGCGAAGCGTTGCGCAACGCTTTCATGACGCACCCCGACGCTTCGCTCTTGCTGCGCCGACACAGTTCGCTCGTCGATCATTTGTTGCGCGCGTTGTGGCGCGCCTTGCCTGCCGCTGTCACCCGTCACGGCGTTCTGATCGCCACCGGCGGTTACGGGCGCGGCGCCTTGTTCCCTTACTCCGATATCGACGTGGCCGTCATCCTGCCCGCGCCGCCCGATGACGAAACCCGCGCTGCGCTCGGCTGGCTGGAAACCACGCTGTGGGATGTCGGGCTGGCGGCAGGCTTCGCTGTGCGCACTCTCGAAGAACTGCACGACATCGACGCGCTCGACATCACCGTGCAAACGGCGCTGGTGGAACACCGCTACCTCGCCGGTTCACGCTCGTTGTTCCGCCGCTTTGAAGAAACGTTGACCACGCGATTGACCTTCTCGCGTTTCTTCGAAGCGCGTCGTTTCGAGCAAGAGCAACGCCATCTGAAACACCGCGACGCGCTCTACAATCTCGAACCGAATCTGAAAGAAAGCCCCGGCGGTCTGCGCGACATGCACGGCCTGCGCTGGCTCACTCGCGCCGCCGGTTTCGGTTTTCGCTGGCGCGACATGGTGGCGCGCGATTTGCTCACCGCCTCCGAAGTGCGCGCGTTGCAACAGCAAGAACACTGGCTTAACACGCTGCGCATCCGACTACATTATCTGGCGGGTCGCGCCGAGGAACGCCTGCTCTTCGATCATCAAACCGCGCTCGCCGAACAAATGCACATC
Source organism: Betaproteobacteria bacterium (assembly GCA_009778785.1). GTDB lineage: Bacteria > Pseudomonadota > Gammaproteobacteria > Burkholderiales > Casimicrobiaceae > UBA931. The sequence continues at coordinate 13,997 of WRFN01000024.1, read as the reverse complement.
GCCGGAAAAGGATCGCGCCGCCCCGGCGAAATTTTGATGCAGCGTTATTACCGCGCCGCGCAAACCATTCGCCGTCTCAACACCTTGCTGCTGCAAGTGCTCGAAGAGCGTTTGGCACCGCCGCCGAAAACGCGCCCGCTCGATGCGTATTTCACCCAGCGCGGCAACCTGCTCGACATCGACGATCCGCAACGCCTGGTACATACGCCGTCGGTTTTGTTCGACGTGTTTCTGCATTGGCAACACAACACCGACATCGTCGGTCTGTCGTCTCGCACCTTGCGCGCGTTGAACGACGTTCGCCCCCGCATCAACCGCGCCTTTCGCGCCGATCCGATCCATCGCGCCAAGTTCATCGAAATCTTTCGCGCCCCGCGCGGCATCCTGCACACGCTGCGAGTGATGAACCTCTACGGCTTGCTCGGCCAATACCTGCCGCCGTTCGGTCGCATCGTCGGCCAAATGCAGCACGATCTTTTTCACGCTTACGCCGTTGACGAACACATCCTGATGATGGTGCGCCACCTGCGCCGTTTCAGCGACGACAACGCCACTCACGAATACCCGCTGTGCTCGCGCCTGATGGCCGACTTTGCGCGCCCCGAAGTGCTGTATCTGGCGGCGTTACTGCACGACATCGCCAAAGGGCGCGGCGGCGATCACGCCTTGCGCGGCAGCTTCGTCGCCCGTCGCTTTTGCGCGCAACATCCGTTGCCAAAAGACGACGCGGCGCTGATCGTTTGGCTGGTGCGCGAACACTTGACCATGTCGCTCGTCGCTCAACAAGAAGACACCACCGATCCGAACGTCGTCGCCCGTTTCGCGCGACGCGTCGGCAGCGAGCGTCGCTTGATCGCGTTGTACCTGATGACCGTCGCCGACATTCGCGCCACCGGCCCCAAAATATGGAGCAAGTGGAAAGCGCAACTGCTCGAACATCTTTTTGTCGCGGCGCGCGCGCATTTGCACCGCGACAGCAGCGACGCCCTCGATTCCATCGCGCAGAAACAGCGCGACGTGCTCGAGCAACTGCAAGCGCGTGAATTGGGCGAGCCAACCGCGCTGTGGCAAACCCTCGACACCGCCTACTTTCAGCGCCACAGCCTCGACGATTTGTGCTGGCACGCTACCGAATTGCACGATCGCGTCACTACCGCAGCACCGATCGTGCGCGTTCAGCCGTTACCGCAAGAAGCCGGCTTGAAAATCATGGTTTATCTGCGCGACCATCCCGGCCTGTTCGCGCAACTGTGCCACTTCTTCGGACGCCATCATTTGAGCATTCTCGAAGCGCGCATTCATACGACGCGCCACGGCTACGCCCTCGACACCTTCGCCGTGGATGTTGCCGACTCGCGTTTGGCCGACCCGCGTTTGGCCGATGACGCCGCACGCGCCGCGCTGGAAGAAACGCTGCGCCGTTTCCTGCAACAGCCGCCGCCCGCCGCGCCGTTGCCGATGGGAAAAAAGAGTCGTCGTCTGCAACACTTTCCGTTGACGCCGCACGTTCGCCTTACCTCGGACGATGACCCGCGTCGCGGCCTGCTCGAAATCGTCGCCGGCAATCGCACCGGCCTGCTCGCCCATCTGGCACACGCGCTCGCCGACGCCGACATCAACGTCGAAAACGCCCGCATCAACACCTTGAGCGAGCGCGTCGAAGATATTTTTGTGATCTCAGGAAAAAAACTGGAAAGCGCCGAACACCGAGCCAAGTTAAAAACCGAATTGCAAAAAGTGTTGCTGGCGCCTTGAGCAAACCTTCTCGTCACAACTTCACTCGATTAGGCGCTTCATCTACCGGCAATTCATAAGGCAGCGGCAGCAAGATCAGCGTCGCGCCATCGGGACTGGCGACGTGTATCGAATCATCGGCAGCAGCGGTTTGGAACGAGGCCAGCATGATTTGTCCTTCTCGATCGGGCGCGGCGTTGACGATGACCCCGCAACTTTGCTCGCCGAAGGTCGGGCTGTACAGTAGGGTACCCGCAGCGAAAACAGCGGTGTCTTCACAACGCGCCAGATACATCCGCTCTTTGACGCGCCCTAGATAACGCGCGCGCGCGATGATTTCCTGCCCGGGGTAACAACCTTTCTTGAAATCGAGTCCGCCCAGCGCGTCCCAGTTGGCAGCTTGCGGGATCAGGCGGTCAGCCGTCGCGGCGGTGATCAACGGGATGCCGTCGAGAATCGCCGCGCGTCGCCAGAGATGGCGACCGACCCAAGGAAAGTGTTGACTGAATTCGCGCCAATGTTCGAGCAGCGTTTCCAATGGCTGAATGAGGAGCAAGCGATTCAGCGATAACGCGGCAAGGATGGCGCCGTTTGGCTTTTGCGTGTGATAAAGTTTCGGCGACGCATCCAACCCCATCTTTTCCGGCGCCAGCGTTTGCACATCATGAGCGCCGCAAAGGCCGAGAAAGGCGTATCGAGCGCTGACATCTTCGAGCGTCACCTTGGCGCGCAACACATACATCGACAAGCGTTTGCGGACGGCCTCGACCAGATCGGCGGCAAGCAGAATAAAAAATACCGGCGCGTCGGTATCGTTGCCGTCGCGCCACAGAAAAAGACTCGCCAGCATCCGCCCTTTGGGTGAATTGTAAGTGCTGTGCTGCCCTTGCCCCGGCGCTAGCGCCATAACGTTGGTGGAGAACTGGTTGTGCAGAAAAGTGGCGGCATCGACGCCGCTGACACGCAGCAGACCGAAATCGGCGGCATCGGCAAGGCAAACGCCGCGATCGAAAGCGTCACATTCGGCAAGGTAATCGCCGAAATCGACAATCACGTCATCGACAACGCGGCCGCCGAGATTGGCGAGGAAAGAGGTTTGAGGATTCATGCGTAATGTGTTTTGCAAAATAGGTAAAAGAATGTTCTATTATCGCGCAAAGCGGGGGCTTAAGGAAATGTTGATTTGTTCTGTTTGTCCTGAGCTTGTCGAAGGGCAAACAGAATTTTGTTGCGGGCTTCGACAGGCTCAGCCCGAACGGTCAGGAATGGCTCAGCGCTCCTTTACCCTGCTTTGTCAACAACCGCCGACCCTTTCAGCAACCCGCCTAAAAGTCCGAGGACAGCGATGGTCAGCACGATCACTGCACCCGTCGGCCAATCCATCAACGCCGACACCGCCAGCCCCAGCGCGTAGCCGCAAGCGCCGAGCGCATACGCCGCCATCACTCGCTTTCGACCTTGCAGATGGCGAGTCACTAGCGCCGGCACGATCAAGCTCGTAAAGACCAGATACACGCCGACCAGTTGCACGGATGCGGTAACCGCCAACGCAAACAGCACGTAAAAACCGAGACGCCCCAATTTCTTCGCCAACAATAACCACAGCGCCAGCACAATGATGGTCAACACCGCCATCGCCTGTAATTGGGCGGCGTTCACCCAGAGAATTTGTCCGACCAGCAAATCTTTCAAGTGTTCGCCGCCGTGCGGATTCCCCGCCAACAACAAAATGCCGACGCACGACGCCAGCACAAAGAGCACGCCGATCAACGCTTCTTGAACCGTCGGCCAATGTTTCTCCGTCCACGTCAAAATGAGCGCGCCCAACAAAGCGGCGCTGACGGCGGCAACTTGCACCGCCCAACCTTCCGGTTCCCATCCCATCGCATCGGCGGCAATCACGCCGACGCCGGCGATTTGCGCAATCGCCAAATCAATGAAAACAATGCCGCGCTGGAGCACCTGTATTCCCAGCGGCACATGCGTCGCCAGCACCAGCAGACCGGCGATCATCGCCGGTCCCAGAATGCTGAGATCCAGGCTGCCCCAATGCAACATCGCGTTCATGAGTTGGCCTTCAAAAGAAGTGCAATCGTATCGTCGAACAAGCCGAACAAGTCTTTGGCTTGATCGTCGCCGCCCACCGTGAACGGCAACACGACCACGGGAATTTTGGCGCGCTCCGACAACCATTCCGAACTGCGCCCATCGTTGTACGCAGCGCGCACGATCATCTTCGCCGGTTGTCGTTGCAATTGTTCCAGCACTTCACTCAAATGACCGCTGGTCGGCTCGACCCCCGGCTTCGGTTCCAGCGTTGCCACTTCATTCAACCCCAACCACTGTTCGAGATACGGGAAGCCTTTGTGTTGCACCACGATGGCCGCGCCGCGCAACGGCGCCGCTGCTTTTTCCCAGCGCGCCATCGCCGTTTTCCAGCGTGACAAAAAATCCGCGTAGCGCGCTTTGTAATCGGCGGCATTGGCGGGATCGATCTCACTCAATCGTTGCGATAACGCTTCTGCAATCACGGCAAAGTTGCGCGGGTCGGTTTGAATGTGCGGATTGCCCGAAGGGTGAACGTCGCCGTCGGCGCGATCCAGCCGCGTCGGCACTTCGAGCTTGCGCACGAACTCGGCGGCTTCAAAGTAGCCGGGCTTGCCGGGTTGAATCGCGGGGTTGCCCGATTGCCGCAACAAAATCGGCAACCAGCCGATTTCCAGTTCCGCGCCGGTACACACCAGCATGTCGGCGGTACGCACTGCCGCCAGCAAACTGGGCTTGGCCTGAATGTGATGCGGGTCTTGCAACGCCGTCGTTGCCACATACACTTTGGCTTTGTCGCCCGCCAATTCTTGTGTCAATGCGCCCCACTCCGGTTCGCACGCCACCACTTTGATGGCCGCCTGCGCCGACGGAAAAAACAGCGCGCAACAACCCAACACCACGGTCAAAATCAAAAGCGTTTTTTTCATGACTGAAACCCTTTGAAAAAATATCAGAAAATATGAGCGCCATGCGCGCCGAGGCTCATCTGGTATTGCAGATAAACCTGATAGTCGGTCAAGTTCTGGCGCGAACGATCTTGTGCGAACTGCAAGCGGATGCGGGAAAACTCGCTGGGCGACCAGTCGAACATGAGCGTCGCCCGATGCGGGTCGTAATTCGTCGGCGCCAGATACGCTTGATTGTCGCCGTAGTGCACCGTGCCGCCGTACAACTGATCGTAGCGCAAGCCGACACGCCAGGCGGGCATGAATTGATACACCCCTTGCAAATACCAGCCACTTTGTCGCGACAGATAATTGCCCGTATGATCCAGCCCACTCGTGTCGTAAGCCAGGTCACCGGCTTCACGACGATAAAAATACTCGCCCTGCAATTTGAAATTGGTGCGCTCGCCGTTGCCGTTGGGCGCCCACTTCCAGACGAAATCACCGATGAAAAGATCGCTGGCGCCGCTGAAAGCGTTATCCACCATGCTGTTGGCGACATTCGCCGCTTCATACGTCCGGTTCTGCGGATCGGCGTGCAGATACGACACGCCGGCGCGCCAACTGTTGCTGTCGCCGACATCGCCTCCGGTATGCGCAAAGGCGGTAAAGACGCCGACGCCGTTACTGTTGTTGTCCGTTGCCGGAAAGCTGTTGCCGAGTCCCGCTTCCATTCCCAACTCGATGAATTGATCGGTCGGCAACAACCATTTCAACTGCGCGCCGTCATTATGAAACTGCGAGCCGAGAAACGCTTGATACACCAGCGGACTGTCCACGAAATCCCAAGTGTGCGAATGCTGCTCGTTCAAATAACCGACGCCGGAATAGAATCGCCCCGCCTTGATTTTCACGCCCGCCGGTAACGCTGTCGTTTGAAGGAAGGCTTCTTCGATACTGGCGTTGTTTTCAGAGTCAAAAGAGAGATTGAACGCGCCATAGAACCAAGGGTCGATGTTGGCGGAAATTCCCAACTCGGATTCGCCGAGATTGAAACTGCGCGGCCCCGTGCCGATATCGCCGCCGGGCATGAAGCCCGTGATCTGATAACCGTTCGGATTCTGCGACAAGTGAGCATACGTTCCCGACAAGATCAACGAAATGTCGGGATTGAACGCGTTGGTGCTGGCCGGTGCGCCCGCCGCAACGGGCACGACTTCCGCCGCTGAGGCTGTGTTCGTATTTTTGTTATCCGCCGTATTGCCGTTGCTTGCCGTCGATGTCGGTGCTGGTGTTGACGTTGGTGTCTGCCCCGCCGCTTCTTCGGCTTTCTGCAAGCGCGCCTCCAACTCGTGAATGCGCGACTCGTAATCCTTCTTCATCTCCTCGATCTGCCGACGAATCTCCTGAAGATCGGTACTGTCCGCCGCCCACGCCGACGGCGCCAGCCACAGCAACAACAACATCCCGACCAGCAGCGTCGAAAGTTTTTTCTTCTTCATTCCATGCTCCATAGCGAACAGGCGCAACGCGCGCTCATGAGCGGCCTTGCCTGTTTTCGTTTTGATCAAATACCGCTGCTCCGAAAGCGAACTTCGCTTCGGAACCTTCGGCATCAGAAAAATCCGTCAGACCGCGACGGGTGGGGCGCGAGAGAAATAAGCCGGAGTGAAAGACGCTTCGATGGAGACCGGCAAGATCGCTTCGATCCCATCAGCGCCTTCGATAGTCGCCAGGGTCGGCGCTTTCGCCGTAGTCGGCGCAGGCGTGCTCAGCGGAGAAAAGGAAAGGCACTCGGCGCAATAGTGCGATGAGGAATCCTCATCGGGATGGTGATGGTGAAAATGCGAAGCCGCATGCGCAAACGCCGCCATCTGCGCCGACAACAACAGCACAGGCAGAAGAAGAACCAGAAAGCGGCGAAAAATTCGGATCACAACAAACCTATCGGGTGAAAACTTGCCGTCGAAGCGCGCTTCCGCCCGATCGGCAAGCAATTATGCTCCCATAAAAGCATGACGGCAAGGCGTTTGAATGGTACCCGCCCGTAAACCGGCGCGGCGCGTTATCCTCCGCGCCCGCGCCGCAACGCCAAAAATCTGATCGAATTTTTCTTCGGTCTCCGCAAACTTCAAGGCGTATTGCGAGGTGTGCTGTGTTAGCGCCATCATGAATGTCCCTGAATTATGTCTAAACCTCAAGCTGCAAAATTCAAACTGCTGTCGCCAGATGATTCAACGTCACGTAATCGGTTTTGCCCGTGCCAAGCAACGGCAGCGTCTCGATCCGCACGATCTTCTTCGGCACCGCCAGCCCGGGCATCCCGATTTGTTGCGCCGCTTGCTGCAACGCTATCCGATCGAGCGCCGCGTCCGTCGTGAAAAGCACCAGTGCTTCGCCTTTGCTCGCGTCGGGCTGGCTGGTCACGGCATGCTGCGCGGCGGGCGAGGCGGAATACGCCAGTTTTTCCACCGTCTCCAGACTTATCATTTCTCCCGCCACTTTGGCAAACCGTTTTACTCGCCCGACGATGCGCACGAAACCGTCTTCATCAACCTCGACCACATCGCCGGTCTCATACCAGCCTTCGCCGATTGCCGACGACGGCGCTTGCAACTCGCCGGGACGGTCGATTTTCAGATAGCCACTCATCACATTGGGGCCGCGAATATGCAGAATACCACCATGGTCGATTCCCGGCACGGGTTGCAAACGATATTCGATGCCGGGCAGGAGTTGCCCGACCGTACCGCTGCGGTAAGCCATCGGCGTGTTCACCGCGATCACGGGCGCGGCTTCGGTCAGTCCGTAACCTTCCAGAACGCGAATGCCGAACTTTTCAAACCACTGTTCGCGTACCGACGCGGCGAGTTTTTCCGCGCCCGCCACCACGTAACGCAAACGGTAAAAATCGTAAGGATGCGCAAAGCGGGCGTAATTGCCGAGGAACGTGCTGGTGCCAAACATCACTGTGAAGCCGCGATCGTAAGCGAGTTCGGGAATCACCCGATAGTGCAATGGCGACGGATAGAGAAACAAACTCGCGCCGGTGAGCAACGGCAACAACGTTCCGGCGGTCAACCCGAACGAGTGGAAAATGGGCAGGACGTTCAACACGCGGTCGTCGCGGGTGAAATCGGTGACGGCGCGAATCTGCGCGATGTTGGCGAGAATGGCGCGATGCGAGAGCACAACGCCCTTGGGCTTGCCTTCGGAACCCGACGTGAACAACACCGCCGCCGCGTCTTCGGGCGTCGCATTCACTTCAACGCCGCGCGGGCGGAACATTCTGCCGAGAAGCCAGAGCTTGTCTGCAAAAGACATCCGCTCGCGCAAGTCTTCGAGATAAACGATGCGCTCCAATCCTTGCAGCGCCGAAAGCGCGCCACCGAGTTTCGCCTGCTCGATAAAAGTGCGTGACGTGATCAGCGTACGAATCTGCGCCACGTCACACGCGGCCTGCATGCCATCCGTGCCCGCCGTGTAATTGAGCATCGCCGGTATCCGCCCGAACGCGCTCAAACCCAGGAACAAGCCGACCGTCGGCGCCGCGTTGGGCAGAAGCAGCCCGACTTTCTCGCCGGGGCGCGACAAGCGCGACGCCATTCGCCCCAGCGCCAGCGACATCTTGAGCAAATCGCGGTAAGTGTAATTCACCTGCTTCATGTCTTCCAGCACGCGACAACGGCGCCCGTGAATTTCGATGGCGTCACAAAACGCGCCGAACAACGTGCGCGGCTTCGGCTGTGCCAGTACCATCTCCAGCATCAAATGCCGCAACGCTTCGCCCGCCTGGTGACGACGCGCTTTGGCGTGGTTCGCATCGGGCGTTGACAGCGTCGTCGGCGGCAACACCGTCACCGTGATGCGCGGAAAAAGTTTGCGCGGCCAACGCACCATCCGCGAAAAGTAACTGCGCGCCAACCCTTCCAGCCGCACGGGGAGAAGCGTCGCGCCGGTTTTGGTCGCCGCGAATGCGGGGCCTTCGTAAACCTTCATCAATGCGCCGGTCAACGTGATCCGTCCCTCCGGAAAAATTACCACCGGCCTGCCCGATTCAAGCAAGCGCACCACCTGCTTCATCGCCATCGGATTGGCGGGATCCACCGAAAGATAATCCGCCATGAGACCCAACCCCCAGCGAACGAGCCGCCGCTTGACCACTTCAGTGTGCACGACGAACACCGGATTCTTGACCGGCAGAAAAAGCCCCAACAAAATCCCGTCGAGAAAAGATTCGTGATTGGCAATCACTAACATAGGATGACCGACGCCGACCGCCGGAATCTCCTCGCCGCCCTGAACTTGCACCCGAAAAAGCACTCGCGCCAGCCCGCGCAGCAGAAATTGAAACACCGAACGAACCACCGTTTTTGCAGGGCTTGTGTTTAACATGTCTGAAAATTCCGTTGCCTCAAATGAAAAAATGGATTCCTTGACGCTGATGGTAGAGGCGCCGTTTTATCGAGGCAAGCGCTGAGAGCCAAGTATCGAATTTTTAACCTTTACAGCCTGCGCCTCGATACGTTTCGGAGGGCTGGGCGCGTCGGGCAAGTATCGTAAGATCGGTGGAGCGCAGAGAAACCCATCCCAATCCACTACGGATTGGGGTGAAATGCAAGGCGCTACTATCGTAGGGACACGGCGCGCCGTGCCTCTACCGGCGACCGTATTACTTGCACAGAAACCCGTACTCAAACACCAGAGGCCGCAGCTTCTGGCTCAAAGCATCGTAGGCTTCTTTGAATGGATCGAAATTCACGGCGATGTTATCGCTGCTGGCCTCCAGTGCTTTGCGGATTTGATACCAGCCGACATCAGGGCGGTTTAGCTTCAATTCATCGCGGATTTTCTTCTCGAATTGAGTCGCGTGATACAGCTTCCACAACTTCAATCCTTCGGCCATAACTGCTCTAGCCTCATCGGACAACTTCAGCTTGGCAAGGTATTTGACCATGAAGTCCGATTCAAACTTTCCCTTTGAGTCAACTTGAGATTCAGTAAAAGGAATGAAATGGTTGACCAAAGACCATTTTTTTCCACTCCACTCCAAACCATTTGCGCCAGCGGACAGGTTGGAGCCGTTGAAAAGCATCCAGATCAAACAGTCAGTTTTGAACTCCTCGTTTAGTTTTTTGGTGGGTTGCAGGAACTGGTCGCGGTCGTTCAGCCAAGTGTGTTTTATTAATCGTCGCACAGAAAAAACAACGGCAACCTGCCAAAGATTTTCTTTTGTGATATATAGCCCGCCGCCGTTGCCGCCCGTATAAATGGATGACGCAATCAGCGTCTCCTGCCCAGCATGCTGCAAATCATTATTGCTCGCATACAGGTAGCCGATCATCGTATCGCAAGATTTTTTCATCCGCGGGTTCTTGGAGATTGAAACCGCGTTTGAAAGAGGCAAAGCCATCTCGTCATTGGTCGCCGGTTTTTCAATCCATTCATTCAGATAGGTGTTGTTTGACTGATTACTGAAATTCTTCTCTCCGACTGAATCGCCGTATTTAGTCAGTACCTGCGCTCTGATGCCGGTGATAGGCTGCGGCTTGGATGTGTCCCATATTAAAAAGCCGATAGGAAAATCGCCTGTAAGTCCATCAAAAGCCTGACTATGAACCACAAACCCGCCGAGATAACTTGCTTGCCAGTTGTCTCGAAACTTTTCAAAATTCGGGGCGACAACATATTTTAGTTTGCTGAACATGGCAAGCGTCGCGTCGGGCAGCTCTTTCTGAATCCTGGCCAGAAATTGAACGAACAATTCCTTGCTGGCGTAACCGACACCCATTTGAATATTGATTTTTGATTGCTCGATGCCTTTTTTGTTGGTATCGCCTTTGCCGATGCCTGATCCTGTTTCTCCATAGGGCGGGTTCATCAGCACAAGAATTTTCTTCGCGCCTTTTTTCTTCGTCTTGGCATCTTCGATGATTTGCCGCAAAGCCATCGGCACTTTGCCGGTCAACGCATAGTCGATCTGGCCGTCTTCCGTAATATCGTCATTCAGGTAATCGTACTGGAATTTGGTTGCTGCGACACAAGTATGGCTGGCAGTCATAATGTCCAATTCGGCTTTGTCGAGTGTGCTCATGAAAATCTGGCGGTGGTTGGAATGCTTCACCTCCAAATTGCCCACGCCGCAGCACATGTCCCACACAATGTATTTCTGTTGCCAGTTTTTTCCCAATGTTTCGGCCAGCACATCGTAGGCTTTGTCCACGATGTGCAGCGGCGTGTAATAAGCGCCCTTGAATTTCTGTTCGTCCAAAGGAAGCAAGCTGTCTCGTCGCTCCAGCAAATAGGCGCGGCAATCTTTATCCGGCGGGCGATGGTAAATCGCCCAGAAATTCCGATAACCCTTTTCGCTGGCAAGCTCGTACATTTTCCCGTCAAGAAGAAAGACGGGCTTGACCCCTTCGTGCAGCAAGCGCGCAGGCAAATCAGCCATCGCCGCCTTGTTGCCGTCGTGCATGATGTCGGCGAAGAAAAGTAAGGCGTAATCCGTTTCGTTGACGCCTTCCAACTCGCGCCCGATCATCTCCACCCATTTGTCGAACACTTGCCGCAGGTTGTCCGGCGTGATAGGCGTTCGCACCAGCTTGCCCGCCTTGATAGCGTGCTTGACGGCCTCGACAAACTCCTTTTCATGGCTCTCTATCTTGTAAACAACGAAATGCGTTTCGATGTAGGGCGCTGCTTGCGCCGCCACGCTTTTATCCACCGCCGAGCCTGACTTGGGCCACTTGATGGATTTATCTTCCAGAATCGGCAGGGCTTTAACTGTTTCCATGATCGCCGCTTTCTCGCGGTCGATAACCGCCAGAAAAGGGGGGATGCGTTCTCCCTTCTTGCGCGCGTCGCGCACATAGAAAAGCAACTGAGTAAACATCAGCACCGGTGGCGCTGCGGCTTCTTTGGCTTCAAACCAGATTTCTTCGGTTTGGATGTCGATGAGGCCCTTATTGTATTTCTTCAGCCCCAAGGCTTTGATGTAAGCGTCTTTGACATCCTCTTCAGATTTCGTTTTTTGAAGCGCGTCTAACAGGCTCATGAGGTCTCCGGCGGGAAGATTTTTCGTCTGATTTATTAATTATAAGCCCGCAGGCATAGGTTAGGTTGTACTTTGCAAAGTCAGCCTACACCTTCCGATAAACTTCCGCCCCTTCTTTCACGAACTCAACCGCTTTGCTTTCCATGCCTTTGGTCAACGCTTCTTGCTCTTTGATGCCTTGCAATGCTGCGAAGTCGCGCACGTCTTGGGTGATTTTCATGGAGCAGAAATGCGGGCCGCACATCGAGCAGAAATGCGCGATCTTCGCGCCTTCCTGTGGCAACGTGGCGTCGTGGTAAGCACGCGCGGTATCAGGGTCGAGGCCGAGGTTGAATTGATCGTCCCAGCGAAATTCAAACCGCGCTTTCGACAGTGCGTTATCGCGCAGTTGCGCAGCCGGATGCCCCTTGGCGAGATCGGCGGCGTGCGCAGCGATTTTGTAGGTGATGATGCCGGTTTTGACATCTTCCTTGTTCGGCAGACCGAGGTGTTCTTTCGGCGTGACGTAGCACAGCATCGCGGTGCCGTACCAGCCGATCTGCGCCGCACCGATGGCGCTGGTGATGTGGTCGTAGCCGGGTGCGATGTCGGTCACCAGCGGGCCGAGCGTATAGAAAGGCGCGTCCTTGCACCACTCTTGTTCCAGTTCGACGTTTTCCTTGATGCGTTGCATCGGCACATGGCCGGGGCCTTCGATCATCACTTGTACGTCGTGCTTCCACGCGATGTCGGTCAACTCGCCGAGTGTTTTCAGTTCCGCCAGTTGCGCTTCGTCGTTGGCGTCCCATATCGAGCCGGGACGCAAGCCGTCGCCGAGTGAGAACGCCACATCGTACTGCTTCATGATTTCGCAAATGTCTTCAAAGTGCGTGTAAAGAAAACTCTCCCGGTGATGCGCCAGACACCACTTGGCCATGATGGAGCCGCCGCGCGACACGATGCCGGTCATGCGGTTGGCCGTCATCGGCACATAACGCAGCAAAACACCGGCGTGGATGGTGAAGTAGTCAACGCCTTGTTCGGCTTGCTCGATCAAGGTGTCGCGGAAGATGTCCCAAGTGAGTTCTTCGGCTTTGCCGCCGACTTTTTCCAGCGCTTGATAAATCGGCACTGTGCCGATAGGCACGGGGGCGTTGCGCAAAATCCATTCGCGCGTTTCATGAATGTGTTTGCCGGTGGACAAATCCATCACGGTATCGCCGCCCCAACGAATCGACCAGAGAAGTTTATCGACTTCTTCCTGAATGCTGGAACCGAGCGCGGAGTTGCCGATGTTGGCATTGATCTTGGTGAGAAAATGGCGGCCGATGATCATCGGTTCGGCTTCGGGGTGGTTGATGTTGGCGGGAACGATGGCGCGGCCGCGCGCGATTTCGGCGCGCACGAATTCGGGCGTAATCTCGTCGGGAATGTCGGCGCCGAAACTTTGTCCGGCGTGACGACGCCCCATGAAGGCGGCCACTTTTTCGCCGTTCGGGCTGGCTTTCAACGCTTCAATATAAGCGCGACGATTGACGTTCTCACGAATGGCGATGAATTCCATTTCCGGCGTGACCATGCCTTGTCGCGCATAGTGCATCTGCGTCACGTTTGCGCCCGCTTTGGCGCGACGCGGTAGGCGTTGCAAATGGAAACGCAGAACGTCGGGCGAAACATCCGCCGCGCGTTGACGGCCGTAAACGGAACTGACGCCGACGAGTTGTTCGGTGTCGTTACGCTCGGCGATCCATGCGGCGCGCAACGGCGCCAGACCGGCGCGAATGTCGATGCTTGCATTCGGATCGGTGTAAGGGCCGGAACAATCATAGACAAACAGCGGCGGATTTTTTTCACCACCCATCGCCGTCGGCGTGTCGGTTTGCGTGATCTCGCGCATCGGCACGCGAAGGTCGCGGCGCGAGCCGGTCACATAAATTTTGCGCGAAGCCGGTAATGGTGAAATAACCGTAGGTGAAATAACCGTAGGCGTAATAATCGCCGCAGCGGCAGATTGAGGGATAGAGTTTTTTGAGGTCATGGCGCTTTCCTACGCCGGTATCAACCGGATCAGGTTCAGGGGTATTTCTCACTGATAGGGCACTATGCCCCATCAGACCCCCAGCAAGTATTACGATAATGAAAAAAACGTGGTTTGACAAGAGGGTAGGCTGTCTGGTAGTGTCTCAGTTTGAAATTTCTTCTTTTGTAACCCGTTTTTTGTACTGGCCGCGCTTTTTGGCCTCCGGCTCAGGGATCAAGCGGGCTATTTCATCTATGCTCCAAACATGATCGGACAG
>WRFN01000023.1 GCA_009778785.1 Betaproteobacteria bacterium | reverse complement strand
TTCCATCGGCCTGAGCCAGTTCGCCAACGCGATGCGGCGCGGCGTGCGCGTGGCCTACATCGTCGAGAACAACGGCGTCTATGGCCTCACCAAAGGTCAGTTCTCCGCCACCGCCGACCAAGGTTCCAAGAGCAAGAAGGGCATCGTCAACACCGACAGTCCGGTGGACTTGGTAGCGCTGGCCTTGCAACTGGGCGCCACCTACGTTGGCCGCAGTTTCTCCGGCAACAAGGAGCAACTCGTGCCCCTCATCAAAGGCGCGATCAGCCACGGCGGCGCGGCGTTCATCGACGTGATCAGCCCTTGCGTGTCGTTCAACAACCACCCCGGCAGCACCAAGAGCTACGACTACGTGCGCGAGCACAACGAAGCCGTGAGTCGCATCGACTTCATCGGCAGCCACGACGAAATCAGAGTCGATATGGCGCCGGGCGAAGTGATGGACGTGCGTCAGCACGATGGTTCGCTGTTGCGTCTGCGCAGCTTGCACCAGGACTACAACCCCGGCGACCGTTACGCCGCCATGGCCTATGTCCAACGGCATCAGGAAATGGGCGAAATCGTCACCGGGTTGCTCTACGTCGATCCGCTGGCGACCGACCTGCACACGGCGCTCAACACCGTCAAAAAGCCGCTCAACAAGCTCGGCCCCGCCGACCTCTGTCCGGGCGCCAAGGCGCTGGAACAAATTAACGCCACCTTGCGCTGAACGCCCGCGTTCTTTACCATAGCCTCTTTACGACGGAGGGAATTATGGACGAACGCATTGTTATGGATGAGCGCACTGTTTTTCAATCCATCTCGCGCAAACGGGTCATCAGCGTTTCGCCGACGGCCTCTGCCCGCGACGCCGCTCGCGTGATGACGGGCGCCCACTTCACCAGCGTCCTGGTGGTCGAGCAGCCCGACATCCTGCTGGGCATTCTCACCGAGCGCGATCTGGTGGCTCGCGTGCTCGCCAAGGGACTCGATCCGGACGCCACCTTGGCGCGCGACGTGATGACGGCCAACCCGATCTGTATTCCGCCGGAAACACTGGTCTCCGATGCTGTTGTGCTGATGCTCGAACGCGGTTTCCGCCATTTGCCGCTGGTGTCGGGCGGCAAAGTGCTCGGTGTATTCTCGGCGCTCGATGCGCTGCCGCGCGAAGTCGGCGCGGCGTTCGGTCAGGTCGAGTTCAACGAACAAGTGAACGACGCGCTGGGCTGATGGACGAAGACTACCGTTGGATGCGTTTGGCGCTGACGCTGGCCGAGGAAGCGGCGGTGCGGCACGAAGTTCCGGTCGGCGCCATCGTGGTTTTTGAAAACGCCGTGATCGGGCGCGGCGGTAATGCGCCGATTGCCGCCAGCGATCCGACCGCGCACGCCGAAATCGCCGCGTTGCGCGAAGCGGGACGCGCGCTCGGCAACTATCGGCTGCCGAATTGCTCGCTGTACGTGACGCTGGAGCCGTGCGCGATGTGCGCCGGCGCGATCATGCACGCGCGCATCGCGCGGCTGGTGTTTGGCGCGCGCGACCCGAAAACCGGCGCTTGCGGTTCGGTGGTCGATCTTTTTGCCGAACCGCGTTTGAACCACCACACCGAAGTGATTCCCGATATACTGGCCGCCGAAAGCGCCGCGCTGCTTTCCACTTTTTTCAAAGCGCGGCGCGCCGTTTCCACCACATCATGAACGCGCCTCATTTCAACATCACGATCTACGCGCCCGCCGGTCGCCTGTGGGCGTCGCAAGCGTTAACGCGCGCCGAAACCTTTTTGCGCCGGAGCGGGCATCATGTCCATCTTGACGCCGCTGTCGGGCAAGCGCACCAACGTTTCGCCGGAGACGACGAAACGCGGCTCGCCGCCGTTCATCGCTTGATGCGCGACACGCAAACCAACATCGCGCTGGCGGCGCGCGGCGGCTACGGCTGGACGCGCCTGCTCGGTCGCCTCGATTACGGCGCGCTTGCCCGCGACAAAAAGATTTGGCTCGGCCATTCCGATTGCACCGCCTTCCAACTCGCTGCGCTCGCCAAAGCGCAACGCATCACCTTCGCCGGGCCGATGGCCTGCTACGATTTCGGCGCCGAAGAAGTCAGCGCGTTCACCGTCAAACACTGCTTCGAACTGCTCGCTGCCGATCGTTATGAAATCACCTGCGCGCTGCGCGGCGCGCGCGCGCTGACGACGACAGGGCAGTTGTGGGGCGGCAACCTCACGATGGTTACGCACCTGATCGGCACGCCTTACTTCCCGCGCATCGACGACGGCATTCTGTTTCTCGAAGACGTGAACGAAGAACCTTATCGCGTCGAGCGAATGCTCTATCAGTTGCACCACAGCGGCGTGCTCGCTCGCCAGCGCGCCGTGCTGCTCGGACATTTCGTCGAACCGAAAGCGTCCGAACAAATGACCAGCTATACCCTCGACACCGCCATCGAACACATCCAGCGCGTCAGCGGCGTGCCGTTTTTCAGCGGCTTGCTGCTCGGCCATGTGCGCGACAAACTGACCCTGCCGGTCGGCGCGCCCTGCGAATTGACCATCGACAGTAACGGTCAGACGCGGCTGGTTTGTTGGGGTTATCGCGGCTGACCTGTTGTTTGCTTCCCCTTGCGCGATGCTTGACAAAGGGGTAAAGTTACCACTTATTACGGTAACTTTACTCAACCCCGCCTCAAGAAAGCGATGCAGTGATGGATCGGTGGCGCGCAAGGGCAGAACCTTTTTTCTCGATGAAAGGAAGGCTATCGGCTGACCAAACAGCGGATTTGGCTCGATTTTTGCCACACACACACACACACACACACACACACACACACACACACACACACAGTTAGCATTGGCTGACAGCGCCCCTGTTTTCGCTCGGCGCAAAACTTCAGAATCGTTCCCTATTTCTCCAACGGCCCTCATCGCTTCGGCGATTGAGGGTCGTTTGCTTTTCATCTTGTTTTTTTACATTTTCTTTTTTAAGGAGTTTTCGACATGAGACGATTATTTACCTCTATCGGAGGAACCATGAAACTGGCTATTTTGGCCATAGCTGCAATGGTTCTTATTGGATGCGCGTCTTCTGGTGTGAGGGTTACCGAAGATCAGACTTCTACCTTCGTGAAAGGCGAGACGACGCGATCTCAAGTCCTACAGGCTCTTGGTGACCCGACAAGCCAGACCAAGATGTCAGATGGAACAAGGTCAATCACCTACACCTACGCCAAAGCGCGGGCACGTCCGGCTACATTCATTCCGATTGTCGGCATTTTTGCTGGCGGCACAGATACCCAAGCAAGCTCGGTGACACTGCGATTTGACGCTAACGACAAGTTGATTGACATCACTTCAATGGAGAGTGCCATTAGCACCCATCACTAGATCAGAAACGCCATAGCGCGCTACTTATTAAAACAGTTTTACGCAACGAGAAGAATGAAGAAATCGGCAAGGACGCAGATCATAAAGGAGATTTGCGCTCTTGAAAAAAGTATCTCATGGGGGAAATGGTGCTGATAGCGCGATGCTGTCAGCGACAGAGTGTTCGATTTTTTTATCCGAGGTGCCATGATGAAAGTGAAAAAGGTTTTTCCATTCTCCCTGTTGTTGCTGGTTTTATGTTTTCTTCTGACCGCTTGCGGCGGTGGTGGTGGTAGTAGCAGTAGCGGCGGTGGAGGAGGTGGCTCCCCAACGGTATCCGCAGACTCTCCGGGAAAAATTCCCGGATTGGGCGATACTTCGGGCAGCTTGCAAGGCACACAGTTTGCGTTGCCGGCAGGAGTTACCTTGGTTAGAGACGTCAGCGTGAGCGGCGCTAGTAATCAAAGTTCTTTAACCTTCCAAAGTCTTGAACAAAAAGTTAAGGCGTCAAAAGATTTCATAAAGACCATCAATATAGTTAATGGCAATTTTGATGCACAAATTGGCAGCGGCTGGGCTCCTGTCGTATTTACATTAAAAAACAGCACAACGGCAGCGATTAAAGTGACGTTTCCCGCACGCCTAATTCTTCGGCCACGGAATAATCAATATCAGAACTTGGTGTTGTTGAAAGAAGCGTCCGTCACAATTCCTTCGCAACAAGCCTATTTTATAGTGCTTGTAATGTACTGCGGTAATATGAATCGCTTTGGCTTGGATGGTACTGGATACGAGTGGGGTGTTATCTCAAACTCGGCAACCCTGACGGATTTTACGGATCGTCTTGTCCACAAACAAATCAATGTTGAAGATTTTGCTGGGTCTTACGATATTAACTATTCTAACAGATGGCAAAAACTCCAAGACATCCTTTGGAACCTGACCGATAACGGCGTCGCTTTGTCAGATGCCGACAAGCAATGGATCGCCGCCATTCCTAACAGCAATCCGTAAATTCTTTGACTTGTAGAAAGGAAAATTTACCATGCGTGCAAAAATCATTCATTACAACTCGGCGGAAGGCAATGGGATTGCCGTTGCCGAGGAAAAACAATACAACTTCAATATCCATCAATGGCGCAGCAGTACAGCTCCGGCCACGGGGCAGACGATTGATATGACGCTGGACGGGGAAACCGTCAGTGCCGTTTCTCTCGTTTCTGCGGAAGTTCTTGCCAAAGAACGAGCAAGCCAGTTGGCAAGCGGTCTGGGCGCACAGTTAAACGCTGTCGGCTCCAGGCTGAGCGCCAGCGCGGCACAGGGCAATTTGGGGAAAACCATTCTCCAGCTTTTGCCCATACCTGTGCTGGTGGCGTATGTCGTCTATTTTTTGTCGTCTATTGCGTTGAACATCGTCAACGTGAAAATCATGGGTAAAAGCGCCGGCCTCTCGTTATGGAATCTCACGGACTCAACCGTGCAGCTCAACGTCAGCGGTATTCGTTTCTTTCTCATCATTGCTTTTTTATCCATCGCCGTGCCCGTGCTTTGGCAAAACAAGCGCGCCTGGTTTGCATTGCTTCTTCCACTTATACCTTTACTTCAGACGGCGTATGGGATTCACTCCGCTATGAGTCAGGTAGAGGAAGCCATGGGCGGAATGGGCGGCTATGGGCTTGGCAAAATGGGTGCTACGGTCTCAGATATGTTTTCCGTTGGCTTGGGCGGGTACGGTATCGGTATTGCGGCTATTTTTCTAGCGGCTTATGGATTAAAACGGGCGCTGGTTTCTTCGTCGGCCTGATACAGCAGGTACATACAATACACATTGCTCCACCCCTCGCCCGCTGGCGAGCGAAGCGAAGCAAGCCAGCGGGCGATCATCCTCACGGCTCGCTCAAAAAATTTTCGAGTGCGCGACGGTCGCGCTTGGTCGGGCGACCCGGGAAGCGCGGCGTCGGTTGGGCGCGGCGCTGTTCGATCAACGCTTGTCGTGTCGTAAGGCTGGCGGCGGTTTCTTCATAGAGCGCGACGGCGAGCGGCGCCGACAGGCGTTTGTCGCTCAACGCGCGAACGGTGAATGTCCACGTCAGCCCTTCTTTGTGAACGGTGAGCGTGTCGCCGATGCGCAGCGCGCGCGACGGTTTAATCCGCTCTTCGCCGAGCCGCACATGGCCTTTGTCGATGGCTTCGACGGCCAGCCCCCGCGTTTTGAAAAAGCGGGCGGCCCACAACCATTTATCAACTCGCACTGCGGCAACGGCAACATCTCCGGCGGGCTTTGATGCGGCAGTGCGAGAAGACATGCTTACTCGGGGGTTTTCAGATGCGTTTTGTAAAGCGTCAGCGGCAGCGCGGTGTTTTTGTCGAACGCTGCGCCGGCGTCGATACCCAGACGAGCGATGGTTTCGGCGCTGTCGATGTGCGGGTACACCGCGTTCATCGCACCCAGCGCGTAATCGCGCCCCGAACCCGCCGCCCAGAAGCGGGTGTATTCAAAAACTTCGCGCATCGAATAAACGCCGAAGATGCCTTGCTCGTTAGCGATCAGCGCGGTCATTTGGCTCGATTCGTAGGGATCGTCTTCTTCTTCTTTCGGATTCAGAAAATGCAAATCTTTCAGCAGCGGATGCAGCTTGCGAAAACTTTCGAAGATGGCCGCTTTGCTCGACAGATCGAGCGGGTTTTGCGCCAACAGGCTTTCAAAAACCAGTTGATGCGCCGCCGAGCCGCACAGCGCGATGTAGTTGCCGCGATGGCACAGAATTTTTTCGTAGCTTTGATCGTAAGGCGCGGCCAGTTTGGTGTCACCGAAAGTGGTGAGTGAATCGGCGGCGACGACAACTTCGTCGTTTTTTCGTACAACAACCAGTGTGGTCATGAAACTATCTCGTTCGTTAAACATCAAGAGGCGCAATTATACG
The DNA here is from genome assembly GCA_009778785.1 of Betaproteobacteria bacterium. Classification (GTDB taxonomy): domain Bacteria; phylum Pseudomonadota; class Gammaproteobacteria; order Burkholderiales; family Casimicrobiaceae; genus UBA931. The sequence goes on along the minus strand of WRFN01000023.1, from coordinate 18,114 downwards.
CGCCTCTTACGTCATATCACGGCTGCTTGCCGGTAACGAGATGACACGTGGGATGGCCGCCGGATTCCAGCGGGCGATCGCCCAGTCCCAGAAAGCGGCGGGCGAGGAAACGGGCGGCGGCGGCGATTGCGCCAGAAAGCGCCAAGCGGCAAGCAAGGTCGGCAGCGGGTTTTCCGGCAGCGTCGGCGCGCGCGTTTGCTTGGAGAGCTTTTGCCCCGCCGACGTGACGGCCACCGGAATGTGCGAATAGCGCGGCAGCGGGTGGCCGAGACATTCGTACAGCCACAAGTGGCGCGGCGTCAACGCCAGCAAATCGGCGCCGCGCACGATGTCGGTGATGCCCTGGTCGATGTCATCGACGACCACCGCCAAGTGATAAGCGTAAAAACCATCGCGGCGCTTCAACACAAAATCGCCGCATTCGCTGGCCAAATTCTGGACATATTCGCCTTGCACGAGATCGGTGAAACGGCGCAACGGTTGCGGCGTGCGCGATGTCGGCGGAACGCGCAAGCGACAGGCGGCGCTCTCGTGCGGATCAAAAGAAATGGCGGCGTCGAGCGGTGGGCGACAATAACCCGGATAAACGCGCTCACCGGACGCGCCGAGTGGCGCGTGTTGCAAACGCTGGCGGCTGCAAGTGCAGGGATAAACGTGACCGTCGGCGATCAACGCTGCGAGCGCTTGCTGATAGCGGGCGTTGCGCGTGGATTGGCGCGGCGCTTCAGCGTCCCAGCGAAAACCATAGCGGTGCAGCGTTTGCAAAATGTCTTCCGCCGCGCCGGGCTTCTCACGATCGCCGTCAACATCTTCAATGCGCACCAACCATTGGCCGCCGACATGCTTGGCGTCGCAATAACTCGCCAGCGCCGCCAACAACGAACCGAAATGCAGCGGTCCGGTCGGCGAGGGCGCAAAGCGGCCACGATAAGGGCTGCGATAAGGGCGGGCAGGGAGATGAGGTGCGGAGATGGAAAAAGGCATTCGCACATTTTAGAGCGGTTTTGATTTTGTTGCCCTCTCCCGCTTGCGGGCGAGGGGAAATCAATTCATTTTGCCGGGGTTCGTCACTCGTCCCATGAACAAAATACTTCCCGTTGCATTGTCTTGAATGAAAAATACGAACGGATGGTCGGCGCGAAAAACCGCCGGCGGTGTGGGGTTCGCTCTGGCTCCGGCGAGCAAGGCAACCGCTGTGGCCGCTGCCGCTTCGGTGCCTTTTTCATCTACCGCAACGAATGCCTTGTGCAGAACCGCCCCAATGAAAAACATCTTGTTGCCGTTAATCCCGCTGAAATCGGCTTTTCCGAATTTAAACGCATCACTCATGCCCAGATTTTCGAGCGCTTGATTCAATAAAGTAGCACCCCACTCCATCTTGAACTTCGGAAGGTAAACCGTTACTTCGCTTTCTTTCATGGCTGCTTTCCAGTCGGCGATTTGCTTGGCGGTCAGCGCTTTTTCCAGAGCGGCCAAGCCTGCCGTCGTTTTATCTTTCGGCAATAGCACAAACATCGAAAGCGCGTAATCCTTGTACGGCAGTTCAAGGATTTGATGATCGTTCGACTCGGCGTAGTTGAACCATTTGGTTCTCAGCATCAGCGGAACTTGAACGGCAGGACTGTCGCCGGAAAAGAACGAGGCATCTTTGGTCAAGGAAGCATTGAAATCATTGGCCCATGCGCCTTTGAAATAGATCGCATTGACCAGCACCAGCGACGTATCTTCGGCAAGCGGGCGGGCGATGATGTTTTTGATTTTGTCCTGCGTTTTGTTCTCTACCCATTGGTTGATCTGCGCCCGCGCTTGAGGTTCGGCGTGCGCGTAATCGACAGGGGTAATCTCGACGCCGTAGCGTTCTTTTGTTTGCTTGAGAAAACTTTCGAGAAGTGGTTCGCCTTTCTGCGGCCAGAGCGAATTCGCCAGATCGAGTTGCGCGCTTCCGCTGCGATTGACTTCATCAAAATGTTTCAGCAGATCGGCGAATCCGGCATGTGGGTCGTCTGACGACGCGGGAAGACGCAACGTCTTGTGCATCTGCGCGGCGGTGTCGCCCTTCGCGCCCGCGTAGGTCATCATCAACGCCGTTGAAACACTGAGCGGCGAGAAAAAGAGATTGCCTTTTTCGCCCCTGAGTTGCGCGTAAAGATCGCAGGCAAAAGCGTTGTTGGATGCCACGATGCGTTGCTCCGGTTGAGGAAGAGGCGAGGGCATTCCCGCCGGCGCGTTCATGGACAAGGCCGAAAGCGCCAGCGCGATCAAGGTGATGAGGTAACGTGAGGGTTTCATGGGGGGGCAGTTGAGAGGAAATGATCGAGGTGCTGATCGAGGTGCGCGGGTTTTGCTTTCGCTTCGCCCACGCACGCGACGGAGAGGTGATTAAAATCCCTTCATTTTCATCGCGATGGCTTGCTTGAGTTGCGCCAGCAATTCGGGGTTTTCCTGGCCGTTGAGGGTGAGTTTGCCATCGGCGTATTGCAAGTCGCTGGTGATGGCGTCTCCCTGAACGAGTAAGAATTGTTTCGCTTTGGGATCGCTGCTCAGGAAAGCGTTGATTTGTGTGTTCACTTCTTTTTGCGCGGAGGCCAAATCAACGTTCGGGTTCATCAAGGTGGCCGCGCGCGTGCCGATATCGACAAGCATCGGGCGGGACAACGAGACGTTGACTTTAGCGGATTTGACGAGGGTGGTGATGAGGTTGTCCGCCTCTTCGGGCTTGGCCGCTTCGAAATCAGCGGCGGTGAACGGCTTGGACAACGCAAACACCAGCGACGCTTTGCTTTCGCCCTGATCGGTTTTCCACGAGATCGCATGGCTGGCGCCCAGCGGATTGGCGGTGATCGCCCATTGGCCGCGACCAAAATTCTGGCCATTGATCGACAGCGGCAAAAACTGTATATCGGTGGCGCCCTTATAGTCGGTTGACGAGTTCGCGGTAATGTCGAACTGCGATTGCACGCCGCCAAACGCCAGCTTGAAGGATTTGTCCACGGCGTAGTCGATGGCGGGCACGTTGCCGACGCCGGAGCAATGGTTGCCGTAGGAACAACTCGCATCGACGATCAGCGGTGATTTGCCGGCCATCAAAGCGCCGGTCACCATTTTGATCGTGCCGGTGGGGACGAGTTCGGCGTGCAGCGCGAACTGGTTGGGCATCAGGCTGCGGGGGAACGGGCCGTGCCAGATGGTGACATCAAATTGCGGCGCATCGTCGCTCGACAACTCGCTGCCGGTCAGCGCGTAACGCGCGTGCGAGGAAAGCAGGCCGCGTTCATAGCTGAGGGATTTGATTTGAGGCTGATATCGCGAATTGTCTTCAGACCAGGTTTTGTTTAGAGACGCAACGGTTCCGCCGAGTCGGGTTTCGATGACTTTGCCGGTGTACCAGGTTGCGCCCAGCCAAAGGACGATCAGCACGACGATAGCGATGGGAATCCAAAGAATTTTTTTCATGATGAACGGGGAAAAGGTGAACTGTAAAAATGATTATAAGGGGAAATGCGAAGAAAATCATAAGGACGCGCTTTTGGAGCGTTTTGGCTACAATAACTGACGGGCGATTGGAAGGATCACCGGGATTGCCACATCAAGCCGGATGGGGGTTCTTATCTAACGTAAACCGGACGCCGAGACGTTGCAACTTGTTCGTTTCGGCTCACATAACGGGCTTGGTCTGTGATGGCTGGCTGTTGAATCGCCGCGTCGTTTTACGGCTTCGCTGAATTGGCGGCGGTGGTTTTCTCGCTCGTCGGAATCTCGTAGAGCTTCATGGCGGCGGCGACGGCGTTCGGGTATTCGGCGCTGCCGAGGCTGCCGTTGTAGCGTCCCAGCGCGCGAAAGAGATCGCCGCTTTCGCGGTCGAGATAAAAGCGCAGAATCACGCAGCCGTAGCGCAGGTTGGTGCGCAGGTGAAAAAGATTTTGATCGTCGCTGCCGATCAGTTTGACCCAGAACGGCATCACTTGCATGTAGCCGCGCGCGCCTGCGATGGAGACGGCGTATTTTCTGAAACCGCTTTCGTGATGGATGACGCCGAGCAGCAGTTGCGGATCTAAACCGGCGCGGGTGCCTTCGTAGTGCACGGTGGCCAGCAGTTCGCGCCGCTCGCGCTCGTCGGGCAAACGCTTGGCGAGTTTTGGTGAGATCGCCGCAACCCACGCCTTCACTTCGGGGCGATTAGCATAATCGGCGGGAACGGGGCGATCCGACAGCGAGCGCTGCAAACCGGCGACCACCGAAGGCGCCAACGCTTCTTCCACTTGCGCGCCGGCAAACGCCTGTGACGCGAACAGCAACGCGCCGCTCGCCAGCAAAACGGTCAGCGAGCGTGAGAAGAAAGGCAAAAGCGAGCGAGCGGAGGCCATCTCGATATTATCAGGCAAGCGGGTTGGCTTCTGCCAGTTTTTTCTTGATAAAAGTCACAACATCGTCAACCGGAACAGCAATGGTGTCGCTTTTTTCAGTGGCGCGACGCGACTGGTATTCGAGTTTGCCTTCTTTCAAACCACGGTCGCCGATGGTGATGCGATGTGGAATGCCGATCAGCTCGAGGTCGGCAAACATCACGCCAGGGCGTTCGCCGCGATCGTCGAGCAACACTTCGATGCCTTGCGCGGCCAGCGTTTCGTAGAGTTGGTCGGCGGCGGCGCGCACGGCGTCGTTGCGGTCGTAGCCGACCGGCGCGATGGCTACGGTGAACGGCGCCATCGCTTGCGGCCAGAGAATGCCGCGCTCGTCGTGATGTTGCTCAATGGCGGCGGCAACGATGCGGGTGACGCCGATGCCGTAGCAACCCATTTCCATCACTTTCGATTCGCCTTGCGCGTCGAGATAAGTCGCGCCCATCGCTTGGGCGTAAACGTGACCCAGCGCGAAAACGTGGCCGACTTCGATGCCGCGCAAAAGATCGAGCGTTCCCTTGCCGTCGGGCGACGGGTCGCCGACAACGACGTTGCGCAGATCGGCGACGGCATCAGGTTCGCGCGCATCGCGCCCGAAGTTGACGCCGCGCAAGTGAAATTCCGCTTCGTTGGCGCCGCAAACGAAATCGGCCATCACCGCTACCGAACGATCGACGAGCAGCGGCACGGTTTTCGGCAGATTAACGGGGCCCAGATAGCCGGGCACACAACCCAACGCTTCGACAATCTCGGCGTCTGACGCCCAGCGCCAATCGGCGAAACCGGGCAACTTGCCGACTTTGATTTCGTTCATCGAGTGATCGCCGCGAATCAGCAGCATGTGCAATTTTTCGTCGGCGACGATCATCAAACATTTCACCGTGCGTTCGAGCGACAAGCCGATCAGTCGCGCCACATCTTCGCAAGTGGTCGTCGCCGGCGTGGAGACTTTTTCCATTTTCTCCGTTGCGGCAGGGCGCGATTTCGTCGGCGCAACGGCTTCGGCCATCTCGACATTGGCGGCGTAATCGGAAGCGGGGCAATAAGCGATCAAATCTTCGCCCGAATCGGCCAGCACTTGAAATTCGTGCGAGGCGACGCCGCCGATGGCGCCGTTGTCGGCGGCGACGGCGCGGAAAGCAAGACCGAGTCGCGTGAAAATGCGCGCGTAAGCGTCGTACATGATTTGATACGAGCGCAACATTCCCGCTTCGTCAACGTCGAATGAGTAAGCGTCTTTCATGATGAATTCGCGCGCCCGCATCACGCCGAAACGCGGCCGGATTTCATCGCGGAATTTGGTTTGAATCTGATACAGGTTGACGGGCAGTTGGCGGTAGCTGCGCACGTCTTTGCGAACGATGTCGGTGACGACTTCCTCGTGCGTCGGGCCGAACAGAAAATCACGCTCCTGACGGTCGCGGATTTTGAGCAACTGCGGGCCGAATTTGTCCCAACGTCCCGTTTCCTGCCACAACTCGGCGGGCACGACGTTGGGCATCAGCAGTTCGAGCGCACCGGCGCGATTCATTTCCTCGCGGACGACGGTTTCCACTTTGCGCAACGTGATCAACCCCAGCGGCAGCCAGTTGTAAATGCCGGACGAGGCTTTTTTAATCAGTCCGGCGCGCAACATCAATTTTTGACTGGTGATGTCGGCTTCAGCCGGAGCTTCCTTGAGCGTGGGCAGGTAAAAGCGGGAAAGGCGCATGATAGAGAGCGATGAGAGTCGTGGTGCCGGTGGAGAGAATCGAACTCCCGACCTTCTCATTACGAATGAGCTGCTCTACCAGCTGAGCTACACCGGCTTTGTGTATGAAGTGACGACGGCTTGCGCCGCACGAAACTAACATTATAACAGCCTTGGGAAAATTGGGAACTGTTTCGATAACCGTTAAGGGCTGGCCGTCGCGGGCGGCAGAATGCCGCTCCTGCATCTGTTTTCAAGAAATAGCGGGAAGCCCATGATGCGTCGCGATCAATGTGGACAACCCGTTCCAGATGATTTGTACGCCGATACACAGCAGAATGAACGCAAACAGGCGCAGGAAAACCAGCGTGCCGGTAGTGCCGAGCGCGGCGGTGAGCCGGTAGGAATAGCGGAAACACAGGTAGATCGACAGGGCGACGACCGCTGCGCCGAGGATCAGTGACGGCGCGGCGGTCAGCAGCGAATGCACGTTGTTGGCATGATTGGCGCCGAGCGTGATCGCTACGCTGATGGAACCGGGGCCGACCGTCAGCGGCAACGTGAGCGGGTAGAACGCTTTGGCGAGGCCGTCTTCGGGCTTGACGACGTATTGCGGATCGGGGATGGAATCCGGCTCTTGCCGCAAGAGTGCCCAAGCGACCGAGCAGACGATCAGGCCGCCGCCGATCTGAACGATGGGCACCGACAGCCCGAAAAAGCCGAGGACGTAGTTGCCGATGAACATGGGAACGGCGAGCAGCAGAAAGGCGTTGAGCGCGACGCGGCGCGCCAGCAGGACGCGGGCGGCGGGCGTCAGCGAGCGCGTCATAGTCACGAAAACCGGCGCGGCGCCCAGCGGGTTGACAATGGGAATCAGCGCGGCAATGACGAGGACGAAATTTTCAATGATGGCGCGTAAATCGAAAGACATGATGGTGCCGGAGCGTTTTGGGTTTCTGCCTGTAACCCTCTACCGACGCCTTTTTCGGCATGGCTTTTGCAAAAAGGGCTTAACAAGCGTCGGCGCACACTATACCATCAACGTCTTCCGTCGTCGTTTGTTTTTGTGTGACCTATGCCTGCATCCAAAGTCCTGTTCGGTTTTCACGCGGTGATTGCGCGCTTGCGCCAGCATCCCGAGTCGGTGGAGACGCTTTTTTACGACGCCAACCGCCAAGACCCGCGTTTGCGCGATCTGCTGGAGCGGGCGGCGCTGGCCGGTTGCGCGGTGCAGCCGTTCGAGGCGGCGCGGCTCGACGGTTTGGCGCCGTCGGGGCGGCATCAGGGCGTGGTGGCGCGGGTTTCGGAGTCGCTGCCGCATCTGACGCTCGACGACATTCTCGACAATGCCGCCGCTTTGCCGTTGTTGATGGTGCTCGACGGCGTGACCGATCCGCACAATCTGGGCGCGTGTTTGCGCAGCGCCGATGCGTTTGGCGTACAGGCGCTGATTTTGCCGAAAGACCGCTCGGTCAGCGTCAACGCGACGGTGGCGAAAGTGGCGTGCGGCGCGGCGGACACGGTGCCGGTGATTACGGTGACCAATCTGGCGCGGACGCTGGAGGAGTTGAAAGCGCGCGGCGTTTGGTGCGTAGCGGCGGACAGCGACGGCGAGAATTTGTACGAAGCGGATTTGACCGGGCCGCTGGCGTGGGTGCTGGGCGCCGAGGGCAGCGGCTTGCGGCGGCTGACGCGCGAGCGTTGCGACCGCGTGGTCAGCATTCCGCTGCTGGGCATGGTCGAAAGTCTGAATGTTTCGGTTGCCGCCGGGATTTGTCTGGCGGCGACGCAAGCGCAGCGGCACAGAGTCGCCAAGAGCTAACGCGGAGCGCTTGGTGACCCTCTGGCTGCAAACTTACGACCCGCTGCATCAAGTGGCGGGATCAACGCTGGTTGCCGCGTTGCCGCTGCTTTTTTTCATCATCACGCTGGCGGTGTTTCGCTGGCGTTTGCACTGGGCGGCGCTCGGAACTTTGCTGCTGGCGGCGGTGATCGCGGTGACGGTCTATGGCATGCCGGTTGCGTCAGTCGTGGCGGCGGCGCTTTACGGTTTCGGTTATGGTTTGTGGCCGATTGTCTGGATCGTTGCGGGCGTCGTATTTTTGTATCGACTGACGGTCAAGAGCGGGCAGTTTGAAATCGTGCGGGCATCGATCGTGTCGGTGACGCCCGATGCGCGGCTGCAAATGATATTGATCGGCTTTGCGTTCAACGCTTTTCTCGAAGGCGCCGCCGGTTACGGCACGCCGGTGGCGATTACCGCCGCGCTTCTGGTCGGGCTGGGCTTTGACCCGCTGCGAGCGGCGGTGCTGTGCTTGATCGCCAACACGGCGCCGGTCGCTTTCGGCGCGATGGGAACCTCGATCACCGTAGCGGCGCAAGTGAGCCATACCGATCTTGCGGCGCTGACAGCCATCGCCGGAACGCTGCTGCCGCTGTTTTCATTGCTGACGCTGGGATGGGTGGTGGCGTCGCTGGCCGGTTGGCGCGGCGCGCGCGACATCTGGCCGGCCTTGTTGGTGGCGAGCGTGAGCTTCGCCGGAACGATGATGGCGACGGCGTTGTGGCTCGGCCCGCAACTGCCCGCGATTACCGCGTCCATTGTGTGCATGGCGGCGATGGTGGTGCTGTTGCGCTACTGGCAGCCGTCCAAGATGATGCTGCTGCGCGAACATACGCCGATTTATCCGGCGATGATCGAAACGCCGCCATTGACGGCGCGCCGGATCGCTTACGCCTGGCTGCCGTTCGCGGTGCTGACCGTGTGCGTGGTGGTGTGGGGCAACAAGGGTTTTCAGTCGTGGTTCGCGCCGGGCGGCATGTTGGCGGAAACGACGCGCTGGCTGGAAGTGCCGTTTTTGCATGGCGTTGTCTATAAAACCGCGCCGGTCGTCGAGGGCAGGGCGCTGTATCCGGCAGTGTTCAAGTTCGACATCATCGGCGCGGTAGGCACCGGCATTTTCCTCTCGACGCTGCTGTCAGCGGTATGCTTGCGGTGGCGGCCGAAATTCGTGCTGGGCGTGCTCAAGGAAACGTGCATAGGCTTGCGGACAACCGTGCTGACCATCGGGCTGGTGCTGGCTTTCGCGACCTTGTCCAACTACTCCGGAATGTCGGCGACGCTGGCGCTGGCGCTCGCCGACAGCGGCAAAATCTACCCGCTGCTGGCGCCCGCGCTGGGCTGGTTCGGCGTTTTCCTGACCGGCTCGGATACTTCGTCCAACGCTTTGTTCGCGCCGTTGCAGGCGACTGTCGCCCACCAGATCGGCGTTTCCGAGACCTTGCTGGTCGCGGCCAACATGCTGGGCGGCGCGGCGGGGAAGATGATCTCGCCGCAATCTATCGCCGTCGCCTGCGTGGCCGTCGGGCTGATGGGGCGCGAGGCAACCATGCTGCGCGCCACCCTGCGCGCCAGCGTCGTCTTCGCAGTGCTGGCGGGGGTCGTGATCTTTGTGATTCAGATGTAGGGTTGGTTGGCATTTGCGGGAAGATAGGGGCAGATCAGCACCAATTCCGGGAGATGTTCAATTTCGGGAGGCGCCGATTCTATAAAATTTGACATGGATGCAGGCATAGGCGCTAGAATGGGGGCGCTTTTATCCCTTGTTACTAAAACGGAAGGAACTTTCATGTTGAAACGTGCGTGCACTTTTGCTTTGGCCTGCGCGACGATGCTTGCAGTATCGGGCAACGTACTGGCTGCGGATACGATCAAGATCGGCTTTCCCATTCCTCTGACGGGTGAAATTCCCAAGGTCGGGGAGTCCACCAAGTTTGCGGCGGAACTTTTCAAGGAGGAAGTCAACGCCAAGGGCGGTCTGGAAGTCGGCGGCAAGAAGTATCCGCTGGAGTTTATTTATGAGAACAACGAAGCCAAGCCCGAAACGGCGATCAATGTTACGCTCAAGCTGATCACGCGCGATAACGTTCTGGCGATTGTCGGACCGCAGTCGTCCCGTCAGGCGGTGCCTGTTGGCGCAGTGGCGAATGACAACGAAACGCCGATGATCACGCCGTGGTCAACGAATCCCGATGCCACCAAAGATCGTCCTTGGGTGTTCCGTGCGGCTTTTCTGGATGACTTTCAGGCGCCGGTAGCGGCGGATTTTGCCGGCAAGCAGTTCAAGGCCAAGACGGCGGCGGTGCTCTTCGAGATTTCCAATGACTACTCCAAGGGTCTGGCCGACAATTTCCGGAATGCTTGGGAGCAACGTCACGGCAAGGGCACGGTGGTCGCGTATGAATCGCACGGTCCGAAGGATCAGGATTTTTCGGCGCAGTTGACGAAGATGATCGCCGCCAAGCCGGACTTCATTTTCCTGCCGGAAAATTACAGCTTCGTGGCGCTGGCGGTGCCGCAGGCGCGTGACTTGGGCTACAAAGGGCCGTTCATGGGTTCCGATGCCTGGGGTTCCGCCGAGTTGATGAAGCTTTGCAAGGACGCTTGCAAAGGGCAGTTTTTCTCGACCCACTACGCTGCGGCCGGTGCGAAGGGCGCCACCAAGGAATTCATCGACAAGTACAGCAAGAAATTCGGTTATGTGCCCGATGACGTAGCGGCGCTGACGTGGGACGCGATCGGTATCGTGACGCAAGCGATTCAGAAAGTCGGCAAAGTGGATGGCGACTTGCGCAAGATGCGCAAGGAAATCCGCGACAACATGGCGTCGATGAAGGAATTCAAGGGCATCACGGGCGACATGCGCTTCGACAATCAGGGCGACCCGATCAAGTGCGCGGTGATCGTGGAAATCAATCAGCAGGGCGAATTCACGTTCAAGGAATCCGTCTGCCCGAAGTAAGCAAGAATCGTTAGCCAGTACCGTTTTCTGCCGCCGTTATCGTTTCATTCAACGGCGGCGGAAAACGCAGCAACAAAACAGAAAATACAGGAAGCAGAGGCATGGAGTTTTTCCTGCAACAATGCGTCAATGCTTTGCAATGGGGTAGTTTTTACGCCTTGATTGCCTTGGGCTACACGTTGGTCTATGGCGTTTTGCGGCTTATCAATTTCGCGCACGGCGATGTGTTCATGGTCGGCGCGTATTTGGCTTTTTTTGTTTCGACCAGCCTGCTCGCGCCGGACGGCATGTTCGGTTTCTCACGCGAGGTGGTGCTGGTTCTCACCATCCCGCTGACGATGATTCTCACGTCGATGGTGGGCGTCACGTTGGAGCGCATCGCTTATCGACCGCTGATGCGCAAAGGCGCGCATCGGCTTTATGTGGTCATCACTGCGTTGATGTGCGGCCTCATTCTGGAAAACGGCAATCTGGCATTGCTCGGCGCCAGCCGTCGGACACTGCCCGAACTTCTGGACAAGACGGTTTATCACATCGGCGGCATCGCCGTGACCAACCTCAAGCTGTGGGTCGTTTTCACGGCGGTTCTGGTTTTCTTCGCGTTGTATTTCATTGTGACGAGAACGCGCATAGGCATGGCGATGCGCGCCGTGTCCTGGGACCGCTTCGCGTTGCCGCTCATGGGCATTCCGCTTGAACAAGTGGTGGTGTTCACTTTCGCGCTCGGTTCGGCAATCGCGGGCCTCGGCGGCTTGCTCTTTGCGATGTCTTATCCGGTGCTGGAACCGTACATGGGCGCGATGACGGGATGGAAAGCGTTTATTGCCGCCGTGGTCGGCGGCATTGGTGATATTCGTGGGGCGTTTGTCGGCGGTTTTCTGCTGGCCTTCGTGGAAGTGATGGTTGCCGCTTTCCTGCCCTCCACTTTCCGCGATCTCTTTGCTTTCTCCATTCTGTTGATCATTCTCTGGCAGCGACCGACCGGTATTTTCGGCAAGCCGTTGACGACAAAAATCTGACGGACTCCTTTCATGAAGCGTTACACCATCAATATCTTCCTGTTTGCCGCCGCCGTGGTGCTCGTGTTGCTCGCCCAATTCAAAGCGCCGGGGAGCGATTCAAAAATCCTCGACGGCTATGTGTTGAGTATCCTCATGCTCATCGGCATCAACTGCATTTTTGCGGTCAGCTTGAATCTGGTGAACGGCTACATGGGCGAATTTTCCTGCGGACACGGTGGTTTCATGTGCGTGGGCGCTTATGTGGGATCGTTGCTCTCGGTAGCGTTCTTTTCCAACAGCAAACTTTTTGGCACGGCGCTGTTCGCGCCGTATCTGGCGCCGTTCCTTTTTCCGCTCGTGTTGCTCGGCGCCATGCTCGCGGCGGCGCTGGCCGGTTTGCTGGTGGCGTTGCCGTCGTTCAAAACGCGCGATGATTACCTGGCGATCATCACCATTGCCGCCAACTACATCATTATTTCGCTCATCGAAAACATCGACGCCATCGGCGGGCCGCGCGGTTTTTCCGGTATGAACAAAACGATCAACGCCATGACCGATCTCGTCAGCTTGCCGTGGATGCTGATGTGGACGCTCGTCGGTGTTTACATTTGCGTGGCGGTCGTTCGCCGATTGATGAGCAGCACTTACGGCAAGGGTATCTCGGCGGTTTGCCAGAACGAAGTGGCGGCGGAAATGATGGGCATCAACACCAACCGCGTGAAGATCATGGCGTTCATGGTTTCTTCCGGCTTGGGCGGATTGGCCGGCGTGTTGTACGCGCACGTCTATGGTTATGTGAACGCGTCATCATTCGGTTTGCTCAAATCCACCGAAGGTCTGGTGATGGTGTACCTGGGTGGGATGGGTTCCATTTCGGGCGTGTTGATGGCGGCAGTGGCGTTTACGTTGCTGGTGGAAGTATTGCGCTTCGTCATCCCCTGGCTCAACGACGGGCTTCACGCCATCCATGTGCTGCCTGACAGTTATCAACTCGATCAAGTGTGGACATGGGTTTTCATTCCGCTCATGCTGATCCTGCTCATGCAGTTCCGCCCCGAGGGCTTCCTCGGCAATCGGGAACTGACGCACGTCTTCCCGCGCTTGAAGCGCTGGTTCACCTTGAAATGATTTTGAGCGAGTAACGAATGCCTCTTCTCAAAATCTTCGGCCTCACCCAACGCTTCGGCGGTTTGCAGGCGCTTTCGGATTTCTCCTTTCAAATGGAGGAGTTTCAACTCGTCGGCTTGATCGGCCCCAACGGCGCCGGAAAAACCACCGTCTTCAACATCGTATCCGGTTTTTACAAACCGACCGAAGGCGGCGTGGTCTTCGACCGAAAACCCATCAGCGGTTTGAAGCCGCACCAGATCACGGCGCTCGGGATGGCGCGCACCTTTCAGAACATCCGGCTCTGGAACAATATGACTGTGCTCGACAATCTTCGTCTGGCTGGTTACGCTTGGCTCGGTTACGGTTTCTGGAACGCCATTCTGCGCACGAAGCGATACAACCAGTCGGAAAGAGACATCGAAAATCACGCGCGCGAAATATTGGAGATGATGGATCTCACGGATTACGCCGAAGAGTTTCCCCGGAATCTGCCTTACGGCTTGCAGCGTCGCGTCGAACTGGCGCGGGCGCTGGTCAGCAAACCGCGATTGCTGTTGCTGGACGAGCCAGCGGCGGGACTGAACTCTGCCGATGTCGAAGACCTCATTCGGCACATCCGCTGGATACACGAAAAATTCAAACTGTCGATCTGGATGATCGAACACCAAATGAAAGTGGTCATGAACCTGTGTCAACACATCACCGTGATTGATTTCGGTTGCGTCATCGCGTCGGGCACGCCGGAAGAAATCCGCAACAACCCCAGCGTGATCAAAGCTTATCTTGGGGACGATACTCTCTGATGTTGCGCGTCACTAACCTCAAAGCCGCCTACGGCAAAATCGAAGCGCTGCACGGCATCTCCTTCCACGTTGAAAAAGGAGAAATCGTCACGCTGATCGGCTCCAACGGCGCCGGCAAATCCACCACGCTCAAAGCGCTGATGCGATTGTCGCCGCCCGAATCGCCCACTGTCACCGGCGGCGACATCACCTTCGATGGCGTTTCCATTCTTGGAATGCCGGCGCATCGTGTCGTCTCCGACATCCGAATGACCCTCGCGCCCGAAGGCCGCCGCATCTTCGGCAACCTCACCGTGATGGAAAACCTGCAACTGGCTTCGTGGTCGCGCAAGGGCGAAGACATCGGCAAAGAAATCGACCGCATCTTCGAACTGTTCCCGCGTCTCGCCGAACGGGCGCGGCAGCGCAGCGATACCCTCTCCGGCGGTGAACAACAAATGCTTGCCGTGGGGCGTGCGCTCATGACCAAATGCTCCGTACTGCTGCTCGACGAGCCGTCGATGGGCTTGGCGCCGCTCATCATGTACGACATGTTTCGTACTCTGAAAAAACTTAACGCCGAAGGACTGACCATCATCGTGGTCGAACAAAACGCCCACCTCGCCCTGAAAGTGGCAGACCGTGGCTACGTGCTGGATACCGGCGAAATCATCGCCGAAGGCCCCGCCGAAGAACTGCTACACCGACCGGAGATCAAGGCGGCGTATTTGGGAGGGTAGGGACACGCAAAAGCCTCGGCAAACATCGCAAAAAGTCGGGTTTGCCTGAATTGCAGTAGATCGGCATTTTCCCGAGATTCGAGTCGTGGTACATTGCAACTATTCAGCGGGTATCGTGAGAGGTTGCTGGAGGACTCGGTCAGAAAGAAAAAACGTAGGTATTGCTGTACGCGTTCTCTTTGCATAATCAATTGATGTCGCCTTGATGTGTGGGAATTGGTAAAATCCAATAATCACTTTTTAACATCTGCAAAGGCAAGGCCATGACTGACGCACGCTCGGAGGAACGCAGCAGATGGTGCAGCAGCTTCTGACGCCGCATCAAAGCCAGTACTTCGCTTGGCTTCTTACTCGTTGTGCGGCGAGCGACTCCGTGGAATCACTGGCTTCGACGCTGGTCGACTCGCAAGTCGATCCGAATCCGCACCAAGTTGATGCTGCGCTTTTACTTGCTGCAAGCTTCGACGCGAGTTGTTTGCGCGGCAGGATGAGATCGAGGCGCAGCGCAATGATCTCATCAGCCAGTTGGAGGCGCAGCTTGAACGGCGGCTGGAAGAGCGCACGCTGTTTACCACCGAGTGGGAATTGAAGTGATGGTTAACCAAACGGAACTCAGCATCGCGGGCGCATCCTTCGAGAGCCTAAAAAAAGCCAACGCGCACGGCGCGGAATACTGGAGCGCCCGCGACTTGCAGCCCTTGCTGGGGTACAGCCAGTGGCGGCGCTTTGAGCGGGCCATCGAATGCACTATAAGTTATTGTAAACAATCAGGAAATCCTCCAGAGCATCACTTTGCCGGCGCCGGCAAACCGATCCCCGGCGGCAAGGGCGCTGTTCAGGTTGTCGATGACTACCATCTTTCCCGCTTCGCCTGCTACCTGATCGCCCAGAACGGTGACTCGCGCAAGCCGGAGATAGCGCAGGCGCAAAAGTATTTCGCTATCCAGACCCGGCGGCAAGAGTTGAGCGATCAGGCCGCCGCCGACCAAGAACGGCTGGAGCTACGTAACCCCACGATGGATAAGCGACTATGGAATCGATATCCGTAAGCCGCTTGGTCTTCCTTTGGTGGAATACCGGCTTGACCCCACCGGTACCGGATACAAAACTAAAAGCTACCGCTGAAGACAGGGAATTTGCTGTCGCTCAGATCAAAGCTATGCGCTGCGGTTTGGATTTTGGCATCTTGGGCTTGTGTGAGGTGCAGACAAGTGATTTGGATGCGATCATGGGTGGTTTGGACGATCCCAATCTTCGGCGCATAGACAAGACAGATCGGTCAAAAAAGCAAAAATTCGATATTGCCCTTATCTATGACGAAACACGGGTTCGACACGTCGACTCGCTTTCGTTTGTTGAACAATTCGGTAAATACAACTTCAGGCTGGGTGAAATGGAGACGTTCGTGATAACTGGAACAAACGTCATAGTTCGTGTCGTTTCGTCTCATTGGCCGAGCAGGCGCAATTGGCACGAGAAAGCCCCAGAAAGAACTCATTTGGGATCGCTGCTCTCGAACTCCTTAGCTGAAATGCGCAAGGATCCAGATGCGTTTTTGGTGCTCATGGGAGACTACAACGATGACCCTTGTTCGCCGTCGTTATCCGAATACTTACTTGCTACACGCGATAGGGAACTTGCCAGGCGAGATCATCGGTTTTTCTACAATCCATTCTGGCGTAGGTTGGGCGAGTCACTACCGTCGCCAGTAGCAACTGGCGATAGCAGTATCTGCGGAACACATTATTATAGGGGCGGGAGCCATACAGAATGGTTCACGTACGATCAAATAATATTTACATCTGCGTTTTTGAACCGACCGGATGTCATCCTTGAAGAAGAACTGACACAGATCGTCGCAACTCCCGAGCTTACCGCAAGGGTACGCAGTAGAAACGTTTGCGATCACTTTCCAGTGACAAGTACCGTGAAATTAAAAATGAGGTCAATATCATGACTGACTTTGCAGCCGCTTTCCAAGCTGGCCAAGTTGCCGCAAAAAACGCCGAGATTGCCAAGAAGCAGATCGCTGACGTGATTAGTGCCGTTGCGGCCAGTCTGAAGAAAGCTACTGATGGGAAGTTGACTATTTTCGAGGCTGAGTCCAGTTCCATTTTTGAGATGCCAGGTCTACTTGCCAATCGCTTCAGCGGCAAGACAGACCCCGCACCGGTCAAAGAACGGGCGATTTGTGCTAAGAATCCGTTGGCCGCCGACAAGAGCAGCATACGGATCGCCCGTTGGACAGTACCGCATGAGGGGTTTCCGTGCGTTCTAGCTTACGCCGGCCAAGAAGTGCGATGCCATGATCAAGCTGCCTTGAAGGACGCATTCGCTGATTTACTAAGAAACGCATGGGTCGGAGATCAGTTAGGCGGCCTACTGGCACGCGAAGCCCCATCAGAATGAGAATAAAATGAAACCGCGACAAATTGTCACGGTTTGAAAATTCCTTAACGGATACGAACAGTTAGGATGGCGCGATGAGCCACAAACAAAAACTCGAACTTACCTGGATCGGCAAGGAGAAGCGGCCTAAGTTGGAGCCGCGGATTCTGCTGGAAGATTCGGAGCGCTCGTATCACGCCAGTCATCGGGTGACGGATAAGGATATTTTCGACAACCGGCTGATCTTTGGGGATAACTTGCTAGCGTTGAAGGCGCTGGAACAGGAGCTTTGCGGGAAGGTGAAGTGTGTGTTCATCGATCCGCCGTATAACACGGGCAGCGCCTTTACGCATTACGATGATGGACTGGAGCATTCGATCTGGTTGGGGTTGATGCGGGATCGGCTGGAGATTATCCGGCGGTTGTTGTCAGAGGATGGTTCGTTGTGGATCACGATTGATGACAACGAGGCGCATTATTTGAAAGTGCTGTGCGATGAGGTTTTTGGTCGGGCGAATTTTTTGACTAACTTTGTCTGGCAAAAAAGCTATGGCGGGGGCTCCAAAGCACGCTGGTTTGTTGGACTGCACGAACATATGCTTTGCTATGCAAAAGATATTGCGCGATTTCCTGATATGTGGCTTCCACCAGATCCAGAAGCAGCCAAGAAGTACTATAAATTCACAGACGAAAAGCTTGCGGAGCGCGGCCCATATCGTTTGCAGCCACTGGCCACGACAAGTATGGATGAGCGCCCAAATCTCCGATATCCGATTCGCCAAAACTATGGGCGTGAGGTCTGGCCTGAAAAACAATGGCAATGGTCAAGAGAGCGAGCAGAGCGCGCTTTGGAGAATAACGAACTTGTATTCACGACAAAAGGCAATAAGACATCAGTATCTTACAAACAATACTTGCGCGATCCATCGGGTGAAGAACGAGGCAGAAAGCCGACTAGCATTATTACTGGTTATTACACGCAGCACGGTACAAATGAAAGTGTTGCGTTATTCGGCCAAGAAAATAAATTCGCTTTTCCGAAACCAGAAGGGCTTATTTATTCAGTGCTTGAATGTTGCACCAACCCCAACGACCTCGTCCTCGACTCCTTCGCCGGTTCCGGCACCACCGGCGCGGTTGCGCACAAGATGGGCCGCCGCTGGATCATGGTTGAACTGGGCGAGCACTGCCACACGCACAT
>WRFN01000022.1 GCA_009778785.1 Betaproteobacteria bacterium | reverse complement strand
GATATACACGGTGTATGTGCCCGCATCTGTGAAGGTAAAGCTGAAGCTTGCCTGATTCGTGGTGGAGATTCGTTTGCTGGCATCTTCCAAAGCAAAGATGTCTGCCATGGCGCCGCCGTCTTTGCTGTACGCGAGCGCCAGACAGTAATTGGCGAAGCTGTCTCCTTGTTGCGGTTGGACGGAAAGGGTTGTTTCCAGCGGCGCAAGACCATTGGCAGGACTCAGGTTAACGGTGATCGGGGGCGTTCCCGCGCTGGTAACGGTAACGTCTTGGGTCACTGGGTCGTGGTTCAAGGTGTTGAGCACGACAGTGATCGTATTGCTTCCGGCTTGCAGCGGCACGTTGTAGATGGTGAAGGAGCCGTCGGTGTTGATTTTTGCGACCTGTCCGTTGGCGATGATGGCAGCGTCGGGACTGTAGGTAAAGGTGCCGGTAACGGTGGCTACAGTATCGTTAACGGTCGCGCCGTCGGCGGGAGACAGGACGATCAGTTTGGGCGCCGGTTCATCACTTTCGACGGTGACTTGAACTGCGGCGCTGACCATGCTTGAACCTGAATCGGTGGTCGCTTTGGCGGTGAGGGTATAGCTGCCCGAAGGAATGCTCTGCCAGGTGTAGGTGTACGGCGCGCTCGTTACTGTGGAAAGCAAATAGGTTCCGTTGTAGAACTCGACTTTGGCAATGGTTCCGCACGGCGCGGTTGCTTGTGCGGTCAAGGTCAATGGTCCCGGCTGGGTGGCGGTTGTGCCGTTGACCGGGCTGGTGAGGCTGACTGTCGGGTCACAGGATGCGGCCACAGTGATGTTGGCTTTACTGGAATCGAAGGTGTTGTTGGTGTTATCGGTCAAGCGCGCGAAGACGGTGTGGCTGCCGACGGGGGCAGACCAAGTGGCGGTGTATTGACCTGCGTTCAAGGCGCCGGTGGCAACACTGCTCGTACCCGCATCCGCAAAGAATTCGACCGATTTCACTTCTGATGGCGACAGATTTGTTGTGGCTGCCAACGGAACGGCGGTTCCCGACGGGTAGGCACTGCCATCGGTTGGAGAAACCAACGTAATTTCTGTCGTTGGCGGGGCTGCCGTCACGCTGACGTTGATGCTTTGTTCGCTCGTTCCGCCAAGGCTGTCCGTTGCTTTGGCGGTCAAGGTGTAATCGCCTTGGGAGATGTTTTGCCAAAGGTAAGAATACGGCGCGTTCGTAGCAGTGTAGAGCAACTGGCTTCCGTTGTAGAACTCGACTTTGGCAATGGCGCCACAACCGGAAGCCGTGCTTGCCGTGGCTTCCAGCGTCCATTCACCCGGCGCAACCGTGGAGGCGCCATCGGAGGGGTTGGTGAAGGCCAATGTCGGCGGGGCGCACACTTTGATGCCGACCGGCGAGGAATCGTGCGTGTTGTTCAGGTTGTCGGTGGCGCGCGCAAAGACATTGTAGTCGCCCGCAGTGGCGCTCCACCCGTAGGTATATTCGCCACCGCTGAGAGCGCCTGTTCCCAATTCGGTACTGCCGTTGAGAAATTCGAGTTTGCTGATGGTGCCGCCAGTAGCGGAGGCGGTCGCCTTCAGCGAAATCGTACTGTTTTGTGTGAAGACGCTGCCGGTTGTGGGCTGGGTCATGTTGACGTTCACGACAATTGACGGAGGCGATACAGCACTGATGACCAACGTAAAGCTTTGATCGGTGGTTGCTTTGCCGTCACTGACGTGGACAGTAATATCGTAAGAACCAGCAACCGGCGACGGCCAAGTGATGAGGCCGCTATTGTCGATGCTCATCCCGGTTGGCGCGCCGCTAAGGCTGTAAGTCAGCGGATCGTGTTCGGCGTCGGTAGCCATGACTTGATAGCTGTAGGTCGTGCCTTCGGCTCCGATAGTTATCGGAGTGCTATTGATGTTCGGCGGAGTGTTGATCGGCGGCGCAGCGCTGACGGTTAATGTATAACTTTGGTCGGTGGTGGCTTTGCCGTCGCTGACGTGAACAGTAATATCGTAAGAGCCAGCAATCGGCGAAGCCCAAGTGATAAGACCGGTGTTGTCGATGCTCATGCCGATTGGTGCGCCGGTAAAGCTGTAGGTCAGGGTATCGCCGTTGGAGTCAGTGGCTACGACTTGGTAGCTGTAGGCAACGCCTTCGGTACCGTCGGTCACCGGAGTGCTGGTAATGTTTGGCGGAGTGTTGATCGGCGGCGCGGCGCTGACGGCCAGCGTGTAACTTTGCTCAGCGGTTGCCTGACCATCGGAAACGCGCACGGTAACGTTGTTGTTTCCCGTATAGGTTGGCGTCCATTCGATCAGGCCGGTGGTGCTGTTGATCGTCATGCCGGTCGGTCGGGTCACCAACTGATACGTCAGAAAATCGCCGTCTGGATCAATGGCAACAACTTGATAGCTGTACAACACCCCTACCGCAGCCGAAGTTGGCGCAGTGCTGTTGATTTCAGGCGGGCTGTTGACAGCGATTTGCAGAGTGTAGCTCTGTGTGACGAAAGCGCCGTGCGTATCATTGACTTTGATGGTTACGGTGTAGCTGCCCGTTATCGGGTTCAGCCAATCCACGACTCCCGTTGACGAGATCGTCATCCCTGTCGGCCCTTCAATGAGGCTGTAGGTTAACGGGTCGCTATTGGCGTCATAGGCGACTACGTTGTACTGATATTCCTCGCCCGGCTTGCCGTGATAAATCGGCTGGCTGGTGATGCGCGGCGGAGAGTTGGTTGCCAGTTGCGCGTAAATGGTCCAAGTTTGCATGCTGCTGCCACCGCGCCCGTCGGACACCGTCACAGCAACATCGTAGTAACCGTTTTGCGCTGTCGTCGGCGTCCACTCGATGCGGTTGGTGGCGAAAAGAATCATTCCGGTCGGTCCATCGACCAAAGCGAAGGTCAGCGGGTCGCTGTCAGGATCGGTGGCGCTAACTTGATAAGCGTAGAGCGTGCCGATATAGGCAGTTGTCGTGGGTGTGCTGGTGATGCGCGGCGCGCGATTGCCGCTGCCTGCTACGCTGATGGTGTAGCTCTGCCGCGCGAAGCCGCCCTTGTTGTCGGTGACTTCGATCTCGACATTGATGTCGCCAATAACGCTGGCAGGAATCGGCCACTCGACTTTGCCTGTGCCGCTGATGATCATGCCGGTAGGCGCTGTGCTCAGCGTGTAGGTCAGCGTATCACCATCGGGGTCGGTGGCGCTGACTTGATAGGTATATGACCCTCCGGCGGTTCCTGTCGTTGTCGGCGTCGAAGTGATGCGCGGCGCACGGTTGCCTTTGCCTGCAACGCTGATGGCGTAGCCTTGGTAGGCAAAGCCACCTTTGCCGTCAGCGACTTCAATCTCGACGTCAATGTCGCCGATGGCGTCAATAGGAATCAGCCATTCGATTTTTCCGGCAGCGCTGATGGTCATGTCGTCAGGCGCGGTCTTCAGCGTGTAGGCCAATGTGTCGCCATCGGGATCGGTGGCGGTGACTTGATAGGTGTACGACCCGCCCGCAGTTCCTGTCACACCCGGCGTTGAAGTGACGCGCGGCGGCCGGTTGCCGATATTGCTGCTACCAACAGCGATAGTATAGTTTTGTCGCACATAACCGCCACGGCCATCGGAAACTTCGATTTCAACATCGAAAACACCGTCTGTGCCGACAGGAATCGGCCATTCTATTCTTCCTGTAGCGTTGACGGTCATGCCGACAGGCGCAGTATTGAGCGTATAGGTTCGCGGATCACCATCGGGATCGCTGGCGCTGATTTGATAGACATAGGTTACACCCGCTGTTCCGGTCAGCGGCGGATTTGAACTGATGGTCGGCGGGCGATTGCCGGTAATGCCCACCCCGATGCTGTAACTCTGACGAGCGTAGGCGCCTTTACTGTCGGTGACTTTGATCTCGACATCAAACACTCCTACCGTGCCAGCAGGGATCGGCCACTCGATTCTGCCGATGGCACTGATGGTCATGCCAGTAGGCGCGGCACTGAGCGTGTAGGTCAGCGGGTCACTGTCGGGATCGCTGGCGGTAACTTGGTAGGTGTAAGTCACTCCTGCTGTCCCTGTCATCGACGGTGTCGAGCTAATGGTCGGCGGGCGATTACCGACACCGCCCACGCCGATGGTGTAACTCTGGCGAACGTAAGCGCCTTTGTTGTCAGCGACTTCAATCTCGACATCGAATGCGCCCGCTGTGCCGACAGGAATCGCCCATTCGACTTTGCCGGTAGCGCTAATAGTCATGCTGGTGGGCGCGTCGTTCAATGTGTAAGTCAGCGGATCGCCATCGGGATCGCTGGCGGTGACTTGATAGGTGTAAGTCGTTCCTGCCGTTGCCGCCATTGACGGCGTCGAACTGATGGTCGGCGAACGATTGGTCGTTGCGGAAACGACGACCAGCGTCCATGCCTGTGACGCCCAACCACCACGCGGGTCACGCGCTTCGATTTGAACATTGTGAGGACCAATATCGGCAACAGTGGTTGCCCAAATCAACACATTGCCGTTGAGTTGCATACCGACAGGGCCGTCGAGCAGACTCAACGTGACAGGCTCGCTATCAGGGTCAGACGCAGAAATCGTATAAGAGTAGGTCAATCCTTCCTTAGTTTGGGTTCCCGGCGTACTGGTAATGCGCGGCGGCTGATTACCTGTTACACCGACGCCGATTGAATAGCTCTGTCGAACATAAGCGCCTTTGTTATCGGCGACTTCAATCTCGACATCGAATGAGCCCGCTGTGCCGGCAGGAATCGGCCATTCGACCTTGCCGGCGGTGCTGATTGTCATGCCGACAGGCGCGACGATCAAAGAGAATATTCGCACATCTCCGTCAGGATCAGAGGCTGAAACCTGATAGGTGTAAGTCGTTCCTGCTGTGCCGGTTATGGGCGGTGTCGAACTGATGGTCGGCGGACGATTGGCGATTGCGGGAACGACATCCAACACCCATGTCTGTGTTGCCCAACCATCACGCGGATCACGCGCTTCGATCTGAACATTGTGCAGGCCAACATCGGCGATGGCCGTTGTCCAAGTCAACACATTGCCGTTGAGTTGCATGTTGGCAGGTCCATCGAGCAAACTCAGGGTGACAAGTTCACCGTCGGGGTCGTTGGCGCTTATTGTATAGGTGTAGGTCGATCCAGCGGACACCGAAGCTGTGGGGTTGCTGGTG
The DNA here is from genome assembly GCA_009778785.1 of Betaproteobacteria bacterium. GTDB lineage: Bacteria > Pseudomonadota > Gammaproteobacteria > Burkholderiales > Casimicrobiaceae > UBA931. The sequence goes on along the minus strand of WRFN01000022.1, from coordinate 19,477 downwards.
ATTTGAGGTGGGTGATTATCTGACACGGGAACTTGCACGTCGAAGGTTTGTGTGGCAACACCACCACGACGGTCGGAAACTTCAACTTCGACAGTAAATGAACCTTTGGTAGTAAGTTCGGGCTTCCATGAAATAGCGCCATTCGTCTCATTGATGGCCATACCAACTGGGCACTGCCTCAAAGCCCAAGTTAGCGCGTCGCTATCGGGGTCGGTTGCCGTAGCTGTATAATAATAAATGCTTGGATAAGCAACATACACCACGGGTGTACCGGTGAAGTAAGGCGCGCGGTTCGGTTGATCAGATATCCTGAGATTGTAAGATTGCTCACCAGTAAGGCCATAGACATTACGAACTTGCAGTTTAATGCTGTAAGTCGTCGGCGTACTACTGGTAGCTACCCAAGTTACCAATCCTGTCGTTGGGTCGACAGTCATATTTGTCGGTCCTTCTAGCAAGCCATAAGTAAGCGCCGTGTTATCGGGGTCAGTAGCGGCAGGCTGGTAACGGTAAGATTCGCCTATTGAAGTGTTGATGATCGGGCGGCTGGTGAATTCTGGCCCCCCCTTGATCTCTAGTGTGTATGATTGTTTAACCGAGCCACAATACACATCCAATACTTCGATTTCGATAGTTGCCTTATAACTACCGGTCAATCCTACTAAGGTAGTAGGAGGCAACCAATGAATCTTTCCATTAAAATCAATAGTCATTCCTGATGGCGCACTTAGTAGTCGATATAAAGGCCTATCACCATCGGGATCAACAGCAGTCACCTGATATTCATAATCAATACCTTCATAGCCTTGCGTGATCGGAGTACTGGTAATTACAGGGGGGCGGTTGGAGCCACGCACTTCCAACGTATAACTTTGTGTGACGAAGTCACCAGCGCCATCGATAACAACAATGGTAACTGGATGAAGACCAATGTCTGCTGTCGTTGGAGTCCATTGCACCTGCCCATTACTACCGATAGTCATGCCCACTGGCGCCTGATTCAGAGAGTAAATCAATGTAGCTGGATCAGCGTCTTCGGCAAGAACGGTATAGAGATAAGAAACATCGACCGCGGCAATTAGTGTCGGCTGGCTGACGATTTGCGGCGGTATATTCGGCGCATTACGAACGACAATTTCAAAACTCTGCGTGGCGGTGCCGCCGCGCGAATCGCGAACTTCGACAGTAACGGAATAATTACCTTCGACATCGGGCATCCATTGCAAGGTATTTCCATTCAGCGTCATCCCGGCAGGCCCTTGGGTCAACGAAAAAGAAATGGTGTCGCTGGCATCCGGGTCGTAGCCGCTTAAAGCGTAAAGATATTCGTTTCCGACAAGCCCTTTCTTGACAGGCTTTGAAATAAATAAAGGTGGGCGGTTGGGTTGATGTGCCACAAGTGCATCAACGGACGGCGCGCGTCCGGTCACGATGCGAGATTGACATAAGTCTTCACCCGCAGCATTTTGCTCACGGACTTGATAAAAGTATTCGGTGTCGGCAACGACAGTTCGATCCAGATAAGTCGCGTATCGCGAACCGCTACGGGCAATCAATGTATAGGGGCCATCAACAGCTTCCGACCGGTAGATACCATATTGTGCTGCGCCGGTATCCTCCCACACAAGTTGGACTTGCAAGGGTTTGACACGCGAACGCGGATAGCCGCTGCAACTTCTTACTTTGACCGTGTCCTGCGCAAAAATGCTATGTTGTGCGGCAACTTGGGTTCGGAACGAGTACAAGCCACTATTTACCCCTTTGATAGTCATCGTGAAGTTACGAGTCTCGCCGCTTGGTACATTGTCACAACCAAGCGCATCGCCGCAGCGGAAGGTAATTCCTAGCCCGGAAGTATCGCCTATGGATTCCAAGCTCAGATTGATCGTTGATGTGGCGCTCTCGGCTGCGGTAAAAATTGCATCGACTACGGCACTGGAGTTGTCCACGCCGTAAAACAGAGACCCATTACTGGCCTGAGCGATAACGGATGCTTGGCCTTGTTGATCAATGCCTTGGTTCGCTTCTACCGTATTGACCAGCGCAACGGTTACACCATTGTCGTGCAACGCCCGCATGGTTTCACAAATGTTGCAAACTTCTTCATGAGAGGGAGAGTCCCCGAACAGGATGACCAACCGCCGCGCGCCATCGCGCCAACCCGGGATAGCGCCTGAAGCAAATCCTTCATCTGCAGGCTCTTTTCCATCAGTGCTTGCGCCAGAAGTCGCCAACTGCTGGAGGGCAAAAAAGTTGCCTTCAGGGCCATCTCCACCACCATCTGCAGACCACTGGTTGATGGCGGTTTCCACATCAGCAAGATTTTTGGTCAATGGTTGACCAAGATTATATGACTGCTCAACAACACTTTCTTTGGTAGAAGATGGATATTCGCTAGGGTCACCCCAATAGTTCGCCACGCCAACGGCGATATCGATATCAGCAAAACGGGAGTCGCCACCTGACAGTGCCGCCAAAATATAGCGAGCATTGGTTTTGACGCTGTTGATAGTGCCCCCCATGCTGCCGGTGGTATCAGACAGCAAAATAATGTCCAGTTTCTTAGTGGCAGGCCCCGTAGAATCGAGAGTTACCACGCGAGTCACATCAATGGTTTGGCCTTCAATCAGTTCGACGGTCAAAGGGTCTGGCGTCAACGAAGCGGCATGCCCCTCCAGAGTGAACGAGCATGTACCTCCCAAAAATACTATCAGCAAGAGAACCGGCAACAGTGTTCTTCTCAACGGTTTGATGCACAACCCCGCCGCTCCAACGAGCAAGAGTCCGAGCAACACCAACATCCCCAATGATCCTGACGGGATGGGTTGCGGCAGCGCGTTTGTCGGGTTGATGCCTATGGCGGTGAGCATAACGGTGCTGCTGTTGTTGCTCATGTCGGGATCGGTCACTCCGGCCGGAGGCGCAACAGTGGCGGTGTTGGTGATAGGGCCTATTGCACTGGCTTTGCCGGTCACATCGATGGTGATGATTCCGTTGACGGGTATTTGCGCGGTGAGGTTGATGCTGTTGCCGCCACCGATGGGGGTTCCGCAGGCCGCATTTTTGCTGCCTGTGCAAGACCAGAAGATGCTGTCGATGGCAGCGGGGATGGCGTCGGTGATTTGCGCGCCGGTCACGTCTGACGTTCCCTTGTTGGTCACAACGATTTGATAATTCACATCGTCGCCAATGTTAACCAGCGGAGTGCTCGTAGCAAGCGTGATTTGCAGATCAGCTTGGGGTGCAGCGGGCGCGTTGATAGCGACGTTGACGCTGCTGGTGTTGTTGCTGGTGTCGGGATCAACGGTACTGCCTTGCGGCGCGATGGTCGCAGTGTTGGTCACTGTGCCTGTGGCGTTGGCTGTACCGGTCACGGTGATGGTCAGGCTGTTGGCTGCGCCCTCCGGAATTTGCCCGCTCAGGCTAATCACGTTGCCGCTGCCGTTCAAGGCGCCGCACGTCGCACTGCCGGTGCCGCTGCATGTCCAAGTGACGTTGGTGATCGCCGCTGGGATGGTGTCAGTTAATGTGACGCCGTCGCCGTCGTCTTGGCCATTGTTGCCGATAACGATTTGATAGTTCACTGTGTCGCCGACGGTGACGCTCGGTGTGGCGGTGGTAATGGTGACGTGGTAGTCGGAAGTTGCCGATGGTGGAGAAACCAGCCCTTTCTGAGCGTAAAGCTGGAAGACGACTTGGCTGCCGTCGTCAGCATCGATTTGTTTGAGTCCGGCGATTCCCGTTGCACTCAGGGTCGCGGTGACGGTCAGGGTTTGATCGGGTTCGAGGGTGCCTATCGGCAGCGACAGCGCCATGGCGGCATCGTCGAGGTTGGCGGCGGTAAGCGTCGTCACGTTGTTCAGGTTGCCTTCGGCGGCGCGAGGCAGAAGATCGCCGGTCAAATAACCCGGTTCGCCGATTTCCCATCGGTCGGCGGCAATGTATCCGGCGGGCGCGGACAGGGCGATGATCTCGCCGTATTCGTTGAAGTAGGTGTTTGTCGTGGCGGAGAGGTCGGGATCAACGAAGCCGGTAACGCGCAGGTTGGTCAGTGCGGCGGCATTGGTGTTGCGAAATGTCCATGTCCAAGTGCGATCTTGATTGGCGGCGATGACTTCATTGAAGGTAACGGTCAACCCTGCAGGAAGGTTGCTGACGACAGTGGGAAGGCGGCGATCTTCGTAGCTGTTGGTTCCGTCGTAGATGAAAAGGCTGAGGCGTTCGATGGTGTAGTCGGGAGCGGCATGGGCTGATAAAGCAACGGTTAGGCCGATGATCCCAAGTAAAGACGCGATGATTCCTTTTAGCAACGAACGCATGTTGATTCCCTCGTATATCCAAAAAATGAACAACAAAATACACAACAAGATGCGGCCTCACTCGGAATGAGGCATGTTTTTGCCTTTTCCGAATGCCCCCATTGGCTGAAACGAAAGTGTTTGAAACAGACGCGCTTGCAAAAGCGCTTGAGATGCAACGGTTACAGAAAATCACTGCCCGTTACTTTAAGGTACGTAGAGTAAATACTTACAATCCTGTTGTCAATAGTTTTTAGGTCATAATATGTTAATAAATGTTAAATAAGTGTTTTTTAAGCATCCGGCTTTGCCTTATACCAAATTGGCGCGCCTGTGTTCCGCCAAAATGAAAAGGCGGTATATTGTTTGAGTTTCTATCAGGAAGGAAAACAGATTTACCCTCAAGGCTGTGAGGAAGATGCGCGCATGAAGCCTCATGATGTTTTCTGAGAGCGATGCTGGATTGACTATTCATGACGACGCGCTGCAATAAGCGCCATTCCAGTAATTACGAGCAGCGGCAGAGGTGAGCGCGATGAACCGGATTCACTGATGACTTCGTGTTCGATGTTGGCAACGCCGTAAATGGGTTCCCACACCGCCACCGCGATACGAATAGCAACTTCGGCATTGGGCACGAAGCCGTCTTTGGAAACAAGTCAGCTCCTGATACTCTCAGAGACTTTCATTGAAAAAAGCTTCGATTCATTTCTGAAATCGAAGCCTCTTCGTTTGCGGCCGATCACCGTTGATGATCGTTGTTGGTTGTGGCCGCTTACGCTGCCGTTTCTTCGCCGGCGCTTTCTTGCGATTGCGGGCGGCCAACGAGCTCGACCAGCGCCATCGGCGCGGCGTCGCCTACCCGGAAACCGAATTTCAGGATTCGCAGGTAGCCGCCCGGGCGCGCTTGATAACGCGGTCCCAGTTCATCAAAAAGTTTGGTGACCATGTCTCGATCGCGCAAACGGGCAAACGCCAGACGACGATTCGCCAGCGTCGGCGTTTTACCGAGGGTGATGAGCCGTTCGGCAACGCGACGCAGTTCCTTGGCCTTGGGCAAGGTGGTCCGAATCGCTTCGTGCAGAAAGAGCGAGTTGGTCATGTTGCGCAGCATCGCCAAGCGGTGCGAGCTGGTGCGGTTCAGTTTTCGTAGGCCGTGACGGTGGCGCATGGTCTGTTTCCTTTTTTATCGTGTGCTCTGGTTACGGACGGCTCAGGCCGACGGGCGGCCAGTTTTCCAGCTTCATCCCCAGTGAAAGTCCGCGCGTGGCGAGAACTTCCTTGATTTCGTTAAGCGATTTGCGTCCCAGATTCGGCGTCTTGAGAAGTTCGGTTTCGGTACGCTGAATCAGGTCGCCGATGTAGTTGATGTTTTCAGCCTTCAAGCAGTTGGCTGAACGCACGGTGAGTTCGAGATCGTCCACCGGCAAGCACAGCACCGGATCGACTTGCGGCATGCCGTATTCGTCAACCGGTTTGTCGCTGCCGCTCAGTTCGGCAAACGCCGACAGTTGATCGACCAGCACGCAGGCGGCTTCACGCACGGCTTGCTCCGGCTCGATCACTCCGTTGGTTTCGATTTCGAGAATCAGTTTGTCGAGGTCGGTGCGTTGTTCGACGCGCGCGCTCTCAACGGCATAGCTGACTCGGCGCACCGGCGAAAACGACGCATCGAGCAGGATGTTGCCGATCAAGCGACTGCTCTCTGATTTTTCGCGGGCAATCACGGGCTGGTAGCCGCGTCCTTTATCGACGCGAATGTCCATCTCGATTTTGCCGCCTTGGGTCAGATGTGCAATCACATGCTCAGGATTGATGATCTCAACGTCGTGCGGCAACTCGATATCGCCTGCCGTCACCGCGCCCTCGCCTTCTTTGGCGAGGCGCAAGGTCACGCTGGTGCGGCCTTGCAATTTGAAAGCGACACCTTTCAGGTTGAGCAGAATATCGACCACGTCTTCCTGTACGCCGTCAAGCGCTGAATATTCGTGCAGCACGCCTTCGATCTTGACTTCCGTCGGCGCGAATCCCGGCATCGAAGACAAAAGGACACGGCGCAACGCATTTCCCAACGTATGGCCGTACCCGCGCTCGAACGGCTCCATCACCACGCGCGCGTGAAAGGGTGACATATTCTGTACGTCGATGATGCGTGGTTTTAACAAAGCATTGCTCAGCATGGGGATACCTTTATACAAAACGGTAAAGCAAAAAAACCGATTACTTCGAGTAAAGCTCGACGATCAAGTTTTCGTTAATGTCTTGTCCAAACTCGGAGCGATCCGGCGCGCTCTTGAAAAGCCCCGTCATTTTCTTTGCGTCAACTTCGACCCATGATGGGAATCCCATTTTTTCGGCAAGTTGCAGGCCATCTTGAATCCGCAGTTGCGATTTGCCTTTGTCCGCGACGGCGATGACATCGCCCGCCTTGAGACGCGCCGAGGGCACGTTCAAGCGTTTGCCGTTGACCAGTATGGTGCCGTGCGTGACCAATTGGCGCGCTTCGGCGCGGGTTGAGCCGAAACCCATTCGATAGACGACGTTATCCAAACGGGATTCGAGCAGTTTCAAAAGATTTTCGCCGGTCGAGCCTTGACGACGCGCCGCTTCGGCAAAACATAACCGGAACTGACGTTCGAGCAGGCCGTAGATACGGCGTACTTTCTGTTTTTCGCGCAGCTGCGTGCCATAGTCGGAGGTACGCGCGCCAGATTTCTGGCCGTGTTGTCCGGGTTTGGCTTCGAGCTTGCACTTGGAGTCGAGCGAGCGACGCGCGCTTTTCAGGAAAAGGTCGGTGCCTTCCCGTCGCGCCAGCTTACATTTGGGTCCGAGGTAACGAGCCACTTGCTATCCTATGCAAAAATAAAAATGAAAAACTTCCGTCGCATCAAACACGACGGCGCTTGGGGGGACGACAGCCGTTATGCGGTATCGGTGTGACGTCCGAAATCGAAGTAATCTTCAGGCCGAGCGCGTTCAGCGCGCGCACTGAAGATTCGCGGCCAGGGCCAGGCCCTTTGATCCGCACTTCAAGGTTTTTCACACCGCATTCCTGCGCCGCCTTGCCGGCAGCTTCCGCCGCGACCTGCGCCGCAAACGGCGTCGATTTACGCGATCCCTTGAAACCAGCGCCGCCGGAGGTTGCCCACGATAACGTGTTGCCCTGGCGGTCGGTGATGGTGATGATCGTGTTGTTGAATGAAGCGTGAACGTGCACGATACCTTCAGAAATGTTCTTCTTGACTTTCTTGCGGGTACGCGCTGTATTCTTGGAGGCTTGTGCCATCAGAGGTTCCTCAATATCGAATTACTTTTTACCAGCAACCGTGCGACCTTTTTTCGGGCCTTTGCGCGTGCGCGCATTGGTCCGCGTCCGCTGGCCGCGCACCGGAAGGCCGCGACGATGACGAACCCCTCGGTAACAACCGAGATCCATCAGCCGCTTGATGCTCATCGTGACTTCACGACGCAAATCGCCTTCTACCGCGAACTGGGTAATCAGTTCACGCAGTTTGTCCATTTCGGCATCGCCCAGGTCTTTGACCTTGGTCGAGCCGCTGATTCCCGCCGCCGCGCAAATATCTTTTGCGCGCGAACGGCCAATGCCGTAAATCGCGGTCAACGCGATTTCCGCATGTTGGTGGTTGGGGATGTTTACGCCAGCTATACGCGCCATCTTTTTACCCTATCCGATCAAAATTCATTAACCTTGCCGCTGCTTGTGGCGCGGGTCTTCACAAATAACGCGTACAACGCGATTGCGCCGAATGATCTTGCACTTTCGGCAAATTCTCTTGACTGAAGCTACGACTTTCATGGTTGGCTCTCACACTCTCACATTTTCGTTATCCGCCGTTTCCGGCGGGCTGCCTAGCACGATCTCACTTGGTCCGGAAAGTAATTCTGGCTCGCGTCAAATCGTACGGCGTCATGTCCACGGTCACCTTATCGCCGGGCAAAATACGGATGTAGTGCATCCTCATCTTGCCGGAGATATGGGCCAGTACCACATGGCCATTCTCCAACTTCACCCGAAACGTTGCGTTCGGCAACATTTCGATGACCTCACCCTGCATCTGGATGGTGTCTTCTTTGGCCATCAGCGAAAGGCTCCGCCCTTGAAGTTGGCTTTCTTCAACAAACTCTCATACTGCTGCGACATCAGGTACGCCTGCACCTGCGTCATGAAATCCATCGTCACCACCACCACGATCAGCAGTGAGGTGCCGCCGAAATAAAACGGCACATTCTTCCACGCGATCAAGAAGTTCGGGATGAAGCAAACGACCACCAAGTAGATCGATCCCAGCAACGTCAACCGCATCATGATCTTTTCGAGATACTTCGCAGTGTGCTCACCCGGACGATAGCCCGGAATCAAGGCGCCGCTCTTCTTCAAATTGTCTGCCGTATCTTTCGGGTTGTACTGCAACGCCGTATAGAAAAAGCAGAAGAAGATGATCGCCGCCGCGTACAAAATCTCATGCAAAGGCTGTCCCATCGACAGCATCGCCGACATATCTTTCAGGAAATAGGCGAAAGTGTTTTCGCTGTTTCCCGACAACTGCGCCAGCGTCGCCGGGAACATGATGATCGACGACGCGAAAATCGCCGGAATCACGCCCGACATGTTGAGCTTGAACGGCAAGTACGAGCTTTGCGCCGGCGCAATCTTGTTGCCGACCTGACGCTTGGCGTACTGCACCAGCACTTTGCGCTGCGCCCGTTCGAAGAACACCACCACGGCGGTGACCAGCGCCACGCCGATCGCGATTGCCAGCGCCAGCGGAATCGAGTACGCGCCGGTACTGACGTTAGTCAGCGTTCTGCCGATCGCGTCCGGCAAACCGGCAACGATACCGGCAAAGATAATCAGCGAAATCCCGTTGCCCAAACCGCGCTCGGTGATTTGTTCGCCGAGCCACATCAGGAACATCGTACCAGTCACCAGCGTGATGCCGCACATCATCCGGAAGCTGAAGCCCGGCGACAGCACCAGATTCTGCATGCCTTCAAAAGCCACTGCCACGCCGACGCCTTGAATGAATGCCAGCAAAACCGTCAAATAGCGGGTGTACTGCGTGATCTTGCGCCGACCTGCTTCGCCCTCTTTCTTGAGCGCTTCCAGCGACGGCACCATCGCCGCGCACAACTGCATGATGATCGACGCCGTGATGTAAGGCATCACCCCCAGCGTCAAGATCGAGAAGCGCCGCATCGCGCCGCCCGAAAAGAGGTTCATCATTCCCAGCAGGCCGCCTTCGTTGCCCTTGAACAATTCTTCAAGGGCCGCCGCGTTCACGCCGGGCACCGGGATGTGCGTCCCGATCCGGAACACGATCAACGCGCCCAGCAAGAACCACAAGCGCTTTGCCAAGTCGCCGTATTTGTTACCGCTTTTCGCAGCCGGATTGAGCGTAGCCAAGAAAACTCCTGAACCGGTTTACTGTGCGTTGTGCACGTTATTTCTTCTTCGCCTTTTTCGGCGAATCCGAAGCCTTCGGCGCTTCGATCAGCGTCACGCTACCGCCCGCTGCTTCGATCGCCTCCTTCGCACCCTTCGTCACCAGAACACCCGACAGCTTGATGGCTTTGTCGATCGTTCCCGACTTGATCACTTTGACGGCTTTCACCGCCGAGGTCAGCAATCCTGCTGACTTGATCGTCAAAAAATCAATTTCTTCGACCGGCAAACGCGCCAGATCGGTCAGCCGAACTTCGGCCACATCGCCGCGGTACATCGACACGAAGCCGCGCTTCGGCAAACGACGCTGCAACGGCATTTGTCCGCCTTCAAAACCGACTTTGTGGAAACCGCCCGAACGCGATTTCTGGCCTTTGTGGCCGCGTCCGCATGTTTTTCCCAGCCCCGAGCCGATCCCGCGACCGACGCGGCGACGCGACTTCTTTGAGCCTTCTGCCGGTTGAATTGTATTTAGATACATGGTGTTCTCCGAACCTGTCAACGTCGATGATGCTTTCGCTTCTCGCCGTTACTCCGCCACTTTGAGCAGGTAGCTCACTTTGTTAATCATGCCGCGCACCGACGGGGTGTCGATCAGTTCCACCGTGTGGTTGGTCCACTTCAGTCCCAAGCCGCGCACGGTTTCCCGATGGTCTTTCCGCGTTCTGGCGATACCTTTCACCAGCGTCACTTTCACTTTCTTTTCCGCCGCCATGATTACGCTCCCAGGATTTCTTCGACGGTCTTGCCGCGTTTGGCGGCCACTTCCGCCGGCGTATTGCAAGCCTTCAACGCATCCAGCGTCGCCCGCACGATGTTGTACGGGTTGGTCGAGCCGTGACACTTCGCCAATACGTTGGTCACGCCCACCACGTCGAACACTGCGCGCATGGCGCCACCGGCGATAATGCCGGTACCTTCGGCAGCGGGCTGCATGTACACGCGCGTGGCACCGTGACGGCCTTCCACCGGATGGTACAAAGTGCCCTTCTTCAGGTTGACTTTGATCATGTTGCGACGGGCTTGTTCCAAAGCCTTCTGCACAGCCACCGGCACTTCTTTCGATTTGCCTTTGCCGATGCCGACCCGACCATCGCCGTCGCCCACCACGGTCAACGCCGCGAACGCCATGATGCGGCCGCCCTTGACCACTTTGGTGACCCGATTGATGCCGACCATTTTTTCGCGCAAGCCGTCGCCGCGCTCGTCTGCTACCTGTTGCTGCTGTTGTTGCTTCGCCATATCCGTCGCCTTTAGAACTTGAGGCCGGCTTCACGAGCCGCCTCTGCCAGCGCCTGCACGCGGCCATGAAAACGATAACCGGCGCGATCAAACGCCACTGTTTCCACGCCGGCCGCTTTCGCCCGCTCGGCAATGCGCTTGCCGATTTCGGTTGCCGCCGCGCGGTTGCCGCCGTTTTTCAGCGACGAGCGCACGCCCGCTTCCGCCGTTGAGGCGCTCGCCAAAATGCGATCGCCGGTCGGCGCGATGATCTGCGCGTAAATGTGCGCATTGGAGCGATACACCACCAACCGCGTCATACACTGCTCGGCGATACGAACCCGGGTTTTGCGGGCGCGGCGCAGTCGAGCTTCTCTTTTATCCATACCTGACCTCGTTCAACATGCAAGACTAATCTTGCCGGTTACTTCTTCTTGGTTTCTTTCAGAATCACGCGCTCGTCGGCGTAGCGCACCCCTTTGCCTTTGTACGGCTCGGGCGGACGATACGCGCGGATGTTGGCAGCGCACAAACCCACTTTCTGTTTGTCGATCCCCTTGATGATGATTTCCGTCGGCTGCGGCAGATCGGCTTTGACGCCTTCCGGCAGCTTGTGAACCACCGGATGCGAAAAACCGAGCGACAGGTTCAGCGCATCACCCGCCAGTTGGGCGCGGAAACCGACGCCAACCAGCGTCAATTTGCGCTCAAACCCTTGCGTGACGCCTTTCACCATATTCGCCACCAGCGCGCGCAACGTGCCTGACATCGCATGCGCTTCCGGTTTCAACATCTTGAAAGTCAACTTGTTGCCGTCTTTTTCGACGGACACGCCATCGGCAAGACGCTGCGTCAAAGTGCCCAGCGGACCTTTGACCGTAATCTGCTCGGCGCCCAGCGTCACCTCGACTTTATCGGGCACGGCCACCGGACTGTTCGCAATACGTGACATGGTGTTCTCTCCTTAAGCCACGATGCACAGCACTTCGCCGCCGATACCGACAGCGCGCGCTTTGCGATCAGTCATCACGCCGCGCGAGGTTGAGACCACCGCGATCCCCAAACCGTTCATCACCGGCGGAATATCTCCCTTGCCGCGATAAATGCGCAACCCCGGTCGCGACACCCGTTCGATCTTTTCGATCACCGGCCGCCCCGCGTAATACTTCAGCGCAATTTCCAGAACAGGCTTGATCGATTCGCCGATCACCCGGAAATCTTCGATATAACCTTCGTCTTTTAACACTTTGGCGATGGCGGTTTTGACTTTGGAAGAAGGCATTTCTACCGTCGCCCGCTCTACCATTTGTGCATTACGGATACGGGTCAACATATCCGCGATTGGATCAGTCATGCTCATGCATCACCTCGTTACCAACTGGCCTTGACGATGCCGGGGATTTCCCCCTTCATCGCGTACTCGCGCAATTTGCTGCGACCCAGTCCGAATTTACGAAACACGCCACGCGGACGCCCGGTCAACGCGCAACGATTCCGCAAACGTGTCGGATTGGCGTTGCGCGGCAGTCGCTGCAATTTCAAACGCGCCTCGAAACGCTCCTCTTCGGAAACCTTGCTGTCCTGAATGATTGCCATCAGGGCTGCGCGCTTTTTTTGGAATTTCGCCACCAGCTTCATGCGCTTCTGGTCGCGGTTGATCAAAGACAATTTCGCCATAACTCTTTAGCCCCTGAACGGGAATTTGAACGCCGCCAACAATGCTTTCGCTTCGGCATCGGTCTTCGCCGTCGTCGCCACGGTAATGTTCATGCCGCGCAACGCGTCGATCTTGTCGTACTCGATTTCCGGAAAAATGATTTGTTCCTTGACGCCCATGTTGAAGTTGCCGCGACCGTCGAAACCCTTGCCGCCAACGCCGCGAAAGTCACGCACCCGCGGCAGCGCCATCGTCACCAGCCGATCAAAGAATTCAAACATTCTTTCGCGACGCAGCGTCACCATGCAACCGATCGGATAACCTTCCCGAATCTTGAAGCCGGCAATCGCCTTGCGCGCCTTGGTCACCACCGGTTTTTGTCCGGCGATTTTCTGCAAATCGGCAACGGCGTTCTCCAGAACTTTTTTGTCCGCTACCGCTTCGCCCACACCCATGTTCAGCACGATCTTGGTCAAGCGCGGCACTTCCATCACCGACTTATAACCGAACTGCTTCATCAGCGCGGGCGCTACTTCTTTCCGATAATATTCATGCAAACGAGCCATCGTTATCCTCTATTCCTTAGCTTGCCAACTGCTCGCCGTTCGATTTGAAGAAACGCACCTTGCGGGGCTTCTCTCCCGAAACTTCGATCATGCGAAAACCCACGCGGTCGGCCTTTTTCGTCGCCGCATTCCAGATCGCCACATTGGAAACATGGATCGGCGCTTCTTTGGTGAGAATACCGCCCGGTTGATTTTTCATCGGGTTGGGACGGGTATGGCGCTTGACTTGATTGATGCCGTTGACCAGCAAATAATCATTGTTGAGCACTTCGGCAACTTCACCCCGCTTGCCTTTGTCACGACCGGTGATTACCACCACCTGGTCACCTTTACGAATTTTGAGCATGTCGGCCTCTTTAAATCACTTCCGGCGCCAGCGATACGATTTTCATGAATCGCTCGGTTCTCAGCTCGCGCGTTACCGGTCCGAAGATACGGGTTCCGATCGGTTCCAGCTTGTTGTTCAACAGCACGGCGGCGTTGGAATCAAAACGCACCCGCGCACCGTCATCGCGACGCACGCCGGCGGCCGTCCGCACGACGACTGCGCTGTACACTTCGCCCTTCTTGACGCGACCGCGCGGCGCCGCATCCTTGATGCTCACCTTGATGATGTCGCCGACACCGGCGTAGCGACGCTTGCTGCCGCCCAGCACCTTGATACACATCACCGAACGCGCGCCCGTATTGTCGGCAACGTCCAGCACCGTTTGCATTTGAATCATGATCCACTCTCTCCAACTTAACCTGCCGCCAAGCGACAGCCAGTCTTGGACCCCGTCAAGGGGAACTGCGGCGCAGCTAAAATCAGCGCCGCGAAAAGGTAAGCTGTGTATTATGGCAGAGCGCGCCGATTAAGGCAAGCCCTGCCATCCTTTTTTTCGTTAAACCGCTGATGCTTTTTCAAGCACCGTCGATACCGTCCATGCTTTCGTCTTGGAAATCTTGCGAGACGCCTTGATTTCCACGAGGTCGCCGAGCTTGCACTCATTGCCTTCATCATGGGCCTGGTATTTGGACGAGCGGATCACCACTTTGCCGTACAGCGGATGTTTCACCCGCCGTTCGACCAGCACGGTGACCGTCTTGTCCCGCTTGTCGCTCACCACCCGACCGCTCAATGTCGCAATCAGCGGCTTCTTGGCCATTACGTCTTGTTGATCTGTCTGCGTCATACTTGCTCCGCTTTCTGGCTCAGGAAAGTCCGCACACGCGCGATATTGCGGCGCACGAACTTCATCTTCTGGTGATTCTGAAGCTGCTGGGTCGCCAATTGCATGCGCAGGTTGAACTGCTCTTTCAACAGCGCCTGCAGCTCTTTTTGCAACGCTTCCGGGGCTTTCTCCCGCAGCGTTTTCTTTGCGTCCTTTTTCATCGAAAACCTCTCTCGTCAACCGCCGATCAGACGATGCACGAACACCGTCCGAAACGGCAGCTTGGCAGCGGCCAGCGCGAACGCTTCCCGCGCCAGCGCCTCATCGACGCCGTCCATTTCGTAGAGCACTTTGCCCGGCTGAATTTCCGCCACATAGTACTCGGGATTGCCTTTACCGCTACCCATCCGCACTTCCGCCGGCTTGGTCGAAATCGGCTTGTCCGGGAACACCCGAATCCAGATCCGGCCGCCGCGCTTGATGTGACGGGTCATCGCTCGCCGCGCCGCTTCGATCTGGCGCGCCGTCAAACGACCGCGGGTAGTGGCCTTCAGGCCAAAAGTGCCGAAGCTGACTTTGGCGCCCACCGTGGCGAGGCCACGGTTGCGGCCTTTCTGCTCTTTACGGTATTTTCTTCTAGCTGGCTGCAACATTGCTCTTCGCTCCTGAACGACGTGGCCGCTTCGGCGCTTCCGGAGCCGGCGCGGGGGCCGCAGCCGGTTCGGCGTTGTGCGCCATCATTTCGCCCTTGAAAACCCAAACCTTGATTCCGATGATGCCGTAAGTCGTTTTCGCTTCGGCCACCCCGTAATCGATGTTGGCGCGCAACGTGTGCAACGGCACCCGTCCTTCGCGATACCACTCGCTGCGCGCAATTTCGGCGCCGTTCAATCGACCGGCGCTCATCGCCTTGATGCCTTGTGCGCCCAGACGCATCGCGTTCTGCATCGCCCGCTTCATGGCGCGACGGAACATGATCCGTTTTTCCAGTTGCTGGGCAATCGAGGCGGCGATCAGCGTCGCATCGACTTCCGGCTTGCGCACTTCTTCGATGCCGACTTCAACCGCCTGGTCACCGACGACGCGACGCATGTCGGCGCGCAAAACATCAATGTCCTCGCCTTTTCTGCCGATCACGACGCCCGGACGAGCGCTGTGAATGGTGATCTTGGCGCTCTTGGCGGTACGCTTGATGGTTATTTTTGAAACCGAAGCGTGCGCCAGTTTTCTTTTAAGATATTCCCGAATCTTGATGTCCTGAATCAGCGTCGGCGCGAAGGCTTTGCTGTTGGCGTACCAGCTCGAAGCCCAATCCCGCGTTACTGCCAGACGAAATCCGGTCGGATGAATCTTCTGTCCCATATCGGTTCCTTATGCGCCTTTCCCGTTGCCGTCGCCGACGATCACGCGAATGTGGCAAGTCTGTTTGCCGATCACATTGCCGCGGCCTTTGGCGCGCGGGCTGCTGCGCTTCATCGTGGTCGCTTTATCGACATAAATCGTTTCAACGCGAAGCTCGTCGATATCGGCGCCATCATTGTGCTCGGCATTGGCAACCGCCGATTCGAGCACTTTCTTGATGATGCGCGCGCCTTTCTTGGTGCTGAACGCCAGAACGTCGAGCGCCCGCGCTACCGGCAAACCTCGAACCTGGTCGGCCACCAGCCGGCCCTTCTGAGCCGACAGGCGTACGTCGTACAAAACTGCTGTGGTTCCCATGGTTCCAGTTCCTTTACTTCTTCGCGGCAGGAGCTGCTTTCTTGTCAGCAGCGTGCCCCTTGAATGTTCGCGTCAGCGCGAATTCGCCCAGTTTGTGGCCGACCATGTTTTCGGTCACATACACCGGCACATGCTGGCGCCCGTTATGCACCGCAATGGTCAAGCCGACAAAATCCGGCGTCACCGTCGAGCGGCGCGACCAGGTTTTGATCGGTCGCTTGTCGTTCTTTTCACGCGCGGCATCGACCTTCTTGATCAGATGCTCATCGACGAACGGTCCTTTTTTGATTGAGCGTGCCATGTGTGATTACCCTTTCGCCGCGTGCCGACGACGAACGATCATCGTATCGGTGCGCTTGTTGCTACGTGTCTTATAACCCTTGGCCGGTTGACCCCACGGCGATCTCGGATGGTGACGGCCACCGCCGCCGTTACCGCGACCACCCATCGGGTGATCGACCGGGTTCATCGCAATCGCGCGGGTCTGCGGACGGATGCCGCGCCAGCGGTTGGCGCCGGCCTTGCCGATCTGCCGCAAGCTGTGCTCGCCGTTGCCGACTTCGCCGATGGTGGCACGGCAATTCACATGCACCTTGCGGATTTCACCGGAGCGCAACCGCAGTTGCGCGTAGTTGCCTTCGCGCGCCAGCAGTTGTACCGAGGCGCCAGCCGAACGCGCCAGTTTGGCGCCGCCGCCGGGCTGCATCTCGATGCAGTGGATCGTCGTGCCGACCGGAATGTTGCGCACCGGCAGCGCGTTGCCTGCCTTGATCGGCGCATCGGCGCCGGAGAACAGTGTTTGTCCAACCGCCACGCCGCGCGGCGCGATGATGTAGCGACGCTCGCCGTCGGCGTAACACAGCAACGCCAGATGGGCGCTGCGGTTCGGATCGTATTCGAGCCGCTCCACTTTACCGGCGATGCCGTCTTTGTTGCGACGGAAATCGACGATGCGATAGTGTTGCTTGTGGCCGCCGCCCTTGTGACGCGACGTGATCCGTCCATGATGGTTGCGACCGGAACCGCGCTTCTGGCTTTCGACCAGTGACGCTTCCGGGCGCCCTTTATGCAGCTCCGGCGATACCACTTTGATCTGACCGCGGCGACCCGCCGAAGTCGGTTTCATTTTAATCACTGCCATGATCAGGCCTCCTGCGCGAAGTTGATTTCCTGACCCGGTTTCAGGCTGACGTAGGCTTTTTTCCAGCCCCGCCGCCGACCCACCGTCCGGCCAAAGCGCTTTTCTTTGCCGTGCACATTGAGCACCGACACGCTTTCAACTTCGACCTTGAACAACAATTCGACTGCCGCCTTGATTTCCGGCTTGGTGGCATCGTTGACGACACGGAAAATCACTTGTTCGTGCGTGTCAGCCACATACGTTCCCTTTTCGGAAACGACCGGCGCCAGAATCAGCGTCATCAACCGATCGGGATTGTATTTGGGTGTTTTTACGACTGGCGCGGCGCTCATCCCAGCATCTCCTCGAATTGGGTAACGGCCGCTTTGGTCATCACCACATGGTTAAAACGCAACAGGCTGACCGGATCGACTTCGTGCGGCATCAGCACCAGCACGTCCGACAGATTGCGCGACGCCAGGTAGAGGTTTTCGTCGAACTGATCGACCACCAACAGAATCTTGCCGGAAAGCCCCAAATCTTTCATCTTGCCGTTGAGTTGCCGCGTCTTCGGCGTATCGACCGCCATCGTTTCGATCACGTTCAAACGCTCATCACGCACCAGTTGCGACAGAATCGCCGCCATTCCGGCGCGATACATTTTGCGGTTGACTTTCTGCGAGAAATTTTCGTCGGGCATGCTCGGAAAAATCTTGCCGCCGCCCCGCCACAGCGGGCTGTTGGCCTGACCGGCGCGAGCGCGACCGGTTCCTTTTTGCCGCCAAGGTTTTTTGTGCGACTTGTTGATGTCGCCGCGCGCTTTTTGCGCCCGCGTGCCTTGCCGACCGTTGGCCTGATAAGCCACGACGACTTGATGCACCAGCGCTTCATTGTATTCACGCGCGAACAGCGCATCAGAAGCGGCGACGGTCGCCGTTTTCTGTCCCTGTTCGTTAATCAGTCGGAGTTCCATCATCACGCTCCTTTCTTGGCCGGCGTTTTGACTGCCGGGCGCACGACGATGTGACCGCCTTCCGAGCCGGGCACCGAACCTTTGAGCAGCAACAGGCCACGCTCGGTGTCCACGCGCACGACGCTCAAGGTTTGCACTGTCCGTTGCTCGCTGCCGTAATGTCCCGGCATGCGCTTACCCGGAAACACGCGCCCCGGGTCTTGCGCCATCCCGATCGAGCCGGGCGCGCGAGTCGTCACCGAGTTACCGTGCGAGGCGCGATTGGAACTGAAGTTGTGACGACGAATCGCCCCCGAAAAACCGCGCCCTTTGGTCACGCCGGTCACATCGACCAGTTGACCGACCGCAAAAGCGGCCTCGACGGCGACCACGTCGCCTAGCTTGAATTTCGAGAGTTCTTCCGGCGTCACCGGAAATTCTTTCATCATCTCACCGGCTTCGACACCCGCTTTAGCGAGATGCCCAGCCAGCGGCTTCGTAACGCGCGTCGCCCGCCGCCGACCAAAAGCCACCTGCACGGCGGCGTAACCGTCCGTTTCGGGCGTCTTGATCTGGGTGACGCGGTTGTTGGCAACATCCAGCACCGTTACCGGGACGGCAGCGCCGTCGTCGGTAAAGACACGGGTCATGCCGATCTTGCGACCCACAAGTCCAAGGCTCATGTCTTCCTCTTATATAAAAACCCGGTTTCCCGGGCGCCGGTTACAATTGACCGACCCCTCACTTCAGGTAATGGGCTTGCCCGCAGGCCGCCCGACTACCCTTAACTTGACTACTCTATGCCGTCCGATTTCGGAAGGATAGTTATTTTACTGCAATTTGATCTCGACATCGACCCCCGCCGGCAAATCCAGTTTCATTAACTGGTCAACCGTCTTGTCGGTCGGATCGACAATATCCATCAGCCGCAGGTGCGTGCGAATTTCGAACTGATCGCGCGACGTTTTATTGACGTGCGGCGAGCGCAAAACGTCATAACGCTCGATCTTGGTCGGCAACGGCACCGGGCCTTTGACCACCGCGCCGGAGCGTTTGGCCGTCTCGACGATTTCCATCGCCGACTGATCGATCAGTTTGTAGTCAAACGCCTTGAGGCGAATGCGAATACGTTGGCTTTGCATGTTTTGCCCTTTAAAGGCGAGCGGCCTGAAACAACACAGGCCGCCGCGCCGCAGTTTTTCTTACTCAATAATCTTGGCGACGACACCGGCGCCGACCGTCCGACCACCTTCGCGGATCGCGAAGCGCAAGCCTTCTTCCATCGCAATCGGCGAGATCAGCTTCACGGTGATCGAGACGTTTTCT
>WRFN01000021.1 GCA_009778785.1 Betaproteobacteria bacterium | reverse complement strand
CCGAAAGCGCCCGAAGGCATGAAGCCGAAAGCGCCCGAAGGCATGAAGCCGAAAGCGCCCGAAGGCATGAAGCCGAAAGCGCCCGAAGGCATGAAGCCGAAAGCGCCCGAAGGCATGAAGCCGGAAGCGCCCGAAGACATGAAGCCGAAAGCGCCCGAAGGCATGAAGCCGGAAGCGCCCGAAGGCATGAAGCCGGAAGCGCCTGAAGGCATGAAGCCGGAAGCGCTGGCTGAACTAACGAACATGCTCGAAGACGCCACCGGCATTGAAGACCTGCGCGACAAAACGAAAAAGGTACTCTCGATGGCGCGGCAAAGCGGCGACGTTGCCGCGTTCAACAACTTAAAAGCAAAGGCTGAGGGAATGGCTGCGTTTATGACGGGGGACGATCATGGCAAGTGTTAATAAAGTCATTCTCTTGGGGCATCTAGGGCGTGATCCAGCGATACGCGACACACAAAGCGGAACGATCTGCAACCTGTCAGTCGCCACCAGCGAAGGCGGCAAAGACAAACAGGAGCGCACCGAGTGGCACCGCGTCGTATTGTTTGGCCGCACGGCGGAGGTCGCCGCCGAATACCTGCGCAAAGGCAGCCAAGTCTATATCGAAGGCCGCTTGCAAACACGAAAGTGGACGGACAAGGATGGCCGCGAGCGCGAAACCACCGAAATCGTCGGAGACCGAATGCAGATGATAGGACGTGCAACCGATGCCTCCGGTGACGTGGAACGCAGCCAAGCGCCCGTATCCAAGCCGCAAGGCCAAGCGCGAAACGCCTACGCCGCAGCCAAGCAAGGGCGGCAACAGGCGGATGATTTCGACGACGATCTTCCGTTTTGAGATTGAGATATGAAACGTTGCCGCCAGCCTCATGCCGTCATCGGCAAGCGCCATTCACGCCGGCCCTGCGGACAGCCGTATTCCCAGCGCCTGCGTCACCTTCAAAATCGTGCCGAAGCTCGGATTCCCCTCACCAGACAGCGCCTTATACAGGCTTTCGCGCCCGATGCCCGTATCTCTGGCAAGCTGGCTCATCCCCTTGGCGCGGGCGATATTGCCCAGCGCCTTGGCGATAAAAGCCGCGTCGTCGCCCGCCTCATCCATACACGCTTGCAGATACAACAGCATGTCCTCGTCCGATTTGAGATATTCGGCACTGTCCCATTTACGCAGCTTGATCTTTCCCATGATCTATTCTCCTTACACATCCTGCGCCTGCCTGTCGGAGAGACCGGCAAACCAGAGATCAAACGTCTCGGTGGTGGAAATGATCTTCATGGGCGCATTGTAGAAAATAGGATACAACCTGTCAACCCCCTTGACCGCGCCGCGCCACGGGCGTATGCCTCTCCCATCGCGCTAAATCGCGCGACGTGGAGGAATGATCCATGAAAATCGAAATCAAACACTGTTTAAACGGCTCCGTTCTGTTCGAGCACAACGCGGAAGAAAACAGCCTTCGCCTTGCGCTTGAAGTTGCCGTTAAAGCAAAAATAAACCTGAGCGGTGCCTACCTGAGATGTGCCAACCTTAGCGATGCCAACCTGCGCGGTGCCGACCTGCGCGATGCCAACCTGAGCGATGCCGACCTGCGCGGTTCCGACCTGCGCGATGCCAACCTGAGCGATGCCGACCTGCGCGGTTCCGACCTGCGCGGTGCCGACCTGCGCGGTGCCGACCTGCGCGGTGCCAACCTGAGCGGTGCCTACCTGAGCGGTGCCAACCTGAGCGGTGCCTACCTGAGACGTGCCGACCTGAGCGGTGCCTACCTGAGATGTGCCGACCTGAGCGATGCCAACCTGAGATGTGCCAACCTTAGCGGTGCCAACCTTAGCGATGCCAACCTGCGCGGTGCCAACCTGAGCGGTGCCTACCTGAGCGGTGCCTACCTGAGATGTGCCGACCTGAGACGTGCCGACATCGAAGGAGAAAAGATCACAAAGAGACCAATAACCATCGAAGGATTGGAATGGGTTGTGCTGATAACGGAGGGTAGGATGCGCATCGGCTGCCAGCGTCACACTCATGTCGAGTGGAGAAATTTTACCGATGATGAAATTAGAAAAATGGAGAAAAGAGCGCTCGACTTCTGGCGCGTGTGGAAAGAACCGCTGATGAAAATGTGCGATGCACACCACGTTGAACTTAAGGAGGAAGAACGATGACCAAACTCGTCAAACGCATGCGAATCATTGACGGCGACGAACACCCAAGGCGACTCGAACAACCATTACAAATCACCATCGCCAAACCAAAGTGATCACCACTTAAACCATGCCCGCCACCGCCTACCTCACCGTTGAACAGGCCGCGAAACTGCTGTCCCTGCACCACATCACCATACGTCGCATGGCGGCCGATGGGCGGCTGCCGGCGTTCAAACTTGGCCGATTCTGGCGTTTCGTCGAAGTTGACTTACTAGCGTTTGCGCGCGCAAACTATCACCGCGCGGACGCTGAAGGCGATGAAAGGAACATGTTATGTCGCTCTACAAGCGAAAGGATTCCCGCCATTGGTGGGCATCCATTACCAAGCCAGGCGGCGGCACAGTATGCCGCTCTACTGGAACGGAAGACAGGAAACAAGCGCAGGAATGGTACGACCGCATGCGCGCCGAAATGTGGCGCGTCAACCGACTCGGCGATAAACCTTCGTATCGTTGGGAAGACGCCGTAGTCAGGTGGTGCGCGGACAAGCAGGACAAGAAAACCATCGCCGAAGACATCGACAAGTTTCGCTGGTTGCACAAGCACCTTTCGGGACGCGAACTGGCGTCGATCTCCCGAGCGCAAATCGTCGCCATCGGCGACGCCAAACGCGCGGAAACATCGGCGCCGACGGCGAATCGGTATCTTGCACTGATCCGGGCAGTGCTGCGCCGTGCAGCGGGGCCGTGGGAATGGATCGACAAAGCACCCTACATCGAATCATTCCCGGAGTCACGGCGGCGCGTGCGCTGGATCACGCCGGAGCAACGCCAGGCATTACTGGCCGCACTGCGGGAGCACCAGCGGGTATGCGTTGAATTTGCTCTGGAGACAGGGCTGAGGCAAGGCAACGTGGTGAGACTCGAATGGTCGCAAGTCGATCTTGAGCGGCGAACGTGCTGGATATTTGCCGACCAAGCGAAAGGCGGCTCACCCATCGGCGTGCCGCTGTCGGCACGGGCGGTCGAAGTGCTGGCCGGCGAGCGCGGGAAACACGCAACGCGCGTGTTCACCTATCGCGGCCGACCCTTCGCGGAACTCAACACGAAGTCGTGGAAGAAAGCTTTACGGGTAGCAGGGCTTGATAACTTTCGATGGCACGATCTGCGACACGCATGGGCATCCGCCCACGCCATGTCGGGAACGAGGCTTTCGGAGTTGCAGGAGCTGGGAGGTTGGAAATCGGAAGCGATGGTGCGCCGCTACGCACACTTCGCCCCCGATCACCTTCGTCGAGCGGCTGACAATACTGCTACGTTTTGGCTACGTTCAGGAAAAAGCGAAAGCCAGAACATACCGCAAGATGTTGATTCTATGGGGTGGCTGATGGGACTCGAACCCACGACGACCGGAATCACAATCCGGGACTCTACCAACTGAGCTACAGCCACCGTAAAACTGCCGAACACACAAGGGTTTGGTACGCCCGACAGGACTCGAACCTGTTACCCCCGGCTTAGAAGGCCGGTGCTCTATCCAGATGAGCTACGGGCGCTCTGTCGAGATACCAATGAACTTGTTTGGAATCTGGTCGGGGTGGAGAGATTCGAACTCCCGACATCTTGCTCCCAAAGCAAGCGCGCTACCGGACTGCGCTACACCCCGAAAAGGCCATATTATGCCATCCCTTGCCGCCCTCGCCAACAGCGCAGGCGAAAAAACTCAGGCGCCATGCGGGCGAGCGCGTTATTCAATGAAAATACGTGGCCAGAAAACGCAACGGGAAGCCTTGGGGATGCGCTAAACAAATCCTCGGCAACGGTATCGCGACATCTTGGGTTTTGATACCATTACCCGTTTGTTTCACGGGCCTCTAGCTCATGCCTGGTTAGAGCAGCGGACTCATAATCCGTTGGTGCTGGGTTCAACTCCCAGGGGGCCCACCAAGAGGTTGCTCAAAGCCGTCCGATGAATCCATCGGGCGGCTTTGTCATCACAGGAAGCGCCGTGATGGCGCAAGAGTCATTTTTTATGTTTCCGTCGCCATTCCCACGGCGGCACCGGCTTCTTGCTGCCTGCCCACAGCCCGCGCTTTTCTCGTTGCGCCGTTCGCTGAAGCGAGTACAAGCTGCGATCCGTCACATACCGATCGTACACCCAGGCATAGCCGCGCCGGACTTGTTCGGCGCTGGTATCAACGCCGTCGCAGGTGACTCGCGCCAGCGTGCGCCCATAATCGTCTTTACCGGCGCGCCTGAGCGAGGCATTCTTTCGGAAGCACATTCCCGACAGCGAAGTTTTCGCCGCTTTGCCGAAGGGCTGCCCCATTTCCGGCGCGTCGATCTCGGTCAGTCGTACGCGCTCCTGATGTTTTTTGTCGCAGCGGACGGTCAGCGTGTCGCCGTCGGCAATGCCGACGACTTTGCAGGTTTCGCCGTGAGCGAGGGCGCAAACGAATAAAAAGGCAAGGGCGAGCAGGCGGAGTATGACGTTCATGTTGCCTCAGATTACCGGGGCTATTGCCCTATCGCAGCTTCTGTCCTCTCGGTAATTTCTTTCATTTCCTGAAAATTATTTTGGTAAGTAACAATCAAATCTTTCTTGAAAGGTGCTGATGCAATAGATTCCTTGACGGCTGTCTCAGATACTTGTTCTATTTTATTACGCCCTGCGTCGAATATTCAGGAAACCCTGTAAACCTTCATCACCTCATCCCCAAGGTGATTGATAACTTTCACGGCAATTCGTCCCGACTTCGGCTTATCAAAGGGGCGAGAGATGGCGCTGTTCAGACTTTCCCAAGCGTCGCGGTCAATTTCTGCTTTGAGGCTGGTTTGCAGAGACTTGTACGGATCGTTGGCGCCCAGAAAATAAGCGTGGCGGACGAAGAAACTTTCTTCATTGTAGTCGGTGTCGATGAACCAGCAGGCGATCTTGTCCGGTTCGTCGCTGCGGACTTCGCCCTTGGCCGGGTCGAAAACATCCACGCCCTTGATGCTTACCTGAATCTGATTCTTGCCGATCTCCTCGATAGCAATATCCGGCTCACCAAAGATGATAAAGAGGTTTCCTTTGCCGGTATTCTTGAGTTCGGTGGACATGTGCAAATCGGCGTTCATGCGAGCCTTGAGGATGGGGATACGGCCAAGGCTCGGCAGATCGGCGGAAGCCGCGTCAAAATTGAAAGCGCAAGCGATCAGCACATCAAAGCCCGAATCTGCCGCTTCTCTGGCGGCGGCGACTAAATCATGCCGCGTCACGCTGGCGAATTCCGGGCCGATGAAAATGGCGGCACGGCGCTCCTTTTCACTTTCCTCATAAACGCCCTCGCCGTTGATAAAACGTCCCGGCCAAGGTTGAAGACTGGTAAAAACGATTTTGTCTTCCTTGTTGGCCTGTTGCACTCCGGCGGTTCGCAATTCCTCCAGAATCATGGACGCGAAATCCTTGCCGCCATCCCGAACCACCCGCTCCAGTGGGTCAATGATTTCGTCGTTTTCATCCACCATCAACATCCGGTGCGGAGAAAGGCTCTCGACAGTGAACGGCCCTGCTACGCGCACCTTTTTGTTATCCACATAAGGCTTGTCGTAGAGAAATTCAGTATCGGCCTTGGCCGCAATGGAAGCGTCGATCTCCTTCTGCCGCGCGATGCGCTCGCGCCACCAGCCGGCGTGCAGGCGTTTGGCCTCTTCCGGCCATTTCTCGTCGGCTTCGCGGGGGATTTCCCATTCCTGCCATCCTCCCCCGCGAGGGGGGAGGGGGACGCGGCCCAGCGCCGCATTCAGTTGTTCGCGCAAGGGTTCCAGACGCTCCTGAAATTTCTCCCAGATCACGTCGATCTCGGCGTTGTTGGCGATGGATTTGAGCGTGATATGCGGCACGCGCTCATAGACAAAGCCGTGGCTGATGTTGCCGTAAGTGGGTTTGAAACCCGTCCCGATACCGGGATTTTCGCCCAAATCGCCCGTAGGGGCGGCATTCTGCCGCCCGCAAAGGGGCGTGGAAAACGGGCGGCTAAAAGCCGCTCCTACGCCACGAATCTCCGCCTCCTTCATTTGTCCTTCCGACGAATCGGCCAGAAGATAATGCGGATAACGCGCGCCCATGAGGCGGGCGCGGGCCAAGGCGAGCGCGACGCGCGAGGTGTCGATGGTGATCCAGCGGCGGCCCCACTGTTCGGCGACGTAGGCCGTGGTGCCGGAGCCGCAGGTGGGATCAAGGACAAGGTCGCCGGGGTCGGTGGACATCAGCACGCACCGCGCGATGACTTCAGGTAAGGTTTGAACAACGTAAGTTTTGTCAGAAGCAAAACCAGAAACCCCTGTATCGAGCCAAGTTGCATTCAAAGGCTTGGCCGCGTAATCGTCAAAATATCGTTTGTAGCTGAGAGTCTTTCCTCCGCCGAGCAATCTGCCTGCGCGTTTCAATCTTTCCATTCCGAGCGGGTAATTTGCTTTCCAGTGAGTGTTCTTGGGTAGCACAAACTTGGTGCCATTTAACTCAATCGGGGCATCCCCGTCTGCCGCGCCTTGTCCAGTTGCATTATCATAACGCCAGACGCGCCCATTCTTTGGTATCGGCGAGAGACCCATCTGTTGTTCAGACGACATTGGTGCAGAGGAGAATTTTTCGTCCTCCAACATCCTGTAATTCTGGTCTTCAGAGTAGTTCTTAGTCGCCAACAGAGGTCTAAACTTCGCTACTGAGATGTCCTTCGCATACCAAAGAACATCGTCGCCAATACGACTAAGTCCCTTCGTAGTAAATCCTCCAGTTGTGCGATAAAGGATGCACGAAACATAATTTTCATCCCCAAACACCTCATCCATCACCGCCCGAACCCGGTGCACATTCTCATCCCCAATCTGCACAAAGATACTGCCGCTCTCGGTCAGCAAATCCCGCGCAACGATCAGCCGGTCGCGGATATAGCTCAGATAGCTGTGGATGCCGTCCCGCCAAGTATCCCGGAATGCCTTGACCTGCTCCGGCTCGCGCGTAATGTGGTCGGCCTTGTTGTCTTTCACGTCGCGGCTGGTAGTTGACCACTGGAAATTGGAATTGAACTTGATGCCATAAGGCGGATCGAAATAAATGCACTGCACTTGGCCGCGCAGCCCTTCGCGCTCGGCTAGCCCGGCCATGACTTGCAGAGAATCGCCCAAGATCAGTCGGTTACTCCAGTTTTGCTCGTGCTGGTAAAACTCGGTTTTGTCCACGCCATGCGGGATGCCATTGAAGTCGGCGAACAAATCTGGCGTAACTTCGCCTTTGTCATGCTTGCGCTCGCGGGTTTCGCGCAATAAATCGTCAATCAGCGCCTTGGGATGAACCTTCTCCTGAATGTAGAGCGGTGCGGCGCGAATATCTAGCTTACCCCCCCCCCATGCCATTTACATCATACTTGCCGCGCCAGATAATCTGCGGGTCAAGATCGGGATCACGGCGCTGGTAGCTCACTTGCACCGGCTTCAGGTCATCTTTGCGCGCCACGGAGGAAAGCTCCGCCGTCGGAATAATCACCCGCTTGGCTTCGTCGTGGGTGAGGGTTTCAACGGTTTTACCAGCAGACGTTTTGCGAGCCACCATTATTGGGTCACCTCTTTAATCATTTTGCCAAACCTGGCGTTTACTTTGGCCTCGAAGTCAGCCTCAATTTCAAAAACCTCTGTCAGTTCGACAAAAGCCCAACGCCCGTAACTTCCGAGACGGTTTATTCCCGGAACCCAAAAAACATCCATCGTTTCTTTCTTGGCTTTGGCGTCTTCGCCGCGATAGCCCTTGACTTCAACGATCAAGTGCAGCAAATCTTCTTCACCGTGCCCATCGTCGATCAAAAGGATGAAGTCCGGGAGGTAGGTTTTTTGTTCGCCCTGAAATGAATAGGGCACTTCAAAGCCGAGGTTGTCGTTCTTCACGTAGGCTTTGACTTTGGGGTGTTTTTCCGCCACGCGGCAGAATTCCGCTTCCCATTCGCTGTCGCAGATGCTGTAGTTGAGATGGCAGCGGTCTGCCCGTGTTCTCCAGCGTGATTTCTTGGAGGTCAGAAAATTGACGTGGCGGGTCGAGCCGGTGGGGTTGTAGGAATCAAGAAGGACGGTGATGGGCGGGGCGCCGGGGTTGTCCGTCACGGCGGCGCGATTCACGGCGGCATGGATTTTTTCGGCGGCCATGTTGGCGAAGGTCGGGTTGAGCAGCATCGCTTCGTTGGCGCCGCCGGTGCATTTGAGGCAGTTGTCCAGCCAATCACGGACGATGTTTTTCAGTTGACCGTACAGGTAATAACGGGGCTGGCCATCGGCGTCGCTCCATTTGCTTTGCAGGCAGAGTTGGGTAAGGTGGGCGACCAAGGCGGCGTGGCGGCTGTCCTTCGGTTCTTCTACTTTGAGGCTGTGAGTGGCGCCGATGATGCCCCCTTGGAGGACTTCCGTGGGGCCAACCAGATCGGGATTGAGCGCCAGAACGGAATCGTCGGTAAACTCAGCCCGAATCTGCTCTCTGGGCAATTCGATGCGACAGCCGGTTACTCTGGGGAAGCGTATTTCCAGATAATCTCTTTCCGGCCTGACGGCCTGCACTCTGACCGTTTCAACCGGCGGCTGGGGTTCTGAGATCACCGGCTTGGCGGTGAAGTCGAAGGGAATGCCTAACACATCGGCGTACTCCACGTTGAGCAGGCCGTTTTCGTTGAGATCGTAGGAGCGACGACGCAAAGCGCGACCAATAACTTGCTCGCAAAGGAGTTGTGTACCGAATGCCCGAACGCCGAGAACATGGGTAACGGTGCTAGCGTCCCAGCCTTCCGTCAGCATGGAAACCGATACCACGCAACGAATATCGCCGCCAAGCAATTCCGGTTTGCCAACGGTGTTCATCACTTCCCGGAGGATGGTGGTGTCGTCGAGTTCCTTACCTCGGCGCAGATCGTCAGCCAAGGCGCCGCCGCGTTTCAGCGCTTCGCGCCGGAAGCGCTCGATGGCCTGTGCGTTGATCTTGCGGAAATCGTCGTTCAGTTTTTCGCCGGATTCGAGTTGCTGGCTGTCGATAAGAAGTGTGCGCGCGCTAGGGTAAGGCAGGCCGTTTTCATCGTAATTGCTGAAAAGGGGAAATTTGCCGCCGATGACTTTGCCGCTGTCGCCGTGGACATAGCCGGAAACGTAATCATAGATGAGTTTGGATGTTGAGGTATTGTTGCAGACGATGATAAAGCAGGGCGGAACCTTGATGTCCGCTTCTGCCCACAGTTCAGAAGTCTTTGCGTAGTGTCCGTACAGGGCTTTCAGCGCATTGACGAGCAGCATCCGGTTTTTTTGTTCCAGCGCTTGCGGATCGTTGAATTTCGCCGACCGGCTCCCTCTGGGCATCTCTTTTCCGATGTGTTTCCAAAGTTCTCGGAATTTGGGCATCTCGTTTTCGACATCGGGCAAGTTGTCGGCGATGGGAACGCGCGGGAGTTTCACGATTCCGCATTCGATGGCGTCCATGAGAGAAAAATCACTCATGGTCCAAGGGAACAATGTCCCTTCGCGGTAACCCGATCCGCGCAGGAAAAACGGCGTGGCGGAAAGATCAAAGATACGGGAAATACCGAGTTTCTTTTGCACGATCTCAAGACCGGAAACCCAAAGGCGAGCCGCTTCGTTGTTTTCTTCGGCTTCCTTGTTGGCGTCTTTTTTATCTTCGCCTTCCTGAATTCTCACATCTTCTTTGTCGTCGGGCTTTTCACGGTAGCAATGATGGGCTTCATCATTGAACACCATGATGTTTTTCATGCTCATGAGACTGCCCATGACCCGTTGGAGCATTTGTCCTTCCGGCTCTATGGTGTCCAGACGATCTCCGCGCCTGCCGGAGAGCAGGGCGCGCCCAGCGCCGGAGAGTTCCGTTTTCTCGCGTTGTTTAAAAGCATGGAAGTTGGTGATGACGATTTTTGCTTTCTGAATGTCCAGAAGCATGTCAGAGGGAAGCAATTCTCTGGATTGGTAATAGCTGTCCACATCCGTAGGCAGTAAAACGCGCAGGCGATCCTTGATGGTGATGCCGGGAGTCACGACGAGGAAGCCGTGAGTGAAGCGCTTGCTGTTGAGATAACGCACGGAGTTGATGGTTTGCCACGCGATAAGCATGGCCATGACTGTGGTTTTACCCGCGCCTGTGGCGAGTTTCAGCGCCAAGCGGTTTAGTCCGGGGTTGGCTTCTTCGTTGGCAATTTTCAAACACTCCAGAAATTCTTCCCCTCTTTTTCCGTCGTTAGGAGCTACTTCCGTTAGCCATATCGCGGTTTCCACCGCTTCAAGCTGGCAAAAAAAGGGGCGGTATCCGCTGAATTTGTGGTGCCGCCAATGTTGGAGGAGTCGAGCCGTTTCCGGAGTTACCTTCCAGCGCTTCGGATCAGGTTCGTTTCTCCATTTGCCGACAGCAAGGCGCAAATTATTGATGGTCTGGGTAAGCTGATATTCCTGTTCGTCGCTGGAGATGGCTTGGGCCGTGTCGTCTGCATAAAAATCGAGTTGCCCGGTTTTCCCTTTGGATTTTTGGGGGCTGGGAATGGGCGTGACAAAGCTGGCCGGACGTCGGTGGTTAATGACCTTCTGGTTGGGCTGCCCTGTTTCGTCCAACTCCCAGTGCTGCGTTGGCTCCGCATAAGGCGAATTGAGGATCGGACGGTCAAAAAATTGGGCGCTCATGTTTCGGTTTGTCGGGTCAAGGTGCACAGGAATCGCTTTGTAACCACTTTCAATGATACCTCAATGATGCTCCGGTTGTTTTGTTGCTATTGCGCCACGTCGGCGTAAAAAGTCGGGGTTTGTAATAAAACGGTAAAATTCTTCCGTTAAAGTAAATCCGGTTCTTGGAAAAGGAGACGATGATGTTACGAAAATGGCAATTGTGGTTGGCAGGGATCGTGGGTGTTTTGGCTTTGACGGCGGGTGTTCAGGCTGCCGAGGTCACCGGGGCGGGAGCGTCGTTTCCGGCGCCGTTGTACGCGAAGTGGGCGGATGCTTACAGCAAGGCGACCGGCAACAAGATCAATTATCAATCCATCGGTTCGGGCGGCGGGATCAAGCAGATTCAGGCGAAGACGGTGGATTTCGGCGCGTCGGATGCGCCGATGAAGCCGGAAGATTTAGCCAAAAACGGGCTGGTGCAGTTTCCGACGGTGGTTGGCGGCGTGGTGCCGGTGGTGAATATCAAAGGGATTGCCAGCGACCAGTTGCGCTTGAGCGGTGCGGTGCTGGCCGACATTTATCTGGGCAAGATCACAATATGGAACGATCCGGCGATCACGGCGCTCAATCCCGACGTGAAGTTGCCGTCGGCGGCGATTGCGGTGGTACGGCGAGCGGACGGTTCGGGCACGTCGTTCATTTTCACCAATTATTTGTCGAAAGTCAGCGCCGACTGGAAAGAGAA
Source organism: Betaproteobacteria bacterium (assembly GCA_009778785.1). Taxonomy (GTDB): domain Bacteria; phylum Pseudomonadota; class Gammaproteobacteria; order Burkholderiales; family Casimicrobiaceae; genus UBA931. The sequence goes on along the minus strand of WRFN01000021.1, from coordinate 13,829 downwards.
AGTCGGTGAGGGCACGGCGGTGCAGTGGCCGGTAGGTTTGGGCGGCAAGGGCAACGAAGGCGTTTCGGCGTTCGTGCAACGGCTGAACAATTCGATCGGTTACGTCGAATACGCTTACGCCAAGCAGAGCAAGATGGCGGTGGTTTCGTTGCAGAACGCGGCCAAGCAGTTTGTCGCGCCGAGTGAAGAAGCGTTCAAGGCAGCGGCTGCGGGCGCGAAGTGGGACCCGGCGTCGTTTTATCAGATTTTGACCGATCAACCGGGTGAGAAAACCTGGCCGATTACGGGCGCGACGTTCATCCTGATGCACAAAACGCAGGACAAGCCGACGCAAGCGAAGGAAACACTGAATTATTTTGCTTGGGCATACAAGAGTGGCGGCGCGATGGCGAGCGAACTGGATTATGCGCCGTTGCCGGAATCGCTGACCAAGATGATCGAAACGTCGTGGGCGCAGATCAAGGACGCTTCCGGGAAAGCGGTTCGTTAAGTGGTTTAACAAAACAAGGGCGTTGCACTTTCCGGGTTCTGGACGAGAAGGAAAGAGCAACGCTTTCATCAACTTCCTGTGTTCTCGCTTCTTCCGAAAAGTGAGAAACCGCAGAGGTCTCGCGCGTTATTCATGGTTTTGAAGTTGTAATGAGCTTTTATGACAGTTCATCGCGTGAGGTGCGTCCAGCTTTTTCATCAATTGTATTTCGGATCAGTTTTTTCCAGCACACGCTTTGTGTTTTTAATGAGTCTCAATCTCAAGAGGAAAATTTATGTTCAAGAAAGCATCTGTTCTGATCGCAACGCTGACGCTTGTTTTAAGCGCTTGCGGTTCATCCGACCCCGTTGATGAAAAGTTTGATCCGGGGGTTCAATTCAATGCCGAAACCTTGATGCTCACACCGGGATCCACAATAACGGATGTGGCTTTTAACTGGTACGCCGACACCGCCAACGGTGATTCGGCGGTGGTCAACATTTTCGATGAAAAAGACAAATTGGTGAGTAGCACGAAGGGAAATATCGTTGCCGCGTCCACCGGGAAAACGGCGCACAAAGTGACGGTGTCGGGACTGAAGGCAGGCACCAATTACAAATACCGCGTTTCCAACGATGGAAAAAACTGGAGTTACGAGTACAACTACACCACCGGAAATACGACGAGCTTCCGTTTTGCCAGCGTGGGCGACCCCCAACTCACGACGGGATTGCAAGATGTGAACAGCCGAGAATTCAGCGATGATCAAACCACCGCGCAAGGGTGGAAAGACACCATGAAAAAAATCGGCGACGCCAATGTGAATTTTATTGCCGGCGTGGGCGATCAGGTTGACACGGCAGTGGGCGGAAACGAAGCGGAGTATCAAAACTTTCTCGCGCCGCCGGAGCTTCGTTCTATTCCTTTGGCGCCGGCGGTAGGCAATCACGACGTGAATAAACTTTTTCTCTATCACTACAATCTGCCCAATGAGCAAACCTTTGTTCCCATCGGTAATAGTGATCAGGCCATTGTTGAAGCCGTCGGCCATTACTGGTACCTCTACGACAACGCGCTCTTCGTGGTGTTGAACACGTCTGCTTATCCGGCCTCTGTCGATGAAGCCAAGCCTTACATCGCGCGATTTGAAGCAACGCTCAAAGCCGCGACCGAGGCCAATAAAGGCAAATATACTTGGCTGTTTGTGCAGCATCACAAATCGACCGCCAGCGTGGCGCAGCATTTGGCGGACAAAGACATTCAATACTATGTGCAAGCCGGTTTTGAAAATCTCATGGCGACCTACAAAGTGGACTTCGTTCTGGCAGGGCACGATCACGTTTATGCGCGAAGTTTCGTCATGACCGGCGAGCTTCCCATCGACCAGCCCGCTGACAGAGCGGATCAGAGTGTTTACAACAGCCCGAACGGTACCCTCTACCTCACGTTCAATACCGGTAGCGGGCTGAAGTATTACAACATTTTCGACCCGGTCGGGCTTTATGAGAAAAACAATGTTGACTATCCTTTCCTATTTGACGGCACCAAAGGAAGCGCTGAATACCTGAAAGGAAAGTTGCCCTTGTCCACGCACAAAAACGCGCAGGAAAGAGAGCCAGAATACACCATCGTTGATGTGGCCGGTAACACCGTCAAATTCAAAGTCTCCGGTACCTACACCGGAAATGTGGTGGATGAGTTTTCGGTGACCAAGTAAACTGTTGGGGAGACGCGCCGTGCGCTGTGGCGCGTCTCCCCCGGTTTGCCGGGTATGGTTTCTGAAGGGAAAGCGTTTAATGCTTGATATTTGGGAGCCGGAGCGATAAAGTTAAAAAAGTGGCTTCTCTGGTACAGTAGCAGGTAAACCCAGGGATCGGGGAAATGCAAAAAATGCCGTCGTCGATTACTTCATCATCACTGCCCCCCCCATCGCCCCCCACGCGGGGGCGGCGGCGTTTGGCGTGGGGCGACATGCTGTTTCACCGGCTGACGCAGGGCTTCGCGGTGCTGACCTTGTTGTTGCTCTCTGGCATCATCGTGTCGCTGATTTGGGGCGCCTGGCCGGCCATTCGAGAGTTTGGCGTGTCGTTTTTGTGGAAGGCCGAATGGAATCCGCCGATGAATCGCTTCGGCGCGCTGATTCCGGTGTACGGCACGCTGGTCACTTCGGCGGTGGCGCTCGTCATTGCCGTGCCGGTGAGTTTCGGCATCGCGTTTTTTCTGACCGAGTTGGCGCCGGGCTGGATGAGAAAACCGCTGGGAATCGCGGTCGAATTGCTGGCCGGCATCCCCAGCATCGTCTATGGCATGTGGGGGCTGCTGGTTTTCGTGCCGATCTTTTCCGAGTACATTCAGCCGCCGCTCGCCAAAGCGCTGGGGCCGCTGCCGATCATCGGCGCGTTGTTTTCGGGGCCGCCGCTCGGCATCGGCATTCTGGCGGCAGGCATCGTGCTGGCGATCATGATTATTCCGTTCATCGCCTCGGTGATGCGCGACGTGTTTGAGATCACGCCGGCGATTCTGAAAGAATCGTCGTATGCGCTGGGTTCGACCCGTCAGGAAGTGATCTGGAACGTCGTGCTGCCTTACACGCGGGTCGGCGTCGTCGGCGGCATCATGCTGGGGCTGGGGCGCGCGCTGGGCGAAACAATGGCGGTCACGTTTTTGATCGGCAACATCAATTCGTTTCAAGGCTTCTCGCTCTTCCTGCCCGGCAACAGCATCGCGTCGGCGCTGGCCAATGAATTCACCGAGGCTTCGGGCGAGTTGCACACTTCAGCGTTAATTGAGCTTGGCCTGATTCTTTTCCTGATCACGTTCGTCGTGTTGAGTTTGTCGAAACTGTTGCTGATGCGGTTGGCCAAGTCGGGAGGGACGCAGACATGAAAAGCACCAAATTTTCCTGGCTGGCGTGGCGTCGGCGTCTGTTGAATTACACGGCGACGGGATTGTCGCTGTTGGCGATGGCGTTCGGCTTGTTCTGGTTGTTGTGGATTTTGTGGACGACATTGAGCCTCGGCGTGTCGGGTTTGTCGTTCAGCCTTTTCACGCAGATGACGCCGCCGCCGGGAAGCGAAGGCGGGTTGGCCAATGCAATTGTCGGCAGCTTGATCATGGTCGGGCTGGCGACGTTGATTGGCACGCCGATCGGAATTTTCTCCGGCATTTATTTGGCCGAGTTTGCCCAGCGCGGCTGGCTGGGTGAAGTGATCCGTTTCATGAACGACGTGCTGTTGTCGGCGCCGTCCATCATCATCGGGCTGTTCATCTACGCGGTTTACGTGACCTATCGCGGTCATTTTTCCGGCGCGGCGGGCGTGCTGGCGCTGGCGTTGATTGTGATTCCTGTCGTCGTGCGCACCACCGAAAACATGTTGCGGCTGGTGCCGTCGAGTTTGCGCGAAGCGGCGTTTGCGCTGGGGGCGCCGCGCTGGCACATGATTATGTACGTCACCCTGCGGGCGTCGCTGGCGGGCGTGATGACCGGCATTCTGCTGGCAGTGGCCCGGATTGCCGGCGAAACCGCGCCGCTGCTGTTTACCGCGTTGTCGAATCAATACTGGAGCACCAATCTCGACAAGCCGATGGCGAGCCTGCCGGTTGTGATTTTCAAGTTTGCGATGAGTCCGTTTGAAGACTGGAACCGGCTGGCGTGGGCGGGCGTTTTTTTGATTGTGGTGACGGTGCTGGCGCTCAACATCGCGGCGCGCGCGTTTTTTGGACGCAAGACGGTTTGAACAGAATGCAGAGATGAAAATGCCGACGCAAGAACCAAAACTGACTACGCAAATCCGTTTTCAGGATTTCAATTTTTACTACGGCGCGTTTCACGCGCTCAAAAACATTCAACTCGACATTTATCAAGGGTTGGTGACGGCGTTCATCGGCCCGTCGGGATGCGGCAAGTCCACCCTGCTGCGCACGATCAACCGGATGTACTCGCTTTATCCCGGGCAGCGCGCCGAAGGGCATTTGTTCATCGACGACGAAGACGCGCTGGCGAACGATGTCGATCTCAACGATTTGCGCAAACGGGTCGGCATGGTGTTTCAGAAGCCGACGCCGTTTCCGATGTCGATTTACGATAACATTGCTTACGGCGTGCGCTTGCACGAGCGCTTGTCGCGCGGTGAGATGGATGCGCGGGTCGAGTGGGCGCTGAAAAAAGCGGCGCTGTGGGACGAAGTGAAGACCAAGCTGAAGCAGGAAGGCACCAGCTTGTCGGGCGGCCAGCAGCAGCGCTTGTGCATCGCGCGCGGCATCGCGGTACGGCCGCGCGTGTTGTTGCTCGACGAGCCGACTTCGGCGCTCGACCCGATTTCGACCTTGCGTATCGAGGAGCTGATTTCGGAGTTGCGCGGCGAGTTCACTATCGTGATCGTGACGCACAACATGCAGCAGGCGGCGCGGGTGTCGGATTACACGGCTTACATGTACTTGGGCGAACTGGTCGAATACAATAAGACCGATGTTATTTTCGTCAAACCGGCGAAAAAGGAAACGGAAGATTACATTACCGGTCGTTTTGGTTGATACGCGGGGTGAAAGGAAAAGTCATGACGACACATATGTCCAAACAATTCGACATCGAAATGGAAACCATCCGCAGCGATGTGCTGGCGATGGGCGGGCTGGTCGAAGCTCAGTTGGCGCGCGGTGTGCTGGCGATGTCCGAAGATGAAAACCCCGAACTGCTCGAAACCATCAAGGCGACCGAAAAAGAAATCAACCAGATGCAGATCGACATCGACCAGCAGTGCGCGCAAATCATTGCGCGGCGGCAACCGGCGGCGGTGGATTTGCGGGTGGTTCTGACTGTCAGCAAAGTGGTGAACGATCTCGAACGGGCTGGCGACGAAGCGAAAAAAATCGCTCGTAAAGCGGCGCAGTTGCAAGGCAACGAGCGACTCACCAAAATGCAGTACTACGATACGATTCACGCCGGAGAGTTGGCGCAGATGATTTTGCATCGGGCGTTGAATGCGTTTGCGCGGCTCGACATCGACGAAGCCATCGCTATTTACGATGCCGACGACGAAATCGACATGGCGTTCGATCTGGTCACCCGGCAGTTGGTCGGCTTCATGATGGAAGACCCGCGCACGATCAGCACGGCGCTCGAAGTGTTGTTCGTCGCCAAGTCGATCGAGCGGATCGGCGATCACGCCAAAAACATCGCCGAAGCGGTGGTGCAAGTGGTGATGGGGAAAGATGTGCGACACACGTCGCTCGAAGAAATCAAGGCCAACATCGCGGAGCGCGAATGACGACGATACTGATAGTTGAAGACGAACCGGCCATCGTCGAACTGTTGCGGGTGACGATGGAAACCGAACGCTACACCGTTCGCGAAGCCGGCAACGCCGAAACGGCGTGGCGAATGATTGAAGAAACGCCGCCTGATTTGCTGTTGCTCGACTGGATGTTGCCGGGACAATCGGGGTTGGCGCTGGCGAAGCGCTTGCGCCAGCAAACGCGCACCAAAGCTTTGCCGATCATTATGGTGACGGCGCGTACCGAGGAAGCGGACAAGGTGGCCGGATTGGAAACGTGGGTCGATGATTACATCACCAAACCGTTTTCGCCGCGCGAACTGAAAGCGCGCGTCAAAGCCGTGTTGCGGCGCTTGACGGCGGAAGCGTCCGAGGCGCCGTTGCAGGCAGGGTTGTTGATGCTCGATCCGGTTTCGCATCGCGTTCATTATGATGGCAAACCGTTGATGCTGGGGCCGCTGGAATTTCGTCTGCTGCATTTTTTGATGGCGCGACCCGACCGCGTTTTCACGCGAGCGAAGTTGCTTGATACTGTCTGGGGCGACGATGCCGACATCGAAGAGCGCACCGTCGATGTGCTGGTGCGTCGCTTGCGGCGCGCGTTGGCAACGCATCATCTGGACGCAAAGTTGGAAACCGTGCGCGGCAGTGGTTATCGCTGGAACCCGGAGAGACAAAATGACGCTACCGCCTCCTCATAGTCGCGGCTGGGTGTTGCCGTCTATTATCGTTGTGTTGACGCTGATCGCCGGCGGGCTGGGCGGCGTTTGGGCTGCGTTGATCGTGCTGGCGCTGGGCTTTGCCGGAGTAACGGTATTTCATCTGGTGCACCTGTATCGCTTGCAACGCTGGGCGAAAAGTTCGTTGGATCATTACGAGCCATTGCCGGAAGGGATAGGCGGCTGGGGCGATGTGCTGGCGGCGTTGTCGCGCCGCGAAAAAAAGCGCGTGGCGTTTCAAACCACGCAGAAACAAATGATCGAACAATTTCGCCGCATGGCGGAGGCGTTGCCGGACGGCGTGATCGTGCTGGACGAACGTCGCCACATTGAATGGGCCAACCTTCGCGCCCAGCAATGGTTGGCGATCAACCTCGAAAAAGATCGCGGCCAACCGCTCGGCAACCTCGTGCGGATTCCGGAGTTTCTTCGTTTTCTTGCAGATGAACTCAACGAAACCTTATCCGTTGACGAAGTGGCGCAACGCACGCTGGTGATCCCTTCCGTCTTCGATACCGGCAAATCCATCGCGCTGCAACAAGTGCCGTTCGGTCGCGGCGGGCGTTTGCTGCTGGCGCGCGATGTAACGCAGTACGAAGCGGCAGCGCGGCTGCGGCGCGATTTCATCGCCAGCGTGTCGCACGAACTGAAAACACCGCTGACCGTGATCGTCGGCTTTCTCGAAATGTTGCAGGAAGCGCCGACAGAAATGCCCGAAGAAACGCGAGAACATTACTTCGATTTGATGCGAACGCAAGCCAACAGTATGCAGCGGCTGGTGGACGACTTGCTGACCTTGTCGGCGCTCGAATCCGGCGCGCGCGCCAAAGAAGAAGAGTGGTTTGCGTTGACGCCGTTGCTGCAATTACTACAACAACAAACGCAAGCTTTGTCGCAAGACAAGCACATTGTTACCTTGACCGTGCCGGAAGAAGAAACGCAAATTTACGGCGTGCGCGACGAACTTGCCAGCGCCTTCAACAACCTGTTGACCAACGCCGTGCGTTACACTCCCGAAGGCGGCAAGATCGAACTTTCCTGGACAATCAACGAAGAAGGGCGCGGTATTTTTGCCGTGCGCGATACCGGCATCGGCATCGCCGCTGAACATCTGCCGCGCCTGACCGAACGCTTTTATCGCGTTGATCGCGGGCGCTCGCGGGCGTCCGGCGGTACTGGCTTGGGACTGGCCATCGTCAAACATGTACTGCTGCGCCATCAGGGCGAGTTGAACATCGACAGCCGAATCGGCAAAGGCAGTATTTTCTCCGCGATTCTACCGGCAGTGAGAGTGAAAAAGGCGTGAGGGGTTTGTAGGGGCGGCATCCTGCCGTCCGCAACATTCGTGAGGGCGGGTTTCAACCCCGCCCTTTTTCATCTGCCGTAACTTCTGATAGCAACGAAGAGCGTGAGTAAGTGGGCGCTTACGCTCAGTTATTTTTGCGTAAACCAATGGTTGCGATGGAAAATTGCGGAAGTTGCAAGAAACAAACACTTTGCGCACCATTTGTTTTTTTCAGATAGGTATTAGCTATGAAACTTTATATCCGCTTCGTTGTCTAATGCTATAATTTAAGAAACAAGCAAGTCATATATATGTACGGCACACATCAGTTGGAGCCGAATCGAATTAGGGGTGATTTTTAAATCGTTTGTTTGTCTCATGCAGAGACAGGCGAGTGGTTGCGTCGGTGTCAGGGGGGCACAACATGATTCATATTCGCAAAAACTCAAGGCGGCGCTGCTGCACGGCGCTTGTTTCTTTTGCCGGTTTGCTGATGGGTTTATCGTCTTCAGTGGCCCAGGCGGACACGGTGTGTCCCGCCAATACCAATTTCAACAACTGCGGCATTCCTGCCGCGTTGTGGCCGACCGAGGCGATTACGATCTCGACGACATCGGGAAGCAACGTACCGCAATATGCGGGCATCTATATCAAGTGGAACGCCTTTCATCTGAATGATCTCACCATCACCACGGGCGGTTCCGATAGCGATGGCGTCAGGGGCGACGACACCGCGTCCTGGCTTTTCGCCAACAACCTGACCGTGACCACGACCGGGACTTCCGCCGATGGCATCAATATCGCGTCGAACTCACAGGGAGGCATCATGCCTTCGGGCGTCGTCATCAGTAACTCCGCCAACATAACAACAAAGGGCGGCATGGGGGTGCGGGTGAATGATTTTTTGCGGCAGGGCGACCTCAGTATCGCCATCCTCCCCAGCGGCTCGACCGTTAGCGTCATCGGCACGGGAACGGCAACGCAGGGCACCAGCGCATTGAGCGCCGACGCCTACGGCTATGGTGTTTATGCCGGTAATCGAACCTATGACATGAATAACATCGGGGTCTCCGGCGCGCTGGCGGGAACGAACAACAACACGCTTGGCGACGCCTATGCCTTTGTCGGCGGCAACTCCACGATCAGCGACAGCATGCGAAACGGCCACGCCGTCTATGCCAACAAGGGTGGCTTCATTCAGCTTGGCGACGGCGTGAATGTCAGCGCGACCGGCGCAGGCGGCTATGCTCTCTATGCCGCCACCGAGAAGCAGGGAAGTTACGCCACCAATGTGCGCCCCGGATACATCTATCTGGAGGGCGGCGCCACTTTGCAAGTGACGAACGGAGTCGCCGGATCGGATGGCGCGAGCTCCACCGTCATGCAAGTCAGCGGCGCAGATTCGATCATCGTCAATCGGGCGCTTGACATTTCCGGCATTACCTACCCGGTATCGGGTGCCTTCACGTCCATGTCCGGTCTTCCCGACAAGACGACGGACTGGGCTGCTACCAGCGGCGTTTTCGACGTCACCGGCATCATGAGCGCCATCAATGGTGGCGCGATTGATCTCGATATGGCCGACGGCAGCAGCTTTCTCGGTTCCACCGCCATGAGTTCGAGCGGCAGCAATCCGGCTTCGACCATTGATCTCAATATCGCGGGCGCGACCAGCCAATGGGTCATTAACGCTAACTCGACGCTTTCGACTCTGAAACTCAGTTCCGGCGCAACGCTGGAGCCGTTTTGGACGACTGCCAATGATCCGACCGCTTACCAGTTGCAAGGCCTCGTCAACAGCAACGGCGGCATCCTCTACCTCGTCAACGGCGTTGCCGGCAGCGACACTTTCACTATCATCGGCAACTACGCCGCGTCCGGCGATGCACAACTGCATCTGGATACCGTACTCGACGACGATGCTTCGCCCACCGACAAGCTGGTGATCGACGGCTCAACGAGCGGTACGACCACCGTACACGTTAACGCCGTCAGTGGCGCCGGCGCTCAGACCGGCGATGGCATTCTGGTGGTGGAAGTCACCGGCGCATCTGATGGCGAATTCGTGCTGGATAACGGGCCACTCGTTGCGGGCGACTACGAATACACCCTGAGCCGAGGCACATCAAACCCGAACAACTGGTATTTGATATCGTTGCCCAAGGGCAAGCAGCCTCCCAATCTCGGTTTGCCGCCTCCGGCCTCTCCCGTACCGACGCTGGAACCGAAAGCGTTGCTGATGTTGTTGTTGTTGGTTGGCGGTGCGATGATGGTGACCATGCGGCGCAATAAGGCGCGACGCTGATTAAACGAAGTTTTACACGCAGCCGTCGCTTGCGAGCGGCGGCAATGACTCCCCGCACTCTGGGCAGCAACAGCGCTATGCTCGCCGTTGCCATCGCGGGAGTCGCGCTGATTTTCAACCGGTAACAAATATAAACTGTTCGTCTTTCGGCGTTTGTCGATTGTGGGATAATTGGCCAAGTTCTGGTTGAGCCTTCGCAAAAGAAGGCCTTGTATAAATAAATCTTCAGAGAAAGGGGTAAGGCATCATGAGCGATACTATTTCGGTTGGGCGCATGTGGAAACGATGGAGTGCGCTGGCAGCGATCATTATCATTATCGGGGCGAGCAAAACAGGTAATGCTGTTGCCGCGCCGCTGAAATCATCATCGCCGGATCAACCTTCGGCCACCGAAAAAAAAGGCGTTCCGAAAGCCATGTTTACGACACGGGGTGGCCTCGCCTATGCGCAGTTCTGCACAGACTGTCACCGCCTTGACGGCGAGGGCGTTGCCAAAGTTTTCCCGCCGCTCGCGGCCAGCCCCTCTGTTACGAACAAAGATGCCTCAGCGGTGCTTTACTTCGTGCTTATGGGCGTTGCGACCACGGAAACGGAGACCAGCAAAGGGGTACTCTCAATGCCGGGCTTCGCGCGATTGAGAGACGATGAAATTGCGGAGATCGTCAATTTCGTGCGGGCGAGTTGGGGCAATGCCAAGAACCCGCCGGTGACGGCGGCGCAGGTAAAGTCGGCGCGCGCTTCGCTCGATCCCAAGGTTGACGTTAGCGCGTTTGACACCCCGCGCATTGCCGACGTGTTGAAAGAGCCGAACGCCGAACAACTCGTGCGCGGCATGCGCCTCAACACCGAAACGCACACACTGCTGCCCAAAAACGTGGGCAATGTTCTGAACTGCACCTCGTGCCATCTCAACGGCGGCACAGTGGCGGACGGCTCGCCCTATGTCGGCGTCTCGGCGTTCTTTCCGAGCTACGCGCCGCGCGCCGGCCGCGTCATCACGTTGGAAGATCGGATCAATGGTTGCTTCCTGCGCTCGATGAACGGCAAACCGCTCGCCAAAGACGGCGACGATATGAAAGCGATGGTTGCCTACTTCGACTGGATGAAGCGAAACACCAAACCTGAGGATAGAGTGGAAGGGCGCGGCGTCGGCAAGATCAGTCAAGACATCAAACCCGATTCCGAGAACGGCAAGCGAATCTATGTCGCCCAGTGCGCCATCTGCCACGGCCAGAACGGCGAAGGCATCAAGAATTCGCAGGGGCAGCCAGTCTATCCGCCGTTGTGGGGAGATCAATCCTTTAACATCGGCGCGGGCATGGCTCGTACTTATACGGCAGCGGCTTTCGTCAAACGCAACATGCCTATCGGCTTTCATCCGGGATTTCCTCTTGCTCAGGGAGGATTGAGCGATCAGGAATCGGTGGATGTTGCGGAATATTTCAGTCATATGCCGCGCCCCGATTTTCCCGCCAAAGTGAACGATTGGCCGAAGGACAAGAGGCCGGCGGACTCGCGTTATTAGATTTGATTTAATTCTACGGCTTATAGGAGAGAGGCGGGAGAGAAGGGTAGCCACTTGAATCAAAACCGCTCTAGCAGGCATAGGGCGGATAGGCTGTCATCCGCCGATCAGCAGCAACGGTGGATGACGCCGCTTCGCGGCTTATTCACCGTTGCGATACGAGCTAGAGTTCATTGCAATTTGTTCAGTTTTCGCTGGGCTTTCTGGCGTGCCACGGGATCGGCGTTCTGAGTAGTGTGTGTCTCTGGTTGGAGTGGTTGTGGTAGCCAGTCGAGTCGTCAATTGTCGTCCGTGCCCTGCGTAGCTATCCAGTTAAGGCTGCGTTGAGCATTTGGGTTTTGTTGCGCTTAACCCAAGTTGATCGCGCTCATTCGTTTCCATACGTTCTAAGGCTATATTGGGCGTTCGCATTTCCTTGTGCTGCCGCCTTTTGCCATAATTCCATGGCCTTCGCATAATCCCACGCCACGCCTTGGCCGTCGTAGTACATTTCTCCAAGATTGTTTTGGGCAACAGCATTTCCTTGCGCCGCTGCTTTTTGATACCACTTCAGGGCTTCGGCATCGCTTCGCGCCACGCCTTGACCGTTGTAGTACATCGATCCAAGGTTGGTTTGGGCTTTGTCATATCCCTGCTCCGCGGCCTTACGATACCACTTTAGGGCTTCGACATAATTTTGCGTCACGCCTAGCCCGTTGGCGTACAACCATCCAATGTTATTTTGGGCAATTGCTTCTTTCTGCTCCGCTGCTTTGCGAAACCATGTCATGGCCTGGATAAAATCCTGCGCCATGCCTCGACCTTCGTAGTACATCAGTCCAAGGTTGGTTTGAGCATACGCATTTCCCTGTGCCGCTGCCTTGCGATACCACTTCAGAGCCTCAGCGCTGTTTCGCGCTACGCCTTGGCCGTTGGCGTACATATATCCAAGACTGAATTGCGCTGTCGCGTTTCCTTGTTCCGCCGCTTTGCGATACCACTTCAGAGCCTCAGCGTTGTTTTGCGCTATGTCCTGTCCGTCGGCGTAGCGTTTAGCAAGTTGAAATTGAGCCTCGGCATTGCCGGCTTGGGCCAGTTTGGAAATTTCGTCAAATGACGCATTGGCGCTTAACGCCGTGGCGGCAGCAGATTGAGCATCAGCAGCCCCAACGAGCGCTGGCTGCTCCAAGAGCAGCATCAACGCCGCACAAAAGATAGCTTTGAATTTCATAGTCGGGTCTTGGATAAGAATTATCGTCGGGTTGATGATACGCCAATTTATTTCAAGCCGTTCAGGCTGAGCTTGTCGAAGCCCGTGATTTTTCGCCGTTCATCCTTCGACAAGCTCAGGGCGGGCGGAGCAAAGCAACGCAATACAACGGCCATATTTTTGTCAATGGAATTGCTTCATAAATTGCCAAATGAGTTGCAAAGCGCATAGGAGATGCTGAATAAAACGCCGCGCTACAGGCATACTCTTTCCATTTCTCCCTTCCTCCAAGGGGAAGGAGAGGAGGGCGCATCCTCAAGGGCCATGTTGACCTCGAAATATGAATAGATTAAAATAATTCGTTTCGCTGGAGGGGTTCCCGAGCGGTCAAAGGGAGCAGACTGTAAATCTGCCGGCTCAGCCTTCGAAGGTTCGAATCCTTCCCCCTCCACCAGCGGCATAGTTTTGATTGCGTGATAACGCCAGCGTCGAGGCGCGGGCGGTTATCAGCGTCGTCGCGGGACAGCGTGAGCGCGGCTCTGCCGGATGAAATGCGGGTGTAGCTCAATGGTAGAGCAGAAGCCTTCCAAGCTTACGACGAGGGTTCGATTCCCTTCACCCGCTCCAGTGTCGGCGCAGGTTTGGAGTGAGTTTTTAGAGAGTTTTTAGAGGTAAGTGTTTGAAAATCAAGCGCTTACGGGTACCGGAGGCAGCGCTGTAGGCAACTGCAGGTGCGTGCAGTCGGTACGGAGATAGAAGCAGGCGGCAGAACAGTCGCCCATGTAGCTCAGTGGTAGAGCACTCCCTTGGTAAGGGAGAGGTCGCGTGTTCAATCCACGCCATGGGCACCACGAGCAGTGTTTTGTTGAGGTTTTACTCGGCAGGGCGCTGATGTCGATCGATTGAGTGAGTGAATCAAGAGATTAAGGAGTCGGTGAAAAATGGCCAAAGGAAAATTTGAGCGGACGAAGCCGCACGTGAACGTTGGGACGATTGGGCACGTTGATCACGGGAAGACGACGCTGACGGCGGCGATCACGACCGTGCTGTCGAAACAATTTGGT
>WRFN01000020.1 GCA_009778785.1 Betaproteobacteria bacterium | reverse complement strand
GAGGCTGACCAACACGAGGCGCCACCGCCACCCAAGAACTACGGGGCGGACATTTCAACACTCATCCGCATGATCGAGGCAGGAGAGCTTTGATCCCATTCCAACCCATTTTTACGAATACCCGTTTTTTGAAGCGGAGTGAGCTTGTCGAAGCCCCGTGCTTGTTTCGCCCTTCGACAAGCTCAGGGCGAACGGAATAAATCAACCCGTCCGCTCCTAACAAACGGGCGGGTTTGAAACCCGCCCCCCCCCCCAGCAATCAATTCGTCGTTTTTGTAGTCAGCATCGCTGCCAATTCGCCGCTTTCAAACATTTCCCGCATGATGTCACAGCCGCCGACGAATTCGCCGTTGATGTAAAGCTGCGGAAACGTCGGCCAGTTAGCGTATTCTTTGGCGCCCTGCCGAATGTCGGGATTGTCGAGCACGTTGACCGAGAAAAACTCCGCGACGCCGCACTGTCTCAGAATTTCCACCGCCGTTGCCGAGAAACCGCACATCGGCATTTTCGGCGTTCCTTTCATATAGAGCACGACCGGGTGCTCCGTCACTTGCGCGTGAATCGTTTCCTGCGCTGCCATAAAAAACCCCAAAAGAAAAATTTGTGCTCATTTTACACCTGTCTTCCGTTCGCCTTCTCCCATCAAAGCGAAGGATTGCTCACAGGTTGTCACCGCCAGCAATTACGGCATTTGAATTTTGCCGCCGCCACCCATGCCGCCCAATCCTCCCATCCCGCCCAAGCTGCTGCCCGACGGCGGAATGACCAGCGACGAGGCCGCTTGCCGACGCAGTTCCTGCAATTCCTGCATCGTCCGTTCGAGCGCCGCTTTGGAAGTTGCGCCGTAAGCGGCCATCGCTTCCGCGAAAGTGGCCGCCGGGATGTCGAAGTTGATCGGCAACGCGCCGATGGAAGTCATCAGTTGCGCTTCGCCGGAAAACAGCGTCGCTCTGGCCGAATCCGCCGAACCGTCCGCTTTGACCGGATGAAGCACGCGCAAAACGCCGATGCGGCGGTCGGTATAAACTTCTTCGCGGTACAACGCGTTCGTGTCCATGGAAATATCGGGCAATTTGTCGGCAGGGGTGTTCATGAAAAACTCACTTTCAAAAAATAAATAAAATTCGTTTTGCCATCAGTTGGCTATCCGTTGGCTTACTGCCGTTTGCGCAACTGCCGCCAACGCTGCGGCAAATTCCACAGCGCTTTGAGAATGCGAAGCAGCACGCAAAAAACAAAAAAGATCACCACCAGCGCGATGATGAAAAAATTCAGCGTCGTTTCGAGACTGAAAGTTGGCGCTGCAATTTGCACATAGCCGGAATTGCTGCGCGCGAAAATGCCCAGTGCGATCGCCAGCGCCAGAATCAGAATAATGCGGAAGCCCCATTTCATGATATCGCTCCGTTCACTGGCCGTCGGCATCGCCGGGGCGAGTCATCGCCTGCTCGGCGTGCCAGCGGCGCAACGCTTGCAGCACCGGCGACAACTCCGGCAACGGCGTCGTCACGGGTGACTGCGCCAACTCGTCAAGCAGCGCTTGCAAGGTTTGCACGGCGGGATCGTTCACCGAAAAATGTTGCGTCAACCAATCCCGCGTCGCCGTCGCTTCCGAGCCGACCATCGGTTGTCGCGCCAGCACCATCCAGCGCAACGCCAGCAAACGCAAACGCAGTTCGCGGCGGTCGAGCGTCGTGTCGCTCAGATACGCGGTTGAAGCATCGCCGTCACCGGCGTTTTCATCACCGGCTTTGCCAACGACAACTTTTCCATGAACCCGCAGCCGCACCATCGAAAACAACGCATCTTTCGTCCCCTTCCACAAGCGCCGCCACCAAGGCGCCGCTTCATCCGCTGTGCTTGGGGCTTCCGGCATTGCCACGGGAATTTCTCGCGGCTTCAATTGATCGACCGTGCCCAGCGCCTGATCGAAGCGGGTCAGAAAACCGCGCAGGTCGAACGTCGGCACTCGCTGCAACGCTTCGACGGTTTGCGCCAAAACAGTTTTCACCGATGCCAGATCGGGACGATTGAGCGCCGTGAGTTCGGCATCGGCATCCTGCAACGCCGCCAGCGCCGTCGGCACATTGCCGCCCACCGACAATTGTTGCATCGCAAAACGAACGCGGGATTCGACTTCGCGCATCGCCAAATCATCGCGCAACGGCAACAGTTGCCGATACAATTTTTCGAGCGCCAGACGGCTGGTTTGCAACTCGTTAACGCGCGTTTCCAGCGCCGAAACTTTTTCCTGCATGAGTTGCAAACGACTCTCGACTTGCCGCCCGTTCGTCGCTTGTTCACTCTGCAATTTTTCCGTCGCGCTCTCCAACGCGCCTAACTGTTGCGCCGTGTGGGTTTGCCAATCGAGGTCGCGCTTCTTGTTGTCCTGCCACACCCACCCCAGCGCCGCCGCCAACACCAGCACGGCCACCCAGAGCGCGAGCAAACCCGCCCGCCCGCGCTTGGCGGGCGGTGGGGACACTGCGGGGGACGGCGTTTTGGCGAGCGACGGCTCGCTCGCTTTCGTATTTACATCCGCATTTGCGTTTGCATCCGCCGCTGCATTTTCCGTCCCGCTCGCACTCGTCTTCGTATCCGTATCCATACTCATCCTTTTCGTCATACCGAAAAATCAGGCGAAGAAAGAAATCATGCCACAAATCAGCGCGTCATCGTTTTTATCTTCCGCGCCGCCGCTAACGTCAATGGCGTTCCAGCCGCGCGCTTGCGCGTGCGCCGCGATGCGCGGGTGCGTCACGAACACGGGCAGCATTTTCAACGCCTGACTCAACGCTTCGCCCGCCATCGTTTCGAGATTATCCAGCGCTTCGCCGGTCGTCAACGTGATCGCCTGTAACCGGTTTTGTCGCAACAATGGCCACAAAAATTCCGTCTCGCCCGCCGGGCACATTCGCCGGTAACACGTCACCCGCGTCACCTCGGCGCCGCGCGCCGCCAACGTCTCGCCCAATAACTCGCGGCCTTGTTCGCCGCGCAAAATCAACACGCGCTTTCCTTGCATGTGCTGCAACGCCGGCAACGCCAGCAAACCTTCGCTGTCGAAGCGCGCAACCGGCATCAAAATACACTCGGCGGGAACGCCCGCTTGTTGCAGCGCCGCCGCCGTTCCCTTGCCCGGCGCCAACGCCGTCACGTTCTGCGGCCACGGCGTTGAAGTTGCCAACGCTTGCTCCACCGCATTCGCCGAAACGAACATTACAAAATCGTAAGCGCCCAGTTGCGCGCGCGCCTCGCGCAAGGGCTGCATGTCCGAAGGCGGCGCAATCTCAATAGTCGGCAACAGCACCGGAACCGCCCCCGCTTCTTCCAAACGCTTCGCCAGAAAATCCGCTTGCTTCTTCGGGCGCGTAATCAGCACACCCACGCCGGTCAGCGCGGCTTTTGCTTCAAAGGTTTTTTTGTCGCTCACGTCGGCAACAAACGTCGCGCACCGCGCGTCAAAAACTCATCGGCCAGCGCCAGCCCCAGCGCTTCGGCCTCGGGTATCGAGTTCGCTTCGCCGCGCCGCTCGCCGCGCATCACTTCCCGTCCTTCGCGATCCGCCAGCAGCGCCCGCAGCCACCAACCACCATTCGACTCGCGCACCGCATGCGCCGCCAATGGCGTTTGGCAACTGCCGCCCAGCGCCCGCGAAAACGCCCGCTCGGCGCTGACTGCCAACAGCGTGTCGCTGTCGATCAGCGGCGCCAACGCCGCGATCACATCGCTGCGGTCGGCGCGACACTCCAGCCCGAGCGCGCCCTGCCCGACGGCGGGCAAACTGTCTTCGACATCCAGAAACGCCGCGATGCGCGCGCCAAACCCCAGACGAATCAAGCCCGCCGCCGCCAGAATAATCGCGTCGTATTGCCCTTCGTCGAGCTTGCGCAAGCGCGTATTGACGTTGCCGCGCAACGGCTCGATCACGAGATGCGGGTAACGCTCGCGCAACTGCGCTTCGCGGCGCAAGCTGGAGGTTCCCACCACCGCGCCCTTCGGCAACTGCGCCAGCGCCGTATAGCGCGACGACACCAGCGCGTCGCGCGGGTCTTCGCGTTTCGCTACCGCCGCCAACGCGAAACCGGACGGCATGTCCATCGGCACGTCCTTCAGCGAATGCACGGCAAGATCGGCGCGACCTTCCTCCATCGCCACTTCCAACTCCTTGATGAACAAGCCCTTGCCGCCGATCGCCGCCAGTGGGCGGTCGAGAATCTGATCGCCCTGCGTCGTCATCCCCAGCAACGTCACCCGCGTGTCGGGATACAACGCCTGCAAACGGTCGCGAACGTGCTCCGCCTGCCACAAGGCCAGCGCCGATTCCCGCGTGGCAATAATCAATGACGCACTACTCGATGCTTTCAACGCAATTCTCCTGTTCCGTATCAGCGAATTTTAACATTTTCCGCCCGCCGCCACGGCGCCGGAGTTTGCGCTATGATGCCGAATATGGAACCCCCTTCCGACTTCACTCCAACCCCTCCGACACCCGCGCTGCCGGACCGCCACCAAGCCGCCGCGCGCAGCGTGTGGGTCAGCGTGGTCGTCAACCTCTTTCTGTCCACTGTTCAAATCGTCGTCGGCTTTTTTTCCCACTCGCAAGCGCTGATCGCCGATGGCTTTCACTCGCTCTCGGACTTGTTTGCCGACTTCATCGTGCTCGGCGCCAACAAAGTCAGCCGCGCCGCCGCCGACGAAGACCATCCCTACGGCCACGCCCGCTTTGAAACCGCCGCCTCGCTGGCGCTCGGGCTGCTGCTGCTTATCGTCGGTATCGGCATGCTGTGGGCGGCGGCGCGTAAATTCATCGACCCGTCGTCGATCCCCAAAGTTCACATCATCGCGCTGTGGACGGCGCTGATTACCCTCGTCTCCAAAGAAAGCCTGTTCCGCTACATGCTGGCCGTTGCCAAGCGCGTCAACTCCACCATGCTCATCGCCAACGCCTGGCACGCCCGCGCCGACGCCGCCAGTTCGCTGGTCGTCGCCCTAGGCATCGGCGGCAACCTGTTGGGCTACGCCTTCCTCGACCCGCTTGCCGCCGCGCTGGTCGGCATCATGATCTGCCGCACCGGCGGCAAGTTCACCTGGAACGCGATGGCGCAACTGACCGACCGCGGCCTGACGCCCGCCGAAACCGAAGCGATTCGCGCCACCTTCGCCACCACCCCTGGCGTCAAAGACGTTCACGACTTGAGAACGCGCACGATGGGCGACGAAATTCTGATCGACGCGCATCTGCTCGTCGATGGCTGGATGAGCGTTTCCGAAGGGCACTACATCGCCGCCGACGCGCGTCGGCGCGTTCTGGCGACGCATCGCGCGCTGGACGTGCTGGTTCACATCGACTCCGAAGACGATCAACCCGGCGAACAGCTGGCCGACCTGCCGACGCGCGAAAAAATTCTTGCGCAGTTGCAGATGGCGCTTGAAACAACGGCGGCCGACGCTTCTTCTCAGCCGCTCCCGCCGGTTCTGATTCACTACCTCGAACGCGCCGTCGATCTCGACATCTTTGTTCAGCCAGATGACGCCGAAGCGCTTCGCCGTTTGCAAGAAGCCCTGCCGAAACTCCGGCAGGAGCTTCCGCAACTCGGGCAGATTCAGATTTGGCAAAAAACGGAACTCCCGTAGATTGAGATGGGCTTGCGAATCCCAACGGGTCGATTTAAGCCTTGCCTCTTGGAGAACTAAAACCCATGCCGCCACCTGTAACAACCAAAGAACGCTTTTGGGGCTGCTTGTTGGGCGGTGCGGTCGGTGATGCTTTGGGTGCGCCGGTAGAGTTTATGCGACGTTCTGACATCCTCAACACCTTCGGCTCTGATGGCATTACCGAATACGCTCCGGCTTACGGCGGTTTGGGAACGATCACTGACGATACACAAATGACTTTGTTTACCGCCGAAGGTTTGCTTCGAGCGTATGTGCGCGGCTGTTTCAGGGGAATTTGCAGCGTTCCATCGGTAGTGTCCCATGCGTACCTGCGTTGGCTGCTGACACAAGGGGAGTGCCCGGCCATAAAAGATGTCGAGGTGGGTGACGGCTGGCTCTTTCAACAGCCAGCGTTGCACCACCGCCGCGGTCCCGGTAACACTTGCCTATCCGCATTGAAAGCGATGAAATCTTTTGGTGATCCTGCGACCAACAACAGCAAAGGATGCGGTGGCGTCATGCGTATGGCTCCCGTAGGGCTGATGAAATGGTGTAAGGAGAAAGTGTGGGAAAATGCCGACAATGCTTTTCTTCTGGGTACAAAACTGGCTGCCTTGACGCACGGGCACCCGACCGGCGCGTTGGCAGCGGGCGCGTTGGCAGCGCTGGTGCAGGCGCTCGTGAGCGAGATAACTTTACAGGACGCCTTGGCCGAAGTGAAAGAACTGTGCCAAAAGAAAGATACCAACAGGGAAACATTGCGCGCCATTGAAAAGGCCGAAACGCTTGCCGCTTCATCTTTGTCGCCTCATGAAGCCATCGCCCAACTAGGCGAAGGTTGGGTCGCGGAGGAAGCGTTGGCTATTTCCATTTATTGCGCGCTGGTCTCCCGTGATTTTGCGGAAGGCATCATTCTGGCGGTCAACCATGATGGCGATTCCGATTCTACCGGCGCCATTACCGGAAACCTGCTGGGCGCCCTGTACGGCGTCGCCGCCATTCCCTCTGCGTGGCTGGAACCGTTGGAATTGCGCGAGGTCATTACTGAAATTGCGGAAGACCTTTATGAGTGGCGGGACTGGGAGATAGGCGCCTACAGCGAAAACGAAGAATTGAATGATCGAATCCGGAAGAAATACCCGGGGTGGTAGCACAACATGCGAATCGTCCTTATATCGTGCGTCGCCAAAAAGCGGAAATCTCCTTCGCTGGCAAGAGACATGTATATCAGCCCTCTTTTCAAAGGCGCCTACCAATATGCCAAAAAACACCTCGCCGCAGATCGCGTTTTTATCTTGTCTGCGAAATATGGCCTCCTCGAAGAAACCGATAAAATTGAACCGTACAACGAGACCCTAAATACCAAGCCGGATTCCGAAATAAAAGAATGGGCGGCAAACGTTCTTATGGCGCTCTCACAAAAAACCGACTTGCAAACAGATGAATTCATTTTTCTGGCAGGTAAAAAATACAGGAAGTTTCTTATCGAAAAGAGCGGGAAGATGAAAAACACCAACAACGACCACGTTTCGATTCCGTTGGAAGGTTTGCCCATCGGCAAACAGTTGAAATTTTACAAGGCGCATCGGTGATTTCTCAGGTTTCGATGATAGAGAAAAGAAGGGTGGTGGTAAAAGCAACCTGGATTCCATGTCATTCCCGCGAAGGCGGGAATTTCGCGAGAATGACGGCGTCTCCGATCCCTGATACCTGACCTCTGATTCCTGATTCACGCCTTCACAAAATCAATTCCTTCGGCGTCGATCACCACTTTCACGGTGTCGCCCGGCGCGAATTTTCCGGCGAGCAGTTCGCGCGCCAGCGGGTTTTCGATTTCCTGCTGAATCGCGCGTTTCAGCGGTCTGGCGCCGAAGACCGGATCGAAACCGGCACGCGCCACTTTCGCCAACGCTTGATCGTCAACCGTCAGCTTGATGTCCATTTGCGCCAGCCGCGCTTCCAGCGCGCGCATTTGAATTTTCGCAATGTCGGCGATGTGTTTTTCGTCGAGCGGATGGAAGACGACGATTTCGTCGATCCGGTTGACGAATTCGGGACGGAAATGGGTTTTCACTTCGTCCATCACCGCTTCCTTGATTTCACTCTGCGCGCTGCCGCTATCGGTCATTTGCTGAATGCGATGCGAGCCGAGGTTCGAGGTCATCACGATCACGGTGTTTTTGAAATCCACGGTGCGTCCCTGCCCGTCGGTCAAACGACCGTCGTCGAGCACTTGCAGCAGCACGTTGAAAACATCGTGGTGCGCTTTCTCGACTTCGTCGAACAAGATCACCGCGTACGGTTTGCGACGCACGGCTTCGGTCAGATAGCCGCCTTCTTCGTAGCCGACGTAGCCGGGCGGCGCGCCGATCAAGCGCGCAACGGAATGCTTCTCCATGAATTCACTCATGTCGATGCGGATGAGCGCTTGCTCGCTGTCGAATAAAAACTCGGCCAACGCGCGGGTCAATTCGGTTTTGCCGACACCGGTCGGCCCCAAAAAGAGGAACGAACCGTAAGGCCGGTTCGGATCGGACAAACCCGAGCGCGAACGACGCACGGCGTCCGACACCAAGCGCACCGCTTCGTCCTGTCCAATCACGCGCTGATGCAAACGCGCTTCCATGTGCAGCAATTTGTCGCGCTCGCCCTGCATCATTTTTGACACCGGAATGCCGGTCGCCCGCGACACCACTTCGGCGATTTCTTCGGCGCCGACTTCGGTGCGCAACAAGCGCGCTTTCTCTTTGGGCGGCGCATCGGTATCGGCCTTTTTCAACTGCGCTTCCAACTGCGGCAATTTGCCGTATTGCAATTCACTCATCGCCAGCCAATCGCCGCGCCGCTTCGCTTCTTCCATTTGCTGGCGCACTTTGTCGATGGCTTCCTTGATGTATTGCGTGCCGGCGACATTGGCCTTTTCCGCTTTCCAGATTTCGTCGAGATCGGCGTACTCCTGCCCGAGCTTGGTCATTTCTTCTTCGATCAGCGCCAGTCGTTTTTGCGAAGCTTCGTCCTTCTCTTTCTTCATCGCTTCGCGCTCGATTTTCAACTGGATCAAGCGACGGTCGAGTTTGTCCATCACTTCCGGCTTGGAGTCGATTTCCATTTTGATTCGCGCCGCCGCTTCGTCGATCAAGTCGATGGCTTTGTCGGGCAGGAAGCGGTCGGTGATATAGCGGTGCGACAATTCCGCCGCCGCCACGATCGCCGGATCGGTGATATCCACGCCGTGATGAATTTCGTAGCGCTCTTGCAAGCCGCGCAGAATGGCAATCGTCGATTCGACGCTCGGCTCGTCCACCATCACCTTCTGAAAACGCCGCTCCAGCGCCGCGTCTTTCTCAACGTACTTGCGGTATTCGTCGAGCGTGGTCGCGCCGACGCAGTGCAGTTCGCCGCGCGCCAGCGCCGGCTTCAACATGTTGCCCGCGTCGATCGCGCCTTCCGCTTTGCCAGCGCCGACCATCGTATGCAACTCGTCGATGAAAACGATGGTGCGGCCTTCGTCGGCGGCAATGTCTTTCAGCACCGCTTTCAAACGTTCCTCGAATTCGCCGCGGTACTTGGCGCCCGCCAGCAACGCCGCCATGTCGAGCGCCAGCACCCGCTTGTTTTTCAGCGTTTCCGGCACTTCGCCGTTGATGATGCGCTGTGCCAGCCCTTCGACAATCGCGGTTTTGCCGACGCCCGGTTCGCCGATCAACACCGGATTGTTTTTGCTGCGTCGT
Organism: Betaproteobacteria bacterium; assembly: GCA_009778785.1. Taxonomy (GTDB): domain Bacteria; phylum Pseudomonadota; class Gammaproteobacteria; order Burkholderiales; family Casimicrobiaceae; genus UBA931. The sequence goes on along the minus strand of WRFN01000020.1, from coordinate 16,821 downwards.
TGCAGGATTTGAATGGTGCGACGAATTTCGTCGTCGCGCCCGATCACCGGATCGAGCTTGCCTTGCCGCGCTTGCTCGGTCAGGTCGAGGCAGTATTTTTTCAGCGCCTCGCGTTGCCCTTCGGCATCCACCGAGTCCACGCCGCCGCCTTTGCGCACCGCGTCGATCGCCGCGCTCAACGCTTTTTTGTCAACGTTGGCGTCGCGCAACAACCGCGCCACCGCGCCCTTGGCATCGAACGCCGCCAGCAAAAAAAGTTCCGAAGCGATGAATTGGTCGCCGCGTTTGGCCGCTTCCTTCTCCATCAGGTTGAACAGGTTGCCGAGATCGCGCGAAACGGTGATCTCGCCGCCGGCGCCTTCCACCGTCGGCAGTTGCGCCAGCGCCGTTTTCAGCGCCACCCGCAGACCCGGCACATTGCCGCCGGCGCGCGCCAACAGCGACGCCGTACCGCCGTCTTCCTGCGCCAGCATCGCCGCCAGAACGTGCTGCGGCTCGATGAAACCGTGATCGGCCGCCAGCGCCATGCTCTGCGCGTCGGCCAGGGCTTCCTGAAACTTGGTCGTCAATTTGTCAAAACGCATTGAAAGATTCCTTGGGGGGTTTTCGTTCAAGGCGGTAGATAGGGGCGGCGAACGGGATTTTCAAGTAGATCGGCGGGAAGGGCGTTGTCGTGTTAACATGCCTGAAACATTCCGGCATTCTTTTTGATTCCGTCCCATGTCAACCATGCCCTTCTTTCTTCGGACGTTTCATGCGGCTTTCTGCGGGCTGCTTTTGACCGCCGCCGCCGCAACGGCGGCAGCCGCGCCACCCGTTGCCCCTGCATCGCCTCCGCCCGCCGAACCGTCGTCGCCCGCCGCCATGCCTGCCGTGCCGCTGTCCGCCACCGCCGAGCAGATTTTCGCGCAGGCGCGCCCGCGTCTTCTGCAAATTCGCACCCTGCTCACCGCCGCGCAAAAACAATCGTCGCTCGGTTCGGGTTTTCTGGTTGACGCCGACGGTTTCGCGCTAACCAATTACCATGTGGTTTCGCAATACGCGCTGGAACCGCAAACGTATCAGCTCGATTATCTGGCGCCCGACGGCACGCGCGGCCACTTGAAGCTCCACGCCATCGATATCGCCAACGATCTGGCCGTCGTTCGGCTGGAGCCGTCCAAGGACGCAACGGCCGGCGCGCCGCCGCGCGATCACTTCACTTTCAACGCCGACGCCGTGGCCGGCGTCTTGCCCAAGGGCGAGCGCTTGTTTGCGATGGGCAACCCGTTCGATCTCGGCTTTACCATCGTCGAAGGCACTTACAACGGGCTGGTCGAAAACAGCTACCAGCCGCGCATTCACTTCACCGGCGCGCTGAATCCGGGGATGAGCGGCGGCCCGGCGGTGACTGCTGACAATCGCATCGCCGGCGTCAACGTCGCCAAACAATCCAACGGCGATCTGGTCAGTTTCCTCGTGCCCGCTGCGGCGGCGCAAGCGCTGGTTGAAAAAGCCCACAACAGCGAGCCGATGAGTCAGGCCGGCGTGCGCGAAGCGATCCGCGCACAACTCGACGCCTGGCAGACCAATTTTTTCGCCGCCTTGCAGAAAGAAGGTTTTCACACCACCTCGTTCGGTCCTTATCAAGCGGCGGAAAACAGCGCGGCATGGTTCAACTGCTGGGCGCACACCAACAGCGATACCAACGCCAAGCAACGGGTGCTGATCAACAGCACTTCCTGCAACACCCGCACGGCGCTGTTTCTGGCCGACAACATGAGCAGCGGGCAAGCGAGTTTATCGCACACTTACATCAAAAACATCGACCTCAACGCGCTTCAATTCGCCGCGCAACTGTCGGGGAACCTTCGCTCTTCGTCGTTGTACGGATCGCGCCAGCGCTTCACCGCGCAACAGTGTTATGAGAATTTTCTGGCGCCGGATGATGCGCATCCGAAGCGACCGCTGTTGCGCGTGACCTGGTGCGCCCGCGCTTACCGCGATTTCGCCGACTTGTACGAAATTTCGGTAGCGGCCGTCACTCAGGACAACAGCAGCGAAGCGCTGATTTCGCGCCTCTCGCTGAGTGGCGTCAGCTATCCGAACGCAATGGATTTCGCCAAGCGTTTCCTGAACACCGTGGAGGTGACGCGATGATCTGGGTTGAAATTCTGTCGCGCAACAAGGAGGTCGTCAGTCGCAGCCGCCACGCCGCCGACGCCGGCGTGCTGACCGTCGGGCGCGGTTACGACAACGAAGTGGTTGTTGACGATGCTTGCGTTGCGCCGCAACACGTCTTTCTGTGGCGCGACGAAAACGGCATCTGGACCGCCGAAGATCGCGGCACCCAAAACGGCTTGCTCGACAGTCGCGGTCGTCGGGTCGAACGAATGGTATTGACCGGCGACACGGTATTTCAGATCGGCCATACCTGGCTGCGTGTGCGCGGCGACGGTTTTCCGGTCGCGCCCGAAAAATTGCGGGTGCCGCCGCATCGCTTGTGGCCGTGGATTTTGTTGTTGGCCATCTGGGTGTTCGGCGTTGCCATCTTCCAAATCTGGGCGAATCAAACCAGCGAGCTCCGCCTGTCGTTTTATCTGATGCCCAACGTCTCGTTATTGGTGACGCTGGTCGTCTGGATTTCCGTTTGGGCGGGAATGTCGCGCTTGCTCTCGGGCGCGGCCAACTTCGCGCGCCACGCCTTTGTCGCGTTGAGCGGCCTGGCGGTCATGTCGCTGTTCGGCCCCTTGTTCAGTTGGATTGCGTTTGCTTTCTCCAGCCGCTGGCTGGTCGATTACGGCTTCATCTTGTATTGGCTGGTTTTCGGCGTCACTTGCTTCTATCACCTGCGCGTGATCAGCGCCCGTCGCTGGCGCCTCAAAGCGATCATCGTCGCAGCGTTGTGCATTGCCGCCGCCGCCGTGCAATGGCTCGCCAGTGATCCGTTCAACTTTCAGCAGAGCGACGGCGATAAAGGCCGTAATCCTTACTTGCAAAACCTGTGGCCGCCGGCAACGCGCGTGATCCCGCCGCAATCGCAGGATGCGTTCTTCGGCAATATTGAAAAGCTCAAGAGCGACCTCGACGAAGCGCGCAAGAAAGAGCCGACGGGCGGCAGCGAAATGTTCATCGACGATGGTGACTAGGATTTTTTGATTCAGATGGTTGCGCTTCTGGATGGCTTCGTCGCTTCGCTCCTCGCCATGACGGAGCATGGAGCCAATATCAACCCTCCCTTCTCGCGGGGGAGAGTGCCCGAAAGGCGAAAGAGTAAGAATACAACAACACGCCTTGCGATGCTGTTGCTGGCAACGGCGCTGGCTTCCGCCTGTTCGCCGTCCGACGCTCCTTCGACAACGACGAAATCCCTGACCTTCGAGTCTTGCCGCTTGCCGTCGCTGTCGATGGAAGTTCAATGTGCGCGCCTCGATGTTCCGAGAGATCGCGCCCATCCCGAGCGCGGCACGCTGTCGCTGCACATCGCGCGCTTGCCCGCCAACGCGCCGCATCCGGAAGCCGACCCGTTCATCCTGTTGGCCGGCGGGCCGGGGCAAGCCGCTTCGGCGCTGGCGCCATTCGCGGCGGCGCTGGTTGATATTCGTCGCTACCGCGACATTTTGTTGATCGACCAGCGCGGGACAGGGCGTTCGTCGCCGCTGCAATGCGCCGCGCTCGACGAACAGCGCGACACCTTGAGCGACGCCGTTTCCATCGACATCGCCGCCAAAGCGAACCAATGCCTCGATCAACTCACGGCGCAAGCCATCGACCCGCTCGATTACGGCACGTCGGCTTTCGTCGAAGACATCGAAGCCGTGCGCAACGCGCTTCACTTGTCGCGCTTCAACCTTTGGGGCGGCAGTTACGGCACTCGCGTCGCGCTCGAATACTTGCGCCGTTATCCGCAACACTTGCGCACGCTGACGCTCGACGGCGTGATGCCGCCGTCGGTGCGCGTCACGTTGAATGCCTGGCGCTCGCGCGAAGCGCGGCTGAACGCCGTGCTGCAAAGCTGCGAAGCCTCGGCAAGTTGCAAGACCTTGCAACCTTCTCCCGCCGACGCGCTCGACACGCTGATGGCGCGACTGGCGGCGCCCGGCGTTGCCGTTTCCTTCATTGACCCGCGCACCGGCGAATCTCAAACGCTGCAACTCGATGCCGACATGTTGTTGGCAGCGTTGCAACCGCTGCTCTATTCGCCGGACGCCGCCGCCTTGTTGCCGCAGCTTTTGACCGCTGCGTTGCACGACGATTACGCGCCACTGCTGGCGTTGGCGCAGTCGTTCTCATCGACGCTGGAAGGGCAGATGAATTTGCCGCTTTATTACGCGATCACTTGCGGCGAAGACGTGCCGCGTGTTTCCGCCGACGAACGCGCGGCGTTGCAAACGGAACTGCCTCGTGTTCATGCACTCGTCGCCGCCGCCTTCAATGCTTGCGCGCGCTGGCCGACAGCAACACTGCCCAGTGATTGGAGCGCGCCCGTCGTCAACGACAGCGTGCCGGTGCTGCTGCTTTCCGGCGCGCTCGATCCGGTCACCCCGCCGACTTACGCCGCCGAAGCGGCGCAGACGTTGGCAAAGCGCCGCCTCATCACCGCCGCCGGAATCGGCCACATCGTTTCGACGCAAGCGTGCGCGCCGCAAATGCTTGCCGCCTTCGTCAAAACCGCCGACCTCTCGGCGCTGCCGCCCGCCTGTGTCGAACATCTCGAAAACAGCGCGCCGCCGTTGCTGTGGTCGAACCGTCTGGCGCCCGCGCCCTGACCCTTTCGTTTTCGCCATGATTGAACTGACGCATCTTTGCAAACGCTTCGGCAAACGCGGTGAAATCAGCGCCGTTGCCGATGTCAGTTTCTGCGCGCCGACGGGGCAAATCACCGGCCTGCTCGGCCCCAACGGCGCAGGCAAAACCACGTTGCTGCGCATGTTGTCCACGCTGCTCGTGCCCGACGAAGGCAGCGCTCGCGTCGCCGGTTTCGACGTGGTGACCGAACGCCAGCAAGTGCGTCGCCACATCGGCGTGTTGTCCGATGCGCGCGGTTTGTATCCGCGCTTGTCCGCTGTTGAAAACATCGCTTACTTCGGCGCGCTCTACGGCATGAGCGCGCGCGCCCTCAACGAACGCATCTCGCTGTTGCTTGGCATGCTCGACATGCGAGCGCTGGCGCATCGCAAAACTGAGGGCTTCTCGCAGGGCGAGCGGATGAAAGTGGCGATTGCGCGGGCGTTGATCCACGATCCGCCGGTAGTGTTGCTCGACGAGCCGACCAACGGCCTCGACGTGATGAGTGTGCGTTTGTTGCGCGGATTTCTGCGCTTGCTGCGCGATCAGGGCAAGTGCCTGATTTTTTCATCGCACGTGATGTCGGAAGTGGCAGCGCTCTGCGACACCATCGTGGTGCTGAATCGCGGCCGCTTGCTCGTGCAGGGAACCGTTGACGATTTCCGCAGCCAAACCACGCGCGCGTCGCTCGAAGACGCTTTCTTCGCGCTGCTCGAAGACGACGAACAAAAACGGAGCGTGATATGAACGTGCGGTTCTCATGGCGTCGCATCTTCATCATCCTGCGCAAGGAATGCCTCGACGCTTTTCGTGATCGTCGCACTTTGTTGATGATTCTGTTGCCGCCGCTGATCGTCGGCCCCTTGCTTTTGATTCTGATTTTCAATCTGGTCGCCACACAAAGCGAACGCGCCCAAACGCTCTCGCTGGCCGTGCAGGGCAACGCCAACGCGCCCGCGCTGATCGCTTTTCTGGAGCGTCAACAAGTCACGATCAAACCGCTGCCGGACGATTACGAAGCGCAGATTCGGCGCGGGCACATCGACGTGGCGCTCATCATTCCCAAAACTTTTCCCGCCGACGTTGCCGCCGGTCGCGCCGCGTCCGTGCAACTCGTCTATGACCGCTCGCGTGATCGCGCTCTGGTTGCCATCGCTCAAACCGAACATTTGTTAGCCGCCTACGGGCAAGAGTGGGGAAAGATGCGCTTGTTGCTGCGCGGCATCGCGCCCGAAGTCGCCGCGCCGCTGAAAATCGACGCGATCAATCTGGCGACGCCGCAGCAATCCGGCGCGTTGCTTCTCTCGCTCATCGCTTTTTACGCGCTCTTCGCCACGCTGACCGGCGGCATGGCGGTGGCGCTCGACGCCAGCGCGGGCGAGCGCGAGCGACAATCGCTGCAACCGCTGTCGATCACTCCGGCGCTGCCGTTTGAAATTGTCACCGGCAAATGGGCAGCCACCGCCATCGTCAACGTGATCGCCCTCCTGCTGACGCTGACCGGTTTTTATTTGACGCTGCGCTTCACGCCGCTGCCGGCCATCGGCATGCCGTTTCTTTTCGGCCTGCCCGAAGTCGCGCGTTTCTCCGTCACGCTGTTGCCGATTGCGTTGCTTTTGCCGGCGCTGCATTTTTATGTCGGCATTCACAGCCGCTCGGTGCGCGAAGCGCAAGCGGGCACGTCGGTGTTGTTGCTGCTTTTTTCGCTGTTGCCGATCACGCAAATGCTTCTGCAACAACGCGAACCGGATTGGATCGCCGCCGTGCCGGTAGCCGGACATTACTCCTTGCTCGTCCACGCGCTGCGCGGCGAAATGCTGCCGGATGCCGGTCTCGCTTGGGCTTACGCCGTTCCGCTGGCGCTGCTCTTTTTGGTGCTGATCGCCGCCGCCCGTCGCCTCAACAGCGAAGCGAGTTTGTGATGAACGCCGAGCGGCAAGAGTTTCGCCCTGACGGCTTCACCTTGCTGGAAATGATGATCGTCATCTGCATCATCGCCATTCTGTTGCTGCTGGCGGTGCCGGGCACGCAGGATTCGACCATCCGCAAACAAATCAACGACGCGCTGCCGTTCGCCAACATCGCCCAAAAACCGATTGACGACAATTGGGCGGCCACGCAAACCCTGTTGGCCGACAACGCCGCCGCCGGACTTCCCGTTCCCGAAAAAATCGTCAACAACTACATCAAGTCCGTCACCGTCGAAAACGGCGCCATCCACATCACTTTCGGCTACCGCGCCAGTAGCGCTATTAAAGACAAAACCCTGAGCCTGCGTCCGGCCATCGTCGAAGACGCCACCATCGTTCCGATCACCTGGGTGTGCGGCAACGCCAACGCGCCCGACCCGATGACCATCAAAGGCGCCAACAAAACCGACATCCCGCAACGCTATTTGCCTTTTGCTTGTCGAAAGATAAAGTAAGGGCACGGCGCGCCGTGCCCCTGCAGAGATCAACTGGCGACACTCTGCGTCAAAGGCCGATTCTTTCCTTGAGACGTTCCATGAGATTCATTCGCTCGTGCAAAATGGCGACAATCAACGATGGCGCATTCTCGCGCGGCAAGCAAAAGATGTAATGGTGCTCACAACGTGCCACGCGTAGCGTCGGGTAAAGCCCGCTCATATCTTTGAACGTTCCTTGCCCGCGCGCAACGAGGGTAATGCCTTTTTCCAGCGCATCTCTGTAGCGCCGCGCCCCATTGCTTGCGCGTGTAACGAACAATGCCCCGCACATCGGCTTCAGCCGCCGCCGTCAGGATATAGTTCATTGCTCGCTGCGAAGTTCTTCGTCGAAGATTTCCGAAACGCTCTTGCCTGACGCCTTCCCCGCGAGACCTTCGTTGATGCGCGCCTCCAGCAGACTTTTCAATTCCAGCCACGCCTGCTCGGAATCAGCACCATCCGGCAACAGCCTCTCCAGCGCGTATTGCTTGATCGTTTTTCCCTCCAGCGCCGCCATCGCCTTGAGGGTTTGATGCTGCTGTTCGGAAACGTCTATGGTCAAGCGGCTCATGGAGAAATCCATTCAAAGGCAAAGATTGGGTCATCTTAGCACAAATGTGGGTTTGTGGGTCGCGCTTGACTCTAAGGGAAAGAGCCAAAAAAAACACGGCTCTTGCGAACCGTGTGAGAGACTTCTTTACCTTGCTTTTTTTATAGGTGGGGGGGCACCTCTTTTCAAATCCTTATCGGTGTTTCCGCCGATCGTGTTGTTCTCCATACTCCACTCCGCCAAGCGCAAGCCCACCGAGCAGCAGTATGAACAACGCCAACAAAGCCAAAGTCGTCGGCTCAAGCGTCGGAATTGCGGCCGCGCCACCCGCGCCACCGCCGCCGCCCTTCAGCATGATCGACGCGCTGAGGTTGTTGACGTTGTTGGTCGGCACGAAGAACACCCCGGTTGCCGGATCGACGAGCGGCGTCGGCCCGTAGGTGATGGTGTCGAACGAATACCCTGCCGGCGGCGCGCCCGTGATGCCGATCTGACAGCGCGCGGTTTCATTGACCGTCCAAGTGTTGGCGCCCGCCGCCGTTCCACTCGGAGAACACGTCAACGTCAGGTGTGGCAAAGTGCTGGTTGCCGCGATGCTCGTCGGCGTTGACGGATCGAAAACGGCTTGGCCGCTCACGGTGACAGTGGGATTGAGGGTCAGCCCCGTCGTCGCCGAAAGATTGCCGATACCGGTACTTGGCACGGTGAACACGCCGGTGGCGGAGTTAACGATGCCGGACGGCCCGTAAGTCACCGTCCCGAACGAATACCCCGGCGGCGGCAAACCGCCGGTCGTGCCGAGCGTGCAGTTCGCGCCTGCCGCCACCGTCCAGTTGTTGGACGCATTTTGCGTCGCTACCGGCGAGCAGTTCAGCGTCAACTGCGGCGGAGTGCCTCCGCTCACGCTCAACGTGGCTACGCCGCTGGCGGTCACCGCCGTGTTGGTCGTTACCGTTACCGTCGCGGTGAGGTTGGCGCCGCCGGACGGCACAACGAACGCTCCGGTCGTCGAATTGATGGTCACCGCCGGAGGCGTTGTAGCGCCAAACGTCACCGTCCCGAACGAATACCCCGGCGGCGGGAAACCGCCGGTCGTGCCAAGCGTGCAATGCGCGCCGCTCGCCACCGTCCAGACATTGAGCGCGTCTTGTTCCTCCATCGGCGTACACGTCAGCGTCAACTGCGGCAAGGTGCCGTTGGTCGCCGGCGCCGCCGGATCGTACGCCACGGTGCCGGTCACCGTCGCGGTCGCATTGCTCGCAATCGTTACCGTCGCAGTGAGGTTGGTAATGCCGCCGGTCGGCACGGTGAAATCGACGGTCGTCGCATTGATCTCGCCGGTCGGGCCGTAGATCACGTCATCGAACGAATATCCCGACGGCGGCAAACCGCCGGTCGTGCCGAGCGTGCAATCCGCGCCTTCCGCCACCGTCCAACTGTTGCGATTGGCCAAATCCTGCGTCGCCATCGGCGTACACGTCAGCGTCAGATTCGGCAACGAACCGGCCGCCGCTGTCGCCGCCGGAATCGACGGATCAAAAGCGATGCTGGCCTCCACATGGACTGAGACGCTGTTCGTGATCGAAACCGTCGCGGTGAGCGAGGAAATGCCGCCGGTCGGCACGGTGAAATCGCCCGAAAGCGTGTTGATCGAACCCGCCGGACCATACGTCACCATTTCGAACGAGTAGCCGGGCGGCGGCGTGCCTCCCGCCGTGCCGAGCGAGCAAGCCGCGCCTTCCGCCACCGTCCAGTTGTTGGGCGTATCTTGCGTCGCCATCGGCGTACACGTCAGCGTCAGATGCGGCAGCGCGCCGGTCGCCGCTATCGCCGAAGACACCGACGAATCGAAAGCAATACTGGCATGCACCTGTGTCGAAGCGTTGCTGAGAATCGTGACGTTGGCGGCCAGCGTGGTGATGCCGCCAACCGGCACGGTGAAATCGCCGCTCGTGGCGTTGACCGAACCCGTCGGGCCGTAAGTGACCGTCCCGTAAGCGTATCCCGGCGGCGGGAAGCCGCCGGTCGTGCCGAGCGTACACGTTGCGCCCTGCGCCACCAGCCAATGGTTATTCGCTTCCTGCGTCGCCATCGGCGAACACGTCAGCGTCAAGTGCGGCAAAGTGCCGGTTGCCGCGACGCTGGTCGGCGTTGACGGGTCGAAAGCGGCGGCGCCGCTCACATCGACGGCGGGGTTCGGCTTGATCGTGAACGTCGTGGTGTACGCCGCGCCGCCGGCCGGCACGGTGAACTCGCCGGAGACCGCATTGATCGAACCCGCCGAGGCCGCAAACGTGGCTTCGTCAAACGAATATCCCGGCGGCAACATGCCTCCTACCGGATGGAACACGCAATTCGCGCCTTCCGCCACCTGCCAACTGTACGCCGAGGATTGCATCGCCATCGGCGAGCACTCCAGATACAGATACGGCGGTGTGCCCTGTGCCGCCAGCGCTGACGGCACCGACGGATCAAAAGCGGTCGTGGAAGTCAGCGTGGCCGAAGCGTTGCCGACAATCGAAACCGTCGCCGTGTACTGCCCGCCGCCGACCGGCACGACGAAATCGCCGGAGAGCGTGTTGATCTTGCCGCTGGGGCCGTAAGTCACCACGTCGAACGCGTAACCAGACGGCGGGAAACCGCCAGCCATTCCGAACGTGCAATGCGCGCCTTCCGACACCGTCCAACTGTCGTGCGAATCCTGCGTTGCCAGCGACGAGCAGTTCAGCGTCAGATGCGGCAGAGTGCCGGTCGCCGCCGTCGCTGTCGAAATGGACGGATCCCAAACCACCTCACCGCTCACATGCGCGGCGGGGTTGTCCTTGAGCGTGAACGACGCCGTGTAATTCGTGTTGCCGCTCGGCGCGGCGAAGTCGCCGGAGAACGCATTGATCGTGCCCGCCGTAGCCGTGTACGTCACCTCGTCGAACGAATACCCGGGCGGCGGCAGACCGCCTACCGGATGGAACTCACAACTCGCGCCGACCGCCACCGACCAACCGTAAGCGGAGTATTGCATCGCCATCGGCGAGCACTCCAGATACAGATACGGCGGCGTGCCTTGTGCCGCCAGCGCCGTCGGCACCGACGAATCGAAAACGCCCGTCGCGGCGATGGTCGCCGAAGGATTGCTCGAAACCGTCACCGTGGCCGTCAGCGTGGAGATGCCGCTGGCGGGGACAGTGAAGTCGCCGCTGATGGCGTCGATGGTTTTGACGGGGCTTGTTGTCGGCCCATAGACCACCGTGCTGAACGAATACCCGGGCGGCGGGAATCCGCCCGCGACGCCGAGCGTACACGTCGCGCCTGCCGCCACCGTCCAACTGTTGGCCGCGTCCGGCGTCGCCATCGGCGTGCAAGAAAGCGTCAAGTGCGGCAGCGCGCCGGTGGCCGCCACCGCCGTCGGAACAGCCGTGTGCCACGCCACCGTCCCGCTCACATGAACCGCAGGGTTATCCTTGAGCGTGAACGCCGCGGTGTATTCCCCGCCGCCGGACGGCACCGTGAAATTGCCGCTCGCCGTGTTGATCGCGCCCGCCGAAGCCGAATACGTCACTTCGTCAAACGAATTGCCGGGCGCCGGAAAACCGCCCAGCGGGTGGAACGTGCAATTAGCGCCTTCCGTCACCAACCAACTGTACGCGGAAGTTTGCATCGCCATCGGCGAGCACTCCAGATACAGATACGGCGGCGTGCCTTGTGCCGCCAGCGCCGCTGCCACCGCCGGATCGAAAACCATCGTGCCCGTGATAGTGGCGACGGGGTTATTGCTGATCGTCATCGTCGCCGTGAGATGAACGCCGCCCGTCGGCACGGTGAAATCGCCGGAGACCACATTGATCTCGCCGTCGGGGCCGTAAGCCACTGCGTCGAACGCATACCCGTAGGGCGGGAAACCGCCCGCCACGCCGAGAGTACAACTGGCGCCTTCCGCCACCGTCCAACTGTTGGTCGCGCCCTGCGTCGCCATCGGCGTACAAGAGAGCGTCAAACGCGGCAACGAACCGGAATCCGTGATCCACGTCGGAACCGACGGATCCCACGCCACTTCGCCGCTCACCGTCGCCGCCGGATTGTTCGTGACCGTAAGCCTCGCGGTGTACTGTCCGCCGCCGACCGGCACGGCGAAATTGCCGCTCGCGCTGTTGATGGCGTTCGATGGGCCATACGTCACCGTATCAAACGAATAGCCATTCGGCGGCATGCCGCCTGTCACGCCGAGTGTACAACTCGCGCCTTCCGAGACAGTCCAGTTATTGGTCGAATCCTGCGTCGCCATCGGAACGCACATCAGCGTCAGATTCGGCAATGAGCCGGTGTCCGCCACGGCGGAAGCAACGCTCGAATCCCAAGCCACCGTGCCGCTCACTTCTGTGGAAGAATTGCGATTGATCGAAACCGTCGCGTTCAGCGTCGAGATGCCGCCGACCGGCACGGTGAAATCGCCGCTGATGGGATCGATCGTGCCGGACGGACCATACGCCACCGCATGGAACGAATACCCGGACGGCGAGAAACCGCCGGTCGTTCCGAGCGTGCATGTCGCGCCTTCCGCCGCCGTCCAGTTATTGGCCGTGTCCAGTGTCGCCATCGGCGTACACGTCAACGTCAGATTCGGCAATGAGCCGGTTGACGTTATCGCCGTTGAGAGCGCCGGATCCCAAACCACCGTCCCGCTCACCGGCGCGGCGGGGTTGCCCATAACCGTGATCGTTGCCGTCAGCGAAGTAATGCCGCCCGTCGGCACCGTGAAACCGCCGCTGACCGCGTGGATCGCGCCGCTCGGGCCGTACGTCACCACATCAAACGAATACCCCGGTGGAGGCAAGCCGCCGGTCGTTCCGAGCGTACACGTCGCGCCTTCCGCCACTGTCCAGTGATTGGTCGCGTCCTGCGTCGCCATCGGCGTGCAGTCCAGCGTCAAAGTCGGCAACGTGCCGGTCGCCGCCACCGCCGTCGGTACTGACGAATCCCAAGCCACCGTGCCGCTCACTTGCGTAGCGGCGTTGTTCGAGACCGTCACCAGCGCGGTGAGTGAAGAAATGCCGCCCGCCGGAACCGTAAAATCGCCGGAGAGCGCCCCGATTGAACCCGTCGGCCCGAACGTCACCGTATCGAACGAATAGCCGGGCGGCGGAAAACCGCCGGTCGTTCCCAGCGTGCAGTTAGCGCCGGCCGCTACCGTCCAGTTGTTGGGCGAATCCAGCGTCGCCATCGGCGTACACGTCAGCGTCAAATGCGGCGTCGTGCCGGTCGCCGCCACTCCTGCAGCAACCCCCGGATCGAAGTTGATGCTGGCGCTCACCGCCACCGCCGAGTTGAGCTGCACCGAAACCGTTGCCTCCAGCGTCGTGCCGCCCGTCGGCACCGTGAAATTGCCGGAGAGTTCGTTGATCGAACCGGCGGCGCTTGCCGCCACCTCATAAGTCACCGTATCGAACGAATAGCCGGGAGGCGGCGTCCCGCCCGTCGTGCCCAGCGTACAGCCCGCGCCTTGCGCCACCGTCCATTGATGGGGCGCATCTTCCGTTGCCATCGGCGTACACGTCAGCGTCAAACTCGGCAACGTGCCGCCCGTCGCTGGTGCGCCCGAATCAAACGCGATACCGGCGTACACCTGCGCGGACGCATTGCCCGTCGTCGTCATCGTCGCCGTCAGCGTCGTGATCCCCGCCATCGGCACCTTGAAATCGCCGGAAAGCGCATTGATCGAACCTGTCGGCCCATACGTCACCACATTGAACGATTGCCCCAGCGGCGCCGTGCCGCCCGACGTGCCGAGCGTGCAGTCCGCGCCGCCCGCCACCATCCATGTGCCCGCCGAAACCTCTGTCGCCATCGGCGTACACGTCAGCGTCAAATCGGGCAACGTGCCGCCCGCCGTCAACGTCACCGACGGATCCCACGCTATCGAAGCCATCACATTGACGGCGGTGTTGTTGGAAGTTGAAACCGCCGCCGTGAGCGTGACGCCGCCGGTCGGCGCCGTGAACGCGCCCGAAGTCGCGTTGATCGAACCGCTTGGCCCATACGTCACCGCCTCAAACGAATACCCGGACGGCGGCGTGCCGCCCGTCGTGCCGAGCGTGCAACTCGCGCCTTGATTCACCGTCCAACGGGTGGCCGAAACGGGCGTTGCCGCCGGCGAACACGTCAGCGTCAAATCAGGCAACGTCCCTCCCGTGGTCACCAACACCGATGCCGCCCAGTCGATGGACGCATCGATGGTCACGGACGGATTCGCTGTCAGCGACACTGTCGCGTTCACATCGTAAGTCGCGGCCGTGGTGATCGGCACGGTGAAAACGCCGGTGGCCGGATCGATCGCCCCTGATGGCGACCCGAAAACCGTTCCGCTGAACGAATAACCGGGGGCAGGAGCGCCGCCCGTTGTTCCCAGCGTGCAGCTTGCCGAAGTCGTCACGCCGGTCAGTTCCACCCGCCAGTTGTTGGCGGACACCGATTCCGCCGTCGGCGTGCAGTTGAGCGTCAACTGCGGCAGCGAACTGCTCGCCGCGACGGCGGTCGGCGTTCCCGTCGCGAACGCAATGCTGCCGCCGATGGGGACGAATTTGATCGCGCAAGCGCCGGCGGGATCCATCGCGGCGTCGGTAAAGGCGGCGGCAATGGCCGCAAGCTGATCGACGGGAAGCCCAGGAAGGAGAGGATTAGCGTCCGCCGTTAGAAACAAACATGCCCCTTGGCCATTATTGGAAAGAGCCTTGGGCAAGAGAATTCCTACAACATTATCAGGGTCTGCTTCTGGGAACGCTGAAATCACGCCTTGCCGATAGAGCACAAAGTCGTTGGGCACGTTAGTAATAGGTGAATAAACACCTCCATACATTATCGGCAATGTGGCGGCAAACGGCGTCGCATAGGGCGAGCTTGTGTTGAGCGGGGCTTCTAAAGTCCCATAGATACCATTACTAACTCCAATCGCCGGCCATGTCGTCGGCTGGATGGCGTTGACCCCCTGCGTAACAAAAGCCTCTAAGTTGTAAGAAACACTACATTCGGGACAGCCATCAAGGAAGGCAATGACCAGAATGTCTGGCCGCGTCTTTAGCGCCGTGACCAGTTCCGTCATGCGAGCAGGTTCAATAGGCGCCAGAACCGACATCACCACGATCAACTTGGTGTTCGAGGTAATCAGCGAAGGAAGCAGTGAGGTGGCGGCGTTGCCAAGCGCGTTGCGGCCATCGACTGCCGTCATCCCCCTTGACTGAGCCTCGGCCAAGAAAGCGTTCCAAGCATCGTTAGTGCCACTGATATAGGTGGCATCTGTTTCGGCCGGGCTGAGAAACAACATCTCCGGCGTTTGCCCCTGCGCCGACAGCGGCGCGATGAGGAAAAACGCCAGCAACAAAGCAAAGAAACGCGCTGCCATCGAACACGAACGACTCATCGAAGACATCGAACGCAAGAAAAGTTCATTGACCCTTGGTTTGTGTTGTTCGTCATACGTCCGCCGGTCGGACGATGAAAGAGAAGATGACAGTGCGGCCATGGTTTTCTCCCAAGCAAGGATTAAAAATTCATCATGTTTTAACAATCGTAGAATGACAACAGTCCAAATACAACATATACGCAACTCCCAACATGTCAAATAACGCGATCTGTTGCATTTATCGCACAGTATTGCAGGGCTAAAATGAGAAAATTATCCACAACCCCAGCGATGGCTTATAACCACACTAACTGGTTGTTTTACGTGATAGTGAGCGCTAAGTAACTTATAAAAACAAGGGCGCTTGAAGCAGCCAACGCCATGCCCTGCTCGTGCCGAATGAGTCAATCTATGCACATAAGCGTATTAACTGCTATTTTAATAAGCAAGTCCAAAACTTGTAACAATATTTGGTTTTCGACTATGCCATAGACAATAAAAAAACGGGGCTGCCGCCACGTTTTGCAACAAATACCCATTTTCAAGATAGGGGATTAGGACGGGAAGTGGGAAACGGCCTGCTTGACTTGAAAAATCGGCTGCGCGTGAAAAAAGAAATGCCTTGCTTGATTTGAAAAAATCGTCTGGCGTGTGAAAAAAGAAAAGCCCTGCTTGATTTGAAAAATCGTCTGGCGCGTGAAAAGGAAATGCCCTGCTTGATTTGAAAAAATCGTCTGGCGCGTGAATCAGGGCGCGGGCGGCAGAATGCCGCCCCTACGGAATACACGGAATCTCTCAAAAACGCCATCCTCGTGCAAGCATCCTCGCGCAAGCAATGAAGATACAACAAGCCTCCCCTTGCCGTCATTCCCGCGAAGGCGGGAATCCAGTCCGTCCCATCCACATTATTTTTTTCGTTATCGTTGAAGGTACGATAGGCATGCCGTCATTCCCGCGAAGCGACGTGCCGTACCTTGCGGGCGGCAGAATGCCGCCCCTACGGAATACACGGAACCATTTCCCCGCGCAGGCAATGAAGATACAACAAGCCCCCCTTGCCGTCATTCCCGCGAAGGCGGGAATCCAGTCCGCCCACCCACATTATTTTTTCGTTGTCGTAGAAGGTACGATAGGCATGCCGTCATTCCCGCTCGTTCCCGTCTTCGCGGGAATGACGGCCATCCCCTCTCTCTGCGGAGAGAATGTCGTGCTTTTCTCCTCCCTCCCCTCTCTCTGCGGAGAAAAGGTCGTGTTCTTCTCCTCTCTCCCCTTGTGGGAGAGAGGTCGGGAGAGAGGGGTATGCAACGCAACGAAAAACCACCCCCTCTCCCTTTATCCCTCTCCCACAAGGGGAGAGGGATTGATCGGCTCCGGCATCACATAAGTGGGTGAGGGATTGGGGGATGCCGTCATTCCCGCGCAGGCGGGAATCCAGTCCGCCCCATCCACATTATTTTTTCATTGTCGTAGAAGGTACGATAGGCATGCCGTCATTCCCGCTCGTTCCCGCCTTCATGGGAATGACAGGGAATCTAGCCTACCACTCACATTATTTTCTCGCTATCGTGGCCTTGTCTGGTACGAAGAGCACGACTCCATGGGATGACGGCTACAGCGCAACGGTTGATTGACTCGTGTATCAGTAGTAGTGATGGGTGAGCGGACTGG
>WRFN01000019.1 GCA_009778785.1 Betaproteobacteria bacterium | reverse complement strand
GCTCTCGAACCATGTAACCGACTGGCATGCCTTGCACGGTAATCATATCCGTAGCAATACAACCTCCTCGATTGGGAGCGAGAGGCTTAATTTCGCTTGCGGCGAGTGCAAATCTTTTCATCGACACTGTGTCTCCTGGGCTGATCATGTGCTACCTAACGAATAAGATAACCGGCGCGGCGTAGCCGCGTCCGGGTTGATTTAGGTGGTGGGTAGCCATGATTTAGCCTGCAATGTAATTGTGTATGCGACATCCAACCTAGCCTGTTGCAACACAATATTCATGTAATCGTACGCCTGTACTCTTGCGTCTTCTTCGCGATGCGCTACAACACAAAAATACACCTCGTCATTGAGCGTCTTATCTCGTCCTACGCAACCACTGCCAGGGACGCTCACCTCAAGAGCCGCGAAGACGGCAGATTGTTCCTCCGTCATAAGCGAGCGGGACAAGTCAGCATAGACGCAATACTCCATTGTTTGAGCCTCTGTGAAACCTAACGAACAAGATAACCGGCGCGGCGCAACCGCGTCCGGGTTGATTGTAGGGTTAGGATGCTTGGCGAAACCGGACACAAGCCCAGCCGAACGCACGACCCGCAAAGAATACCACTTCCACTTGCCAGAGCGGGATGTGAGCGCGAGGCCGAACATTGAGCGGATGCAGCGCAAAAAAACGAAAGTTGCATGAGCATGGATGAGGTGGTTCAATGCTTCCTAACGGTTAAAGTAACCGGTGCGCTTTAGCGCGTCCGGGTTGACTGAGATGTTAGGTGCGTGCATGAGGACGCCCTGCAAAGAGCCAAGCGACAAGAATGCCCGCTAGCAAAACCCCGGTAAGCGGCCAATACACGAGCCACTGATAAGGCAAACCCGATGGGTCGCGAGGCCCCCAAGCAGACAACGCCCCAACCAGTAGCAGTGAGCATGATGAAGCAACGAACCCAGCATGCCACAATTTGAGAATTGGCTTGAGCGCCGCACACAAGACCACCCAAAGAATGTGGGGAGCTGCGTAAAACAGAAAGCCCCAACCCAGATGGGTTAGAAGAAGCTCAGGGGACAAAGGCTCCCGACGCAGCGATAGAGCGAGCGCGGCCAACGCAAAAAGCAATGGGACTAAAAAGTGAGCAAACAGATGAGTCCGTTTCATCTGGCACCCTAACGGACAAGATAACCGGCGCACGGTACGTGCGTCCAGGTTGATTGTAGGGTTAGGACGCTTGGGCGAAGTACCGGACACAAGCCCAGCCGAACGCACGACCCAATAAGAATACCACTTCCGCCTGCCAGAGCGGAATGTGACCGCGAGGCCGAACATTGAGCGGATGCAGCGCAAAAGAATGAGAGTGGCATGAACATGAATGAGGAGGTTCAATGCTTCTTAACTAGAATTATGGTTAATTGATTGTTTTCTGTAAACGATCAATCAATGATAGCAGATGAGTTTTCCATTTATCGAAGGATTCAGAATCTTTCCATAACTCAATGATTTCACGAATTCCATCTTCATCTGGAACTTCATCGCGTATGTCTTTCAAGTAACGCAACAGGAATGAAAGCGAATTCGCATCTGACCCAAAAGAGCGGATTTTATTGAAAGAACCACTTTCATCATATTTGTCGTCAAATTTCTTGTTGTCGAGAAATTCAAAATATAACTCCGTCAATGCGATCGCGTCGGTATCAAAGAGAAAATCGACATCCTCAAATGTCTCTCCGAAAAATCCTTCGTCTTTCAAGGCTTTAATTATTTCCGATAATTTCCAGTCAGGGTTGGCATCGGTGAATTTTTTCTTCAAAAAATAAATCAGCTCCAATCCCTCATCGGACTCTAGTGCTTTGTATCCCCATGCTCCCATTTTCAACTCCTTCAAAAGTACGATCGCGATGAACAGTTTTTCTGTGCGTACAGCCTAACGAACAAGATAACCGGGGCGGCGTAACCGCGTCCGGGTTGAGCGAAAGGTTAGACACTTTCTTTGTAAGTATTTTCATGGCTTGCGCTCAAGAATTTGTCGCAATGATGGCCCCTTCTTGTATTGGATGTCGTGGATGCGCAAGCCATCTGCGGTTTGACTCATTTTAAATCGAAGCTCCGTTTGTTTATTGCCGTACCTGAAATGTACGACAACAATTTTGGGATCGACTGTTGCCTGTATTTTTAAATCTGTGGCGCCAATGTCTTGAGCCTCCCAAAGAGGGAGGAAATCAAGATTGCAGACTTCACCTTTGCTAGCGCATAATCTATCTGCGATGAGCAGTGAAACGAGTTCTTTGTCAAGATACTTCGCCAATACAGGGGCAGGCTGATCAGCAAAACCCGGGGCCGAGTTGAGCGGTTCGTCGATGACAGTCTCCCAAGCGAACTCACGGTAAAGGCGTGTCACAAGCTCAACGGACGGGGACAGTTTTTCTTCGGCAAGTGCGGGCACAGAAAGTGGCGCCGCCATGATGCTGAATACCATCGTTGATAGCAACATATTCTTGATCTTCATCTTTATCCCCACAAGAGTCGGATTAAAAATAGCTAGGAGACAAGCTCTCATTTGTCTTAACCTAACTGTTTATGAAGGATGCGCAAGTATAGCCTAGCAGGCGATTGTGCCACATCCTAACAGTTGTTTATACAGTCTAACAAACAAGATAACCGGCGCGCGTTAGCGCGTCCGGGTTGACTGAGATGCTAGGCCGCATGTTCATTCCAACGATTCGAGCACCTTCGAAAACTTGGGCAACTTTAGCTGCGAAGACCTGACTAGATATTCAGACTCCGTGAGGGGACCGACGACTACCTTCTGCGGTTCAGCGTCATCGGAGTCTGCGGCTCCATCAATGATGAAGTAGTTCACCTTGCTCTTGTCGCCCCCTGGGTGTTGCTTCGCCACAAGATAGCGACCGTCCCAACCGAGGGCATACACGGTAGCGTCAATTCGGCCGATGTGATTGCCGCTACCTAGCTCGCGATACACCGAAATGTTTTCCGGGGTGTCGATCCAAAGCAGCACGTAGTGACCACCCTGCCATTCAACGCCCGAGTCAAACAGGCCGCAGCCTGCCAGCACTACGCCCAGAGAAACAGTTGTCAAGAGTCGCCAAAAGTTGTTCATGCACCCTAATGGACAAGATAACCGGCGCGGCGCAGCCGCATCCGGGTTGATTGCTGGGTTAGATGCGGGGTTACGCAGTTCCACGCTGGGTCTTCCGGATAATTTCGTAAACGGTCTTGGCGTTCTCTATCCGATCAAAGCGTGACCCAAGGTACGCCTCCATGCCGGGCCACCCGGAGAAGCCGCCGAACAACGAAGCGAATGGCGACCCTCCGCCGAAGGAAATGGTGCCAAGGCCATTCTTCCCTTCCGATAGAGAAAGATCGGAAAGTGTTCGCAGATTGAGGGACTTTACCTTTTGGCTGAACAACCCTGAGACGATCAAAATGCGTTCGTTGGTAACGGCGTAATAAGTTCGAGCCCGTTGTTTCGCTTCGAAAAAGAAGCGGCCGATGATTAGGTAAATGCCAATGAGCACGAACGGTACGCCCCATAGGGCAAAGAATACAGGGGCGTTTGAGGAGATAACGGATGCTTCCCAGAAGATCGCGAAGCCACCCCACATCAAGCTAAAGGGAATCATGAATGCATCGGATCCCCGTAGAACGATATCTTGGGGTGGCTGACCAGACCAAAGCACGTTTTCACCAGCGGACAGTTGCGACTGAATGTCTTGAGGGATGGGGGTCATAAGCACCTAACGGATAAGATAACCGGAGCACGGTACGTGCGTCCGGGTTGATTGACGGGTTAGGACGCTATTGAACCGGCAACAAAGGGTTGAAGGTTTTTGCACGCTAAGGTGTTGATTTGTAAATTTTAAAAATTCAACCCTTCATTGCCGGGTGAGTAAGACACTGCTGCAAAAGGTCCGCTAGTTCTCCAAGGTGTCGCTCACGTACTGCGATGGATAGATGCTTCGGGAGTTCTCCACGCTCCGTGATTACGGCTAGCGCGACCAATAGCTCCTGCACTCCTTCTGTCTTCGATATAGATTCCACAGGCATTGGCCAGAACACGCCCAAAGTCCGCTCCTTCGGATAAAACAATACCTTCAATGTGGGAGTGCTGCTCTGATACAAAACGATTTGTTGAACTTGGCTGGCCCACGACTCAGGGAAAAGCGGAATGATTGCCTCTAAATATCGTCGAGAGAAACCATGCGCGACTCCGTTTTGCACTGTGACTTTCATGTTTTCTAACGGACAAGATAACCGGCGCACGGTACGTGCGTCCGGGTTGATTGTAGGGTTAGGACGCTTGGGCGAAGTGCCGGACACAAGGCCAACCGAACGCACGGCCCGCAAAGAATACCACTTCCGCCTGCCAGAGCGGGATGTGACCGCGAGGTCGAACATTGAGCGGAAGCAGCGCAAAAAAATGAAAGCAGCATGAGCATGAAATGCAGTGGTTTAATGCTTCTTAACTAAAATTAGACGACGGCTGTTTCGTGATGATCCGTCGCATAAATCACTGTACCATGAGGAAATCCCCGCTACAACAAACATCCGACCTTGTTTAGGCAAACCTAAAATTTCTCGGATGACCTCTTCTTCAGACGCTCTCGCCGATCTCCGCGCCCAGCCAGGATTGCTGGAGCGCATGTTTGATTGAATCAGCCGCGCGCATTGCGTACGACCCTTTTCGATCCGGGGGGGGGGCGATGATTTTCCTTGTCGTCATCCACGCGCAAATGGCCGTGGGTGACCGTGCGTGGGATACCTGCCCCTCACATCTTCGCAATTTCTTTTTTCAGCGCTTCGACGTTGCGCTCGTGCAGATCAAGCGACTCGCGCAACTGCGCGATTCGGGCGGCGTATTTCTGCGGATTGAGAAATTCTTCAGGCAGCGCCGGAGGCGCACCGTTGGCGTAAGCGGTACGCGCTTCGTTGAGCAGTTTGCTCTCGGCGTTCAGTTCGTCTTCGATCACTTTGCGGCGCATGGCGTCGCGCTCTTTTTGTTTTTCGGGTGAAATTTTCGGCAAGGTGCTGCGCGCGATCCCCGACACCGTGCCCTTTTTTTCCGGCGGCGGTTCGGCGGTGGCGAAACATTGGTGCTTCGTCCAGCCGTTTCCCGGCGAAACATTGGTGTACAACATTTGACCGCTTTTGTTTTCGTAAACGCAAATCTCGGCGACGGCAAAACCCGCGTAGAGCAGCGCGCTGCCCAGCAGAAAACCGCCGCTCACGAAAACGCCGAAGCGCCGAACAACACTTCGGGCGCTTCGGTAAACGGTCGGCTTCGGAGGAAGCGTGAAAACTTCGTTCATTCCTTACAGGCTGTAATACAAATCGTACTCGATCGGATGCACTGCCATCTGCATGCGCGTGACTTCTTCCTCTTTTAGCGCGATGAAGCCGTCGATCAAATCGTTCGAGAACACGCCGCCGCGCGTCAGGAATTCGCGGTCGCGGCGCAGATAATCGAGCGCTTGTTCGAGGCTCGAACACACGGTCGGAATCTTGGCGCTTTCTTCCGGCGGCAGATCGTAGAGGTTTTTGTCCGCCGGATCGCCCGGATGAATTTTGTTCTGGACGCCGTCAAGCCCCGCCATCATCAACGCTGAAAACGCCAGATAAGGATTGGCGGTCGGGTCGGGGAAACGCGCTTCGATGCGGCGCCCTTTCGGGTTGGCGACATAGGGAATGCGGATCGACGCCGAGCGGTTGCGCGACGAATACGCCAACTTCACCGGCGCTTCAAAACCGGGCACCAGCCGACGGTACGAATTGATGCCGGGGTTGGTGATCGCGTTCAACGCCCGCGCGTGCTTGATGATGCCGCCGATGTAATACAGCGCTGTTTCCGACAGACCGGCGTAACCGTCGCCGGAAAACAGATTCTTGCCGTCCTTCCACAACGATTGATGAACGTGCATGCCCGAGCCGTTGTCGCCGACAATCGGTTTGGGCATGAAGGTGGCCGTCTTGCCGTAACGGTGCGCGACGTTGTGCACGACGTACTTGAGAATTTGCAACCAGTCGGCGCGTTGCACCAGCGTCGAAAAACGGGTGCCGATTTCGCACTGGCCGGCGCAGCCGACTTCGTGATGATGAATCTCGACCGGCACGCCCATTTTTTCGAGCGTCAAGCACATCTCCGAGCGCAGATCGTGCAAACTATCCACCGGCGGCACCGGAATATAACCGCCCTTGACGCGAGGCCGATGCCCGGGATTGCCGCCTTCCATTTTTTCGGACGACATCCACGGCGCTTCGTCCGAAAAAATCCGGCAGTAACTGCCCGCCATATCGATGCCCCATTCCACCGCATCGAAAATGAAAAACTCCGGCTCCGGCCCGAAATAAGCCGTGTCGGCAATCCCTGTCGATTTGAGATACGCCTCGGCGCGGCGCGCCAGCGAGCGCGGATCGCGCGAGTAACCCTTGCCGTCGGTCGGATCGACCACATCGCAAGTGAGATTCAGCGTCGTCTCCTCCATGAACGGATCGAGCACGGCGGTGTTGGGGTCGGGCAGCAGCAACATATCGGAAGCCTGAATGCCCTTCCATCCGGAAAACGACGAACCGTCAAACGGATGACCCTGCTCGAAACTGTCCTCATCGACCAGCCGCGCGGGCACCGTGATGTGATGCTCCTTTCCCGGCGTGTCAGTGAGCCGGAAATCGACAAAGCGCACCTCGTTTTCCCGGATCAACGAAAGAACTTCAGCGACAGTAGGCATGTTAGGCTCCTGAAACACAACGCGCCCAAGCGGCGCAACATCCCGCAAACCCGCGCTCCTTGTGCGCGGCATTTACGGGCTTCAAAAACGGGCGCGCCACGACTTTCACCCCGAAAAGTTGTTGAAAAAAATGACAAACAACAACCCCCCGAGCAAAACGGCGCGCGGAATTTGAAATGATAACCCGTTTTGCTTTGGGACGGCAGTTGGGCGAGGAATGACAACGAAACGCCAAAGGCAGACGCAGACGGGCGGCGCATCTCCCCTCGCCCCTTGTGGGAGAGGGGTTGGGGGAGAGGGGTATCAACGTAGAGGCGTTTCAAACTCGCCCTGCAAGCGAAGGGTTTTCGCCGTCATCTGGTAATAAACGAAAGGTCAGGTGACGGCAAAAATCCAGTACACTACGCGAATGTAATGACGGCGCCGATGGGCGGCATCACCCCGTCGGGGTTCGTGCCCCCAACTGCAGGACTTGATGAAATGAAAAACCTTCTTCCGTTCTTTATCGTTTTCCTGCTGGCGTCGTGCGTGCCCGCTGCCAATCAACAAAGAGCGGCGGCAGTGGAAGAATCGTCGCGCACCCAAAGCATGACCACCGACGAGCGCGCCCTTCTGGAAGAAGCATTCAAAGAACATTTAGCCAAGTACATCGACTGTGCGAACGATGAGAGGTTCGATCCCCAAGTGGCCGATGCGCTGAAGGCCTACACCGATAAGGACGCCAAAAAATTCCTGAGCCTCATCAAAAATATCGAATGCCTGAATTCCAGCCCGTTCTTTTCTGTTAAAGGGGGCGCTGCGATCGTCAGAGACAATTTTTATTTAGTTCTCAGCAGCGATAACAACACCACTTACGACGGCGAGACTCGCAAAGAATGGCAAGGTCAGCCTTCGAGAAAAGCCGAAGTTGTCGCGGTGGATCTGGTCAAGAGAACAGTATCGAATGATGTTCCGGCGGATTACAAACAACAGAAGCTGGTGCTTCTTTTCTTTTGCCGCGAGCGTGTCTATGTGCTCGACTACGGCGATAAAGTATTCGGGTATTACACCAATCATGTCCGACAAGAAATACCGCAGAAGTGGCCGGACGAGGAATGATGATTGAACAGAAGAACTTGCGGCAGATGACGGTTTGCGCTCATCTCTGCTCTACGTCTGCTGAAACAGTTTGATTTGCAGACTCCAAAATAAACTTTCGTAAAATATATAAAATCAGGGCAACCATATGGCGAAAGAAGTTTTAAAAGAAGTCGCAACGGACAGTGGCGAAACAGAGTTTCAGTTGCGTCTGAAAAGAGTTGAAGGCGTGGGGCTGGCGACCACTAGAACGGGTCAGCATTACTTCATGTTGGATAGCGCTGATTACTGGTACGACGTTATTCAGGAGAGTTATCCGCGAACGAAAAAATGTTCCTGCAAGAGCGAATGGTTTACTTTACAAATCAGGTATTATTATCGGGAACACTGTGATGATGTTGAATATATTGAGGTGCTGTCAACTTGCGCCAACTGTGCGAAAACATCTATCGCTTTGGGCGTGGAGATACACTACTCTCCAACGGATGGTTTGGTTAATCGCCCATTGGTGTTTTGCAAAAATCCCCAAATCAAGTACAAAGCCAAGCAGCTCAATGGCCTTTGGACAGATGCTGAATTTCTAAACACGGTACAGCATTGCTTTCAACTTGGATTTTTTGTTTACTGCTGGTATTTTGTCAAGCAAGAAAACAAGCGATTCTTCAAAAGCGTTTCAATCGAAGAATTGGCGGATATGGGTAACTTTCTCCGTCTCTATTTATCACAGAAAGAGTTGACGGTTTCTGATGTTGCCCAAGCAACAGACGAATTAGGGGTTTACCTGAAAGAAGATTTATGGAGGACGGGAGAACTCATTGAATTAACCTCTTATAATATAAATGGCAACGAAATGTACTTTGTGCGATATGCCACTCAATTTATCGACAAGGCGGGCGAAGTACAGGACAAGTCAGAATCGTTTCGTGCAAAAACAATTCAATTTGAGCAGTATCTCAAGGAACACTTTATCAACAAACGCCATAAAAACTGCTTTGACGGCGAATGGGGTTACGCTCAATTCTTGAAAGACCGCAAATAAATCCATCTCATTTGGGCGAGGCATAACCCAGCGAGCCGATGCCGCCATTCCCCGCCTTTGCCGCGCCATTCCTCTATCGTTATTCCCGTCCCCGCCTGCGCGGGAGCAGCTCGCCGCAATGACATATGCACCTAACCCCCGATCACGGTACAATAGCGCCATCTTGTTGGGATGTTTCGATGTTTTTCAAAAAAAAATCCGATGATTCGCGGCGGCAACGCAAGGCTGCCGCCCGGCCGACGCGCCTGGGGACAACCTCGCCGCGCTTGGCTCGCCTGATCGGCGAGGCCTGGTGGTTCCTGTTGCTCGCCGCTGTTCTGTACGGTGTTGTGATCTTCGCCACTTACCACCGCAGCGATCCGGGCTGGTCGTTTTCCGGCACCGGCGAAATGGTGCGCAACAAAGGCGGCGTGGTCGGCGCCTGGCTCGCCGATCTGTGTTTTTACCTGCTGGGCAGCGCAGCTTGGTGGCTGGTCGTTGCCGGGGTGATCGCGCTGGTCGTGATGTTCTGGCGGTTGCGCGCGCAGGACGCCAAGCGGGATTATTCATTCGGCGTCGCGGTGATCGGTTTCGTGCTCTTGATCGTGTCGAGCGCCGCGCTCGAAGCCACGCATCCCTGGCTGGCGTTGATGCGCGATCTGCGCACGCCCGGCGGTGTGATCGGCGAAGTCGTCGGCTTTCATGTGCAAGCGTTGCTGGGCGTCACCGGTTCGCGGTTTTTACTGGTGGTGCTGTGGGCAATCGGGCTGTCGCTCTTCTCCGGTATCTCCTGGCTTTCGATGTTTGAAAAACTCGGCGGTTGGGTGCTGGATTCGTTCAGCAATTTGCGCAAGACCATCGAAGCGCGACAGGATCGCAAGATCGGTCGGCAAGTGATGGCCGAACGCGAGCAAGTCATCGAACAGGTTCGCAACGAAGACGAGCCGCGCGAGCCGGTGCTGGTGGTGCCGCAAGTCACGACTATCCCGCAATCGCCGCGCATCGAGAAGGAGAAGCAACGGCAGTTGTTTGAGGATTTACCGGCGACGACGCTGCCGCCGCTGTCGCTGCTCGATGCCGCCACGCACAAAACCGAAGCGGTCAGCGCCGAGACGCTCGAATTCACGTCGCGCCTGATCGAGCGCAAACTCGCCGACTTCGGCATTTCGGCGAAAGTTCTCGCCGCGTATCCGGGGCCGGTCATCACCCGCTATGAAATCGAACCGGCGGTAGGCGTCAAAGGCAGTCAGATTGTCAACCTCGTCAAGGATTTGGCGCGGGCATTGTCGGTCGTCTCCATTCGAGTCGTCGAAACGATTCCGGGCAAATCGTGCATGGCGCTCGAATTGCCGAATCCGAAACGGCAAGTGGTGCGCCTGATCGAAGTGCTCTCGTCGAAGAGCTACAACGAAGCCGCCAGCCATTTGACGCTCGGTCTCGGCAAAGACATCGCGGGCAATCCCGTCGTCGCCGATCTCGCCAAGATGCCGCATGTGCTGGTGGCGGGGACAACCGGCTCGGGCAAATCGGTGGCGCTCAACGCGATGATTTTGTCGCTGCTGTACAAAACCGAACCGCGCGATGTTCGCTTGTTGTTGATCGACCCCAAGATGCTGGAGCTGTCGATTTACGAAGGCATTCCGCACTTGCTGGCGCCGGTGGTAACCGACATGCGGCTGGCGCCGACCGCGCTCAACTGGTGCGTCGGCGAAATGGAACGGCGCTACAAACTGATGTCGCATCTGACCGTGCGTAACCTCGCCAGTTACAACGCCAAAGTGGTTGAAGCCAAGAGGAGCGGATCGCCGCTGACCAATCCGTCGTCGCTGACGCCGGAGCAGCCCGAGCCGCTCGAAGAAATGCCGCAAATCGTTGTCGTTGTCGATGAACTAGCTGACTTGATGATGGTCACCGGCAAGAAGATCGAAGAATTGATCGCGCGCATCGCGCAGAAAGCGCGCGCCGCCGGAATTCATTTAATTCTGGCAACGCAGCGTCCCAGCGTTGACGTAATCACCGGCTTGATCAAAGCCAACATTCCGACCCGCATCGCGTTTCAAGTGGCGAGTAAAGTCGATTCGCGCACCATTCTCGATCAAATGGGCGCGGAAGCGCTGCTCGGTCAGGGCGACATGCTGTTCCTGCCGCCCGGTTCCGGTTATCCGCAGCGCGTGCACGGCGCGTTCGTTTCCGACGAAGAAGTGCATCACGTCGTCGAATACCTCAAGCGACAAGGCCCGCCCAACTACATCGAGAGCGTTTTGCTCGAGGCCGAACCCGAATTGAACGATGGCGGCAACGGTTTCGGCGGCAACGATGCCGAAGCCGATCCGATGTACGATCAAGCCGTCGCACTGGTGCTGAAAACGCGGCGGCCGTCGATTTCGTGGATTCAGCGCAACTTCGGCATCGGTTACAACCGCGCGGCGCGAATGATCGAACAAATGGAGCGCGTCGGTATCGTTTCCGCGATGCAAAGCAACGGCAACCGCGAAGTGCTGGTTCCCGCCACACCGGAAGAAGAACGTTGATCTTTTCCCCATGAAAAAAACACTTTCGCTATTTTTGTTGCCGCTGTTTCTCACCGCGACCACGTTCGCCGCTCACTCGGCGCCCCCGACGGCGCTCGACGATTTGCACGATTTCGTGCGCAACACCAAAACCGTGCGCGCCGAATTCACGCAAACCACCCTCGGCAAAAACAATCAGCCGGAGCAAACGGTTCAGGGCACGTTGTTGTTGTCGCGCCCGGGGAAATTTCGCTGGAGCACCGAAAAACCTTATCCGCAGTTGATCGTCAGCGACGGCGCGCGAGTCTGGTTTTTCGATCCCGATCTCAATCAAGTCATTGTGCGCACCCACGCGCAAGCGTTGGGCGGCACGCCGGCGGCGCTGCTGGCGGGCGATGAAGAAGTCGAACGCGCGTATGATCTGTCCACTTTGCCCGACGCGCAGGGAATGCTCTGGTTACAGGCGAAACCGCACGACAAAGAGACGGGTTTCACCGACATCAAACTGGGCTTTTTGAAAGGCAAACTCGCCGCGCTGGAACTCAACGATGCTTTCGGCCAGAAAATTCTGACGCAGTTTCGTTACGTCGAGTACAGCCCCGAACTCAACCCCGATTTGTTCTCCTTCACGCCGCCTGTTGGGGCGGATGTGATTGGAGAAGAAAAGAAAAATAACACCCCCCCGTTGGCCAAGGGCTTGTAGGGGTACAGCGCGCCAAGCGCTTATCTTTAAGGCAACAGGAGGTCTCTGTTGTGCTCGTTATTCGTCCAGTGAATTTGCTCGCTTCCCGAATTGCCGTACCAGTCGGGCGCCAGAATTTGAAAGCCGTCGATCACATCGACGCGATCTTGTCGTCCGATGCGTACCGGAAACGGCCCTTCCTCGGCACTCTTCCAGAAAACGTAAAGGCTTCCCTTGTCGAAGTTGCCTTTTGCCAATCGCTCGTTTTGCGTGATGTTCATTTCACCGATACGCGAGTTGGCAACGCGCGCGAATTGGCCGACGTTGATCGCCATGCCGTGATCGGCGGCGTAGAGCGCAAACGCGCCATAGCCAGGCGCAGCCGGACGCGCCGGAACAAAGCGCACGGTCTTGTATTTCTTCGCGGCTTCACTCCAGAACAGCGACACCAGCGGGTTTTTCCACGCTTCGGCTTGCTTCGTGGTGTTTTCCCAGAAGACGTTGCGCAGTTCTGTCGCGCGCGGCGACAAATCCGCGCCTTGCAAAATCACAATGCCCGCCAGCAGCGTGAGGCCGAGCCACAGCCTCGTGTTTTGCAGCAACAGCGCCGCGCTTCCCAGCAATAGCGCGTAATACGGCACCCACAGCAACCGGCCTGACGCTCGCACCATTGCCAGCGCGTTCAGAACCGATTTCGGCAGCGCCACGTCCAGTACCACTTTGTCGTTCAGCATCACATGGTTCGATACCGCGATCACGCACAACGCCAGCGCCACCAGAACCAGCGGCCAGTGTTGCAACGCATCCTTTCGCGCTGTCTTCGAGAAGATCAACAGCAGCGCCGCCAGCGCCACCAGCAACAAGCCGCCGGCGCCCAGATAAGCGAACCCTTCAAAACCCGACTCCGGCGTCGTCGGCAGCGGCGGCAGAAAACGCGCGCCCCAACCCGGATTCCAGAAGGCGTTGAGGTTGGCGGCGTAAACCCCGTAATACTGAGCGCCGCCCGAGAACGAACCGGTCGGCAAGGTGAAATAACCGGCCAGCCACATCACCGCCAGCAGGGTCAGCGCCACCGCTACGATCTCGGTCAGCGCGTCGCGCGCTTCCGCCCAGCGGTACCGCTTCAACACGCTCGCCGCCCACACCGCCAACACCAGATACAACAAATACGCATGTACCAGCGAGGCCACGCCGACCAGCACACACCAGGCGAGCGGCGCTCGCAGGGGTGGCCGCAGATAAAATAGTAGCGCCGCCAGAATCAGCCAGTGCCCGACCAGCGCGTAGTGACCGATCACCCGCAACGTCATCACCGTACTCGCGGTCAGCAACAGCGTCAGCAACAGTTGCGCCGACCAGCGCGTCGTGACGCAACGCGCCAGCAGCCAGGCGAACGCGCCTTGCAGAATGAAACAGGCCAGTACCCAGATGCCGAAATACTGAAATTTTTGCGGCAGCCAGGCGGCGAACGATTTGAACAGCAGCGCGAGCAGCGGAATGGAGTCGGTGAACACGATCGAGCTGCCCATTTCCAAGCCGTAATGGCTGGCGCCCGGCGGCAACAACCACGGCTCGCTGCGAAAGAAATGCCAACCCAGAAACGCCTGCATCGGGTCGCTGAACATCAGCCATTGAAAGTTCGTCGGGTGAATCATCAGCGGCGGCAGCAACAGGATGAACAGCGCCGCGCCCATCACGCCGCCGACGATCAGCGCCACGACGATATCGCGCCCCCGCCAGTCGGGAACCGTGTCGATATCGAGCGCGCTCGAAGAAAAAGATGCGTACATGAACCTTCCGGCCTTTATCCAGACGGTAACATAACATATCGGCTCGCCCTACGGCTACGCCGGAGGAATGGATATTGCGCCTTGCCCGCTCTTGTTACACAGGGCGCGACTTGTTCAGCGCAGTCGCGAGATTCAGGTAAAATACCCGCGTTACCTTCAAGAGGGATTGCTATGCTGACCGGATGCTTGGTGCCGATCGTGACACCGATGACGCCTGAGGGCGCGCTGGACTTCGCGGCGCTGAGAAAACTCATCGACTGGTACATCGCCAACGGCGTGGCGGGAATCGGTATCGTCTGTACCACCGGTGAATCGCCGACTATCGATTTCGAAGAGCATCACACGCTGATCAAGGCGACGGTTGAACACGTTGCCGGTCGCGTGCATGTGATGGCGGGAACCGGCAGCAACTCGACTGCCGAGGCGCTCGAACTGACGACGTACGCCAAGAAAGTAGGCGCCGACAGTTGCTTGGTCGTCGTCCCCTACTACAACAAGCCGACGCAAGAAGGCTTGTATCGCCATTTCAGAACGATTGCCGAGCGCGTCGATCTGCCGATGATGCTGTACAACGTGCCCAGCCGTACCGTGGCCGACTTGGCTAACGAGACCGTTTTGCGCCTCGCGCAAGTGCCGGGTATCTTCGGGCTGAAGGACGCCACCGGCGACATCGGCCGCGCTACCGAGCTTTTCAAGGCGATGGGCGAAGTCGGCAAAAAAGATTTCGCGTTTTTCAGCGGCGACGACATCACCAGTCTGGCTTATCTGTTGCTGGGCGGAAACGGTGTGATGTCGGTCACCTCCTGCGTGGCGCCCCAGCAGATCGTGGCGATGTGTCGCGCTGCGGCGGGCGGCGACATTGCGCAGGCGCGCGCCGTCAACAACACGCTGTTGCCGCTGCATCGCAAGCTGTTTGTCGAAGGAAACCCGGTGCCGGTCAAATGGGCAATGGCGCAGATGGGCTTGATCTCCGGCGGGCTGCGTTTGCCGCTGGCGCCGTTATCCGAACCGTTTCACGAATCGCTGCGGCAGGCTTTGCGCGCAGCGGGTTGTCTTGCTTGATTCTTTTTCACAAAGGTTGATGGAATGATCCGTAGTTTTGAAATGCGCGCTGCCCTTGCTGTTGCGGTCGTGCTGTGGGCGTTGACCGGTTGCAGCACCATGCAGGACATGACGTCCGGCAAACGAATTGATTACAAATCGGCGAAGTCAACGCCGCCGCTGGAAATTCCGCCGGACCTTTCCGCGCCGCAGTACGATGACCGTTACGTCGTTGCTTCGGCGTCGGATCTTGCCAACCGCAACACGCGCGCCGACGCACGCGAAAAAACGGTGCTGCCGGGCAACCCGTATGCTCATCTCGAACGCGCCGGCAGCCAGCGCTGGCTGGTGGTCAAAGCGACACCGGTCGCTGCGTGGGAAACCCTGCGGCAATTCTGGATCGACACCGGCTTCGTTCTCGCCGAAGAAAAACCGATGATCGGCATCATGGAAACCGACTGGGCGGAAAATCGCGCCGATATTCCCGGCAGCTTCTTGCGCGACACCGTCGGCAAGTATCTCGACTTTTTCTACTCGACGAACAAGCGCGACAAGTTCCGCTCTCGCATCGAAGAAGGCAAAGAGCCGGGCACCGTCGAAATTTATTTGTCGCATCGCGGCATGGAAGAAGTGCCGACCACCAAGATCGACAGCGTCACCCCAGCCGCGTTCGCGTGGGCGGTGTTGCCGCCCAATCCCGAACTGGAAGCGGAAATGCTGATGCGCATTCTGGTGCGCTTCGGCGCGACCGAAGAACAAGCCAAAACCGCCGTCGCGCAAAACACCGACGACAAACCGCGCGCCGATCTGGCCAAAGAAAACGACAGCGTGAAGTTGATGCTGGTCGATGACTTCGACCGCGCCTGGCGTCGTGTTGGCTTGGCGCTGGATCGCACCGGCTTCACCGTTACCGACCGCGATCGCTCGCAAGGCGTTTACTACGTGCGCTACGCCGACCCCGACGTCGATGTCAAAAAAGCCGGTTCCGGCGGGTTCTTGGACAAGCTCGCGTTCTGGCGCAAAGATGAAGTGCTGCCGAAAAACTATCAAGTACATGTGGTTGCCAGCGGCGAGCAAAGCGCCGTCACCATTGCGAGTGAAGCGGGCACGGCGGTTCAGTCGAGCGACGCCGAACAAATCCTGACGGTTTTGAAGGAGCAGTTGAAATAGTTGCGGCTTCTAACGCCTTTGATTTGCGGGAGCCGACACGATGCGTTTCGCTTCGCTAGGTTCCGGCAGCAAAGGCAACGCCCTGCTCGTCGAAGCGGGGAACACCTGCGTGATGATCGACTGCGGCTTCGGCTTGTACGATACCGTGCGGCGGCTGCAACGCCTCGCGGTCGAGCCCGAGTGCCTTGCCGCCGTTTTCATTACCCACGAACACACCGATCACGTTCGCGGCGTGGCGACCTTCGCCGCGAAATTCCGGATTCCGGTGTGGATGAGCTACGGTACCCAGACCGCGCTGAACGACAAACTCGAAAAACTCGACACGCTGCACACCTTCGACAGCCACGCGACCATCAACCTCGGCGATCTGCAAGTGCAAGCGCTGCCGGTGCCGCACGACGCGCGCGAGCCGGTGCAATTCATCGTCAGCGACGGCGCCCATCGGTTGGTCACGCTCACCGACATCGGCGCGTCAACGACCCACATCGAAGCGCAAATCAGCGGCTGCGATGCGCTGGTGCTCGAATGCAACCACGACCTCGACTTGTTGCTCAACGGCCCCTATCCGTATTCGCTCAAACAACGCATCAGCGGCCGCCTCGGCCATCTGCACAACGAAGCGGCGGCGGCGTTGCTGGCGGCGATTGACGGTTCATCGCTGCAACACGTTATCGCGGCGCACTTGTCGCAACAGAACAACCACCCCGACAAAGCGCGCGCCGCGCTGGCGCAAGTGCTGAATTGCACGCCCGACTGGATCGGCATCGCCGATCAGGACGAAGGATTCGGCTGGCGCGATTTGTGAGGCGGGCACAATGAGCGGCTCTTTGTGTTATCCGGTGCGAGGTGAAAACACTTTCCCATCCTGACCGCTAACGAGATAGTTGCTTTGAGAACGTTGTTCAGGCGGACAATGAAAGGACTTGCCGTGATGATCAAGGAAACTTGGCCGTGAGAAACAAAGACCTCGAAATCAAAAACGAAATAGAAGCCATGCTGCAAGGCGACGCGGCGGGTGCGGCGTTGAAAGCGTATTTTGAAGCCGTGCCCGAGAGCCAGAGAAGAAGGGCGATCCATTTATTGGCGTCGGTTTATCCGGGCAAGCGCACTCTTTCGGACGATGATTTCGTGTTTGTGCATTACATGCTGTCCAATGATGCGTTGTTTGAGTGCCAGAGTTTCGCTGATTTCATCCGCTCGCTGAGCCTGGTTGATTTCACCGAACGCCAAAAGGGCTTGGTGATCGACCGGATCAAAGCGCACTTTGAAAAATGGTGCGAGACGTGCACTTTCGAGTTGGACGGACTGTTGATCAAAGTATTCAAGCGTGCCGATTTGTTTGACTTCCTGGAAACGGTGTTGCGCAACAACAATCCTGCGGTGCTTCATCGCATCGCTGACCTGCTTCGCTATGAAGATTTCTCGAACGCTGATATTTCGGCGGACGCTTTGGAAAATCTGAAAAAGCGCGTACTGCGGTAATCCGCCACCTTTATCCGGTTGACGAAAAAAGGGGGGTCAATGGGCGTGTTATTGGGTCATGTCCTGCATCGATGCCCGCCAAATCACGCCCGAAGTTTTGGGCTTGCCAGCGCTGATTGGCGGGCTCAAGGGGCGCGCATCACGATGACCGAATTCATTCGACTGACCGGCCGACGCCGCAACACGTTGAAATCTACATCGCTTCCAGCGTGGTATGCGCCAGCGACAACCATTTGAGGCCGGCATCGCGGAAGTTGATTTGAACGCGCGTATCGTTACCGCCGCCTTCGGCATCGACGATCATGCCTTGACCGAATTTGGCGTGACGTACGCTTTGACCGATTCTGAAATTGCCGGCGCGGGTATGGATGGACGGCATTGGTTTGGGTGGCGTCACGCGCGGCACGGTGCTGCTCGCATTTATGTTTCTACTGCGCGCTGTCGTTGATGTTGCACTTGTGTGCGAACGATGGCGCGCGCCAGCAGACGAAGCGGCCTCGTCGTCATCGTAAAAAGTTTGGCGATACGCCGGTTTGTTCCGCGATGATGAATCATGCGATGGCGACGGTGACAACCATTGCAACAGTTCACTCGGTAATTCGGCGAGGAAGCGCGACGGCAAGTT
Organism: Betaproteobacteria bacterium; assembly: GCA_009778785.1. Taxonomy (GTDB): domain Bacteria; phylum Pseudomonadota; class Gammaproteobacteria; order Burkholderiales; family Casimicrobiaceae; genus UBA931. The sequence goes on along the minus strand of WRFN01000019.1, from coordinate 12,099 downwards.
GTAGCGGGTCTGCCCGTGCAAGCGTCGCGTTTGCGCGTAAGTCAGATACAAGCGACGGCGCGCGCGCGTGATTGCCACATACATCAAGCGCCGTTCTTCTTCGAGGCCGTGAGTTTCCTGCAAACTGTTTTCGTGCGGGAACAAGCCTTCTTCAAGGCCGGTGATGAAAACAGTGTGAAACTCCAAACCTTTGGCGGCGTGCATGGTCATCAGTTGCATCGCCGGTCGCCCATCGTCGGCTTGCGTGTCGCCCGCTTCCAGCGCAGCGTGGGTGAGGAAGGCAGTCAACATGGCGGTGTTGCCGTTGCTGTCTTCGACCGGAGTTTCGTCACTCTCGCTGGACGGGTGTTCGATGTCGCGCTCTTCGAGAAAAAGGCGCGCGGCGGCGACCAGTTCGGCGAGGTTTTGCAAACGCTCTTCGCCTTCACGCTCTTGCCGATAATGCGCGTTGAGGCCGGAGGTTTCGAGCATTTGTTCGATCATTTCCGGCAACGGCAGCGGCGCCGATTCCTGGCGACATCGCTCGATGAGTTGAACGAAGGCAACGATGTGCGCACCCGATTTGCTGCTGACGGCGCCCGAGCACGCGGCTTGCCACAGCGAGACGCCTTGCTCGCGAGCACTCGCCTGCAACTGTTCCAGCGTACGCGCGCCGATGCCGCGCGGCGGAAAATTGATGATTCGCAGCAACGCGCCGTCGTCGTCGGGCGAAGCCATCAAGCGCAGGTACGCCAGCGCGTGTTTGATTTCGGCGCGCTCAAAAAAGCGCAACCCGCCGTAAACGCGATAAGGCAAACCGGCGGAAAACAAGGCGTGTTCAAGCACGCGCGATTGCGCGTTCGAGCGGTACAGCACGGCGATGTCGGAAAGCGGCACGCCTTGTTCGGCTTGCTCTTTGGCGGTGTCGGTGACGAATTGCGCTTCTTCAAAATCGTTTTCGGCGGCAAACACCGACAGCGGTTCGCCGTGCGGCGCTTCCGTCCACAAATTTTTGCCCATACGCGCCTGATTGTGGCGAATCAGCGCGTTGGCGGCGTCGAGAATGTGGCCGTGCGAGCGGTAATTTTGTTCCAGCTTGACGATGCGCACCGGTTTATCGGGGCGCGCAAAATCGTGCTCGAAGCGTTGCATGTTGCCGACGTTGGCGCCGCGAAAAGCGTAGATCGACTGATCGTCGTCGCCAACGGCGAACACCGACGCTTCCGGCCCGGTCAACAATTGCAGCCAGCAGTATTGCAACACGTTGGTGTCTTGAAACTCATCGACGAATAAGTGTGTGAAGCGTTGCCGATAATGGTCGCGCAACGGCGGTCGCGTCTCCAGCAATTCGTAGCTGCGCAACAGCAGTTCGCCAAAATCGACGACACCTTCGCGTTGGCACTGCGCTTCGTAGAGCGCGTAATGCTCGACCATTCGGCGGGCGTGATCGTGCGTTGCTTCGACGGCGTTGGGGCGCAAGCCTTCTTCCTTGGCGTTCTGAATGAACCATTGCAACGCTTTGGGCGGGAAGCGCTCGTCGTCGATCTGATGCGCGCGGTAAAGCCGCTTGATCGACGACAGTTGATCGGCGGTGTCCATGATTTGAAACAACGCGGGAAGATTGGCGTCACGGTGGTGGGCGCGCAACATCCGGTTACACAGGCCGTGGAAGGTGCCAATCCACATGCCGCGCGTTTGAAGCGGCGTCAACACCGACAAGCGCGCCAGCATTTCGCGCGCTGCCTTGTTGGTGAAGGTCACCGCGAGAATCGAGCGCGGCAACGCTTGGCCGTTGGCCAGCAGCCAGGCAATCCGGGAGGTCAGCACCCGCGTTTTGCCGCTGCCGGCGCCGGCGAGGATGAGCGCCGAGCCTTGCGGCAGCGTCACGGCGGCGCGTTGTTCGGGGTTCAGGGAGTCGAGAATCGTGTTCGGTGCGGTGTTCATTTCGAGATTATCCCGGAAACGGGCGGCTGGCGCATCCGGTTTTGCCGGGGATGTGCAGACTTATTCCGTTCGCCCTGAGCCCGTCGAAGGGCAAGCAGCGCATTCTTGAGGGCTTTGACAGGCTCAGCCCGAACGGTTGAGATGTTGCCAAGACAACAAAAGCCCGACAAAGCGCCACCGCTTTTACCCGAACATGCCAATCTTGAGAAAACACGAAGATATAATCTTTCCGTAATTCACCACAGCCTGCCTGGATGCCATGAGCACTCTTGAACTCACCTCGCCGACCGCCTTGCGCACTTTCGTGCAGGGAATTCGCGCGGCCGCGCCGTACATCTATGCGTTTCGCGAAAACACTTTTGTTATCGCGCTGGGCGGCGAAGTCGTGGCCGACGATGCCTTTCTCGGCATCGTTCATGATTTGAATCTTTTGCACAGCCTGGGCGTGCGCCTCATCGTGGTGCACGGCATGAGGCCGCAGATCGACGAGATTCTGAAGCAGCAAAACATCGAAGCGCGTTTTTCCGAGGGGGTGCGCGTCACCGACGCCGACACGATGGACTGCGTGCTGGAAGCGGCGGGACAAGTGCGCAGCCGCATCGAAGCGTTGCTGTCGTTGGGGTTGGCCAATTCGCCGATGGCGGGGGCGCGCAATCGCGTGTCGAGCGGTAACTATCTGACGGCAAAACCGATGGGCGTGATCGACGGCGTCGATATGCAACTGACCGGCGAAGTGCGGCGCATCGACCGCGAAGCGATACAGCAACGCCTCGACGACGGCGATATCGTGCTGATTTCGCCGCTCGGTTATTCGCCGACCGGCGAGATTTTCAACCTGTCGCTCGAAGAAGTCGCCGCCAAAGTGGCCGTGTTGCTGGAGGCGATGAAACTGATTTTCCTCTCGGAAGACGACGGAATTCGCAAAGGCCGCAAGATGCTCGACAGCATCTCGATGGACGACGCCGTCAAGCTGATGAAGAAGCCGAACAAACTGTCGCCGCAGCAACGGGTGTATTTGCCGCGAGCGATGTACGCTTGTCGCGGCGGCGTGCCGCGTGTCCATTTTCTGTCCAGTCGCAAAGACGGGTCCCTGCTGCTCGAACTCTTTACGCGGCAAGGCGTGGGAACGATGTTGGCACCACAACCGCTGGCGATTTTCCGCACGGCCACCATCGACGACATCGGCAGCGTGCTGGCGCTGATCGAACCGCTCGAAGCGCAAGGCATTCTGGTGCGCCGCTCACGCGAACGGTTAGAAGCCGAGATCGAGCGCTTCATCCTTGTCGAATACGATAACCTGATCATCGGTTGCGCCGCGTTGACGCCGTTCCCCGGGGAGAAAATCGGCGAAATGGCGGCGCTGGCCGTGCACCCTGAATTCCAGCGCGAAGGCTACGGCGAAACCTTACTACAGCACATCGAAGGATGGGCGCGCAAAATCGGCCTGAAAGAATTGTTCGTGCTGACGACGCGCACGGCGCACTGGTTCATCGAACGCGGCTTCCGGCCGGAGCAAGTGTCGCGCTTGCCGAAAGAAAAACGCGAGCTGTACAACTATCAGCGTCGCTCGCAAGTTTATTGGAAAAAACTGTAATCAAACATTGAGTGAGGAGGAACGATGGCGCATTGGGTGCATTGTGTGAAATTGGGGCAAGAAGCCGAAGGACTGGATTTTCCGCCGTATCCGGGAGCGTTGGGCAAGCGGATTTTTGAAAGCGTTTCCAAAGAAGCGTGGCAACAATGGATACGTCAGCAAACCATGCTGGTCAACGAACACCGGCTGAACATGGCCGATCCCGAATCGCGTCGCTGGCTGGCGCAACAAACCGAAGCGTATTTTTTCGGCGACGGCGCAGAGCAGGCGGCGGGATACACGCCGCCGGAGTGAGAAGAATCAGGTATCGGAACAGTATAGGGGCGCTTCGCGAAGCGCCCCTACGTTGATTCGCGGGGGCTTCGACAGGCTCAGCCCGAACGGTTGGGAAGGGTTCAACGTTTCACTGATATAGCGCAAGAGGAAAAATAAATTTCTCAACGCGCTTGAGTAAAAACATTACCGCGTTTGCCAGCGCCCGCCGGGCAGTGCCGCGACGCGCTCTTGCAGTTCGAGCACAACCAGTTCCGCTTGCAGCGCTTCGGCGCTGCGGCCGGTACGCGCGACTAAAGTGTCGAGATCAACGGGGTCGTGGCCGAGTGCGGCCAACAAACCGGAAGCGGTATCGGCAGTTGTTTTTTCGGCGGCACTTTCAGTGGCATTTTCGTTTTTTTGCGTGGCTTCGGCGGATGCTTTTTTCAGCGACGCTTGCCGCAGCGCAGGAAGTTCGTCGAGGATATCTTGCGCGGTTTCAACGAGTTTGGCGCCTTCGCGGATCAGTTTGTGACAGCCTTTGGAGAACGGCGAATGGATCGATCCCGGCACAGCGAAAACTTCGCGCCCTTGTTCGCCGGCTAGTCGCGCCGTGATGAGTGAGCCGGATGACAGCGATGCTTCGACGATGAGCACGCCTTGCGCCAAGCCGCTGATGATTCGATTGCGACGCGGAAAGTTTGCCGGTATCGGCGGTGTACCCGGCAGAAATTCGGAGAGGATGCCGCCTTTGGCGGCGAGCTGATGCGCGAGCGCGTGGTTGCGTGCCGGATAAACGCGGTCGGGGCCGGTGCCGATCACTGCCAAGCTGGAGCCGACGCCGGTCAAGCCGCCTTCGTGCGCGGCGGCATCGATACCCAACGCCATGCCCGAGATGATGGTCACGCCCGCTTGCGATAACGCGGCGGCGAAAGCGCGGGCGTTGTCCAATCCTTGCGGGGTGGCGTTGCGACTGCCGACGATGGCGAGCGCCGGACGCGACAACAGTTCTCGTTGGCCGACGAAGAAGAAGATCGGCGGCGCGTCGTTCAATTCGAGGAGTACCGACGGATAATCGGAGTCGTCCCAAGTGATGAGTTGATGGCCGGCTTCGGTTAACCAGGCGTGCGCAGAGGCCAGCCGTTCAGGATCGGGCGATTGCAGTCGCGCCAGCGTTGCTTTTGGCACAAAAGGCGCCAGTCCCGATGGCGACGCGGCCAGTACGGCTTCCGGTGTTTTGAATTCTCGCAGGAGCCGCGCCAGAACCGGCGCCGACAACCCCCACAAAGCCAACGCCACCCAAGCTTGCGCGCGGGTGGCGTCGTTAATGTTGTCCGTCATTCGCGTTGGCGATGCGCTTACGGATTGCGCACGAAGTCGCCGACGTTGACCGTGCTGGTCGTGTTGAGCATGATCGCGTAAGACGCATTGTCAAACGTGCGGAAAACGAAAGCCAGCGCAATGCGTTCGTCCGGCACTTTGATCATGTTCGGCTTTTTGTACCAAGTGGTTTGATCGAAGCCGCGAACGATTTGTTCGTGCGCGGTGTTCGGGCGCGGATCGGCAATCGGCGTGATTTGCCGATACACTGCCAGCACATGCCCGACTTCGATGCCTTGTTTCTCGCCCTGATCGATCACGACCACTTCACCGCGACCCATTTCGGTGGCGCCACGGAACGAGGAAACGACGAACGCTTCGACTTTGCGATCCGGCGCGTGCGGCGCGTAGTTCAGAATCACTTCGCTCGGAACCGGAATCAGGCGGTCGCCCACACTGATTTCTTCGTTGGAAGACAGGATGCGAAGCGTGCTTGCTTCATTAGGGTCGCCGCCGAACTTGTCAACTTCGGCGTAGCCGAGGAATTTGTACTCGATGCCCAGCACTTTGCCTTCGATGTCGCGGATCGGTTTGCCCGGACGGAAAAGATTCCAGCGCAAACCTTTGTCTTGCGTCACGCCGATAGCGTAAACGAAATCGTTGGTGCCTTGCAGGATACGGGAACGGTCGCGCGCTTCGATGATCTCGGCGGCGTTGGCGAGGCTGCTCGCGTCACCGATGAACGAGCGCGTCAGGAACGGTTCCAGATCGGCCGGCGGAATGCTTGGTATCTCCGTGTGTGGCAACGGCGATGAGCGCACGGTTGGCGAAATTTTTTCAATCGTCAGTTGCGGCTTGTCTTCGTTGCTGACGTTGCGCTTCAAAATGAGCACGTCGCCCACATGAAGACGCTGCGGACTTTTGATCTGGTCTTTGTTCATATCCCAGATTTCGTGCCAGCGCCAGGGTTTGTCAAGATATTTTCCGGCGATGCTCCAGAGCGTGTCACCCTTTTGCACTGTGTAACGATCCGGCGCATCACTACGAACAGTCAGTTTGTCATCATCCGTTTTTTGCGCCATGGCGCTCCAGCTCAAACAAACTGCAACGATTAGAGCAAAGGCCTTGACGGCCGTGTTAGACTTTTGTCGCATCATGAGATCCCTCTCTACGGGAAAGCGGGTGTTGATTTCTGAATAAAGTACCACAAAATAAAGACTTGTAACGCATTTTGCATGCAAAACCTGCACAGTTTTCGAGGAGTGTTGTATGGCATTGCTTCCCGTGCTCGAATACCCGAGCCCCCGGCTAAGGATTATCGCCAGTCCAGTCGCCGAAATCACACCTGAAATCCGGCAAACGATCCGCGATATGGCCGAGACCATGTACGCCGCGCCGGGCATCGGGCTGGCGGCCACACAGGTGGATTTTCACCAACAAATCATAGTGATAGACGTTTCCGAGGAGAAGGATTCGCTGATGGTGCTCATCAACCCGGAAATTCTGGAGAGCCGCGGCGAGGTCTATGGCGAGGAGGGTTGCCTGTCGGTGCCGGGTTATTACGATGAAATAAAGCGCGCTGAAGCTGTTACCGTTCGCGCCATGAACGAGGAGGGCGTTTACACGAAATTTGACGCTGAAGGCTTGCTCGCCGTATGTATTCAGCATGAAATTGACCACCTGCACGGCAAAGTTTTCGTCGATTACCTGTCGGCGCTGAAACGCTCGCGTGTCGCCGCCAAGTTGCGCAAACAGCAGCGCATGACCATGTAACCCTGAGTCGGATTCCCGCCATGCGTCTCGCTTTTGCCGGCACCCCTGAATTTTCCGCCACCGTTCTTGCCGCCTTGATCGGGAGCGGTTTCACGCCGGAGTTCGTGTTCACTCAGCCAGACCGCCCGCAGGGACGGGGCTTGAAGCTGACGGCCTCGCCGGTCAAAAAACTTGCCGTCGCCAACGAGATCACGGTGTTGCAACCGCCGACGCTGAAAACCGACGACTCGCGCGCGTTCTTGCTGACGCAACAAATCGACGTGCTGGTTGTCGCGGCTTACGGGCTGATTCTGCCGCCGGCCATTCTCGCTTGGCCGCGCTTCGGCTGTTTGAATGTGCATGCGTCGCTGCTGCCGCGCTGGCGCGGCGCGGCGCCGATCCAGCATGCGTTGCTGGCCGGTGACGCCAAAACCGGCATCACCCTGATGCAGATGGACGCCGGCCTCGATACCGGCGCGATGATTGCCGCGCGGGAAGTGCCGATCAAACCCGACGACACCTCCGGCAGTCTGCACGAAACCCTTGCCGCCGTCGGCGCGGCAATGACCATCGACGCGCTGCGTCATCTGAAAAAAACAGGCGCGCTGTTGGCCAGCGTTCCGCAAGATGACGCGCTTGCCACCTACGCCGCTAAAATCGACAAAGCGCAACTGTGTATCGACTGGTCGCAAGACGCCGCCGTGATCGAGCGCGCTGTCCGCGCCTTTGCCCCCGCGCCGGGCGCTTACACGTTGCTGAACGCCGCGCCGCTCAAAATCTGGCAAGCAACGCTTTTGTCGGATGTCCCCGATGCCGTACCCGGCACCGTGTTGGCAGCACGCCCACAGGGGATCGACATCGCTTGTCGAAACAGCGCGCTCAGAATTCTTGAATTGCAGCCCGCCGGCGGTAAGCGTCAAACCGTAGCAGCGTTTCTGTCGGGGCGAACCTTGCAAGCCGGAAGCCGCATGGAATAACAAATAACATACCTTGATAACACAAGAACACTCCATGACGCTCGACATGAAAACCACCCCAAATCATTTGCAAAATACAAAAGTTTTGCTTCATGCCCGTTGACATTATTTATCATCTCATTGACAATATTTGGATTGTTCCTATTTTAAAATCGTAAAAAGCGATTATGCGACTCAATACCTTCACCGACTACTCACTGCGTACTCTGATTTATCTCGCTCTCAAAGATGCGACCCTTGTGACCCGCCGCGAAATTGCCGACGCCCACGACATCTCCAACAACCACCTGATGAAAGTCGTCAACTTTCTGTCACGCAACGGCTATATCGAAACCATGCGCGGCAAAGGCGGCGGCATGCGCTTGGCGCGTCCTCCCGAAAAAATCAACATCGGCAAACTGATTCACGATTGCGAATCCGACATTCCCCTCGTGGCCTGTTTCAAGTGTGACCGCGACATCACCGACGATTGCCGACTGACCGGCGTCTGCGCGCTCAAGAGTTTTTTGGGTGAAGCACATCAAGCGATGTACAAATCGCTGGAGAACTACACCCTCGCCGACGCGCTCGTTAAAAAGACCGCGATGCGGCGGCGCTTGGGATTGAAGGCAAGCTGATCGCTGATCGTCTTTGGCAGGATGGGTAGAACGACAGCGAAACCCATCAACGCCGACCTCTCGCTGTTGCGAGAGATGACGATAAACGCAAGACAGTAGGGGGGCGGGTTTTAAACCCGCCCCTATGTTCTCATGGAAGCGTTTCGTCGGAGCACAGCGCGCCGTGCCTCGACATCATGAATCTCCCTTCTTGAACCGATACAACGCCAATTGCCCGAATACGTTCGGCAGAAACGTTACCGGTTCATCGTCGGCCAACACTTGCCGCGCCAGAATGCGATAACCGCGTTTGGTCAAAAAATAGTCAAAGTCCTGAACAGTACACAAATGAATGTTCGGCGTGTTGTACCACTGATACGGTAACGATTCGGACACCGGCATCCGCCCACGCAAAATTTGCCAGCGGTGTGACCAATGCCCGAAGTTCGGGAAGGTGACGATCGCTTCGCGCCCTACCCGCAACATGCTTTCGATCAACGCTTCCAGTCGGTGCATCGCTTGCAGTGTCTGCGACAAAATTACGCAGTCGAAACTGCCGTCGGAAAAATCGGCCAACCCGCCTTCCAAATCGCGTTGCAACACGTTAACGCGATTGGCGATGCTGGCCTTAACGCCTTCGATGGAAATTTCGATGCCGTAGCCCGTCGCTTGCCGCGACCGCCGCAGATACGCCAGCAAATTGCCGTCGCTGCAACCCAGATCGAGCACCCGCGCGCCAGGCATCACCCAATCCGCAATCAACGAAAAGTCGCTGCGCACTTTTGTCGTCGTCGCGTTCTTGAAATCATTGCTCATGATGTCGCCTCCCGCTCGCTGAGATCGGCGGCGATGCGATCATAGTACGTTCGCACCGTCGCGTGGTATTGCACATCGTCGTGCAGAAAAGCGTCGTGTCCATTCGGCGCGTCGATTTCGGCGTAAGAAACATCGCGCCGGTTGTCGATCAACGCGCGCACGATTTCGCGCGAACGCTCGGAGGGAAAACGCCAGTCGGTCGTGAACGAGATTACGAGAAACGCGCAACGCGCATCTTCCATCGCCTTCGTCAAATCGCCGTTGTGCGCCGCCGCCGGATCGAAATAGTCGAGCGCCTTGGTGATTCGCAAATACGTGTTGGCGTCGAAATAACCGGCGAACTTTTCACCCTGATGGCGCAGATACGATTCGATCTGAAACTCGGGCGCGAACGAAAATTTCAAACCTTCGCGCAACTGCCGGCCGAACTTTTCCTCCATCTGCTCGCCCGACAAATAGGTGATGTGCCCCAGCATCCGCGCCACTCGCAAACCGCGGCGCGGGCGCGTGTCGTATCGCGCGTAATGGCCGTCAAAAAAATCCGGGTCAGAGAGAATCGCCTGTCGCGCCACTTCATTGAACGCGATGTTTTCCGCCGACAACTTCGGCGCCGACGCGATCACTAACCCGTGCATCAATCGCATCGGATAGCGAATCGCCCAACACAAAGTTTGCATTCCGCCGAGCGAGCCGCCCATCACCGCCGCCCAGCGCGAAACGCCGAGATAATCAGCCAGCCGCGCCTGCGCGTCCACCCAATCCTCGACTGTCACCAGCGGAAAATCGGCGCCCCACGGTTGTCCTGTCGCCGGATTGATCGACACCGGCCCGCTTGATCCGAAACAACTGCCGAGATTGTTGACACTGACGACAAAAAAACGCGTCGTGTCGAGCGGCTTGCCGGGGCCAACCATGTTGTCCCACCAGCCGACATTGTCCGGCTCGTCTTCGTAATAACCGGCGACATGGTGCGACGCATTCAGCGCGTGACAAATCAGCACCGCATTCGAACGCTCACTATTCAGCGTGCCGTAAGTCTCGTAAGCTAACTCGAACGAATCGAGCGTGGCGCTGCACGCCAGCGGTAACGGCGTCGTGAAACGCGCGCATTGCGGCGTCACCGCGCCGACCGAATGCGCCACGCCGTCCATTCTCGTTGCTAATGGAGAAACCATTTTGCCACCTCGTCCGGTTTTGCCTTGATAGCCAACCCGTTATCCAAACATTCAACAAAAAAGCCCGACCAGCTTACGGCTGACGGGCAGTGAATGTGCCACTTTAGCCGGATTTATTACGCGCCCGCAAGCTGGTTCAAATCGGCGCCTTCATTTCTCATTATAACGCGAATTGAAAAATCGCCAAGAGAGCAAGAATCCTCCTAGGGACGGCATTCTGCGTCCCTGCGAATGGGATGGTGTACAGACTCCACATATAGGTAACACATGTGCCAAAACATGGGTAAAAGTAGATAATAGTCAGGAACAAACACCGCAATCTTCACCATGAACCCCGCCCCCGATTCCCGATGCCCATGAATCTCTCAGCACTCCTGCTCCACGGCATGGGTCGCACTCCCCTTTCAATGGTGTGGCTGGCGCGACGATTGCGCACAGCAAACATTGATGCGCGCTGCTTCGGCTATTCCGTCACCTTCGAGCGCTTCGCAGCGTGTCAAGCGCGATTACGCGCGCGAATCGCTGCGATGAAAACGCCGTATGTGCTCATCGGCCATTCGCTGGGAACCGTATTGATACGCAGCGTGCTGCCCGAATTGACTGCGCCGCCGCTGACTTGCTTTCTATTGACGCCGCCGACCGTTGTTTGTCGATTGGCGCGACGCTTTGCGCCGCACCTTCCCTACCGATGGCTGGCCGGTGAGATGGGGCAATTGCTGGCCGATCCGACATTCATGGCCGCGTTGCCGATCCCATCGATGCCGACAACCGTTTACGTCGGCGCCCGCGGCTGGCGCGGGCGCTTCTCACCGTTTGGCGATGAAGCGAACGACGTAATTCTCAGCGTGACCGAAACCCTGCTTCCCGAAACACCGCCGAATATCCGCCGCGTCGAAATCCGCGCTGCCCACAGCTTCATCATGAATCACAAAGAAGTGGTTGGCGATATTATTAAAGAGATCAACAAATCTGATTTACCGCAAAACAGCAAAACATAAAGAATGAAAGGAGAACATGATGTCGGCTGCTGACTTCCCCAAAACACCAAAACGTTTCTATGCACACTCCGGCTCTTGTCAGGATCGCTCTGACTGGCAGCTTCTTGATAACCATTTGACCAATGTTGCCAAGCTGGCCGCGGATTTTGCCGAAAGCTTCAACGCTGCAGAGTTGGCGCATATCGCTGGGTTATTGCATGATCTGGGCAAATATACAGAAGAAGTTCAGCGTCGTATTTCCGGCGAGAGCATCCGCGCTGAACACGCGGTTCAAGGCGCGCAGCAAGCAATCGAATACTACGGAGACAAACTTGGATTATTGCTGGCTTATATCGTTGCCGGACATCATGCTGGGTTGGCAAACGGGCGAGATAGCGGAACACGTTCTTCTTTGAAAGAGCGCTTGGCGCGTATAGGCGTACCAGAATTACTACCTGCGTGGCAAGCAGAAGTACCATAAGCAATGCCCACCATCACAGGGGTTCAAGCTGACGGTTATAATCAACTACCGGCTGAATGTTGTTAGCCTGAAAGGCTGGGCCTTAATCTTCTCTCTTTACGAATGAATGCAATGATGAACTATGCTCACAGCTTGAAAAATCAGCCAGAAGAGAAGTGGCAAAGTTTAGAGGAACACGCCGCTCAGGTTGCGGCTCGCGCCGCTGGATTTGCCAATTCTTTCGCTTCCGGTGAATG
>WRFN01000018.1 GCA_009778785.1 Betaproteobacteria bacterium | reverse complement strand
TCGACTGCACGGCTTCGATGATACCGTGATCGACCTCCCGCAGCGCCGTTTCCACGAGGCGGGCAAAAAACGGCGCCGCGCCGATCACCAGCGGCGGAATGGCCCCGGCCACGCCCAGCGACGTGCCGATCAGCAGCAAGGTGAACGGAATCAGCACGATGATTAAAATGATGAACGGCACCGAACGCAACACGTTGACGATGAACGACAGCACGGCGTAAAAGCGCGGCCTTTCGAGAATCTGGTGTTTGCCGGTGAGGAACAGCAAAATACCGAGCGGCAGGCCCAGCACCAGCGTGAAGATGAACGAAGCGCCGAGCATCAGCAGCGTGTCGAGCGTGGCCTCCCAGATATCGGGCCAGGGCAGCGTGGTGAAAAATTCCATTAGTTAATCTCCTCCACGGTGAGACCTTCTTCGCGAAAGCAACGCAAGGCTTCGCCGATGCTGTGTCCCTGATCGCGATCACTCAATCCCAGCACCAGTTGCCCATAAGGCGTGTGTTTGATGCGGTCGATGCGGCCCGTCAGAATGCTGAAATCGACACCGTATTGACGGGTAATGCGCCCCAATATCGGCTCATAGGTCGCCGCGCCGCGAAACGTCAGCCGCACCAGCCGTCCGCTGACCTGCGAAAACGCGGCGTGGAGCGTGCCCTCGTCGATGTCTTCGGATTCGTAGACGAAACGCCGCGAGGTCGGATGCTGCGGATGCAGGAAAACATCCGCCACGTTGCCGGATTCGACGATGCGGCCCGAGTCGAGCACGGCGACGCGGTCGCACAGCGTGCGGATCACGTTCATTTCATGGGTAATCAGGACGATGGTCAAGCGCAGCTCGCGGTTGATCTCGTCAAGCAGCCGCAGCACCGATTGCGTGGTTTGCGGATCGAGCGCCGACGTCGCCTCGTCGCACAGCAGAATCCGGGGCTGCGTCGCCAGCGCCCGGGCGATGCCGACGCGCTGCTTCTGCCCGCCCGACAATTGGGCCGGGTATTTGTGGGCGTGCTCGGTCAGCCCGACGCGCTCAATCAACTCGGCCACGCGCTGGTGAATTTCGGCGGCGCTGTGCTGGCCGGCGATCCGCAGCGGAAAAGCGATATTGTCGGCCACGGTCTTGGCCGACAGCAAATTGAAATGCTGGAAGATCATGCCGATGCGCTGGCGCAGTGCGCGCAGACCGGCGTCGTCAAGGCGCGTCACGTCCTCGCCGTCAATCAGAACGCGGCCACCGCTGGGGCGTTCGAGCAGGTTGATGAGCCGGATCAGCGTCGATTTTCCGGCGCCGGAATGGCCGATCACGCCGAACACTTCCCCGGCAATCACGCTCAGGTCAACATCGACCACTGCCGGTATGTCGCGCCCTTTGACGCGGTAGCTCTTGCTGATCTTCTGGAATTCGAGGGTAGAGGACACTGTGAAAATAGTTTTAAGAAAAGCACATTCTTGTGTGCTCACGTATTTTAACAGGGATGCGCTGAATAGATCGAGCGAAAGTGGGCATTGCGGATCGGGATGGGATGTAAGGCGCAAAAGTTATTCAGCGCACCCCCTACCCCGACTTTTCCGGATTCGTCGTCGCACTCATTTCACGATGACGGGTGATGACTTGATAATGCTGTCGAAACTGTGCGGACAAACGCTCGACCAGATAGACCGAGCGATGACGACCGCCGGTACAACCGACGGCAACGGTCAGATAGTTGCGATTGTCGCGCGCATAATCGGGCAGCCAACTCGAAACGAAGCGACTGATGTCGTTGAACATTCGCTCAACATCCGGCGAGGCTTCGAGAAATGCAGCGACCGGCGCATCGCGTCCCGTCAACGGCGCCAGCTCCGGTTCGTAATGCGGGTTGGGCAAGCAACGCACGTCGAACACCAGATCGGCATCGAGCGGCACGCCGTGTTTGAAGCCAAACGATTCAAAGAGCAGCAACAAACGCGAAGCGTCGATGCCGACGATTTCCTTGATCCAGGCGCGCAATGCCGCCGCCGGCAAATCGCTGGTATCGAACGCAAAAGCGATTTCGCGCAAACCGGCAACGCATTGACGCTCGTGCTCAATCGCTTCGGTCAATGTGCGCTCGTCGGAAGAAAAAGGATGGCGGCGACGGGTTTCGGAAAAACGCTTGACCAGCGTGTCGGTTTTAGCGTCGAGAAAAAGAAGGCGCACATCCCAACCGTCTCGTCGCAGCGCCGCGAGGGTTTCGTTGAGTTGCGGCGAACTCGGCGCGGTTTTGGGTTCCAGCGTGATCGCCAAACGCGCCTGATCGGTGCTGCCGAAAAAAGAAACGGTGTCTTTCAGCAGCGGCAACGGCAAATTGCTGATGGCGTAATAGCCGCAATCTTCCAGCGCTGCCAATGCCACACTTTTGCCCGACCCTGAAACCCCGCTAATGAGCAAAAGATCCATGATCTCAAAGCGCTTCGTCTTCGTCCAACAACGCCAATCGGTGGCGCTCGATGAATTCCTTGGTGCTGTCGATGCCGCGCTGATTCAGAACAAAGTTGCGCACAGCCGCTTCGACCAGTACCGCGAGGTTGCGTCCGGCAGCCACCGGCAGAACAACGCGGCGAATCGGAACATCGAGAATGTCCTGAAACGAAGCGGCGGAATCGAGCCGATCGAGTTGCGAAAAAGTTTCGTGGTTGTAATCTTCGAGATGAACGATCAGTCGCAACAATTTGCGCGGCCGCACGGCGGTTTCGCCGAAGATTTGTCGGATGTTGAGAACGCCGATGCCGCGCACTTCGAGAAAATCGCGCAGCAATGCCGGGCAACGTCCTTCGATGGTGTCCGGCGAAATGCGATGCAGCTCGACGATATCGTCAGCAACCAGCCCGTTGCTGCGAGTGATCAGTTCCAGCGCCAATTCGCTTTTGCCGATAGCCGAGGCGCCGGTAATCAGCACGCCCGTTTCGAGCACGTCGAGAAAAACGCCGTGAAGCGTGATGTGCTCGGCCAGCTCGCGCAACAAATACAAACGCAACACATCGACGACGTAAGGCGAATGGCGCTTCGAAGCCAGCAACGGCACATGATGTTCGTCGCAGTAGCGACTGAGCAGCGGCAACAGCGGCGTGCCGTCACCCGCCACCACGATGGTGGACAATTCTTCGGAGGCAAAGAGTCGCTTCATCGCTTGCTCGCGGCGCTCCTCGGGCAAGCCTTCGAGATAAGAAATTTCAGCCGCGCCCAACACCTGCACATGGAAAGTGTGGATCAGGTTCAAATGCCCGATCAGGCTGGTGGTGGGCTGCATGATTTCTTCGCCCTTCAGCAAGCGATGCGCTCCCGTCTGCCCGGCCGCCCACTCCAGTTGCAGGCGTTCCTTGTTGTCGTTGAACAGTTTTTCGATAGTGACGATACGCATACTTAAATCTCGGGGTTGAAACGTCGAAGCAAGACGCTATTATGCACGTAATTTTCCTGAGTGCTGCACCGGAGAAACGCTGAACTTTTCCTCACCGCTCGGGCTGACCCTGAGCAAAGTCAAAGGGTCGAAGCCCAAACAGGGCGTTTTTAGACTACTGTTGTTTGCTCTGCAACAGCGCAAAAACGGCGGCATCGTCGGCGGCGGCATGAAGCTCGTCGCGAAAAGCGCGGTCGCCAACCAGTTGCGCCAGTTCCGAGAGCAGTTGCAAGTGTTGTTCGGTCGCTTGTTCGGGAACAAGCAAGACGAAAAAAAGATCGACCGGTTTTTTGTCGGGTGCGTCGAAATCAATCGGCGCTTGCGTTCGTAAAAAAGCGGCGCGCGCCTGCGTCAGATTTTTGATGCGTCCGTGCGGAATGGCGACGCCCAGTCCCAACGCCGTCGAGCCCAGTTTCTCGCGGGCTTCCAGCGCGTCGATCACCGGTTTGGCAGCTATGCCGTCGCGGGCAAACAAGGCGCCGATTTCGGCGAAAAGCTCGGCGCGATGATGAGCAACAACGTCCGTTTCGATGTGCGCGGGCGTCAGTAACGAAAGGATCGATACAGAAGCAGTGTTGGCGTTCATGATGAGGTCAGCGGCAGAGTTCAGCAGTAAAAGTCAACAGCTAGTTAAAAGGAAAGAAGAACCGGCGAAGGGTTTCACCGGCTCTCCGAACGATCTAAAAATTATACGCCGTAAAAAGACGAATCGCTATGCCGCGTCACTCCATTTCTGTGGCCATTCGCTTGATCGATGGCGTTTTGGCACGCTGGCCGATTCGTCGTTCTTTTTGCTTCAGCACCAGCCGATCCAGCTTGTCGATGATATTGTCAATAGCGGCATACATGTCGGCATCAATGCTTTCCGTGTGGAGGTCTTTTCCGGCGATGTGTAGCGTCATTTCAACTTTGTGTTGCAGTTTGTCGGTTGAAAGAATCACGTTGACATCGATGACTTCGTCGAAGTGACGGGTAATCCGTTCCAGTTTCGATTCCACATAGGCCCTGATCGGCGGCGTGATATCGAGGTGGTGTCCAGTCAGTTGAAGGTTCATAAAGCACTCCTGAATAAAAACAAAAACATTGCCTCAAACTTTCGCGCTCGAAAGCGCGCGGCAACCATGATGCGACATGCGAATTTCCGTTTATATCATCAAAGGTCCTTTCGTTGATGCGCTGGTGGAATGGATAAAGCCTCACGATACTTGGCGACGGTGCGCCTTGCCACTATGATACCCTCTTTGCCGAGCAATTCGGTAATTCTCTGATCGGAAAGCGGCGCGGTGGGCGTTTCGGCCTCGATCATTTTCTTGATGAGCGCGCGGATGGCAGTCGATGAGGCCGCGCCGCCCGCGCTGGTGACGATGTGGCTGCCGAAAAAGTATTTGAGTTCGACGGTGCCTTGCGGCGTCAGCATGAATTTTTGCGACGTTGCCCGCGAGATGGTCGATTCGTGCATGTCCAGCAAATCGGCAATGTCCTTCAACACCATCGGCCGCATCGCTACGGGACCATAGTCGAAAAAGCGCTGTTGCCGCTCCACAATGGCTTGCGAAACGCGCAGAATGGTGTCGAAGCGCTGCTGAATGCTGCGCACCAGCCAGCGCGCTTCCTGCAAACGGCTCGACCAGATGGCGGACGAGGTGTTTTTCGCGGAGAGCATTTCAGCATAGACGTTGTTGATGCGAATTTTGGGAATGGCGGCTTCGTTCAACCGCGCTACCCAGTGATGCCCCTGCTTCACCACCACGATGTCGGGGATGATTGCGTTTGTTCGGTCATTGTCGAACGCGCGCCCCGGTTTCGGATTCAAGCGACGAATCAGCGCACAGGCATCGCGCAAAAGTTCTTCTTTGACGCGGGTGGCTTTTTTCAAGCCGGTGTTGTCGTGCGCGGCCAGCAGCGGCAAAAACTTTTCGACGATGATGAGCGCCGTTCGCTGTGCCGGGCTGTCGGGCATGGCGCGTAGTTGCAGTTCCAGGCATTCGCCCGGCGAACGCGCGGCAACGCCGACCGGATCGAAATCCTGAAGAAGGTGCAGCGCTTCATCAAAGCGTTTTCGCGTCAACAACTTCGGTGCTGAAAGAATGCTGCGCAACGCTTCGTAGCTGGTGGTCAGATAGCCGTTGTCGTCGATCTCGTCGATCAGCGCCTTGATGATGGCGCGGATGCTGTCATCGGCGGGCGTCAGCGCCAATTGTGAAAGCAGATGTTCGCGCAACGATACGCCGGCGGCGTATTGAAACGTGCGCTCCTCGCCTTCCGCCACGCCGCCGCCTTCGTCGCTGGTCAACACGAAATCTTCTTCGTCGCCGGACGTTTCAAAATCGTTCATCGTCTCGGCGGTATCGTCGGCATCTTTTTCAGTTGCCGCGCCTTCGGTTTCTTCGGTCGAAGCGGCGTTAACAACGCCCGAAAAATCGGGAACGTCGAGCGAAGTTTCAAACACATTCTCGCCATTATCGGCGGCGTTTTCAATCAGCGGATTGTCTTCCAGCGCGCGCTCAACTTCTTCGTTCAAGTCCAGCGTCGAAAGTTGCAGCAACCGTATCGCCTGCTGTAATTGCGGCGACAGCGTCAGTTGCTGCGAAACCTTGAGATTGAGCGTTGGCCTCATACGACACTCGAGCGCGCTTTCGGCTACAGCCGGAAATGCTCTCCCAAATACACCTTCCGCACAGCTTCATCATGAACGATGGTCGAGGGCGCGCCGGACGCCAGCACGCTGCCTTCGTTGATGATGTAAGCGCGGTCACAAATACCCAATGTTTCGCGCACGTTGTGATCGGTAATCAAAACGCCGATGTCGCGTTCTTTCAGAAAGCGAATGATGCGTTGAATGTCGAGCACGGCAATCGGATCGACCCCGGCGAAAGGCTCGTCGAGCAGAATGAAATGCGGCCGCGACGCCAGCGCGCGGGCAATCTCACAACGCCGCCGCTCGCCGCCGGACAAGGAAATGGCCGGCGCGTCGGCCAGATGGCTGATCGACAAATCCTCGAGCAACACGTCGAGGCGATTGGCCAGCGCGTCTTCGTCGAGATTTTGCAGTTCCAGAATCGCGCGAATGTTTTCGGCAACGGTGAGTTTGCGGAAGATCGATGCTTCCTGCGGCAGATAAGCAAGGCCGCGACGCGCTCGCAAATGAATCGGCTGACGCGAAATGTTTTCGCCGTCGAGTTCAATGCGACCGCCGTCGGCGGAAATCAAACCGACAATCATATAAAAGCAAGTCGTTTTACCGGCGCCGTTGGGGCCGAGCAAACCGACGACTTCGCCGCGCGCCACCGATAACGACACATCGTGGACGACCATGCGCGTCTTGTAGCGTTTTTTGAGTTGATGGGCGGATAACGAGCTCACCGTGGCTCCAGGTTGGTGTCAGGTTTCAAAGGAGCGGCAGGTTTCGGCTTCGGCTGCGGCAACTTGCTCTCGCCGTCTTTGCCCTTCGGTTGAAACGTGCCGTGAACGCGCTCTTCGCCCGACGGCGTGCTGCCTTGCGGCAAAGTGGAATCGGGGCGGCCTTCGGCGCGGAACGTTTCAGTGCCGCTGTTGTAGTAAATGTAATTGCTGCGAATTTCGTCGGTACCTTGTTTGAGCAACGCCTGATCGAACAACTCCAGCACTTCTTTCTGGCCATCGTATTCGGCGCGCAGCGCGTAGCCTTCGACATATTCGTCGGAACCGTCGCGCTTTTGCCGGAAACTCACAGGCTTGCCGTAAGCGGTGGCCGACATCGTGTTATCCGGGTTCTGGTGAAAGATGACGCGGTCGGCGTGAATAATCATGGTGCCTTGCGTGATGATGACGTTGCCGGTCAAGGTAGCGACCTTGGTTTCGTAATTGATCGCTTCGCTTTTGTCGGCGGAGAACTGAATTGGCTTGTCACGATCCGCGCGTTCGGCAAACGTCGGCATCGCGGCAAGCAAACAACCGAGCAGCAAAACAAGGCGGCGAAGAAAGAGTGAAAAAGTCATAACGGGTCAATGGCGTTGTGGCTGAAAAATTCCCTGAACATTGGAGTGCAGCTTGATGATGTGCGTGTTGCCGTCAACCTCCATCCCCACCGATTCGACACGGCCGCTCGCTGACTCCAGCGTGGCCTTCTGATCGGTTTGCACAAAATTGTCGTTGGGACGCACATGCAGGTATTCGGAGCGCAGCGTCATCTGCTCGTTGGGAACGCCCGTTTGCTTGGTCTCGGCGGACGGCGCATCACGAACGGCGGTGACGGCGCCGTGAAGATAGAGGTCTTTATGATCGCCGCTCAGTTGCGCGCGATCGGCGGTCAACGTGAAACGCGGCTGCTGCGGGTTTTGCAGAACGATGTACGGCTGTTCGAGCGCAATCGAATCGTCGTCGATAAAATGTTCGGCGTGAACGGCGGTCAACTGCTGTTGCGGCGCACCGTCGGCGTTGAACTGCGTCGCGTGAAAATGATTGATGAACAGATCGATGGAGTGACGCGCCGCCGCATCGCGCTCGGCATTGGGTGTTTTGATTTGCGCATCGAGCCAATACGTCAACGCCGCCAGCGCC
Source organism: Betaproteobacteria bacterium (assembly GCA_009778785.1). Lineage (GTDB taxonomy): Bacteria > Pseudomonadota > Gammaproteobacteria > Burkholderiales > Casimicrobiaceae > UBA931. The sequence goes on along the minus strand of WRFN01000018.1, from coordinate 24,362 downwards.
GCCAGAAACAATAACGGCAACCATGAAACCCAGCGTTGAATGCGATCTCGTAACGTAACCATGATCGGAGCGTCAGGTTAACCTCTAGGCCGACCGCAACATGGCGGTATCGGGCGTTTTGTTTTGCGCCGTCAAAATCAGATCGCACACTTCGCGCACGGCGCCGCCGCCGCCCGGCATGTGCGTCACGTAATGCGCCGCCTGCTTGAGCGCGGCGGGCGCGTGCGGCACGGCGACCGCCAAACCGCAAACGCCCAGCAGCGGCAAATCAGGCAAATCGTCGCCGATGTAAGCGCAGGCTTCCGGCGTGATGTTCAGTTGCGCGCACAATTCGCGCCAGGGCGTCAACTTGTCGAATACACCCATCACCACATGTTTGACGCCGAGCGCGCGAGCACGATGCGCCACCGCCGGTGCGCGACTGCCGGTGATCCAAGCAATTTCGATGCCGGCACGCAACAACAACTTGAGGCCGACACCATCGGTAGCGAAAAACGCTTTCGACTCGACGCCGTCGTCGTTGAAATAAATGCGCCCGTCAGTGAGAACGCCGTCCACGTCGCAGATCAGCAAACGAACCGCCGCCGCGCGTTGAAGAATGTCCGCATCCATCACAGAATCCTCGCTCGAAAGAGATCGTGCATGTGCAGCGCGCCGACCAGATGTTGCGCTTCGTCAACTACCAGCAGTTGCGAAATTTTCGGCGCAGATTCCATCAGCGCCACCGCATCGACCGCCAACCGCTCGGCAGTGATCGTGCGCGGCAAAGTTTTCATCAGTTGCTGCATCGGTATCGTCAAATCGCGATTTTTTTCGAGATAACGCCGCAAATCGCCATCGGTAAAAATACCGACCACGCGCGCATCGTCGTCGAGCACCGCTGCCATCCCCATGCCCTTGCCGCTGATGACGACCAGTGCTTCCTGCAACGTTGCCGACTGCGCAATCACCGGCAGTGCATCGCCGGTTCGCATGATGTCGGACACGCGCGTCAACAAGCGACGCCCCAGTGTTCCGCCCGGATGCGAACGCGCAAAATCTTCGGCGGAGAAACCGCGCGCATCGAGCAACGCCAACGCCAGCGCGTCACCCAGCGCCAGCGCCACCGTTGTGCTGGTGGTCGGCGCCAAGCCCAACGGGCAAGCTTCCGATTCCACCGAAGCGTCGAGAACAACATCGGCAGCGCGCGCGAGCGTCGAATGCGCGTTGCCGGTCATCGCAATCAACCCCGAACCCTCGCGCTTGAGATGCGGAATCAACGCGATCACCTCATCGGTCTCGCCGGAATTGGACAACGCCAACACCACATCCTGCGACATGATCATGCCCAGATCGCCGTGGCTCGCTTCCGACGGGTGAACGAAAAACGACGGCGTGCCGGTCGAAGCCAGCGTCGCCGCGATCTTGCGAGCGATGTGGCCGGATTTACCCATGCCGGTCACGATCACCCGCCCCGGACAATCGAGAATGCGAGCAACCGCATCGGCGAAGGCAGGGTCGAGCCGCGCCGCCATCGCTTCGATAGCGCGCGCTTCGGTGATGAGCACTTGACGAGCCAGCGCCAACACATGCGTCGGATCGAGAAGGAATGTAGAAAATTGTGTCATAGCTTAGTATAACGCCAAGACTGGCATGGTTTTCGCTTGTCCGTAAGATTTTATCGCACCGACAGGACTTGAGAATGCCAAGCCCTTGCTTTAAAGGAAAATTCCGACGATCTGCGGTTTTAAAGACTCAGGTGGGAAAGACTTTTATTGGCATCGTTCCAAAATGAAAACAGGTGCAAGGCGAATAAGGCCGCAGGCCGCCATCCGCCTGAAACCATCTAACTTCTTGCAGCCATTTTCAATGGACTGTTTGGTTATGTACAGACAGGAGTTTACCCGATAGATCCCTCGAAATTTATCCGTGGATGACGCGCTTCGCTAACCCGTACGACACGATCTCATGAAGCCGTCGGCGTCTTCCTTTACTTTTTCTGTTGCCCTTTTCTCCCTGCGATCCACTTGCCGACAACCGGCACAAAAATGGCGCCGACAACAGCGGCGAGGTAGTGGCTACCGTTTGGCCAATCGGAAATCAGCGGTTGCAACGCGATGTCGCTCACCAACATGCCGCCGCCGATCCAGCCGAGCAAAGCGCCGCCCAGCACGATGATGACTGGAAAGCGATCGAGCAATCGCAGCACGAAGCGGCTTCCCCAGACGATGATCGGCACACTGATAACGATGCCGAAAACGGCCAGCGCGAGGTCGCCTTGCGCAGCGGCGGAAACGCCGATCACGTTGTCGATGCTCATGATCGCGTCGGCGACGATGATGGTTTTGATAGCGCCGATGAGACGTGTGCTGCCGGCGACAGTGGCTTCGTTGTGATGATTGTCGTCGGAGCGAATCAATTTGACGCCGATCCACAGCAGCAACAACCCGCCGATGATTTTAAGGCCGGGCAGGCTCAGCAGTTGCAGCGCGAAAAAGATCAGGACGATGCGTACCGCGACAGCGCCCAACACACCCCAGAAAATGCCGAGGCGGCGTTGTTGGGGCGGGAGACGACGGCAGGCCAGCGCGATCACGATGGCGTTATCACCGCCGAGCAAAATATCGATAGCGATGATTTGCAGAACGGCGGTGATGAAGGCGGCGTTGAGTCCGATTTCCAAGGCAACGTTTCCTGACGGTTCAGCGAAGCATAAGGGCGGGTTTAAAACCCGCCCTTGATTTTCTTGCGCCCCTCCCGCAAGGAAGGGAATTCTGCAAGGGCGCTTCGCGAAGCGCCCTTGCCATTACTCTTGCGATTCGGGTGCGCTTGCCGGAGCGGCTTCGTCTTCGGCAGCGGCTTTCATCGACAAGCGAATTTTGCCTTTTTCATCAGCTTCCAGCACTTTGACGCGAACGCTTTGCCCTTCTTTCAGGTAATCGGAAACCTGATTGACGCGCTCTCTGGCGATTTGCGAGATGTGCAGCAAACCGTCGCGGCCGGGCAACACTTGCACGATGGCGCCGAAATCGAGCAGTCGCAGAACAGTGCCTTCGTAAATCTTGCCAATCTCGACTTCGGCGGTGATTTCTTCGATCCGTTTGCGCGCGATGTTGCAGGCTTCGGCGTTGACCGACGAGATGGTCACCATGCCGTCGTCGGTGATGTCGATCACGGTGCCGGTTTCTTCGGTCAGCGCGCGAATCACGGCGCCGCCTTTGCCGATCACGTCGCGGATTTTTTCCGGATTGATCTTGAAGGTCATCATGCGCGGCGCGTGCTGCGAAATTTCAGCGCGCGAATGCGGCAGCGCTTGTTGCATCAAGCCGAGAATGTGGATGCGGCCTTCACGCGCTTGCGACAGCGCCACCGCCATGATGTCTTTGGTGATGCCCTGGATTTTGATATCCATTTGCAGCGCGGTGATGCCGTTGGTGGTGCCCGCGACTTTGAAATCCATATCGCCGAGATGATCTTCGTCGCCGAGGATGTCGGTCAGCACGGCGAAGCGGCTGCCTTCTTTGATCAGCCCCATCGCGATCCCGGCAACGTGCGCCGAGGTCGGCACGCCGGCATCCATCAGTGCCAGGCTGCCGCCGCACACCGACGCCATCGACGACGAGCCGTTCGATTCGGTGATTTCGGAGACAACACGCATCGAATAGGAAAAATCGTCCGCTGACGGCAACACGTTGACCAACGCGCGCTTGGCGAGACGACCATGGCCGATTTCGCGACGCTTCGGCGAGCCGACGCGGCCGGTTTCGCCGGTGGCGTAAGGCGGCATGTTGTAGTGTAGCATGAAGCGGTCGCGGTATTCGCCTTGCAGCGCGTCGATGATTTGCTCGTCGCGCGCGGTGCCGAGCGTCGCCACCACCAGCGCCTGCGTTTCGCCGCGCGTGAAGAGCGCCGAACCGTGGGTGCGCGGCAACACGCCGGTGCGGATGGCGATTGGCCGCACGGTACGTGTATCACGCCCGTCGATGCGCGGTTCGCCCGAGAGAATTTGACTGCGAACAATTTTGGATTCCAGATCGAACTGGATTTGCGACAGATGCGCGGCCAGCGCCGGGTCTTCGTCGGCACCGCATTCGCTTTGAACTTTGGCGGCGATTTCGGACAAGCGTTGCGAGCGCTGCGATTTCGAGCGCAGTTGATACGCTTCGCGCAATTCGGCTTCGGCGATAGCGGCCACTTTGTCGATCAGCGGCAGGTCTTTCTCCGGCGGCTGCCAATCCCACAGCGGCTTGCCGCCTTCTTCGACGAGGCTGTGAATCAAGTCGATCACGGCTTGTTGCTGTTGGTGCCCGAACATCACGGCGCCCAGCATCACTTCTTCGGAAAGTTCTTTCGCTTCCGACTCGACCATCAACACGGCGGCTTCGGTGCCGGCGACGACGAGATCGAGACCCGACTTCGGCAAATCGCTCTTGTCGGGATTCAGCACATACTGACCGTTGATGTAGCCGACGCGCGCCGCGCCAATCGGGCCGTTGAACGGAATGCCGGCCAGCGCCAGCGCCGCCGACGCGCCGATCATCGCCGGAATGTCGGGGTCGATTTCAGGATCCACCGACACCACGGTTGCCACGATTTGCACTTCGTTGTAGAAACCGTCCGGGAAAAGCGGACGAATCGGGCGGTCGATCAAACGGCAAGTCAGCGTTTCTTTTTCAGAAGGCCGACCTTCACGCTTGAAAAAGCCGCCGGGAATTTTGCCGGCGGCGTAAGTCTTTTCTTGATAATCAACGGTCAGCGGGAAAAAATCTTGTCCCGGCTTGGCCGATTTAGCGGCAACGACGGTAACCAGCACGGTGGTTTCGCCGAGGCTGGCCATCACGGCGCCGGTAGCTTGGCGCGCGATTTCGCCGGTTTCCAATGTCAGCGTGTGGCTGCCGTAGGCGATGGACTTCTTGATGGGTGTGTTCATGTGATAACCCTTGAATGAGACCGCACGCAACGGTGGACGGTCACTCAGTTAAGCGAAGCAATGAATGATCCATTGCGATATAAAAAGAAGCGCACTCAACGCCGGAAGCGCGAGCGAAGTATCGGAGGTATCCGACAGGACTCACTTGCGCAACCCGAGCTTTTCGATCAAAGCTTTGTAGCTGTCGGCATCGCGCGATTTCAGATAATCGAGCAATTTTCGACGGCGCGACACCATGCGGAGCAGACCGCGACGGGAATGGTGATCCTTGACGTGATCCTTGAAGTGTCCGTTCAAGCCGTTGATGCGCGAAGTGAGCAGCGCGACCTGGACTTCGGGAGAACCAGTGTCTCCGGGAATCCGTTGAAAATTCGTGATGATTTTTGCTTTTTCCTGAACCGAAACAGCCATAGCTTTTATCCTTTCGCTTTCTTCAAGCGTGTCATGTGATATCTCTTAAAAAGGGCAATATTATAGCCCAGAAAGGGAGCAGTTGAGGGATCAACGCTTGAGGAAGCCCTTTGATTTCAACCTTATTCCAGTTTTACAGATGAAATGAGTGGTCGCGAAAATCTTTTGGCATGAAAAGGGCCCCACTCACGACGAAATGATGAGCCGCAGCGGCCGCAGCGCTCCGTCGCGGATTTTGGCAACGCCCAAAAAACGGGCATCTGACTCGGCATAAACGGCATAAAGCGCCTGATCCGTACCGACATCATCCCCAACGTCGCGCAACGCCAACCGCTGCCCTTGACTGAACCGGCTGGCCGCTGCCGGAGCAAGCTCAACCCGAAGCAGCGCCTGAACCAGCGTTTCCGTCGGCAACAAATGACGCATTCGTTCGCTTTCGGATTCGGCTTCCAGCGCTTCGAGCGAAAACGCCGCCGCCATCGAAAACGGCCCGCTTTGCAGCCGCCGCAACGCGGTCAAATGCGCGCCGCAACCCAACGCCGCGCCGAGGTCTTCGGCCAGCGTCCGAATGTACGTCCCTTTGCTCACCTGCGCCTCGAACACAAGCACCGGTGACGCGAAGTCAATCAAACGCAGCGCATGAATTTCAATCGCGCGCGCTTCGCGCGGGATGTCGATACCGGCGCGCGCGTATTCGTAGTAAGCGCGCCCCTGATATTTGAGCGCGGCATGGCGCGGCGGCACTTGCTGCTGCGCACCATGAAAATCGGCAAGCGCTTTTTCTACGGCGGCAAGACCGACGTGCGCAGCCTCGCGCATCTCGACGATCTCGCCTTCGGGATCGCCGGTGGTAGTGGTCACCCCCAAACGCAAAGTAGCACGGTAAATTTTGTCGGCATCGAGAACGAAGCGCGAGAACTTGGTGGCTTCGCCGAAACACAGCGGCAACAAGCCGGACGCGAACGGGTCGAGCGTACCCATGTGGCCGCCCTTCTCGGCTTGAAACAAGCGACGCGCTTTTTGCAGCGCCGCGTTCGACGACATTCCGACCGGTTTGTCGAGCAATAAAACGCCATCAACGCGGCGCCAAGTACGCTTCATCAGGAATCTGATTCCTGATCCCTGACACCCTGATCTCTGCTCACCGCCTCGTCGATCAAACGCGACATCTGCATCCCGCGCTCGGTCGAGCGATCGTAGATGAAATGCAGTTGCGGCACGGTGAAGCTGGAAAGACGGTGAGCGATTTCGGAACGCAGAAAACCCGCCGTGCGAACCAGCGCCTGCTCGGCGGCGGCGGCATCGGCGGCGTTGCTCATGTTGGTGAAATACACTTTGGCGTGCGACAAATCGGCGGATACGTCAACGGCGGTGATCGTCACCAAACCGATGCGCGGGTCCTTGATCTGCTCGCGCAGCAGTTCGGCCAGCTCACGCTGAATCTGATCGCCGATGCGATGGTGACGGGCGGAATGTTTCTTCATGGCATCAAAGTGTTCTCGCAATTTCGACCACTTGATACACTTCGATCTGGTCGCCTTGCTGAATATCGTGGAAATTCTTGATCGACAAGCCGCACTCGAATCCGGCCTTGACTTCTCTCACGTCGTCCTTGAAACGCTTCAGCGAATCCAGTTCGCCGTCGTGCAGCACCACATGATCGCGCAACACGCGCACGCGCGCGCCGCGTTGAACCTGACCTTCGAGCACATAGCAACCGGCAACGGCGCCGACTTTCGGAATTCGATAAACTTCGCGGATATCGACCAGCCCCATTTGTTGCTCGCGTTTTTCGGGCGACAGCAAGCCGGAGAGCGCCGCTTTCACGTCGTCGGCAGCCTCGTAAATAATATTGTAGTAACGAATCTCGATATCGTTGTTCTCGGCGAGTTTGCGCGCCAGCACATCGGCACGGGTGTTGAAGCCGATGATGACCGCCTTGGAGGCAATCGCCAGATTGACATCGGACTCGGTGATGCCGCCAACCGCCGCGTGAACGACGTTGATCTTGACTTCGTGGGTCGAAAGTTTGGTGAGTGTTTGTTGCAGTGCCTCGTAGCTGCCCTGCGCATCGGCCTTGATGATGAGCGGCAAGGTTTTGACGTCGCTGTCGCTCATTTGCTCGAACATGCTTTCGAGTTTGGCCGCTTGCTGTTTGGCCAACCGCACATCGCGGAATTTGCCTTGACGGAAAAGCGCCACTTCGCGCGCGCGCCGCTCGTCGTTCAGCGCCAACACATCTTCACCGGCCATCGGCACGTCCGACAAGCCTTGAATCTCCACCGGAATCGACGGCCCTGCTTCGCTAATGTTGCGGCCGTTTTCGTCGAGCATCGCGCGCACGCGACCATAAACCGCGCCGGCCAGCACGACATCGCCGCGCCGCAACGTGCCCGATTGCACCAGCACGGTCGCAACCGCGCCGCGCCCTTTGTCGAGCCGCGATTCGATCACGATGCCTTTGCCCGGCGCATCTTTCGGCGCTTTCAATTCCAGCACTTCCGCTTGCAGCAACACGGCGTCGAGCAGCGCGTCGATGCCGCTGCCGGTCTTCGCCGACACTTCGACAAACTGCACGTCGCCGCCGTAGGCTTCGGGGATGACGTTCTCGGCAACCAACTCTTGCCGCACCCGTTCGGGGTTGGCATCCGCTTTATCAATCTTGTTGATGGCGACGACGATGGGCGCATTACCGGCGCGCGCGTGTGCAATCGCTTCTTTCGTTTGCGGCATTACGCCGTCGTCGGCAGCGACCACCAGAATCACGATGTCGGTGACTTTGGCGCCGCGCGCCCGCATGGCGGTGAACGCTTCATGACCCGGCGTGTCGAGGAAAGTGATGATGCCCTTCGGCGTTTCGACGTGATACGCGCCGATATGCTGAGTGATGCCGCCCGCTTCGCCGCTGGCCACTTTGGTGCGACGAATGTAATCGAGCAACGAGGTTTTGCCATGATCGACGTGTCCCATCACGGTGACGACCGGCGCGCGCGGCAACAGTTCGGCATTGCTGTGGCTCGACGCTTCGTCGGCCACCAGCAGCGCATCGGGATCGTCCGGCTTGGCGGCAATCGCGGTGTGTCCCATTTCTTCAACGACGATGATGGCGGTTTCCTGATCGAGCATTTGATTGATGGTGACCATCATGCCCATTTTCATCAGCGTCTTGATCACTTCTGCCGCTTTCACCGACATCTTGTGCGACAAATCGGCAACGGTAATCGTTTCCGGCACCACCACTTCGCGGACGACCGGCGCAATCGGCGCGATCGGCGCTTGCACTTCCGGTTTCTCGTCGCGCTTGCCTTTGCTGCCCTTGGGCGAACGCCAACCGGTAGCGGCGCTGCCGCCGCGCGTTTTCAGCCCGCGCCGGATTTCTTCGTTACGATCCGTTGCTTCGCGCTGCGCGGTTTTGGTTTTTTCCTTCTTCGCTTCCTTCTTGTGCGCCGGACGATGCAGCGTGCCCTTCAATTCGGTAGCCGGTTTTTCTGCGGCAGGCGCTTCGCGCGCCGCTTTTTCGGCAGCGAGGCGCGCCGCTTTCTCCGCCTTCTCCGCTTCTTCGCGCTCCTTCTTGGTGCGCCGCGCCGCTTCCAGCTCTTGCTTGCGACGCAAATCTTCTTGCTGACGCGCGATCAACTCTTGCGCCCGCTTATCTTCGGCGCGGCGCGATTCCAATTCTTCCGGCGTCAACACCGGCACGCGCGCTTTGGCGACGGCGACCGGCGCCGCAGGCTTGGCTTCGGTCGGCTGCACCGTTTTCTTTTTCGAGGCTTTCTTATCACCGGCCGCCGCTTTGCGCGCAGCGGCCTTGGTCGCGGCAGCAGCCGCCAACGCGGCTTTTTCCGGCGTTGACAACGCAGCCACGCGAGCGCCGATTCGGGGTGTCGTTTGCTCGTCTTGAGCAGCGGCGAGCGCTTCGGCGGTCTGCTCAACGGCTTCAACCATTTCAACCGGCTCAGTGGTCGGCACTGATGGCAAACCCGACGGCGCGCTCGACAAAACTTCCGGCGCTTCCTCTGCAGTTGGCAATTCCACCGCCGCCGTCGGCGTGGCTTCGCTTTCTTCGCGGCGCACCAGCACCCGTTTCTTGCGAACCTCGACCTGAATGGTGCGCGCTTTGCCGGAAGCGTCCGGCGTCCGAATCTCCGAAGTTTCCTTGCGCGTCAACGTGATGCGCTTTTTCGGCTCGGCGGCAGCGCCGTGTTGCTGGCGCAAATAATCCAGCAGCGCCGCTTTGTCTTTGGCGGTGAGCTTGTCGCCGACCTTTTTGTTCTCAATACCGGCAGCGGCCAACTGCTCGAGCAGCGTGGCAACTGGCACTTTGAGTTCTTCGGCGAAAGTTTCTATGGTGGTGTACAGCATCCTGTAAATCTCCTGCGCGTGGCATTATGGCGTGACAGCGGACGGGCTGCTCTCATCTTCAAACCAATGGGCGCGGGCTTTCATAATCAATTCTTGAGCGTCCTCTTTGGACAATTCAGTTATTTCAGTCAATTCATCGACTGCCAGATCGGCAAGATCATCGCGCGTCTTGATGTCGTGCTTGGCAAGTTCCGCCGCCAGCGCCGGCGACATTCCGGGCAGTTGCAACAACGCTTCTTCCACTCCCTTGAGGCTTTCTTCGAGCGCAATCGCGTCGGTCAAGAGCGCGTTGCGGGCGCGCTTGCGTAACTCCTCGACGGTATCTTCATCAAACGCTTCGATCTCCAGCATTTCGTGAATCGGCACGTAAGCCACTTCTTCGAGCGACGAGAAGCCTTCAGCGATCAAAATGTCGGCGACTTCATCATCGACATCGAGCCTCTCGGTAAAAAGACCTCGCAACTTGGCGCTCTCTTCTTCCGCTTTCTTCTGCGAATCTTCGACGTTCATCAAGTTGATTTGCCAGGCGGTCATCTCGGAAGCCAAGCGCACATTTTGACCGCCGCGGCCGATGGCCACCGCCAGATTTTCTTCGTTGACGGCAACGTCCATCGCGTGTTTGTCTTCATCGACGACGATGCTTTGCACTTCGGCGGGCGCCAGCGCGTTGATGACGTATTTCGCCGGATCTTCCGACCACAGCACGATATCGACGCGCTCACCGGCCAGCTCATTGGTAACGGCAGTGACGCGCGAACCGCGCATGCCGATGCAAGTACCCTGCGGATCGAGGCGCGGATCGTTTGACTTGACGGCGATCTTGGCGCGCAAACCGGGATCGCGCGCAGCGCCCATGATCTCGATCAAACCTTCTTCGATTTCCGGCACTTCCAGTTCAAACAAGCGCACCAGAAATTCCGGCACCGTACGCGATAAAATCAGTTGCGGCCCCTTGGCCTGACGATCCACTTTCATCACGTAAGCGCGAATGCGATCGCCGACGCGCAGATTTTCCTTCGGGATGAGTTGGTCGCGCGGGATAACGCCTTCGACCCGCCCCGATTCGATGATGACACTGCCGCGCTCAATGCGTTTGACCGTGCCGTTGAGCAAATTGTCCTGACGCTCCAGAAAATCGTTGATGATCTGCTCGCGCTCGGCGTCGCGGATGCGCTGAAGAATGACCTGCTTGGCCGCTTGCGCGCTAATGCGACCGAACTCGACGGCTTCAAGCGGTTCTTCCACAATGTCGCCGAGCGCGAGACCCAGCCCTTGCTCGGTCACGTCGGTCATCGCGATTTGACGCGACGGCTCCTCGTGTTCTTCATCGGGAACGACTACCCAACGCCGGAACGCTTCATAGTCACCGGTGTCGCGGTTGATAGAAACGCGCACTTCGACTTCATCTTTGAAACGTTTTTTGGTCGCCGACGCCAGCGCAAATTCCAGCGCCGTAAAAACAATTTCACGCGGCACGCTTTTCTCGCGCGCCAGCGCGTCCACCAGAAGCAGCAAATCACGATTCATTTTGCTTTTCTCCACTCTATTTGAGGAACGAGCCGCGCTCGTTCGATTTGGTGATGCTCGATGGCCAGCGCCGCACCGGCGCGCTCCACCAGTACGCAGTCGCCTTCAACACCGCACAACAAAACTTTCATTTTGCGACTGGCCTCGATCGGCTCGCGCAACGTCAGTTGCGCCTCGAAACCGGCAAAGCGGGCGAAATCCGTCAGCTTCTTCAGCGGCCGATCCAGACCGGGCGACGAAACTTCCAGCCGGTCGTAATCAATATTCTCGACCGTGAAAAGGCGCGATAAATGATGACTGACCGTTGCGCAATCGTCCACCGTCACGCCCGCCTCGGCGCCCGCCGGCGTGTCGATAAAGACGCGAATCGTCCGGCCCTTGGGAGACATTTCCCAATCGACCAGATCAAAGCCCAAGCCGGGCAACGTCGTTTCCAGAAGATCGCCGATATTCAAATTCAACCTGCTAAATTGCGTGAAAAAAAAATGGGCTGTGGACAGCCCATTTCTGATAGTTTTGTTCGGCGTCGATTTTAACAGAAATTCAAGATTTCGTCACAAAGCGATTAAAATCCGGGCGCTCTTTATTCCAATGCTCTTGGAATGGACTGATATTATTCCCGTCGGGGCGGCATCCTGCCGCCCGCGCTGCCGACATACCATATCCCTACAAACGAGACATGGCAACCAGCGCCGCCGCCTCATAATGCTAAAAGCATTGTCTGACGTGCAGGGTTTCCCCATGCCAAGGCGTAATCTTCACCAGTGGCGCCCTCGGCGCGTCCTTGGCCATTTCCGTATCAAAGTGCGCCCGTCTGCGCAACCAATAGCCGTCAGACTGGCCGAAGAAACGGCACAAGCGCAGGTCGGGAAGAGATGCAAGGCGCAAGCCCTACCCCCTACCCGATCAAGGAGAAGTCTCATGAAGCACACATACAATTCAATGGCTTTGGCCACGTTCGCCTGCGCCCTCGGCTTCGGACTGAGTGGATGCGTTAACAACAACGACCAGAAATACCCTGATCTTACCGACGCCCCTCGGAACAAGAAAAGAACGAAAGAGCCTTATACTCAAGGTGCAACCTTCGATGAGAACGGGAATTTTGTTGGAAGAACTGATGTAGCAAATCATGGGCGTAGGGATCATACAAATCCTCATTTCCACCTCGCTACAAGTTCAAATTCCACAGGCCGGTCTAGATAAAGACACCGCATATGATTATGAATTGGTCTCCTATCACTGTAAGCGATCTAGAGTTAATTATTGCCCAAGAAGTGGCCTTTTGGCCTGCTGATTTATTAGGTGCTTTTGAAAAAAATAGAGTGCTTAAAAAAGTATTGTGTAAAAGAAGTGATTCATATGGTCTCGAAAGTATTTTTGTTATAGCTGAAATTGATGATAGCTTTATTGTTTATGATGATGTTGAAGAAGAGTTTTGTGTGGCGCAAAAATCTTCGATTAGCAATAGAGTTTTGGGAAACTGGGATGCATTTATCGATTTAAAGAGTGCTTTTCAAAGATGTAAGAAATCTATCGTTTCCTCCAAAGGTTGTTCTACCCGACCGTTTAATAAAAGGAAATAGGTAATCCAGCGTTTGTTTGGGGGCTGTGATCTGAACTGTGTCAAGCCTGATCATAACCCATGCTTCATAGTTCATTAACCGGCACCCCTTCCGAGCCTTCAACAAACGATATCTCTTCGCTTCGTTTACCCTGTTCTGCGCTTGCTAAAGTGTGATGAAAAACTGCTGGGAGATCAAGAAAGGTTACTATGTGGAAATGGCTTGTTGTTCTGGCGATAGTTGCGGGGGATATTATTTCTTCTTCTCTGATGCGCGGAAATCGTCGAAGATGAGCAAGACCGCTGAAACGCCGATTTCCTTGGCGAGCCGATTATCGACAAGTTTTTCCAATCGGCGCTAGGCGGGATGCGCAGAACGGCTGGTCGTCCGGCCACTTTTCCGGTTTGCGCCGCGCCATGGCTTTGCGTATTCCGGCACTCGTATTCAGCTAATCCGGCGACGTACACATGTGGCCAAGACTAATTGAAATGTTCTGGCTTAGATAATATAGTAATAGTGGGAGGAAAGGGAAAAATGGCAAATACAAAAAGCCGCCTAATCCTAATAAAAAACCTGTACCACCTCACAGATTGCCTGATGGTAGAGAGCGTAATAAAAAGCCAACGGGTGGTGAAGAACATTCTAGGGTGCCTAAAGGGGTTCGAGGACAATCTTGTAAGTTCAGGTAATGGTAATTAGGAGTGTATATGGATCAAAGAGAAGACGTATTTTCACATCTTCACAAGCTCCTAAAGGAGAAGAAGTACAGCTATTTGATATCCGCTTTGCTGGACAAAAAAATGGGAGGGCTGAAAAAACAGTATCGTATTGATGGCAATCATGCTTGGTATCTGCTCGGAGATGCTTTTTATAATACACAAAACCATGAGGCGGCTTTAGATGCTTTCATAAGAAGCATCAGGAACAGGAAAGACGATGTTCAGGCGTTGTTTGCTATTGGTACTAGTTATTCGGAACTGAAAAAACCGAGATTGGCAGAACGATATCTTAGAAAGTCTTTGTATTACTATTTTTGCCCAAGAGGGTATATGCGCCCATCGTTCAAATATGACATCATTTACAATTTGGCAAATAGTCTTTTTGATCAGAAGCGATACCAAGATGCAATTGCGCTCTATATGGAAGTTGATAATCCTAATATAAGCGTTTATAAAATGGCCTTGAAGAATAGAAAAATAGCTGAAGAGAGGCTAAAGGCTGTGGAAATATGTGCGGATAAAAGTAATGAAATATTTTCTTCCGCTGAGACGTTTTCACGAGAAAGTAGACATGATGAGGTTATCGCTACACTTCTTAACGCAGAAACCAAAAGGTTAATAACACAATATCGTATTGATGGAAACTATGCTTGGCGTTTGATTGGATTAGCTCACTATAGAAAAGAAAATCTTGAAAAAGCTGTACAAGCTTTTAGGAAAAGTATTCGGAATAGAGCAGGAGATGTCCGTGCCCTATTTTTCATGGGATGCAGTTATTCCGAGTTAGGTAAGTTTGTATTGTCTGAGAGATATTTTAGGCAGGCGCTGTATTATTATTTTTTCCCCTACAGGGAGGGTAATGAAATGACGAAATACGATATTATCTACGGATTAGCAAACAGCCTTTTAGGTCAGAAGCGATATGAGGATGCTATTGCGCTTTATGTAGAGATTGATAACCCCAAATTAAAAATTTATAAAATGGCCTTGAAGAACAAAAAAATTGCGGAAGACAGGAATAAACCATGGAAACCGAAAGTTCGCTCTTACTATAGAGATAGGCCATGGAAAGGATAAAGACAGTTTACACGACGCCTTCACTTCCTCTCATGTTTTTGACTCACATGAAACGTATTTTTTCCCGAGTTGGAACTGCTGCGAGGGTTGCAAGAACTGCATTGCTAAGTAGTCTGTTGGTCATTGCATTTGGCGTACTGCAAGCGGAGGCGAAGCAATCGGAAATCAGGCTGCCGAACGGAGAATACACAGAGAGTCATGTAGATTTGAGCGTCAAGGTTTGGGGAGGAGAAGTCGAGATACTGAGGACATGAAACAGTAGCCGCTGGTATCTGAACCCAGCTTGGAGCAACCTGAAATTCATCAACGATCCGCTGGACGACAGCGTCAATTCTGATCTTATTGTTATCAAAAGATTGAATGATCTCTTTTTTCTTTGCTAAAAAACGAAATCCCCATAATTTCATCTTAACTCTGTTTGCCGCGTTCACCCGCAACTATTCTTGCTTGGAGTATCTCCTATGAAAATATCTACCCACCCATACATGAAAGCACATCAGCAATCCCAATAAAACCAGCCCTATCAAAAAAGACAGTACAGAAATTATGCTGTGTGCCCAACAATACAAGAAGCCAATCAGAAAAAGTATTCCTGCCGGAATTGAAAAGCCTGACATAAAGCGTTTTTTAATAAGGCATACCATTTGTAAAAATATAGTATAAAGCTCAAAAAACAAAGCAGCTCCAAAAATTACAATTAGAGTTAAATGGTTCGTCGTCAGTTCTTTCACGGCTCAAATCATCTTATGGAAAGCCTACTTCACGATGACCCGCGAAAACCGTCGCTTGCCCGCCTGCACGACGACGGTATTGCCCGCCGCGATCAGCAATTTCTTGTCGCGAACGGTGTCGCTGTTCACTTTCAAACCACCCTGTTCGATCAGCCTTAGCGCTTCCGAGGTTGAAGAGACGAGGTTCGCCTGTTTGGCGAGTTGGGCTATTGCCATCCCGGCGCCGTCGGTGTGCAAGATCACTTCCGGCATGTCGTCGGGCAAAACGCCTTGGCGGAAGCGGCTGTTGAATTCGGTTTCGGCTTCTTCGGCGGCGGTTTTCGAGTGAAAACGTTCGACGATTTCTTTCGCCAGCAGCACTTTGACATCGCGCGGGTTGCGCCCGTCCCGCACTTCTTTTTTCAGTGCGGCGATGTCTTCGAGGTTTTTCAGCGAAACGAGATCGTAGTAGCGCCACATCAGTTCATCGGAAATCGACATGAGCTTGCCGAACATTTCGCGCGGCGGCTCGGCGATACCGACGTAGTTATCGTACGACTTGGACATTTTTTGTACGCCGTCCAGCCCTTCGAGCAGCGGCAGGGTGAGAACGCATTGCGGTTCCAAGCCGTAGGCTTTTTGAATTTCGCGCCCCACGAGGAGGTTGAATTTCTGATCGGTGCCGCCCAATTCAACGTCGGCTTTCAGCGCCACGGAATCGTAGCCCTGCGCCAGCGGGTAGAGGAATTCGTGAACGGCGATGGGCTGATTGTCGCGGAAGCGCTTGGAAAAATCGTCGCGCTCCAGCATGCGGGCGACGGTGTAAAGCGAAGCCAGCCGAATCATGCCTTCGGCGCCCAGCGCGGAAAGCCATTTGGAGTTAAAGGCAACTTCGGTTTTTTCACGGTCGAGAATCAGAAAAACCTGATCGGAGTAGGTCTTGGCATTGACGGCGATTTCTTCCGGCGTCAACGGCGGGCGGGTGATGTTGCGCCCCGACGGGTCGCCGATCATGCCGGTGAAGTCGCCAATCAAAAAGATGATGTGGTGCCCGAGGTCTTGAAGCTGGCGCAGTTTGTTGAACTGAACGGTGTGCCCCAGATGCAAATCGGGGCGAGTGGGATCGAAGCCTTCTTTGATTCGCAGCGGTTTGCCGCGCGCGAGTTTGGCGGCCAGCTCTTTTTCGATCAGGAGTTCGTCGGCGCCGCGTTTGAAAACGGCAAGCTGGTGTTCGATTTCGTCGGAGGTCAGGGATACGGCCATGGTCAGAGAATTCAATGTCAACAAAAAATAACAATAAGCGAAACGGCATGGCGTCATTTCGCCACACATCCCATCAAAAAGGCACACCGAAAAACGCCGATAAGGCTTTGAATTTCGCTCTTTCTTGCTAGAATACGACAAGTTTGAGAAAGGTACCCGTGCAAAAAACCACTGACGATATTCTAGCCGAAGGCGCCTCTTTTTGGTTGCCCCGGATACGGCGGCTGGCCACCAGCCCTGTGGCTCTCGTGCTCATTCTCGGGTTTACCGGCATGGCGGCGTTCGGTTTTGTGCCCGGCCCCGCGCCTTCGCAGCATCCCACGACCACGCTGGAGCGCGTGCTTGCGCTTCCTTCTGCCCTGCCCCAACTCGACGGCATGAGCGATCAGCCGTACTGGCGCGAGGAGCGCGTTCAGCGCGGCGATACCATCAGCAACCTGCTTGCGCGCGTCGGCATGCGCGACCCGCAAGCGATGACGTTTCTGTTGTCCGACGCACAAGCGCGCCCGCTGTACAAGCTGCGCCCCGGTCGGGCGTTGCGCATCGCGTTGAACGGCGACGGGCAGTTGCAGGAACTGCGTTTCCTGGCTTCCGAAACCGAACTTTTCACCATTCTCCGCGAAGGCAATGCGTTGCGCGCGGCAACCACCGAGCCGCAGCGCGAAGTGCGGCGCGAACAACGCATGGGCGAAATTCAATCGTCGCTGTTCGGCGCGGCCGACGCGGCGGGCATTCCCGAAGCGGTGACCGTCGAAATGGCGAACGTGCTCGGCGGTGAAATCGATTTCTATCACGATCTGCGCAAGGGCGATCATTTCACCGTGCTCTACGAGCGCGTGTACGTCGATGGCGAAATGGTCAACAACGGTCGTATCCTTGCCGTCGAGTTTGTCAACAACGGCATCGAACACGGCGCGTATTGGTGGCAAAGCCCCGAAGGCAAGAGCGGTTACTACAACGCCAAAGGCGAGAGCAGCAAGAAAGCGTTTTTGCGTTCCCCGCTGGCGTTCTCCAGAGTTTCATCGGGCTTCTCAGCGGGACGATTGCATCCGCTGTTTAACGTCAAACGCCCGCATACCGGCACCGATTTCGCCGCGCCGGTCGGAACGCCGGTGCACGCTGCGAGTGACGGCACCGTCGATTTCGTCGGTGTTCACGGCGGTTACGGCAACCTCGTGATTCTGCGACACGCCGGCGGAATCACCACTTACTACGGGCACCTGTCGCGCTTCGCCAGCGGCCTGAAAAGAGGCGCGCACGTCTCGCAGAGCGATGTGATCGCTTATGTCGGACAAACCGGTTGGGCGACGGGGCCGCATCTGCACTACGAATTCCGCGTGGCGAATGTGCCGCACGATCCGCTGAAGATGGTGATGCCGCCTGCCGCGCCGATCGCCGCGAAAGACAAAAAAGCATTTACAGAAAGCGTTGCGTCGTTCAAGACTCTCTTGCAGATGGCGAGCGAAACTCCGGTACAGAAGGTCGCATCGTTTAACTGATCGCAATGGCTGACACGCTCTTCGCCGGAATCATGTCCGGCACCAGTCTGGACGGCGTTGATGCGGTGATCGCGTCTTTTTCCGAAGAAACCAACACCTCTTTGCATTGCCAACTGCACTGCCAATTACGCGGCAGCGCTTTCGTGCCGTTTCCGCCGACGTTGCGCGAAACCTTGCTGGCGCTGCAATCATCAGGCGACGACGAACTGGCGCGCAGCGCCCGCGTCGCCAACACGCTCGCCGATCTTTACGCACAAGCAACGCTTGATGCCGCCCGACAAGCGGGGGTGAACGTGGCGCAGTTGCGCGCCGTTGGTGTGCACGGTCAAACCGTGCGCCATTGTCCGAGCGAAACGTGGTCGTATCAGCTTAACCATCCGGCGCGCGTCGCGGAACATTTGGGCATCGATGTCGTCGCCGATTTTCGCAGCCGCGATCTGGCGGCAGGCGGGCAAGGCGCACCGCTGGTGCCCGCGTTTCATGCGGCAATGTTTCGCAGCGCATCAAAACATCGGGGCATCGCCAACATCGGCGGCATCGCCAACCTGACCGATTTGCCTCCGCACGGTATCGTCAGCGGTTTCGATACCGGCCCCGGCAACATGTTGCTCGATGCTTGGTACGCCCGACATCACGAAGGTACCTTCGATCGCAATGGCGCGTGGGCGGCTTCGGGCAAAGTTTCTCCGGCGTTGCTCGCCGCGATGTTGCGCGAACCGTATTTCGATAAGCCCCCGCCGAAAAGCACGGGGCGCGATTTGTTTCATCCGGCGTGGCTCGCCGCGCAACTTGCGGCGTTTCCGTCGCTGCCGCCCGCCGATGTTCAGGCAACCTTGTTGCAGTTGACCGCCACCTCTATTGCCGCTGCCGTTTCAAAAAACGCGGAAGAACTTTTCATCTGCGGCGGCGGCGCTTACAACACTGCATTGATAAACGCGCTGAGTAACTTGCTGAGGCCGCGAGTCGTCAGCGCCACCGACGCGTTGGGCGTGTCGGCGCAACACGTCGAAGCGCTGGCGTTCGCTTGGCTCGCGCGCGAAACATTGGCGCGTCGCCCCGGCAATCTGCCGACGGTAACGGGCGCCAAAGGGCATCGAATCCTCGGCGCGATTTACCCGGGCGTCCCTGAAACCGGCTGACGCCACATGTTTCTCATCGTTCCTGCTCAGACTGCGCCAAGCCGGAAAACGCTGCCTTATACCACGTGCTCGGCAAGCTGGCCGGACAGAAAAAAGAAAACGCCGCTCTCAACGAATTGACCGAAGCGCTGGTTCGGATTTACCCGCGCAGCGAAGAAGCGAAACTGCTATGGGAGTATCGGCAACATCTCAGGAGATGAGAGCCATAAGTATCGGATGATCCGTCGCCTTTCGGACCGAACCTGTCAAAGCTCAGGGCGAACGGAATCGTCGCCCTCACAAATCCACCGACTTCAACGTATGTCTGCCCAGCGCCAACTCCAACGCCTGAACTTCGACGATTTGCGGCGACTTGGGATAATGTTTCTGAATGTGCGCTATCAATCGATACGCCGTCTCGGTGTCGCGCAAAAGATAGGCGTGCGTTTTCGCCGCCATCAAGTAAACGCGCGGCGTGTGCGGGTAATCGGGATAACGACGGTGAAAATCCTGAACCATCTGTGTGCCTTCGACCGGATGGCCTTTTTGTATCAGTTCCTGCGCCAGCGTTTCGCAGATCATCGGATGAGGCGGCGGCGGAATGTCTCCCAGTTTCTTTTTTGCCTCCAGATACACTTCGACGGCGCGATCCGGCGTTTTGGACAGTAGCAGCGGCAGGTAGGCGCGCCCCAGATGCGCGTGGTTTTGTTCGGGAGTGCCGTGCGTCAGCAACAAGCGATGGTAACGTTCGTGCATCATCACGTTTTTGGGTTGCGCTTTGATCGCTTCTTTCAGCGTTTCCAAAGCGTCTTCATAGCGCCCTTCCCGAACGTAAATTTCAGCCGACGCCAGCGCTTTGGCCGGAAGGTATTCGCTTTCTTCCAGCCCTGCTTCTGTCCAGTCACCGGCAACATGGCCAAGCGCGCCCTGATATTGATAAACGGCGTACCCCATCATCGCAAACATCACGGCGTAGAAGTACAACATCACCAGTGGAAGGGAAAAGATCAAAACGGGAAGCGGCGCTTTGACCGACATCAGCACGTAAAGAAGCAGACCGGGCGATTGCATGATGATGAACAGGAAAACCCACAGGATCAGGTAATGCCATCCCATTGCGCCGATCATGGAAGCGATGTTGCGAGGACTGAGCGCGGCGATCAAACTTTCTTCGAGAGTCAGCACGATGATCATTGCCGGAAAAATGAGCGCCAGCAACAATCCAACCAAGAAGGTCGCCAACGCGCCCAACGCTATCGAAACACCAAAAACAGCGCCGAGAACGAGCGTCAGGGCAAAGACTTTGAAATAAGCCGAGAATCCATCTCCGCTGAATGCCAGGCTGGCCGGAGGCGCATCCACCTCGCCCTCACTGACTGCTATCAAAATCGCGAACAGATATTTCATGATGACGCAATACAGGACAAAGATCAAGAGGAACGGAAAAAAGATAATCAGCTTTATTGAATACAACGTGAGAAACGAAGCGATCGCAATGATCAGATAAAACAACAGCGGCCCTTTTTGCAGCGCATACTTGAAGAAAAACGGAATACGCTCCCAAAACGGTTGCGCAGTATTGGCGGCGCCGAGGTAAGCGAGTTCGCGATGACACAGCGGGCAACGCGGCTCTTTGGGGTTGTCGAGATTGATTGGCACGCAGCAATCACCGAACAAGCGGTTACATGGCTCGCACTGCCAAGTCGCTGGATGTTCGTGGTGATAATGACAAAACTGCTTATCGCGCATGACAGAAAAATCCCCCGGATGGAGTCATTCTATGACAATACGCGAATTTTGGGCTGGGCGGAAGAATACCAACCCTTAATGTGGGCAGGAATTATGCGTCTGTTTGAGAAAGCTCAAAAAACAACATAAAAAAGGATGGAAACAAACTGGCAAACGCTGCCCGCCAAAACGAAAAGGTGCCAAATGCCATGACCGTGGCGAATCTTTTCGTCAAAAACGTAAAAGATGATGCCAACAGTGTAAAGCAGCCCGCCGACCGCCAGCCAGATCAATCCCGCCAAGGGCAACGCCGCCACCAGTGGTTTTGCCGCGACGATGATGAGCCAACCCATGATGACGTAGATCGGCAGCGACAGCATGCGCGTTCTGCGACCAAGCCACAGTTCCTGAGCGATGCCGAAAATGGCCAGTCCCCAATTGATGCCAAACAATGTCCACCCCCAAGCGCCGTGCAACGTGACCAGCGTGAACGGAGTGTAGGTTCCGGCGATCAAAAGATAAATCGCGCAATGATCGAGACGCTGGAACAGCAGCTTGAAGCGACCTTTCAACGAATGGTAAAACGTCGAGGTCGTGTAAAGCGCCGTGAGTGATGCGCCGTAGATGCTGGCGCTGACGATGTGCCAGATGTTGCCGTACAAACTGGCGAGCACAATCAGCAGCGTTGAGCCGGAGAGCGCCAGCACTGCGCCGACGCAGTGACTGATGGCATTGAAACGTTCGCCGTAATACATGGTGTCTGGTGGTATAGTGTAAAAAGCAGTTTAAAAGTCAACCTTGGAAAGAACATTTTAACGCGATTTTTGCGAAAAGGAGAAGCGATGAAACTTTATTTTTCCCCCGGTTCCTGCGCTCTGGCAACTCACATTGCGCTGGTGGAATCCGGACTGAAGTATGAGACCGAAGCCGTTGATCTTCGTTCGATGCCGCACAAAACAGCAAGCGGCGTTATTTATACCGAGATCAATCCCAAAGGTTACGTGCCGGCGCTGGTGCTGGACAACGGCGAGATCCTGACCGAAGGGCAAGTCTTGCTGCAATATGTGGCCGATCTGGCGCTGCAAAAAGCGCTGATTCCCGAAGCGGGCGAATTCGCGCGCTACCGCGTGCTGGAATGGCTGTCTTTCATCTCGACGGAAATTCACAAAGGTTTCGCTCCGATGTGGAATCCGGCGACGCCGCAAGAACAAAAAGATGCGGCGTGGGCCAAACTGGCGATGCGTCTCGCTTATGTTGACGAAGCGCTGAACGGCAAGGAATTTCTGACCGAACACTTTAGCGTCGCCGACGCTTATCTGTTCACCTGTTTGCGCTGGACGGGCTTTTTCAAGAGACCGCTGACCGATTATCCGAACATCTTGAAGTGGATGGAGCGCGTCATTGCCCGACCGGGCGTCAAACAAGCGATGCAGGAAGAAGGTTTGCGTTGAGCCAACAAACAGGGGCACGGCGTACCGTGCCCCCGCTCTCTCTTGCGATTTGGCTTAAACAACACCTTGCGACATCATCGCGTCGGCCACTTTCACAAAGCCCGCGATGTTGGCGCCGTCAACGTAGTTCACGAAATTCGCCGATTCTTTGCCGTAACGCAAACACGAAGCATGAATCGCATGCATGATGCCGTGCAAGCGCTTGTCAACTTCTTCGCGCGTCCACGAAAGTCTCATGCTGTTCTGACTCATTTCCAGACCGGATACCGCCACACCGCCGGCGTTGGCCGCCTTGCCGGGGCCGAACATAATCTTCGCATCGTGGAAGACCTTCATCGCGTCCAGCGTTGACGGCATGTTGGCGCCTTCGGCCACGCACACGCAACCGTTCTTGACCAGCGTCTTGGCGTCTTCGCCGTTCAACTCGTTCTGCACCGCGCTCGGCAGCGCCACGTCGCAAGCGATGTGCCACGGCGTTTTGCCCTTGTGGAACGTGATCTTGTTCTTCTCGGCGAACGCTTGCAAACGACCGCGCTCGACATTCTTCCAATGCATCAGCGCTTCGAGTTGCTCGGAGGTCATCCCGTTCGAGAATTCCGCCGTGCCTTCCGAGTCGGACATCGACACTACTTTGGCGCCTTCCATCAAACATTTTTCCGCCGCATACTGCGCGACGTTACCGGAGCCCGAAACCGTGACGCGCTTGCCCTTCAAGCCTTGCGAGCGCACCGCCAACATTTCGTCAACAAAATACACCAAGCCGTAGCCGGTCGCTTCCGGACGAATCAAGCTGCCGCCGAAAGACACGCCCTTGCCGGTCAACACACCGGTAAACTGATTGGCCAATTTCTTGTACTGACCGAACATGAAACCGACTTCACGACCGCCGACGCCGATATCACCGGCGGGCACGTCGAGATCCGCGCCGATGTGGCGGAACAATTCGCTCATGAACGACTGACAGAAGTGCATCACTTCCCTGTCGCTCTTGCCCTTCGGATCGAAATCGGAACCGCCTTTACCGCCACCCATCGGCAATGTCGTCAACGCATTCTTGAACACCTGTTCAAACGCAAGAAACTTCAGCATCCCCATCGTTACCGACGGATGAAAACGCAGGCCGCCCTTGTAAGGACCGATGGCGCTGCTCATCTGCACACGGAAACCGCGGTTGACATGCACCTTGCCCTTGTCGTCCGTCCACGGCACCCGGAAAGTAATCGTGCGTTCCGGTTCAACAAGACGTTCCAGCAACGCGTTATCCTGATATTGCGGGTTCTTCTGCACGAACGGCCACAGGCTTTGCATGACCTCGGTCACCGCCTGATGAAACATCAACTGGCTGGGGTCCTTTTTCTGCACATACGACAAAAAATCATTCAAACTTTGAGGCATCTTGCGCGCTCCTGAAAAATAAACTGCGAACGGCGAACTCCATATCGCCCGTCCAAAAAAGAACATCACACAACGCACACACGTCTTCCGATGTTCCGGTTAGCTTGCCGTCTCGCCGAATGCCCAAACCCAATGCTTCGGTCACTTCAAAATATTTCCTTAACATAAAGCGAAACCGCATAGGGCAATGATAATGCAACAAACGCATGAGCTATACCTTTTTCAAATAGTGTTTGATTTAGATCAAATTTTGAACCAAGATTGTTAGAAAAACGCCCGGGTTAAAGCCCATTTTGAAGAAAGGGTTTTTTCGGGTGCGGGTGTAGGGGCGGCATTCTGCCGCCCAAGCTGTTCCCCTTCCTTTATACCCATCATTGCGTACCGGCTGGCTCGTAGAAAAGTACGCATTCCGGCACTCGTATTCAGCTAATCCGGCGACGGGAGCATGCGTTCCATTGAGATCAGGAAAAGAGGGGAGACGTCGCACCCTTGAATTTAACCCTTTATTAAAGGGAACTATATACTTGACTTGCAGTGAAAAATGCAGGATAATATTCCTATCTGAACGACAGGAGCATTATCATCATGTGCAAGGTAACTATCTCAACTTACGAATTTTTCAAGAAATTCC
>WRFN01000017.1 GCA_009778785.1 Betaproteobacteria bacterium | reverse complement strand
TTGTCTGGTACGAAGAGCACGACTCCATGGGATGACGGCTACAGCGCAACGGTTGATTGACTCGTGTATCAGTAGTAGTGATGGGTGAGCGGACTGGATTCCCGCCTGCGCGGGAATGACGGCAAGGGGGCTTGTTGTATCTTCATTGTCTGCGCAAGGAAAGGGTTCCGTGTGGCCGTCGGGGTGGCTCGTGAACCGCCCGACAAAAACACAACCTTACCGTAGGGGCGGCATTCTGCCGCCCGCGCATCACGCTTTTGTGTCAACCGCTCTTGTGTCAATCTCTCGGGAAATTAAAATTTCGTGTGCTGACTCCGAGCGCAACTGCTGGTGCTGTTGCTGTTGCTGGTGTTGATATTGTTGTTTATTGAGGAGCGATTTCTGATCGCCCATCGTCGCCAGCATAGCGACCATCAAGATGCTTCCGACGAAAAACAGAAAGGTGGAAACGACCAGCGTTCCGATAAGCCCGATAACGCCTTGCGTCACTCTGTCTCGGGTCAGGCAAATGATGGCCAGAACAATCGCTGCCAAATCCAGCGGCCAGCCGATTAAAATGCCCGTCAGCGGAAACGGCACCAATAAAAAGATCCACGCCAGAACCATCACGATCCACATGGCCGTGACCGGCGCTTTGGGGGTGGCGTCTTTTGTTTGACCTTGTTCGTTGAGCGTTGGCGCTATGGCCGTTGGCTCTATGGCTGTGAACGACGCTTCGGAGAAGATGTCTTTTTCTTCGGACATAAATCGGGCTTTCCTGAGAATGGTTTATGCGTGACGGTATCAGAAAGCCGCTGAAATGTACACGGTGAGCGATGGGAATGTGGCGCAGGTTTCGCTGGGGCGGTTTGCGAACTTCCTGCGAAAACAGTTCTAACGACTTGCCCGGAACAAACGGAAAAAATCAGCGCGTGCCTATAGGCACGACTGCGTGGCGCTTCCCGGGCAGGCGTGAACGCCCGCCGCGATGGTGGGATCGCACCACTTGATGTTCCCCCCCGGCTGCACCAGCACGCACGCCTGATATTGCCCGCTGGGCGTGACGATTTGATAGGCGCGCGTTGATGTTAAATAGGTGTTGGTGTTGGAACCGTCCGGAATGCTGGTATAAATTTGCCCGATGCCGCTGAACACGAGCGTTTTGTTGTCGCTGCCGCGGATTTGAACGCTGTTTTGACCTTGCTCGAAAGCGCCCGCCTGAAGCGAGGCGGCTGTTTCCATCACGTCGGGAACGGTGCGGACGATCCAAGCGCTGCCGTTGTCGGCAGGAACGGCGTCCACCGTGGGCGGGTTGACAGAATCGACCAGCGAAATCTCGACGAGCCGATTGCTCGAAACCGCTGCGTTTTGTGCAAAATGCAGGCTCTTTACCAGCAGTTCGGCTCCGGCGCGAACTTTGGCTTTTCCCACCCATTCGCCAATATTCGGTGCCGATAAGGCTAAAACGACCGCCAAAACGGCGACCGTCACCCCCAGTTCTACAAAGGAGAAGCCAGCGCTCAACTTTCGTCGTCTAACTTTCAAAACATCGCCCCTTATGAGAATTTTATGAAAAGGCGGAAACCTCCGACAAGGTACCCTTATATCTAAATCAAATCAATCAAATCAATCATTTTGCTCAGGGTTTCTGTTGACCCCGTCGCATTCATAGAATCACGAAAAATTCATGAAACAATTGGCCGCCTTTTTGTGAAGGCCGCACCGGAAAGTCTCAGGCCGAGAAAAATGGGGAGACGGCAGTTAAAACCGTTGACAGGGATTGCCGAAATAGGCACTCGGCAACAACGGGCTGAAAACATTGGGGGAATAGTCCGATCAAGACTATTCCCCCCAAGGATGCGCGCCCCTTGTCATGCGCATCCTCACCCCCCTGCTCGCTCCCTGCTTCACGGGCGCCCCCACGCCCGCTTGCAGCTTCTCCCGCAAGCCACCCGACAAAACCGACGGGTGGCTTGCAAACAAGTGGCAAGTTTGTTGCCAACCCCCTGGCCACCAAAACCCCCTTTGGCCCTCCGAAAAATCGGAAAACATATTTACATGCGCCTGCTTCTCGGCAACTCGGTCTTTCATTAAAATCATGAAACCCGAAGGCTCTTATGAATCTAGCACATGCTTCTTGCCACTTGCTGCAAGCCTTTAATAACCATAATCATAACATTGTTTTTTGGAAATTTATAGATACTAAACATAGTATTTCTTTATGTTATAGATAAACAGACGGAAAGAAGCGCGTAGATTGCGAGAAATAGCGTAAATTACGTTATTTTATCGGTTGTTACATGCCATAGGGGCGGACGATGCGGCTTGCGCCCGAAAAGAGGAGCGCCCTTACCGCTCACGCTATAGAGCCATTTTAAGGCCAAACGAGGACGATTGCTTCCAGTTTCGACGTTATGCCGGGATCGCTAAAAGATAGCGACATTGGCCATGCAAAAAAACTATACCAGTGATCACCCCGCGTTTTTTACATCCCCGTTCTCTGATTCTTGTTCCCCGCGTCCGGCAGCGCCACACCCTTCGGCCACAGCAACCACAGTTGCCCCGTTTCCCGCATTTCGCCCGCGCGCGCGCCTGCTTGCTTGCCGGTGCCACAAAAGAAATCGGCACGGATGACGCCACGAATGGCGCCGCCGGTATCCTGCGCCATCGTCAGGCGCTGCAACGGCGCGCCTCCGGCGGGGTCGGCGGCGGAGAGAAAGAACGGCGCGCCAAGCGGCAAAAAACGGCGGTCGATGGCGATGGTGCGCCGCGCCAGCAGCGGCACGCCGAGGGAGCCGATAGGCCCGTCGATACGGGCGTCAAGCGAACCGGGTTCGGGCGACGGCACTTCGCGGAAGAAAACGTAGCTCGGGTTTTCGTCGAGCAAGGCGGGCAGAGCCTCCTGATGTTTTTGCCCCCATGCCCGAATCGCCTGCATTGACAGATTTTCGCGCTCGATCTCGCCACGTTGCACGAGGATGCCGCCAATAGCGCGATACGGATGGCCGTTTTGGTCGGCGTAGCCGAGGCGAACCACGGCGCCGTCCGGCAGTTGCAAACGCCCCGATCCCTGAATGTGCAGGAAGAACGCATCCATCGCGTCATCGACATAAAACAGCGGCGTCGCCTTGAGCGCAGGCTCGCCGCGGTCGATCTCGGCTCGGGAGTAGTACGGCACCACTTTGTTGCCGACCAGCCGACCGCGTACCCGCTTGCCTTCCAGTTCGGGGTAGAGCGAGGCCAGATCGACGGTCAGCAAGTCGGCGGGGCGCGCATACAGCGGGAAGCGGTAACGTGCGTCCATCGTGCGGCTACCTGCCAGCAACGGTTCGTAATAACCGGTGATCAGGCCGTGATCGGCCGCGCCGTCTGAACTGTTGGCAAGGATTTGCCACGGCTGAAAATACGCCTCGAAAAAAGCGCGAACGGCGTCGGAACGGGCGGGATCGACGCCCTCGGCGGCGCGGCACGGCGTTTCCCAGACCGCCCGCTCGGTTTCCTTCTTGAGCAAGGCGCGGCAACTCACCTGCCAAGCCGGCCAAACGTCGGCAAGCGTGTCCTGCGACCATCCCGGCAGCGCCGACCAGTCAACGGCCTGATAGTGCAGCGTCGGCGCCTCGACGGTCGGCGGCGTGAGCGTTGTCGTGCAACCGGCCAACAGAATAACGCCCGCCAGAAGGAAAGAAAAACGCCGAAACCGCTTCACAAAAACTCCTTTTTGTCTGATGACAACCCTCTCTCCTCATTTTTCCCCATACAGGAGAGCGGGCGGCAAAATGTCGCCCCTGCGGAATCTCCCTCAACGTTGTTCCTGAGAAAGATGGAGAGAAAAATAGCCATACCTGAATGAAAAACGCGCCGAACCATTGCCGCGCGTCGAAGTATAAGCGAAGATAGCGCTGCGGCGGTCAGGCAACGCGCTTTCACCCTTTGACGCGCCGTACTTGAAAACTCTCGCTCTGAAAATCTCATGAAATACCGGATCGCTCCTTCTCTTCTCTCCGCCGACTTCGCCCGTCTCGGCGACGAGACGCGCAATGTCATCGCCGCCGGCGCCGACTTCGTGCATTTCGACGTGATGGACAATCATTACGTCCCGAATTTGACCGTCGGCCCGCTGGTGTGTCAGGCCATCAAGCCGTATGCGACCGTGCCGATCGACGTGCATTTGATGGTGCAGCCGGTCGATGCGCTGGTCGGCGAATTTGCCAAAGCGGGCGCGACTTACATCAGTTTTCACCCCGAAGCGTCGCGCCACATTGACCGCACGGTGGCGCTGATTCGTGATTGCGGCTGCAAGCCGGGGCTGGCGCTGAATCCGGCGACGCCGCTGGATTGCCTCGATTGGGTGCTCGACCAGGTCGATCTGGTGTTGCTGATGTCGGTCAACCCCGGTTTCGGCGGTCAGGCGTTCATTCCGCACACGCTCGACAAGCTGCGACAGGCGCGGGCGCGGATCGACGCGGCGCAACAACGCACGGGACGCGAAATTCTGCTGGAGATCGATGGCGGCGTGAAAGCGGACAACATCGCGGCCATCGCGCAAGCGGGCGCCGATACTTTCGTCGCGGGCAGCGCCGTTTTTTCCGGCGGCGATTACATGAAAACCATCGGCGCGTTGAGAACGGCGTTGCGGTCGGTTTCCTCTCACTGATTTCTGATTTTTGACGACATGCCCGCTGCCGTTTCCTCACAACTCGTCGCGCTGGATGCGCTGGCCGCGTCGCCGCGCTGGCCTGTCCTTTTCATTCACCACGGTTGGGGCGGCGGCATCGCCCGCCACCTCAAAGACCTCGAACGGCTGCTCGACGAGCGCTGTGAAATCGTTCATCTGACGCCGGAGAAGCCGGGGATTTTCAGCTCGCGCGTGCGACTCGGTTGGCAACGCGGCGGCTATCGTCTCGACGGCGTTTTCACGCTGCCGCAAGACATGCCGCGCTTGCTCGAAGCGCTCAAAACGATCGGCATTGTTCGCATCCATCTGCATCACATTCACGCGCTGCCGCAGGAAGTGTTGACGCTGCCGCAAGCGCTGAACGTGCCGCTCGACGTGACGCTGCACGATTATTTTGCGCTCGGCAGCCAATACCATCTCGCCGACCATCGCGGACGCTTTCGCGGCGAACCGCAAGGCGACGATAGCGCTTCAAGCGATGACTCGCTCTGGTCGCTGACGAACGCCGAATGGCGAGCATTGTTCGGCGAGTTGTTGCGGCGCGCCGACCGCGTGATTGCGCCGTCGCGCGACATCGCCGAGCGCGTGCATCGGGTGTTGCCGACCTTCACGCCGCGCCTCTGGCCGCACCCCGAAGCGTTGACGCTGGCGCCGCCGCGTTTGCGCGTGGCGGTGCTGGGGGCGCTGTCGCCCGAAAAAGGTTTCAACCTCGTTTGCGCTTGTGCCCGCGACGCCGAAGAGCGCGATCTGCCGCTGTCGTTCCGCCTTCTCGGCACCTCGGCGCAACCGCTGCCGGAACTGCCGTTGCCGCGCTTGTCGATGAGCGGCGAGTACGACGAGGCCGATTTACCGGCGCTGCTGGCCGCCGAGAAACCGGACGTGTTTTTCTTTCCGGCGCAAGTGCCCGAATCGTTTTGCTACGCGCTGACTCCGGCGCTCTTGAGCGGTGCGCCTATCATGGCGTCGGCGCTGGGAGCGCTGGCGGAGCGCTTGCGGGAAACGCCGCGCGCGGTATTGCTGCCGTGGGACAGCAGCGCCGCCGAATGGAACGCGGCGTTGTGCCGCTTTGCGTCGGCGGTTTCGGTAGCGCCCGCCTCTTGCAGCACGGAAGAAACGTATCGCCAACAGTATCTGGAAGCGCTGCCGCCGGAGCCGCGATCCGTTCGTCACGTTGAAATCAAAGACGATCTCTGGCCGGAAGCGCCGACGAAGAGCGAGGACGATGCGCGCGATGATGATTTGTTCGGGTTGTATCAAGCCGGCGTCGGTTGCGGCCGCAAAGCGGCGAGAGCGCAGCTGCAGCGACGCCTGAAAGCTTTGCGCGATGCGCCGCCGTTGCCGACGCCGCCGGACTGGTGGCTGGGCTGGCTGGAGAAAAAAGAGAGGTGGCGGCAAAAAGGTTTGCGCATGATGCGGATGGCGCGCACCGCACAGTCAATTTATCAAGCCGCCGGATTGAAAGCGGTGGCGTCGCGCAGCTATGAAAAACTCTTTCGCCGCCGGATGGCTCGCGCGATGCCGTTCGAGCCGAAGGCGCAAGAAACGCAGGTGACGCCGCTGACGGTCGCCGCCTCGGCCACGCCGCGCGTGTCGATTCTGATTGCCGCGTTCGGCGAACCGCTGGCGACGTTCAGTTGCATCAAGAGCGTTCACGAGCACACGCGCGACATCGCCTACGAAGTGCTGGTGCTCGACGACGCTTCGCCCGAGCCGTTGCAAGCGCAACTGGCGGGCGTCGAAGGCGTACGCTTCATTCGCCCGCCGCACAATCTCGGTTTTCTCAGGAATTGCAACGCCGGCGCGAAAGAAGCGCGGGGCGAAATTCTCGTTTTCCTCAATAACGATACGCTGGTGACCGACGGCTGGCTGACTGCGCTGGTCGAAACCCTCGATCAGACGCCGGACGCCGGTTTGGTCGGCGCGCAACTGTGTTACCCCGACGGCCGCTTGCAGGAAGCGGGCGGCATCGTTTTCAGCGATGGTTCGGCGTGGAATTACGGGCGCAACGACGATCCGAACCGCCCCGAGTTTCATTACCGCCGCGATGTCGATTACTGTTCGGGCGCCTGCATCGCCATCACTCGAACACTGTGGGAACAACTGGGCGGCTTCGATGAGCGTTTTGCGCCCGCTTATTACGAAGACACCGATCTGGCTTTTCAGGTGCGCGCCGTCGGCAAACGGGTGTTGTATCAACCGCTCTCGCGGGTGATCCACTTTGAGGGGCAAACCTCCGGCACCGACGAGACGCAGGGCGTCAAGCGTTATCAAGTCATCAATCAAGTGACCTTCCGCGACAAGTGGCACGCCGCGCTGGCGCAGCAGCCCGGCCGTTACAGCGACGACATTCGCCGCGCCGCCGAGCGTACCGTGCACACCCGCATTCTGGTGCTCGATATGTGTATGCTGACGCCCGACCGCGACTCCGGCTCGCTGCGGATGTGGCAACTTCTGCGCCTGCTCGCGCCGCCCGGGCGCAAGGTCACCTTCGCCGCCAATTCGCTTGAATACCGCGCTCCTTACGTCGGCCGGTTGCAGGCGGACGGGATCGAAGTGTTGCACCTGCCGTACTTCAACTCGATTGAAAATTTCTTGCAGGCGCGCGGGCGCGAGTTTGACGTGATCGTGTTGTCGCGGCTGGAAGTGGCGGCGCAATGGCTGGCGGCAGCGCGCAAATGGGCGCCGCAGGCTTTCGTGGTTTACGACACGGTGGATTTGCATTTCCTGCGCGCCGAGCGCGAGGGCGAGGTGTTGAACAGCGCAACAGCGCGCACGCAGGCCGAAGCCCAGCGCAAACAGGAGTTGCGACTGATTCGCGCCGCCGACCGCGTCTGGGTAGTGTCGGCGGCAGAACAAGCGTTGCTGGCGCCGCTCGTGCCCGACAAGAAAGTGGCCGTGCTGTCCAACATTCACGCGCCGAAACCCGCCGGTCGCGCCTTCGCCGAGCGCGCCGGACTGCTCTTTATCGGCAGCTTCCAGCACCCGCCCAACGTCGATGCGATGCTGTGGTACGGACGCGAAGTGCTGCCGCTGGTGCGGCAACTGCTGCCGGGCGTCGTCACCACCATCATCGGCGGCGGCCTGCCGACGGCGGTGAAGTCGCTGGCGGCGAGCGATGTGGTCGTGACCGGCTACGTCGAGGACATCGAGCCGTATTTCACTGCCGCGCGCGTGTCGATTGCGCCGCTGCGCTACGGTGCCGGCGTCAAGGGCAAAGTCAATCAAGCGATGAGCTACGGCGTGCCGGTCGTGGTGACGACTATCGCCGCCGAGGGCATGCACCTCGCCGACGGTCGGGACGCGCTGATTGCCGACGACGCCCGCGCCTTCGCCGAAGCAGTGGCGCGGGTTTACCGAGACGAAGCCTTGTGGCGACAACTGTCAGTGGCGGGACGCGCCAACATCGAAGCGCACTTTTCGAGCGATATAGCGGCGCAGGAAGTGGAAAAAACGCTGGAGCTGGCACAGCAGGTGGCGGGGAAGTAGGTTGGAGTGAGGGACGATCCCCAATGGGGCAACACCTCACATCCACGTCTTCGTTATAACTTCACGCGCCTCTCAAAGCCCCTTTTGAAAGGGGCTTTAGATTCATCGTCTTGGCTGAATTTTTCGTCGCACACGTCGCGTATCAGCGAAATCCCCTCTGAAATCGGTGTTTTTCTCCTATGAAATCGCCCCGCTTTTTTCTCTTTCTTGCAACACTTCGCTTTTCTCTAGGGGAAAACTGCCGCCGACTGCTTTTTTTCTCTTGAAAATGCGGTATAGTCGCCGCGATGAGGTGGGGAAAACCCATAGACAGGAGGGTCCATCTCAGAACGATCGGTTCATTGACTATAAAGGAAGGAAATCTCATGGCTAAAGCCAAGAAAGCAGTCAAGAAAGTCGCCGCCAAGAAAGCGGTCAAAAAAGTTGCAAAGAAGGCCGTCAAGAAAGTCGCCAAGAAGGCAGTCAAGAAAGTAGCGGCAAAAAAAGTCGCCAAGAAGGCAGTCAAGAAAGTAGCGGCAAAAAAAGTCGCTAAGAAAGCAGTCAAGAAAGTAGCGGCAAAAAAAGTCGCTAAGAAGGCAGTCAAGAAAGTAGCAGTCAAACGTAAACCCAATCCGGCATTCATGCGTCCGATGACGCCGTCGGCCGCGCTGGCTGAAGTTGTCGGTCAAGCGCCGCTGCCGCGCACGGAAATCACCAAGAAGGTTTGGGAATACATCAAAAAGAACAAGCTGCAAGACGCCATCAACAAACGCATGATCAATGCGGATGATAAGCTGAAGGCAGTCTTTGGCGGCAAGACCAAAGTGTCGATGTTCGAAATGACCAAGCTGATCTCGAACAATCTGAAATAAGCACTTTGATGCTGTTTCCAAAAGGCCGACGAATGTCGGCCTTTTTTATTTGAATTGTCGGAGCGCTTTGTGGACGGGTTTCAAACCCGCCCCTACAACGCCTGCAACGCGTCGAGCACGGTTCCTTTTTGCAGCAATTCCGGCAACAGGCGCGGCGATTTTCCGGGTTGGTAAAGCACGTACACCGGCACGCCGCTGCGGTTCAACGCGGTGAGCGCTTCGGTGATGGTCGGGTCGTAGCTCGTCCAGTCGGCGCGCATCAGGGTAACGCCGTGCCGCGCGAAAGCCTGCTGCACTTCGTCGGCTTCCAGCACCCACCGCTCGTTGACCTGACAGGTCACGCACCAGGCCGCGGTGAAATCGACGAACACGGTTTTTCCGGCGGCGATTTCGCTCGCCACCGCCGCCTCGCTGTACGGTTGCCAGACGCTCGCCGGCGTCACCGCGACGGCTTGCCGATTCGGCGTTGCGAAGAACACCGGCGAGATCAGCCAGCCCGCCAGAACGACGCTGACCGCCGTGGTCGCCATCCAGCTCATTTTGACGCGATCGCTGCCGCCGAACGCCATCCGGTAGCCGTGCCACGCCCACAGCGCCAGCGCTACCGCCAC
This sequence comes from Betaproteobacteria bacterium, assembly GCA_009778785.1. Taxonomy (GTDB): domain Bacteria; phylum Pseudomonadota; class Gammaproteobacteria; order Burkholderiales; family Casimicrobiaceae; genus UBA931. The sequence continues at coordinate 23,763 of WRFN01000017.1, read as the reverse complement.
CAGTGCCAACAAGAGCCTCAACACGATGTCGCCGGAGAGTTGCGCGCCGAGCACCCACGCCAACCACGCTACCGTGGCGTACAGCGGAAACGCCAGCAGTTGCCGCAAGCGCAGCATCCAGGCGCCGGGTTTCGGCAACAGCCGTTGCCAGGCCGGAAAGAACGCCAGCAGCGCGTACGGCAGCGCCATGCCCAGCCCGAGCATCGCAAAGATGAGGAGCGTCGTCGGCGCGTCCTGCATCAGCGCGTAGCCCAGCGCCGCGCCCATGTACGGCGCGGTACACGGCGAAGCGACGATCACCGCCAGAAGACCGGAGCCGAACGCATCGAACAAGCGATTGCGCGATGTCCAGCCGAGCATGCCCGACGGCGCCAGCGCGCCGAACTCGAAAACGCCAGAGAAGTTCAGCGCCATCACGAAAAAGAGCAGCGCCAGCGCGGTAATCACGATGGGCGATTGCAATTGAAAGCCCCAGCCCAACTGCCCGCCCATCGCCCGCAGCGCCAGCAACACTGCGGCCAGCGCCAGAAACATCAGGATCACTCCGGCGCTGAACGCCAGCGCCTCATGCCGCAGCGTTGCGCGGTTGTCGCCGTGCTTGACGAAGCCCAGCACTTTCAACGAAACAATCGGGAACACGCACGGCATCAGGTTCAGAATCACGCCGCCCAAGAGCGCAAAGAGCGCCGCCAGCCCCAGCGAAAAGCGGCTTCCTGCTCTGTTACTTTCGCTGCTGTTATTGGGCGCATTGCCTGTTGTGCCGTTGACCACATTAGTAGTTACCAATCCCGGCGGTTGCGCTTTCGGCGACGCGTTGAACTTCGGTATCGGTCCCGCCGACACCACGCCTTTGACCGGCACGTCGATCGTCACTGCCGTCGCCTCGCCATTCACACCGCCCCACGACTGCGCCGCGCGCAACACCCCCGACAACTTTGTCAAGCCACCGTCCAGTTGGTGCGAGACCGGCAGTTTCAACACGAGCGCGTCGCCGTCACGTTGCAGCGGTTGCGCGAACGACGGCTCGATGCTCCGCGCCTCGTCGGCGAAGAAATACAACGCGCCGGGGCTGGCGACTTCGGCGCTGTTTGGCAAATGCGTTGGTTTCAAGCGCAGCGTCACCGTCGCGCCGTTGCCTTGCGCGTCAGCCTTCCAACCGGCAAGCGGTTTCGGCAACAGGTTTTGCGCGGCGACGATGACGGCAGCGGCGGCGGCGGGTTGCGTTGTGGCGGCGACGGGCAAAGTCAGCGTCAGATCGGCGCCGTCGGGGACGCAAACTTCCTGACACATCAGCCAGTCGGCGCGCGCCTTGATTTCGACGGACGGCGACGTGATGTTTTTCGCGCTGAACGCGGTAAGCAGCAACACCTCGTCCTCGAAGCCGTAATTGATGAACGGCCCGACTTGCTGCGCTTGCGGCGTCGGCCACTGCACTACGCCCGCCGTCACGCCTTCCGGCAGCGTCCAAGCAATCGTCGTCGGCAAGCCGGTGTCCCCCGGATTTTTCCAGTAAGTGTGCCAGCCGGGCTGCATGTCGAGACGCAGCGCCACGGTGAAGGTCGCGTTCGGCGCGATGCTTTGAACGTCGCTGACGAGCGCCGCTTTGACCGGCGCGGCGGCAACCTGTCCGGCAAAGACGAAGGCAAGCAACGAAACAAAGATCAAGGCAATTCGATTCAAACCTGCGTACTTTTTCCCCTCTCCCGCTTGCGGAAGAGGGCGCCCCGAAGGGACGGGAGAGGAGAAGCAAGAATCTTCAAACATGTGCAATCAAATCACCCTCACGTCCGAATCTGGCCGCTGCCCAGCACGATCCATTTTTGCGTCGTCAGCCCTTCGAGACCGACCGGCCCGCGGGCGTGCAGCTTGTTCGTCGAAATGCCGATCTCGGCTCCCAACCCGTACTCGAAGCCGTCGGCGAAACGGGTCGAAGCGTTAACCATCACCGAGCTTGAGTCCACTTCGCGCAGAAAACGCATCGCCGACGTGTGGTTTTCGGTGACGATGGCGTCGGTGTGCTGCGAGCCGTAACGAGCGATGTGCGCCATCGCCTGATCGAGCGAATCGACGACGCGAATCGACAGAATCGGCGCCATGTATTCGGTGCGCCAATCTTCCTCGGTGGCCTCGATCATCGACGGAACAATCGCGCGCGCCCGCGCGCAGCCGCGCAGTTCAACGCCCTTGTCCTCGTAAATCTGGCACAGCGGCGGCAAAATCGTTTCGGCCATCGCTTGATGCACCAGCAGCGTTTCCATTGTGTTGCATGGCGCGTAGCGTTGCGTCTTGGCGTTATCGGCGATCCGAATCGCTTTGTCGAAATCGAGTTCAGCATCGAGGTACACATGGCAAACGCCGTCCAGATGTTTGATTACCGACACCCGCGCTTCGCGCGCGATGCGCTCGATCAAACTCTTGCCGCCGCGCGGCACGATCACATCGACGTGTGCTTCGTCGCGGATCAGATAGCCGACGGCCTCGCGGTCGGTCGTCGCCACGATTTGCACCGCCGTTTCCGGCAGTCCGGCGGCGCGCAAGCCGTCGTGAACGCAAGCGGCAATCGCCAGATTGCTTCGCAGCGCTTCCGAACCGCCACGCAGAATCACCGCGTTCCCTGCTTTCAAACAAAGCCCCGCCGCATCGGCGGTGACGTTGGGACGCGCTTCATAAACAATGCCGATCACGCCGAGCGGAATCCGCATTTTGCCGACTTGAATTCCCGACGGACGCGACGTTAAATCGGTGATGGCGCCGACCGGATCGGGCAACGCCACCATCTGCGTCAGTCCCTCGGCCATCGTTTCGACCGTGGACGGTTTCAGCGTCAGCCGATCGATGAAAGCAGAGTCGAGCTGTTGGGCGCGCGCTTCGGCCACGTCCTGCGCGTTCGCCGCCAACAACGCGCCGGCCTGACGACGAATCTCTGCCGCCATCGTTGTCAGCGCGAGATTTTTGGCGGCGGTGTCGGCGCGCGCCATGTCGGCGGCAGCTTGCCGCGCCGCGTTGCCGACGGCATTCATGTACGCCGAGACCGTGGCGAAATCAGAAGGTTTCATCGTTCGTTTCTTCATCAAAACTGCTGGCGGGCTTCAGCGTTCGCACGCCGTCTTTATCGCCCAGCAAAATCACATCGGCGCCGCGCTGCGCGAAAATACCGACCGTCACCACGCCGGGAATTTGATTGAGCTTTGTTTCCATTTCGACGGGATTCAACAATTCCCAACCGTGAACATCGAGAATCACGTTGCCGTTATCGGTTTTGAAACCGCTGCGCCATTCGGGCGTGCCACCGAGATGCACAATCGCGCGCGCGACGAAACTGCGCGCCATCGGAATCACTTCGATGGGCACCGGAAAAGCGCCCAAAAACGGCCTGAGCTTCGAGTCGTCGGCGATACAAACGAATTGGCGCGACGCCGCCGCGATGATCTTCTCGCGGGTCAACGCGCCGCCGCCGCCTTTGATCATCGCGCCGTGCTCGGTCACCTCGTCGGCGCCGTCGATGTACACCGGCAAATCGCCGACGCTGTTCAACTCATCGACCGGAATGCCGAATTTTTTGAGCTGCGCCGTCGTGCGATCCGAACTCGATACCGCGCCCTTGATGAACGCCTTGCGTTTTTTGGCCAGCGCCTCAATGAAAAAATCTACCGTGCTGCCGGTGCCGACGCCCAGCCAGGTGTTGTCTTCGACATACGCCAACGCCGCTTCAGCCGCCGCCCGTTTCAAATCGTCCTGTGTCATGGCAAACCCTCGGAGAAATTCCGGAGAAACTTCTATTATTACACCGATGCCGGAATACGCGAAAAGCGCGCTTTGAAATCACCCCACCGCGACATCCTCGCGGCGTCGCGGTAACCGCATCGCCGAAAGAAACGTGAGCGCATGAATCCCGCAGAGCAACAGAAACGCCCAAGCGTAGGCGCTTGCCGCCTCAGCGCTCGCGCCCTCATGCCCCGTCGTCCCCAGCTTCCAGGCGAGGAAAGAAGCGCAAAGCGTCGTCATCGTCGGGCCACCCAAGCGCTGGACGATGTTAAGCGAAGTGGTCGCCATCGGTAATTTTTGCCGACTGACCGAAGCGTAAGCGGCGGTCAGCGACGGCAGCCCCACCCCGCTCATCCCCATGCCCCGAAGGAAAAGGGCAGGAATAAGGATGAACAAATCGAGGCCGTGGGTGGCGAGATACAGCATGGGCGCGGTGGCGACGAGCGTCAGGAACGCGCCGCCCGCCGACACGCGACGAAGTCCGAAGCGATCCGTCAGCGCTCCCATCAGAAAATTGGTGACCATCATGCCTAACCCCAGAGGCGCGAGCATCCAGCCCATTTCAGCGGGCGAGCGACCGCACGCCTGAATGAGAAAAATCGGGATGAGCATTTGGCCGGCGAACATGCCGCCGTTCGACAGAAATTGCGTGAGGGCAACGGCCGGAAAAACTTTACCTTTGAACAAGCGCAGATCGATCAATGCGTTGTCTCCTTTGCGCCGCGCCGTCCAGAGAAAAACAGCGATCATCACCACCCCCGCCGCCAGCAGAACGCGCCCCGTCGCGCCACCGCTTTGCTCGGCGCCGTACAAAAACATCACCAGCCCCGGCGACAGCAAGGCAAGGCCGAGCCAGTCCAGCGTTCGCGGCGCGGTTTCGTGACGGTCGCTTGGCAGGAACAAAACCGCCAGCGTGAGTGCGATCACGCCGACCGGCAGATTGACCAGAAAGAGCCAGCGCCAGGACGCATATTGCAGGATCACGCCTGCGATGATCGGGCCTAAAATCGGCGCCATCAAAATGGGCAGCGACAAATAACCCGCCACCCGCGCCATGTGTTTGCCCGCCGTTCGCGCGATCATCATTTGCGTCATCGGCACCAGCAGGCCGCCGCTGATCCCTTGCAAGATGCGAAACGCGATCAACGATTCCGCCGACCAGGCCAGTCCGCACAGCGCCGAGGAGACGGTGAACGCCGAGAAGCACCAGAGGTAAAGCGCTTTCGCGCCGATGCGATCAACGAGCCAGCCGTTCAGCGGCAACACTAGCGTGAGCGCCAGCAGATAACCGCTGGTGACCCACTGGATCGTCGAAAGATCGGAATGCAAATCCTTCGCCAGATTCGACAGCGAGACGTTGACGATGGTCGCGTCGAGTTGCGCGAGCAGTCCCCCGAACAACGCGACGGTGCAAATCCGCCAAACGGCGGGGTCGATGCGGTCATTCTCCGGGGCGTTAACAACAGCGCCCGCGTTTTTTTTCATCACGAATCGGTAGGCTTATTGCCGCCATGAAGCCGCCCGAACGTGCGCGCAGAGAACACGGCCATCAGCAAAACGCCCACCCCAAAAGCGAGGGCGTTATCGGTAGCGCGAATGTCGAAGCTGCCGACGCGAGCGATGAGAAGGTAAGCGATCACGAAATTCGCTACGCCCCACAATGCGTTCACCGTCGAAGAGGAAAGCCCCTTGCCCGGCGGCTTGGCGAACGGGCTTTGAAAAGGCTTCCCCATCACACCGTTGACAAAATGCGGAATGGCGTTTGCCAGAAAAACGCCGCCGAAAAAATAAGAAACGTCGCAGAGCCAATCCATGATTAACCTTTCAAATGAGTGATGATTTCTTGTGTCGTGCCGGTTTCGCCCAAACGCGGGAAAATGCGTGTGAGGCTGTTGGCGTGCGCGTCGGCGCTCATGTCGGTCATCGCATCGACGGCCAGCGTGACGTTGAACCCGTGCTCGTGCGCTTGCCGCGCCGTGGATTCGACACCGAAGCTCGTCGCCACGCCGCAAACCACCACTTGCGTGACGCCCGCCGCTTTGAGATACGTCGCTAAATCGGTGCCGGTGAACGCGCCCCAAGTCCGCTTGGTGACGCAGTGATCCTGCGGTTGCTGATTCAACTCCGGAATCAGCTCCGCCCAATCCGGCGGAAACGCGCCGCCGCCGGGACCTTGCTCCGAGCGTCCCGGCGCGCCGCCGGTGACGTTCACGAGAACGACGGGGAGATGGCGCTGACGAAACGCTGTCGCCAGCGCGGCGGCGTTTTCCACCACACCCGCCACGGGATGCGCGCAAGCGCGCGTCACGATGCCTTTCTGCAAATCGACGATGATCAGCGCGGTGTGGGGATCAAGTTGGGTGATGGGCATGTTGGCTCCTTGCCTGGATTGCTTCGCTTACAATGACGCCCCTCTCTCCCGCCCTTCGGGCGCCCTCTCCCACAAGGGGAGAGGGTATGTTTTTCCTTGCGGTGACGACAGAGTCACCTTGAGAGGCGCCCTCTTCCACGAGGAGAGAGGCATGTTTTTCTCCTCTCTCCCCTTGTGGGAGAGAGGTCGGGAGAGAGGGGGAAGAATGTTCATACATCAATCAAAATCGTTTTAACCATCACCCCTCCAGCAAGGGCATCATTTCGCGCTGATAGCGGGCGCCCGTGGCGGCATCCTGGGGGAAGAAGGCGTCGATGTCCGCCCGTTCTTCCGCGCCGAGCTTGACCTCGAGCGCGCCGAGATTTTCTTCGAGCGCCGCGATGCGCCGCGTGCCCGGGATCGGGATGATGTGCTCGCCGCGCGCCAGCACCCAGGCCAGCGCCAATTGCGCGGGGGTGCAGTTTTTTTTCGCGGCCAGTTTTTTTACCTGCGCGACGAGCGCGAGATTCTTCGCGAAATTCTCCCCCTGAAAACGCGGGTGGGAACGGCGAACGTCATCCGCCGCGAAATCTTCGGGCGTTTGGATCGCGCCGGTAAGAAAGCCGCGCCCGAGCGGGCTGTACGGAACGAAGGCGATGCCGAGCCGGGCGCAGGCCGCCAGTTGCCCCTGCGGCTCGGGGTCGCGCGTCCAGAGCGAGTACTCGCTTTGCAGCGCGGCGATGGGATGCACCGCGTGCGCCCGTTCGAGCGTTGCGACCGAGGCTTCCGACAGGCCGAGGTAGCGCACCTTGCCTTGGCGCACCAGTTCGCTCATGGCGCCGACGGTGTCTTCGATCGGCACCTTGGGATCGACGCGATGCTGGTAATAGAGGTCGATGTGCTCCAGCCCGAGCCGTTTCAGGCTGGCGTCGCAGCAGGCGCGCACGTACTCGGGCCGGCCATTGACGCCGCGCGCCGCGGAATTGGCCGGGTCGCGCATGATGCCGAACTTGGTGGCGAGAAACACTTCGTCGCGACGCCCGGCGATGGCCTTGCCGACCAGGATTTCATTGGTGTGCGGGCCATACATGTCGGAAGTGTCGAACAGCGTGACGCCGAGATCGAGCGCGCGGTGAATGGTGGCGATCGATTGGGCGTCGTCGTGGGCGCCGTAAAAATCGCTCATGCCCATGCAGCCGAGGCCGAGCGCGGAAACGCGCGGGCCGTTTTTACCGAGAGTACGAAATTTCATGGTGAATCTCCAGTGCGGTCGGCGCTTCGGAAGAAGCGCCGGATAAGGAAAGCGGTAAAGCCAACTAATGAGGATGCCCGTTGATTCTACTCTTTTCCGTAGCCGATTGACATGATGCGATAAACGGCGACAGAGCAACGAGTTAGCGCCCCTCTCCCGCTTGTGGGAGAGAGTGCCCTAACGATCATCCCCTATCAGTATTAGGGCAAGCGATGGCTTTGCCGCTAATGATGCTGTACCATTAACTGCCCAATATCGTTCAGGATTGCCCCCCAGAAAGCGTCATGAAACCGATTGAGAAACTCAGCCCGCAAGACAGCGTTCCGCAGACGGAGTTAGAGACGCTTATGGGGAAAACCAAAGACTCTGGCGCGCCCCGGAAAACGACATCGCCCAATAGAAGCATTATGGAGAATCGCCCAGCCAGACTTCTTCTGGGGTTTTTTGCTGCGACGTTCGGAATCTTGCTTTTAGTCGATGGGATTCTGAAAGGAGAACCTGGCTTTTCCGTGCTTGCCATTCTTCTCCTGCTCGGCGCCGCGGTATGTTTTGTTTGGAGTGTCAGAAAAATGCCAATGAGCAAGAATGTCGGCCTTGCCGCCAGTCTGCTTCTGGCGATCTTTGCCGTCTTGTCTGGAATCACGACATTTCTGATAAAGCCGCCAGGGTATTTAGCGTTTTTCTATTTTTGTGCTTTGCTTGGCTTGCTCCTTGCCGTTCATTTTTTCATAACCGCCTATTTCCCAAGGGGGCGGCTCGCAAAACTTATCAACAACCCGATAAATTCGGTTGGCGCAGCCATTTTTTTCTGTTTCTCTTTCAAATAGGGTTCTCCTATGAGCGATATGGCTCTCCTTCCGTTATGAAGTTTTTGATTTTTCTTTTCGTTTACGGCGCTATAGGCGCCGTGGCTATTAGCAGCCAAAAACAGAGGGATAAGAAGAAAAATCCGCCCGACCACCCCCCAACAGACTCCGGTTCAACGGAATAATTCACCGCTTCCCCTCGCCGCGCCTGTTAGAATGATGGATTCGAGCGTTCATTCTGTCATGAAACCTTTTCTCCCTTTTACGCTACCCGCCATCGGGGAAGCCGAAATCGCCGCCGTGACCCGCGTTTTGGGTTCCGGCTGGATCACGACCGGCCCGCAGTGTCAGGCGCTGGAAGCCGCGTTTTGCGAGTCTTTCGGTTGCCGTCATGCCATTACGGTCAGTTCGGCGACCGGCGGGATGCACGTCGCTTTGGCGGCGCTGGGCATCGGCCCCAGCGATGAGGTCATCACGCCGTCGCAAACCTGGGTGTCCACGCTGAATATGATCGTGCTGCTGGGCGCCGAGCCGGTGATGGTCGATGTCGATGCCGATACGTTGATGGTCAGCGCCGACGCGGTGCGCGCCGCGATCACGCCGCGCACCAAGGCGATTGTGCCGGTGCATTACGCCGGCGCGCCGCTGGACATCGACGCCATCGCCGCCGTCGCCAGAGAACACCGCATTCCGATCATCGAGGATGCGGCGCACGCGGTCGGCGCGCGCTACAAGGATCGCTGGATAGGCAGCCGCAGCACGGCGATTTTTTCGTTTCACGCAATCAAGAACATGACGTGCGCCGAGGGCGGCTTGATCGTCACCGACGACGACGCGCTGGCCGATCAAATGCGCTGCTTGAAATTTCACGGGCTGGGGGTTGATGCCTTTGATCGCGAGCAGCAGGGACGCAAGCCGCAGGCGGAAGTGGTGACGCCGGGCTTCAAATACAATTTGACCGACATTCAGGCGGCGCTGGCGCTGGTGCAGTTGCGCCGTTTGCCCGAACTCAACGCCCGCCGCGCCGAGTTGGCGAATCTCTATCTGGAACAACTGCGCGGTTTGCCATTCAAGCCGCTGCAAGCGCCGACGTATCCGCATCAACATGCGTGGCACTTATTCATCGTTCGCACCGATCCGCGCGATTGCAAAGGCTTGACGCGCGATGCGTTGATGAGTGGGTTGAAGGAGCGCGGCATCGGCACCGGTTTGCATTTTCGGGCGACGCACACGCAGAAGTATTACCGCGAGCGTTATCCGCATTTGAGTTTGCCGAACAGCGAATGGAATTCGGCGCGCATTTGTTCGTTGCCGCTGTTTCCCGACATGCAGGACAGCGATGTCGAGCGTGTGGTTTCGGCGATGAGAGACATTCTGGAGCAACAACGTGGCTGATGAATTCGATCCCATCAAGACCGTGTCCATCGTGATTCCGGTTTTCAATGAAGAAGACAGTTTGCCGGCGCTGCTCGAACGCACGCAGGCGGCGTGCGCCAAGCTCAAGCAGGATTACGAAATCGTTCTGGTTGACGACGGCAGCAGCGACAATTCGGCGAATCTTCTCACGACGGCGGCGGAAGCGGCCGACAGCCATGTGGTGGCGATTCTGCTCAACCGCAATTACGGCCAGCACTCGGCGATCATGGCCGGCTTCAAGTCGGCGTACGGCGATTTGATCGTGACGCTCGACGCCGATTTGCAAAATCCGCCCGAGGAAATTCCGAATCTGGTGGAAGCGGCGGAGCAAGGCTACGATGTGGTGGGCACGATCCGCATGAATCGGCAGGATTCGCTGTTTCGCAAAACCGCGTCCAAGCTCATCAATCTGGTGATCCGCAAAACGACGGGGCGAGTGATGAGCGACTACGGCTGCATGTTGCGCGCTTACCGTCGGCCCATCGTCGAAGCGATGCTGTCCTGTCACGAGCGAAGCACGTTCATCCCGATTCTCGCCAACATGTTTGCGCGGCGGGTGATCGAAGTGCCGGTGCAGCACGACGAGCGCAAGTTCGGCACGTCCAAATACGGATTGATGCAACTCATCAACCTGATGTACGATTTGGTCACCTGTTTGACGACGACGCCGCTGCGCATTCTCAGCATTTTTGGCAGCCTGCTGGCGTTCGGCGGTTTCGTGTTGGCGCTGTTGTTGATCGCGCTGCGTTTTTTGCTGGGAGCGGGATGGGGCGCGGAAGGCGTCTTCATGTTGTTCTCGCTGCTGTTCATTTTCATCGGCGCCCAGTTTATCGGGATGGGTTTGCTGGGCGAGTACATCGGCCGAATTTATCAGGATGTGCGCGCCCGCCCGCGTTACTTTGTTCATAAAATCGTTGGACAACAGCGTTTCTCCAACAAGCATGAGGATCAAGAATGAAAACAGTGGTATTCGCTTATCACAATATCGGTTGCACCGGTATCAAGGCGCTGCTGGCGGCGGGTTATGAAATCGAAGCGGTGTTTACGCACGTCGATAACCCGAAGGAAAATCATTTCTTCGCTTCCGTAGCGCGGCTTTGCGCCGAACTGAATCTGCCGGTGTTTGCGCCGGAGGATGTCAACCATCCGCTGTGGGTCGAACGCATTCGCGCGATGCGGCCGGACGTTCTGTTTTCTTTTTATTACCGCGATTTGATCGGCGACGCCGTTTTAACGCTGGCGCCGCAAGGCGCTTACAACTTGCACGGCTCACTTTTGCCGCAATACCGCGGTCGTGCGCCGGTGAATTGGGTGCTGGTGCGCGGCGAAAAAGAAACCGGCGTGACGCTGCACAAAATGGTGGCGAAAGCAGACGCCGGCGACATCGCCGGACAGAAGCGCGTCGCCATCGCCGATAGCGATACGGCACTGACGCTGCACGAAAAGCTGAACGCGGCGGCAAAGGAATTGCTCACCGATCTGTTGCCGAAAATTGCAAAGGGCACGATCACGCTGACGCCGCAAGATTCGGCGCGCGCTTCGGTGTTCGGTCGCCGCACGCCCGCCGACGGCAAAATCGACTGGCAACAATCGGCGCAACAAATCAACAATTTGGTGCGCGCCGTCACCGAGCCTTATCCGGGCGCGTTCTCGTTCAACGGCAACCGCAAACTCATCGTCTGGAAAGCGCAAGCGCTCGCCGAAAAACACAACAAAGCGCCGGGCACCGTGTTGTCGGTGCAGCCGTTGACCGTCGCTTGCGGCGAAGGCGCGTTGCAAATCATCGCCGGTCAAATCGAAAACGGTTTGTATTCGCAAGGCGAACGCCTGGCCGAAGAACTGGGCTTGGTAATCAACAGCCGGTTGGGCGAAGCGGTTTCGACGCGCCCGAAGCGTCGCACGCGCGTGTTGATTCTGGGCGCCAACGGTTTCATCGGCAACCATTTGACCGAGCGCTTGTTGCAGGAAAATTACGAAGTTTACGGGCTGGACATCAGCTCGGATGCGATTGCGCGTTTTCTGGGTCATCCGAATTTTCATTTCGTCGAAGGCGACATCAGCATCCACTCGGAGTGGATCGAGTATCACATCAAGAAGTGCGATGTGGTGCTGCCGCTGGTCGCCATCGCCACGCCGATTGAGTACACCCGCAATCCGCTGCGAGTGTTCGAGCTGGATTTCGAGGAAAACCTGAAGATCGTGCGCGATTGCGTCAAATACAAAAAGCGCATCGTCTTCCCGTCAACGTCGGAAGTTTACGGCATGTGTGACGACAAGGATTTCGACGAAGACCATTCGCGTTTGATCGTCGGCCCGATCAACAAACAGCGCTGGATTTATTCAGTATCGAAACAGTTGCTCGACCGCATCATCTGGGCTTACGGCGTGAAAGAGGGATTGAAGTTCACGCTCTTCCGTCCGTTCAACTGGATGGGGCCGCGGCTCGATTCGCTCGACGCGGCGCGCATCGGCAGTTCGCGCGCGATCACGCAGTTGATTTTGAATCTGGTCGAAGGTTCGCCGATTCAGTTGGTGGACGGCGGCGCGCAGAAGCGCTGCTTCACCGACATCAAGGACGGCATCGACGCGCTGTTCCGCATCATCGAAAACCGCGACGGCAAGTGCGACGGCCAGATCATCAACATCGGCAACCCCGACAACGAAGCCAGCATCAAGGAGTTGGCGGAAATGTTGCTGGCGTGTTTTGAAGCGCACCCGCTGCGTCATCATTTCCCGCCGTTCGCCGGTTTCAAGATGACCGAAAGCGGCCACTATTACGGCAAAGGTTATCAGGACGTGTCGCACCGTCGCCCCAGCATTCGCAACGCCAAGCGTTTGCTCGGCTGGCAACCGACAGTGCCGATGCGACAGACCGTATCGGAAACGCTGGACTTTTTCCTGAGAGGTCTGGAATCGGATCTGAAATAAGGAAAGCGCGCCGGTGAAAAAAGTCGGCTTGCGAATCGATGTCGATACTTTGCGCGGCACCCGTGAAGGCGTGCCGCGTTTGTTGTCGCTGCTGGAACGCCAGCAAGTTCGCGCGACGTTTTTTTTCAGCGTCGGCCCCGACAACATGGGGCGACATGTGTGGCGTCTGTTGAAGCCGCGTTTTCTGTGGAAGATGTTGCGTTCCAACGCCGCCGCGCTTTACGGTTGGGACATTCTACTGGCCGGAACCGCCTGGCCGGGAACTCGCATCGGTGACGCTTGCGCCGACATCCTTCGACAGGCGGCGACCACCGATCACGAAATCGGTTTGCACGCTTGGGATCATTACAGTTGGCAAACGCATGTGGGCGATTGGCCGGAGGAACGCATCGCGCTGGAGGTGCAGCGCGGCCTTGATACGCTGACGAAAATCACGGGACGTCAGATCGATTGCACGGCAGCGCCCGGTTGGCGCGCCGATACCCGCGTGGTGACTTGCAAAGAGCGTTTTCATTTTCGCTACAACAGCGATTGTCGGGGAACGACACCGTTCCGGCCGCAGTTGGCAGACGGCAGTTTCGGCACAGTGCAAATTCCGGTGACGTTGCCGACTTACGACGAAGTGGTCGGCAGCGTGGTCGATGTTGCCGGGTTCAACGATTATGTGTTAGCGGCGCTGAAGCAGGATAACGGCACGCCGGTTTACACCATTCACGCCGAAGTGGAAGGCATGTCGCAAGCGGCCGCTTTTGAAAACCTGCTGAAACAAGCGGCGGCGGCAGGGTTGCAGTTCTGTCCGTTGGGTGAATTGTTGCCGGAGAACATCGACGCTTTGCCGACGGGTCGCGTTGAGCGCGAAACCTTTGCCGGTCGGGAAGGCTGGCTCGGTTGCCAGCAACAGATAAAAGATCGAACAGAAAAATGAACCACGCCTTGCACACCTCGAAGCCGTTGAAAGTCATCGCGCTGTTTCTTTTTTTTGGCCTCTTTTATTTGTTGCCGTTGGGTGATCGTTTGCTGTGGCAACCCGACGAAACCCGTTACGCCGAAATCAGCCGCGAGATGCTGGAGCGCGGCGATTGGGTGGTGCCGCAGTTTCTCGGCTTGCGTTATTTTGAAAAGCCGGTGGCGGGTTACTGGTTGAACAACATCAGTCAAACGCTGTTCGGTGAAAACGATTTTGCGGTGCGCTTTGCTTCAGCGCTGTGCACGGCGTTGAGCGCAGCGCTGATTTTCTGGCTGGCGATGCGACTGTGGCAAAACCGTCAAAAGGCGTGGGCGGCCACGGTCATTTATCTCACGAGCTTTCTGGTTTACGCCATCGGAACTTACAGCGCGCTCGACGCGATACTGGCGCTGTGGTTGACCGCCGTGATGGCCGGTTGTTATGAAGTCGCGCACGCCGCCGCCACGCGACGAAAAATCATCGCGGCGATTTTGACCGGCGCCGCTTGTGGCATGGCCTTCATGACCAAAGGTTTTCTGGCGCTGGCGCTTCCCGTGATCGCCGTCGCGCCGTACATGCTTTGGCAACGGCGCTTCAAGGATTTGATCGTCTATGGCTTGGCGATTTTCGCTGCGGCAACCTTGGTGAGTTTGCCGTGGGCGATTGCCGTGGCGCTGAAAGAACCGGATTACTGGCGCTATTTTTTCTGGGTGGAACACATTCAGCGTTTTGCGGCGGACAACGCGCAACACCGGCGACCGTTCTGGTTTTTCGTGCCGATTCTGATGGCGGGCGTACTCCCCTGGTTGGGCTTGTTGCCGTCGGCACTGGCGCAAGGTTGGCAGCGTCGTCGTGAACACCCGGAACTGATGTACTTGTTGTGTTGGGCAGCAATTCCGTTTCTCTTTTTCAGCGTCGCCAAAGGAAAGTTGCCGACGTACATCCTGCCCTGCTTTGCACCGCTCGCGCTGCTGATGGCGCATGTTGCAATTGAGAAAATGGGCAAAGCGCGCTGGCGGATGCTGGTGGCCAACGGCAGAATCAACGGCATCTTCGGCGCATTGGTCTTTGTTTTCGGCGTAGCGGCCTTCTTCCTTTTCGCCGATGCGTGGCCAGAGATAAAATCTTTGTACGAGCCGAGCGAATACTTCAAGATCGCGTTGTTACTGGTTAGTTTTCTGGCGTGGTCGGCCTTCGGTTGGTGGGCGGCGCGCCGTGATTTACAGGGCAGCGCGCTACACTGGTGGTTGGTCGCACTGTGCCCGCTGGCCTTCGGGCTGGTGATCGGCAGCGTGGTGCCGCAAGACGTTGCCGCCGCCAAACAACCACAACTTTTCATCAACACCATTCGCGCCGAACTGGCCGACAGCCGTTACCTTCTGAGCAACAACCCCGGTATCGCCGCCGGTTTGGCGTGGGAAATGAAACGCAGCGACATCACCCTCTTCGACAAAAAGGGCGAGCTGGAATACGGTTTGAGCTATGAAGACAGCGCCGCGCGTTTCGTCTCGACGGAACAATTTCCGACGTGGTTGGAAGACGCGCGCCGGCACGGCAACGTATCGCTGCTGTTGCTCGACGGCAAACCGGACGCCTTGCCGCCGCCGGACAACATGATCGTCGCCGGAAACCATCCGACGGAAAACCGTTTGATTCTTCTCTATTACCAACAAACCCCATGAGTTTTCTGCTCGTCTTGCTGGTGTGCGTCCTGACTTGCTGCGGCCAGTTGTGTCAGAAGCAAGCGGTCGAATGCTGGAAATCGGCAGCGCCTTCCGCCGCTGAAAAATCCGCGAGAAAGAAAAAAACGTTCGGCTGGCTGGTGTTGGCCGTCGGCGCACTGGGGTTGGGCTTGTTGTGCTGGTTGTGGGCATTGCAGTTGTTGCCGGTGGGCGTCGCGTACCCGATGCTCAGTTTCAACTTCGTGCTGATGGCGCTGGCCGCCCGTTACCTTTTTCACGAAACGCTGTCGCGCCGCCACCTCGTCGGAATCGGCTGCATCGTGCTCGGCGTCATCCTGTTGGGGGTGAGCTTATGAGAGGAACGGGATGGGCGTTGGGCAGCGTGGCGCTGGTGTCGGCGGCGCAACTGCTGATGAAGTGGGGCATGGCGCAACTGCCGCCGGTCTCCGCCTTTTTGACGATCGCCAACTCGCCGATCTGGAGCGCCGATGCGATAGCGCTGCTCGCCATCGCAGTCGGCATCGTTTTTTACGCGCTGTCGATGCTGTGCTGGTTGAAAGTGCTGCACGCGCTGCCGCTCGGTCGCGCCTACCCTTTGCTCAGCATCAGCTATGTTCTGGTCGCCGTCGCCACCGCCATATTGCCTTGCTTCAACGAACCGATCCACTGGCTCAAAATCGCGGGGATCGCGTTGGTGCTGGCGGGCGTGTGGTTCATTCACAGCGAAGAGACGAGTAGCGTGGGTTAGCGAAGCATCACCACGCGCAAACAACGCGGGTTTGCCACAATAAGTAGAAGTCAAACGTCCGGCGGCCATCCCACAGCCGTCATTCCCACGAAGGCGGGAACAAGCGGGAATGACAGTAAAGGTGGATATTTCGTTTACCTCCAGTGCAACATTGCAACTTCGTAACGACAGCGTTTGGCACGGCGCTACGCGCCTTTGCCCTCTCTACTTTTGCCTGCCTCACGCCTCGTTCGTTACGCCAACGCTTCCTCGAACGACTTTTCGCTCGCTGCGTGTTTTTCCATGTTGCGGAACGCGACCGAGAGCATCAGCTTGATCCGGTTCAACTGGTTAACTTCCGATGCGCCAGGATCGTAGTCGATGGCGGTGATGTTGGCGTTTTCGTAGTGTTCTTTCAGCGCTTTGATCACGCCCTTGCCGGTGATGTGGTTGGGCAAGCAAGCGAACGGCTGCATGCAGATGATGTTGGCCGCGCCTTGTTCGATCAGCGACACCATTTCGGCAGTCAGGAACCAGCCTTCGCCGGTCTGGTTGCCGCGCGACAGAATCGGCGCCGCGCCGAACGCCAGTTCGTCGATGCTGTGCGGCGGATCGAAGCGTTTGCTTTGCGCCAGCGCTTTGCACATATCGCGCCGATAAAACTCCATCGCCTTGATGACCGCGATACCGGCGAGCGCCGCCAGTTTGCTCTTCGACAAAAATTGATGGTTGAAGTCGTAGTCGTAAGCGCAATACAAAAGGAAATCCATCAGGCCCGGCATCACCACTTCGCCGCCTTCTTTTTCGATGGTCTTGGCCAGATCGTTGTTGGCCATCGGATGGAATTTCACCAGAATTTCGCCGACGAGGCCAACGCGTGGTTTGCGTTGTTCGACGATTTCGAGGTTGTCGAAATCACGAACGATGTCGTAGATGTTCTTTTTGAACAATGAAAAGCTGCCGTCGAGAATCGCTTCTTTGCAGCGCGCCACCCAATGCTGGTACAGTGCCTCGGTCGAGCCGGACACTTTTTCATACGGGCGAACGCGATAAACGGTTTGCATCAGCAGGTCGCCATAGACGACGCCCATCATCAAGCGCCCCAGCAACGGTAGCGTCAGTTTGAAGCCTTCGTTTTTCTCCATCCCGACCGCGTTGAGCGACAGCACCGGGATGTCAGCAAAACCGCTGTCGTACAATGCTTTGCGCAAATAGCTGATGTAGTTGGTAGCGCGACAACCGCCGCCGGTTTGCGAGATCATCACCGCCGTGGTCGAGAGATCGTGTTCGCCGGACTTCAGCGCCTCGATGATCTGGCCGACGACGATGATCGCCGGATAGCAGGAATCGTTGTTGACGTAGCGCAGCCCTTCGTCCACCGTCGACGAACTGACATCTTCGAGAACTTTCAGCTTATAGCCTTTCGATTTGAACGCCGATTCCAGAAACTGGAAATGTACCGGCGACATTTGCGGCGCGAGAATGGTGTGGGTCTCGCGCATTTCTTTGGTGAAAGGCCGCTGCCGGTATTTGGGCGGATGAAAATGCAGCACTTGCGGCGGTGCCTTGCGTTCTTCCAACGCCGCTTTCAATGAACGAATGCGAATCCGCGCCGCGCCGAGGTTGTTGCCTTCGTCGATCTTGATGGTCGTGTAAATCCTGCCGTATTTTTCCAGAATTTCCTGAACCTGATCGGTGGAAATCGAATCGAGACCGCAGCCAAACGAATTCAAGTGAATGATTTCCAAGCCTTCCCGCACCGACGCCAGCGCGGCGGCGCGATACAGGCGCGCGTGGTACATCCACTGATCAACGATGCGCAACGGTTCATTGAGTTTGCCCAGATGCGCGACCGAATCTTCGGTGAGCACGGCCATGCCCAGCGAGGTAATCACTTGCGGAATGCCGTGATGAATTTCGGGATCGACGTGGTACGGGCGACCAGCCAGAACGACGCCGCGCGTTCCGGTTTCTTCCAGCCACGCCAGCACTTCTTCGCCTTTGCCCTCGATGTCGCGCTTGAATTGCCGCTGCTCGGTCCAACCCGCGTCGAGCGCGCGCCGGATTTCCGACGCCTTGATGCCGTACGGCGCAAACACCGGCGCCAGCCGTTTGGCGAGTTTGTCCTTGTCTTCCAGCGACAGGAACGGCTGAATCAGCGTGACGTTGTTTTCTTTCAGAATATCGATGTTGTTGCGAATCAGCTCAGGATACGAGGTGACGACCGGACAGTTGAAATGATTGTCGCTATCGTCGAACTCTTTTTGTTCGTAAGGGATGCACGGATAGAAAATCGTTTTGATGCCTTGCTGCACCAGACTGACGATGTGGCCGTTCGCCAGCTTGGCCGGATAGCAAATCGAATCAGACGGCAGCGTGTCCAACCCTAGCTCCAGAATCGCTTTCGACGACGGCGGCGACAACACGACGCGATAGCCCAACTCGGTCAAGAACGTGAACCAGAGCGGATAGTTCTCAAAGAAATTCAGCACGCGCGGAATGCCGATCACGCCGCGCGGCGCGTTTTCTTCGGCCAGCGGCTCGTAATCAAAGGCGCGCTCGTATTTGTATTCGTACAAATCGGGCAGCCCGTTTTCGTTTTTCTTTTTACCGAGACCGCGCTCGCAGCGGTTCCCCGAAATGAATTTGCGGCCGTCGGAAAAACGGTTGACGGTCATCGCGCACAAATTGGTGCACTGGCCGCAACGCGCCATCGACTGCCGCACCGAAAACTCTTGCAACGCTTCCGCGCTCAACATCGTCGAAGGTTCGACGCCTTGCCAGCGTTCCTTGGCGATCAGAGCCGAACCGAACGCGCCCATCAAACCGGCGATGTCGGGGCGAACGGCATCGCGTCCCGAGATCAATTCAAACGCGCGCAGAATCGAATCGTTGTAAAACGTTCCGCCCTGCACGATGATTTTTTCGCCCAACTCTTGCGGATTGCGCACTTTCATCACTTTGATGAGCGCGTTTTTGATGACCGCGTAAGACAAGCCCGCCGAAATGTCCGCCACCGAAGCGCCTTCTTTCTGCGCTTGCTTGACGCTCGAATTCATGAACACGGTACAGCGCGATCCCAGATCGGTCGGCGCCCGCGATTCCAGCGCTGCCTTGGCGAACGCATCGACGGGCATTTGCACCGACTGCGCGAAGGTTTCGATGAACGAGCCGCAGCCCGATGAACACGCTTCGTTCAGCAGAATATTATCGATCACGCCGTTCTTGATGCGCAGACATTTCATGTCCTGACCGCCGATATCCAGAATGAAATCGACGCCGGGCAAAAAATGATCGGCCGCTTTATAGTGCGCCATCGTTTCGACTTCGGAAAAGTCGATCTTGTACGCTTCGCGGATCAGCGCTTCGCCGTAACCCGTCACCGCCGAGGCGGCGATGGTCACGTCTTCCGGCAGCGCGGTGTAAATTTCATCGAGCGCCGCCGCGACGATTCGCAACGGGTCACCCTCGTTACTGCCGTAGTAAGCATACAACAATTCGCCGCTTTCGCTGATGAGCACGGCCTTGGTAGTCGTCGAACCGCCGTCGATGCCTAAAAATACGGGGCCGCGATGGGTCGCCAGTTCAGCGCGCTTCACTTTCGCTTCGCTGTGTCGCGCCTCGAACGCGCGCCGCGCTTCAGCGTCGGCGAAAAACGGACGCAGCGTCGCCAGCTCGCGCTGATGACCGTGACGCAAGCCTTCGAAGGCTTGCGCAATTTGAGAAAACGGTTTGGCTTCTTTCGGTTTGCCGTGCAGCGCCGCGCCCAACGCGACGAACAACTCACTGTTTTCCGTCGCCACCACCTCGTCGGCGCTCAGTTGCAGCGTTTCGATGAAACGCTTTTTCAACTCGGGCAGAAAATTCAGCGGCCCACCGAGAAACGCCACTTTCCCTCGAATCTTGCGACCGCACGCCAACCCGCTGATGGTTTGATGCGCCACCGCCTGAAAGATCGACAGCGCAATATCGCCACGCGCCACGCCTTCGTTCAACAACGGTTGCACGTCGGTTTTCGCAAACACGCCGCAGCGCGCCGCAATCGGATAAAGATTCTTCGCTTCTTTTGCCAACTCGTTGAGGCCGACCGCATCGGTACGCAACAAGCTCGCCATCTGGTCGATGAACGCGCCGGTGCCGCCGGCGCAAGCGCCGTTCATGCGTTGCTCGACGCCGTTGGTGAAAAAGGTGATCTTGGCGTCTTCACCACCCAACTCGATAGCCACATCGGTATGCGGCGCCAGGGTTTCGACGGCCTCGGCGCAGGCAATGACTTCCTGCACGAACGGAAAACCGGCAATCTCGGCAATGCTGAGGCCGCCGGAACCGGTGATGGTCAACATCGTCGGCGCATCGTCGGCGAACAAACCGCTTTGACGCAGTTGCGCCATGTTGTCGGCCACTGTCCGGCGAACTTCGGAGAGATGTCGGGTGTACGTCTTGTAAAGAAGACGCTGCTCTTGATCGACGACGACCACCTTGACTGTGGTGGAGCCGATATCAATGCCAATACGTAAACTGGACATACGCACAATAGTAAACAGGGAAAAGATGAGACACAATGACTTCAGCAATCGTATTAGTCTAGCACTAATTGGCGAAGTTATTTTCGTAATACTCCGCGACGCTTTTTTTGCTACCCCCGAGCTGTTGCATGAAGCGGATCATACTTTAGTCGGGCGTAGGGTTATAGGCCTCACTCACCTTATAAGTCCCCTTGAAAGGGCACAGCGAAGCTGACGGGAGTTTGTTGTATTTTTCTTTTCCTGCGCGCAAAAAAAAATCCCCGTCACAATCGCGACGGGGAACACCCCCTTTGGTACACCCTTTTTCTGTATTGTTATGCCGTGGTGCGCTCAGGTTTCCCCCGCGCAACTCTTATCCCCCAAACAACCACCATGATGACCAGTACAGCAAAAACCAAGCCAAAAGCCAGAAAACACGCCTGCGCCATGTTCATGAACTTCAGCGGCGGAATCAGATACCAGCCATCCGATGCCGCGTACATATTGATGAACCACTGCTGGACGCTGTCCAAAATTACCCCGTCCGGGACGTTGGGAGCGTCGTACCCGCAATCCCCGGTCGGCTTGAACCAGTCCGGCGACCACTGCGCCAGCGGCAATTCGAGCGGGAAGTGCGGCTCCGTCGAACAACCCTGCACCCCGAAAAGCCCGTCCGCATCGTGCAGCGCGCGGTGAATCCGGTCCAACTTGACCGAATACATCAAGCCGAGGATTGAGCCGGTAAAAGCGGCGATAGTTCCGATCACCTTCAACACGAGGACTTTCGGGTTGATCGCGCCAATCACGCCGCCCGCCGCCACAATCAACATCGCAAAACGGATATAAACGCATTGCTCGCAGGGCGCCATGTAGAGGTAGAGCTGGAAGAACGAGTGCGCTATCAACACCAATCCACCCATCGCCACTGCCATCACAACCCACAGAAAGCGCTGGTTCTGCCATGTATAAAGCGTGTCCACCGGCGATGACCGCAACGCTTTCCACATTTTCCTGAGCGCCATTTGTGCCCTCTTACTTGCTTGCCAATTCTTTGATCAAATCCACCAAGCCATCCTCCGAACGGATGTTCTTCGTGTAAATCAGATACTTGCCGTTGACCACGTACGCCGGAATGCCCTGAATCTTGGCGATGTCATAGCCGACTTTCCACTGTTGTACCATCCCCTCGACCTTGGGGTCTTTCACCGCCGCGTCGAAATCGGCGCGGCTCATCCCCACCGCGTCCAGCCCGGTTTTCAGGAAATCGTTTTCCCCGCCGCCCCAGCGCTCCTTCTTGTCGTGATACGCCTCGTAATAGGCCATCTTCGCTTTCTTGAAGAGCGAATTATCGTCGATCAGCGAAACCCCTTTGGCCCCATCTTTGAGCATCAACACCGCGAAGAGACGGCTGGCCTGCAACCCGTACTTCGCTTTCGTTTCGAGTGGATATGGCTCGAATTTGACAATCCCTTCGAGCTTCTTCACCACCGGTACAGTCACTCTTTTGTCGTACTTGTAGCAGAACGGGCAATCGTAGCTGAACACCTTGATCAGCGTTTTGTCCGCGTTCGGAATCGGTTTTTCCAGCACCATATAATCCGTGCCTTCAGTCGCTGCCGAGGCCGGAAAAGTCACGGCGACGAAGGCGGCGCAAAAAACACCTTTTACAACATTTTTCAAAAAAGCCAGTCTCATAAATCGCTCCCAATCAAACACTTTATTATGTCTTGGAACTCAACAAACTGAAAGTAACTCTTTTTAACACACCCATGTGCAAACCCTGCCTCCCGTCGATTGATTTACACTTACATAAAGCTGCGTTTTGTTAGGAATCACTCACTCCCTTTTGAGTCTATTCCTGTTGCGCTTCATTTCACAGGTGTTGATGCAATTGTAAGTGTTTACTCCGACAAAACAAACACCCATTTCAGGATAACGCCTATTCGCAAAATGGAAAACCCCCCCATCAGTACCCCCCTGCTGCTGTTGTTCAAAACCCTGCACGAAACCCGCTCGTTGACGCTGGCTGCCGACCGCCTTGGCATGAGCCAGGCGGCGGCCAGCCGAGAACTCTCCAAACTTCGCGTCATCTTCAACGACAACCTCTTCATCAAGTCCGGCCAGGGAATGCTGGCGACGCCACGCGCCGAAACCCTGTTTCCGCTCGTACTTGAAACGCTGACCTCCATCGGGCATTTAACGGCGCCGGAAAAATTCGAGCCGGCCTCGTTTGACGGCGCCTTTCGCATCGGCGCGGTGGACAACGGCGTTTTCACCATCCTCTCACGAATCCTGCACGACCTTTTCGCGCAAGCGCCACACGCGAAAATCGACATCATCCCGCTCGGCGATGACTTGTACGCTTGCCTCAAAGACGGTCGAATGGACATCGCCATCCATCCCGTGCAGCCGCTGCCGGCCGATTTTCACGAATACCGTCTCTTTGAAGCATCCTATGCTTGTGTGGTGAGTAAAAGCCACCCCTTGGCGCATTACGCCGAAAGCGGGCAAACACCATCACTCGACGAGATCAATCGTTACCGGCGCATACAAATCACCGTGCAGCAAAGCGGAAAGCCGCGCTACGCCATCGACGACGTCGCCTTTCTCACGTCGCCCGGGCAAGAAGTTGCCATCAGTGTTCCCTATTTTCTGGCAGCGCCGCTGATACTGGCCGAAACCGATTTTTTGTTGACCCTCCCTCGACAAACGGCGGAACACATTGCCGAAATGGCGCCGCTGGTCGTGCTCCCTTACCCCACGCCTAGCAATACTTTTTTCACCCGACTGGTTTGGCACCACCGCGTCCACCGCGATCCGGCGATTCAATGGCTGCGTTCGCTGTTCGTCAAACACGTTGCCGAAAAGCACGACAAGAAATAGAAAGTGAGCCCATCTCTCTTGCGTGCAAAGCAACAGAGAAAAATCGATAAACATGTTGCCTATCCCATGAAAGGCGCGACAAGGAAGGTCGCCCAGCGAGCGAAAAACATTTCGTTGTTTCAATCCACGCGCCCGTGAGGGCGCGACACTGGCCGAGCCGCTCATTGATGACCTAACAAACGTTTCAATCCACACGCCCGTGAGGGCGCGACAAGACGCGGAAGAAATTGTCTGGCGCGAATATCAGGTTTCAATCCACACGCCCGTGAGGGCGCGACTTTGCAACCTTCGTAATCATTGGCGCATTGCGGGTGTTTCAATCCACACGCCCGTGAGGGCGCGACGGCGTTTTACCGCTGCTGGCGCGTTGATAACGTGCCGTTTCAATCCACACGCCCGTGAGGGCGCGACGCAAGTAAAACTGCGGTATTCGGTCTCGTCAACAAGTTTCAATCCACACGCCCGTGAGGGCGCGACCTTGAGGGGGTCGGAATGGCGACGGC
>WRFN01000016.1 GCA_009778785.1 Betaproteobacteria bacterium | reverse complement strand
CGTTCCGAACGGGTTGACGGAACGAGAGGACATCCGCCGCAGATTGCCGAGCGGATCATAAACGGTTTCGGCGGTTTTTTGGCTCATCGCATCAAGGGTGTAGTCGATTCGGTTGCCGTGGTCGTCGCGCAGCCGGATCAAACGTTCGGCTGTATCGTAATTGTAATACAGTTTGACGCCGTCGGGTTGGGTTGTTTCGATCAACAGGCCGGAAGTGTCATAAGCGTTGACGGTGGTCAAATCGGTATCGGCGTGAACGGCGCGGGTCAGCAACCTTCCGCGCCAATCGTAGGTTTGGGTGGTGACGACGCCGTAAGGGCCGGTGCTGTGCAGCAGGCGGCCATCGGGATCGTAGTTGTCAAAGGTGGTGGTCAATCCCTGGCTGTCGGTGGTGCTTTGGGTTTGCCCGCGACAGCCCAGATGGCCATCGGCGCAAACAGCGGTGGGCGGGTAATAGGTGTAAGTGGTTGCCGTGCCGTCGGGCGCTTGGGCGCGGGTGAGGTTGCCGAGGTTATCGTAGGCGTTGGTCCAAGTGCGCGCTGTGCCGATGGGAACGACGGCAAACCCTTGGCTGCCGTTGGCGTCGGTGGTGGCCTGAACGGTACGGGTCAGCACGCGACCGGCAGCGTCGTAGGTGATGGTGGTGATCTTCAGCGGCTCGGCGATTTGAACCGGCAAGCGCAAGGTCGGATGCCAGATGGTGGAGGTGGTGCGGGTGGCGGGAGTGGATTGTCTGTTGGAATTCAACCCTTCGATTCGTTTGGTTTCGAGGTTGCGGAAAAGATCGTAGGTGTATTGGTTGTAGGTGCTGAGGGGACTGCGATACTCCGAGACGTTACCGTTGGCGTCGTAGGTGTAATACTCTCCGTAAAAAGAACAGCCGCTTCCACTGCACGGATAATAATAAACAGCATATGGTTTGTATGCGCCGCCTTGGGGAAGATATACTTTGCCGATCCTTCCACCCAAAGCGTTGGTGATGGTGGTCGAGCGCGCTAAGGTTTGGCTGTTTGTGGTTGATGTGATCGAATAACTCTCGACCCCGTCGGCTTGCTTCGTCGAAACGGCTTCGCCGTTGGCGTTGTAGGCATAGGTTGAAAGCCGGTTTCCTTCGGCATCGACGATGCCGGTCAGCGCATGTGGCCATTTGGCATCTTCGTAGAGGTAGGAACGTGATGTTTGATCGGGGTAAATCACTTGCGACAGATTGCCGCTGTGGTTGTTTTCATAGGCGTACCAGAAGACATGCCCCGCCGGCTCCATCATCCAAAGAAGGCGTGAGTCGTCGTCGTAGCCCAAATGCAACTGACGCCCGAATCCGTCGGTCACGACGATGAGTAAGCCAGGTTTTGGCGCAACGTCTGCCGGAGTTGTATTATCGCTGTAGGTCAGCGTTTTCGTTGCGCCGGACAAAGCAACGAGGCTGGTCAGTTTGCCTTCGTCGTCGTAGATTTCTTTGTCGCCATTGCCTTGGGTCAGCGTCCAGCCGCTGCCGGTTCTTTGCAGGGTGGACGCGCCACCGTTCAGGTTGGCCAAGGGTTTGCCGTCAGCGCCATAGTAATCCATTTGCCCGGTTTCGCGCCAAGCGACACCCAAGATGTTCAATGTATTGTCCGGCACGATAATGCGACGCATGTAAGTGTGCCGCCAGTAGTACCAAGTAGTTTTCGGCACATCGAAATGCAGCGGCAGCACGGGCGCACTATTGAAGTGACGGGCGAATTGCAGGCCCCCCGGCAACATCGGCAAATCTTCTTCGCGTTGAACTTTGTTCAGCAAAGCCGTATTGATCGGATTTCCGATCAGGTTACAGCTCGATGAGGCAAGCCCCACCTTGCCTTGTGCGCCACCCCCCGCGCTCGCCGACATGCCGCCACCCGTAGCGAAAGAGCTTCCACTGAAACCGGAACCGCCTCCGCTGCCACCATTCGAGCCGACTGTGTCGCAGTTGCTGGCAGGGAGGTACCAGCATTCGAGGTCGTTGGTGCCATTTCCTTTGGAGCGCGTCTGGGTGCCGGCGGGGCATTCCAACTTTCGATCTTTTCTGGCGATGATTCTTTCCCCCCATTCGGTCTGACAGTCATGTCTTAACCCGTGGAAAAACATTACACGATAGTCTTTGATCAGATACCCATTTCTGTATAGAGGTGAGTCAGACCAACAATAATCACTCTGTACTGTTGCGCCCCAACCGCTATCTGAACTTTCGGGGGGCTCACATGGGTTAAAAAGAATTTCTGCAAAAGCACGACTTACCGGGTAAATTTCACCCTCTGACAAAGGGGGAGGCGGAGAAGGGATGCATTCAGGTTGATTATTGTAGACTCCGACCCATGTGAGCCCTTTAGCCGTACACCATGCGGCTCGGCGGTAAACATAATCTGCCGCAGCATCACAAAGGCCGTATACCCATTCCGTCAATACTGGCTCGACGCATATTGCTCGCCCAGGGGCGCCATTGTCGGTATTTTGACCAAAGCAATCGTCAACCTTGGGCCATGCGGAAGTAGCGACAAACAAAATTGAGGCCCCAAGCAACAAGGAAATGGTCTTTATGGAAAAGGTTTTGCTGTTTTTCATGATGGCTCCCTTATTGCAGCGTAATCGTAGTAGTTGCTGTCGCCCCATAGTTGGGGTTTACCCATAGCCAATAGACTCCCGAAGATGGAAGAGCGCCAAGATCGAGCCGACCGCCGGAAGCTGTCAGAGAAAGTGTTTTTAGGTTAGCGCCATCCGGTTTGAACACGTAAGCGGTAAGCGTTGTGCCGGGAGGTTGAATGGTTGGCGCTGAAAATACAAGACTGCGGCTTTCGCCTACCGTACCATTGAACGTCAGCCAGCCATCTTGGCCGATACGCTCCAAGGACAATGCATAGGGAACATTAGGCTGCAACTCTGCTTGTACGTTGCTCGATAATGTGAATATTGCTGTTGCAGTAACACCAGAAGGAGGGGTCAGGAGTACCGTATGCCGCCCGCTCTGTTTGACGATCGGTAAGTTGAGATCGCACTGTTTTTGCGCTGCCAAGCAAGTCGTACCGGCTCCAGTGTTACTGTTACTGGTATACACCTTGCCGTCCGGCCCTAGAAACTGAACTGAGCTTCCGGAAGCACTGGCCGGAGAATAGGTCAGCCCCGAAATGCCGATTCCCAAGCTTTGTCCAATTTCCGCATCAAAGACAAAGCGAAGCGTTCCGCCCAGACCTGCGGCTTGGGTTGTTTTACTATCGCCATCGGATTGCAATATTGTTCCGGTGTCGAGCAGGAGCGTCATCGTCACTTGTGCTCCGTAGGAAGGATTCACCCAAACCGTGTAAGTGCCTGTAGCGAGCAATGGCGACATTTCCATATACGCAGCGGAGCCATTGGTTGTAACGTATTTCAGCAGGGAACCGTCTGGATTGAAGATGTATAACATTGATGTTGCGGTAGAAGGACTCGCCACATAGTTGGAGATCCCGATACCAAGGTTCTGGCCTTTTTTACCCTCAAAGGAAAGCCAACCGTCTTGACCGATGCGCCCCAAAGACAATGTATAGGGAACATCAGGCAGCAATTCTGCTTGCACATTACTCGACAGTGTTGCGGTCGCCGTCGCCGTAACGCCAGCGGGCGGAGTCAACACCACACTATAAACACCTTCCTGTTTGACAATCGGTAGGTTGAGGTCGCACTGTTTTTGTGCTGCCGCACAAGTCGTACCGGCTCCGGTGTAACTGTTGCTGGTGTAAGCGTTGCCGTCTGGATCCAAAAGGCGAGCACTGGTTCCTGATGTGCTTGACGCGTTGTAGGTCAGTTGAGCCAAACCAATCCCCAAACTTTGCCCCGGCTCGGCAACGATTCCAAAACGGGCTGTTTGCCCCGGCTCTTCCGTTTGGAGTTGTAATGGATCGGCATCCACTTCAATAATCGGATCGCGGGCCAAACGTATCGACAAATCAGCAGAACCGTTGCTGTTGACGGATAACGCCAAAATGTAAGCTCCGGAAAAGGGGATAGGAGGCGGAGAAAACGTCGCCGCTTGTCCGGTTATCGAGCCGCTTTTCCAAAGCGTTCCTTTTGGATCGTAAAGGGAATAGCTGATTGCGGCGTTCGACGGATTTTTAACGATATTGGAAAAATAAAAACTTAGCAAATCATCGGTTTGGGCGTCAAAGGCCAAGATGGCTCTGTCGCCAGATGCAATTTTAACGACTTTACTTTGCTCTATAGCGATGGGGGTAAGTCCGCTTCCTATATTTGCACAAGTAATACTGCTGCCGCTGGGAGGAACGAAAAAGAGTCTTTTGCTGTCAGCCATTCCGCTGGGCGTGGCAACTCGAATATAGCCCGTCACCGTTTTATTCGGCAGAGTGAATATCAATCCTTGGGAATTGATAACGTTTGCGTTGGTCAAAAATTCGCCGATGCCCGCTTGCGTCGCCCCCGGCGTTGGATCGAAGTTATTGCCGGTGACGGTTACGACGGCTCCACTTGTTCCACAAAACGGGAAAAAGCTTTCGATCTCGGGTGACGCATATTGGTCTGTGACGGTAAAAACATCTGAAGACATAGCGGTATTTGTTCCGACATCGACGCGAATCGTCCCTGTCGTTGCGCCCTCCGGAACGTGCACGACAAGTAAGGCGCTGGAAGCGTAAAACACGTCGGTCTGAACGCCGTTGAAGAAAACAGTGTTGCCCGAAGGGGTTGAGCTGAATCCGCTACCGTAGATGGCGACTTCTGCGCCCACCGGCCCGGACATTGGCGAGAACGAGGAAATGCTCAGCGCCGTACCGGTGCGCTGTATGGAAATGATGTTACCGACAGCGTCGTAGTAATATTCGGCGACGGTATTGGCGAAGACGGAGGAAACAAGAAACATTGCCAGAAGAACGGCAGACATTCCCAAAGATATTGTTTTCAAACCAAACACGCGAATACGGAAAAACATAAGATTCCCCTTGGGGCGCGAAATTTTAAAAACGGTTCTTTAAGGCGTAAAGCCTTTTTCCAATAAATAACATTTTTGGATAAAACTATTTTACAACAAATATTCTCAAAGGGAATTTTTATAGCGATAAAAAATTGGACGCTTTACAATTTTCTGAATATCAATGCATTTTGGATATTTTGAAGCAGGCACGAAAAAAACAACGCATCACCCAGAAGGCGCTTGCCAAGGCCTTGCGGCGTTCGCAACCGTTTGTTGCAAAATATGAAATGGGGGAGCTTCGGCTCGATATTGTCGAGTTCGTTCGTATCGCGCGTTTACTCGGGCTTAACCCTGCCAGAGCTTTGAAGGATGTCGCCGCCAATTTGCAGCCTCTGGAGAGCGACCGCAAATACGGGTTTTCAAAAGAGGATTAGAGTGATTCTGATTTAGGCGGCAGACGGCAGAATGCCGTCCCTACGCCTGCTGAAACACTGTTCGGACTGAGACTATTGAAGCCCTCAGTAAACATAGGACAGGTAGAACGCAGAACTACTACAAACCCCGCAGCTTCTGCGCCGCCGGTAACACCCTGAGTCCCTGTCGCAAGTAGCGCAAAGCCTGATGGCGCTGGCGCGTGGTCGGCGCGGCGTAGCGCAAGAGCACATACGCCTGCGCCATTCGCGTGAAGGTGATATGCCATGTCGGCCAGCGGCTGCCCGCGCGCGCCAGATAGTTCAACGGCCCTTCGTCGATTTCACGCGGCAAACCGGCGCGCGCCAATCGCGAGCACAGCGCGCGCCACAGGATTTGTGCCGGTTCGCCGCGTCGCGTTCGCCACGCCAGAAATATGGCCAGTATCCCGATCCAGGCGATGGCCAACACGATCAATGCTGCCGCCACTTTCCACAGCGCGTCACCGATTCGCCAGTTGTTCCACAATTCTTGCTGCCGTCTGTAGTCGAATTCGATCACTCGCTTGGTCCACGCATATTTGAGCGCGTCCCAGTTGAGCGCCAGCGCTCTGATCCAGGTGTTGTCGATTCTCGCAAACGTCGGCACCAGCGCGTCGCTGGGGAGCGCTCGTCCCAAGCCGTATTGAATGCGTTCCGGCGCAACCGCCGCTGTAGGATCGACACGCTGCCATTCGTCGTCGATCAGCACTTCGGCCCAAGCGTGCGCGTCCGATTGGCGAACGATCAGGTAGCCGCCCTGCGGATTGATTTCGCCGCCTTGATAGCCGGTCACGACTCGTGCCGGCACGTCCGCCGCTCGCATCAACACCACGAACGATGTCGCATAATGTTCACAAAAACCGGCGCGCGTATCGAACAGGAAACCGTCGATCGGGTCTTTCTCGATATATTCCGGCGCCAAGGTGTAGGAAAACGGTTCGTTATGAAAATACGCCAGCACGGTTTGCACATACGCTTGCGGCGTTGAATTGCCCCGCAACTGTTTCGCCAGTTCACGCGCTCTCGGGTTGCCTTCGTGCGGCAAGCGAAGGTTGGGTTTGATCTCATCCTTTGACGCCGGAAAATGTGAACGCAACACCGATGTTTGGGTATAACTCAATTCCTGACTGATCGGCGCGGTGGACATCAGTTGTTGCGTCGTCGTCAGATACGCGAAGCGGCGGCCTCTCTGCGTGGTTTCGCCGACGACCGGTTGTGGTAATTGCGACGGCAGTTCCAGCGCGAACAACCACTGCCGGTAATGCGGTTCCAGCACGACGGTGTAGCGAATTTCTTTCTCACCCGCCGCTGCCGAGCGGGGCGACGCGGACAAGGTCGGCCAAGGCTTCCAATTCGTGCCGTCGAAAAGGGTGAATACCGGCCCGCGCCAATAACGTTGCACGTTGGGCGGCGGCTCGCCCTCGAAGTCAACGCGAAAAGCAATCGCATCCGACAACGACAACTCTGAAATATCCAGTTGCCCCATCGTGTCCGACAAGCCGGTTTGCGCCATTCGCATTTGCGGCACGCCCCACAGCGGCGCCGGCAAGCGCGGAAACAACATAAACAACAAAAGCGCAATCGGAATTCCCTGCAACACCAAAATCGAAAAACGTTTCATCGTTCGGCGAACATACACTTTTTCAAGCGAAGCATTCGGCCGAAAGATGGCGTCAAGCGCGCCGCCCAACGCGAAGAACGCCAGCAACGAGGTCAACAAGGTCAGCGGCGATTGCGTATAGAAAAACGCGGTAACGAGCAAGAACGACGCCAGACACACCAGCAACATCGCGTCGCGCCGTGTCGTGGATTCGGAGTATTTGATTGCTACCAGAATGAACAACAAGCCCACTGACGCATCGCGGTAAAACAGAAAGCCAAAAGAAACTTGCACCACCACCAGCGTTGCAATGCCCAGCACCAGACTCAGCCACGGCCTCCAGCGAAACGGCGGTTTGCGCTGACTGTAGCGCGCTACATTACTCGCGATTCCGCTCATCGTTGCGCCGGACGTTTCGTAAGCGGCGCCGCGTGAGCGCCACTGGGGCAGATAAAGCGATAACATCCGCAAC
Source organism: Betaproteobacteria bacterium (assembly GCA_009778785.1). Classification (GTDB taxonomy): domain Bacteria; phylum Pseudomonadota; class Gammaproteobacteria; order Burkholderiales; family Casimicrobiaceae; genus UBA931. The sequence continues at coordinate 26,268 of WRFN01000016.1, read as the reverse complement.
ACCGTGATGCTGATGCCCATGCCCACCACCACGACAGGCAGATAGTAAGCGAGTTGCATCTGCGTCAACAACACCAGCCACGTCAACCAGAACCAGTGCGTTCCGGTCAGGCGCTCGTTCTCCGAACCGTTCGCGCGCCGGCGCAAGCTTCGATACAGCCGACGCCACCAACTCGGCTTCTTCATCGCGCCCCCTCGCCTTCCGCGTCAGCCATTCCTCTGCCGTCACTCGGGAAAAGCGCCAGAAGCGTCAATGCTTTTTCGCTGTGCGCCACGCCCTTGTGCAACGGCAACGACACTTGCGGCAATGTCAACGCAAACGGTCGGCCCTCGCGCTCGCACAACAAAATCCACGCGGTCAATCGCGACAATCGCATTTCCGTATCGAGCGCCGCCGACAGCGAAAGATAATCGAGATGAATGAATTGCCGCCCTTCTCCACCCTCAAACGCTTTGGTAAACCAACCGACGCCGCGCGCGACAGCCTTCCACGCCACTCGCTGCAACGGATCGCCGCGCTGATACTCGCGCAAACCGGCAAGATCTTCGTTGCCGACGCGCCCCATGCCCGTGCCGCCTTGCGGGTCCACGCCTTGCGGTAACGTCGGCGGCGCCACTTCCGGCGCCGGAAACACCAGACCCTCCAGCGAAAAATGCACATACGACCATGCCCGCCATAAACCCAGCGGCGCTTCCGTCGCCACGGTCAACCGCCCCATCGGCAAGCGGCCGCGTTGATACGCCGGTCGCGTCAACGTAATCAAGCGCGTGCTGGCTGACGACAAATCGAAACACTGCAACGACGCTTCTTTCATCGACAGTTGTATCTGCTCGCGCTCATGATCGCCGCTGTCGATCGACACGGTAAACGCCAGCGAGCCTCCGGCAAACGTATGACCGGCGTTGATCGCGGTGATCTTCATTCCGAAAAGATTGCGGAAGGTGTGCGTCAACGTCGCCGCGAACACGCCCAGCCACAGAAACGTGATCACAAAGCCAAGCGAGATCGCGTAGTTGAGCGAAGTCATCAACATCACTCCGACCGTGAACAAGAAAATCAGCCCGCGCTTGGTCGGCAACAGATAAATGCGACGATGACGCAGCGTCACCGTGCCCTGGTCGTCCGGATAGCGGCGCAAAATCTGCCGATGCCACCAACGACGCAAGCCGTGCTCGGGCACGGGGAGAGAAGCAGCGGTATCCGACGCCATTTTTGTTTTACGGCAACGCCACCCGCCGCATCAACGATCGCGCTTCCGCTTGACCCGAACGCGCGCTGCCCGTCAAGCGATGCCCCGCCACTGCCGGAAACACCGTTTGCACATCTTCCGGCACGACGAAATCGCGTCCGGCGATCAGCGCATGCGCGCGCGCCGCCGCCAGCAACATCAATCCGGCGCGCGGCGACAAGCCATGCAACACATGCGCGGGCTTGCCTTCGCGCGCTTCGCCCGGCGCCATTCCGCGCGTCGCCGCTAACAACGCTTGCACATAGTCGAGTAGCGCCGGCGCCACATGCACCCGCGCCGCCACCGTCTGCCATTCGATCAACGTCGTGCCGTCGGCCAACGCCGACAACTGCGCGGTGCGAGCGCGACGGTCGCCGCCGATCAGCAATTCGCGCTCGGCGCGAGCATCGGGAAAGCCCACTTCAATGGCCATCAAAAAACGATCCAGTTGCGATTCGGGCAACGGGTACGCGCCTTGTTGCTCCAGCGGATTCTGCGTCGCAATCACGAAAAACGGTTGCGGCAACCGATGCGTTTTACCATCGACCGACACTTGCCGTTCCTCCATCGCTTCGAGCAACGCGCTTTGCGTTTTCGGCGGCGCTCGATTGATCTCGTCAGCCAACACCACCGATGAAAAAATCGGTCCCGGATGAAAATGAAACTCGCGTACCGTGCCATCGTAAATCGACACGCCCAACACATCTGCCGGCAACAAATCGCTGGTGAACTGAATGCGCGAATACGGCAACCCGAGCGTCACCGCCAACGCCTGCGCCAGCGTCGATTTGCCGACGCCCGGCACGTCTTCGATCAGTAAATGGCCGCGCGCCAGCAAACACGTCAGCGCCAATACCAGCGGCGCGTCCTTGCCGACGACGATCTCGCTCAACTGCCGCAACACGGGGCTGAAATCGGGAAGTTGAGAAGCAGTGGAAGAAACCACGCGAGGGGCTTGAGCAGTCATGAGCATTGATCCGATAAAAAACGCAGGGATTGATCCAGACGATCTATTTTTTGAGCATAACACATCCGAAACGACGAAGCCATGCCGATTTTGTCACGCTTTCTTCGCTCACCATAACCACGTTGGCTTCAGCAAGCACGATTCGATAGCAGTAGGGGCACGGCACGCCGCGCCTCTATAAATCTCGCCCTCTGCTGCCTTTCGCGCGCCCTTTCCCACGAGTGGAAAGGGGATGGATTGCCGCGTTGTTTTGTTCGCGGCTAAAGCGACTTCAGCGGCAACCCCGCCTCCACCAGTCCTGCCAACATGGTCACGCCGTAAGGAATCGCCTCGTCGTTGAAATCGTAGCAGCTGTTGTGCAGAAAGAGGCCGTGTTGCTCGCCGTTCGATTCGCTTCCCTGCCCCAGCCGCAGATAAGCGCCCGGTTTCTTTTGCAGCATGTACGAAAAATCTTCCGCGCCCATCGACGGATCGAGATCGCGCACCACATTTTCTTCGCCGAAAAGTTGCGCCGCCACTTTGGCGGCGAAGTCCGCTTGCGCCGCATGGTTGATGGTTGCCGGATCGATCTGATCGTAGCGCAAGGTCGCCTTCGCCCCGAAGCCTGCCGCGATTGAGGTCACCAATTCACGCAACCGCGCTTCGATCTTTTTCTGCGTTTCGGCGCGGAACGTGCGCACAGTGCCGACGAGGCGCGCGGTGCGCGGAATCACATTCTTCGCGTCCATGTTGCCTGCCTGCATCGCACACAAGCTGATCACGGCGTGGTCGATCGGGCTGACGTTGCGAGAGACGATCGACTGCGTGGCGGTGATGATGTGTCCCGCCACCAGCACCGGATCCACCGTCAGTTGCGGGTGCGCGCCGTGTCCGCCACAGCCTTCGATGTCGATGGTGATGTAATCGCACGCCGCCATCACCGGCCCCGGCCGCACGGCCACTTTGCCCAGCGGCAAGCGCGGCCAGTTGTGCAGCGCAAAAATGCGCTCGGCTGGAAAACGCTCGAACAGCCCGTCCTCCATCATGGCTTTACCACCGCCGCGCCCTTCTTCCGCCGGTTGAAAAATCAGATAGACGGTGCCGGCAAAGCGGCGCGTTTCCTGCAAATACTGCGCGCACGCCAGCAACATCGTCGTGTGTCCGTCGTGACCGCAACCGTGCATGCGGCCGGGCACGATCGAAGCATGCGGACAGCCGCCTTCTTCCTGCAACGACAGCGCGTCCATGTCGGCGCGCAAGCCGATCGAGTGCGGCGACGCTTCGCGCCCGCGAATCACGGCAACGATGCCGGTTTTGGCAATCCCCGTGTGGTGCTCGATGCCCAGCGCCACCAAGCGCTCGCAAATGCGTTGTGTCGTTCGGTATTCCTCGAAACCCAGTTCGGGGTGCGCGTGCAAATCGCGGCGAAAACGGGTGTATTCATCCTGCCGGCGGCGGATGTATTCCATCGGATGTTCGGTAGAAAAAGACATGATGCGATCCTATAACCATCGCGGCGACAACCTGTCCCCGCATCGGTGTTCGTGCTAATAAGCTCGAACATAACAGCAACCGCAAAAAATGGCAATGTCTCATTGATTCAACATAGCCCCGCCCACTAAAAAACGCCTTTTCAAAACCTCGCTTTATGCGATAATTTTATTTCACCGATGTTGTATTTTTCCACCACCCTAAAAGGAAAAAACATGGTCTCGTTTCTCTTGTTTGTGCTGATTCTCATCATCGTGGTTGCCGTGATTCTGGCGGTTCTTTACAACCGGCTGATCGCCGCCCGTAACGCTTTCAAAAACGCTTTTTCGCAAATCGACGTGCAGTTGACGCGGCGCTATGATTTAATCCCGAATCTGGTGGAAAGCGTCAAAGCGTATCTGAAACACGAACACGAAACGCTCACCGAAGTGGCGCAAGCCCGCAGCGCTGCCGCCGGCGAACTCAAATCCGCCGCCGGCGCTCCCGGCGACGCGACGCTGATGCAACATCTATCGCAAGCCGACAGCGCGCTGACGTCATCGCTCGGCCGCTTGATGCTGGTGGTCGAAGCGTACCCCGACCTCAAGGCCAGTCAAAACATCACGCAGTTTACCGAAGAACTGGCGAGTACCGAAAACCGCATCGCTTTTGCGCGGCAAGCGTACAACGACGAAGTGATGTCGTACAACACGATGGCGCAATCTTTCCCGACCAATTTCGTTGCCGGGATGTTCGGCTTCCAGTCGGCCGCCTTGCTCGAAGCGGAAAGCGGTAAACGCGAAGCGCCGAAGGTGCAGTTCTAACACTTTTTCGTTCGCACTTTCCGCGCGATGGATTTTTTTCGCAGCCAGCGTCAAGCCCGTCGGCAAACGCTGATTTTTTTGGCGCTGTTCACCCTCATCGTCACGCTGGTGGTCGTGCTGTGCGCCGCCGTCGTCGGTTTCAGTTGTCTGATTTTTGCGCCCGAAAAAATGACAGTCTATGCGCGCAACACCGGCATCGTCGTGTTGCTGATCATCATCGGCGCCAGTATCGTCCGCAGCACGGAATTGCACAGCGGCGGCGGCGCCGTCATCGCCCGCCATCTGGGCGGCGAACCTCTGCCTTTGTCGCGGCTGGATCATCCCTACTTTCAACGCTTTCGCAACGTCGCTCAGGAAATGGCCATCGCTTCGCGCACGCCGATGCCGACGCTGTACTGGCTGCCGAACGAACCCGCGATCAATGCGTTTGTCGCCGGATTCACGACCGCCGACGCCGTGCTGGCCGTCACTCGCGGCACGCTGGAGCGTTTGAGTCGCGACGAATTGCAAGGCGTGATCGCGCACGAATTCAGCCATCTGCTGAACGGCGACATGCGCCTGAACACGCAAGTAGCAAGCTGGCTCTTCGGCGTTTACGCCGTTTACACTTACGGTCGCAGCATTTTGAGCGTCACCGCGTTAGGCTCCAATCGCGATGATGGTTTTATTCGCCCGGGCAACTGGCCACTGGCTATTTTTTTCGGCGGCGCGCTCACCGTCATCGGCTACATCGGCAAGTTGGGCGGTCGTTTGTTGCAAGCGGCCATTTCGCGCCAGCGCGAAACTTTGGCCGACGCTTCCGCCGTGCAGTTCACGCGGCAAACCTTGGGGCTGGCCGGCGCGCTTAAAAAAATCTATTACGGTTCCTCGTATTTGCAATCGCCGCAAAGCGATACCTACAGCCATTTCTTCCTCGGCGATGCGATTGAAACCTCGCAACTGTTCGCCACCCATCCGCCGCTCGTTGAACGCATTCGAGCACTCGATCCCAAGTTCGATCCTGATGACAATCCCCTCCCCGCCGTGGACGCGCATCTCGATGTTGACGCGCTGGACAAAGCGCTGCCTCTGTATTTCAATGCGGATTCCGCCGCGTCTTTCAGCGGCCGGGAAACCGAGTTCACCATGCGCGACGGGCTGGCGTTGCTCTTCGCCAATTTACTCGACGGCGATAACGAAGCTGTGCGTCGTCGGCAACTCGACGATATCGAAGCCGCTTGGGGTCATGACGTTTCCTATCAGACTCACATCATCGAGCCGGATATCGACTCTCAAAAAATGTATCTGCGGTTGACGCGCTTGCACTTGATGCTGGCGCAACTGCACACGCTGTCCGCCGTGCAGCAAGACACCTTGCGCCGCACGCTGCGTACGCTGATCGCCGCCAACAAAAACATCTCGTTGCTGGAAGTAGTCGTCGCGTTTCTCGTTGCTCGCTACCTGCGCGACATGGCGAGCCCCGCCGACGCGCAAGTTGCCGGCCTCTTGCGCCTGACCGATTGCGCGCCGGAAATGACGTTGTTGCAAAACCTCGTCGTCAATCATGCCAAACAAACGGCGGCGCAAGTTACGCTCGATTATTTTGACGACAGCGGCAAGACCACCACGGCCAACGCTCACATGGTCGAACGCGCACTCGATCGGTTGAATCGATTGACGCTCGATGAAAAGAAAAATTTGTTTCAAGCGCTTTATGATGCTTGCGGCAGACCTTCGCCGGAACAACAGGAAATGCTCTCGCTGCTCGCTGGCTGTTTGCATACGCCGCCGCTTGAATCCATGGTGCATTATCCCGGCAGTGAACTGACCTTGGCGCCAGAATGAGGATGTGATTGATTCCGTTCGTCCTGAGCTTGTCGAAGGATGAACGGCGCATCTTTGCGGACTTCGACAGACTCAGCCCGAGCGGTTGAGATTTGCTTGACACATTCTTAATGCAAACTCTGCCATTCGAAAGCAACCGTCTGAGTGAAAATTGAATGAAAAAAGCGCTCATTGCGGTTGAAATTATCGCGCGCTCAGGTATCATGCGCATTTTTGCTTTGGGGGGACGGAACGCTTTGACTTTCCGTCGTCGTACAAAAATACATAAGGAAAAGTATTTTGCATTACCGTTTTTACGCCAGAACTTCTATTCTGATAACCGGTCTGTTTTTGACCTTCGGCGCACAAGCCGAGAACAGCACTGCCATTTACGGAATCATCGACACCGGCATCGAATATCTCAATCACGCATCCAACGGCAGCGGCAGCGTCGTTCGCGTGCCGACACTCTCCGGCAGCGTGCCGTCGCGTCTGGGTTTTCGCGGCGCGGAAGATCTCGGTAACGGCACCGAAGTCGTCTTCGTGTTGGAGAACGGCTTCGCGCCGGATCAAGGCGGGCAACTGCAAGGCGGTCGCTTGTTCGGTCGGCAATCCACCCTCGGCCTGCGCGGCGCTTGGGGACAAGTCGATATCGGTCGGCAATGGACAACCACCTTCCGCGCGATGATGGATTCCGACGTGATCGGCCCGTCGGCCTACAGTGTGGCATCACTTGACAGTTACCTTCCCAACTCGCGCCTCGACAACAGCGTTTCGTATTACGGCACCTTCAACGGCCTGACCTTCGGCGGCGTTTATTCGCTCGGTCGTGACGGCGTTCCTGTCGCTAACTGCGGCGGCGAACAAGGCAACAACACCTGCACCGGCTGGGGGCTGCTGCTCAAATACAACGCCGCCCAATGGGGCGTCGCCAGCGCTTACGAAGAACTTCGCGGCGGCGCGGGCGCGGCGCCGATCCCGGTCATCCCAGGCGCAGCGGTCATTGCTTTCAACAACGCCAGCGACAAAGACCAGCGCTATCACTTGAACGGCTTCGTCAAGATTGACTCCATCAAAATCGCCGGCGGCTGGCTGCATCGTAACATCGACACCATCGCCCGCGAGTTGCAAACCAACCTCTATTACCTCGGCGTCAGTGTGCCTGTGCAGAGCTTCACCTTCGACGGCCAGCTTTCCTACATGCACAACCCCACTTACGACAGCAACCCGACCCTGCTGGTGTTGCGCGGCAGCTACGCGTTCTCGAAGCGCACCACCGCTTACGTTTCGATGGGCTACATTCACAACAGCGGCAGCGGCCCGGCCTATTCGGCTTCCTGCTCGTCGTTCGTCGTTAACTCGCCCAACCCGGGGCAAAGCCAGATCGGTACCCTCGCCGGCTTGCGGCACGTTTTCTGATTCGAGACGATCATGTTCGAGCACGCACCCCTCGCCCTTCCGGAAGGCCACAGCAAACTGCTGTTGCACTGCTGCTGCGCCACTTGCTCGGGCGAGGTCATCGCGACGCTTATCAACGCCGAAATCGACTTCAGCGTTTTTTTCTACAATCCGAACATTCACCCCGAACGTGAATACCGGATTCGTAAAGAAGAAAACAAATGTTTCGCCGAACGGCATGGCATTCCGTTCATCGACGCCGATTACGATACCGACGCCTGGTTCTCCCGAACCCAAGGATTGGAAAACGAACCCGAACACGGCGAGCGCTGCACCCAATGTTTTGAACTCAGGTTTGAACGCACGGCGCTCTACGCGCATGAAAACGGCTTCACGATCTTCGCCACGTCGTTAGGCATGTCGCGCTGGAAAGACATCGAACAAATCCATGCCTGCGGCGAACGCGCCGCTGCCCGTTATCCCGGCATCTCGTTCTGGCCGCATAACTGGCGCAAAGCCGGCGGCTCGACGCGCGCCATCGCGCTCGCCAAGCGCGAACATTTTTATCGGCAGAACTATTGCGGCTGCGTGTATTCGATCAGAGATCGGACACTGGGCGCCAAGAGTCAGGAATCGAAGTAGGGGCAGCCCCTACGCCGTTCCCTGATTCCTTCCCCTCGGCACCGCTTCCAGCAGTTGCCTCGTGTAAACGCTCTGCGGATTTCGATAAAGCGAATCGACATCGCCGGTTTCAACCACTTCGCCGTCGCGCATCACCATCACCGCATCGCACAGGTAACGCACCACAGCGAGATCGTGCGAAATAAAAAGATACGACACGCCAAGCTGCGCTTGCAGGTCTTTGAGCAGATTCAAAATCTGCGCCTGCACCGACACGTCTAGCGCCGAAACCGGCTCGTCGCACACCAGCAATTCCGGCTCGACGGTCAGCGCCCGCGCCAAGGCAATGCGCTGCCGCTGGCCGCCGGAAAATTCGTGCGGGTATTTGTCGAACGCTTCACGATCCAAACCGACGCGCTGCAACCAATCGAGCGCCAGCGTCGTCGCGGCGGATCGCCCCACCGCCATTCGATGCAGCAAGATCGGTTCAAGCAAACTCTGGCCGACGGTGAAGCGCGGATTCAGTGACGCATACGGGTTCTGAAAAACGATTTGCATGCGTCGCCGGTAAGGCATGAACGCTTCGTCCGACAGCGACAAAACGTCCTGCCCGTCGAAACGCACCGTCCCACCCGTCGCTCGATGCAAGCGTAGCAGCGTCAGCCCCAGCGTCGTCTTGCCGCAACCGGATTCGCCGACCACGCCGAGCGTTTTACCGCGTCGCAAGGTAAACGATGCCCCTTTGACCGCCGGAATTTCGTGCCGTCGCCACAAGCCTTCGCGTTTGAAAAAACTTTTCTTGAGTTGGCTGACTTCGAGCAGCGGTGGCGAATCACCCCTTTCCCCTTGTGAGGACGGAGTTGGAGATGGTTCCGCGCTTTCCAACCGCTTCTGCGGTTCTGCCGACACTTCCGCCATGAAATCGTCGATGGTCGGCAAGCGCGACGGCACTTCGTCCAGACGCGGGCGACATTGCAGCAGCGCTTGCGTGTAGCGGTCGCGCGGCGATGAAAAAATGGTCTCTGTCGTGCCTTCTTCCCGTATTTCGCCGCGCCGCATCACGATGATGCGGTCGGCCAATTCTCCGACCAGCGCCAGATCGTGCGAAATGAACAGAATCGACATCCGATGTCGCGCTTTGAGTGTCTTCAACAATTCGACAATTTGTTTTTGCACGGTGACATCGAGCGCCGTGGTCGGCTCATCGGCAATCAGCAAACGCGGCGTACACGCCAGCGCCATCGCAATCATCGCGCGCTGTTGCTGACCACCGGAAAGTTGGCTCGGGTAACGCGCCAACGCCCGGCGCGGTTCCGGCAAGCCGACTTCATCGAGCAATTCGACACAACGCGCTTGCGCGGCGGCAGCCGACAAGCCTTTGTGCAAACGCAGCACTTCGGCCATTTGATAACCGACGGTGAACACCGGATTGAGCGAGGTCATCGGCTCTTGAAAAATCATCGCCATGTCGGCGCCGCGCAAACGTCGCCAGGCTTCATCATCGTTTCGCAACAAATTGCGCTCTTGATAAACGACTCGGCTGGCGCTCGCAATATCGGCGTTGTATTTCGGCAAAAGCCCCATCATCGCCAGCGCCGTCACGCTTTTTCCGGAACCCGATTCGCCAACCAGCGCCACGGTTTCATCTTCGCGAATCGTGAACGTCACCTCGCGCACCGCCGTGAACGGCGATTGCCGACGACGAAGAAACGCCACCGACAAACGCTCGATGGAAAACAATGTTGGCGAGGTTGAAGCGTTTTCGGAAACCATCATGACGCCTTTTGAATCTTTGGATCCATCGCATCGCGCATCGCGTCGGTCAGCAAACTGAACGCCGTCACCAGCAACGCCATCGCGCCGCCCGCCGCGACCAACTCCCACCACCGTCCGAGGATCAATTCGCCTTGCGCGTCGTTCAGCATCGAACCCCACGACACTTCATCGACTTTCACGCCGAAACCGAGGTACGACAAAATCACTTCCGCCTTGATGAAGCCGACCGCCAGGATCGAGATGTTGACCAGCACCACATGAAACACGTTGGGTAGAATGTGGAAAAAAAGAATCCGCCGATTGGGCACGCCGAAAGCGTGCGCCGCCTGCACGTATTCGCGCCCGCGGTGCTTGATGTACTCGGCGCGTATCAAGCGGAAAACGCCCGACCAGCCGGTCAAACCCAAAATCAGAATGACCGTCGTCACGCCGCGCTGTTGCAACACCGCCGCCACCGCCAGAATCAGCAACAAATAAGGAATAGCGCTGAACACGTTGTAAAACCAGTTCAGCGCATCGTCGATACGGCCGCCGTAGTAACCGGCCAACGCGCCCAACACCGTCCCCAACAACGTCGCCAGCAACGCTGCGCTCAAGCCGACAATGATGGAAGTTTGCGAACCTTTGATCGTTTTGGACAACACATCGCGCCCCCAACGGTCGCCGCCGAACGGCAGGCTGGCGCGTTTTTCTTTCACGACGGCGACGGTTTCATGGTCTGCGCCCAACGCTTGCAGCGTGTCGGCCAGCGGGTCAACCACCGTCGCCGACAACATCGCTTCGATGTTTTTCCACTCTTCTATCGACTCCGCCGTTGGCGTGACCTGCTCTTGATGCATCGCGTTCTCGACCACTGCCGGCGCGGCAGGTTTCAACAGTCCCCACAAATCGGGCGGCGCATCGTGGATTGCCACTTCCTGATTCCAGTTTCCCGCTACCAGTCCTGTCGCCGACAACAACACGACGACGAGAAACGCCGCCACGATCACGAGCGACACCAAGCCGACGCGATCATCACGAAAGCGTTGCCAGGCAAGCGACCAGAAACCGTTGCCGCGTTTTTCGGCAACCGTGGTCACGGAAGAGAGAATCGCTTCGGTCATCGCTCTCAATTCCTCATTTCAACTCAACCCGCGGATCGACCGCTTTGTAGATGAGATCGGCGGCCAGATTGGCGAACATCGTTGCGAACGCCACGTAAACCGCAATCGCCTTGATCACCGGAAAGTCCGAACGCTCGACTGCCAGCAACACTTCGCGGCCGATTCCCGGAATCGAGAAAAAACGCTCGATCAAAAACGAGCCGACCAGCAGCGCCGGTAACGACGACATCACACAAGTGACAATCGGAATCGAAGCGTTGCGCAACACATGAATCCACAGAATGCGCATTTCCGACAAACCTTTGGCGCGCGCAGTGCGCACATAGTCCTGATCGATTTCATCGAGGACGAAAGAGCGGTAAAGCCGCAAATCAGGCGCCAAGCCAACACAAAGCCCGATCAAAATCGGCAACACCGCAAACGTCGTCAAATTCGTCCACAGCGAATCGCCCCAACCCTGCACCGGAAACCAGCCGAGCCGATACGCAAACACGTACTGAAAAACGATGATATAGACCAGAATCGAAACCGACATGCCGACCGTGCATGCCACCATTACGGTTCTGTCTGTCAGCGACCGCCGCAAGCGCGCCACCACCAGCGACAATGCTATCGCCAGCAGTGTTCCCAACACCATCAGCGGCGCCATCACGGTCAGCGAAGGCCCCAGCCGCGTTTTCAGAATGTCGGACACTGGTTCGTTGGTGCTCCAGCTCGAACCGAAATCGGCAGTGACGATTTGCTTCAGAAAAATGCCGATCTGCACATAGGCCGGTTGATCAACGCCCAACTGGTGACGAATGTTGGCGATCTGCGCTTCGTTGGACATTTTGCCCGCCAGAATGTACGCCGGATCGCCGCCGACCCAATTGAACAACACGAACAAGAGCAGCACCACGCCCAACATGGTCGGGATCATCTGCAACAAGCGACGAATGATGTAAGCAGTCATGGCGCTTCTGCCTTGGTGGGAGCTTTCTCGGTGTCGATGTCGAGATAAACCCACGTCGCGCTCAGAATCGGATGTTTTTTGTAGCCGAGCACCCACGGGCGAATGAGCGTGTTGCTTTCGCGTGAAAGCCCCAACGCCCAAGCGCCGTCCACTTCCATCTGCCGCGTCATCTCCAGAAACAAGCGATTGCGCTCCGGCGAATCCGGCAGTTTGCGCGACGCTTCATAAAAAGCATCAAATGCTTTTGATTCATAGCAACCGTGATTGCTCTGGTTGGTGTTCGGCCCGTACAAAAGCTGCATGAAGTTGTCGCCGTCGGGATAGTCCGCCGTCCACGCCGCGCCCCACATTTGCAACTGGCACGCTTGCGACGCCTTGATGAAGTCGGCGAATTTGCCCGGCTGAAACTCGATGCGAACGCCAATCGAATCCATCGCCTTCTTCCACAACTCGTTGAACTGCCGCTCGAGCGCCGTCGTTCCGGTGGCAAATTTTAACAACAGCGGTGTGCCGTCGGGCATCGCCCGAAAACCGTTCTTGCCTTTTTTGAAACCGTAAGCGTCGAGCAGCTTGTTGGCCAGTGCCGGATTGTACGCATTCAACGGTTGATAGCGCGAATCGTGTCCCACCACGCCGACCGGAATCGGCATCGTCGCCAGAATCGCTTGGCCTTTGCGGATCACGTCGATTTCTTCATCGCGGTTGTACGCCATGATAATCGCCCGCCGCAGCGCCCGCTTTTCTTTGCTGAAACCGCCGACGACGGGATCGCGAAAATTGAAAAAAGTATAAGTCACTTCGGGCGCGATGGCGCGCGACAACTTCACGCCCTGCGCGCGCCACTCCGGTTTCAATTCCTTCTTCTCGTCGAAAACCTGTTCGCGAAAACTGCCGACGCCGCCGAAATCGAGTTCCTTGCGATTGAACGCCAGCCACGCCGATTGTTCTTCCTCGATGATCGAAATTTCGACACGATCGATCAACGGCAACCGCTTGCCCTGCATCTCGCGCACCAGTTCTTCGTCGCCGTCTTCGCTCGCCGCAAAGTCCCACACCCTGCCGCGATACTCGGAATTTTTTTCGAGCACGATGCGCGCACCGCGCGTCCATTGTTTCAATACATAGGGGCCGGTACCGACCGGATGCGCCATCGTATCGTCGCCGTATTTCTCCACCACCTCGCGCGCCACAGCGGAAAACGGCGTGTGCGCAGCGATATAACTGAAGTTGTAATCCGGCTCCCGCAAACGGATTTGCAGCGTGTAGCGATCCGGCGTTTTCAAACCTTCGACTTCGGCATCGTAATCGTACTTCCCGCTTTTCTTCGCCGCTTCGGCCAGCGCGTCCAACCCGATGATTTTTCCTTCCAACATGAACGCCCACGGCGAACGGAGTTTCGGATCGAGCGCGCGCTTGAAACTGTAAACATAATCGGCGGCGGTCAATTCGCGCGGCTTGCCGCCGAATGCCGGGTCAGGAGAGAAGCGAATGCCGGGGCGCAGGTGAAACGTGTACGTCTTGCCGCCGTCGGTAATCTCCGGCAACGCGGTGGCGGTCATCGGAATCAGCCGCGCCGGCCGCGCCAGATAGTCGTAAGTCAAGAGCCGCTCGAAGATGGCTTCATTGACGGTGTTGGAGTAAAGATCGCTGACGCGCGGCGGATCGAAGCCAGTTTCCGCCGTCTGAAACGCCATGCGCAAGACTTTCAGCGGCGCCGCCTCTGTCGATGCCGCCAGCGAAAAAATCAACCATGCGAGCGACAGCAGCATCGCCTTCATCGACAACCGCCGCACCGCCCTGCCTTTCAAACCGTCCCAACGCAACCTCATCTCCTCCCCGAAAACCTGCAATAATGTACCATTGGTTTTTCCCCGAGGAAAATTCTCGCCATGAAACCCGATTACTGGGATCGCGCCGTCCGCCAACTTTCGCAGCGCGATCCCGTTTTGCACGGCCTGATCAACGCTTACCCGCAATACCATCTGCGGCGGCGCAGCAACGCCTTTACCGCGCTTGCCCGCGCCATTGTCGGCCAGCAAATCTCGGTCAAAGCGGCGGACGCCGTTTGGCGACGCTTCGTCACCGCCGCCGATCCCGGCCAGGCCGAAGTCGATTTTCCCGAAGTGGCGCCGACTCTGGTGGTCGCGCTGACGCCCGATGCCTTGCGCAGCGCCGGTCTCTCCCAGCGCAAGGCCGAATACATGCACGATCTCGCTCGCCGTTTCGCCGACGGCGCCCTGAACCCCGCCGAGTGGAAAACGCTGGACGACGAAGCGCTGATCGAAGCGCTCGTCGCCGTCAAAGGCATTGGTCGCTGGACGGCGGAAATGTTTTTGATGTTTCACGAACTGCGCGCCGACGTTTTCCCCATCGCCGACCTCGGGCTGCAAAAATCGATCCGGCTGCATTACGCCGGAGACGATGTGTTGAGCCTCGAAGAAATGCGGGCGCTGGCCGAATCGTGGCGACCGTACCGAAGCGTCGCCACGTGGTATTTGTGGCGTTCGCTCGACCCGCTGCCGGTGGAGTATTGAGGCTTACTTCTTTTTGATGAAGAACACGGCGCCGCAATCGTACCAATAGCAAGTATGCTCCTCGTTCCGAACAAATCTTGATTCGGTATGGTACTGGGGTTTACCATTTGAATCCGTCCCATCGTAAACTTCCACGTCTTCGTAAATAGCCTCGGTCCATGACTCTGTTTTGTTCAGATACTTGGGCACAAAAACAAGTCCCAAATCCGAGCCGATAAGCCGGGCGTGCACAGAGGCGTCTTTGTTGTAATCAATTTTATACTCAGAGCACTGCTCGAAAAATGAGCGGCCGATCTCGGCATACTCACGATCTGCCGCCGCCTTGATCGCTTCGTCACGATTGTCATACTGCGCGTTTTCAACAATCGGGATTTCGGTGGGTGGGGCGGCGCGCAGTTTGGCAATTTCTTCCGAAGTCATTTCTGGCGCCGGTTTGTAGTATTTTCTATAGTTGCCGCCGCTGCCGTTCACCAGAAAATCCCAAATCCCTTGGCCGGGAGCAATGGCACAGCCGGTAAACACAACCGCACAGGCGAGAAGTAAAAAACTTTTGGCTCTGCTCATGATTTCCCTTGAAGAGGCTTGTTATTTGAAAAATATAACATATATCAATAGAAACAAGAAGTTGCCGACATCTCGGCGGAGACGATGATTAAACAGCAAGGAGCGCACCCTGAGTTGACGCTTGCTGATTATCTGGCTGCGCGAGACGTGATTCGGAACGGTTATAAAATTCAGGAAGACGCGCGAAACCTGATTTTCGTTAAGTTTGAAAATGATCTTGTTGTTGTAGTCAAATCGACATTAACAGGGAAGGGAGTTTTTATAACTAGCTTGCGAAAAATATCGGAGCTTGATGCAAAGCGCGACCGAGAATTTATAAGGCTAATAGAAAAAATCAGGTATGAATAGAAGAAGCAGGCGGTGGGGCCTACCATCCGGAAATCCGGGAACCCCACATGGCACTCCGGCGCAAAGCCGCCGTGTTACGGCCGGTAGAATATCACCGCGTCACGCCTGCAATTTCAGATTACTCCGTTTGGAAAAGGTTTGCAATGAAAATCAGCTTCATCGAAGAAGACAACTGGCCAGTGAGGCGGGTTTTGGCGGTTTTATCCAAAACCGCCGATGATTTTACGCCGAGGATGAAGGCCATCGCCGGTGTATTGGATGACGAAACCGAGCAGAATTTCGACGAGCAGGGGCGGCCGCCGTGGACGCCGCTGGCCAAAAGCACGCTGAAGCGCCGCCCGGATCGCGCCGACGGAATGATTTTACAAGACACTGGGCGACTTAAAGCCAGCATCAGCACCAGTTACGGTAAGGATTTCGCCGTGATCGGCTCGAATTCGGTCTATGCCAGAATCCATCAGTTGGGCGGCTCCATCAAGGTCGGCGAGCGCACCGGCGCCGTGCGGCTGCGCACCGATAAAAACGGCGAACTGGTGCGGCAGCGGGGACACCCTAACCTCGCCCGCTTTGCGAAAAAATCCCACAAGCAGGCAATTTTGAAACCGTGGGCGAGTGGCGGGTATGAAATTGATATCCCCGCCCGCCCGTATTTGCAGATTTCCTCGGAAGGATGGCAGGAAATCGGCGCGATCGTCGGCGACGTAATGGACGAAGCGGCGAGGAATATAAGAAAGGGAAGAAAATGAATGTTGAGAATTTAAACACCAACGAGCGCCAGCGTTGCGAAGTCTGGACGCGAGTCATGGGTTACCATCGCCCGGTGGCGTCGTTCAACATCGGCAAGAAAAGCGAGCACCGCGAGCGGCGTTTTTTCCGCGAGCCGAAATTGCAAAACCGCAAAACCGTATGACTTGCAATTCTGGTATCCTTATCGTTTCCTTCTTTCATCATTTGTTTCACCAAGGAGATTTGCCATGAAATTGACTCACCTCGTTGCCTCTCTGAGCCTCGTTGGTCTGATCGGCTTTGCCGCTTCGGGCGGCGCTGCCGCCGCCGACAAGCTCACCGTTGCGGCCACAGCCGTGCCGCACGCCGAAATTCTTGAATTCATCAAACCGGAACTGGCAAAAGAAGGCGTGACGCTGGACATCAAGGTGTTCACCGATTACGTGCAGCCCAACATTCAGGTCTCCGAAAAACGGATCGACGCCAATTACTTCCAGCACCAGCCCTATCTCGATGAATTCAATAAGAGCAAAGGCACCAAGCTCGTTTCCGTTATCGGCGTGCACATCGAGCCGTTCGGCGCTTACTCGAAAAAGGTCAAGGATTTGAAGTCGCTGCCCGAAGGCGCCACTGTCGCTATTCCCAACGACGCTACCAACGGCGGTCGCGCTTTGCTGCTGCTGGCGGCGAATCACCTCATCACCCTGAAAGACCCCAAGAACATTCTCTCCACGCCGCGCGACATCGCCGACAATCCGAAGAAACTCAAGTTCCGCGAACTCGAAGCGGCGATGCTGCCGCGAGTGATCGATCAGGTTGAACTGGCGCTCATCAACACCAACTACGCGCTCGAAGCCAAGTTGAACCCGCTGAAAGACGCGCTGGCGCTCGAAGGTCACGATTCGCCTTACGTCAACATTCTGGTGGCGCGTGAAGACAACGCGAAGTCGCCGGCGATGAAAAAACTGGCCGCCGCGTTGACCTCGCCGGGCGTCAAGAAATTCATCGAGGAAAAATACAAAGGCGCAGTTGTGCCCGCGTTCTGATGACGATTTTTGCAAGGAGAAAAACGGTCATGGGCAGCCATGGCCGTTTTTTTCAGTCTTTTCCGATTCGTCATCGTTCCATTCGGACTGATTTTTCCCTTCGACAAGTCAGGACGAGCGGCAGCGGCGCAGGCGCTAACAGGTAGGGATCGCGTGCCCAAAGCCTTTCCCGCACCATCCATAAGAATAATTTATCAACTAATCCATGTTAATCAATTGGTAAATGGAAGGAAGCTGTTTTATGATAGTAAAAGATAAACGGAACCCCGTTTTCTCAACCCCATTTTGAACTGAACCACAGGACGCAAATCATGAAGACAGTAGGCGATAAAATCGAAGCATTTGAAGTGGCCGGCGTAAAGCCCGGTTTCAACAACCCGGAAGAAAAGGGTCAATCGGCATTTGAGACGATCACCGAAAAATCGTTTCCGGGCAAATGGAAGGTCATTTATTTCTACCCGAAAGATTTTACTTTCGTGTGCCCGACCGAGATCGTCGAGTTCAACAAGCTGGTCAAGGATTTCGCCGACCGCGACGCGGTGCTGATGGGCGGCAATTCCGACAACGAGTTTGTCAAACTGGCGTGGCGTCGTGAGCACAAGGATTTGAACCAGTTGAACCATTGGCAGTTCGGCGACTCGACCGGCGCGCTGATGGATCAGTTGGGCATTCGCGACAAGAAGGCGGGTGTGGCGTTGCGCGCGACGTTCATCGTCGATCCCGACAACACGATTCAGCATGTGGCCGTCAACTCGCTCGGCGTCGGTCGCAATCCGCAAGAAACGCTGCGGATTCTCGACGGGCTGCAAACCGGCGAACTCTGCCCGTGCAACCGCGCGGTCGGCGGCGCCACGCTGTAAGAAGACACAGGAAAGGGATGTGCCGAAGACGGGACGATGGATTCGGCACATTTCAGGATGCGCTGAATAAATCGAGCGGTAAGTGGACGCTGCGGATTAACCGAGTCCGCAGAGGCACACGGCGCGGCGATTTGTTCAGCGCATCCTCAAACTTTAAGAAAGGAATGTGATGGAATTTCTGACTTTGTTGAAAGACCGTATTCCTGATTACGCCAAAGATATTCGCCTGAATATCGACTCGGTGTTGGAACGCTCGCCGTTACCGAGCGAGGAAGCGTTGGGTTGCGCGTTGGCGGCGGCGTTTTCGGCGAAAAGCAACGAGTTGGTCACGATGTTTCGGCAAGTGATGCCGATGACTGAAGCGCAAGGCGCGTTGACGGCGGCGGCGCTGATGGGGATGACCAATGTCTGGTATTCGTACATCGACATGGCCGACGACGAAGGAATCAAGAAACAACAGCCCGGTTTGCGGATGAACGCTTACGCCACGCACGGCGGCGTTTCGCAGCGTCAGTTCGAGATGTGGGCGCTGTCGGCCAGTCTGGTCGGAAAATGTCGTTTTTGCATTTCTTCGCATGTGGCCGCGTTGAAGAAAACCGGAATGACGGATGCCGAACTCAAGGAGGTCGGCCGCATTGCGGCAACGGTCAACGCTGTGGCATTGATTCTGAACGCAGAGCAAACGGCTTAATGATGAGGATACGCTGGAATCAGCCGAGCGGGGTAAGTGAGCACTGCGGGGTGTGATGACTTGTTCAGCGCATCCTTAAAAACATCACCGCGTCGTGCGCACCAGTATTAGGCGTGGTGTTTTATTCCTTGTATCCAACGCTGAATCATCGCGCCGACGACTTTTCAGCACTTCTCTGACGAAAAGCTTTATACTCCTATCTGTTTTGAGGCGCGGGGGGCGCCTCTTTTTTTGTCCGGCGTCAGATTTATTCCGTTCGCCCTGAGCTTATCGAAGGGCAAAAGTCACCTCTCTGCGGGCTTCGACAGACTCAGCCCGAGCGGTCAGAAATTATCCGGCGTTTTCTCCGGCGCCCGCCGAAATCACCGTGCCAACGTTTTGCAATCCCTTGATGCGGGCGAGCGCTTCTTCCAGTTTTTTGAGGCGCTGCGCTTTGCCGCGCAGCACCAGACATTCAAGGCACGTCTCATGGGTGACGTGAACGTGCGTGGTGCAGACGATCACGTCGCCGAAATCGTGTTGCAACGAGGTCAGCGCGCCGGAGAGGTCGTGCGAATGGTGGTCGTACATCAGCGTGATCGTGCCGTGGACAAAGCCCTGACCTTCTTCCCAGTGACGGCGCGAAACGAAATCGCGGACGAGATGGCGCAAGGCTTCCGAGCGGTTGGGCAGCCCCGAGCGCTGGCTCCAGGCGTCGAATTGATCGAGCAGCGCTTCGGGCATGGCAACGCCGAAACGAACCAAATTGTCTGAAGGTTTTTGGGTGGTCATGATGGTTGGCGGATGATGGAGTTCGCATTATTCTAGCATTGTATGATTGGCAAAGATTGACTTTGGGTTAGCGAGCGCCGGTGTTATGCTTGATGTCAGTTAAGAACATTGAGACCCGCATGACCCGCGAACCCGAAGACGCTTCCGGCAAGACAAACCAGCCCAAAGAGCCGCCCAGCCTGAAGGCTGCCGCCATTCGGATGTTGGCGCGACGCGATTATGGGCGCGCCGAATTGGCGCAGCGTTTGTCGCGAAGCGGCGCGACAGCGGTGGAGGTTGAAGCGGTGCTCGACGAGATGGCAGCTCTAGGTTTTTTGTCCGACGCCCGCTTTGCCGAATCGCTGGTACGGCAGAAGCAGGGGCGCTACGCCAAACGCGCGATTGCGCATACGCTGAAAGAGCGCGGGCTGGATCGTGAGACGGCGGAAGCGGCGTTGTCGGCGCTGGAGACGATCGACGAGGCGGACGAAGCGCTGGCGTTGTGGAAAAAGCGCTTCGGCGCGCCGCCGCAGGATGAGCGCGAGCGCAACCGCCAGTTGCGCTTTCTGTTGTCGCGCGGTTATTCGACGGCGGTTGCGTTCAAGGTGATGAAAATCGTGCAGTCGGAAGGATGATCGCTCATTTGCTCTCCGTTTTTCCCTCGCTCTGATCGGCAGACGCCCCCAACCGATACCAGTCGATCTTGCGGGTCAACGCCATCACCAGCGCCAGAACCACCGTCAGCAAAAGGCTGCCCAATAGCAAGGCGTTGTCTTCCGATTGCAGCAGTCCCCACAACGCTGCGTACAGCAGCGCGAGCAAAGCGCCGAAACCGATGCCGCGCTGGATGCTGCCGAGGACGTAGCTGACGTAATAAGTAATCAAGCCGGTGCAAGCAAGCGCAGCGGCCAGATAAGCGAGGTTGAAACCGATGTGTTCGGACAGCGCCAAAAGCAGCAGATAAAACAAACTCAAGGCGACGCTGACTAGCAAATACTGGATCGGGTGAACGCGCAGCGCTTTCAGCATTTCAAACAGAAAGAAAGCGACGAAGGTCAGGCCGATGAACAAGATGGCGTATTTGACCGAGCGATCGCTCAACTGATATTGATCGACGGTTTCGATCATAGTGGCGGAAAACGCGGGCAGTTGCCAGACGGCGCCAGCGTTGAACGCTTGTACGAGGCGCTGATTCATGTTGTTAGCGAACCAGGTACTGCTCCACTGCGCGCTGAAACCCTGATCGGACACCGTTCGCTGCGTCGGCAAAAAACTGCCGATGAAATTCGGGTGCGGCCAGTTGCTCTTGAGTGAAAAGTTCGTCGTTTCGCCGACCGGCACGACCGACAAATTGCTGGTGCCCAAGAGTTCCAGTTCAAAACTGAACGGTAGCGGCTGCGACGTTTTGCCCGTCGGCGGAAGGTTGTCGAGCATCGCATGCAACCCCTGCTCCATCGCGTTGATTTTGGCGCTTGGCCGGAAAGCGATTTCCTTGCCGTTGAGCGTCAGCGGCGAAACCTGCCGAATGCCGCGCATGTCGGCAATGCCGACGCTCAGATAAGGTTGCCCCACCTTGATGTCGCCCAAGCCCCATTCGGCGGACGGGGTGACAATGAAACGCCCCTGCAGGGTGGCGTGGCTGTCGTACACCTGCGCTTGATAAATGCCGAGTTTGCGCGCTTCCACCTGCGCGGTGGCGGCGATGTCGAGGGTTTCGGGCAGGAGATAATAGGCGCCGTTGCGGGTGCTGTAGCGACGCTTGCCGTTATCGTCGGCTTCGCTCAATTCGGTTTTTTCATAGGGAAAAACGAGAACCGGCCCGACGATGGTTTGGGCTGCGCTGGTACTGCTGGCGACTTGCTGGATGACAGATTGCCGGTAAGAACTGCGCTCGTGAATCAAATCCGTGATAGCGCCGATCGGCAGCAGCATCAGAAGAATCAGAATGACGAGAAGGATGATTTTAGAGGCCAGAGGAAAGCGTTTCATGGAAACTCCCATCGGGAAAGTTTGGAGAGGATGGAATTCAAGAGCCATGACAAAGAGTGTGCGGTATCAATATGACCGAATTATAGCGGTGAGCGGCGGGAAATCGGGCGGAACAGGGATCAAACAGAGATGATCGGCGGCGCGGTATAATTACTATTTGTTAAAACATTTTCACCCCTCTGGATGCGGGTTCTTCTTTCCAACGACGACGGTTATTTCGCCCCCGGGCTGGAGCATCTGGCGGCGGCGCTGGCGCCGCTGGCCGAGGTGATCGTCGTGGCGCCGGAGCTAGACCGCAGCGGCGCCTCCAACTCGCTGACGCTGGACCGCCCCTTGCGGGTGCGACGAGCCTCCAACGGTTTTTACTTCGTCAACGGCACGCCGACCGATTGCGTGCATCTGGCGGTCACCGGCCTTTTCGACGAACTGCCGGACATGATTTTTTCCGGGATCAATCACGGCGCCAACATGGGTGACGACACGCTTTATTCAGGCACGGTGGCGGCAGCGATGGAAGGCTTTTTGCTCGGCATTCCGTCGGTGGCGGTTTCGCTGTGCGCCCGGGAGGGTGAGCAGTTTGAAACGGCGGCCAAAGTGGCTCAGGAGTTGCTGAAACGTCACCAGCGGGCGCGGGCGCAGCCTTGGCTGCTGAACGTCAACGTGCCGAACGTGCCGTTTCAGGCGTTGAAGGGATTTCAAATCACCCGTCTGGGCAAGCGCCACAAGGCGGAGGATATGATTCCGATGGAAAGCCCGCGCGGCGGCACGGTTTATTGGGTCGGCGCGGCGGGCGAAGCGGCGGATGCGGGCGAGGGAACGGATTTTCACGCGGTCGAAAACGATTTTGTTTCGGTGACGCCGCTGCAATCCGATTTGACGCATCGGTCGGAAATACAAAATG
Source organism: Betaproteobacteria bacterium (assembly GCA_009778785.1). GTDB lineage: Bacteria > Pseudomonadota > Gammaproteobacteria > Burkholderiales > Casimicrobiaceae > UBA931. Next base: position 3,738 of record WRFN01000016.1, on the reverse strand, counting down.
TGGCAACGTGGTTTGCGCGTTAGAGCCGGGGGCGTGTTGGGAAGTTATGCAAAAAGATAAAGACCTGAGCGGGGATCGAGACTGGGATCGTTTCAACGGGATCGGGATGACTTCGCCGCGCGCGCGCGCGCGGATGGTGGCGCAATTACGAGAGAAGGGCATCCACGATGAAACGGTGCTGGCGGCGATGAACGCGGTGCCGCGCCACATTTTCGTCGAAGAAAGTCTGGCGAGCCGCGCTTACGACAACACGCCGCTGCCGATCGGCTATAACCAGACCATCTCACAGCCGTGGGTGGTGGCGCGGATGACGGAGCTGGCGCGGCAGGGGAAGAAGTTGCGAAGCGTCCTCGAAATCGGTTCGGGAAGCGGTTATCAGACGGCGGTGCTGGCGCTGGTGGCCGATCGCGTTTATACCGTCGAGCGAATCGGCGTACTTGTCGCCAAGGCGCGACGGCATCTGCGCGACTTGAAACTGACGAACGTGGCGATCAAGCACGGCGACGGCAGCGCGACGATGGACGAGCTGTTGCAAGTTGACGCGATTGTGGTGACCGCCGGCGCGACGGCGTTGCCGGAAGCGCTGCTCGAACACCTCGAAATCGGCGGACGGATGGTGGTGCCGCTGGCGGAGGAAGGCAACCCCGAACGACAACGGCTGACGGTGATCGAGCGCACCGCTACCGGCTTCAAGGAAGAAACCCTCGATCCGGTCAGATTCGTGCCGCTGTTGCCAGGAACAGCGTGACCGGTGTATAAGACCGGTTGGGACGGCGCTTTCCGGGAGGCTTTCGCGAAGGGCTGTTAAAAATTCGACGTTTTTGTTTTCTTTTTTTGTTATGAATGAAGTTCTCTCTCTCCCTGCGGTTTTCCCCTCCGTCACGACTTTTCGTCACTGGCGTTTTTGTCTGAAGACGCTGACGGCTGTCTTTCTGGCCGTTACCCTGATCGGCTGCTCCACGACGCGGCAAGCGCCGGTCGAAGAACGGACGCCGAAAATCGACAATCGCGTTACCATCGGACCGCGTACGCCGACGACAGCCGACACCGGCGCCACGATCACGGTCACCGGCAAAACGCACACCGTGCGTCAGGGCGAAACCCTGTTCTCCATTGCGCAACAAAACAACGTTGATTACCGCGAACTGGCCGACTGGAACAACATCTCCGATCCGTCGAAACTGAGCGCCGGACAAGTGCTGCGGTTGACTCCGCCGGAAGGCAGAGTGAATGTGGTGCGAGCGGAATCGGGCGTGACCACGGCGCCGCTGCAAACCGTGCCGCCCGTTGGCGGCGGCGGCAGTAGTGCCGCCAACAGCGGCGCAACGACCACGCCGTCAATCGCGACGAGTGGCGTCAAGACCGAACCGAAAGCCGAGAAACAACCGTATTCGGAACAAGCGCTGGCGGCGATGAGTCGCGCCAACGAGAGCACGACCGAAACCTCCACGCCGACAACATCAACAACGCCAACGACGACGACTCCGCCAACGTCAACCACGCCCGTCGCCGGACTTGACTGGTCGTGGCCGACGCAAGGAAAAGTGACTTCGACGTTTACCGAAAAAACCAGTTCCAAGGGCATCGACATCGTCGGCGCGATCGGGCAACCGGTCGTCGCCAGCGCCGCAGGTAAAGTGGTGTTCGTCGGATCGGCGTTGCGCGGCTACGGCAAAATGGTGATCATCAAACATAACGATACCTTCTTGTCGGTGTACGCGCACAACCGCGAATTGCTCGTTCAGCAAGGGCAACAAGTCACACGCGGCCAGAAAATCGCCGAGATGGGCAACACCGACACCGATCAGGTGAAATTGCATTTTGAAATTCGCAAGAACGGCGATCCCGTCGATCCGATGCAATATTTGCCGCCGCGTTAATCGCGTGCGTGGTTTTCAATATTGATGCAGTGATTCAACCGTAGGGGCGATTCATAAATCGCCCTTTGTGAGAATGTTACGTAGGGGCGGTTCGTGAACCGCCCCACGCAATCAAACAATCTTCGCTTTGATCGTTCCCAATCCGTCGATGCCGCCTTCGATGGTGTCGCCGCGCAAGACGGCGCTGACGCCCGCCGGAGTACCGGTGAAAATCAAATCGCCCGCTTGCAATTCAAAAAAGCGCGACAGGTGCGCGACGGTTTCCGGCACTGACCAGATGAGATGTTCGGTGTTGCTGCGCTGTTTGTCTTTGCCGTTGACTTGCAGCCAAATGCCGACTTTGGACGGGTGGCCGCATTGGGCGACTGGATGCAGCGGCGCGATCGGCGCCGAGCGGTCGAAGGCTTTGCTGATTTCCCACGGTAATCTACCTTCACACATTTTTGCTTGCAGGTCGCGGCGGGTCATGTCGAGGCCGACGGCGTAGCCGTAAACGTGATCGAGGGCGCGTTCCACCGTGATGTCGCTGCCGCTCTTGCCGATGGCGACGACCAATTCGACTTCGTGATGGAAGTTGGCGGTTTGCGACGGATAAGGAAGTTGTAGGGTTTGGCCGACGGGTACCGGCACGGCGGCATCCGCCGGTTTGCAGAAGAAAAAGGGCGGTTCACGGCTGGGATCGGCGCCCATTTCGCGGGCGTGTTCGGCGTAATTTCTACCAACGCAGTAGATGCGGTGGATGGGAAATTGGGCGCTGCCGTCGGCGACGGGAACGGCGCTAACCGGTGTCGGGGGAAACAGGTTATTCACAGTGATCTCCTTGGATGAGGTGGGGCATGTTGTTACATTTTTGCTTCATGTGCATACAGCATTGTACTCTTTTCCCCTAACGTGAGTGTGGTCTTTGCCGATGAGTGTGATGTTTCTTTTCCTCGTCCGCTCAGGTATTCTTCGGCTATCCCCCCATGGTTTGACGGCCATTATGTTTAACAGAACGATCATCATCACGGTTCTCATGCTTGCGGCGTCCAATGTTTTCATGACAATTGCTTGGTACGCGCATTTGAAGAATTTGCTTTCCAAGCCCTGGTGGATTGCGGCGCTCATTTCCTGGGGTATTGCGCTGTTTGAATATCTGATTCAGGTTCCGGCCAACCGCATCGGTTTTGAGGTGCTTTCTTTGCCGCAACTCAAGATTCTCCAAGAAGTCATCACGCTTTCCGTTTTCGTCCCGTTTTGCGTTATGTATATGAACCAGCCCTTGAAACTCGACTTTCTCTGGGCGGGATTGTGTCTGGTGGGCGCGGTGTACTTTATTTTTCGCTCTTGACGGCGGAGGATTTTGCAAGTTACAGAGGTATGCGCAACGCGAGCGACGGGAAAAAGCGCGCCCCGCCTTCTGTCTGGAGCTTCATGGTTCGATCCTTGCGCGGCCGCCTCATTGTTCCGCTCGTCTTGCTGGCCGCGGGCGCGTTCGGCGGCTGACGCCCGGTGCACGCGATTCTTCTTATTTGATAGCTGCTTTCCGTTGCCCTGCATGGGTTTCAAATATAAAAGATGCTGGAATCCATGGTGTACTAAGGGAGCAAGCTATTCTTTTTATAGAATCGGTCAGATCAAGAACTGCGAGCGAATGTATCTCAGCGATAAAAACAATCAATTATCAATTGCCTGAAAATTTTCTTAACATTCAACCTATCCGCTCCACACAGAGCGCACGCATACTTCATCCAATCAGGAAACCGCCATGAACGTTCCTCCCAAGCAGTGCCCCGTCACCCGCCTGACAACCGATTTCGGCGCGCCGGTCGTCTCCAACCGCGACAGCCTGACCGCCGGCCCGCGCGGCCCGCTGCTG
>WRFN01000015.1 GCA_009778785.1 Betaproteobacteria bacterium | reverse complement strand
GACTTTGCGAGTCGGTTCAGGTCTAGCCGACCTTTGCTTGAGCGTTTAGGCATAGTGGTCTGAGTATGCACAAGCCGATTCGCGCCGTCAACCATCCAAAATTTCAAACTGAGACACTACCGGCTGTCTGGCGTCGCGCCGTGCTGTGCTCGCGTCAATACTTGCGCCACCGGCGCGAAACTCCGGCGATGTTCGGGGCAAGCGCCGTGTGTCGCCAGCGCCGCCAGATGCGCCGCCGTGCCGTAGCCTTTGTGCTGTCGAAAACCGTAAGCCGGATAACGCGCGTCCAGCGCCATCATTTGTGCGTCACGTACCGTTTTGGCGAGGATGGACGCCGCTGAAATCGCTTCCACATCGCGGTCGCCCTTGACGATGGCGCGAACCGGATACGGCACCATCGGCGCGCGGTTGCCATCGACCCAAACTTCGTGCGGCGCCAACGACAACACCGCCACCGCGCGCTGCATCGCCAACATCGTCGCTTGCAAAATGTTGAGGCGGTCGATCTCTTCGACCGTTGCTTCGCCCAACGCAAAAGCCAGCGCTTTATCGCGAATCTCTTGCGCCAACCGTTCGCGCGCTTTCGCCGACAACGCTTTGGAATCGCGCAAGCCGACGATGTGCTTCGCCGGGTCGAGAATCACCGCGGCAGCAACGACATTGCCCGCCAACGGCCCGCGACCCGCTTCATCGACTCCGGCAATCAGCGCTTCCATTTCACTGTTTCGTTTGAACATTTGCCAATTCTTCCAGCACTGCCGCCGCCGCGCGCGCGCCGGTATTGATCTTCAGCGTCTGCGCCATGTCGGCGAACGCCGCTTCGATCTCGCGCCGTCGCGGCGCATCGCGGTACAACGCCAACGCTTCATCGGCCAGTGCTTCCGGCGTCGCCGCTTCCTGCATCAGTTCCGGTGCAATGAAACGCTGCGCCAGCACGTTGGGCAATCCCACCCACGGCACTTCCAGCATTTTCTTGACAATCCACACAGTCAACGCCGAACTGCGATAAAAAATCAGGTGCGGGCAACGCGCCAGCGCCGCTTCCAATGTTGCCGTACCGGAAGCGACCAATCCCACATCCGCCGCTTGCAAAATTTCTTCGGCGCGACCGTCGATCAAAGTCAGGGATACGTCGGCGCTCGTGCCCGCCGCGCGCAACGCTTCAAAATACGCCCGCGCTGCCGGCGACACCATCGGCGCCAAAAAGCGCGCCTCGGGTAACGCTTGCCAAATGCGTTGCGCCGCCTCCACCAGCAACACCGTATGGTGTTTCAGCTCCGACATTCGACTGCCCGGCAACAACGCAAACACCGGCGCGTCGCCTTGCAAATCCGCCACAACCTGCAACGCCGCTCGCGCTCGCGCCCGCGATCCTTCGTCGGCAGCGCGCTGCGCCGCCGGGTGCCCTACGTAGGTAACCGGAATTCCGTGCGCTTCGTACAGCGGCGGTTCAAAAGGAAACAGCGCCAATACCCGATGCGTCGAAGCGCCGATTTTCGGAATGCGCCCGCGTCGCCACGCCCACACCGACGGACTGACGAAATGAATCGTTCGCATCCCCGCTTGTTTGAGCGCGCGTTCCATGCCGAGCGTAAAATCGGGGGCGTCAATGCCGACGCACAACGCCACGCCTTCGTCTTGCATGCGTTGAATCAGCGCTTTTCGCAATCGCCACAAGCCCGGCAAATGACCGATCACGTCAACGAAACCGTGCACCGACAAACGCTCCATCGGAAACCAGCTTTCCGCACCGAGCGCCTGCATGCGCGGCCCGGCGATGCCGACGAAGCGGGCTTCCGGCAAATGCGGACGCAATGCTTCGATCAACGCCGCTCCGAGCTTGTCGCCGGAGGCTTCACCAGCAACGAGACCGATTTTGAGAGGCGAGGAAGCGTTGTTCATGGGTGATTCTTCATAGAGGCGAGTCCAGCGCGGCAGAGCAAAGAATGAATACGTTACGTTTGAAAGTCAGGGGCAATTCCTTCTCTCCCGCTCCTTCGGAGCACCCTCTCCCTCAAGAGGGAGAGAGGAAAACACTTACCGCACAATCCCGCGCCCTTCCGCTTCGAGAAAACGCAGCAATACATCGAGCACCGGAAATGTCGCGGCCTCTTGTAAAATTTTTTCGCGCGCTTCTTTCAGCGTCAGTCCTTCGCGGTACAGCGTTTTGTAAGCGCGACGAATCGCCAAAATGTCTTCTGCCGAAAAACCGCGACGACGCAGCCCTTCGCTATTGATGCCCGCCGGTTTCGCCGGGTAACCGGCGACTGTTGTGTACGGCGGCGCATCCTGCAAGACGATGGAACCGGCCGCCACCATCGTGTGCGCGCCGATCCGACAAAACTGATGAACGCCGGAGAAGCCGCCCATCGTGACGTAATCGCCGATGTGGACATGTCCCGACAACTGCGCGCCGTTGGAGAACACGGTGTTGTTGCCCACGACGCAATCGTGCGCGATGTGGGTATAGGCAAGCAGCCAGTTATCGTTGCCGATCTGGGTGTCGCCACGATCCTGCACAGTACCGGCGTGAATGGTGGTGTACTCGCGAATGGTGTTGTTGTCGCCGATGGTAGTGGTGACAGGTTCACCGTGATATTTTTTGTCCTGCGAAATTTCGCCGATGGAACAAAACTGAAAGATGCGGTTGTGGCGTCCCAGCGTGGTATCGCCGGTCAAAACGACGTGCGGGCCGATCACCGAACCGGCGCCGATTTTGACTTGCGAGCCGATGATCGAGAAAGCGCCGACTTCGACATCGTCGGCCAATTCGGCGCGCGAATCAATCAGCGCCTGCGGATGAATAAGGGGCATCGTTGCAACCGTTAGTCGATGACTTGTTGAGCTTCGGCGGTTTTTTGCGCAGCGCTACGCAATGGCGGCCGCAACGCCGCCATCAGCACCGCTTCGCACGCGACTTTGCCATCGACCAGCGCGCGCGCCTTGTATTTGCCGACGCCGCGCGTGGTTCGGATCATTTCAGCTTCGAGCACCAGCACGTCGCCGGGGATGACTTGTCGTTTGAAGCGCGCTTCATCGATGCCGGCAAAGAGGATGATGCCGCGTTCGCCGTCGGGCATTTTGGAAGAGCCGCTCTTGTACGCCAGAATCACCGCCGCTTGCGCCAGTGCTTCGATCACCAGCACGCCCGGCATCACCGGATAATCGGGGAAGTGACCGGTAAAAAACGGTTCGTTCATCGTAACGTTTTTGATGCCGCGAATGAACACGTTGTTTTCAATCGCGACAATTTTATCGACAAGCAAAAACGGATAGCGATGCGGCAGCGTCGCGCAAATATCGTTAATGTCCATCAACACTTGATCCATGATTTCCCTCAGTCTTCTTCGTGTTCATTGGTTGCCGGAGTTTCAGCCTCCAGCATTTTTTCAAGCGCCCGCACTCTTTTGTACAGCGTATCGAGCTGACGCAACTGCACGGCGTTTTTCTGCCATTGCCGATGCGGCTGCACCGGATAAACGCCGCTGTACATTCCCGGCGACTCAATCGACGAGAAGATCGGCGTGGCCGCTGCGACCACGGCGCCGTCAACAATCGATAAGTGACCGCCGATCATCGCCGCGCCGCCGATCCGGCAATACTTGCCAATCTTCACCGAGCCTGAGATGCCGGCGCAACCGGCAATCGCCGCGTGCGCGCCGACGACGCAGTTGTGACCGATCTGCACCAGATTGTCGATTTTCGCGCCTTCTTCTACGACGGTATCGCCGAGCGCGCCGCGGTCGATGGTGGTGTTGGCGCCGATTTCGACATCGCTGTGCAACACTACGCCCCCGATCTGCGGAATCTTGATCCAGCGCCCGTTCTCATTGGCGAAACCAAAACCGTCAGCGCCGATCACGCAACCGCTGTGCAACACGCAGCGGTCGCCGATCACGCAACGCGGATAAATCACCACGCGCGGCGCCAAGCGCACGTCGTCGCCGATGATTGTTTGTTCGCCCACCGCGCAACCGGCGCCGATCACGCTGCGCGCGCCAACCACCGCGTATTCACCGATGGAGGCGTGCGGGCCAATCGCCGCATCGGGCGCGACTTGCGCGCTCGCCGCAACGGTGGCGGTCGGATGAACACCCGCCGGAACCGGCGGTTCCGGATACAAGAGGTTGGCCGCTTTGGCGTAAGCCGCGTAAGGATTGACAGCGAGTAAACGCGCTTTAGTAGTCGTCCACGAGGCCGCTTCGCGCGGCGACAAAATCACAGCCGCCGCTTGCGTGGTTTCCAAATGGACGCGGTATTTGGCATCGGAGAGAAAGGCGATGTCGTGAGCGCCGGCGCAATCCAGCGGCGCGGCGCCGCGAATCTCGATCTCGCCGTCGCCTTCGAGCGTAGCGCCGATGGCTTCGGCCAGCGCCGCCAATTTTCGGGGCTGCACAAAAACGGCGGCCTTTGTCTCCACGGTCGCAGATTTCATCGCGCCTCGCTTACTTGCCGTCTTTGTTGTCTTTGCCTTCGGAAAGCGCCTTGATGACTTTGTCGGTGATGTCGATCCGCTTGCTGGCGTAAACGACCGGCTCCTGCAAGATCAAATCGAACTTCTCGGTCTCGGCGATTTGCTGAATCACCTTGTTGGCGCGGTCTTGCAGACCACCCAGTTCTTCGTTGCGCCGCAAGTTCAAATCTTCGCGGAATTCGCGTTGCTGCCGTTGCAGATCGCGCGACTGGTTCGCCAATTCACGCTCCTTGTCGCGCCGCGCGTCGTCCGCCATCGTGGTGCCGTCTTTGTCGAGCGCTGTCTGCAAAGCCTGCACCTGCTTGGAGAGCTTTTGCAGTTCGGCGTCGCGGGCGGCAAATTCTTTCTCCAGCTTTTGCTGGGCGCGCTTGGCCGGCGTGGCCTCGCGGAACAGTTTTTCGGTGTTGACGAAACCGATCTTGTAATCTTCCGCCATCGCCGTGCCGACGAGAAGCACTCCCATCAACGCTCCTAAAACCCAAATCAGACGCTTACTCACGAAACTCTCCTTCAAAAAAATACGCATCAAACTACCTGACAACTAACTGCTATTAAAACACAGAACCGAGCTGGAACTGAAAATGTTGAACCCGATCGTTCGGCTTCTTGGCAATCGGCTGGCCATAGCTGACCTTGATCGCTCCGATCGGAGAATTCCAAGCCACGCCCACCCCGGTTGAAAAGTGGAACGCCTCGTTGTCCGATTGCTGACCGTTCTGATAAATCTGGCCGGCGTCGAAAAACACACTGCCGCGTACCGATTTGTCGTTTTCGATCAGCGGGAAAAAGATTTCGGCGTTACCGACGATTTTACGCTTGCCGCCCAGCGCATTGCCGTCGGTGTCCTGCGGACCCAGCGACGAGGTTTCGTAACCGCGCACCGAGCTGACGCCGCCACCGTAAAACGCTTTGAAGAACGGCAACGGTTTGCCGCCGTAACCCTGACCATAACCGAATTCGCCGCGCAACATCAACACGAACGGATCGTAGATCGGCCAGAACCATTGATGAACGTATTGCGCTTTCCAGTAAGTCAAATCACCCAGCGGCACCGCCACTTCGGTGTAAATGGTTTGCAAACGCCCGCGCGACGGGAACATGATATCGTCGCGGGTGTCGCGCGTCCAGCCCGCCGACAGCATGAAGCTGTTGGTGGATTTGCCGAACTCGTTGACGTAGTCAATGTACTGCTGCGAACTGAGCGTCTGGTCAACTTCGAGCTTGGTGTTTTCAACCCGCCCGCCGAGGTTGATGGAGTCGGTTTCGGTAATCGGAATACCGAAACTGAGCGCGGCGCCAATCGTGTCGGATTTGTAATACGACACTGCTAAATCGGTGGTATCGACGAGGGTTTTATACAGTTCGACCGTGCGCGAAATGCCGTCAGCCGTCCAATACGGATCGGTGAAATTGATCGAATAATTCTGTGTGCTGGCGCTGGTATCCAACGCCAGCGTCAGCGCGTTGCCCGAACCGAACACGTTTTGCTGCGAGATCGACGCTTGCAACGCCACTTTGTCGGCGCTCGAATATCCGACGCCGATCAAAAACTGTCCGGTGTTGCGCTCGACGACAGTGATGTTGACATCGACCTGATCGGGCGCCCCCGGCACCGGCGGCGTTTCAATGTTCACATCGTCGAAATAACCCAGCCGCCGGATTCTGACTTTGGAACGCTCGATCCGCGTACCGTCGTACCAAGCGCCTTCCATCTGCCGGACTTCGCGGCGGATCACTTCGTCGCGGGTCTTGATGTTGCCGCTGATGTTGATCTTGCGCACGTACACCCGCCGACCCGGATCGACGTAGAACGTGAACGCCACCGTGCCTTTTTCCTTATCGATCTCCGGCACCGCGTTGACGTTGGCGAAAGCATAGCCCTCGGCGCCCAGCCGCTCGCCGATACCCTTCGTCGTTGTTTGCACCTTGGCGCGCGAATAAACATTGCCGGTGTGAACCTTGATCAGCTTGCGCAATTCACTCTCATCGACGACCAGATCACCGGCGAGGCTGACATCGGAAATCGTGTAGCGCCGCCCTTCTCGAATGGTGACCGTGATATCGACATCGGCCTTGTTCGGCGAGATGGAAACTTGCGTGGCTTCGATAGCGAATTCGAGAAAGCCCTGATCCTGATAAAAGCTGCGCAGCGATTCCAGATCGGCCTGCAACTTCTGTTTTGAATACTGATCGTTCTTGGTGTACCAGGTAAACCAGCCGGGCGTGCGCAACTTCATTTGCTTGATCAGCGTTTTCTCGGGGAAAGTTTCCGAGCCGACGACGTGGATGCGGGCAATCTTTGACGGGCCGCCTTCTTCAACCGTGAAGCTGATCGCCACGCGGTTGCGCTCCTGCGGCGTCATCGTCATCTGGATATCGGCGTTGTAAAAGCCGCGCGACACGTATTGCCGCTTCAACTCCTGATTCGCCTTTTCCAGCGTCGAGCGGTCGAAAATCCGCCCTTCGACCAAGCCGACATCCTTCATCGCGCTGCGCAGCATGTCAGTTTCAAACTCCTTGTTGCCGGAAAACGAGAGCGCGCTGATGGTCGGACGTTCGTCCACCACCACCACCAGAACGTCGCCCTGCGCGTCGATCTGCACGTCACGGAAAAAGCCGGTGGCGTAGAGCGCCTTGATCGCCGCCGAAACTTTCTCGTCGGTGGCTTCGTCGCCGACTTTGATAGGCAAATAATTGAAGACTGTTCCCGCCTCGGTGCGCTGCACCCCTTCAACCCGGATATCGCGCACCACGAACGGCTCAAAAGCCGCTGCCGCCTGCGCGATGAACAACGCCGTGAAGGGTAGCACCCAAGACAACGCCCGCGCTTGCCGCGATTTCGGCGTCTTCTTCCGACGGCGATCAAAACTTTCGAGAGAAATCATTAAATAGCGCCAATACGATTAAGGAAACAATCAGAGCAAAACCGATACGCTGCCCGATTTCCATCACCCGTTCGGGCAAGGGGCGACCGCGCAGCATTTCTGCGAAATAATACAGCAAATGGCCGCCATCCAGTAGCGGCACGGGCAAGAAGTTGAGAACGCCCAGCCCGATACTGATGAGCGCCAGGTAGGTCATGAACTGCTGAAACCCCGCCTGAATGGACTGTCCCGCGTAATCGGCGATGGTGATCGGCCCCGAAAGATTCTTGAGCGAGGCCGTGCCGACGATCATCCGGCCGATCATTTTGAAGCTCAATGCCGTCAAATCCCACGTCCGCACAACGCCCCGCCCCAGCGATTCAATGACGCCATAACGCTGCGTCACCCGATAACGCGCGTTCACCTCGGGATCCACGCCGATGGTCACCCCGATACGGGCGACTTTCTTGCCGTTTGCATCGGTTTCCAGACGCGGCGTGACCGGAATTGTCAAGGTCATGCCGTCACGGCGCACCGTCAATTCCGCCGTCGCAGCCGTGATTTGGTCGGCGGTTTGCTTCAGCGTCTGGTTGATTTGTTCCACCAGCGCCCCCGGCGAATCGAGCGCCACGCCGTTGACCGCCTGCACGCGGTCGCCTTTTTTCAGACCCGCCGCCGAAGCCGGCGAATCCTTCGTCACGTTCGCCAGCAAGGGCGCGCCCAGATAGGGATGCAAACCGAGTTGTTCCGCCGGGCTGCGCTCGCTGTCGCCTTTGCGGCTGCTTTCCGCCATCGCGCTCAACTTCAGCGGCACTTTGAGCGAAAAGCCGTCGCGCTCGACCGTCAGCGTCACCGCCGCCGAAGCGTCAGCGCTCAGCAACTTCTGGATCACGTCCTGCCAGACGACGACGGGCTGGTCGTCCACCGCGACGATGCGATCCTGCGGCTGCAAACCGGCTTCTGCCGCCGCCGTTTCCGCCGCCGGTTGCGACAACACCGGCGCCAGTCCGGGCACGCCCACCATGAACATCGCCGCCAACAGCAACACCGCCAGCAGAAAGTTGGACAAAGGCCCCGCCGCCACAATCGCGAAACGTTTCCAGACCCGCTGCCGGTTGAACGCGCGCGGCAAATCGCTTTCGGCAATCGGCCCTTCGTCGTCCTGACGGTCACCCTCGTCAAGCATGCGCACGTAGCCGCCGAGCGGTATCGCCGACAGCGCCCACTCAGTTTGATCGCGCCCGAGGCGGCGCGAAAACAGCACCGGTCCAAAGCCGAACGAGAAGCGCAGCACTTTGACGTTGCACCACCGCGCCACGCTGTAATGCCCCAGCTCGTGCAGCGTTACCAGAATGCCGATGGTGATGATAAAACCGAGGAAGCTGTACAACACCGTCAACAACATCGCTACGCTCCCTGCCTTACCGCGACTTGTTGCTCCGCCGCACGCCGCGCCGTCGCATCGAAGGCGATGGCTTCTTCAACCGTGGTCGGCGCTGCTGTGGTCGGCGACTTCGACAACACGGCATCGCACACCGCCGCGATGTCGAGAAACCCGATGCGCCGGTTCAAAAATGCTTCCACCGCGATTTCATTGGCCGCGTTCAAGACCAGCGCGGCGCTGCCGCCGACGTTCAACGCCTGATAAGCCAAGTCCAAACAAGGAAAACGCTGCCGATCCGGCGCGCTGAAAGTCAGCGTCGGCAAGGCGGCGAAGTTCAGCGACGTCACGCCGCCGTCGATCCGCTCAGGAAACGCCAGCGCTTGCGCAATCGGCGTGCGCATGTCGGGCGAGCCGAGTTGCGCCAGCGTCGAGCCGTCGAGATATTCGACGAACGAATGAATGATGCTTTGCGGGTGAATCGCCACTTCAATGGCAGTCGGCGGCATGTCGAACAGCCAATGCGCTTCGATCACTTCCAGCCCCTTGTTCATCATCGTGGCCGAATCAATCGAAATTTTGCGCCCCATCTTCCACACCGGATGCGCGCAGGCTTGCTCCGGCGTCACGTCGCGCAAAGCAGCCAGCGACGTTTCGCGGAAAGGGCCGCCCGACGCCGTTAAAATGATTTTGCGAATCCCCGGCGCCCGCGTTCCGCACTGTTGCGCGTGTCCCGGCAGACATTGAAAAATCGCGTTGTGTTCGCTGTCGATGGGCAACAAGGTGGCGTTACCCGCTCGTACCGCCGCCATGAACAACGCCCCGCCCATCACCAGCGCTTCCTTGTTCGCCAGCAACACGCGCTTGCCCGCCTGCGCGGCGGCGAGCGTCGGCAGCAGCCCCGCCGCGCCGGTAATCGCCGCCAGCACGGTATCGACTTCCGGCAACGCCGCTACCGCCCGCACGCCTTCGGCGCCGGACAATACTTCGCAGGCCACGCCGTCTTCGCGCAAGCCTTGCCGCAACGAAGCCGCCGCCGCTTCGTCGAACAGCGCCGCGTAGCGCGGACGAAAACGGGCGCACAGCAAACGCAATGTTTCCCAATTCCGACGCGCCGCCAGCGCCGTCACCTCGAAGCGCTCGGGGTGACGCGCCGCCACGTCAAGCGTGGACGCGCCGATCGAGCCGGTTGCGCCGAGCACCGTCAAACGCCTGAATTTTTTTTCACTCACACCAGAAAACTCGTCATCAGCGCCGCCACCGGCACCGTTGTCAACAGACTGTCGATGCGGTCGAGCACACCGCCGTGCCCGGGCAACAACCCGCCGCTATCCTTGCAATCGGCCATACGTTTGACCAGCGATTCAAACAAATCGCCGAACACCGACAACACCGTCAGCACCCACGCCAGCCCCAGCCAGATCAACCATTGCGCCACTGTCGGCAGCGTCAACAGCACCGACGATTTCGGCAACATGAACGGCGCCAGCGCCAACGCATACACCGTCACCGCCAGCAGCGCGCCGAGCGCGCCTTCCCGCGTCTTGCCGGGGCTGGTTTTCGGCGCCAGCTTGTGTTTGCCGAAGGCGCGACCGGCGAAATACGCCGCGCTGTCGGCTAGCCATATCAGCACCAGCACGGCCAGCAACAACCACGGCGACACCGAGCGCAACTGCACGATCGCCAACCAACAGCAGAAGAGCAGCCAGCCGCCGACCACCGCGAAACCGGCGCGCGTCGGGCGGTTACCCTGCAAACGACCCTGTTCAAAACGGACGATCCACCAAGGCACCACCGTCAACGCCAGCAGTGTCAACAGCGCGTAGCACGCGACCATAAAGAGAACTTGCTCGATTTCACTGTACTGTCGCGTGAAAAAGAAGAGCGCGGAAGCCACGGCGGCAATCAGCCCCAGCGGCAACAACCAGCGGTAATGCGGCGACGCCGGCACGCCATAGCGCGCAAAGCCGTCGCTGCCCAACAAGCGGCCGAACTCGCTGCCCGCCGCCAGCAGCACCAGCATCATCGCCAACATCCAGAGAGACGGCGGCAAGTAAAACAACGCCGCCAAAAAGATAACCAGCATCACCACGCCGGTTGCCACCCGTTGCGCCAACGGCGATAGACTCATGAGACGCGATACTCCGTATTCATGGTTATTCCGCTCCGGCCAACTGCCGCTTTTCTTTGGCCGCCGCTTGCAGTTGTTCACTGGTGCGCCCGAAGCGGCGCTCGCGTTGTTGATATGAAGCAATCGCCGCGTCGAGCGTTTGCTCGCTGAAGTCCGGCCACAGCGTATCGGTGAAATAAAATTCGGTGTAAGCCATTTGCCACAGCAGAAAATTAGAAATTCGTTTCTCGCCGCCGGTGCGAATGAACAAGTCCGGCTCCGGCGCATACATCATCGACAGATACGGCTCGATGTCTTCCGGCGCAATCGGCGCTTGCGCGTCGAGCGCTTCGGGGTGCGCCTGAAAATATGCCTTCGCTGCCCGCATGATGTCCCAGCGACCGCCGTAGCTGGCCGCAATCGTCAGCGTCAGCCGCGCATCGTTTTCGGTCAATTTTTCGCCCGCCGCCACCAACTCGCCGATGCGCGCGCCGAAGCCGCTCAAATCGCCGATCACTTTGAGACGCACCTGATTCTTGTGCAGTTGCTCGATTTCCTGCTCGAGCGCGTTGAGAAACATGCCTTTGAGCAACGACACTTCTTCCGCCGGCCGCCGCCAGTTCTCGCTCGAAAAAGCGAACAGCGTCAGGTATTCAACACCGCGCTCGATCGACGCCCGCACCAGTTTGCGAACGGTTTCAACGCCGCGCTTGTGTCCCGCCACACGCGGCAGAAAACGCTGCTTCGCCCAGCGCCCGTTGCCGTCCATGATGATCGCTATGTGCCGCGGCACCAGCGGTGCATCGGGAATGGTGCGAGTGGAGGAAGAAAACATCGAAGAAGTAAACGCCGATCAAATCGTCATCAATTCCGCTTCTTTGGCGGCGATCAGTTTGTCGATTTCGATGATGGATTTGTCAGTGATTTTCTGAATTTCATCCTGCGCCCGACGCTCGTCGTCTTCGGCGATCTCGTGATCCTTGAGCAGTTTTTTCAGATGTTCGTTGGCGTCGCGCCGCACGTTGCGCGCCGCGACCTTGGCGTTCTCGCCTTCGTGACGCACCATTTTCGCCAACTCGCGGCGACGCTCTTCGGTCAGCGGCGGCAACGGCAAACGGATGATGTCGCCCTGCGTGTTCGGATTGATGCCTAAATCGGAATCGCGCAACGCCCGCTCGACGATCGGCACCATTTTCTTTTCCCACGGCTGCACCGCAATCGTCCGCGAATCGGCCAGCGTGATGTTCGCCACCTGATTGATCGGCGTTTGCGTGCCGTAGTAATCGACGTGAATGTGATCGACGATCCCCGTGTGGGCGCGTCCTGTCCGCACTTTGCCGAGATCGCTGACCAGCGTCTCGATGGTTCGCGCCATTTTGTGTTCGGCGGTTTTTTTGATTTCCGGAATCATGGTTATCTCCTGAAATTTTTCCTGTCTAAAAGGTTGAACCTTTATCGCGCTTTCTCTGATGGGAAAAAGCGGCGCAGTTCAACAATGCACCAGCGTTCCCTCATCCTCGCCGAGAACCACGCGCTGCAACGCGCCGGGTTTGGTGATCGAAAATACGTTCACCCGCATTTCCTGATCACGGCACAGCGCCAGCGCGGTAGCGTCCATCACCTTCAGGTTTTTGGTAATCGCCTCGTCGAAAGTCAACGATTGATAGCGCGTCGCTTTCGGATCTTTGAACGGATCGGCGGTATAAACACCGTCCACCTTGGTGGCTTTTAATACGATATCGACGCCGACTTCACGTCCCCGCAACGCCGCTGCCGTATCCGTGGTGAAAAACGGGTTGCCCGTTCCCGCCGCGAAAATCACGACCTTGTTTTCTTCGAGATAACGCAGCGCCTTGCCGCGAATGTACATCTCGGCGACCTGATCGATACGCAGCGCCGATTGTACCCGCGACACGATGTCGGCGCGGCGCAACGCATCCTGCAACGCCAATGCGTTCATCAGCGTGGCCAGCATCCCCATGTAGTCGGCGGTGGCGCGATCCATTCCGGCCGCCCCCGGCGCTACGCCGCGAAAGATGTTGCCGCCGCCGATCACGATGGCGGTTTGAACCCCCATGCGAACCACTTCGGCGATTTCCCCGACGATCCGGTCGATCACCTTGCGGTTGATCCCGAACGGATCGTCTCCCATCAACGCTTCTCCCGACAGCTTCAGCAGAATGCGCTTGTAGTGAGGTTGGGGCAAAACGGGAGACGGTGCGTTCATGATGTCCTTGAGTGTCAAATGTCAATCGTAAAAAACAACGTCCGGGAAAGCGGTCGCGGTCGAAGGCTGATTGAGAATCAGCCCTTCGTCATCGCTGCGACTTCAGCGGCAAAATCGTCCTTCTTCTTCTCGATGCCTTCACCGACCACGAAAAGATCAAACGCCTTGACGCTGGCTTTCTTGCCCTTCAAATATTGCTCGACCGTTTCGTCGGGGTTCTTGACGAACGGCTGACCGAGCAACGCCACTTCCGCCAGATACTTGGCGACGCGGCCTTCCACCATGCGCGCGACGATCTCGGCGGGCTTGCCGCTTTCCGCCGCTTGCGCCATGAAAATCTCGCGCTCTTTGTTCACCAGTTCGGCGGGCACTTGCTCTTTGGTGATGCACAGCGGTCGCGTTCCGGCCACCGACGCCGCAACGTGCAGCGCGATGTCCTTGCCGGTGGCTTCGTCGCCGTCGATCTCGATGGTCACGCCGATGCGACCGCCGCCATGCAGATACTGCACCAGCCGCGCCGTCGTGGCGCGACGCGCCAAGCGACGCACCGACAGGTTTTCACCAATCTTCTGCACCAGCGCTTGCCGCACCGTTTCAACCGTTCCCTCGTATTCGCCGCTCTTGAACGGCTGCGCCGACAAAGATTCGACATCCGCCGGGTTCTTGGTCGCCACCAACTCCGCCAAATCCTTGGCGAACTTGAGAAAATCTTCGCTGCGCGCGACGAAATCGGTTTCACAGTTGACTTCAACCATCGCCGCCGTCTTGCCATCCGCCGATACAAAACCGCCGACCGAGCCTTCCGCCGTTACCCGGCTCGCCGCTTTGCTCGCCTTGGCGCCGGACTTGATCCGCAACAGTTCTTCCGCTTTTTCGAGATTGCCCTGAGTTTCGACCAGCGCTTTCTTGCACTCCATCATGCCCAGCCCGGTACGCTGGCGCAGTTCCATCACAACACTTGCGGAGATGTCCGCCATTTTTAACTCCGATCCGTTTCTATGTTCAAAACGCCGGAGCGCCGCTCCGGCCTTTTCGATTCGTTGCCCAACACGAGAATCCCCGTGTCGGGCGATTTTTTTACTGTGCTTCCTTCGCCGCTTCCGGCTCGACCGCCACTTCTTCTTCGCTCACTTCGACGAACTCATCGCCCGCCTGCAAGAGCCCCGACAAAGCATCGTTCTTGCCTTCCAGCACCGCATCGGCAACCCCGCGCGCGTACAAGCGCGTGGCGCGGCTCGAATCGTCGTTGCCCGGAATCACGTAGTCGATGCCGATCGGCGAATGATTGGTATCCACCACCGCCACCAGCGGAATGCCCAAACGCTGCGCTTCGGTAATCGCGATCTTGTGATAACCGACGTCGATCACGAAAATCGCATCGGGCAACACATTCATGTCCTTGATGCCTTCGAGGCTCTGACGGCTTTTCGCCAGTTCGCGCGTGAGCGTCAGCGCTTCGCGCTTGCTCATCTTCTCGAACGTGCCGTCGGTTTCCATCTGCTCCAAATCTTTCAAACGCTTGACCGACTGCTTGACCGTCTTGAAATTGGTCAACATGCCGCCCAGCCAGCGGTTATCGACGTAAGGCATGCCGCAACGCGCCGCTTCTTCGCGGATGATGTCGCGCGCCTGACGCTTCGTGCCGACGAACAGAATCGTGCCCTTGTTGGCGATGAGGCGACGCACATACTGCATCGCTTCGTTGTACTTCTCGAGCGTCTTCTCGAGATTGATGATGTGAATCTTGTTGCGATGACCGAAAATGTACTCGGCCATCTTGGGATCCCAGTAACGGGTTTGGTGCCCGAAATGGACGCCCGCTTCCAGCATTTGACGCATACTGACTGACATTGAAAACTCCTTCAGGGTTAACCTCCATCAGCGGCGTATGGCTTGCGGAACTTTGTATCTCTGTGAGATGGGCAAAATTCTCCGGCACCCTGAAGCCGCCGATGTGTGAATTAAGCGCCGCTGAAAAGGCGGCGCCGGAAATAGTCTGCTCGATCCTGCCTGACGGCGCTCCGGTTTATGACATCGGCGCTGCCCGTTGGTTGGCGGCAGAAAGCTAAAGACCCCGCAAAAGCGGTGGCGTATTTTAACAGATTTGAGGCAGAATGCCGCCTCTGCGTCCAAAACACCGTTCGGGCAGAGCTTGTCGAAGCCCTGCAACGACATTCCGTTCATCCTTCGACAGGTTCAGGGTGAACGGAATCCGATTCCCGCATCTTCCAGAGCACGGCGCGCCGATTTTGTAAAACCCCAGACTGTGCGTATAATCCCCCCTCTTGGGCGGGGTGGCAGAGTGGTCATGCAGCGGCCTGCAAAGCCGTCTACGCCGGTTCGATTCCGACCTCCGCCTCCAATGACCGGCGCATTTTATGCAAACTTCGGCGCGTTTTTGTGTGTCGTTGTTTGAGCGCCACACCACATCATGGCAGACCGTTCACAGCGCGTATTGCTTCTCATCATTGCCATCGGGTTTTTCATGCAGTCGCTCGATGCAACCATCCTCAACACGGCGTTGCCGTCTATCGCGGCCGATCTTCACGCCAGCCCGTTGAAGATGCAGATGGTGGTGATCTCGTACATCCTGACCGTCGCGCTGCTGATTCCCACATCCGGCTGGCTTGCCGACCGCTTCGGCACGCAGCGGCTTTTTCTTGCCGCAATTATTTTCTTTTGCCTAGGCTCGTTGTTGTGTTCGTTATCGACGACGCTGTGGCAACTGGTCGCCGCTCGCGTCGTACAAGGCATCGGCGGCGCGTTTTTGCAGCCGATCGGGCGACTGGTGGTATTGCGCTCGTTCCCCGGAAAAGATTTTGTACGGGCGCTGAGTTTCGTCACGATTCCGGCGCTGGTCGGCCCGTTGCTTGGGCCTACCGTTGGCGGCTGGTTGGCGCAATACGCCACTTGGCATTGGATTTTTTTGATCAATTTGCCGATTGGCGTGATCGGTTTGTGGGGCGTTTCAAAAAAGATGCCCAACTTCCGACAGCCGACGCCCGTGTTCGATTGGGCGGGCTTTGCTTTCTTCGGCGGCGGGTTGTTGATGCTCTCACTGGCGTTGCAAGGTCTCGGCGACCGCGCGCTTTCGACGGCGCTGTCGTTATGCTTGTTGCTGGCTGGTTGCGCGCTGCAAATGACTTACTGGTTGCGCGCGTTCAAGGTCGAGCAACCGTTGTTCAGCCCGTCGCTGTTCAAAATCCCAACCTACGCGATTGGAATGTTCGGCAACATTTTCTCTCGTTTGGGCAGCGGCAGCATGCCGTTTCTGACGCCGCTTTTCCTGCAACTCTCGTTGGGCTTCTCGCCGTCGAAAGCCGGATTGATGATGATTGCCTCCGCCGCCAGCGCCATCTCCGCCAAAACGGTGGTCACGATTTTGCTCGCGCGCTGGGGCTACCGCATGGTTTTGTCGACCAACACGATTTTGCTGGGTTTGATGATGGCCAGCTTCGCTCTCGTCACGCCGCAAACGCCGCTGCTGTTGCTGCTCGTGCAACTCGCTTTTTTCGGTTTCATCAACTCGGTGCAGTTCACCGCGATGAATTCGCTGACCTTGCAAGACCTCGGCACGGAAGTCGTAAGCAGCGGCAACAGCCTTTTCTCCGTCATCATGCAGTTGTCGATGAGCTTCGGCATTGCCGTGTCTTCGGTGTTTCTCAATCTGTTCAGTCAGGATGGCGTCGAGCGCGCGTTTCATCTGACGTATCTTCTGGTCGGCGCGTTAACGCTGTGCGCGTCGATGATTTTTTTACAAGTTCGGAGAGAAGACGCGAGACGGGTTTGAGTTGAGGTTAAACGAAAACCGGAGTGCTTTGCTTTGCTCGCCATGCCGTTTATTTTTGCGCTGTCCTTGCGAAGAGCGAAGCGACGAAGCAATTTAGAAAAGTGTTAGGTAACGTTGTTATGTTGGAGTTCGCTACGCTCACCGCCAACCTACGCCACGATCTCTTTTACAAAATTCGGCAACGCCAGCGCCGCGCTGTGCATCGCGCCGTTGTAGTACTGAAGCTGGCGGATGCCGCGTTCTTGCAATCGCGCTTCGACGGTTTCGGGCGTCAGTCGGCGCGGGTCGGCGCGTTGCGAGCAGAACGCCATCAACCACAGCCCACCGTAGAGCGGCACCGAGGTGAGGTAGGGAACGACGTGCTTGAACACTTCGCGCAAGCGTTGCAGGGTCTCGCGAATTTGTGTCGGGTTGGCGAGCGGGCTGGCGATGTGTAACGTCATGATGCCGCTGTCGCCCAGCCGCGCGGCGCAAGCGCGGTAAAACTCCGAGGTGTAGAGCAACGTTGACGGACCACCCGGATCGGTGAGGTCGAGTACGATCAAATCGAACGGCTCGGTACCGGCTTTGACGTAAGCGAAGCCGTCCTCGATTTTCAGCGTGAGGCGCGGATCGTCCAAGCTGCCGTGATGCACCCGTTGCAGATAGCGGCGGGCGATGTCCACCACCGCCTGATCGATCTCCACCAGCGTGATGTGTTCGATGGATGGGTGCTTGAATAATTCTTCCGCCGAGCCGCCATCGCCGCCGCCGACGATGAGCGCGCGACGCGGCCGGCCGTGCGTGATGGCCGCCATGTGAACGAGGTTTTCGTGATAGAAAAACTCGTCTTTTTCCGAAGTCATGAAATGGCTGTCGAGCCGGAACAGCGTGCCGAACGTTCGGGTTTCGTGCACTTCGACTTCCTGCCACGCCGAACGAAACGCTTCGTGCCGCTTGGACGAGCGAATGAAAAAGCCCCAATCGGGCGTCAGCGATTCAGTCAGCGCGTCGGCGGCAATGTTCAAAGTGTTTGCGGCATCCGACGACTCAGCCATCCTTGCCGCCTCGCTGAATCGCTTGCGAATGCGCGCGCGCCGGTTTGAAAACGGCCTCGATCAAATCGTAGAGTTTTTGTGCTTTGGCAGTGTTGTCGGTGGTGTAATTGCAGACATACACATCGATGGTCACGAAACCGGATTCAGGCCAGGTGTGAATGGCCAGATGCGATTCGGCCAGAATCACGGCGCCGGTGACGCCATGCGGCTCGAATTGAAAAAAACGCTCGCCGACCGCTGTCAACCCCGAAGCCGCAACGGCTTTCAGGCAAACTTCGCGCAATGCCTCGGCACGAGTGAATTCCGGCGTGTGGGTAGGGCAGCCATACCACTCTCCTAACAGATGGACTCCGTCCATACGTCCTCCCAGTAAAAAGCCCCACCCCCGTACACAGAGCGCCGCCAACAGGCAGGGTTCGCGCGGACGAGCAGAAGGGCACCCACAAACCTTCGGCAATCCGAAGGATAATTTATTATTATCTTATAAAAGCGACTCTCTACGCAAGCGGCGCTTTCTGCGTTAAGCTTCTATTTTTGAAGTCACGTTAAAGCCCTAAAGGCGCTCCCTTCTTTTTATTTATTTGTCTGCATGACATGTCAACATCAACTTCTTCTGTCCCCGTTTCTGATCTGGCCAACGCCATTCGTTTTCTAGCCATCGACGCCATCGAAGCCGCCAAAAGCGGTCACCCCGGCATGCCGATGGGCATGGCCGATATTGCAGTGGCGCTCTGGCATCGGCATTTGAAGCATCATCCCGGCAACCCGCAGTGGTTCGACCGCGACCGTTTCATTCTTTCCAACGGTCACGGCTCGATGCTGCAATACGCGCTGCTGCATTTGACCGGCTACGATTTGTCGCTCGCCGAACTCAAAAATTTCCGGCAGATGCACTCGAAAACGCCAGGGCATCCCGAAGTGCATGTGACGCCCGGCGTCGAGACGACTACCGGTCCGCTCGGGCAAGGTCTCGCCAACGCAGTCGGGATGGCGCTCGCCGAAAAGATGATGGCGGCGCAGTTCAATCAACCCGGTCATACGATCGTCGATCATCACACGTATGTGTTTCTCGGCGACGGTTGCTTGATGGAAGGCGTATCGCACGAAGCCTGCTCGCTGGCCGGTACGTGGAAGCTCGGCAAGTTGATTGCGTTCTACGACGATAACGGAATTTCGATTGATGGCGATGTGCGCGGCTGGCTGACTGACGACACGCCGATGCGTTTCGAGTCTTACGGCTGGCAAGTGATTCGCCACGTTGACGGACACGATGTCGATGCCGTCGATGCGGCGATTCGTGCTGCGCAACGCGAAACCGAACGCCCGACGCTGATTTGTTGCAAGACAGTGATCGGCAAAGGCGCGCCAACCAAAGGCGGCACAGCGGACACGCACGGCTCCCCGCTCGGCGAGAAAGAAGTGGCCGCCACTCGCGCCGCGCTCGGTTGGCCGTATGCGCCATTTGAAATTCCGCAACCGGTTTATCAAGCGTGGGACGCTCGGGCGCAAGGCGCCGAACGTGAAAGCAAATGGCAGCGACGTTTTGAAGCGTACCGCGCCGCGCATCCGCAACTTGCCGCCGAGTTCGTTCGGCGAATGCGGGGAGAGCTGCCGACAAACTTTGCGCAAGTCGCGGCGGCTTTCATCGCGGCGCAGAACAGCAAAGCCGAAACCGTGTCCACGCGCAAGGCGTCGCAACAAGCCATCGAAGCGTTGGCGCCGCACTTGCCGGAATTTCTCGGCGGCTCGGCGGATTTGACCGGCTCGGTTTTCACCAACTGGTCGGGCAGTCGAGCACTAACGCCGGAAGGGCATGGGAATCACATTCATTACGGTGTGCGCGAATTCGCCATGCTGGCGATTGCCAATGGGGTGGCGCTGCACGGCGGCTTTATTCCGTATGGCGGCACGTTCCTGACGTTCTCCGATTACGCCCGCAACGCGCTGCGGATGGCGGCGTTGATGAAGCTGCGCGTGATCTCAGTGTTCACGCACGACTCCATCGGTCTCGGTGAAGACGGGCCGACGCACCAATCCATCGAGCACGCGAGCAGCTTGCGGCTGATTCCGGGCATGGATGTGTGGCGGCCTTGCGATACGGTTGAAACGGCGGTGGCGTGGCAACAAGCGTTGTTGCGCCGCGACGGCCCGAGTTGTTTGTTGCTCACACGGCAGAACGTGCCGTTCGCCGCGCGCGACGATAAGGCGTTGAACGCCATCGTTCGCGGCGGTTACGTGCTCGCCGATTTTCTCGGCGACGGCAAGAAAGTCGTGATGATCGCAACCGGCTCAGAGGTAGCGCTGGCGTTGCAAGCGCGCGACGCGCTGGCGAAAGAAGGCATCGCCGTGCGCGTCGTTTCGATGTCGTGCACGTCGCGTTTCGATCAACAAGAGGCAACGTACCGCACGCAGGTTCTGCCGCCGAACGTTCCGCGTTTGGCCATTGAAGCGGGCACGACGCATTTCTGGCATCGCTATGTCGGTGCGACGGATGACGCGCACAGCGCCGTGATCGGCATCGACACTTTCGGCGAATCGGCGCCGGCGCCGGTGCTGTTCAAACATTTTGGTTTCACCGTGGAGAATGTGACGGCAACAGCGCGCCGCATTCTTGGCGTTCGTTAAATTCCATTCAATCGAGGAGCAACCATGACCATCAAAGTCGCCATCAACGGATATGGCCGCATCGGCCGCAATATTTTACGGGCGCTGTACGAGAACGATAAAAAAGCGGCCATCGAGATCGTCGCCATCAACGATTTGGGCAGTCCGGAAACCAACGCGCATTTGACGCGCTACGACACTGTGCACGGAAAATTTCCGGGCAAGATCGAAGTGGACGGCGACGCCATGATCGTCAACGGCGACCGCATCAAAGTGTTCGCGCAGCGCGACCCGGCGCAGTTGCCGTGGGGCGCGTTGGGCGTTGATGTCGTGCTCGAATGCACGGGACTTTTCACCAGCAAAGAAAAAGCCGGCGCGCACCTCAAGGGCGGCGCCAAGAAAGTGATCATCTCGGCGCCGGGCGGCAAAGATGTCGATGCAACCATCGTCTATGGCGTCAACCATCAGGTGTTGAAAGCGACGGACACGGTGATTTCCAATGCGTCATGCACAACCAACTGTCTGGCGCCGGTCGTGCAGCCGTTGCACGCAAAACTCGGCGTGGTCAACGGTTTGATGACCACGATTCACTCTTACACCAACGATCAAGTGTTGACCGACGTTTATCACAGCGATTTGCGACGCGCCCGCTCGGCGACGATGAGCATGATCCCGACCAAAACCGGCGCGGCGGCGGCGGTGGGTTTGGTGCTGCCCGAACTCAACGGCAAGCTGGATGGTTTCGCCATGCGCGTGCCGACGATCAATGTCTCCATCGTCGATCTGTCGTTCATCGCAGCGCGCGACACCAGCGTTGACGAAGTGAACGCGATTCTCAAAGCGGCCTCCGAAGAAGGACCGCTCGCCGGTATTCTCGGCTACAGCACCGAGCCGCTGGTGTCGATGGATTTCAACCACGACCCGCGCTCGTCGATCTTCGACGCCACGCAAACCAAAGTCAGTGGTCGGCTGGTCAAAGTGTTGAGCTGGTACGACAACGAATGGGGTTTCTCGAACCGGATGCTCGATACCACCGTAGCGCTGATGCGGGCGAAGTGATTTCAGGAGTTGCCATGATGCCGTTCAAACGTCTTTCCGATGTCAATGTTAAAAACAAGCGCGTTTTCATTCGCGCTGATCTGAATGTGCCGCAGGACGATCGGGGCGCGATCACCGACGACACGCGCATTCGCGCTTCGCTGCCCGCCATCAAAGATGCATTGGCGCGCGGCGCGGCAGTAATGGTGACATCGCATTTGGGGAGACCGACCGAAGGCGAATGGCGCGCCGAAGATTCGCTGGCGCCGATTGCGCAACGGCTGTCGGAATTGTTGAAGAAACCGGTGCCGCTGATCCGCGATTGGGTCAGCGATACCGCTTGGCAAAAAACGCTGAAGCCGGGCGATTTCGTGTTGCTCGAAAATTGCCGGATGAACAAAGGCGAGAAAAAGAACGATGAAGCCTTGTCGCGTTCGATGGCGGTGCTGTGCGATGTTTATGTGAACGATGCGTTCGGAACCGCGCACCGCGCCGAAGCGACGACGCACGGCATCGGTTTCCATGCGCCGGTAGCGTGCGCGGGGCCGTTGATGGCGGCGGAACTCGATGCGTTGAGCCAAGCGCTGGCCGCGCCCAAGCGGCCGATGGTGGCAATCGTGGCGGGATCGAAAGTCTCGACCAAGCTCACCATCCTGCGCGCGCTCGCCGAGAAAGTGGATACGCTGATTGTCGGCGGCGGCATCTCCAATACGTTCTTGCTGGCGCAGGGATTTCCGATTGGCAAATCGCTGGCTGAACCCGATCTGGTGAACGAAGCCAAAGCGCTGCTGCACGATTTTCCGGGCAAGTTTCCGTTGCCGGTCGATGCGGTGTGCGCCAAAGCTTTTGCTGCCGATGCAAAAGCGGAAACCAAAGATATCGCGCAAGTGACCGACGACGATCTCATCCTCGATGTCGGTCCGCGCACGATGGAAATGTTGACGCCGCTCCTCATGTCGGCGGGAACGATTGTGTGGAACGGCCCGCTCGGCGTTTTCGAGTTCGACGCCTTCGCCGGAGGGACGCGCGTTTTGGCGGAAGTCATCGCTCGTTCACCGGCGTTTTCGATTGCGGGCGGCGGCGACACGCTGGCGTCCATCGCCAAATTCGGCGTGTCGTCGGATATCAGCTATGTTTCTACCGGCGGCGGCGCCTTTCTTGAGTTTCTCGAAGGCAAAGAGCTTCCGGCAGTGGCGATGTTGAAAGCAAGAGCGTGAGAAAAAAGCATTAGAACCGTCTTGGTTCAAGTGCGCACATCACCTTCTCCTGTTCTTCGGGCGGCCTCGCCTACAATGACAAAAAAGAAATGATGACGAGTATTGAAATGGGCGCCGTGCGCCACCATCTATTTTATTAACGTGGGGAGCGTATCAATTTCATCTAACGACGCTGTCACAGCGCATACCGTGATGACATGCGACGCTGAATTATTTTTGGATGACGTGACGAAATACTTTACTTTTGTGACACAAATTATTTGACGGCATTGGAATCATTATTTAACATTGTAAGTGAACAACAACTTTAGATTAGATGGACACCAGCCATAAGCCTCGGATTTATGAAGGGTTTCAGGCTGGGAAGATTCCCAGAGTTAATCGTCAGATTAACAGAAAATTCGACAAACTGGGTGTCAGGGGAAATTAAAAAGGGGCGGTACGTAAGTCAAATCGGTTATTAAGGGGGTGGCCGTGAAGACATTAAATAAAGGGGTTACCCTGTTCGAGCTAATGATCGTTGTGGCGATTATCGCTATTCTGGCGGCGATTGCCATACCAGCATATACCGATTATTTACGGCGGGGCGCGATTCTGGAAGGTCTTGCAGGGCTTTCAGATCAAAAAGTGAAATTGGAACAGTATTTCTCGGACAACCGAGCCTATACGGGCACGGGTGCGAATAGCTGCGACAGCATTCATGCCACCAACGTCAAGGCCGGAAGATTCGACATTGATTGTACCGTTGACGAGGCAGCAGGGAGCTTGCCAGGCTATACATTAACTGCGACGGGTCACGCCGAAACGCTGGTGGGTGGCTTCGTCTATACGTTAGACAATACAGGAATCAAAGCGACGACTTCGACCAGTGTCTGGAAACAGAATAGCGCCAGCTGCTGGGTCTTGAAAAAAGACGGCTCTTGCTGATTGGGGGGGATAACCATGAAAGCGAGAAAACACCTTCAGGGGTTTTCCCTGACTGAATTAATGATCGCTGTTGCGCTCTTTGCCATTTTTCTGCTGGTAGCGTCGCCGAGCATTCAACTTTATCTTGAAAATTCCAAGGTAAAAAATGTCGCCGAGTCCATTGAAAGCGGAATGCAAAAGGCGAAGTTTCATGCGATCAAATACAACACGCCGGTTGAGTTTGTGTTGGACTTGACTAACAGTAGCTGGGCGATCTGGCAGTTGGACGATTCAACGACGTCCGCCAAGCAAGTGACGCCCGCGATCGAGACCTTCTCTTGGGGCGCCGATGGCCGCAACTGGTCGAGAGTGACGGTCAGCGCCAACCCTACAGGAGTAGCGCATTCTTCGAATCTGGCAGTCGTCACTTTTGATCGGGGGGACGGCTGGTTGTTGCGAAACAATTTGACGACAACCGCTGCGCCGCCCCACAGCATTACCGTATCTAATTCTCTGGAAGGCACTCGCCATTTGCAGGTGGACATTCTGATGAAAGGCGGCGTTCGGGTGTGCGACCAAGATTTGCCGGAGGGGGATGCTAAGGGTTGCAACTTTGGAGAGTTGTGAATCGTTGAAAAACGAAACAATAAATAAAAAAGAGGGAAAGGGGGGGAACAATGAAGGCCAACTATAAAACAACCGCGAGAAAAGCGAGTTCCGGCTTCATGCTGATTGAGGTTTTCGCCGCCATCATGCTCTTTGCGCTGGGTATTGTCTCGCTGGTCGCTATACAGGCGCGCTCGGTAGGGGCCACCGACGATGTGCAGTACCGCGCCGAAGCCGTCCATCTGGCCAATGCGTACATGGGACAGATGTGGGCGTCGGGCATGCAAGGCAAGAATCTGGTTGAAGCTTTTCAAACAGACGGAGCGCAATGGCAAACTTTCCGTGATCGGGTTATCGGCGCCAACGGCTTTCCGGGCATTCCCGGTGGACAACCGCCAACGGTCACGATCACCGATGCGACAGTGAACACTGCCGTTCCTCCTATTTCCGGCGTCGATGTCACGATCACGATATCGTGGGCGGGCAGGGATGGAATCACGATGCACAACTATGTGCAAACTTCGTCAGTAGGTTATTGAGGGGATGAAAATGAACGGCTTAAAGGAACAAAAAGGCCGGATAACGCAAAAAGGCGTGACGCTGGTTGAACTGATGGTCGCCTCCCTGATCGGGATGCTGGCGATGTACGCCGTCTATCGGGTTTACGAGGGAACGGAACGCACCAAGCGTGCGGTTGTTTCGGTGGGCGATGCGCAGGTTTCGGGGTTGTATTCCACTTTCTTGCTGGAAGAAAGCATCCAGAACGCGGGCTCGGGAATGATGTTCAGCAAGGCGAAATTTATCAACTGTCCCAACGATTCGATCGGTGCGCCCGGCACGGCTGCCGGTACCCCGGTAACGCTTTCGCTGAAGCCCTTGCCGGTGGTGATTGACCCGAACAAGATTAATACCAACTTCGACGACCTCTATGTCTTCGCCGGTCGCTCGCCGGTTTACATCATGCCCGTGTCGGTGAACGGAACCAGCGCTAATACGCCCTTCGGGTTCAACACGGGTTCGGTTCTGGTGGACATTCAAAACGGCGCCTGCACGCCTTACCTGGTGACGGCAGCTATCGCGGCGCAGCCTGAGAACCAGCCCGTCAGCACGCCGGTGGATACGAATGTCACGGGAGCCAACGGCGCAGTGCCGCCCAATGGCGCGAGCCTGGTGGATTTGGGCGTTCCGTCGCGACTTCGCTACTTTGTCGATAGTCAAAACGTCTTGCAGGCGGAAGTGTGGCAGTTTGACCCGGCTCTGACGGGGCAATGGGTTCTCACCCGCACCGATCCGATCGTTTCCGGCGTGATGCTGATGAAAGCGCAGTACGGCATCGATACGACGGCGGCCAATGGCGCCCCGGGGACGGGAATCACCGACTGGATCGACCCGGCGGATACGACGACCCCCGGTTGGGATATAGCAACGCTACAGGCAACCACCAACGTCAATGTCGTTAACCAGATCAAGGCGATCCGACTGGCGCTGGTCGTGCGTGCCGATGAACCGGAAAACTCGGCAACGTTCAATCAGTCAACCAGTTTTACGATGTTTCAGGATTGTCCTACCGCAACAGGAGCCAATTGCCCAAATCCGATCACCGTCACTTACGCCGCAGGGACAGGCCCCGGCGGCACGACGTACCGCTACCGGATGTACGAAAAAGTCATCCCGTTGCGGAATACGCTTTATAACTTATAACTTGGGGCGATAAAAATGAGAACGGGTAAAACCAGGGAGATAGCCCGAAATTCAGGAAGCGCGATGGCGCGCCCGCAACGCGGTATCGTTTTGCTGGTCACGCTTCTGGTGCTGGTGGCGATGATGTTGGTGTCGGTCGGCATCATGCGCTCGGTCGATACTTCAATAATGGCGGTGGATAACATGGCTTTTCGGCAAGCAGCGGAAGCTTCGGCGAATCAGGCGCTGGAAATGGCAGTTCGGAGTTTGAATGGCGCCGCTTTGATCGGAACCGCGACGGAAAGCAATGTTGCAACGCTCGGTTATTTCGCGTCGTTCAATCCGGCGAACGATGATGCACGCGGCCTTCCCGTCAACCGGCTGATCACGGCCACCGGAGCACAAGACGCTAATTCCGGAAACATCACCAGAACCGTGATCGAAAGAATGTGCACCGCCGCCGGAGCGCCGATACCGCCGACGGTCACATGCCTGATGGACGGCTCGGCGTCCGGCTCAAACAAAATCAATATGGCCAATGAAGCACAGGATGATTTGAACGGCAGTGGCAACAGTGGCAGCGGAGGTTCGATGTTGTACCGCATCAGCGTGCGCGTTGACGGCCCGAACGGGACAGTCACCCACGCTCAGGCAATGGTGGTTCGACCGTAGTCAAAGAGTATCGACAGATCAAGGGATTTATCATGAAAAGAGGTTCACCTTTCTTGCGGGCAAAGTGTCCGGCGCTCTGGAGCAAAAGCCCGTTCCTTATTCTGGGGCTTCTGCTTTCGGGCAGCTTGCTGGCGCAGCCGGTGCAACTGCCGGACGCGCCTTTGGCAGCGAAAAATAACGTGCCGGCGACCGTCATGCTGATTGCCGACGATTCCGCTAGTATGAAAGCAGCCTTTACGCCCGATAACCTCGGCACCGGTACGGGCACCCCGACGAACTTCCTCGTTACGAACGCTTGTTATGCTTGTACCGGGACGCCGATGGCAGTTTGCTGGATGACCTGCGACACGACCAACGCCAACACCGGCGCTCTCTTTACGGCAGCTCAGAGCATCTTCAAAGACGGTCAGCCTCCCCTGTCAGCGGCAGCGTTCAACGGCCTTGCGTATAACCCTCTCGTCACCTATACCCCGCCCATACAGCCGGACGGCACTCCTTTTCCTGCTATGGACGGAAGCTCGGCCGCCAACGGCGGTGCGGGCTGGACGAATGTGGTTTGGACGACCCCATTGTGGACAACGATTGACCGGCCTCCCGCCGCCAACCTGAGAACGTTGA
Source organism: Betaproteobacteria bacterium (assembly GCA_009778785.1). GTDB lineage: Bacteria > Pseudomonadota > Gammaproteobacteria > Burkholderiales > Casimicrobiaceae > UBA931. The sequence continues at coordinate 7,403 of WRFN01000015.1, read as the reverse complement.
CCTACGCCTATACGACAGCGCAGTACAACGCCTTGAAAAACCAGTACATGATAGGCGCTGTGTTGCCTTCGGTGACGACCTCGCCGATCACCGTAGGCAATTCGGGAAGCAGCGCGACTTATACTTTCCCCGTCCATTATTTTCGCACCAGCATCAAATGGTGCCAAACGTTGCGGACATCGGGCCCGTTAATCGGTTCTGCCAACCCGGGGACGATCAGCGTGACGGAAAACAAGCTCTCGTTCAGCAATTGCAAAGACGAGTATATGAACTATACCAATTTGACCGGCACGGCTTTTAAATACATCTACCCGTATTACTATTCGCCGTCGGCGGACTACAACCTTGATGTCAATGCCGCCAATAATTTGAATAAGCCGGCGTTTGATCTGGTGGTGCTCGATCCGGTCAATGTCAGAGTGGCGACGGTCAGCGCGGAAAACAACTGGACGTTCACCACATCGAGCACCGTCGATCACTGGTATTTCGACGGAGTTGAAGGGACGAAGAATAAAATAACACGCACCGCCCAAGAAGAGATTACCAATTACGCCAACTGGGCGGCGTATTACAGGAACCGCGTGGCTGCGGTGAAGTCCGTCGCGTCGTTGGCTTTTGCGGGCGTTCCCGGCAACCGTATTTCAGCGGGCTTCGTTACGATCAACACCACGACCTCCAAGATGCCTGCCGCGCTGGGGAGGCTCGAAGAATTCGGTTCGCCGACGAGCGCACCGAACCGGACAGCGTTTTACCAAAACTTGATCAGTTTTCAGGCAAGCGGGTCAAGCTCAATCAATGGAGTGGTGGTAGGCACGCCGCTGAGAAAAGCGCTGGACGATGTCGGCAAAAAGTTCGGCTCTACCTACATCAATGCAAGCAGTACCAGTTCCTGCCAGAAAAATCATGTGATTATGTTTACCGATGGCCGCTGGAACGATAGCAATTACAGCACAAACACAGGAAATCTGGATACGACGGTTCAGCTTCCGCTTCCGACGACAGCAAGCAGCATCGACATTTATGGAAGCTCGATGAATCCTGCGACGAGAGGAGTGGCATGGCCGGCGCCGATTTACGATATGAGAAGCGTCAGCGAGACGCTGGCCGACATTGCGCTCAAATATTGGAGCAATCGGCTTGGCCCCGCCAGCTTGGGCAATAATGTATCGGTGACGGGAAAGGATCCGGCAACCTGGCCGCATTTGAATTTTCACGGGATGGGGTTTGGCGTCAGGGGAATTTTGCCGTCGAGCGATCAGAGCGCGACGCTGGCGCAGATTGCGAGTAGGGCCCTTGCCTGGCCGATGCCTACCGACGATACGATGGAGACCGTCGATGATTTTTGGCATGCGACGATCAACGGCTTTGGGCGCTATGTGACCGCCGCGTCGCCCGATGATTTCCGTCGCGGCCTCAACGCGATTCTGAATGAAGTTTTGAATGTCGGCGGCGCGCGCACGGCTTCCGCCTTTACGAGCCGGGACATGACGGGCGGCAATGTCGGCAATTACGCGGTTTCATTTCTTCCGGGATGGAGCGGCGACGTCGTTCTGAAAAAAGTCCTTCCCACGGGAGAGATCGATGCGTCGTCGTCTCTGGTCTCAGCGGCAGACAAGCTGCAAACGCTGTTGACGCCGTCGGGAACATCGGCGCCCTGGCGCGACTCCCGCTATGTTTTCACCCGCATTGCCGGCGAGCATTCTCCGACCACCAACGCGGTGCCTTTCCAGTTTACCGAACTCACGTCCACGCAACTGAGTTATCTGGGCGGTACGAATGCAACGACCCAGAAAAACATGGTTGCTTATCTGCGCGGCGATCGGACCAACGAAGGCACTGCCGCCGGAAAATTCCGCGTGCGCGGTAAAGGCCCGCTGGGCGATATCGTCGATGCGGCGCCGGTTGTCGTCAAAAATCCGGGGGGAAATTATGATGATACGACCAATGGCGGCTATAGGACATTTGCGGAAGACAACAAATCGCGCAGTACTATGGTGTATGTGGCGGCCAACGACGGCATGTTGCACGCTTTCGATGCCGACTTGAACGAGCGCTGGGCGTACATCCCGATGGATATCCTCCGCAACCCGGCCACCGGCGGCATCGCGGCGCTGAGTTATCAGGAAGACGATTTCAATCATCCGTTCTACCACTTCTTTTACATCAATGCCACGCCACGGACGATGGATGTCAAGATCGGCGATACGTGGAAAACGGTTCTCGTCGGCGGGTTGGGCAAAGGCGGCAAATCGTACTACGCGCTCGATATCACCGACAGCGCTGTCGTGACCGATGAAGCGGCAGCGGCGCCAATGAAGTCACTGTGGGAATTCACCGACCCCAACATGGGCTACACTTTCGGCCGTCCCATTTTGACCAAAACCAATGCGTGGCCAAATCCTGATGCTCCCGACGAAACCAAGTGGGTGGCGATTCTTCCTTCGGGGTACAACAACGCCGACGGCAAAGCTTGTCTTTTCTTTGTTGACTTGGAATCCGGACTCAAGCTCACCGAACTTTGCACGACCGAGGGAACGGGCAGCGATCCTCTGGGAATGGTGTCTATCGGCGGGTATGTCGAGGATGCCCACAATCAGTTGACCACGTATGTTTATGGCGGCGATCAAAAGGGAAATCTCTGGCGCTTCAACTTGAATAGCGCCAGCGCGTCTGATTGGGTCGTTGAAAAAATGGCGCTTCTCCGCGACGATGACGGCAACCCGCAGTATGTAACGACGGAACCCTGGCCGCAGCTTAACAGAGACGGAACGAAGCGTTATGTGCTCGTCGGAACGGGGGGCTTCAGAAACGATGGCGATTTGATCGCCTCCACTCCGCTGAATAACACTTTTTACTCGATCTACGATAATGGCGCCGCCACAAATCTGACCCGCGATGACTTGCAGCCCATCATCGATCTTGACGGCGTGACAGGAGAAAATGGCTGGTATGAAGACATGGACTCCGGCTACCATATCAATCTCAATCCGCAATCGGCGTACTTTGTTGCGGCTTGGGCGGCGAACAAATACAACGGTAATGCGTCAGGAGGCTCGTGTACGACGGCGTCTATCGACGGCAAGTTCTACGCGCGCACCGTGGACTTCGGCCAACCTGCTCTTGGCGAAACCTTCGCCGGCGCCGGAGACGGCACTTCGCGCTTCTACAGTGTGCCTTCGGGAATCTCCGGTTTCACGTTTGCTTTGGTCAACGGCGATAATGGAAACGGCGGGAGTACCCAGAGATTGACCGCGATCATTGACGACACCTTCGGGAAGAAAATACCGCTTCCGGGAAATTTGGGTTTTGGCAGGATACCGGTGGGAGCCAGCGGCGCCAGCACTTTCAAACGCCTCAATGTCCGGTTTATCGATCATTGATTTTTGATGACGGCCGCGCGGTGAAAACCGCGCGGTTTTTTTTCGGGGCGATTCGCGAACCGCCCGCAGAAAAACTCCTTTTGAAAGAGGCCGCCCGTCGCCCTTCAGCAAGCTCCAGACGAACGAAATCCCTCAGAGCATCTTCAACTCCGTTCTCTGCGTCTCTTTTCCCAACACCGCCACCGCAATCACGCCCACCACAATCGTCGAGCAGAAAATGATGAAGATCATTTCGATGCTGATGTGCGCGGCGACGAAGTAGCCAACCATCAGCGGGCCGAGAATGCCGCCGACGCGCCCGATGGAAGCCGCCGCGCCGGCGCCGGTAGCGCGAATCGCGTCCGGGTACTGTTCGGGCGTATAAACGTAGAGCGCGCCCCAGGCGCCAAGGTTGAAGAACGAGAGCAGCATTCCGGCAATCAGCAGTTGCGCGACGGTATCGGCGTTGCCGAAGAAATACGCGGAGAGCGCCGTGCCCGATAGGTAAGTGATCAGTACGAATTTGCGCCCGAAGCGGTCGATCAGCCAGGCGGCAGTAAAGTACCCCGGCAACTGCGCCAGCGTCATGATCAGCACGTACTCAAAACTTTTCATCAGCCCGAAGCCTTTGAGACCGACCACGCTCGGCAGCCACAGGAACATGCCGTAATACGAAAACACCACGCAAAACCACAGCACCCACAGCATGACCGTCGCCCGCCGGTAAGGGCGAGAGAAGAGTCGCGTCAGGTTTTCGATAAAGCCGGGTTTTTTCGGCGCGGCAGTCTGCGACAGATAGCGCGGCGAGTCGGGCAAGCGAAAGCGCAAATACACGGCGTAGAGCGCCGGCAGCGCGCCGAGAAGCAAAGCGACACGCCAGCCATAATCCGGGATGACGAAATAGGCGATCAGTGCCGCGATAATCCAGCCCAGCGCCCAGAAACTTTCCAGCAGGACGACGATTTTGCCGCGCTCGTGCGCCTGTACGCTTTCCGAGACCAATGTCGAAGCCACCGGCAGTTCGCCGCCGAGTCCCAACCCGATGAAGAAACGCAGGAAGAGCAACATCGCCAGCGTGGTTGACGCGGCGGAGAGGCCGCTGGCGACGCTGAAGGTCAACAGCGTCAGAATGAACACTTTTTTGCGACCGATTCGATCCGCCAGCAGTCCGAACATCAGTGCGCCGAGCGCCATGCCGATAGAGTTGATGCCGCCGATCCAGCCCAACGCCGTCGCCGTCAGGTTCCAATCGTGCTTGAGCGCCGCCATGATGAACGACAACAAGCCGACATCGAGCGCATCGAACATCCATCCCAACCCGGCCACCGCCAGAAGGGTATTGCGCGAAATGCCGGGCTGCAAAGTTGGGGGGGTATTCACTGCCATCAAAAATTCTCCGGTTCAGGGAAATTTCCCCGTTTCAGTAGCCGGCCATTATACTAAGACATTATGAATATTGACTCTGCTGTTTTCGACCTCGACGTTTCCGGAATGACTTGTGTCGCCTGCGCCGCGCGCATCGAGAAGGTGCTGAACCGGCTCGACGGCGTTTGTGCGCGTGTGAATTTCGCTACCGAATCCGCCCACGTCGAAATTGCGGCGACAGCCGTCGGTACGATCACCGCCGACACGCTGATTGCGGCGGTGCGTCGCGCCGGTTACGATGCCGCGCTTGCCGCCGACCCCTTCCTCGAAGCCGACGCGCTAGTTCGCGCCGAAGAAGAAAAACGCGCCGCGTCGTTAAAGCGCGAGCGCCGTATTTTGATCATTGCCGCGTTGCTGTGCCTGCCTTTTCTCTGGCAAATGTTGTCGATGCTGGTCGGGCACGGTCATGACGTGTTACCGCCGTGGGTGCAATTTCTGCTGGCGGCGCCGATTCAATTTATCGCCGGAGCGCGTTTTTACAAAGGCGCCTGGCACGCGCTGCGCGGCGGCGCGGCCAACATGGACGTTCTCGTCGCGCTGGGAACCTCGTGCGCCTTTCTGCTTTCGCTGGCGGTGTGGCTGTGGCCGCTGCCGCAACAACATGTGTATTTTGAAGCGAGCGCTATGGTGATCACGCTGGTGCTGTTTGGCAAATGGCTGGAAGCGCGCGCCCGCGCCCGCGCTTCGATAGCGCTGAAAAGTCTGGTAGCGTTGCAACCGAATACGGTGTTGCGTTTGTCGAATGGTGTTGTCGAAACCGTGTCGCTCTCTCAAGTGCAACCGGGCGACGCTTACGTGGTGCGCGTCGGCGACACGGTGCCGGTGGACGGCACGATCGCGTCCGGTCACTCGGCGCTAAACGAAGCGATGCTCACCGGCGAAAGTTTGCCGGTGGACAAGAGCGTCGGCGATACGGTATTTGCCGGGACCGTCAACACCAGCGGCGCGCTGGAATGCGTCGCCACCGCCGTCGGGCATACCACCTTGCTCGCCGGCATCGTTCGGCAAGTGGCGCAAGCGCAAAATTCGCGCGCGCCGATTCAACGCCTGGCGGATCGGGTCGCCGCGGTATTCGTTCCTGCCGTGCTGGTGATCGCCGTGTTGACGCTGCTCGCCAACGGCTTTCTGCTCGACGATTGGATACAAGCCTTGCTGCGCGCTACTGCGGTGCTGGTCATCGCTTGCCCGTGCGCATTGGGGCTTGCCACGCCCACCGCGCTGATCGTCGGCGTGGGTCGCGCGGCGCAAGCCGGAATTTTGATCAAGAACGCCGAAGCGCTCGAGCGCGCCGAACGAATCAACACTTTACTGTTCGACAAAACCGGCACGCTGACTACGGGCGCGCCGCATCTCGTCAACATGACGGTACAAGCTTCGTCGCGCTTCGACGAAAACGCTTTGCTGGCGATCGCAGCAGCGCTGGAACAAGGCGTCAACCATCCGCTGGCGCAAACCATCGTCGCCGCCGCACAAGCGCGCGGGCTTTCGTTGCCGCCGGTCGCCGATGTTCAGCCGCACAGCGGTTTGGGCGTCAGCGCCACGCTTGACAGCGAAATCTGGCGCATCGGTTCACCGGCGTTTCTGAAAGCGCAAGGCATCGACCCAACTTTTCTCTCACCCGCCGATAACAACGCGACGGAAGAAGAGCGTTCGGCGACTCGCGTTGTGATCGCGCGCGACGTGCACGCTGAAGGCGTGTTGCTGCTCGCTGATACGGTGCGCCCCAGCGCCGCGCCGGCAACGGCAGCGCTGTGCGCGCAACACATCACGCCGATGCTCGTGACCGGCGATCATGAACAGGTGGCGCGCGTCATCGCGCGCCTCGTCGGCATCGACGAAGTACGCGCCCAACAATCGCCGCAAAACAAACGCGAATTGGTGATGGCGCTGCAACAAGCGCACCGCGTCGTCGGCATGGTCGGCGATGGTATCAATGATGCTCCGGCGTTGGCGCAAGCCGACGTTTCATTCGCGATGGGCGCCGGCTCGGGCAGCGCGCTGGCTGCCGCCGACATGACTTTGTTGCGAAACGATTTGACGATGGTGGCCGACGCAATGGATTTGTCGCGCGCCACGCTGCGCAAAATTCGCCAGAACCTTTTTTTCGCGTTTGTTTATAACATTCTCGGCATTCCGTTGGCGGCGTTCGGTTTTCTGTCGCCGGTGCTGGCCGGCGCGGCGATGGCGCTGTCGTCAGTTTCCGTTGTGACCAATGCGTTGCTGCTCAGGCGTTGGCGTTCACGCGGCGATTCATTGCATTGAAACACCGCAGGGCGGCATTCCGCCGCACCTACGGAATACACGGCGCTCTCTTATAAACAAAAGGAGCGGGTTGAAACCCGTTCCTTGCATTATTGCTTCGTCTGGAAGTGTACACTTGCACAGACTTCACACATAGGTAACACATAAGCCAAGACATGGATAATACTTTTGTCGTCATCTTTGGAGATGGGGAGTGGCGATGTCTTGGAGGGAGCAAACAGTGATTGCGACGCCCCCCCCCGAAAAGAGTAGCGGTTAGTATTAGAGTCCGATCCCAAGAGAGAGGAGATTGGACATGAAGAAGCGATATTCGGAAGAGCAGATCATAGGATTTCTGCGGGAAGCGGACAGAGGTCT
>WRFN01000014.1 GCA_009778785.1 Betaproteobacteria bacterium | reverse complement strand
GATATACACGGTGTATGTGCCCGCATCTGTGAAGGTAAAGCTGAAGCTTGCCTGATTCGTGGTGGAGATTCGTTTGCTGGCATCTTCCAAAGCAAAGATGTCTGCCATGGCGCCGCCGTCTTTACTGTACGCGAGCGCCAGGCAGTCATTGACTGCCCGGAAGGGGAATATTCATCATGAACATGGCGGAAGTATAGTTTTTTTGACAAAGATTGCCAACACGGAAAGCAAATCATCCCATCGTTTCAAATGGCGTGATGCTGCCAATGGCTCAATCGTTCCATCTGCCTATGACGCAGAGGCGGCGCCACATGAATACAATCTTAAAATGTTAAATATTGTTAAATGACGTTAAAATAATTGATGCGGTGATTAAAAAGCATATGATTGTCAAAAGAACAGCCTTTTTACATATACTTAAGTAAAAAACTTGGTTTTTCAAGCTTGGGTTGCTGGTTTTTGCGTTGGTGATGGCGGGGGCGACGCGGCGGCGCAAGTGGCAATAGTAGGCGACGATAGAGTGATTTTGTGGGCAAATATTCTTTAGCTCTCATCCCTCTCCCACAAATGGGAGAGGGGATTTTTATATCCACTTAAACAAAAACCGCCCCAAACCAGCGCATCTCCAAGCCAAGAACTATAATTCCACTTTCCGCGGCGTTGCCGTGAATGTTTCGGGGAATGCCTGATGAGTGAATTTCTGCAAATTCGTGGCCGTTATGCGTGTTCTGGGTTCCGGCTGTCCCGCCTGCTGAAAAAAGTGCAAGCGCTGGGCGTGCCAGTGACGAGATTGTCGGCGCGTTACTGGCATTTTGCCGAAGTGACGACAACGTTGAGCGATGAAGAAACCGCGCGGTTGCGGCAACTGCTGGAATACGGGCCGCGTGATGCGGCGGATGCTGAAGATGTCGAAGGGCAGCGCGGCGCGTTTCAATGTCTGATCGTGCCGCGGCTGGGGACGGTATCGCCGTGGTCGTCGAAGGCGACGGATATTGCGCATCGTTGCGGGTTGACGAAAATTGCGCGGTTGGAACGCGGGGCGGTGTATCGCTATGCGACGAAGAACGGCGCGCCGCTCGACAGTGCGCAACGCGCGGCGCTGCATGATGCGTTGCACGACCGGATGGTGGAGACGGCGCTCGACGATCTCGGCGAGGCAACGCGCTTGTTTGAGCATCACGCGCCGAAACCGTTGGCGTCGATTTCGTTGTTGCAGCGCGGGCGCGTGGCGCTGGAAGAAGCCAACACTGCGCTGGGGTTGGCGTTGGCCGATGATGAGATCGACTATCTGGCCGAACGTTTTCAGGCGTTGGGGCGCAATCCGACCGACGTTGAATTGACGATGTTCGCGCAGGCCAATTCCGAGCATTGTCGGCACAAGATTTTCAACGCGCAGTGGATCATCGACGGTGTGCCGCAATCGCAATCGTTGTTTGCGATGATTCGTGAAACGCACAAGGCGCATCCGCAGGGAACGGTGGTGGCGTATTCGGACAACGCTGCGGTCATGGAAGGCGCGGTGACGGCGCGCTTTTATCCCGACGCGACGCTACGTTATCAAACGCGCGAAGCGTTGACGCACACGCTGATGAAAGTGGAAACGCACAACCATCCAACGGCCATCGCGCCGTATCCGGGCGCGGCGACTGGCTCCGGCGGCGAGATTCGCGACGAGGGCGCAACCGGTATCGGCGGCAAACCGAAAGCGGGGCTGGTTGGTTTCAGTGTGTCGCATCTGCGCGTTCCCGATTTGTTGCAGCCGTGGGAAGCGCCGCTCGAAAAACCGGAGCGCATCGTTTCACCGTTGACCATCATGATCGACGGGCCAATCGGCGCGGCATCGTTCAACAATGAGTTTGGTCGTCCCAACATCGTCGGTTATTTCAGAACGCTGGAAGGCCGCTGGGGCGATAAGCATTACGGTTATCACAAACCGATCATGATTGCCGGCGGACTCGGCGCAATCGACGCAGCGCATACGAAGAAGAAATCGTTGCCGCCCGGAACGTTGCTGATTCAACTGGGCGGTCCGGCTTTTTTGATCGGGCTGGGTGGCGGCGCGGCGTCGTCGATGGCAAGCGGCGAAAATCTCTCCGAGCTCGATTTCGATTCGGTGCAGCGCAGCAACGCTGAGATTCAACGCCGTGCGCAGGAAGTCATTGACCGTTGTTGGCAACTGGGTGAGGCCAATCCCATTCGGTCGATTCATGATGTCGGTGCCGGTGGCGTATCGAACGCTTTTCCCGAATTGATTCACGATGCCGGCGCTGGCGGCGTGATCGAGTTGCGGGCGCTGCCGAACGAAGAGCCAGGGATGAGTCCGCGCGAATTATGGAGTAACGAAGCGCAGGAGCGTTATGTATTGGCGATTGCGCCGGAAGATTTGCCGCGCTTTGAAGCGTTGAGCAAGCGCGAACGCTGTCCGTTCGCGGTGGTAGGCACGGCAACCGGCGACGGTCATTTGAAAGTGACGGACGCGCATTTCGCGCATTCGGGTTATCCGGCGCCGGTGGATGTGCCGCTCGACTTGATGCTCGGCAAACCGCCGCGCATGCAGCGCGATGTGATGCGAAAAAATCAGGTACACGAAGCGCTGACGTTGAGAGAAACGCCGACGCTGAAGGAAGCACTGGAGCGCGTATTGCAATTTCCGGCGGTCGCCGACAAATCGTTTTTGATTACCATTGGTGATCGCGCTGTCGGCGGTTTGATCGCGCGTGACCCGATGGTGGGGCCGTGGCAAGTGCCGGTGGCCGATTGCGGCGTTACGCTCGCCGATTTTCGCCACACGCACGGCGAAGCGATGGCGATGGGTGAAAAAACGCCGCTGGCGATTATCAACGCGCCGGCGTCGGGACGGATGGCGATTGCGGAAGCGCTGACCAATCTGGCGGCGGCTGATGTTGCCGACTGGCAGCGCGTGAAATTGTCGGCGAACTGGATGGCGGCGGCCGGGCAACCGGGCGAAGATGCGGCGTTGTACGACACGGTGCGAGCGGTGTCTGAGCTGTGCGTGAAACTCGGCGTGTCGATTCCGGTCGGCAAGGATTCGATGTCGATGCGAACCGCTTGGACGGCGAGCGATGGCTCGGCGCGTAATATCATCGCGCCGGTGTCGCTGATCGTGACGGCGTTTGCGCAAGTGGATGATGTGCGTCGAACGCTGACGCCGCAACTGCAACTCGACGAAGGCGAAACGCAACTGCTGTGGCTCGATCCGACGCGCGGCCAACGACGACTCGGCGGTTCGGCGCTGGCGCAAGTGTATGGCCGAATCGGCCACGAGACGCCCGATGTCGATAGCGCTGAAACGTTGCTGGCGTTTTTGCTACTCATTCGCGCGCTGAACCGGCAAGGAAAGTTGCAGGCGTATCACGATATCGGCGACGGCGGCGTGTTGGTGTCCTTGCTCGAAATGGCATTTGCGGCGCATGCCGGATTGGAACTGCATTTCTCCGACGACACGCCGTTGCTTGCGGCTTGTTTTGCCGAAGAACTCGGCGCGGTGGTGCAAGTCAAAACCGAAGACGTCGCAGCGGTCATACAGGCGGCGGAAAAAATCGGAATCGCGGCGACGGCAGTCGGCACACCTCGTTCTGGCGGTAGCGCGAACATCGTCGTGCATCACGGAAAAAATCGGGTGCTCGATGAATCGCGCGTTGCGTTGCAAGCGTTGTGGTCATCGACTTCACTGGCGCTGCAAGCGTTGCGGGATGCGCCGAAGTGTGCCGAAGAAACGCGCGAAGCCTTGCTCGACGCTGACGATCCGGGGATGCAGACGCGGTTGACGTTCGACAAGAATGAAGACATCGCAGCGCCGTTCATCGCGCGTGGTGCGCGTCCAAAAGTGGCCGTTCTGCGCGATCAGGGCGTCAACGGTCAAGTGGAAATGGCGGCGGCGTTTGATGCGGCGGGCTTTGCGGCGTTCGACGTGCATATGAGCGACATTCTCGAGGGCCGCGCCACGTTGCGCGATTTCAAAATGGTCGCAGCGTGCGGCGGCTTCTCCTGTGGCGACGTGCTGGGCGGCGGCGGCGGTTGGGCGAAATCCATCTTGTTCAACGCGCGCGCGTTCGATGACTTCTCGGCATTCTTCGCGCGTGACGATGTTCTGGCGCTCGGCGTGTGTAACGGTTGCCAGATGATGAGTCAATTGCGCGCAATGATTCCGGGCGCGACGCATTGGCCGAGCTTCGTGCGCAATCTGAGCGAACAGTTTGAAGCGCGTTTGTCGCTGGTCGAAATCATCGAGACGCCTTCGGTGCTGTTGCGCGGTATGGCGGGTAGCCGTTTGCCGGTGGTGATCGCGCACGGCGAAGGCTATACCGAGTATGCCGATATGGCGCAATCAGCGCGCGCGTTCGTCGCCATGCGCTACGTCGATCATCGCGGCCAAGCCACCGAGCGTTACCCGTTCAACCCGAACGGCTCGCCGGAAGGCGCAACCGCATTCACATCGGAAGACGGGCGCTTCACTATCATGATGCCGCACCCCGAGCGCGTCTATCGTGCCGTGCAGATGTCGTGGCGACCGCGCGCGTGGGCGCATGAGGGCGACGGCGCTTCGCCGTGGCTGCGGATGTTTCGCAATGCGAGGGTGTGGTTGGGGTAAGGACAGAGATTAGGGGTCAGAAAAATCGCTGTTGCGGAGATAGACGGAATGGTGAAGATGATTGAAATCAGCGAAAAGCGCTACATTCCCCACGAAGAGGTGAAACGTTCGGTGATTGATGGCGTGACTATCTTGACTTGACGCAAGCTGTTGCCGCTCGTCGTTTGAAAATCACGTAAAGCGCTTATTCGCAACTTGATTTTTAATGATTACTGCTTTGAAAAAATAAGCCGCAGCCCGAAGCCGATGAACAAACAACCGGCGATCCGGTCGATCCATTGTGCAGCGCGCTGATAAAAACGGCGAACCGTCGGCAGCGCGAAAACGGTGGCGACAAAGCTGAACCACAGCAGCGATTCGATGGTGACCAGTAGGAAAATGCCCCAACGCGCGCCGGGTTCAACATTAGGGCCGACGAATAATGAGAAAACGCTGCCGAAATAAACCAGCGCTTTGGGGTTGGACAAATTGACGAAAAAGCCGTGCAGAAAAGTTTTGAAACTTCCGGCAGAAACCAGAGATGCGTCGAGCGCGGGCGTAGCGGGAGTTTCATTCGCAGCAATATTCGTCGGCGACACTGGCGCGCGTTTCAGAGAAAGGCGCTTCAATGTCGGCCACAACATTTGCCATCCCAGCCAGCACAGATAAAGTCCGCCGCCGATCATGATGACTTCGTGCAACCAGGCCACTTGTTGCAGCAGCAAGTGAAGGCCGAGAAGTGCAATCGCCGCCCAAAGCGCAATCCCCAGCACAACGCCCAACACGCCGCAAAGCGCATCGCGGCGCGTCAGTCGCACGGCAGTCCGCGAGACGAAGAAAAAATCAGGCCCCGGACTCATCAAAGCGACAAGGTGAACGACGGCGACGGTGAGAAAAAGTATCATGGTGAATCACAGATGGTTTCGGAATCCTACACCATAAAAATTCGCGGAGCAAACCCTGTATCGCGCCGTGCATGCTTATTCTCGCTGTGCCGCCTGCTTGCCGTCATTCACACGAAAGAAAGAATCAAACATTGTGGATGTCAGGATGTCGCCCCTACGGATAGGGATGACGCTAAAGAAGCGCTGATTTATTTTCAACCGTTCGGATTGAGCTTGTCGAAGCCCACGACGAACGGATTAAGTCAGCGTACCTAAAAATGAAAAAAGCGCCGTGAAGGCGCTTTTTTCATAAACCAACAACGAGGGAAACCGAAGGCTTACGCTGTGGCCATTCCCTTGATCGCTTGCGACAGGCGCGACTTGGTGCGCGAGGCCAGATTTTTGTGGACGACTTTCTTGTCGGCCATGCGGTCGATCACCGCTTGCGACTCTTGATACTGCTGCATTGCCGCTGCTTTGTTTCCCGCAGCAATGGCTTTCTTGACTTTCTTGACCGCCGTGCGTAGCGCCGATTTCAGGCTGGCGTTGCGATGATGGGTGGCTTCTGCCTGCTGGGCACGTTTGCGAGCTTGCGCCGTGTTTGCCATGTGTCTGTTTCCTGTAGCTGGTGAAAATAAATTTTTCGATAACCACTAATGATACACGAAAAATCCGGCTTGGGCAAATGGCGGTTTACTTGAAGATTTATCGGTCTTTTGTTTCTGCCGCCTGACATCTGGCATACATATACCCGCGCCCGCGCAGGCCGACGATGCGCGCCTGGCCGTCGGGGTGGTTGCCGAGTTTTTTACGCAGGTTGCTGATGTGGACATCAAGGCTGCGGTCATAGGCGGTCGGTTTGCGGCCAAGCGTCGCCCGGAACAGTTCAGTTTTTTCGATCGGCTGGTCGGGCTGGGCGAGCAGGGTTTCGAGGATACGGCTTTCGGTCAGCGTCAGGACGATATTGGCGGAATTTCCGCGCAGGGTGACGGTGCCGCGCTGCGGGTGCAGGGTGATGTCGTCGAGGGTGATGACGGTCGGTACGTCGGCGGAGGTGACGGCGGCCACGCGGCGGCGCAGCAGGGAGCGCAGGCGGGCGGTCAGTTCGCGCGGATCGCAGGGTTTGGCGAGGTAGTCGTCGGCGCCCAATTCGAGGCCGAGAATGCGGTCGAGCGGCTCGCCGCGCGCCGACAGCATCAGCACCGGCAGGAACGGGCAGGATTCGCGCAGGGTTCGGAGCAGTTCGAGGCCGCTGCCGTCGGGCAGCATCACGTCGAGGATGATGGCGTCGGGCAGGGAATCACGCAGGGAGGCGAGCGCCGTTCGCGCGTCGTGGCAGCAGCGTACCGCGAAGCCATCCTGAGTCAGCCAGTTGGCCAGCAGTTCGCACAGTTCTTTATCGTCGTCAACGAGGGTGAGGGTGGGAGCTTCGTTCATGGGATGGGTCGAGGGTTAGGGGCGGTCGTTACCGGCTCGAGGCGCGGCCGGAAGGGTGATTTCGATTTGAAAGCCGCCGCCGGGCGGCAGGCTGAAGACAATAGTACCGCCGTGGCGCTCGACGGCGCGTTTGGCGATAGCCAGTCCCAGCCCGTAACCGGCGGCCTGCTGGCCGGGGGCGCGCAGGAACGGCTCGCCCAGTTTCGGCAACAGCGCCGGGTCGCAGCCGGGGCCGTGGTCGCGCACACGCAGGGTGTGCGTCACGCCGTCGGTAGAAAGAGCGATATCGAGGGCGGCATCCGGCGGGTTGAAGCGCGCGGCGTTGCGTAACAGGTTGGACAGCGCTTTTTCGAGCCAGGTCGGCCAACCGTTGACCCACAGTTCGGCGGACGCTTCGAGTTTGACGGGAAGGTCGGGATATTCGGCCAGCGTTTCGTGGAGTAAGGCGCTGAGGTTGATCGGTTGCGCTGTTTCGGCATGCGAATCAAAGCGCGACAGGGTCAGGATTTCGTCGATCAGACGATCGAGGTGGTCGCATTCGCGTTGCAGTTTTTCCCACGTTGCCGGTGAAGTTGCCTGAGCTTCAGTCTGCCGTTCGGCCAGCCCCAACGCGATGCGCAGACGGGTGAGCGGCGAGCGCAACTCGTGCGATACGTCGCGCAGTAATTGGCGCTGGCTGGCGATTTGGGTTTGCAGGTTTTCGCCCATCTGGTTGAAATCGCGGGCGAGCATGCCCAGTTCGTCGTGACGGCGGCTGATCTCCATCAGTTGGGCGCTCTGGTAATCGGTTTTGCCGAGCTTATCGACGGCGTTGCGCAGCCGGTGGATCGGGCGGGTGATCGACGAACTCAGGAGCCAACTCACCAGCGTGACGGCAACGAGGGCGATGATGAGGTTGAGCGGCCAGAACAAAATGTGCGATTGCGCGCGCATCTGCTGGGCGGACAGCCGAAAGCGGAAAAGGTACTGGTTGCCGTTTTCGGAGGTGTATTCGCGCACGAAACGGTAGTATTCCTGATCGGCGTGATCGTGCCTGCGGCCTTTGCCTTGCCCCATGCCTTGCCCGAACCCCAGCCCCATGCCTTGTCCGGGACCCATGTCCGGGCGGAGATCTTTGCGCGACATCAAGGGCGTCAACTGATCGCCATCGACGGAGAGGATATCGGCCTGGATACTGTTATCGCGCGATTGTTGCAACGAGAATTGCCGCGCGGCGGCGACGCCCTCGTTTTCGTAAAGCGCCGTCCATTGCGGCGCGTAAGAAGACAGGTGCGGGTAAAACGACATCAACCAGCGTTCTTCGACCATCCAGCGCCCCAGCACGAACGTCAACCCGCCGATCAGGACGACGGCCAGCCAAAAACTCCAGAAGATTTTCCAGAATAAGGAACGCACCCGGAAAAGATTACCGCATTTCATCGCAAAAAGGGCGCGGAAAACGCGCCCGGGAGTAAAAAAACGGCAGTGTTGTCAGAAACCGTTCATCCGTTGATCGAACCACGCATCCCGTTGTTGCTTGCGAGCATCAAAGAGCGTTTGCTGTTCCGGCGTCAAAACGGCGCGGATTTTTGCGTGGGTGTCTTCGCGCTGTTGGGTCATGATGTCACGGATTTGCGCTTTCTGGGTATCGGTGAGATTGAGGCCGTTCATCATGCGCCCACCACCGTTACGTCCCATGTTGCCGCCGGCAGAACAATTGGGGCAACTGGCAGTAGGACAATTGGCGGAGTTGGCATTTGGCCCTCTGGCCGCAGCGTCCAAAGACATGCCGATTGTGGCGACCAGAGCAATGGCCGTAATCATAAGGGTTTTCTTCATGGGGGTTTCCTTTCGTCAGGTTGTGAGTAGGTGATGTCAGTATAGGAGGGCGAATGTTAAGCGGTGTCAAGGTAACGTAAAGATTGGGTAAAGATTTGGTGTGAACACATGGAAAAGGGGCGCGAAAAGCGCGCCCCTCGCCAAATAAAACGGCTTTTTTCCGTTAGGGTTGCTGACGCTTGGCGGCCTTCGCAGCCTGTTTTTGGATGCGAGCGTCAAAGGTTTTCTGTTGCTCCGGCGTTAGAATGGCGCGGATTTTCGCTTGCGCGTCAGTACGCTCCTGTTTCATGACGTCGGCCACTTGCGCCTTCTGGGCGTCGGTGAGGTTGAGGCTTTCCATCACACCCATCGGGCCGCCGCGATGTTGCGGTTGTTGCGCCGGCATGGCATCAAAGTTCTTCTGTTGCTCCGGCGTCAGCAGGGCGCGGATTTTCGCGTGCGTCTCGTCGCGATGCTGGGTCATGATGTCGTTCACCTGCGTCTTCTGGGCGTCGGTGAGATTGAGGTCTGCCATCATACCGCTGCCGTGGTGGTGGTGATGGTGGCCGTGGCCGCCTACCATAGGGGCAGCGGGCGGAGGCGTCGTTTCTTGCGCCGTGGCGTTCATCGTCATACCGGCGGCGGAAAGAAGCGCAATAGCCGTAACAATCAGGGTTTTCTTCATAGGGTTTTCCTTTCAGGAAAGTGGTTGAATATGTGACGCCAGTATAGGAAAGGAAGCGTGGCGGGGTGTCAAGTTAATGTAAAGATTGGGTAAAAGTTGGTGATGACAGAAAGCGATTGGGAAAAGCAGTTACGGGAAATTGAATCCGAGCGTGCAGTCCATAGGGACGGTTATGGTTGCATAAGCCGACCGCAGAGATGACATTTCTAATGGGGCAAAACATGACATTACTAAAGAGGCGCTATACCGTCATTCCCGCGAAGGCGGGAATCCAGCCCTTTGTACCTTCATTATTTTTTCTTCATGGCGCTATAAGAAAATGTATCGTTGTGTTCTCGCCAGTCAACACAGCGGATGAAAAAGTGATTGTTGGGCGGACTGGATTCCCGTCCCCGCCTTCGCTGGGGACAGGCTCTTCGCGGGAATGACGGCAAGAGAGACTGTTGTTGATTCTTGGCGTTGATGCTTGCGCGAAGCAGGTGTAGGGGTGGTTCGCGAATCGCCCTTGCAGAGCACGGCGCGCCGTGCCCTAAGGTATCGTGCGTTCTCTTGCCGTGCAGGCGGCAAAATGCCGCTCCTTCGCCGATCCCCGATCCCCGATCCCTGCCACTCACTTCGTCGGCAATTTGCCCTGAACGCCTTCGACGTAATAATCCATCTTCAACAAGGCTTCGTCGCTGATGGTCTGGCCGGGGGCGAGGCGCTCTTTGCCTTCGTTGTCGCGCATCGGGCCGACGAACGGGTGCAGTTTGCCGGAAGCGATGTCGGCTTTGGCGGTGTTGACCAGCGCGACAACCGCCGCCGGAACCACAGGGTTGATCGGGCCGACATCGATGAATCCGCCTTTGATGCCGCCCCAAACCCGATCCGGCTTCCAAGTGCCGTCGAGCGCCGATTGCACGACGCCGGTGTAGTAATTTTCCCAATGGTGGGTGACGGCGGCGAGTTGGGCGTGCGGGGCGTATTTCGACATATCGCTGTGGTAAGCGATGGCATAGACCTTCTTGGCTTCGGCGGCCTGAACGACGGCGGTCGAATCGGAATGGTGGGTCAGAATGTCGGCGCCTTGCGAGACCAGCGTGTCGGCGGCTTCGCGCTCGCGCCCCGGGTCGTACCAGGAATTGACCCACACCACTTTGACTTGCGCGTTCGGGTTGACGCTGCGCATGCCGCGCGTGAAGGCGTTGATCCCCATCACCACTTCGGGAATCGGATAGGAGGCGACGTAACCGGCAACGTTGGTTTTGGTCATCTTGCCGGCGATGATGCCCGCGAGGTAGCGACCTTCGTAGAAGCGGGCGTTGTAAAAGCCCATGTTCTTGGCGGTCTTGAAACCGGTGGCGTGCTCGAAATAATTTTTGGGGTACTGGTTGGCGACTTTCAACGTCGGGTTCATGAAGCCGAACGAGGTGGTGAAAATCAGCTTGTAGCCGTTTTGCGCCAGATCGCGGATGACGCGCTCGGCATCGGCGCCTTCGGGCACGCTCTCGATGTACTTGGTTTGAATCTTGTTGCCGAATTTCTTTTCGATGGCGAGGCGCGCTTGGTCGTGTTGAAACGTCCAACCGGCGTCGCCAATCGGGCTGACATAGACGAAGCCGACTTTCAGCGGCTCGGTTTTGGCATCCGGCGCGGGGGCGGCGAGGGCTGACGCGCAGCACAGCGCGACGGCTGTCAGCAGTACACTCATCGAAAGGGTTTTCAGGTTCATGGTTTCTCCTTGATGGGGAAGGTTATGCGGCGGGTTCAATCGCCGGGATGGAAAGGTTTGCCGAGCGATACCGGCGCGTTCAGCCGGACGGTCAGCGCGTTGCGCGAAATCAGTGTCAATACCACGATGGTCGCCAGATACGGCAACATCGACAAAAATTGCGGCGAGATGGCAGTGCCCCAAGCTTGCACTTGAAACTGCGCCAGCGTGACGAAACCGAACAGGTACGCGCCTGCCAGCGCCCGCCAAGGCTTCCAGGTGGCGAACACCACCAGCGCGACGGCGATCCAGCCGCGACCGGCGATCATGCCTTCGGCCCACAGCGGCGTGTAGGCAACCGCCAGATAGGCGCCGGCCAGACCCGAACAAAGGCCGCCGAAAAGGACACAGAGGTAGCGCACGCGAATCACCGGCAGGCCGATGGCGTGGGCGGCTGGCGGCGATTCGCCGACGGCGCGAACGATCAGTCCGGCGCGGGTGCGCGTCAACACCCATTGCGTCAGCGCGAACAGCGCCAGCGTTAGATAAATGATCGGGCTGTACGAGAAGAACAGCGCGCCGACGATCGGAAGGTCGGAGAGAACGGGAAGGTGCAAGGCGGGCAAGCCGTCGATTACCTTGGCGACGTAATCGCGGCCGACGAAGGAAGCCAGCCCGATGCCGAAGAGCGAAAGCGCCAAACCGGTGGCAACTTGATTGGCCATCAGCGACAGCACGATGAACGCGAACACCAGCGCGAGCACGGCGGCGGCGGCGGCGCCCGCCGCGATGCCCAGCCACGGCGAATGCGTGTTGACGGCGACGATGAACGCGGCAACGGCGCCGACGGTCATCATGCCTTCGACGCCGAGGTTCAATACGCCCGACTTTTCGGTGACGAGTTCGCCGAGCGCAGCCAGCGCCAGCGGCGTGCCGGCGGCGAGGGTGAGGGCGATCAGGTTGACGAAGGCATCCATCAGTGGTGCGAAGCCGGTAAAGTGGGTGGGGCGGGTTCGGGCGACGGCGTGACATCAGACGAAGCCAAACGGGAGAATACAAAACGCAGTCGGTAACGGATGAACACGTCCGCGCCCAGCAGCAGAAAGAGTAGCGCGCCCTGAAAGAGACCGGTGATTGCCGACGGCAGTCCCAGTTGGATTTGCGCCGCCTCGCCGCCCAAGTAAAGCAGCGACAACAGCAAGCTGGCGAAGACGATCCCGATGGGGTGCAAGCGGCCGACGAACGCAACGATGATGGCGGCGAAGCCGTAACCGGGCGAGACCGAAGCGGTCAGTTGGCCGAGCGGCCCCGTCACTTCGCAAGCCCCGGCCAAGCCGGCGCAACCGCCGCCCGCCAACAGTCCCAACCAGACGGAGCGGTTGGCCGGAATTCCGGCGTAGAGCGCGGCGGTCGGCGCCAGTCCCGCCACCCGCATTTGAAAACCGAGCCAGCTTTTCTTGACGAAAAGCCAGCACAACAGCGCCACGCCCAGCGCAAAAAAGATGCTGATGTTGAGACGGCCTTCCGCGCCCACTGTCGGCAGCAGCGCCGATGCGGAGAAAAGAATGGATTGCGGAAAGTTGTAGCCTTCGGGATCGCGCCAAGGGCCGTGAATCAAAAACGACAAAAGGTAACCGGCAACATAGACCAGCATCAGCGAAGTCAGAATTTCGTTGGCGCGAAAACGGGTGCGAAGAAACGCCGGAATCGCCGCCCAGGCGATGCCGCAAACCGTGCCGCAGATCAGCATCAGCGGCAGCAACCAGCGAGCTTCCACGCCGTCGAAGGCGAGGGCGATGCCGGTGGCGCCGAGCGCGCCGAGAATGAGTTGCCCTTCGGCGCCGATGTTCCAGACGTTAGCGCGAAAGCCGAGCGCCAGCCCGTTGGCAATCAGCATCAGCGGCGCGGCTTTCAGCAGCAGTTCGCTGACGCCGTACCATGAGTTGATCGGTTTGATGAAGAAGACGGCCAGCGCGTTTTTCGGATCGAAACCGAGCCACGCGAAAATGGCGGCGCCGATGGCGAGCGTCGCCAGCAAGGCGACGAGCGGCGACAGCCACACGGCCAGGCGCGATGGTTCGGGGCGGGGTTCGAGGCGCAGCATCATGCGGCGGCAATGAAGGAACCGGCCATCATCAGGCCGATGGTTTCCGGCGTGGTTTCGCGGGTGTTCATGAGCGGCGACAAGCGACCTTGCGCGATGACCGCCAGTCGATCACAAATTTCAAACAGTTCGTCGAGTTCTTCCGACAACACCAGCACGGCGACGCCTTGCGTGCGCAAGTCGATCAGTTCCTGACGAATCTGGGCGGAGGCGCCGACATCGACTCCCCAAGTCGGTTGCACGGCCAGCAACACGCGCGGGTTCTGTCGCACTTCGCGGCCGATGATGAATTTTTGCAAGTTGCCGCCGGAGAGATTGCTCGCCAGCGCGTGCGTCCCGGCGGCCTTGACGCCGAAGCGGGTCATCGTTTCCTGCGCGTAACGGCGGGCGGCGGCGAAGCGGATCAAGCCGCCGCGCACCAGCTTTTGCCGATGGGCAGTGAGCAGCGCGTTTTCGGTGAGCGTCATTTCGGGAACCGCGCCGCGCCCCAGCCGCTCCTCCGGGATGTAAGCCAACCCCAAGTTGCGGCGGGCTTGGGTATCGAGCGCGCCCGCCGCCGCGTCGCACAGTTGAATGGCGTGTTGTTGCGCGACGGGAAGTTGTTTTTCGCCCGACAAGAGCGCGACCAGTTCGCTCTGTCCGTTGCCGGACACTCCGGCAATGCCGACGATTTCTCCGGCGTGTACGTCCAGCGATAAATCGGTCAGCGTGGTGCCGAACGGATCGTCGGGAACGTAATTCAAACGGTCGATCACCAGTTGCGGTTCGCCGCGCATCACCGGATGCAGCTTCGGGTGTGGCAAATCGCTGCCGGTCATCATGCGCGCCAGCGAGAGATTGCTCTCGTCGGCGGGAACGCAGGCGCCGGAAACGCGACCGCTGCGCAGCACCGTCGCGCGTTGGCACAGCGCGCGGATTTCATCGAGCTTGTGACTGATGTACAGAATGCTGCACCCTTCGGCGGCGAGCAAACGCAAAGTCTCAAACAGTTTTTCAACGGCTTGCGGCGTCAACACCGACGTTGGCTCGTCCATGATGAGCAGTCGAGGCGATTGCAGCAGACAACGAATGATTTCAACTCGCTGACGTTCGCCGACCGACATCGAATGAATGTGGCGGTCGGGATCGAGCGGCAGACCGTAACGCTGCGACAGTTCGGTGATGCGCTGGCGCAAAACGTCGGAACGCCAGCGTTGGGCGCTGCCCAACACGATGTTTTCGGCAACCGTCAGCGTTTCAAACAACGAGAAATGCTGGAACACCATGCCGATGCCCAGCGCGCGCGCGTGCGCCGGATGCGCAATCGTCACCGGCTGACCTTCCCAGCGAATTTCACCGGTATCGGGCGCGACAGCGCCGTAGATAATCTTCATCAGCGTGGACTTGCCTGCGCCGTTTTCACCGAGCACGGCGTGAATTTCTCCCGGCATTACGTCGAGATGGATGTTGTCGTTGGCAACGACGCTCGGGTAGCGTTTGGAAATGCCCGAAAGGGACAATCGGGGAACGAGGCGCTTGGAATCGGAACTTGGCGCGGGCACGGCGAAATAGAAAGCGGGAGAGAAGGGCGGTAAGAATTTTATATTATAACGCGGCGTGGCGTGGGTTGGAGGAATGACGGTTTGTTTCTCATTATCGGTAAACATTATTGCTTCCGACCGGCGCGGAAGAATAAATAAGGAATGCGTTGCGTCCATCCCCATTGGCGACATACCGTATTGTGCGTTATCGCGCAACACGGTGCGCCAGCGTTCAGAATTTGCGCATCGGCACGCAAACAACGCTTCGGCGCGATTCATGACTACTCCTACACACAGTTATCCACAAAAATTGTGGATAATGGCGGCGATATTTTTCGTCCACATGGAATAAGGTAGAATCTGATTCTTTTTGAAGTCAGCTCAAACTCGAACGCGGGAAAGCGCGCGAAGATCACGCATCATGTCCGACACTTTATTGAAATGGCAAAACCTTTGGCGACTGTGGCCGGCATTGCTGGCGATGGCGGTAGTGGTCGTGTCGTCGAACTGGCTGGTGCAATTTCCGATCAACGATTGGTTGACTTACGGCGCATTCACTTACCCGTTTGCTTTTCTGGTTTCGGAGTTGACCAACCGCCGCGCCGGGCCGCAAGCGGCGCGACGGGTGGCGTGGCTGGGTTTTGCGCTGGCGGTGTGCGTTTCGGCGTGGCTGGCGCCGGTGCGCATCGCGGCGGCTTCCGGCTTGGCTTTTCTCTGTTCGCAGTTGCTGGACATTTCGATTTTCAATCGGTTGCGCCGACTAAGCTGGTGGCGGGCGCCGTTGTTCGCGTCGGTATTGGCATCGGTGCTCGATACGACGATCTTTTTCAGTTGCGCTTTCGCCGGGACGGACATGCCCTGGCGGTCGCTGGCCTTGGGCGACCTGTCGCTCAAGTTGACGATGGCGGTGTTTTTGCTGATGCCGTTCCGGCTGTTGCTGCCGGTGGTGCTCGGCATGCGCGCCGGTACGACTCGCGCTACGCCCTGATCTTATGATCCGTTTGGCGATCGCACGGCAACGCTATAACCCGCATGGCGGCGCCGAGCGTTTTGTGGCGCGCGCGCTGGAAGCGTTGAGCGGCGAAGGGCGGCTCTTGGTGACGCTGCTGGCGCGACAGTGGCCGGAGGGAACGATGGCTTCGCGCGACTGGCGTTTTCAGCGGGTCGATCCGTTTTATCTGGGGCGCACTTGGCGCGAGGCGTCGTTTGCCGCTGCGGTTCGCCGCCGGGCGGCGGAATACGATCTTCTGCAAAGTCATGAGCGCATTCCGGGCGCGACCATTTTTCGCGCCGGTGACGGGGTGCATGCAGCTTGGCTGGAGCAGGATGCGCGGGTGCGCGGCAGCTTCGGGCGGCTGGCGTTGCGCTGGAGTTTGTACCACCGTTATCTCTGCCGAACCGAACGCGCGATGTTCGCGCATCCGGCGTTGCGCTGCGTGATCTGCAATTCCCGCATGGTGCGTGATGACATCGTCCGGCGCTTTGGTGTACCCGATGAAAAACTGTCGGTAATTTACAACGGTGTGGATGTTGCAACGTTTCATCCCAACACGGTACGTTACCGCGCCGAGAAACGTGCGCAATGGGGTATCGCTGACGATGCGCCGCTGCTGGCTTTCGTCGGCTCTGGTTTCGCGCGTAAGGGAGTGGTCACTACGCTGCGAGCGCTGGCGGCGGTGCCGTCGATCCATTTGGTGGTTGCCGGTGATGACAAGCGACGGGCGCGCTACGAGGCGCTGGCGCGGGAACTGGGCGTGATGTCGCGGGTGCGTTTTCTGGGCGCGGTTGATGACGTGAAGCCGGTTTATGGCGCGGCCGACGCGCTTATTTTGCCGACGTTGTACGACCCGTTTCCCAACGCTTGCGTCGAAGCGCTGGCTTGCGGTTTGCCGTTGCTGACGAGTACGGGTTGCGGCGCGGCGGAGTGGATTGTCGAAGGTCAAAACGGTTGGGTGCGCGACGCGCTCGATATATCCGGTTACCAGGCGGCGCTGCGAGCCTGGTTGGCGCGTCGGGAAACCGAGGAAGGGCGGCAAGCGTTGCGCACGGCAGCGCGGGCAACGGCGGAACCCCATACTTTGGCGGCGATGGCGGCGACGCTGTCTGCGTTGTATTCTCAAATAGTGTTATAATCATAATATTATGGAAGTAGTCAAAAATGGGTAGCAAGTCGCCAAACCTATGAGGCGCGGGGCTACGGGAAGGTCTCCTGAATAAGCGACGAGAGATCGGGGTTTTTTAAAGGGTATTCGTTATGGCACACGTAGAATGGTCGGACGAGTTAAGCGTCGGCATCGAAGCAATCGACAAACAACATCAGCGAATCATTGAGTATGTAAACAAGCTCTATGATAATTTGCATGATCGCGAAATGTTGGCGGAAGTGTTGGCGGACACGGTCGAATACACCGAGACGCACTTCGGCTTTGAAGAAGAGATGATGGAAGAGGCGGGTTATCCCTACCTGCGGGCGCATAAACGCATTCACGATCTTTTCATTCGTCGCGTGGCCAAATACAAAGAGCGTTTTCTCGCCGGTGAAGACGTTGGCGAGGAACTGCACGATACTCTGGTTCGCTGGCTCATCACGCACATCAAGAGCGAGGACGCCAATTACTCAGCCAGCCTGATCGCCAAATTCGGTCAGGACGAAAAAAAGATACACAAGAAGAAAAGGTGCTGGCTCGCGCGTTGGCTCGGGATCGGCGACGACTAAACGCTTGTTCCGTTCGCCCCGAGCTTGTCGCAGGGCAAGCGGTTGGAGTGGGGCATACCCGCCCATCGTCAACTTGGGCTACAATCAGTCACTATCCAAGAACTTTTTTGGGCGCGACTTGTGCGCCCAAAATGATGAACCATGTCAACCACACCCTTTTCCAAACAAATCGCTTTTGACGAGGCGTTGATTCGCAAATATGACGAGTCGGGGCCGCGTTACACCTCCTATCCGACCGCCGACCGTTTTCACAACCGCTTCACCGAAGCCGATTACCGGAAAGCGTTGGCGGCGCGTCGGGAAATGACGGCGCCGGAGCCGTTGTCGGTTTATGTGCATCTGCCGTTTTGCAACACGATTTGCTACTACTGTGCCTGCAACAAAATCATCACCAAGGATCACGGCCGCAGCGCCAAATACATCCGCTATCTGGCGCACGAACTCGAACTGGTCACGAGCCTGATTGAAGACCGTGACGCGCGAGCGCTCAAACAACTGCATTGGGGCGGCGGCACGCCGACCTTTTTGTCGCACGAAGAAATGCGCAACCTGATGGGACATCTGCGCAAACATTTCACCGTCACGCCCGATGCCGAAGTGTCGATTGAAGTGGACCCGCGCAAAGTGGACGAAGCTACCATCATTCTGCTGGGCGAATTGGGGTTTAATCGCATCTCCGTCGGCGTGCAGGATTTCAATCCCGATGTGCAGAAGGCGATCAACCGCATCCAGAGCGAAGAAGAAACGCTGACCGTGATTCACGCTGCGCGCGCGCACGGTTTTGTGTCAGTCAATATCGATTTGATTTACGGATTGCCCAAACAAACGCTCGTCGGCTTCGCCGAAACACTTGACCGCGTGATCTCCGTCGCGCCGGATCGCATTGCGTTGTACAACTACGCGCACGTACCGCACATGGCCAAGCCGCAGCGTCGCATCGCGCTCGAAGACGTGCCGAAGCCGGAAGACAAATTACGCATTCTGGCGTTGGCGATTGAAAAACTGGGCGACGCAGGCTACGTCTATATCGGCATGGATCACTTCGCCAAACCGGACGACGAATTGGCGCGCGCCCAACGCGAAGGCACTTTGCACCGTAATTTTCAGGGCTACACCACGCACTCCGAATGCGATCTTCTGGCGTTCGGCATTTCCGGCATTGGCATGGTCGGTTCCACCTACGTGCAAAGCGTCCGAACGCTGGACGATTACTACGCGGCGCTCGACGCCCAGAAATTGCCGGTGCTGCGCGGCTACACTTTAACGCGCGATGACGAATTGCGTCGCGCCGTGATTCAGCAGTTAATGTGCCAGTTTGAACTGCAACCGGCGAAGATCGAAGCGTGCTGGGGCATTCGCTTCGACGACTACTTCGCTGCCGAACGCGCGGCGCTGCCGCCGCTCGCCGAAGACGGCCTGATCGAAATTTTGCCCGATCGCATCAAAGTGACCGACCGTGGTCGCTTGCTCGTGCGCACCGTGGCGATGGTCTTCGACCGCCACCTGCGCGAGGACGAAACACAGGGCAAATACTCGAAAGTAATTTAGGGTTCGGAGATCAGGAATCAAGAACCGAGAACCGGGTATCAACGTAGGGGCGGCATTCTGCCGCCCCCGCTATTTCGCGGCCTCGCCCAACCAGTTCGATATCGCGCCGCGAATCTGCACCCAGTCGCTTTCCTGCAATACCATGAACGGGCGGGCAGGGATGGTCACCGACCAGCCGGTGGAATTCGTCCAGCGGCGCTCGGATACGCGCTTGTGGCTGCCCTTGGCGAAGCGGGCGAGGTTCGAGCCATCCTGCCGCAGCAGGTTGCCCTTGCGGTCGGTACGCAGCCGCACCGTGCCAGAGCGCGGCGCGAAGCTGATCGTGCCGCCGTCGTTTTGAATGCGGGCGTAGGGCTTGTTGGTGGATACCTGCGCGAAGCTGGAGCCATGCGACGGGGCAAGCGAATGATAAAGCTGGTCGGAGCCGGGCTGGCGCAGGATCGGCGTGGCCGCGCCGCCGCGCCGTTTCACGGTGATCGGGGCGAGCGGAACCCACGCCGGACGCCCCCCGGCGAGGAAGTTCTTTTGCACGCCGGAGAGCATGATTTCGGAGAGGTTGCCCATCAGCGGGGCGGCATCTTTCCCGACGGTCGCCAGCCGCTGTAGCATGGAAGCGACGGCTTCGTCGCCGATGATGCGGATGTCGGGGGTCATGGTTGCAATTCCCTTTCAGTCAAGTTATCCTGTAATCGAACCGTGACGCCAGAAAGTCGCTGAGGTGCTGGCGAGTCGCATGAGTCGAGCTCATGAGGGATACTAGACGGGCTAGTCAGGGCGCCCCTCCACGGTTCACTTCTCATCTCATCGCCAAGAACCGAACAGCACCGGATATTTAGACTCGTTCATCAGGTCGCTTATCTCATTTTCTCTTTCGGTGATGTACGAGGTCATGAAAAAATTACCCGTTCTGCGACGTTTTTTTCCTGTAGGGTCAAACTTCCTCTTAAAGCTGTAATCAATATTTACGATGACTTTTTCGTAGCCTGAAGGGCTTTCGACCAGGTACACCAAAGCAGGGTAATTTCTTGTGGCATCCAAAATCATCACCCTGGGGTTCTGAATTATTTCCGGCAACATCAAAAAGCGTTGCCACGGCAAAGGCGTTCTCCCTTCTTCCGGCCTAATGGCGTGCCAGATACCGTTATCGTCGATGAAAATAACGGGTGAGCCTATTTCAACATTTCTCAAATGTTCAAAACCTTTTTGCATCTTTGCTATTTCAAAATTCCTGATAGCCTCTTCCTGGACAACGCCGAGGGCAAAAAGCGCGTTAATTTTAGCGTTCCCTTCAAGCCTTACAATTTCCGCCCACACGGAAAAATCATCACTGTAAGCAGCAAGCAATTCAGCGTGTTCACGAAAGATGCTTTTTATCACCCCCGCCGCCAGCACCGGCGGCGCGACTGCCGCCTTCTCCAGCGCCAGCGCCGTCAGTTCCGATTGTGCCGATTGCTCGACCGGAACGATGTCGAGCGGCATCGCCGTTTGCATGCCAGGCATTTTGACGGCATGGCGCTTGATCGGGTTGCCAAAGGCGTCAACGTCGTCGATTTCTGAGATGTAGTTTTTCGACGATTCAACGGTCAGCCCTTCGGCGTCGAGGTCGGCTTGCGAGAGCGCCCGCGCCGAGCACTTGCAGCCGAATTCCCGGCACGGATGAATCTTGCTCCATATCGGATCGTCCCAGCGGAAAACACGACGGTCGAGGGCGATGTGTGAAGGGCGAGGAATCTTCGATGCGCCATGTATCCACTGCCAGTAAGGCCGATTCGCCTTGTTCTCCAACATCTGCTGGCGGCGACCGGCGGCGTAGGCGCGGCGGGTGTTTTCGCCGTAGATGATTTCAAGTCGGCGCGGGCTGCCGAGCATGCCCGTATGAATAACGCCGTCACCGTCGATGAATTCACCGCGCCCCCACCAGCCGAGCCGTTGCAGCGTGGGCGTGAGGGTGCGTTTAAATTCGGCAAGCGTGATGCCCTCGTTGACGGCGCGATCGACTTCCGAGTGCAACGCCGTGGCCACATCCATGCAGGAGATGCGCGCAGCGGTGAACGAGCGCCGGTGCACGTCGTCGCGGATCGGCTGCCAGTCCGGCGGGACGTAGATGTCTTTCGACCGAAAATATCGCACCGCCGCCTCCGGCGAGAGGCCGAAGGCAAACGCGAGGTTAGGCGCTGCCATTCTTGTTGCCGTTTTCTTTTGCCGCGTCGCCGTAGCCGTAAGTCTGCGCCACGAACATTGCCCGACCGAGCGCGGTTTCGAGTTTGTCCAGCTTGAGGCCGGTGACGACGTTGTCGATGGCGGTCAGCATTTCTTCGTAGCTGCCCGCCGAAAAAATCGCGTCGATCACCGGCATCAGCATTTGCCGCGCCTGCTCGTTCAACGCCTGCGGCGGCAGCGCTTCCAGCATCGCGTCGAGCGCGGCGTTGGCAACGTCAGCATCAGAGGGCGCGCTGAACACCGGCGCGGGCTTGTTTCCCGGCGCGGGCGCGGGCGGCGCCACCTCCTCATACCCCGCGCCGTAGGTGCCGAGCACGGTTTCGAGGTTGAGTTTGTAGCCCATGTCGTACAGCGTTTTGTCGCGCACGGCGCGTTTGTCGAGGTCTTCGCCCGCTTCGACTTTGCGCCACACTTTTGGCGGCTGCGCCCCCGGCACGTTGAATTCGGTGATCCAGCGCACCAGCGTTTTGTTGAGCGTGGCCGAGAGGGTACCACCCCTACGGGCGGGCAATTTGAAAGTCATAGGGCATATGGTTTCCTACTATATTTGTCGGGATTAAGGGTCTGTGCGATACTCTCTTATTCGGCGGCATCAAGGTAACGGGTCATTCAAGCAATGAAGAAAATACTGGTTCTGGGCGTGGGCAATGTGTTGTGGGCCGACGAGGGTTTCGGCGTGCGCGCGGTGGAGGCGCTGCATGCGGGGTATCGTTTCGACGAGCAGGTGACGTTGATGGACGGCGGCACGCAGGGGTTGGCGCTTTATCCGTATTTGATGGGAGCTTCACATGTGCTGGTGTTCGACGCGATTGATTTTCATTTGCCGCCGGCTTCGCTGAAGGTTTTGCGCGATGACGAGGTTCCCGTTTACTGTTCCACCAAGATTTCACCGCATCAGACGACGTTGAGCGAGGTGTTGGCGCATGCGTATTTGCTGGGCACGGTGCCGGAGAAGATCACGGTGATCGGGGTGCAGCCGGAGGTGCTCGATGATTTCGGCGGCAGTTTGCGCGAGGCGGTCAAGAAGCGGATTCCCGAAGCGGTGGCGCTGGCTGCCGAGGAGTTGGCGGGCTGGGGTGTCGAGGTAGTGACGCGCGCCGACGATGAAGTGGCGACGCCGTTGAACGCGCAGGTGTTGGCGCTGGAAATATATGAGAACGAGAGGCCGTCGGAAGAAGAGGCTTGCCGTTTCGGCGACCCCCGTTTTTTGTCGATGGGGAAATAAAATGTGTGTCGGTATTCCGATGCGGGTGACGGAAGAAGGCGGAGAGAACGCTGTCGTCTGGTGTGAAGCGCGCGACGGCGGGCGACGCGAGCGGATCAATTTGCTGCTGGTCGGCGAGCAAGCGCCGGGAACCTGGTTGCTGACGTTTCAGGGTTCGGCGTTGCGGGTGATGTCGCCGGAGGAAGCGGCGCAGACCAGCGATGCGTTGCTGGCGCTGGCGCAAACGATGAACGGCGATATGTCGCAACTCGATACTTTGTTCGCCGATCTGGTGAACCGTGAACCGATTTTGCCGCCGCACTTGCAGGCCGAACTGGCCGCGAGCAAAGCGAGAAAGGATGTGTTGTGATGGCTGAAACGGTTGCAGTTGGCGTTCCGCCATTGGTGGCGCGGCTTTTGGAACGCGCCGACACTTTTGAGATTTCGCTCGAAGCGTTTGATGAGGTGTTGAAGAAAACACCGGGTTTGCTTCTGCTTTTTTTTACCGAAGACCCGGTGCGTTATCGTGAAACGCTCGATCTGGCGGTGATCGCGCCGGAGTTGTTGGCGACATCGGCGGAGCCGATGCGTCTGGGTGTGTTGTTGCCCGAAGCGGCGCGGGCGTTGCAGCCGCGCTATGGTTTTCGGCGCTGGCCGGCGTTTGTGTTGTTGCGCGACGGCAAGTATCTGGGCGCGATCGACGGGATGCGTCCTTGGGACGAGTATCAGTTGGAGATGGCGCGCTTGCAGCGGGCAACGCCGAGTCGGCCGCCGTCGATCGGCGTGACGGTTCGCTCCGCTGATGGTCATGATGAGCATTGCCACTAAGGAAGCGCTGATTTATCCCGTTCGCCCTGAGCTTGTCGAAGGGCAGCGGGCGTATTATCGGGAACTTCGACAGGTTCAGCCCGAATGGTCAGGAACGGTTCAGCGTTCCTTTGGTTGTTCAGCGCGTTGTTTTTCAAAGATTGTTTTTTATTGACGGATGTATTGATGAAACCGCTTTCCATTCCCATTCACGCCGTGCCGGAAGGTACGCGGCACGAAGAAGACGAGATGCAATATCCTGAAATGCCGCGCGGCATGGTGACGTTTTCGATGCCGCGCGTGCCTGAGAACGTCGATACATCGGCGTTGACTGCGGCGTATCAGTTGTTGCAAAAATTTCTCGATGCGTTGAACGATTGGACGTTTGACGCGCAAGCGGCCGGAGTGCGGCTCGATCTGCGCGATCAACCGGCGGCGGTGTTGAATATTTTGAACGATGTGCTGGGTGAAGGCGAAGTCAGTGCGCGGGTGGAAGGGTTGCCGGGTTGCGACGTGCGCGTGCAGGAATCGGTTTTCACCGGCGTTTGGCGGGTGCGCGAATTGAATGCACAAGGCGAAGAAGTTGCCTACTGGATCGAAGCCGGCAGTTTGCCGCAGGTGTTGATCGAGGCGGCGGCGCGCGGCGCGAAACCGACGTTGCCGGAAGTGGCGTTGCCGGAAGGCGCGATGAATGCGCCGGCGGTGTTCGTTGAAATTCGCGCGCAACTGGCGGCGTTCGGCGCCGAAGGAAACGGCGCCACATCATCGCTTGAAGATGTAAACGAAAATGCGCACGAAATCAATTTGACTTTGCTGCCGCTGACGCCCGCTGATCATCAGGCGTTGCAGGAAGCGTTGCCGGTCGGGCCGGTGGCGATCATTTCAAAGAGCTTCGGAAGTTGTCGGGTCACGTCAACGGGAACGCAGCACATCTGGCGTATCCAGCATTTCAACAGCAAGAACACGTTGATTCTGAACACGCTGGTGATCGCTGAGCGGCCATCGCTGGTGCTGGCTGCTGCCGAAGACATCGACGATGCGCGCGGTCGCTTGGCGGAATTGATCGCCTGGATGCGCGACGATGCGGAGGCGCAGTGATGCTTTTTGAAGGCTCTTATCTCGGCGACAACAGCAAGATCGGCCCGACCACGCGGCTCGAATGCAAAGTGTGCTGGTACGTTTACGATCCGGCCGAGGGCGACCCCGATCAGCAAATCCCGCCGGGCGTACCGTTTTACGATTTGCCGGAACATTGGGCGTGTCCGTTGTGCGGCGCGACCAAAGAACAGTTTTTAGTGTTGGCTGATGAAGCATGAGCAAGGAAGCGGCAGTGATGAGTGATGAAGGCGCGATGATCCCCGATCCGTCGGCGCGACTTTGCGAAGTGTTCGAGAAAATCGGCAGTACCCGAATGCAGGGGTTGCCGTTTCTCAATCCGGCGCTGCGCGTGGAAGCGGTCGGCTTTCATCCCTGGCAGGGATTCTGGCTGGGCGTGATGGTGACGCCGTGGCTGATGAATTTGATGTTGTTGCCGCGTGAATCGGAGCGCTGGCCGAAAGCGGCGCGCGGCGAGCGTTTGCATTATCAGTTCCCGGCGGGCAACTACGATTTCATCATGGCGCACGACGAGACGGTCGGTGAATACATGATGTGTTCGCTGCTCTCGCCGGTGCAGCAGTTTGAAGATCATGAAACGGCGCGGCAAGTTGCCGAGTTTGCGCTGAAGGCGTTGCTGGAAAGCGATGCGGCGGCAACGCCGGGCGAAGAAAAACCACAGGCGACGCTGCAGGAAAAAATGGCGAAACCGATGTCGAAGCGCGATTTTTTGCGCGGCCGTTTTTCACAGACAACGCGGTAAGGGAAAACGAAATGGAACGCAAACTGACGTTGAAATTGACGGTGAACGACGGGCGCGTGAGCGCGCTGGACGTGCGGTTGCCGCGTTTCGATGCGACGGCGTTATTGGGACAGCGGTCGGCGCAAGAAGCGGTGACCTTGTTGCCGTCGGTTTTCAGCATTTGCGCGCAGGCGCAAGCAGCGGCCACGGCGGGCGCGGTGGCGGCGGCGTTCGGACAGTCGCTATCGCCGGCGCAGTTCGCGGCGCACACACTGGCGGTGAAAATCGAAAGCGTGCAAGAAAGTTTGCGGTCGCTGTGTCTCGGCTTGCCGGAAGCGTTGTTGTCGCGGCAGAGCACGGAGGGCGCGGCGTTGATCGCGGATTTCTCACGGGCGTGGCGCGACGGTACGGCGCTTTTGACGCGGCTGCAAAAAGCGCTGCACCATGAAATCAGCGATACGGAACTTGCCGCGCTGATGAAGGAAGCGAAACCGATCGTGCAAACGTGGGATCAATTGTGCGCGCGCCATGTGTTCGGTGTTTCGGCGCTGCGTTGGCAGGGTGAGACTGTTGCGAACGAAGCGTTGCCGATCCTGCGCTGGTTCCGTTTGATGGAAAACGAAGTGCCGACGCTAGGAAAAACGGCGCTGTCGCCGTTGCCGCTGGTGATGTTTCGCGCCGGCAAGTTGTCGTGGTCGGCGCTGCTGCATTCGCCTTACGATGCCAGCAGTTGGCGGCGTGTGCAACAGGATGAGCGAATGGCGCCGGTGGCGGCGCGTTCGGGTAACAGCGTGGCGGCGAGATTGTGGGCGCGGCTCGTCGATGTGGCTACGACGTTGGCCGGGTTGCTCGAAACAGGAAGCGACGCGGCGAAGGAAAATGCTGCGAAGGAAAAACCATGGGTTCGCCTTTATTCGCTTGGCGACGGTGACGGCATGGCGGAAGTTGAATGCGCGCGCGGCGTGCTGGTGCATCGCGCGCAGTTGGCGGGGCAAAACATCGCCGCTTATGAAGTGTGTGCGCCGACCGATTGGAATTTGCATCGTGACGGCGCGCTGGCGACCTTGCGCGGTTTCGCGGCGATGGATGTCGCGCGTTTGCAAGTGTACGCAACTTGGCTGGTGCAAACGCTCGACCCGTGCGTGGCTTTTGATATCGAGGTGGCGCATGCATGAAATGTCGCTCGCCGAGAGCATGCTGGAAATCGTTGAAAGCACAGCGCGCAAAAATCACGCGCAACGGGTCAAATCGGTGCAGTTCGAGTTGGGCGCGTTGTCGCACGTTGACCGCGATGCGCTGGCGTTTGCGTTCGACGTGGTCACGCGCGGCGGTATTGCCGAAGGCGCGCGCTTCGAGGTGATCGAGGTGCCGGGAACTGCCTGGTGCATGTTGTGCTCAAAGACAGTAGCACTGGCAAAACTCGGCGATGCTTGCCCTGAGTGTGGGCGTTACCAGTTGACAGTCACGCAAGGCGACGCGATGCGGATTGCGTCGATTGAAATTGTTTAGAAAGAAAAGGAGGCGGTTATGTGTTCAACTTGCGGTTGTGGTCACGATGAAGTGAAGATCGACGGCGTGGCAGTCGATGAACATCTGCATCAACACGAAGACGGAACGTGGCACAGTCATGCGCATGTTCACGAACATTCGCACACTCACGCTCACGGCGACGGCAGCGAGTCGCACAGCCATTCACACACGCACGCGCACGATCATCCGCACACGCACGAAGGCGCGCACGCGCATGATCACGGCCACAGCCACGGCGATCAGGAGCATCCGCATCGTCACGATCATGCGGCGCTGGGGGCAGTGCATGCGCCGGAAGTGTCGGCGGCGCGAGTCATCGAAATCGAGCGCGACTTGCTGGAGAGAAACGATGCGGTGGCGCGACTGAACCGGCAGCAGTTTGTCGATCAGGGATTGTTCACGCTGAATCTGGTGTCCAGCCCCGGCTCGGGCAAGACGACGTTGCTGGTGCACACCATCGAAGCGTTGCGCGACGAAGTGTCGTGCGCGGTCATCGAAGGCGATCAGCAAACCGAGAACGACGCCAATCGCGTGCGCGCCACTGGCGCGCCGGCGGTGCAAATCAACACCGGCAAAGGTTGCCATCTCGATGCGCGCATGGTGTCGCAAGCGTTGCCGAAGTTGCCGAAACTGGAAGATGCGCTGCTGTTCATCGAGAACGTCGGCAATCTGGTATGCCCCGCCGCGTTCGATCTCGGCGAAGCGCACAAGGTGGCGATTCTGTCGGTGACCGAAGGCACCGACAAACCGCTGAAGTACCCCGATATGTTTCACGCCGCCGATGTGTTGCTGATCAACAAAATAGATTTGCTGCCGTATGTGGATTTCGATGTCGAGCGGGCGATCGAGTACGCGCGCCGAATTCAGCCGAAGTTGACGGTGATGAAAGTGTCGGCGACCACTGGCGAAGGCATGGATGCCTGGTTGGCGTGGTTGAAGCGTGGCGTCGAAGCGGCGCGCGCGACACGATTGAATGATGTTCAGGCGCTGCGGAAAAAAATCGCGGCGCTGGAAGCGCAGTTGCGAGACGCTTGATGCCGGTTTCGGCAACTCCCCGTTTGCGCCGCCGCTTTCAAGTGCGCGGGATCGTGCAGGGTGTCGGCTTTCGCCCGTTCGTTCATCGGTTGGCGAGCGACATGGCGTTGATCGGCTGGGTGCAGAATGGTGTGAGCGGCGTGACCATCGAAGCTGAAGGCAGCGCGGCGCAACTGGAAACTTTTGCGCAACGCTTGGTGGCGGAAGCGCCGCGACTGGCGCGCATCGACGAAGTGATGGTGCAGGAGATCACTTGCGTTGCTGACGCGCGCGGCTTCAACGTCATCAAAAGCGCGCACGAGGGCGCGCTGGCGACGATGATCGGACCCGACAACGCGATTTGCGACGATTGTTTGCGCGAGATGTTGACGCCTGGAGATCGTCGCTACCGTTATCCGTTCATCAACTGCACGCATTGTGGGCCGCGCTATACGTTGGTGCGCGGCTTGCCTTACGATCGGGCGATGACCAGCATGGCGGTGTTCGCGCAATGCCCGACATGCTTCGCCGAATACACCGATCCGGCGCATCGCCGTTTTCACGCCGAACCGAATGCTTGTCCGCAGTGCGGGCCGAAGTTGCAATGGCGGCGCGCGTACGATACCGACAAAGAACGGGACGTGCCCGACGCGATGGCCGAAGTACTGAAAAGCATCCGGCGTGGCGAGATCGTGGCGATCAAGGGCTTGGGTGGTTTTCATCTGGTGTGCGATGCCACTTGCGCCGAAGCGGTGGCGGCGTTGCGTCGGCGCAAGGCGCGCGATGAAAAACCGTTTGCGTTGATGGTGTTGAACACGGCGTCGGCGCGACAATGGTGCGATGTTTCCGCCGAAGAAGCGGCGTTACTGGAAAGCATCGAACGCCCCATCGTGTTGTTGCCGAAAAAAGCGCACGCCGACGCGGTGCTGGTCGGCATCGCGCCGGACATGAACACGCTGGGGTTGATGCTGCCTTACACGCCATTGCATTATTTGTTGTTTCACGAAGCGCAAGGCCGACCGGCAACGCCGGAGTGGTTGCGAGAAGCGCAACCGTTGACGCTGGTGATGACTTCGGCCAATCCGGGCGGCGAACCGCTGGTGGTCGGCAACGAAGAAGCGTTGCAGCGCTTGCAAGGCATCGCCGACGGTTGGTTGTTGCACGACCGCGCCATCATCGCGCGTTGCGACGACAGCGTGGTGCGCGCGACGGAGTCACAAGCTCCTCTGCAAGTTTCACCGAAGCCGCAATTCATTCGGCGCGCGCGCGGTTACACGCCGCGCGCCATTCGCTTGAGCAATGCGCCGCCGCCGGTGCTGGCGGTCGGCGGTTATTTCAAAAACACGATTTGCGTGACGCGCGGCGACGAGGCGTTTTTGTCGCCGCACATCGGCAGCCTCGACAACGCCGCCACTTGCCGCGCTTTCGATGAGGCCATTGAACATTGGTTGGCATTACTCGACGTGACGCCGACGCGCATCGCGCACGACTTGCATCCCGATTTCTACAGTACGCAAGCGGCCAGCGCGTTAGCGCGACGCTTCAACGTGCCGATGGTCGGCGTGGCGCACCATCACGCTCACATTGCGGCGGTACTGGCCGAACATCGCATCGACGCGCCGGTGTTGGGCTTGGCGTTTGACGGCACCGGCCTCGGCGACGACGGCACGGCATGGGGCGGCGAGTTGTTGCATTTCGACGGCGCTCGATGTCGGCGCGTCGGCCATTTGCTGCCGTTGCATCTGGCCGGTGGCGATCGGGCAGCGCGCGAACCTTGGCGAATGGCGGCGAGTGTGTTGGCGCAAACGGGGCGCGCGGGCGAGATCGAGCGGCGCTTTTTGCAACAACCGGCGGCGGCAACAGTTGCGGCGGTGTTGGCGCGTGCGCTGGAAAAACGCTCGTTGGAAAAAGATTCACCGCATGCGCCGTTAACTACCAGCATGGGACGTTATTTCGATGCGGCGGCAGGGGCGTTAAAAGTATGCGAGCAGATGACTTTCGAGGGACAAGCGGCGATGCGGCTCGAAGGTTTGGCGCATCGTTATTTGAAACAGAAATCAGGCGCAGAGTTGCCTGCGAATTTGCCTAATGAGAATTTAGCGTATCGAATCAGCGCCGACGGTGAGCTCGATCTTTTGCCGCTGGTTCATCGCTTGTTCGATGCAGAAGATGCGATGGAAGGCGCGGCCTTGTTTCACGGTACGCTGATTGCTGCCGTCGTCGAATGGGCGGATGCGGCGGCGCGACGATTGGGTCTCAAGCAAGTGGCGTGCGGTGGCGGTTGCTTCGTGAATGCGTTGTTGGCGCGCGGGGTTGGCGACGGCTTGCGGGCGCGCGGTTATACTGTATGGCAGGCGCAAGCGGCGCCGGCCAACGATGGTGGGTTGAGTTTGGGACAAGCCTGGGTGGCGGCGCGCGCTTCAATGAATCATTCGGTGTAGGGAGATTATTATGTGTCTGGCGATTCCGGTTCGGATCATGGAAAAAAAAGACGACGAGACAGCCATCGTCGAACTTTCGGGCGTGCGACATCAAGTGTCGCTGGCGTTGGTCGATGATGCGGCGGTGGGCGATTACGTGATCGTTCATGTCGGTTATGCGTTGTCGAAACTCGATCCGGCAGAAGCGGAAGCGACGCTGGCGACGATGCGCGCAGCAGGGCTGGCCGAAAACGCGGCGGCGGTGCATTGATGAAATACATTGACGAATTTCGTGACGGCGCGCTGGCGCAACAACTGGCGCGCGCCATCGCGCGCGAGGTCAAAGCCGAGCGTCGTTATCACTTGATGGAGTTTTGCGGCGGTCACACGCACGCGATCTCACGCTACGGTTTGATTGATTTGCTGCCGCCGAACGTGCGCATGATTCACGGCCCAGGTTGCCCCGTGTGCGTATTGCCGATCGGTCGGATCGACAGCGCCATCGAGTTGGCGCGCGATCACGGTGCGATGGTTTGCACTTACGCCGACACGATGCGGGTACCGGCGTCGGGCGGCATCTCGCTGATGAAGGCGAAAGCGCAAGGCGCCGACATTCGGATGCTTTATTCGTGCGCCGACACGTTGACGCTGGCGCAGAAACATCCGGATCGACAAGTGGTGTTTTTCGCCATCGGTTTCGAGACGACGACGCCGCCGACGGCGCTGATTTTGAAACAAGCGAAAGCGCAGGGGCTGAAAAATTTCAGCGTCTTTTGCAACCATGTGTTGACGCCGCCGGCGATCACGCATCTGCTGACGCTGGCCGAGGCCAGCGCCGAAGGCGCGCGCCTCGATGGGTTCATCGGGCCGGCGCACGTTTCGACGGTGATTGGCAGCGCCGCGTATGAACCGTTCGTGACGCGCTTTCGCAAGCCGGTGGTGATTGCCGGTTTTGAACCGCTCGATGTGATGCAGGCGATTTTGATGCTGGTGCGGCAGTTGAACGAAGAGCGCGCCGAAGTTGAAAACGAATTCACGCGGGCGGTGACGCCGGCGGGCAACGTCAAGGCGAAAGCGCTGATGGCGGAAACGCTCGCGTTGCGTGATAGTTTCGAGTGGCGCGGTTTGGGCGAGATGCCGAAGAGCGCGCTGCAAATTCATCCGGATTACCGCGAGTTCGATGCCGAGGTTCGCTTCGGCTTGACGTATCGCAAAGTGGCGGATCACAAGTCGTGCCAGTGCGGCGCGATTTTGCGCGGCGTCAAAACCCCGCGCGAGTGCAAAGTGTTCGGCACTGCCTGCACGCCAGACAATCCGCTCGGTTCGTGCATGGTGTCGTCCGAGGGCGCGTGCGCGGCGTATTACACTTACGGGCGTTTCCGCGACGTGAAACGTGGAGCGGCAGAGGAGGCCAACGCATGAGTAAAGGAAATTCCAAACGTCGCGCTGATTACATTCGACCGCTCGATTTCAAAAACGGGCGCATCGACATGAGTCACGGCAGCGGCGGTCGCGCTTCGGCGCAACTGATCGACGAGTTGTTTGCCGAAGCGTTTGACAACGATTACTTGCGACAAGGCAACGATCAAGCCGCGTTCGACGTGACGGCGGGGCGGATGGTGATGTCCACCGACGCGCATGTGATTTCGCCGCTGTTTTTTCCCGGCGGCGACATCGGGTGCTTGTCGGTGCACGGTACAATCAACGATGTGGCGATGGCCGGCGCGCGACCGCTGTATCTGGCGGCGTCGTTCGTTCTCGAAGAAGGTTTGCCGCTGGCAGATTTGAAACGCATTGTCGATTCGATGGCGGCGGCGACGCGCGAGGCGAAAGTTTCAATCGTGACCGGCGACACCAAAGTGGTCGAGCAGGGCAAGGGCGACGGTGTTTTCATCACGACCACCGGCATCGGCGTGGTGCCGTCGGGCGTGGACGTTCGCGGCGACCGCGCGTGCGCCGGCGATAAAATTCTGGTGAGCGGCACCATCGGCGATCACGGCGTGGCGGTGATGGCGTTGCGCGAAGAATTGTCGTTCGAGACGGCGTTGTGTTCCGACACTGCCGCGTTGCACACGCTGGTGGCGGCGATGGTTGAAGAAGTGCCGGACATTCATTGTCTGCGCGATCCGACGCGCGGCGGGCTGGGGACGACGTTGAACGAGTTTGCCCGACAATCGGGTTGCGGCATGGTCATTCAAGAAACGGTCTTGCCGGTGCGCCCCGAAGTCAGCGCCGCCTGCGAATTTCTCGGCCTCGATCCGCTCTATGCGGCGAATGAGGGCAAGCTGGTGGCGATTTGCGCGGCAGCGGACGCCGACCGTTTGCTGGCGGTGATGCGCAAGCATCCGCTGGGCGTCAACGCTGCGATCATCGGCGAAGCGGTTGAAGATGACCACCATTTCGTGCAGATGAAGACGGCGTTTGGCGGCAGCCGCATCGTGGACTGGCTGACGGGGGAGCAGTTGCCGAGGATTTGTTGAAAGAACAGCGGCGTTTCAGTTTTTCAGCATGACTCGGCTTGGGGTGTGCGGGGTTGACACTATCGTCGGAATTCCTGATATACTCACTAAATAAGTCATGGCCGGAAGCGCGCGCTTCCGGTCTTTTCTTTTATGATTTTTCATACCGAGGGTGTGATGAAAAAGGTTCCAATGACGGTCGCGGGCGCAACGCAACTCAAGGCCGAACTTCAACGGTTGAAAACGGTGGATCGGCCTCATGTCATTCAGGCGATTGCCGATGCGCGTTCCAACGGCGATCTGTCCGAAAATGCCGACTATGAAGCGGCGCGTGAGCGTCAGGGCTTCATCGAAGGTCGCATCATCGAAATCGAAAGCAAGCTGGCGGTGGCGCATGTGATCGACCCGACAACGCTACACGGCGAGGGGCGGGTGGTTTTCGGCGCGACGGTCGATGTCGAAGATGTCGATAGCGGCGACCGTCGGACGTACATCATCGTCGGCGACGACGAGGCGGACATGCGGGTCGGCAAAATCTCGGTGCATTCGCCGGTGTCGCGGGCGCTGATCGGCAAGAGCGAGGGCGACCAGGCGGAAGTTCACGCGCCGGCAGGCGTGCGGGTTTACGAAATCATCAACGTGCGGTATGAATAAATGCGCGAATAACGGCGCGATCACTCAGACGCCTTTTCATTGACCTTTTCATTGACCTTTTTTCGGATTGAACCGACATGCTCGACATCAATCTTTTTCGGCAGAATCTTGACGCGGTGACGGCGGCGCTTGCCAAGCGCGGCGTGACGCTGGATACCGCGACTTTTGAGCGTCTCGAAAACGAGCGCAAAGCCATTCAAACGCAAACTCAGGAATTGCAAGCAAAGCGTAACGCGCTCTCCAAGCAAATCGGCATTGCCAAAGGCAAGGGCGAGGATGCTGCCGCGCTGATGGCGGAAGTTGGTGGGTTGGGCGATGCGCTGTCGGGAATGGAAAATGTTCTGGCCGGTTTGCAAGGGCAGTTACGTGATTTTTTGTTGACCCTGCCCAATCTGACGCACGAGACCACGCCGGTCGGAAAATCGGAAACCGACAACGTCGAAGTTCGCCGTTGGGGAACGCCGCGCTCGTTTACGTTTGCGCCGCGTGACCACACCGATATCGGTGAAACGCTGGGCGGGCTGGATTTTGAAACGGCGGCGAAATTATCCGGCTCGCGTTTTGCGTTTTTGCGCGGCGACGTGGCGCGCTTGCATCGGGCGCTGGCGCAGTTCATGCTTGATACGCACACGCAGCAACACGGTTACACCGAGTGTTGTACGCCATACATCGTCAATGCTGAAACGCTAATCGGGACGGCGCAGTTGCCGAAGTTTGAGGCCGACATGTTTTCGGTGCGCAAGGGTGGCGCCGAGGGTGAAGGCGAGGCGCTGTATCTCATTTCCACCTCCGAAATTACGCTGACCAATTCGGTGCGCGGCAAAATTTTATCTGCTGAGGTGCTGCCGCTCAAATTAACTGCGCATACGCCATGTTTTCGCTCGGAAGCAGGAAGCTATGGCAAGGACACGCGCGGCATGATTCGTCAACACCAGTTCGATAAAGTCGAGATGGTGCAAATCGTTCATCCCGAACAATCGTATGAAGCGCTCGAAACGTTGACCGGTCACGCCGAAGCGATTTTGCAAGCGCTGGAATTGCCGTATCGCGTGGTGGCGTTGTGCACCGGCGACATCGGTTTTGCGTCGGCAAAAACTTACGATCTCGAAGTATGGCTGCCGGCGCAGAACACCTACCGCGAAATTTCGTCGTGTTCCAATTGCGAGGCTTTTCAAGCGCGACGGTTGCTGGCTCGTTTCCGCAATGCGCAAGGCAAGACGGAGTTCGTGCACACCTTGAACGGCTCTGGCGTAGCCGTCGGTCGCGCCTTGGTCGCCGTGCTGGAAAACTATCAACAAGAAGACGGCTCAGTGCGAATCCCGCGGGTGTTGCAAAAATACATGAACGGCTTGACCGAGACGGCGCCGGTGAAGAAGGGCTGACGCAAGCAGTAGAGATCAGCGCTGAGGATATCGCCTTGGCGCCTCACTTACCGCACGCCTTGTACAGAAAGGCGCTGCGCAAAATACGCAAGCATATAAGCTAAAGCCGCGTCAAAGCTGCCCGCACGCTGAAATCGCCACAACTGGTGAAAACGTCATGGCCGCCGCGGTCAGTAAAAGAAAGCTTGACGGTCACGATTGTGTCTAAATTGTGTCTTATAAAGCGAGCCTAAAAGTGTCTTATTTCAGGGAAAAATGTCGATTTAACGCCAATGTAAAGAATTTTTTATGCTTTTTGGCTATTTACAATTATTAACAATTAAACATATTAGCATTTATCAAGCTGCAAGGTCATAAAAAAAATTCATTAGAACTTTCACGAAATCTCCACCTTTTTTTGTTGTTTTGCGTTTTCAGCCATGTTAGAGTCCTTACGACGTTGGCTTAAGTATTGAAGTGTGGAAGCGTAATTATCCCGGTGGCTTTCTTTTCTCCGGTTTCGAAACTTCCACAAGGGCTTCTTTATTTTTTAACAAACAAAGGGAGTAGGCAAAAAATGAAACGATTCTGCACGGGTGTTACAAACCTCAGATCTGCAATCGGACGTTGGGGGAAGGGGGGCAAGGTGATGGTTCGAGCCTTCCTGTTTGCTTTTCTCTTCTTTTGCACTGCCGCGTTGTCGCTATCCGCGTCGGTCGCGTTTGCATCTGACGTTATGCGTGTTGAGGGAACGCCGGTTTTATCAGATTCGTCGGCGCTATCGGCTAAGGCCAACAAAGCCGTTTTTTGGCATTCCTCGCCAAACAGCAGCAACACAACCAGCGCCATTTTTCTACCGCTTTCCAAGTCGGCGCTAACAAAATTGCAGGAAGAAAACAGCCCGGATTTTGAAAATCACCTTCTCGCTAAAGCGATCAAAATCGGCACTACCCGTTATGCTGATACAGAACTCAGCAAAGCGATGCCCCTTAGCTTGAATTGGCAAAGAGTCAGTGATGGCTCTGTTGCTTGGTTGGAGATAACCTCTCCAGAAGCCCATTCCTTGCGGGCTGCGCTGCAAATTCTTGCGCTGCCTGATAGTGCCGAACTGCGTTTTTCCGGTTCCGATGCACCGGACAGAATCATCGGTGTCATCACTGGCAAAGAAGTCAACGCATTACGCGATGATGACAAGATTTACTGGACGCCAATTACCGAGGGTGAAATCCAACACATCGAGATATTTTTGCCTTTGTCGGTAAGCGAGGCAGATGCCAATGTTCATCTGAACGCTATCTCCCATCTTTTTACCTCGGCTAAGGAAGGCTTCAATACCACTGCCCTTGTCAAGGCGTCGGCGTCTTGCGAAGTTGATGTTGCCTGCAAGTTTGCTTCTCTCGGAACGGCTTTTCAGAATACCTCCAAAGCCGTTGCCAGGATGGTGTATTCGTTACCTGATGGTTCCTATACATGTACTGGGACACTGCTGAACGATTCCATCAACTCGCAAACCCCTTATTTCTGGAGCGCAGCCCATTGCATCAGCACCCAAACGGCAGCAAACACCCTAAATACGTACTGGTTTTATGAATACGCCAGTTGCGGGGGCTCTGCATTGAACTCCAACTATTCTCTATTATCTGGTGGAGCGCAGCTTTTGCATGCCGGCGTCGCTACCGATACGTTGCTGCTTCGCCTCAACAACCCCGCTCCGGCTGGCGCTTACTTTGCAGCTTGGGATGCCAGCTCCTTTTCATCTGGCGCTATGATTGGTATCCACCATCCAAAATCAGATGTCAAAAAAATCAGCACCGGAAAAGGAGAGGGAAGAGCCTGCGACACCTTTTTTTCGCCTTCGGCAGGCTTAAATTTTGCCTACTTTCCTCTCGTCAGTTGGTCGGAAGGCACCGTCGAACCTGGCAGTAGCGGGTCGGGGTTGTTCACTTTGTCTGGTGGCAATTACTAC
The DNA here is from genome assembly GCA_009778785.1 of Betaproteobacteria bacterium. Taxonomy (GTDB): domain Bacteria; phylum Pseudomonadota; class Gammaproteobacteria; order Burkholderiales; family Casimicrobiaceae; genus UBA931. The sequence goes on along the minus strand of WRFN01000014.1, from coordinate 723 downwards.
CTGCGGGGTGGGCTGTATGGCGGCAACGCCGCTTGCGCGTACACAGGCCAACCCTATAATACCCTCGGCCCTTCATACCTCCACCCAGATGGATCAACATTTCGAGATGGCAATGCCAGCTGTTATTCGAGCCTTTATGTGGTTTACGATCAAGTCAAGCAATATCTGAGTCCCTCCTCTTATACCATCACCGCCAGCGTTTCCGGCACCGGCGGCAGCATCAGCCCGTCGGGTAGCGTGACCGGAGTGGCTTCAGGAACGACCAGAACGTTCACGGTCACGCCGAATACGGGATACACCGCGTCCGTCGGCGGTACCTGTGGCGGCACGTTGAGCGGCAACACCTACACGACCAACGCCATTACCGCCAACTGTACAGTGGTGGCGACGTTTACGCCGACCCCCTATACCGTTACCGCCAGCGTTTCCGGCACCGGCGGCAGCATCAGCCCGTTGGGCAGTTCCTCCGTGAACTATGGCTCGACCAAGGCGTTCACCGTAACCGCCAATACGGGGTACACCGCTTCCATCGGCGGTACTTGTGGCGGCTCGCCGGCCAGCGGCAGCGGCACGTTTACTTTCACGACCAACGCCGTCACCGCCAACTGCACCGTCACGGCGTCGTTTGCTCCGATAACCACCACCTACACCATCACCGCCAGCGCGGGGACGGGTGGCACGATCAGCCCGTCGGGCAGTGTGACCGGAGTAACTTCGGGGACG
>WRFN01000013.1 GCA_009778785.1 Betaproteobacteria bacterium | reverse complement strand
CTGCCGCCCGTTGCTGTCGAAGATGGTGATAAGAAGATGAACATGGTTGGGCATAACAACATGGCGGTCAACGGCAACGCCGTCGTAGGTTTGCGATAAGCGCAATATCTCTGCCGCAACGATTTCTCCGATTTTCGATAATCGCAGGCGGCAGGATGCCGCCCCTACGGAATTATCGATACTGCCGAATAATTTCTGCCGTTCTTTCGCGCATACCGTTATGAAATACGCGCCGTTTTGGCTGTAATCATAATCCTTCAGGCGATTGGGTTTGCGAAAAGGCGGTTCATTCATGTTTCATTTCTCGCGTTGTTGTTGGCGCGGTTACGGCGCCAAACCCATTGAACCGAAGCGCCGTAGGGGCGGCATCTTGTCGCCTATTCTCGTTGAATCGGGGCACCGTAGGGGCGGCATCCTGCCGCCTATTCTCGTTGAATCGAAGCGCCGTAGGGGCGGCTTCCTGTTGCCTATTCTCGTTGAATCGAAGCGCCGTAGGGGCGGCATCTTGCCGCCTATTCTCGTTGAATCGGAGCGCCGTAGGGGCGGCATTCTGCCGCCTGTTGCTGTTGAAATCATTTCTCCGATTTTCGATAATCGCGGGCGGCAGGATGCCGCCCCTACGGGAGAATAATTCCCGCCATTCTGACTGTAATCATAATCTCTCAGGCGATTGGGTTTGCGAAGGGGAAATTCATTCATGTTTTATTTCCTGTTTTGCAAAATCCACAAACCCAACCCATGTGGCCTATAAAATTCGGGCCGCCGTAGGGGCGGCATTCTGCCGCCTATTGCTGTTGAAATCATTTCTCCAATTTTCGATAATCGCGGGCGGCAGGATGCCGCCCCTACGGGAGAATCATTCGCGCCGTTCTGGCTGTAATCATAATCTCTCAGGCGATTGGGGTTGCGAAAAGGCGGCTCATTCATGATTTTATTTGCACCATTTTTTGATATTTTTCCATCAAGGCCGCGACACATTGCGCTTCGGTAATGTCTTTGGAAAAACCGTAGAGTTTCATCACGGCGCGGTCAAGGTTGTGGTGGGCTTTCAGGAGCTCCGGCGGCATGGTCAACGGGTCGTAGAGATCGGCGAGGCTGCTGTCAGGGAACAATGCCCGCGCGTCAAGGATGGCTTGCGCCAGTTTTTCTATTGCCGTTTTTTGTTCGTCGGTTGCGTCTGGCCAAGGGAAATTGTTATAGACCACATCCTTTGAATAGCGATAGTCGCTTTTCAAACGCCCACAAACCGCCCGTGTCCAGGTATTATGCACATTCGACGTCAAAATCCCAAAATAGTAGAGCGTGACATTGGGAATAAAAGTAACCAAATTGCTAACAATTACCGAAGGTGGCAAAAAACCTATCGGTATATAGTGCCGCCTTTCTGACGATACCGCAGGGACAACAATAAAATCCTTCTCGGATGTCACCTGTTCCCGGAACAGAGTAGGCATTTCTGCTAGTTTCCGCCTACCCGCATCTGGTGAGTTTTCGCGGTCTTGTTTACAGGCGGCAATCCGTTTCATGACTTCGGGCATTTGCCTAATTTCAGCAGGCGAAATACCCACCAACCACAAGCACCAACGCTTTTTGTTATTGATAAATTCTTCCGAACCCATGAAACGACAGATGTATTTCTCAGATAACGGATCAGCCTTTACAAAATTCTCCAAATCCTCATTTTCAATTATCAGATGTCCACCATCAGCGGGACGATTGCCGGTCATCATCGGCGGCACATCGCAAAGCGGCTTTTTCCGGCTCTCGACAAAAATACTCGGCGCATCCACGAGGTATGGGCTGATATTTTTCGCGGGGATTTTCGTTCCGGCGATGTCGTAAATAAACAAGCCTCCGGGACCGGCAGCGGGGCGGGTTTGAAACCCGCTCCTACCGCTAAATCCGACGATGACGCAATGTACCGCCGCTTTGCCTTTGGCTTCGTTGCCCCATTTGAAGGTGCGATAGCCAAAATTTATATGTACGCCGAACATCTCAAAAAGCGGCTTCCAAACGGCGGCAACCTGTTCCCCCTGTGTAATAGAATTGGTCGAAACGAAAGCGGCGCGGATTTGCGTTCCTCGCAGATATTGAGCCGCCTTGTAGTACCACGCCGCCACATAATCTATCTTTCCAGCGTTCTTGAATGGTTTGCCGTTTGTGTCGAGATAGACCGATAGGATATCCTTTTTTTGTTCATCGCTTTGGTTGGAGTAACCCACAAACGGCGGATTACCTAAAATAAAACTCAATTCCTTTTTCGGCACGATACCTTGCCAATCCATCCGCAGCGCGTTTCCCTGGACGATGGTGGCGCTATGGGTCAGCGGCAACCTGGCGTAATACTGACCGAATTCCTCGGAGACGCGCAGATTCATTTGGTGGTCGATCAGCCACATGCCGACGGTGGCGATCTGGCAGGGGAAATCTTCGTATTCGATGCCGTAGAATTGTTCGACGCCCACTTTCAGCAGTGACGAAATATCGAGTATTCGCTGTCTGCTGCTCTTCATTTTCAAAACTTCGAGCTCCAGCAGACGCAGTTCGCGGTAGGTGATGATGAGGAAGTTGCCGCAGCCGCAGGCCGGGTCGAGGAATTTCAGGCGGCTGATTTTTTCATGGAAGCGGTCGAGCGCCGCCGGATCGGTTTTGACGCGATCAAATTCTTTCCACAGTTCATCCATGAACAGCGGGTTGATCAGTTTGAGGATGTTTTCTTCGCTGGTGTAGTGCGCGCCCAATTCGCGCCGCTGGGTTTTGTCCATCACGCCCTGAAACATGGCGCCGAAGACGGCGGGGCTGATTTTGTTCCAATCGAAGTGGATGCATTCGATCAACGTCTGCCGCATTTTAATGTCGAAGTCGGCGGGAGGAAGCCTGTTCTCGAACAATCCGCCGTTGATGTAGCGGAATTGTTTGAGTTCGTCGGACAGCAGCGTTCGTTTGGCGCGGGTTTCTTCCGGCGTGTTGAGCAGTTCAAACAACTGCGCGATATGCCCGGAAAGATCGGAGCCGTCCGGCTTGGAGGCTTCGATGTAGCGCAAGAAGCTGTCTTGCGGAAAGATGCCCGTATCGTCGGCAAACAGGCAAAACAACAAGCGTACGAGATAGACTTCAAGTTCGTGTCCATCGTAGCCGGAGGCTTTCAAGGCGTCGTGGAGTTTCGCCATTTTTTCGGCGGCTTTGACGTTGACTTCCACTTGGTCGTCGTGAACGCGCTCGGTGGTGTATCCGGCGATGTTGGCAAAGCGTTTGATGTGTTTGCGAAAATCTTTCAGCTTGAAGGTGAAACGCTCGCTCGTCGAGCGCCGCCACAATTGCACGGTTTCAAAGTCGCAGACCATCCACAAGTCCGGGACTTCTTCGGCCGGAATACGCTCCATGTAGTCTTTGAGTTGCTGGTAGGCGTCGCCCAAATCCTTGCCGCGCGACTTCATTTCGATGGCGATCTGCCCTTTCCAGAAGAAGTCGATATATTTGTCGTGGGCGCCGGAAATTTTGACGATTTTTTCGCGCTCGCCCACTTTCACGGGATCGTCAACACCGAAAACGCCCAGAAATTCGGTCACGAACGGTTGGGCATCGGCTTTTTCCCGATGGGTGTCTTTCCAGCGCTTGGCAAAAGCAATGGCGTTGGCTTGGATGTCGTCCCACAGCAGTTTGGTGTTTTGCGCTTCCTGCTTCATCGCTTCCCCGCGATTTGAATCAGATAAGACAATATACTTGAACCGTGCGAAGACGCAACTGGTGACGCAAGTACTTTCGCGCGTTCTGGTAAACTCTCAAAGATTCGAGCAGTTTTTGCTCGTCATGACCGGATTATTTCTCTCGCGCTGTTTCGCCTGTTATGTCTTTTCATCAACGCATCGTTGTCGGTTTGTCCGGCGGCGTCGATTCCTCGGTAGCCGCCTGGTTGTTGAAGCAACAGGGGCACGAGGTGATCGGCGTCTTCATGAAAAACTGGGAGGACGATGATACCGATTCTTATTGCCCGTCGCGGCAGGATTTGATCGACGCCGCCAGTGTTGCCGACGTGATCGGCATCGAGTTCGATGCGGTCAATTTTTCCGCCGAATACCGCGAGCGCGTTTTTGCCGAATTTTTGCGCGAATATGAGGCGGGGCGCACGCCCAATCCGGATGTTTTGTGCAACAGCGAAATCAAGTTTCGCGCCTTTCTCGATCACGCGATCACGCTCGGCGCCGATGCGCTCGCGACCGGCCACTATGCGCGCACGGCGTTCGACGAAAATGCGCGCGCGGTTTTGTTGAAGGCGCGTGACGCCAGCAAGGATCAGAGTTATTTTTTGCATCAGTTGCGACAACCGCAGTTGCAACCGGCGCGTTTCCCGTTGGGCGATTTGCTCAAGAGTGAAGTGCGCACCATCGCCAAGCGTGAAGGTTTGCCGACTTGGCAGAAGAAGGATTCGACGGGGATTTGTTTTATTGGCGAGCGCCCGTTCCGTGAATTTCTGGAGCGTTATCTGCCGCGCGCGCCGGGGAAGATGGTGACGCCGGAGGGGGCGGTGGTCGGCGAGCATCAGGGCTTGGCGTATTACACGCTCGGGCAGCGGCAGGGGCTAGGCATCGGCGGCACCCGCGACGGCGATGGCGAGCCGTGGTTCGTTGCCGAAAAGCGCTTGAAAGAAAACGAATTGGTCGTCGTGCAGGGGCACGATCATCCGCTGCTTTACAGCGATACCGTTACGGTGCAGCAGCTTCACTGGATCGCCGGAGCGCCGCCCGCCGCTGCTAAAACGCTCGGCGCCAAGCTGCGTTATCGGATGCCCGATGCGCCGTGCCGGATCGAGTGGCGCGACGACGACACGGTGATCGCTCGTTTCGACGCGCCGCAGTGGACGCCGACGCCGGGTCAGTACTGCGTATTTTATGATGACGACGTTTGCCTCGGCGGCGGCGTCATCGTTCATGCTGTCAGCTTGTTACAAACAGCCAAGTCGTAACCATAAAAATCACCACTACAGTTCAACAGCCGGTAAGCCGCGGGCTTTTGGGCGCGCTTTTTAATTCTTTCAGCATAATCTTTCTTGACGCTATTCCGGCGTGGGCAAGCCCTTTCTCGCGGCAAAACCAAGCCCGAATAACCACACTCGCAAAATGTAATCTGATTGATTTACAACAAACCGTTCACACTTTGCCATTCCGGTCGTCTATCGGCGGGCAAGGTAACATTTGGTTAAGTATAATTGTTGACAAAATCAGTAGGCTTACTGTGAAGGATGGTCGGGAAGGGGGTTTCCCCGGCCAGTAACAAGAAAGTTGTGATTTATAGAAAGGGTAGTCTCATGCAAAAGTATCTTCCTTCTTTGCGGCTATGGCTTTGTATCGCCGCGTTTCTTTCTTTCCCTGTGATGGCACAAACGGCAGCGTCGCCCGCGGCAGATAAAGCGGCAACGCCTGCGCCGGCGGCTTCTGAGCCCGCTGCGGCAGCCGAGGCCGAACAACCGCCGATCGAGTGCGCAACCTGTCACAAGGAACAATTCGACAACATGGCGTTTTCGAGGCACGGCGCTTCCGGCGACTCGCGCACGCCGTGGGGCAAAGCCGACACCAAGGAGAAACGCAACGAAATGTGTACCGCTTGCCACGGCAAGGCGGACGATCACATGGACAACCCGATCGAGAAAAAACCGGAAACGCTGTTCAATAAAACGGTGAAAGCGGAAAACAAAAACGCGCGTTGCACCGTTTGTCACATCGGCGGCAACCGGATGCACTGGAAAGGCAGCACGCATGAAAGCCGCGACATCGCTTGCAGCGACTGCCATAAAGTTCACATCAAGAAAGACCCGGCGCTGGTCATGGAAACACAGCCCAGCGTTTGCTTCCAATGCCACAAGGACAAGCGCGCGATGATGATGCGGATTTCGACGCACCCGTTGCGCAGCGGGCAAATGGGCTGTACTTCCTGCCATCAACCGCACGGCACGATCAGCGATTCGCTGCTCATCAAGAACACCATCAACGAAACGTGTTACATCTGTCACGCCGACAAGCGCGGCCCCTTCTTGTGGGAACACCCGCCGGTGCGCGACAGTTGCTTGAATTGCCACGATCCGCACGGCACCAACAATCCGCCGATGTTGCAGGTTCGCACGCCTTTTCTGTGTCAGCAATGCCACGGCGGCGTGCAGCACCCCAGCTCGGTTTACAGCGGCAACAACCTGCCGCCCAATGTGAGCGCGGAAAAGATGTTGGCGCAAGGCTGCCCTAACTGTCACACCAAGATACATGGCAGCAACCATCCGTCCGGCGCGCGCTTTACGCGCTGATAGCCGTGCATTGAGAAGCGAGGAGAATTTTCATGAAAAAAGTTTCAAGCAAAAAACTCGGTTTCACGAAACGGCCATTGATGTTGGCGCTGGCTTCGGTTTTGGCGACGGTTTCGGGGGCGGCGCTGGCCGAGCCGATGTTCATGATTCCGATGACGAACAACAATCTGGACATGAGCCGCTACGACACCAACTACATCGAGTTGGGCGGCTTCTACAACAGTCAGGATTCCGGCAAGTTCGGTGAATGGAACGGCGTTCGTCAACAAGGCGGATACGGTATCGCCAATTTCAATTTGATGAATCGCAACGATGAAACCGCGACTTACTACAGCTTCCTGGGGCGCAATCTGGGGTTGGATTCGCGGCAGTTGAGCGGCAGCTTCGGCACGCAAGGTCTCTATGGCCTGACCGCTGATTTTTCGCAGATCAAGCATTTAACTTCCGACTCGACGCAATTCATCTTTGACGGCGCCGGCGGCACCAACTTGACGCTGCCGCCGGGATTCGCCGGTGTGCCGGGGCAGCCCCCCGCCAGCGGCGACGTGATTTCGGGCGCCTTGCAGCCGCACGACATTCAGCAAAAGCGCAACATCTACAAATTCGGCGGCAATGTCTTTTTCGGCGGCACGATGGAAGCGCTCATCAACTACCGCTACGATGACCGCACCGGCACCAGTCTGGCCGGCGGCGTGATGGGCAACAACGGCGGCAACCCGCGCAGCGTGTTGATGCCGCTGCCGCTCAACGACAACACGCAGCAAATCGAAGCCAAGCTGCGCTGGAACACCGATAAAGCGCAAGTCGAAGGGATGTATTACTTCTCCAAATACTCCAACGATAACTCTTCGTTGACTTGGCAGAACCCGTACAACACCATCAGCGGCTGGCTGCCCGGCAGCGGTTTCCCCACGGGTACCGGTCGCGAGAGCTTGATGCCGGACAATTCGTTTCACCAGTTTCAGTTGAGTGGCGGTTATAACTTCACCCCCGTCACGCGGCTGACCGGCGTTGCTTCTTACGGGATGATGCGGCAGGACGCTTCATTTTTGCCGTACGGCGTTGACACGAACGGCATCGCTTATAACACGCCGCTGCCGCGCGGTTCGCTGGACGGGCGCGTCGATAACACCTTGTTGGATTTCAAGTTCACGACGCGCTTCTTCGACAAACTGAGCGTCAAGGCGAACTACAACTACAACGATTACGACAACAGGACGCCGAGCAATCTGTACAACTACATCGGCGGCGACACGACCAGTCAAGTCGTCATCCCGCCGGGAACCTCGCCGAACGATGTCAACTCATCGAACCTGCGCTACAACGATGTCCTCGGCTGGACGAAGAACAAGTTCAAGCTGGACGCCAGCTATCCGATGGCCGGCGGCTTCACGGTACGCGCGTATTACAACTACGAAAAAGCGGATTACAAACCGTCGGATGAAACCATGCGCTCTTACACCGACGACAACATTTTCGGCGTGGAATTGCGCAAGCGGGCGAGCGCGTGGGTGACAGGTTCTCTGAAATACGAGTACCAGCAACGTCGCGGTTCCGGCTTCGATCCGAACGCGCCGTACTACGCCAGCTACACGGGCGCGACAACGTCGGCAGGCTATTACGACAACCTGCCGACGTTGCGGCAATTCTATATCGCCGACTACAACCAGAACAAGTTGAAAGGAATGCTGTTCCTGACGCCGGCGGACGCGCTGTCGTTCTCGCTGACCGGCGACTGGTACCAACGTGATTACAAAGGTCCGGATTGCGGCGGCTCCAACGATCAAGTTCTGCAACCGGGCTATATCATGGACGATCAGTGCGCGGGACGGCAGAAAGGCATCGGCCAAACCTACACGATTGACGGGCAATGGTCGCCGGTGGACGGCTTGAGCGCGTATGCGTTCTACACTTGGTCGCAGTTCAAGACCGATCAGAACGGACGCTCCAATACGAACAGCGCCACGGCGGCTGATCCGACCCGCAACTGGACTGTCAGCCAGGACAATCAGGACAACACGATTGGTATCGGTACGCGCTTCGTTCCGGTCGATCGCAACTACGATGTCGGCGTGCAATACGTGTGGGACTACAACGTATCGCCGATCAACGTGTGGGCGGACACCGGCAACGCGGCGCCGACCGGCGTGCCGAAAGTCAAATATCGGATGGATTACTTGCAACTGTACGGCAGCTACACGATCAACCCGCACCTCAAACTGCGGTTTAACAGCGCCTACGCGCATGTGTACGGTAAAGACTGGAAGTACGACGACGCGACGGCATCTTCGTCCAACAACGTCATCCTGCCGCAACAAGTGACCGCGCGCTACAATGACTACATCTTCGGTGTTTCAATCGCCTACACCTGGTAACCGAGAAAACGGAGGAACATATGAACAGAAACGCAAAGACTTTCAATGGATGGCTGGCTGTTTCGCTGGTTGCGGCGATGGTAGCGTTCGCGCCGGTTTCCGCTTCAGCGCAAGACAAAGCCAACGGGGATTCCTTCAAGGATCCTTCGATCCTGCGCACGCCGCTGATGATGGTCAATGGCGGCTTTGAAAACGGTATGGAAAAATGGGCATCGACTCCCGCCGATGCAAACGCCTACGAGTTCGCGATGGACACTCAGGTTTTTCATTCGGGCAAGCAATCGCTTCGCATCCGTTCTGTCGGCGGCGAACAAGGCGGCGCAGTGTTTCAAGCGCTGCCGATCGCAGCGCTGCGCGGCAAAACCATCGAACTGAGCGGCTGGATGAAAACAGACGGCGCTACCGGCGCCGGCGCCGTTTTGACCCTGCGCGTGTTCGGTGATGCCCGTCTGCTCGAATACAACCTGATGCGTCAGCCGGTCAAAGGCACGACGGATTGGGCGCACTATTCGATCCCGGTCAAAGTCTCCAAGAACGCGACTGACCTTGAATTTGGCGTGACCCTCAACAACAAAGGAACCGTTTGGGCGGACGACCTCGAACTCAACGTGGTTTCGCATATGTAATTCGTTGAGGCTTTTTGATTCAAGCAGGTTGTTGGTCAATGATGGCGCCCCTCTGAGGGCGCCATTTTTTTGGGCGGGCGTAGGGCGGCATCCTTTTTTGGGCGGGCGTAGGGCGGCATCCTGTCGCCCGCAGCGTCGGGAGTTTTGCGAAGCGCCCTTACAATATTGCGTTTGCCCGTACCGCTGCGTCGTAGCCCTGTTGCTTCCTTTGCCGTCATTCCCGCGAAGTTCCCGCCTACGCGGGAATGACAGGGAATCCAGCTATCCTGATCTCAAATTTTTGGCCATCGTGTTTATTGGCGAAAATGCGACGATATGTTTTTTCATATCGCAATCAAGAAAAAAATAGTGAGGGTGGAAGGACTGGATTCCCGCCTTCGCGGGAATGACGACAGTGGAATGTTGTGACGGTACGGCGGGCGACCGAGGGCGGGCACCCCTACACCTCCGCACACCCTGTGATCTGCAAAAGGGAGGGTTTCAAACCCGCCCCTGCGCTGATGCCTGATCCCTGACGGGCACGCCGTGCCCCTACGACAAAATCACGTACAGGCGAGGAATTACAAAAAAGCAAAACACCTCTTGCCGTTATTCCCGCGAAGGCGGGAATCCAGTCCTTTGTGTCATCATTTTTTAATGATCGCTTCGTTTTACCCCTTATCGTGGCTCAAATAAAAATCGTTCTTCCCCTATGAAAAGAAGAAAAAATAATGATTGTTGGAGAACTGGATTCCCGCCTTCGCGGGAATGACGACAGTGGAATGATGCGATGGCGTGGGCGCCACACGACAAAACCACGCGCAGGCAAGGGGAGATGGGGTCATGCTCTTGCCCTTTGCTATTCCATTAAAGAATGATTATTATGAAAATTATGCGTTTGCTTCATAGCATCAGCAGGCGTAAGCTGAATCAGGTTTTCTCATTTGAAGGTCAGTTCAGGAGTTGAGCTATGGCAGGGCAATCACTTTACGAGAAGTTGTGGCGCAGTCACATTGTCCGCGAAGAGGCGGACGGCACGGTGTTGTTGTATATCGACCGCCATCTGGTGCATGAGGTCACCAGCCCGCAGGCGTTCGAGGGCTTGCGGCTGGCCGGACGGCAAGTGTGGCGGGCGGATTCGATTGTCGCCACTGCCGATCATAACACGCCGACCGAGCGCTGGGACGAGGGGTTGGCGGGCATCGACGATCCGATTTCGCGGCAGCAGATCGACACGCTCGACGCCAACATTCGTGCCAGCGGCGCGCGCGTTTATTTTCCGTTTCTCGATCCGCAGCAGGGCATCGCCCATGTGGTCGGGCCGGAACAGGGCGCGACGCTGCCGGGGATGACGGTTGTTTGCGGCGATTCGCACACGTCAACACACGGCGCGTTCGCGTGTTTGGCCATCGGCACCGGCACTTCCGAGGTTGAGCATGTGCTGGCGACGCAGTGTCTGGTCACCAAGAAGTCGAAGACGATGCGGGTGTGGGTGGACGGGGTGTTGCGCCCGGGCGTGACGGCCAAGGATTTGGCGCTGGCCGTCATCGGCAAAATCGGAACGGCGGCCGGGACAGGTTACGCGATTGAGTTTGCAGGCCCGGCCGTGCGGGCGTTGTCGATGGAAGGCCGGATGACGCTGTGCAACATGGCGATTGAGGCCGGAGCGCGCTCGGGTCTGGTCGGTGTGGACGCGACGACGCTGGCGTATCTGAAAGGCCGCCCGCTGGCGCCGCAGGGGAGCGAGTGGGATGCGGCGGAAGCAGCTTGGCGGACGCTGGTGTCGGACGAGCAGGCCACCTTCGATCACGAGGTTCGGCTGGACGGCGCGCAGATCGCGCCGCAGGTAACGTGGGGCACGTCGCCGGAGATGGTGACGGATATTCATGGTCGTGTGCCCGATCCGGCCAAAATGGCCGATCCGGTGAAGCGCGAAGGGATGGAGCGGGCGCTGGCGTACACGGGGCTGACGGCCAATACGCCGATTACCGACATCGCGGTGGATGTGGTTTTCATCGGCTCCTGCACCAACGGGCGGATCGAGGATTTGCGGGCGGCGGCGGCAGTGGCGCGCGGCAAGAAGAAAGCGACGAACGTCAAGCGGGTGCTGGTGGTGCCGGGGTCGGGACTGGTCAAGCGCGAAGCCGAGCGCGAAGGGCTGGACAAAGTGTTCAAGGACGCCGGTTTCGAGTGGCGCGAACCGGGATGCTCGATGTGTCTGGCAATGAACGCCGATCGGCTTTGGCCGGGCGAGCGCTGCGCTTCGACCAGCAACCGCAATTTCGAGGGACGGCAAGGCGCGGGCGGACGCACGCATCTGGTCAGTCCGGCGATGGCGGCGGCGGCGGCGATTGCAGGGCATTTTGTGGATGTTTGCAAGATCAGCGGAAAGGAAGGTTCGTGATGATTGACCATCTTTGTCTCTCCGTCAGTGATTTCGCGCGCAGCAAAGCGTTTTACGAAGCGGCGCTCAGCGCTATCGGTTATCGCTTGATGAGAGAAGTCGATAACAGCATTGCCGGTTTCGGCGTGCCGCCCAAGCCCGATTTTTGGCTTCGCGTCAGTTCATCGAACATTTCGCCGACTCATATGGCCTTCGGTGTTGACAGCCGCGAACAGGTCGATGCGTTTTACGCGGCGGCGATAGCGGCGGGCGGGCGTGATAACGGCAAACCGGGGCTGCGCCCCCAGTATCATCCCGATTACTACGGCGCTTTCGTGTTTGACCCGGACGGTCACAATATCGAAGCGGTTTGTCATCGGTCATCAGATTCTTTTGGAGAAGGAAAATGAAAGCCTTTACAACATTACAAGGGCTGGTGTGCCCGTTGGATCGCGCTAACGTCGATACCGATGCGATCATCCCGAAGCAGTTTTTAAAGTCGATTTATCGCACCGGTTTCGGCCCCAATCTGTTCGACGGGTGGCGTTATCTCGATCACGGCGAGCCGGGGATGGATTGCGAGAAGCGGCCGAAGAATCCCGATTTCGTGCTGAATCAGCCGCGTTATCAGGGCGCCGAGATTTTGCTGGCGCGCGAGAATTTCGGCTGCGGTTCGTCGCGCGAACACGCGCCGTGGGCGCTCGACGGTGACGGTTTTCGCGCTGTGATCGCGCCGAGTTTCGCCGATATTTTTTTCAACAACTGCTTTAAGAATGGTTTTCTGCCGATTGTGTTGTCGGCAGCGGCGGTGGATCAGTTGTTTCGGGAAACGATGGCGCAGGAAGGTTATCGCTTGACCATCGATCTGGCGGCGCAGACGGTGACGACGCCGTCCGGTCAGGCGTTCAAGTTCGAGATCACCGAGCATCGTAAACATTGTTTGTTGAACGGTCTGGATGAAATCGGTTTGACGCTGGCGCACGCCGATGAGATTCGCGCCTATGAAGCGAAGCGGCGGCAGAGTGCGCCGTGGTTGTTTGCGTAAACTGTTTTTTGGAGATTGATCATGAGAGTGATTCGCGTTTCATTTTTAGCATTGTTTTTTGTTTTTTCTTTGACGTGTCAGGCGGCGGATTCGTTTTCGTTGAGCAGTCCCACGATCAAGGACGGCGGCCAGTTGAGTATGGATCAGGTTGGCAGCGGTTTCGGTTGCAGCGGCAAAAACATTTCGCCCGCACTGGCGTGGAAGAATGCGCCGCAGGGAACGAAGAGCTTTGCCGTGACCGTGTATGACCCGGACGCGCCGACCGGTTCGGGATGGTGGCATTGGATGGTCGTGAACCTTCCGGCAACGGCGCATCAACTCGCTGAAGGTGCCGGTGAGCCGTCGGGCAAAGCGCTGCCGGCCGGCGCGCGGCCTATTCGGGTGGATTCCGGGCAAGCTGTTTTCAGCGGCGCTTGCCCACCCATAGGGGACAAGCCGCACCGTTACATCTTTACCGTCTATGCGTTGAAGACCGATAAGCTCGAACTTCCGGCGGACGCGACGGCGGCGATGGCGGGCTTCATGATCCATGCCGAAACGATCGCCAAGGCGAGCTTTACGGCTTATTATGGGCGTTGAACGTTAGAACATTGTTGAAATAAAGGGTTGATGATGGCGAAAGTGTTGGTGTTGCCGGGTGACGGCATCGGTCAGGAAATTGTCGCGGAAGCGGTGAAAGTGCTTGCGGCGCTTCAGAAAGAGGGCGCGATAGCGCTGGAAATGGAAACCGGTTTGCTGGGCGGTTGTGCGGTTGATGCGACCGGCGAGCCGTACCCCGAAGAAACGCGGCGCAAAGCGCGCGCGGCGGATGCGGTGTTGCTCGGGGCAGTCGGCGGGCCGAAGTGGGACAACTTGTTGCGTCCGCAGCGGCCTGAGCGCGGTTTGCTCGGCATTCGCAAGGATTTGAACCTGTTTGCCAATCTGCGTCCTGCCGTGGTGTATCCGCAACTGGCGAACGCTTCGACGCTGCGCGCCGAAGTGGTGGCCGGACTCGATATTTTGATCGTGCGCGAGTTGACCGGCGATATTTATTTCGGCGAGCCGCGCGGAATCGAAAAGCGAACGATCAACGGCAAAGAAGAGCGCGTTGGTCTCAACACGATGATTTATTCGGAGAGCGAGATCCGGCGGATTGCGAAAGTCGCGTTTGAAGCGGCGCGCAAGCGCAGCAAACGGCTTTGCTCGGTGGACAAGATGAACGTGCTCGAAACGACACAGTTGTGGCGCGATGTCGTGATTGAAACAGCGAAGGATTATCCGGACGTGGCGTTGTCGCACATGCTGGTGGACAACGCGGCGATGCAACTGGTGCGCAATCCGAAGCAGTTTGACGTGATCGTGACCGGCAACATGTTCGGCGACATTCTGTCGGACGAAGCGTCGATGTTGACCGGCTCCATCGGCATGCTGCCGTCGGCTTCGCTCGACGAGAGCGGCAAGGGAATGTACGAGCCGATTCACGGCTCGGCGCCCGACATCGCGGGCAAAGGTCTCGCCAATCCGTTGGCGACGATTCTGTCGGCGGCGATGATGCTTCGCTATAGCTTGCGCTACGAAGCGGCGGCGCAGCGGATTGAAACAGCGGTGTTCCGCGTGCTGGACAAAGGCTTGCGCACTGCCGACATCTGGGAAGAAGGAACGAAAAAAGTCGGGACGCGCGAGATGGGCGATGCGGTGGTCGCAGCGCTGGCGTAAAGGCATCAGAGGCTAGAGGAAAGATCATGAAACGAGTGGGATTTGTCGGTTGGCGCGGGATGGTCGGATCGGTGCTGATGGCGCGGATGCGCGAGGAAAACGATTTTGCCGGATTGGAGCCGGTGTTTTTCACCACGTCGAATGTCGGCGGGGCGGCGCCGAACGTCGGTGTGGCGGCGCCGTCGCTGAAAGACGCGACCGATATCGCGGCGCTTTCCGCGATGGAAGCGATCGTGACGTGTCAGGGCGGCGATTACACCAACGATATTTATCCGAAGCTGAGGGCGGCCGGTTGGAAAGGTTACTGGATCGATGCGGCGTCGGCGCTGCGGATGAAGGACGATGCGGTGATCGTGCTCGACCCGGTGAACCGCGACGTGATCGACGCGGCGCTGTCGCATGGCGCCAAAGATTATATCGGCGGCAACTGCACGGTCAGCCTGATGCTGATGGCGCTGGGCGGACTGTTTCATCATGGGCTGATCGAGTGGGTGAGTTCGATGACTTACCAATCTGCCTCGGGCGCCGGTGCACCGCAAATGCGCGAACTGCTGGCGCAGATGGGCGTTTTGCATCAGGCGGTGGCCGGTGAGTTGGCCGATCCGGCGTCGGCCATTCTTGAGATCGACCGCAAAGTCTCCACCGTGTTGCGCAGCAAAACGCTGCCGACGGAAAATTTCAACGTGCCGCTGGCCGGAAGTTTGATCCCGTGGATCGACAAAGAGATGCCGAACGGACAGAGCCGCGAAGAATGGAAGGGGCAGGCCGAGACCAACAAGATTCTCGGTCTCGAAAAAACGCCGGTGCCGGTGGACGGGATTTGCGTGCGAGTCAGCGCAATGCGTTGTCACTCGCAAGGGCTGACCATCAAGCTGAAAAGCGACGTGCCGCTCGACGAAATCGAGGGCATGCTGGCGGCGGGCAACGAGTGGGTCAAAGTCATCCCCAACCACAAGGAAGACACGATACGCAAGCTGACGCCGGCGGCAGTGAGCGGCACGCTGGCGGTGCCGGTCGGGCGGTTGCGCAAACTCAATCTCGGCAGCGGTTATTTGTCGGCGTTCACCTGCGGCGATCAACTGCTGTGGGGCGCGGCGGAACCGGTGCGGCGGATGCTGATGATTTTGCGGCAGAGGTAACCGTTGTTGGCGGGGCAGGGCGTCGGCATTTGATGCCGGGGATATGAAAACGGGCGCTTTTTGAGGCGATTGGCCGCAAAAGGCGAAAAAGATACTTGCATGAATGCAACAGTCTGTGAAAAAAATGCTTCTGGAGTAGAAATACTAGCTAAAGGGCTTTGCGATAATGGCGCTCGCAATTTATAGTAACCATGCAAGAAAGTGACACGCTATGGTGTCATATACCCGGAAGGCGTTTGAAATTCCCGCAAAGCTCAACTATTGGTTTAGCTTGCGAAGCTAAGTCCATGATGTTATGTTAGCTTCCGGAAATCATTTTCCCTAAGAGGTTGCAATGCAAAAAAAAGAAATCTTCAGGTTGGGCTTTCTGGCGCTAACGCTGGTGCTCTCTCAAGGCGCTTTGGCATTAGGGCTTGGAAAATTGACGGTTCAATCGGCACTCGGGCAACCGCTGAGCGCGCAAATTGAATTGATGGGCACCGGTGATGAGTTTTCCGAATTGACGGCCAAAATCGCTGCGCCGGCGCTTTATCAGGAAAAAGACTTGGTGTATCAGGCAGTGCTGACGCGTACCCGAGTCACTCTTGAAAACCACGCCAACGGCGGCGCTTTCTTGAAAATCGTTTCGTTGCAACCGGTGTCCGAGCCGTACATCGATCTTTTGATCGAAGTCAACTGGCCGTCGGGGCACGCCCTGCGCGAATACACGGTGTTGTTGGACCCGCCGGCTGCAGGTACGCCGGAGACGGTGACGCCGGCGTCGGAATCGACAGTCGGCGGGCGCGCAAAAGCGCATGATGCCGGCGGATCGCCGCCGACAGCGAAACCACCGACAGCAGCGCCGACAACAGCGCCGAAAAAGGCAGAGCCGCCCACTGCGCCATCGACGCCGCCGAAGGGGCAGCGGCCTACGCCGAAAACCCGTGTGACCGGGCAGTCCGGCACTGCGGGAGGGAAAGGGGGAGAGACTTACACCGTGCAACGTGGCGACACGTTGTCGGGAATTGCCAAGTCGTACAAGACCGAAGAAGTCACCCTGAATCAGGCGTTGACGGCGATGTACGAAGCCAACCAGCGAGCGTTCATCAACAAGAACATGAACCGGATGCGCAGTGGCGCGGTTTTGCAAGTGCCGAGTAAAGAGGAAATGGAGGCGGTTGAGCCGCGCAAGGCCAACCACGTTGTGCATGTGCAAGTGGCCGAATGGCGCAGCTACCTCGAACAAGTTGCCAATCAGACAACAGCGCAGGCTCATCCCCAAGGCAAGAGCAGCCAGACATCGGGCGGTACGATCACGCAGACGCCGCCGAAAGTGATTGAACCAAGCAAAACCGGGGATCATGTAGAAGTTTCGTCCGGCGTCGGTGGCGCGCAGGGAGGCAGCGGAAAAGGGGCAGGAAATAAAGGCAGTGCGAAAGAGGCGGCCAACAAGGCTGAGGAAGAGCGGATCGCCAGGCAGAAAGAGATTGACGAGCAAAAATCGCGCGTCAAAGATCTCGAAGACATCGTAAAGAAACAGCAAGCAGCGCTTGAACTCAAGAACAAGCAGCTTGCTGATATGCAAGTAGCAGCGGAAGCTGCCAATAAAGCCAAGGAGCAAGCCAAGGTAACGCCGCCTGAGCCGGTCAAACCGCCGGAACCCGTGAAGCCGCCGGAGCCGGTGAAGCAACCAGCAGAACCGGTTAAACCGCCGGAGGCAACGCCACTGGCGCAACCGGGACAGGGTGCTATGCCGCCGAATCAACAAGCGGGTGGCGCGACACCGCCGCCGCAGCCGAATGAAGGAGCAGCGCAACCGCCGCAGCCCAAACCGCCCGTGAAAAAACCGGTGGTGACACCGCCACCGCCGCCACCGGAGCCGAGCCTTGTCGACAACATCCTCGGAGCCATTTCGGAATATTGGATGGCGCTCCTCGGCATCGTGGTGTTGCTCGTGTTGATCTTTGTGGGCTTGGCGTACCGTCGGCGTCGCGCCGAAGAAGCCGTGGTTGACAGCCTGTTTGGCGTGACCACGACCGGCTCGACCGTGACCGGAGGGATGTCGCAACGTTCATCGTCGCTCAGCACGTTGACCGGCACCGAAGGCGCGCACAGCGTTGCCGCATCGGCCAGCAGCAATTCGATCCTGAGCGAATTCAGCCGCGAAGGGTTGGGCAGCATCGATACCGGCGAAGTGGATCCGCTGGCCGAGGCCGACGTTTATCTGGCTTACGGACGCGCCCAACAAGCCGAGGAAATCCTGCAGGAAGCGTTGAAACGCGGGCCGGATCGTCAGGACGTTTATCTGAAACTGCTGGAAGTCTTCGCCGATCAGAAGAAGACGGTTGAGTTCGAAGCGACCGCCAAGCAAATGCAATCGCTGACGCAAGGCAAGGGCGAATTCTGGCAAGCGGCCGTGGCGATCGGGCAACGATTGTTGCCGGGGAACGCGCTCTTTGCCAGCGTCGGAGGAAACACCGACGTCGATATCACCCGCACGAGAACGGACACCGAGCCTTTGCGGGTAGGTGGGCAAGCCGTTGATCCGCGCGGGTTCGCGTCGATGGAAGGTCGGTCGATTGCCGAGCGCGCCGCTGACATTGCCAATCGCGCCGTGGAATCGCGGGGAACGGCAACGCAACCGCCGGCGAAGGACTTCACCTTCAGCATGGAAAGCACCCCTCCGGCGCAGGACGATTTCGGCGTTGATCTCGATCTGGAAGAATTGAGCCGCTTCAAGAACTACGGCAAGACGGAAGAGCGGGTCGATCAACCGACCGCACCGCATCAGCCGGAGATGGAATTCAATCTGGACGAATTCGATTCGCCGCCGCAGATCGACTCGGAGAAGGAGCAGGAGTTCCGCGCGCCGAGCTTGGCCGAACTGGATTTCTCGGACAATGAAAACGACAGCATCGCTGAAGAACCGGCGCCGTCGATCATCGAAGGACAGTGGCACGATGCAGCCACCAAGCTCGACCTCGCCCGCGCCTATCAGGCTACCGGCGATGCCGAAGCTTGCCGCGAAATCCTGCAAGAAGTGTTGAACGAGGGCGATGAGCAACAAAAAGCCGAAGCGAATGCGATACTGAAAAGCTTGGCTTAGTTGAAACGCTGTAAACTCGGTTGAAAAATGTGCGCCGTGCCGAAAGCACGGCGCTTTTTTTCAGGGGTGGTGGATGGGATGGTTTGATTCAGGCTTGGGTGTTACCCTCTCTGCTTGCAGGTTTCGCAGGGGCATCATTCTGCCGCCCCCGCATAAGCCCCACCGCGCTGAATTCAAAAAGGAACGTTGATGTCTGCCGCTTTGCCTCTTGCTTCGCCTGATGCCGTTTTGCCCGCTGATGCTTCGTCATCGCTGCGATTGGCACTGTGCGTCGAATATGACGGTGCGGCGTTTTGCGGTTGGCAGCGGCAACGGGCGGAAGGCGAGGGGGATCAGCGCATCCTCAGTGTTCAGGAAGCGCTGGAAGCGGCGCTGGGCGTCGTGGCGGGGATGCCGATGCGTACAGTGGCGGCGGGGCGTACCGATGCTGGGGTGCACGCCAGCGCGCAGGTGGTGCATTTCGATGCGCCGGTCGCGCGACCGCTGACGGCGTGGGTGCGCGGCGTCAACGCGCATTTGCCGCCGACGGTGGCGGTGTGCTGGGCACAGCCGGTGTCTGCCGATTTTCACGCCCGCTTTTCGGCAATCGCACGTCATTACACTTACTGGTTGCTCAATCGGCCAGAACGCCCCGGTTTGTGGGCGGGGCGCGTCGGCTGGTACCACCGACCTCTCGATGCCGCTGCGATGGCCGCCGCCGCCCGCTTTTTGGTCGGGACGCACGACTTTTCCTCGTTTCGGGCGGCGCAGTGCCAAGCCAAGTCGCCGGTGAAGCATCTGACGGCATTTTCGGTGGAGCGGCAGGGCGAATTCATCCGCTTCGCGTGTTCGGGCAGCGCGTTTTTGCACCACATGGTTCGCAACATGGTCGGCGCGTTGCTGTGGGTTGGCATCGGCAAATGCCCGCCGGAATGGCTCGCGGAACTGCTGGCGGCGCGCGATCGGACGAAGGCCGCGCCGACCTTTATGGCGGATGGGCTGTATTTGATCGGAATGGATTACGACGCGCGATTCGGGTTGCCGCCGACACGGCGAGAGGTGGGGTTCGGTTCATGACAAATGACAACATCTCCGTCTTTCTCTGTCGTCGAGCACCGACAACAAGTGACGATTTGAAAAATCGCGGTGTAAAATACCAAGTTTTATAGGCCGACGCGGCGGACGAAACGGGTTGCTGCGGTCGGAGGCATAACGATGGGCACAAGGAGATGAGATGAGCTGGTTGCAAAAACTGCTTCCGCCACGCATCAAGAGCACCACGGGCGAACGCAAGGGCGTGCCCGAAGGGCTTTGGATGAAGTGTCCGTCGTGTGAAGCGGTGCTTTATAAAACGGACATCGAGAACAATCTCAATGTCTGTCCGAAGTGCCATTACCATGATCGGGTCGCGGCGCGTGACCGTATCAATCAATTGCTGGACAAGCAGGGGCGCGTGGAAGTCGGCAGCGAAGTGCAGCCGGTGGACAGCTTGAAATTCAAGGACAGCAAGAAGTATCCTGAACGTTTGGCGTCGGCGCGCAAGACGACGAATGAAACCGATGCGCTGGTCGTGATCAAAGGTACGATCGCGGGATTGCCGGTGGTGCTGGCGGCGTTTGAATTCGACTTCATGGGCGGCTCGATGGGTGCGGTGGTCGGCGAGCGTTTTGTGCGCGGCGTGCATGCGGCCGTCGAAGCGGGCGCGCCCTTCATTTGCGTGTCGGCCTCGGGCGGCGCGCGGATGCAGGAAGGTGTCGGCTCGCTGTTTCAAATGGCGAAAACGACGGCGGCGCTGCAAGAATTGTCGAAGAAAAAACTGCCGTTCATTTCGATTCTGACCGATCCGACGATGGGCGGCGTGTCGGCGAGTTTTGCTTTTGTCGCCGATCTGGTGCTGGCCGAACCGGGTGCGCTGATCGGGTTCGCCGGGCCGCGCGTGATCGAGCAAACGGTGCGCGAAAAATTGCCGGAAGGTTTTCAGCGCGCCGAGTTTTTGCTGGGGAAAGGCGCGATCGACCGGATCGTCAACCGCCAACAGTTGCGCGATGAACTGGCGCTTCTCTTGGCGATGCTGACTAACGCGCCGCTGCCAGCTGTGGCCAACGCCACGGCTAATGCAACTCTCGCCGCCGCCAAACCCGCAGCGGCCAAGCCGGCGGCGAGCAAAGCAACGACGGCGAAAGCTTCAGAGAAAGCGGCGGAGAAGGCGGCGCATTGAAATTTTCATCGGTTGGTTGTATTCGTATCGAACATGTCTTTTCCTGCGTCGCTCAACGGCTGGTTAGCCCTGCTTGAGCAGCGCCAGCCGTCGCATCACATCGCGCTGGGGCTTGAACGGGTGCGAACCGTCGCGGCGCGACTGAATCTCACGCCGTCGTGTCCGATCATCACCGTCACCGGCACCAACGGCAAAGGCTCGACCAGCGCGCTGATCGCTGCGATGCTGCGGGCGGGCGGTTATCGCGTCGGGCTGTACATGTCGCCGCATCTGCTGCGCTACAACGAGCGGGTGCGCCTCGACGGCGTTGAAGTCAGCGACGCGGCGTTGTGCGAAGCGTTCGCGACGGTGGAAACGGCGCGCGTCGGCGATGCGTTCGGCGTCGTGCCGGAAATTTCACTCACTTATTTCGAATTCGGAACGCTGGCGGCGCTCTGGCTGTTCGCGCGTGCGTCGCTCGACGCTTGGGTACTGGAAGTCGGCCTCGGCGGGCGGCTCGATGCGGTGAACGTGATGGACGCCGACGTTGCCATAGTGACCGCCGTCGATATCGATCACACCGAATATCTGGGCAGCGACCGCGAAAGCATCGGTTACGAGAAAGCCGGAATCGCTCGCCGCGGGCGGCCGCTGATTTGCGGCGACGCGCAACCGCCGGAAAGCTTGCGGCGCGAAATCGCGGCCATCGGCGCGCGCGGGCAAACCCTCGGCGTCGATTTCGGCGTGGAGAAAGTGAGTGAGGGGCAATGGCGCTACTGGCGACGGGATGATTTGAAGCGCGGCGAAAAAATCACGCAGATTTATCCATCGCCGATGCTGGCCGGGGAACATCAATACGGCAACGCAGCAGTGGCGATCACGGCGCTCGATCACTTGCGCGACCGTCTGCCGCTGGCCGACGCGGCCAAGGCGCAGGGCTTGCGCGAAGTGCGCTTGGCCGGACGCTTGCAGGCTGTGCAGCAGCGCCCATTCATTTTGTGCGACGTGGCGCACAACCCGCACGCGGCGCGGGCGCTGGCCGCTTATTTGCGGGCGCAGCGGCAACGGTTTTCGCGGTCGGTGGCCTTGCTCGGCATGCTGGCCGACAAGGACGCCGTCGGCGTCATTGCCAGCGTGCGCGATGTGTTCGACGAGTGGTGGATCGCACCGCTGCCCGGGCCGCGCGGGGGCGGAACCGCCCGTTTGCGCGACGCTTTGGCGGCCAACGGCATCGCGGCGGCGCGCGTCCGGATTTTCGATAGTGTGACGGCGGCGTGCGCTTTCGGCGCGTCATCACTGGCCGAGACTGATAGAATGATCGTGTTCGGTTCGTTTTTGACCGTGAGTGAGGCGTTGTCGCATTATGCTGTTTCGTGATGCGTGATGCTGCATAGCACTTAAACAGATACAGGTGATTTCATCGACAGGAATGCCATGAAAGACGACAACGACAAACATCAGGAAGTAGCCATCATCGACGAAATGAAGCGGCGCAATCGACGGCGTCTGGTCGGCGCCATTGTGCTGGTCGCGTTCGCGATTTTTGTGGTGCCGTGGTTGCTGGAGAAAAAAACGGAGCCGCTGGGGGACAAAGTGGAAATCGTGATCCCGCCGGTCGCCGGGACGAAACTGCCGAACACCGCGCCGCCGGTGGTCGTGCCGCCGCCTGCTGCGGCGCCTGCGGTGGAAGCGCCCGCGCCCGTTGCCGAACCATCCACGCTAACGCCGGAAGCGGTGCCGCCGGTAAAGGAAACGCCGAAAGAAACGATTAAAGAAACACCGAAAGAGCCACCAAAAGCACCGCCCAAGGAAACCCCGAAAAAAATGGCGCTGCCGCCGACGGTGGCTTTTGCCAAGGGAACTTTCTCGGTGCAGTTGGCGGCGTTTACCGACGACAAGGGCGCTAACACGCTGGTCAATCGGGTCAAGCTGGCCGGTTATCCCGCCTACAACGAGCCGACCGATACGGCGCGCGGGATGGCGTGGCGGGTGCGCGTCGGTCCGTACAAAACGCGCGATGACGCGATGACGGTGCTCAACCGGTTGAAGAAGGACGGCTACGACGGCATGGTTAGGCCGGCGCGCTGAATCGTCGATGTTTAAATGGTTGATGCCGGATGTCGTGATCGTGGCGACGATTGTTATTTCGGCGGTCTTCGCGGCTTGGCACGGCATCATCCGAACCATGTTCGGCCTGCTGGCCTGCGTGCTGGCGTTGACAGCGTCGCTGCTGTTTACCGCGCAACTGGCGGCGATCATTCCGTTTCTGAAAAATCATCCGCTGTTATCGACGCTGGTCTCGTTTGTGTTGATCTTCGTCGGCGTGTTGTTGCTGGTGGGTATTCCGGGCGGCCTTTTGCATCGGCTGTTGAGCAAATCCGGCATGGGCTTTGTCGATCGCAGTCTGGGTTTTTTGTTCGGCATCGCGCGCGGCATCGTGATCGTGCTGGCGGTATTGTGGGTGGTGGAACTCGTGCCCGGTTTCAAGGTGGCAGTTGAAAAAGAGCCTTCGTATTTGCGACCGCTTTTCGATCAGGCCATCGAAACGATGCGCCCCTGGTTTTTGGGAATGGAGTGGCCGGCGTTGCACGAGGAAAAAAGTCATTGAACGAAAGGCTGTGAAGCTATGTGCGGAATCGTAGGAGTGGTGGCGTATTCGCCGGTCAATCAAACGCTGTACGATGCGTTGTTGCTGTTGCAACATCGCGGTCAGGACGCTGCCGGGATCGTTACCGAAGGATCATCGTATTTGTACACGCACAAAGCGCCGGGGCTGGTGCAAAATGTGTTTCACACGCGGCACATGCGCGAATTGCGCGGCAACATGGGCATCGGCCACTGCCGTTATCCGACGGCGGGTAATTCGTACAGCGAGCAGGAAGCGCAGCCGTTTTATGTCAACGCGCCGTTCGGCATCGCGCTGGGACACAACGGCAATCTGACCAACAGCGAAGAACTGCGGCAAACGTTGTTCAAAACCGGCATGCGCCACATCAACACCAACAGTGACAGCGAAATTCTGTTGAACGTGTTGGCGCTGGAACTCGAACGTGTTGTTCACGGCAGCGAAACTTTTAACGCGCAAGCGGTGTTTACCGCTGTGGACGCGCTGCATCGGCGCTGTCGCGGCGCATACGCGGCAGTAGCGCTGATCGCCGGCCAAGGGTTGGTCGCGTTCCGCGATCCTTTCGGGATTCGCCCCTTGATCGTCGGTCGGCAGGACACGCCGGAGGGAACGGCGTGGATGGTGGCTTCCGAATCGGTGGCGCTGGAAGCGCAGGGCTTCAAGATCGTTCGCGACATTGCGCCCGGCGAAACACTGTTCATCGCACGCGACGGACAATTTTTCTCGCACGCTTTCGACGGGCCGACGCGATTGATGCCGTGCATTTTCGAATACGTTTATCTGGCGCGTCCCGATTCGACGCTCGACGGTGCGCTGGTTTACGATACCCGCGTTCGCATGGGCGCCAAACTCGCCCAAAAAATTCGCGGCATTCCGGAATTGAACGACATCGATGTCGTGATTCCGATTCCCGATTCCAGTCGGCCCTCGGCGATGGAATTGGCGCGAACCTTGAAAGTTCAATATCGGGAAGGTTACGTCAAAAATCGCTACGTCGGACGCACCTTCATCATGCCCGGGCAAGCCTTGCGCAAGAAAAGCGTGCGGCAAAAACTGAATCCAGTCGGCGTCGAATTCAAAAACAAAGTCGTGTTGCTGGTGGACGATTCGATCGTGCGCGGCACCACGTCAAAAGAAATCGTGCAAATGGCGCGCGATGCCGGCGCGCGCAAAGTGTATTTCGCTTCGGCCAGCCCGCCGGTGCGCTACTCGAATGTTTACGGGATCGACATGCCGAGCCAGAAAGAACTGGTTGCCTATCAACGCAGCGACAGCGAAATTGCGCGTGAAATTGGCGCCGACGCGCTGATCTATCAGGACATGCGGGCGCTCGAAGACGCCGTACGCGAATCGGCGCCGGCGCTGACCGAATTTGAAACCTCGTGCTTCACCGGCCAGTACGTGACCGGCGACATCGACGCGGCGTATTTGGCAAAGTTAGCGCAGCTTCGCGCCGATGGGGCAAAGCCACCACGGGCGGAGGAGTGAATTCGGCTGTTGTCAGGATTGTGCTATTCTGTTTTGACTCTAACCCTTCGGAGAGCCCTGATGCCACTGAAAACCACCGATCTTTGCGATCAATTTGAAAACGCTCCTGAAGTAGCGCTGCAAGTCGTTGCGCCGATGTTCAAGCGCTTCGGTAAAAAACAAGCGTTCTCGGGGAAAATTGTTACGCTGAAACTCTTTGAAGACAACTCGTTGGTTCGTGAAGCGTTGAGCGAAAACGGCAACGGACAAGTTCTGGTGGTCGATGGCGGCGGCTCGCTGCGTTGCGCGCTGCTCGGCGACCAGTTGGGGATTCTGGGCGAGAAAAACGGATGGCAAGGCGTGATCGTTTACGGCTGCATCCGCGACAGCGCCGACATCGATCAACTCGACATCGGCGTACGCGCGCTCGACACGCATCCGAAGAAAAGCGTCAAGAAGGGAGTCGGCGAAAAAAATGTGGCCGTAACCTTCGGCGGCGTGACCTTTACGCCGGGGCACTGGCTGTGCGTGGATGAGGACGGCGTGATCGTCGCGCTTCGCGCGTTGGGATGATGAACCGGACGCTTACGGGTCGAGCGCGATCCGCTGAATCGTCAATGTTTTTTCAGGCGCTTGCAGTTCAATGTTCAATCGCAAGCGTTCCGCAAGTCCGTTTTTTCTGATCCAGTCTTCCGGCCATTGCAGCGGCACATCGAAGCGCACAAAGCCATCGACGAACGGCGCGGCTTTCAGTTCTCGTACCGAGGAAAGCGTTTGCCATTCCGCGTCGGGCGCGTCTTGCGCGGCGACGGTCAACTGCGCGATGGTGGCGACAGTTTTTTCCGGAACGATCAAGCGCAAGGTTTTCAGGCGCACAGCGCGCAACACTTGGTCAGCGGGAGAAAGCAATTCGATTTTTTGGTGATCGGCAGTGAGCGCTAAAGCGCCGGGTTGCGCTTGCAATGTTCCGACGGGAGTTGTCCAACCGTCGTCGCTGACGTAATGAGCGCTTCCGAATGTCCACAGCCTCAGGCTTTCGGGAAAGAAAGCATGCGATACCATGAAGTCACGCATTGCGTCTTCGGTACCGGTGTTGCGGAACGAGATGTAGGAAATATAGCCGAGTTCGCCGGCGAACGCGCCGTTGCTGCCGTTCCACGCCATGTGCGAAATTTCCTGCGCATCGAAATTGTAGGCATCGCGGTAAGTCAGATAAGCGTTGTTGTACTTCGGGGGAATGTGCGGGTCTTTGATTTTAGCGCCGTTGTACTCGACGATTCCCCAACCGTCGTCAATGCGGGCGAATTCGGAGAAAAGGCTGTGGCCGAATTGCATCGACGCTTCGTTGCGCGCTGCTTTGCCGTAAACCACTGCGCCGAGGTGCGAGGCGTTGCGTGGTTTGGAGCCTTCAATCGACACGCCGGCGGAATCATGGTGGCTGAACGGTTTTTTGCTTTCGATGTAAACGGAAAAGAAATTCGCCGGATTTTCGTTCACAAAACCTTGCGCCGAAAAAATGCGATCGGCGGGAATGCCGACTTCGGCAGTCCACTGCGCCAGTTCGGTGTAGTGCAAGTGAACGATGTGTTTGCGAAACGTGTCCCACAACTGCCACCAGGGGTTTTCCCAGACTTGTGTAATGGTGGCGGCGGATGCCATGTCTGTCATCAATTCGGGCGACGGACGCGGCGGATCGACTTCCTCCCAACGCTGCCAGTGACGTCCGGCGATGGCGTTGACTTGTTCGAGCGTCAGCGGTTGGGCGCGACGGTACGCCGACAAATCAGGCACGGACGGATCCGTGCGCTTTCCCGAATAAGGGCCGGTGCCTTGCAACCACTCGCGGAATTGTCGCAACATCCCCGGGTTGTAATCGAAGGTGGCGCGGCCGGCGAAAAACGGGTTCATGTAAGTGTCGGCGTCGAGCGTGATGCCGACAAAAAGATCGGGATGTTCTTTTGCAAAAACCGCGACGCGGCGCGCGGCGGCTTGCAGGTTGCGCTTCTTGTAAGCGCGCATTTCCTTGTTGTAAACATGATAGCTCAGTGAGCGCGCCAAGCGCGGTGATTCGGTGGAGCCTGGCAGGGAACTCAGGAAGTTGTGCGGATAGATGGAATTGTCTTGCGTCCATTGACACCGCGTCGGGTCGTCGGCGAGATGATCGGTGAGATCCCTCTCCGAAAAAGTGCAACTGGCGTTACCCCAGATGCCGCCGTTCAGAATGAATTGTATCGGCGTCTTCTTTTCGATAGCGAAAGCAATCACGCCGTCGAGAGTGTCATCGGCCACGAAGCGGTCATCGCAACGGTGCGCTTTCAAATCGAACGCCGGGTCGAACGCCCAATCTCCTTGCGGCCCTTTCGTCGTGCGCATGTAAAGAATCGGAATGGCCGCGCCGGTTTTGATCGTCGGCGAGAGGTAATCGCGATAAAAAGTATCGACTTCGATACCACCGCCGAGAGGCAGCGCCGAAAGCATCATCAGCAGATGAAATTTCCGATTGCTCGGAGTAGAAGAAACTTTCGGAAAAGCGGGCAGCCAACTGCGTCGCGCCAGCGTTTTGGCGATGCCGTTTTGATTGGTGGCGACAATTTCAATCGGTTGACGGTCGAGCGTCAAAAACGAATCGGGCAAGGTGATTCGCGCTTCAAAGCCCGAGCGCTCGATGCCGGGATGTTGTGGCATCGTGTCACGAACATCGTTGCGGAGAATGCCCAGCGTGGCGGGGTACATCGCGTTCGGAAAACGGATTTCAACCGAGCGAATCCCGGTGGGGTCGAATGCCCAACCGGAGAGTTCGAGCGTGCGTCCGGTCAGCGATTCTTGCGCTGGCGTATCTAGCGCGCCGATCAATTGGGCGGCAGGCTTTGTTGTCAGCGTAGCGACGGGCGCTTGAATCGGTGGCGCAAAAAGCGAGGTAAAGTGAAGGTGCAAACAGCACGACCCGACGGCGGCGAAAATCAACAAGCACGCCAACAGCGCGCCGACAACAACAGCGATGCCGTGGTGACGAAGAAAAGATCGCATGAAAAAGCTTCCTGAAAGCACAGGGTCAAGTCAAAAACAGCGTTGCCAGTCCCAAGAAGATGAAGAAGCCGCCGGAATCGGTGCAGGCGGTAATCATAACCGACGACCCCAGCGCCGGATCGCTACCCAGTTTCACCCGGATCATCGGAATCAGCACGCCCATGAATGCGGCGAGCAACATGTTGAGCGTCATCGCCAACACCATCACGCCGCCCAGCGCCAGATCGTGATAAAGCAAAAATGCAACAAACCCCATCACGCTGCCCCAGATCAAACCGTTCAACAGGCTGACCAGCAATTCTTTACGAAAAAGTTGACGGGCGTTTTGTGTGGTAATTTGTCCCATCGCCAACGAGCGAACAATCATGGTGATCGTTTGATTGCCGGTGTTGCCGCCGACTCCGGCGACGATAGGCATCAACGCCGCCAGCGCGACGAGGTGAGCAATTGTGTTTTCAAACACGCCGATCACGCGCGAAGCGATGAACGCGGTGACGAGATTGATCGCCAACCACTTCCAACGGTTTTGAAACGATTTCCACACCGACGCGAACGCATCTTCTTCTTCGGGCAAGCCGGCGTGCGCCAGCGCTTCTTCCCCGGCGCGCTCTTTGATGAAGTCGAGAATTTCATCGACGGTCACGCGACCGACCAGTTTGCCGTTGGTGTCAGTCACCGGCGCCGACACCAGATCGTAGCGCTCGAACGCGGCGGCGGCTTCTTCGGCTTTCTCGTGTTGCAACAAAACCACCGGCGGCGGCTGCATTACGTCGCCGACCAGTTTGTCTTCATCGTTGACCAGCAACACTTGAATCGGCAACACGCCCAGAAGTTTTTCGTTGCGATCAACAACGAACACCTGATCGGTTTGCGTCGGCAATTCGTCGAAGCGCCGCAGATAGCGGAAGACCACTTCAAGAGAAACGTCGGAACGCACTTGCACTTCTTCAAAATCCATCAACGCGCCGACCATATCATCGTCGAAGGACATCGCCGCTCGCAGATCTTCGCGCTCCTCGATCGGCAAGCCCTCGAACACATCGTCGATCACTTCCTGCGGCAAGTCGGGCGCCAGCGCAGCGATTTCATCGGTGGGCAACGACTCGGCGGCGGCGACCAGTTCTTCAGTGTCCATCGTCGAGATCAGTGAGCCGCGCACGGCGTCGGAAACTTCAACGAGAATTTCGCCTTCGTGATCGGCTCGCACCAAGTCCCACAAATACAAACGCTCGTTTAACGGCAGCGTTTCGAGGAGGCGCGCGATGTCAGCCGGGTGGAGGGCATTGAGTTGCTCGTGCAATTCGGCCAAGCTGCGCTGAACGGTGGTGCTTTCGAGCAGCGATTTCTGGTTTTCGTCGAGCGGCGTTTCTTCGACCTGCTCGCGCGCCAACCCTTCGATCAAAAGATGCCGACGCAGCAGCGTCGCAATCTCGGCGAGCGCGCGTTGCCCGTGATCGGGGGGATCGTTTTTGCTGGTGGGTGGCGGCATGACTGGAAAAAATCGCCCTGAAGAAGGTTCAGGCCGTATTGTATCGCCGTTATTCATGTTTCCGGGAGATGGCGTGTAAAATATAGGCTATGGGTTCTTCTTCTGCCTCATGACAAGGCCTCAAGAAGAACTTCGCGTATTCTGCGGTCGCAGATACAGGATCGTGTCAGCAGGGTTGGACACGAGCAGTGCGATAAGCGTCCGAGGAGGCGAGCCGAAAGGCCACCGGACGAAATGCCGACGGGAGGGAACAGTCGATGCCTCATCTGCTCGAAAAGCGTTTGGCGTATTTGGAAAAACAGGGCGGCGCGGAAGCGCTGCGTCAGGTGCGGATCGGCCTGGAGCGGGAAGCCTTGCGGGTCAGTCCGGAAGGGCGGTTGAGCCAGAGGCCGCATCCGCAAGCGTTGGGCAGCGCCATGACGCATCCGCAAATCACCACCGATTACTCGGAAGCGTTGCTGGAGTTTGTCACGCCGCCGCTGGCTTCGCCTGAAGCAACCTTGCAGCGCTTGGACACGATCCAGCATTTCGCCGCGCAACAACTGGGCGACGAGATGTTGTGGAACGCCAGCATGCCGTGTCACCTCGACGGCGAAGACGGCATTCCGATTGCCGAGTACGGCACGTCCAATCGCGCCAAGTTCAAACACCTTTACCGCGTCGGGCTGGCGTACCGTTACGGCAAGGCGATGCAAACCATCGCCGGCATCCATTACAACTTTTCGTTTGCCGAAGAAACCTGGCCGGTGTGGCTGGCTGTTGACGGCGTTCGCGCCGAGACGGCGGATGAAGTTCAGGCGTTTCGCTCGCGGCGTTATCTCGATCTGGCGCGCAATATCCAGCGCTACGGCTTCGTGATTCCGTATCTGTTCGGCGCGTCACCGGCGATGAGCCGCTCGTTTTTCACGACGGCCGGCGGCAACGTGGCGAGCTTGCCGATGTTGGATGCCGATACCTGCTACTTGCCGCGCGGCACATCGCTGCGTTTGTCCGATCTCGGTTACAGCAATCGCAAATGCCCGTTCTTTGTCTCGAACGACAGCCTCGACGCTTACCTCTTTGCGTTGCATCAGGCAACGCACACGCCGTGCGCGGCGTTCGAGAAAGTGGGCGTGATGGCGGACGGCGCTTATCGGCAGTTGAACACCAACATTCTGCAAATCGAAAACGAGTACTACAGTAGCGTGCGCCCCAAGCAATCGCCGCAATCGGGCGAAACCCAAAGCCGAGCCTTGCGTCAGCGCGGCGTTGCCTACGTCGAGCTGCGCTCGCTGGATGTATCGCCGCACACGCCGACCGGCACCGATCTCGAAACGATGCGCTTCATTCAGGCGTGGCTGACGACGTGTTTCCTGCTGGACTCTACACCGATCAGCCGTCGTTCCAAAATCGTTTACGACAGTAACCTGCTGGGCGTTGCCGACAACGGCCGCAGCGACGAGGCCATTCTCGACATCAACGGCGAACCGACCACCGCAGCGCAAGCGGTGAAACCGCTGCTCGATCAAATCGAAGTGGTGAGCGAATGGTTGGGCGAACCGTATCGCGACAGCGTGCGAAAACAGCGCGGCAAAGTCATCGATCCCGAAACAACGCCTTCGGCGCAAATGCTTCGGGAAATGCGAGAGCGGCAAGAGTCGTTCTTGGAACTGGTTTGTCGCTACTCCCAACAGCACGCCGCGCGCTATCGCGAAACGCCGCTGCCTGCCGAGACGCGTCAAGCATTCGAAGCGCAGGCGCTAACGTCGTTGCAGAAACAGCAGCAAATAGAAGCGGCGGACACGATGGGCTTTGACGAATATCTCGCGCGTTATCTGGCGGATACAGTGGGGATGACGTGAGATGAATCGACGCGCCATCACGTTACGGCAACGGCGAAAGCGCGCGTAACACCGTAGGGGCGCTTCGCGAAGTGCCCTTACAACAATAGATAGGGGCGGGTTTGAAACCCGCCCCTATGTTTGCAACCGAAGCTTTCGCGCGATCAATGCAACCGCGTCTGTTTGTTTTGCGTTTTCTTGGTGCTGCGCCGCTCGGGTTCGCTTCGTTTGGGCTGCGCTTTTTGTTGACGCTCGAACCAGAAGCGGGAGATCAGCACCACCGCAATCGGCAGCTCATCGACCAAACTGTCGCGCTTTTCGCTGTCGTCGAACCATTCGGCGTATTCGGGCTCCTGATGGCCAAAGGCCAGCGCCTCGATCGGGAAAATCCAGTCGCTGGCTTCCTGCGAGTTGTACAGCGGCGCCCAATCGCCTTCGGTCAGTTGCACGCCCATCATGTAACCCTGACACCAATCGAAAGCTTCGTGCGGCGTGTCCGGGCCGGCGGCTTCTTCCGGCGGGTAATACAACAACGGGTGAAAGCGTGTCGGCATCTCGTGCAAGGTTTGGCTGATGCTTGACCAATGGCGCATAATCAGTTCCAGGATGCGTTGCGCTTGTTCTGCCGACGCGAACACTGCGCTGCTGCTGTGCGCATCGTCCCCCCATACTTTCGGCAACCACTGCGAAGGCATCAACATCTGCGGCGAGCTGATCGTTGCCGTCAAATAACCGTCAAGCATTTCGAGGTTCATGCAATCTTCCGGAACGGCGCTTGAGGTTAAAAACGCCTCGAGTTCGTCGATTTCGGCGTCGGTTAATGGCATGCTTAAAAGTTCCACGTCTTGGGTCATGTGCGTTCCTCAAAATTCAACCGACAGGATACCGTAAAAAGGCGGTAGCCGGGGTCGGCGAGGGGGCTGCGTGCAAGCTTTGCCCATTTTCCGTCATTCTGACGAGGGGAAATTATAAATGCATAATTGTAAACTTTTTGGGGTAACGGTCGAGGAGCAAGTAATTCGAAAATCGGAAAAAAGATAATGTCTAATTTCAAAATGAGGATTTTCAAGACGTAATTAACTAAAAGCCATGCCTTTTTGAATTTATAAGCATGAATTGCGTCTTTTAATTTACCGTTATTCCATTTTTAATCCATTGATGGAAGTAAGGGAATCTTTCTGTCTCTTTTTTCAGACGGTCAAGAGGGTGAAACTGTTTCTGAAAGTTGACATTCTAAATTTTGGTTGAGATAATAAAATCAAAGTAATCCTCACTCCTTAAGGATGAATCAAAAGGATAAAAAAAGAGGATTCAAGGGGTTTTTTGGTTTTTGAATGGGGGGTGCGTGTCTGTCGATGGTGTGGCGGACATGCTTGCCAAAGTTTCTTATCAATTCAAGCGATTCGCTGTTTTCTTCCGGTTCAAGCTGGCGATTTTTGTCGTCACGGAAGGGCGGCTGGGCGCGGGTATTGGAATGAGCCATTTTTCGCTTCACGATCTTGAAAAAAGCCTTGGTGGCGGCGCGCCGACGCCCGTCCCGACGCTCGATCCGAAGGCGCTGCTATTGCGGATCGGATTGCTGGCAAGGCCGGCGCTCCGGCAGAAATGGCAAATGAAGGACAATTAAGAAGAAGGTAACACGGCAGAGCGGATGTCGAGTATTACCCACAAAGGGGGCGCGTAAGCGCCCCCTTCCGTGTGGATCGTTACGGGTGACGCGGTAAAATGCCGTCCCTGCGAAACCCGTAAAACGAAGCCTACAAAATATAATCCGACAGCGCTTGATCCTGCACGATGCCTTTCAGCGTGGCATCAACGAACGTCGCATCGATGACGATTTCCTTGTCTTGCCACTTGCTGGCGTGAAACGAGGTTTCTTCGAGCAGCCGTTCCATCACGGTATAAAGGCGGCGGGCGCCGATGTTTTCCTGACGCTCGTTGACCTCGAAGGCGATTTCGGCGAGGCGCTTGACGCCATCGGCGGCAAACGCGAGTTTAACGTTTTCGGTGGCAAGCAGCGCTGCGTATTGTCGCGTCAAACAAGCATCGGTTGCCGTCAGAATCTGCTCGAAATCGGCGACCGACAACGACGACAGTTCAACGCGAATCGGGAAGCGCCCCTGCAATTCGGGAACGAGGTCGGACGGTTTCGACAGATGAAACGCACCGGAAGCGATGAATAAAATGTGGTCAGTGCGAATCATGCCGTACTTGGTGGAGATGGTCGTGCCCTCTACCAGCGGCAGCAAATCGCGCTGCACGCCTTGACGCGAAACATCGGCGCCGTGCGTCTCCGAGCGCGTGGCGATCTTGTCGATTTCGTCGATGAACACGATGCCGTTTTGTTCAACGGCGGTCAGCGCCCGCGTTTTCAGTTCGTCTTCGTTGAGCAGCTTGGCGGCTTCTTCGTCGGTCAGCACTTTGAGCGCGTCGGCCACTTTCATTTTCTTCGTGGTGCGACGGCCGCTGCCGACATTCTGAAACATGCCTTGCAGTTGCGACGCCAATTCCTCCATGCCGGGCGGCGCCATGATTTCCATGTTGGGCGACAAAGTTGAAACATCAACCTCGACTTCTTTATCGTCGAGCGAGCCTTCGCGCAGCATCTTGCGAAATTTTTGGCGGGTATGCGAATCGGTCGGTTGCATGTCGTGAAAATTCACTTCGCGCGGCGGCGGCAACAGAACATCAAGCAAACGTTCCTCGGCGGCGTCCATCGCGCGGTCGCGCACCTTGCGCGTTTCGGCTTCGCGCGTTTGCTTGATCGCCGTTTCGGCCAGATCGCGGATGATCGAATCGACATCGCGGCCAACGTAGCCGACTTCGGTAAATTTGGTCGCTTCGACTTTGATGAACGGCGCTTGCGCGAGTTTGGCCAAGCGACGCGCGATTTCGGTTTTGCCGACGCCGGTCGGGCCGATCATCAGAATGTTTTTGGGCGTGATCTCGTGCCGCAGCGGTTCGGCAACTTGCTGCCGCCGCCAGCGGTTGCGCAAGGCGATGGCAACGGCGCGCTTGGCGTCGCTCTGACCGATCACATGCTTGTCGAGTTCGTGGACGATTTCTTCGGGAGTCATCGACATGTTAATGCCATTGGTGAAAACAGAGGGGGAAGCATACTCTGTTTCGGGGATCAGGTGTCAGGAATCGGGGATCGGAGGGCGTCGTGTCGTTTTCGACAAGCAAATAAGAATTTCAAATTTTGATCTTGCCCGTTTTTGCTTCAAACTTGGAACTGGGAGACCAAACAAAAATGGACAGAAGCCACTTTCACGCTATTATCGGCACCGCGCTTGCCGGCATCGCCTTTGCGGTCATTTGGAGCCTCTCCTTCGTCGTGTCGAAAGCGGCGCTGCAAAGCATTTCACCGCTCTGGTTGTCCGGGCTTCGCCTGATTTTGGCCGGGGGAATTTTATTGCTGGTCAATGGGGTTGCCATTTGGTCGTTCTGGCGAAACGTTGAGCGACAAACCCTCCTGCGGATCGTTGCCGCCGGAGTGCTTTCCCAAGCGGGTTACCTCGGCCCCATGTATTGGGCGCTCGTTCATCTGCCGACCTCTATCGTCAATGTGGTGGTGTCTTCCCTGCCGCTGATGAGTTTGCCT
Organism: Betaproteobacteria bacterium; assembly: GCA_009778785.1. Lineage (GTDB taxonomy): Bacteria > Pseudomonadota > Gammaproteobacteria > Burkholderiales > Casimicrobiaceae > UBA931. Next base: position 2,354 of record WRFN01000013.1, on the reverse strand, counting down.
TTTTCTTATTTCCTCTTGAGCGAAAAAATCGGCATCGCGGGGATTGTCGCTTTCCTGTTGAGCATTGCGGGAGTGACGATTACCTTGCTTGGTGGCAACAGTCTGGCACTGTCGGATTTTTCCACCTATGGCTTGAGCGCGCTGCTGGTGGTTGCTTCGGTCGTAGCGCTGGCTTTGGGAAATGTGCTGATCAAACCGCTGATTTCCAGTAAGGCGTTGCTGCCGTTCTGTGCGATTCAGTTCATTTCCAGCGGCGCGTTGTTGTTGGTGCTGGCGTTGGGAGGCGAGGGTGCGCACGTACCCGATGGGAACGCGCTGTCGCAAACAGCGCTTCATCTGGCGTTTCTTGCCGGCGTCGGTTCCATTCTGGGCACGGTCTTGTGGTTTCGCGTTCTTCGAGCGATGCCTGCCAATGCGGCCAACTCTTTTTTCTTGCTGACGCCCATTTTTGGCGTCGCTCTCGGCCATCTGATATTTTCAGAAGCGATTACCATGAGTAAAATAATTGGAATTCTGGTGATTTTTTCGGCGATCACCTTGCGTTTGGGAGGTTTGCCGTATTTCAAAAAACGAGCGAGGAAGGGATAGGAATGCTTGAACGGCCAAGCGTTCGCTACATTCGAACGTTGCGCTTTCTCTATAAAATTTTCACAGCCAGCTTGCCGTCAGTCTTTTGATCAAGGACTTGGAGGAAATCGTCGGTTTCCGATGGATCTACCGCCGACAAGGCGCGATCCTTTTCACGGAGAAAGGAGAGCGCTTCGTCAAGGCAACGGAAGCGATAGAGCAGCAGTTGAAGGCCAGTATCGACGACCTGAAAACTACGTCGCAAACGGCAGTGGACTGATCGCGGGATACGGTTGTATCGTTGATCAGGACAGACAGTCGAGTGGAAGAAAATGATCGGGCAGGTTGGTGGCGTCTTTGCCGAGGACGCTCATGCCTTCGGGCGCTTTCGCTTTGGCGCAAACCCAGGCAATCGGCACGATGGGCGCGTCTTTGACGACAGCGGGGCGCAGCGTCAAGGTTTTATCGCGGGCGTTGCGATTGATGCGGTTGCCGAAAGTAATGTGAATGGCGCCGTTTTCAACTTCGACGCGGCGAACGTATTTGCCGACAAACTTGTCCGGCGCGGGCAGACCCAGCCCGGCATTGTCGGCGGGAAGACGTTCGCGGTTGCGCAAGGCGATGGCAACGGCGCGCTTGGCGTCGCTCTGACCGATCACATGCTTGTCGAGTTCGTGGACGATTTCTTCGGGAGTCATCGACATGGTGGTTTCAGGCATCAGGTATCAGAGGTTTGAAGTCAGCAGCGCAACGTATTCCGGGCTTTTGTCAGCCATGACTCTAAAACTTTTCAGCAAATAAGCAAACTCATCGTTCGTTATTCTATACAAGCGGGCAACGATTCGATCGTTTTCCGCGCGCAGTTTGTCGCAAGCCTTTGGCGAAGCGGGAACATCCGCGTGTTTTATTTTCAGAGGCGGCGCGATCTCTGCGAAATCTTTCCAACTCGCCGCAAGCGTCAGAAGCGCCGCATTCTTTGTCAGCCGCAAGTAATCCGGATTCGCAAGGATTTCATTATCGGCGGGCTGCGGAATCGGCAAGCGGTAAACGAAAGTTTTGTTGACGTTCTTCTCAACCATAGAACGCAAAAGCCAATCTACCGGCAAGGAATTGAACCACGCCAGCACGAACAACAGTCTTAGCGCCGACACGGCTTCAACATCAGCCGTGTGATTTTTCCCCAAGCAATAACGTTTGGGAACGCTGATGTATATGGAGTTTCCAACGGCACAGTTTTTCGGCAACAGGGAAAGTATTAGCGTTCGCTCTCTGGTGTTGTTGGCAATAGCGCGAAACCCCAAGCGGATGAACTCATGTTCGTAGCTGATGGCGTTGCTGTGTTTTTCGGCTTCCTCCCGCGTGATTCCCAAATCCGCTGCCATGCGCGAAAGCTCTTTGCTGAACAAATTTTCATGCAAGGCATCCGTATCCACCCAGTATTGAGGCTTCTCATACCGGTGGTTGTATTGCCAAATCATTTTGCCTTCATAAAGCGGAAGGCGTGAAGAAGAAGGCTGCTCCTTGAACAGATGCTTGTCGCTCGTCATGTGCAGCTCATTCCGAAAATCTAACCAGTTTTCATCCAATGGTGAAAATGCGGCGTAACACTTATCCAGAGCAGTCAAATCTTGCGCATCTTTTACCTCCATCATCGCCCATTGCTCAGGAGACAGCCGCTTGAGCGTTTCCAGCGGATAAGAGATATGGCGTTGAGGATTGTTCAGTTCCATGGGGTCAAAGAGTTGAAAGGCAGTGTCGATGTGTGCGGGGGGGGGGGGGGGGGGGAT
>WRFN01000012.1 GCA_009778785.1 Betaproteobacteria bacterium | reverse complement strand
CGGGTGGGTGGTGCGCGCGATGAACGAGACGGAGGCGGCGGTGCCGAGACCAGCGCCCAAGGCCTCGAAACCGATCACCCCCGCGAGCATCCACAAGCGCATGGAGTCGGCGGGCGCCGCGCCGGTTCGGGCGAGCGCGACAAAACCGAGAATGGAGACGGCTTGTAGCGCGCCGAACACCCACAGTGCGCGATTCACGCCGATTTTCATCATCAGCATGCCGCCGAGAATGCCGCCGATGATGCTGGGCCACAGCCCGGCGTTTTTGGCGACCAAACCAATCTGCGGCAGCGTATAGCCCATCTCCATGTAAAATGTCGTCGCCAGCGCGGTGCACAACGAATCGCCCAGCTTGTAGAACAACATGAAAGCGAGAATGACCAACGCCGGTTTCCAGCCGTGACGCGCCATGAATTCGTAAAACGGCTCGACGACGGATTCCCGCAGCGTTTTTGGCGCGCGCAGCGTTGGGCGTGGCTCGCTGACAAGTAAAGTCATCGCCAGTCCGGGCAACATGAATAGCGCCGTGACCAGAAAAACCTGCGCCCACGGCAACCACTGGGAAAGCCAGAGCGCCAAGGCGCCGGGCACCAGACTGGCGATTTTGTAAGCGTTGACGTGAACGGTGTTGCCCATTTCCTGTTCGATGTCGGGCAATAGATTGCGGCGAAAAGCGTCAAGCACGATGTCGAGCGAGGCCGACAGAAACGCCAGCAGCACCGTCAGCTTCACGATCATCGCCAAATCCCGTTGCGGCGACAAACAACCCAGCCAGACGATCACGCCGAGCAGCGCGAGATGAAGAACCGCCATCCAGCCGCGACGGCGACCCAGCCAGGGCAGCGCGTAGCGGTCGAGCAAGGGCGACCACAGAAATTTCAAGATGTACGGAATCTGCACCAGCGCGAAAGCGCCGATGATGCGCAAATTCAAACCTTCGGTTCTGAGCCAGGCCTGGACAAGATTGAACAGCAGGTACAGCGGTAATCCTGACGAAAATCCGGTGAAAACGCAAATCAACATGTGCCGCGAAAACAGCGTGCGTAAGACGGAGGCGGTCATGACGTGGCGCATGGCTGGATGTTGCCGGTTGGGGAAGTATGTATTGTAAATCGCCGCCACGATTTATTGGGGCACAATAACAGCCATGAGAGCAGCCTTTTTCGGAAAGCAGCTTTCACCCTCGTTATTCCCGCAGGGGCGGTATTCTGCCGCCTGCAATCATTTCGTTTGCGCCGGAACGGGCGGCAGAGAACGCCGACTCTACAGAAAAACGCGGCAAAGCGCGAAAGCGTTTGCCTGAATCAAGGCTTTTTCGTGGCCGGTTCCGGAACATAAACCGAGGGCGGGACGCGGCCTGAAAGCCTACCGCTGTTAAGCGGCTGAAACGAAAGCATCCGGGTTTCGGCGTTCCATGAAAAATCGGAACACGGCGAACAAAAGTCCTTATCTTGTGCGATGAACGCCGGAATTTCCGCCGAAGGCGTTTTTGCAAGCCGTAACTCCAACTGCAAGCGCACCATTCTCAAATAAGTATCGAAGTCGTGAATCCTCACTACATAGTCGTCCCAGACGTAAACAACGAGGCGATACTGTCTTTTCCCTACAGGATTGTAAATAAAGTCGATTCCCGGATTGTAAAGATCGGCCAAAGCCGCCAGCGTTCCATCACGCTGCTCGATATAATCTTTCCAAGGAAGATCAGTCAACTTGAGCCATGTCTTGTAAACAGGGGCGAGGTAATTGAAGGTTGCTTGGGGTAGAAAGAAAAGAACTTCAACGTTTCGCTCCAGCCACCCCCCCCACACGTCCCACACAGAGCAAGGCTCTTTGCTCCACTTTTTAAGTCCGCAAATGAGGTCTTTCACGTTCTGATACGACACACTTTCTTTCCACACTGGAGACAAATGATAAGTAATCCTGATTTCGCCCACCATCGCCGGGCGCAAGCTGGATTGCTCGTGCGACAGCGGCGTTAACAACCCCCACCATTCCGATGCCTGCCCTTCAACCACGGTTGATGATGACGACAACAAAAGGCTTAACCCGTAAACATCTCTCGCCAAGGAAGCCGTCGCTATCATGCTATCCAGAAGAGAACTCTTCCCTTCGAGATTTCGCCGCCAAAACGCCGTGTCTTTTTTGAAAAACGCCAAGCCTTCTTTTGCTTTTCCGTTCTCGATGTCCAGCATGGCCTGTGCCATCAAATGCCGTTGTGTCTGTATTATCTGCGAGTATTCGACATTCATAGTCCCAACAAAGGGAACCGGAGGAGCGTAATGCGGCAACTCCTGCAAAAGGCGATATCGGCGAATCAATGTTTCGTTTGCTGCCAACGCTTTTTCAAGGCTCTCTTTCTTGGCGTAAACGCATTCCCGAAAATCGGTTTCTTTACCGACTTGGCAATCAAAGGGGGGCGCCGCGTCCTGCCAAGACAAATTCTCTTTTTGATCGTCCGAATTTTCTAAACCCTTTATTACCCCTTTCAAATTGAAGGGATCTTTCTCAAATTCCTTTTCGATTTCTTTGCTCTTGTTTCGCCCATACTCAAAAATATCGCAGCCCTCCGGCGCATTAAAACCAGCCATCGCCACAAAGATATTCTCGCGGTCGGGAATTTCGACCGACTTCGTTTCGAGAAGCGCGCGGGCTTCGTCGCTCAAAGGCTCATCGCGCCAGTTGATCAAAACCAATAACACGAAAAGCGTGAACACGACGAGAAACGTCCACTTCACCACCTTCCAGAGAAAACGGCCTATCCGAAGCAACATTTCTTTCTCCCGATTTAGAGATTCTTCCCGTCACCCGACGCGCCGCAACGCGAATTAGAAAGATTACCATAAAGACGCGGGCGCATGATTTCGCCATTTCTGCGGGAGGGATTAAAAAAGGGCGCTTCGCGAAGCGCCCCTACAAAACCCTCTCCCACTTGTGGGAGAGGGCGGCCGAGGGGCAGAGAGGGAAAGCTCAGAACCGAGCATCCAACATCATCCAGAAGAAGCGTCCCGGTTCGTTGATGCGCGTCGTTTGATCGTAGCCCTGCACCATGAAGCCGGATTTGCTGATCGCTTCGGCGTAGGTTTTGTTGAACAGGTTGTCGATTCCTGCGGTCAGGCGCAAATCCTTGCGAAAGCGGTAACCGCCGTTGATCGAGAACACGCCGAAGCCCGCCGCCGGCGTACTGATGTCTTGTCCGGCGATGTTGCCCTTGCCCGGATCGATGCGGTTTTGCGCCGCTGCCAAGCGCAGCAGTGCGCCGACCGACCAAGCTCCATCGTCGAAATCCAGCGTGAAACGGCTGTCAAGCGGCGGCATCTGCGCGAGCGGCGTGTGATCGGTATCGTTGCTGCCGTGCACATAGGCGAGGCTGACGCCGCCCTTCCAACTCGGGTTGAATGCATAGGTCACGCCCGCTTCACCGCCGTAAGTCGTCGCGTTGATGTTGCGCGTCACGGTGATCGCCTGACCCATCATGTTTTTCTTGATCGTGGTGTCGATCAGGATGTAGTCGCTCACATGGCTGTAAAACGTGGACGCAGATAACTGCAAATCAGGGGTGACCCGGTAGGTCACGCCGACATCCAGTTGCGTATTTTTTTCCGGCTTGGTGTTGAACGCGCTGTCGCTGGTGACGCTTTGTTTGTTTTGCGAGATGAGTTCCCAGTAATCGGGGAAACGTTCGCTGTGCCCCAAGCCGACGAAGAACGTTGCGTGCTTGTCGAAATCATGTTCGTAACGAACAAAGCCGCTGGGCAAGGTGTCGTTCCGCGTTTGGCCGGACGTGGAAAATCCTTTGCGCTTGTCTTTGGCTTCCCAGAAATCGCCGCGCAAACCTCCGATCACGCGATCCACCTCGGAGAGCATTTGCGTCCACTCGGAAAAGAGGCCGTAGTTGGCGAAGGTCGCGTCGTCCATGCGAGCTTTGTTTTGATACGGATCGGTATCCTGATTGCTGGTTGTGCGCAAACGGTGGCGATTGCCTTGCTGATCAACGCCCACTGTGAGCAACGACGTTTCGGTGACGTTGAGGTTGCTGCTCAATCGCAAACCCATCGTCTGACGATCCGGATTGTTGACGCTTTTCGCCGCCATTCCCCCCATGCCGCCGCTCGACTGAAGGTTGCGCAGTGTGTAGTTATCCATCACATGGTCGATGGTGTTGTAGTAAACCTGCGCTTCGATTTTCTCGACCACCGATGAGATTTTTGACTTCTCGAATTTCAGATTGACGCCATCGCGCGCAAACTTGACGCCGTCCATCGCCCGGTCGGCGTAGGCAGCGCGGCCATTGCTCTGAGTGGCGGACAATTCGATTCGGGTGTTTTCATCCGGCGTCAAGCCGAACGCCGCACCGGCGTTCCAACGCTTGTAGCGCGAATGCACGCTCTGACCGTTGCCGTCTTCGTAATCGTTCATCTCCGAACGGGTAGCGATCAAGCGGGCATAGCCGTAGGCGTTGCCCGCTTGCGTGTCGATGGCTTGATCGTCGCGCCCGTAACTGCCGAACATCGCGCTGCTGTACAAATGAAAATCCGGCGTTTGATACGGTTTGAAATCGCGCTCGAACAACACCGTTCCCGCTGAAGCCGGGCCCCAGATGACGCTTTGCGGTCCTTTGAGAACGGTGATGCGATCGTAAGAAGCGGGGAAAATATAAGCCGTCGGCGGGTCCATCCGTCCGCCACAGCCGCCGAAAACCATATCGCCGTCGGACAGAATGTTCAAACGCGAACCGGCCATGCCGCGAAATACCGGATCGCCGTCGGTGCCGGCCTTACGAATCACCGAAAAGCCGGGGATCGTTTTCAGATAGTCGGCACCGTCGTGCGCCGGTACCGGTTGGCGCGGCGCTTTGGCGTCGGTAACGACGGTCAACGGGTCCGACATCGGCGCAGCGGTGACGATCACCGGCGTGAGCGCCTTCTCATTCTCGTCAACCGGATCCGAAGAAGCGGCGAACGAAGAAGCGGCAAACAAAGAGCAAAGTGAAAAAAGACCGGCGCTCAAAGACTTGATACCCCCTTGGCGCGAATGACGCCGAGAGCAATGAAGAAAATAAAACATAAATCCTCCAAAAAGCAAAACAACGCGCAGCAAAAACTGTGCGTCACAAAAAAAGATCAACGTTTGCGATTAGGAAAAAACAGGAGGAGCGCGCGCCCGATTCGTTTGTCGGGCAAGTTGTGTTGGCGGCGGCGGCAATACCGGCGTCGAGAGAGAATGGGCGGGCACTGCCATGAACGGCAACGAAGCGCCCGCAATGAAAACAAATCCGGAAGAGCAAAGTTGCGCCAAGTGTCCGAAACCGCTATCGTGACCGGATTGCGCGGTTGGCAGCTCAGGCGCTGGCGCTGCCGGACGCTCGTCCTCGAACAAAGCCTCAGACTGCGATTGCAGCCCTTCCGCCGAATACATTTCAACCCATTCCGGCGAGACAAACGTTTGTTTGAAGGTATCACGCAGAACCGACAGCAGCACGAACGACGCCGTCAGGAAGGCAACTATCGCCAGCCCGATGAGCAGTTGTCGTCGCAGGTTCGTGCTGTACCTCATGGCGTTTGTTCTTCCGGTTTACTGACGAAGCCGATTTTTTCCAGCCCCGCACGCGACGCCCGCGCCATCGTGCGCGCCACGAGTTCGTAAGGCGCGGTGGCATCCACTTGCAGATGGAGTTCGGGAAGCGGAGCGTTATCGGTTGTGCGATTTCCGGCTGCGCGCATCAGCGCTTCCAGTTTTTTTTCTTCGACGACTTCGCCGTTCCATAAAAACTGTCCGTCGGCCTTGATGCCGAGTTGGATGGTTTCCGGCTTCATGACTGTAGCGGCGCTGTCGGCGACAGGCAAGTTGATCTTGACCGCGTGGGTCAAGAGCGGCGCGGCAATGATGAAGATCACAAGCAACACCAGCATCACGTCGATGAGCGGGATCATGTTGATCTCCGCGCGCGGCGCATCGTGCGTGAGTTGGGGATGAACCGCCATCAGCAAGCCCCTTCTGCTGCTTTTGTCACTGCTGCTTTTGTCACGGCTGTTTTCGCCGCGTCCGTGCGCGCCGTCACGGTCAAGCGTTCGACGACGTGCGGCTCATTCGACGCCGCGTCGCTGACATTCAAACCCAGTCCCAACAAACCGAACACCGTATGCGCGAACTGTTCCAGTTCTCTCGTCAAACTGCGGTTCTGCCGCGTGAACGCGTTGTACGCCAACAAGGCGGGAACCGAAACAAACAAACCGTAAGCGGTCATGATGAGCGCTTCGCCGACGGGGCCTGCCACTTTGTCGAGACTCGTTTGCGCCGAATACGCGAAGCCTTGCAAGGTATGAAAGATCGCCCAGACTGTTCCGAACAATCCCACGAAAGGCGCTGTTGAAGCGATGGACGCCAGCGTCGTCATGCCGCGTTCCAAGCGACCGGCTTCCTGAACGACGCTGTGCGCGAGCGCCGCGCTGACGTAATCGTCGGGCGAAGTGATCTCGAAGCGCGCGCCTTTGCGAGCTTTGGTGTTTTCCGCTTCCTGCAAAGATTGGCAAGCCCGAAAGCCTTCGCCCAGAAGCCGCGCGAAAGGATTGTTTTCGTCCGTCGTCATTCGCAAATGTTCTGCGTCGGCGGTTCGACGCACTTGCCGAAAGTTTGCCAGGAAAGCGCGGCTGCGGGCGCGCAGCATTGCGTAAAGTCCCAGCTTGCTCGCGATCAAATACCACGACAAGAGCGACATCACCGTCAGAATGATCAAGACAGCGACGCCGACAGCATCCGTTTGCGCCAGAAAATGGGACAAACCCCAAGAAGATTCAGACATGCACTTCCTCAATCCCGCAATTCAAATCGAATCGGTACGATCACCCAGCCCACCGGCGCTCCCGTTGGTGACGTTTGACGAAACCGCCAGTGCTTGACGGCATCGAGCGCCGCTTTGTCCAACCGTTCATAGCCGCTGCTGGCATGCAGCGCGACCTCGCCCGCCGTTCCTTCCGCCGTCACCTGAACGCGTAACTTTACCACGCCTTGCTCGCGCAAACGACGCGACAAAACGGGATATGACGGTTTCGGATTGGAAAAATCATTGGCTCCGAAATCCGGCTCGCCGCCATTGCCGTCTTCGACACGCGCCTGATTTGTTGTTGCGGCAGTGGAAACATCGCGCGCAGTCGAGATTGAATCTTCTTGAACCATTGCGTTTTCTTGGATATTTTCCTGAACCTTCGGTTCCATCGAAACAGGAGAAGTTTTCGCAACTGCCGGAGCAGAGCGCACCGTCGTTTTCGTCGGTGATGGTGTGAAATGCGGCCGACGCGCGATAGGATCAACAGGCCGCGCAGCAAGCGATGGCGGCGAAACGATCCAGTTTGCTTGCAGGATCATCGGCGTTTCATCGCGCTGCGGCAACGCCTGCAAATACAAGAGCGCCGCCGCGCCGACGACATGCAGACACACCACGATCGCCAACAAAAACCCGCGCGCCGCCAGCGGCACAGCATCGCCCACCTGCCCGCTCACGGTCGGATGACTCATCACGCCGATGAAAAAGCGATGGTTGCGCGCTTCTTTTTTCATTTTGTGCGACTGAAAAATAACCCTAGCGAAGTGCGAACAGCGCCGCCCCGCGCTCCGCCAACAGCGCGCGCAGCACTGAGCGATGACAGCGCGCCTCACCTTCACAATAACAGCCAATGGAAAAGTCCGCCCCTTGCGACAACGCCGCCAGCACGTCCAACGTGCGCGCCGTGTCGGCCTCGGCCATCTCCTTGCGGAACAAGCGCGTGAACAGCGCCCAATCCTTGCGCGACTGCGCACTGTCCGGCTGCGCGTGCGTGGAAAGCGCCAACTTCATCAGTTCGGGACTGGGCGAGAGATTGGGGTACCACACGTCGTACCAATCGTCGGCGGCAAAGCGCGCCTTCGGCACGCCGCGCGGCGGGCGCCGCACCGTGCCGATGCGCACGCCCTCATGCGGAACGCGCGGACTGCCGAGTCGAACAATACGGATCGTCATGGTGCTCCTTTCAATGGTTGCTCGCCTCATTTTATACCTACGCAGGACGAAAAAGATTTGAAGTTGGTGTGCTTGGGGTGCATGGTCGAGATTGATCCTGCCCTGATGAGCCTCGCGAAGTTACCGTGCGGCTGGTGTGCCACGCGACCTGCACCGAACGGTTGAGAGTCATTCAGCGGTTTTCTGATGTTTGTAAGCTCTCGATGGTTCAGCAATAAAAAAGCCGCCTTTCGGCGGCTTTTTGTTGCTTTGCGTTTCTGCAAAAGCAACGCGGCGTAAGCGTCAAAATTAACGCTTCGAGAACTGTTTGCGGCGACGCGCTTTGCGCAGACCGACTTTTTTCCGCTCGACTTCGCGGGCATCGCGGGTCACCAAACCGGCTTGAGACAACGCGGGTTTCAGCGTTGCATCGTAATCGATCAGCGCACGGGTGATGCCGTGGCGCACCGCGCCGGCTTGTCCCGATTCGCCGCCGCCGTCCACGTTGATCATGATGTCAAACGTGGTTTGATGCGACGTCAGCACCAGCGGCTGGCGCACGACCATCCGGCCGGTTTCACGAGAGAAAAATTCATCGACCGGCTTGCCGTTGACGACGATGTTGCCGGTGCCTTGCTTGATAAACACGCGAGCGACCGAGGTTTTGCGGCGGCCGGTGCCATAGTAGTAATTGCCGATCATGGTGGTCAGATATCCAGAGGTTTGGGTTGCTGCGCGCTGTGCGGATGCGTTCCTCCGGCGTAGCACTTCAGCTTCTTGATCATTTGGTAGCCGAGCGGCCCTTTGGGAAGCATGCCTTTAACGGCTTTTTCCAAAGCGCGGCCGGGGAAACGTGCCTGCATTTTTTCAAAGTTCGTCGTGCGGATTCCGCCCGGATAGCCGGTGTGACGGTGGTAGAGCTTGTCTTGCGCCTTGTTGCCGGTGACGACCAGCTTTTCGACGTTGGTGACGACGATGAAGTCGCCGGTATCCACGTGCGGCGTGTAAATGGGCTTGTGTTTGCCGCGCAGGCGCAAGGCAATCTGGCTTGCCAGCCGACCGAGCACCTTGTCCGTGGCATCGACGACGTACCAGTCCCGTTGGACCTCATGGGGCTTGGCTGAAAAGGTTTTCATAAAAGAACTCGCGCCAGTGATAAAAGTTTCAGAGAAACCAATATTATAGCCCGAAAAGAAGGGGAATGGCAAGATCAACTCTTGGCGAGCGGGAAATCGGCGCTTCAACCCTTTCCGGTCGCCTCCAACCCCACCCGCGCCACCGCTTTCCGTACCTGCTCAGGCGCGGTTCCGCCGGTGTGGTTGCGCGAGGCGACGGAGCCTTCAAGCGTCAGTATCTTGAAAACGTCTTCCTGAATCAGCGGCGAAAACTGTTGCAATACGGCAAGCGGCAACGCTTCCAACGTCATACCGCGCCCCTCGGCTTCGCGCACGACGCGGGCAACAACTTCGTGCGCGTCGCGGAACGGCAAACCGCGCCGCACCAGATAATCGGCGAGATCAGTCGCAGTGGCATAGCCTTCCAGCGCGGCCGCCCGCATCCGTTCGGGGACGGCGGTCAGGCCGTTGGCGATCAAGTCGGCGACAATCGACAGGGTGGCGGCCAGCGTGTCCACGGTATCGAACAGCGGCTCTTTGTCTTCTTGATTGTCCTTGTTGTAAGCGAGCGGCTGGCCTTTCATCAACGTGATCAGCGCCATCAAATGGCCGACGACGCGGCCGCTTTTGCCGCGCACCAGTTCGGGAACATCCGGATTCTTTTTCTGCGGCATGATCGAGCTGCCGGTACAAAAACGGTCGGCGACCTGAATGAAGCCGAAGCGCGGCGACGACCACAGTACCAATTCCTCGGACAAGCGCGACAAATGCACCATAATCAGCGCCGCCGTCGCCAAAAATTCAATGGCGAAATCGCGGTCGGAAACGGCGTCGAGCGAATTGGAGCAAACTGCCTCGAAGCCGAGCAGCTTGGCGGCATATTCGCGGTTGAGCGGATAGCCTGTCCCGGCAAGCGCGGCGGCGCCCAACGGCATCCGGTTGACGCGGTGACGGGCGTCGCGCAACCGCTCGGCATCACGCGCGAACATCGCCTCGTAAGCCATCAAATGGTGGCCGAACGTCACCGGCTGGGCAACTTGCAAATGTGTGAAGCCGGGCATGACCGTATCGGCGTACTTTTCTGCCTGATCGATGAAGGCTTCGCGCAGCGTCCGCAACTGGCCGAGCAAGTGGTCGATGGCATCGCGCAACCACAACCGGATGTCGGTGGCGACCTGATCGTTGCGCGAGCGACCGGTGTGCAGCCGCTTGCCGGCATCGCCGACCAACGCGGTCAACCGTTTTTCGATATTGAGATGAACGTCCTCGAGATCGATCGACCACGCGAAATCACCGCGCGCGATTTCAACGCGAATTTGCGCCAGCCCGCGCTCGATGTCCTGTAAATCGGCGGCACTCAGCACGCCGACGTGCGCCAGCATTCGGGCGTGCGCGAGCGAACCGTCGATGTCGGCAAAGGCCAGCCGTTGATCGAAATCGACCGACGCGGTATAAATTTTGACCTGTTCGGAAACCGGCTCGGAAAAACGCCCCGACCACGTTTCAGCGGTTGAGGAGGCGAACGTTTGCGGCTTGGCGGGGTACTTACTGGGCGACATGGCGAAGCGATATTCAAAAGAAACTGCCATTATCAGGGAAATTCGGGCGCGGGGAAACAGGGGCAGGAATTGGGGGCGGTGTAGGGGCGGTTCGCAAACCGCCTGTTCTCTGTAGAGGCAGCGCGTCGCCCCTATGAAAAGCCCCTTTAGCGAAAATGAATAAAAAAGGGCGGGGTTGAAACCCGCCCTGTACAGATAAACCGCAGCCTCTTACGTTTTGCTCATACCGCGCTGCCTGATCATCACGACTGCCGCCGCGCCCCCCATCAGCAGCGCCAACAGTACCAGCGCCACATTGCCCAGCGTCGGCACAGGCGCAACGGCTGACGGAGGAGCACCGACACCGCCGCCGACGCCACCGCCCTTGGCTTGCAGGTACCAATTGTTCACGTTGGCGCCTTCACCCCGAACCAGCGTGTATTGAGAGCTGCCTGCCGACAGCGGGCTGTTGTCCAACACGAAGGCGCTGTCGGGAACGATTGCGCTGGCGGGCGTGACTTGAATCACCAGAATGCCGTCGCCGAGGGTCGGCTGACCGGGACCGCCAGTGTTGCTGACCTTCACTTTCGCTGTGCCCGTGATCGCGCCGCCGTTGTCGAGGTTGACGGTCAGCACATCGGAACGCTGCGTGCTGGCGTCGTTCAATTCGGTGTTGATCAACACTTCGTTGCCATCGTTGAAATGGGCATTGGCGGCGGTGATGGCGAATTTGCTGTAGCTGTCCGAAGCCGTTGCGGACGTAGCGCCCAGCGTGGCGCGGCCAGAGATGTCGAGAGTGCCGTTGAGGGTGAAGTCATCCGCTCTCACCTCGCCATCCGCATTGCTGCCCGACGACGCGCCGCCGCCGACCAAGGTTGCGCCGCTTGCCACCGCAAAGCTCGTGGGCGCCGCCTGACCAACATCCGCCGCCAGCACACTATAGACCGTGTTGTTCTGCACTGCGAAGATCGTGCCGCTCTGAATTTCGTTAACGCCATACACCTTCGACCAACGATCCGCCGGGTTGCTGTAGCGCGCGCCGTCAAACACCACGACGCCGGAACCGGTGACCACAGTGTGGACCAAACCGTTGACCGGGGTGCTGGCAATCGGATCGAAGAAAGTGATGGTGTTTCCCGTCGCCGTGTTGAGGGTCGCCGTCGCGTTGCCTTTCTCATTCCCCAACCAGATCGCGTTGGCATGGCTGTACGCGGCGTTGCCGCTGAAGGTGAAGTTGCCGCCGGTAGCGTTGAGAGTGACATCTCCGCTCGTATAGATGGCGCCGCCAAAATCGTCCTCTGTGTCGCTCGCTTTGTTGTTGGTCACGGTTGCTGCGCCGCTGAGGGTGAGTTCGCCGATCACACAAATCGCGGCGCCGCCGCCATTCGTGGTGCTGTTGCCGGAAATCTCGATATCGCTGCCGTCGATTGACACCGCGACATTGGTGCCTGCCGCGCCAAAAGCCATGATCGCGCCGCCGCCAGCGTCGGTGGTGTTGTTGGTCAGCTTGATGGTGCTGCCGCTGATCAAGACGTCCCCTCTGGAATAGATCGCCCCGCCTTGATTGGCAGCACCGTGGTTGTCGTCCAGCGTGATCTCGTTGCCGTCGATCTGCACTGCAACGACGCCATCTCCCATTTTGTTGCTCCAGATCGCGCCGCCATAAAGGGCGCTCGTATTGCCGGAGATCGTGATCTTCTGACCGGTGATCGTTGCGAACCCATTCAATGCCCGAAGCGCGCCGCCGACATTGTCATAGCTTTTGTTGTTGGTAATTTCGATCTTGCCGGTACTGCCGTCGTCATTGCCGATCGTGATGTTGTCACTCTCAATCGCACCGCCTGCCTGCTCGGTGCTGTTGCCAGAAATTATAATCTCGCTGCCGTGGATCGTCGTATTACCGGCCGCAATTGCGCCGCCGCTGGTGCCCACGATGGTGTGGTCGGCGTCGTTATCGGACAGCGTGACTTTGCTGGCGGCGTCGCCAATCAGGACATCATGTGCAGAGGCAATCGCGCCGCCGCTGGCGCCGGCACGGTTGCCGGTCAGCACGATCTCCCCTCCTCTCCCGTCACCGCTGATCGTCAGATTCTGGTCAGCCCAGATCGCGCCGCCTCTGTTCGCGGCGCTGTTGCCGGTCAGCACAACCGAACCGGAAGTGTTGATCGTCAGGGTACTGACGCTATTCGTGTTGACAACAGCGATAGCGCCGCCATCGGTCTTTGCTGTCGGTTGATGCCCGCCCGCCAGCGTGATGTCCGACAGGTTGAGCGTGAACGGGCCGGGATTAGAGGCAAGGAAACGCCCGTAATCCGCATTATCGGTCAGCGTCAGCACGCTGCCATTGCCGTTCAAGGACAAACCCGGAAGCCCCGTCGGCAACGTCACCGCATCTTTGAGATAGATGCCGCTGTTGAGCAGATTCCAGGTGTCGCTCGCGCCGGGCGAGAGCGTCGGCACGCTCGCGCCGAGGTCTGCCGAACCCGTTATGTCAGTGGACACTTGCGCCGTGGCGCCCGTAGCAACGAGCGCGATGGCAGCAAGCAGATTCCTCATCAGCTTGCGCTGACGAGACCAAGGAAAACGATCACTCCCCATGATTGATACCCCTCCATTGAGTCCGGCTTATTGACCTGACTCTATTTATTTATTCAGCCCGGCTCTGTTTGTTTATTGGCCTGGCTTCATCCCCTTGCGGAAAGAGTCTTCATCAGCGTCGCGCCGCGTTGATCGCGGTCTGGCGTTACTTTGTCATTATGCCAACTACGGTCATTTTTGTGATCGGCACAAATGCTCTTTGAAAAAGCCCCATCTCCGGCAAAAAAAGTATATCAGGTATTTTAAGTTGTAGGGTTCCGATAAACGGATAATGGTTTTGCGTCATAAGGGCGGGTTTGAAACCCGCCCTGTTGATGGTGATCGCTAACCCCGTCTCACGCTTTGGCGCGTGATTTCAGCCAAACGTCCAAGCCCTGCGAGTTCAAATCAACGTCGAGCGCCAGCAGTGCGCGTTGTTCTTCACGCGGCAACGTCCAGCCCCGACGTTGCGCTTCGGCGTCGAACAACTGCCACAAACCCTCGGCGATTCGCTGAACGCGCCCGCCATCGTCGGGACCGGCTTTTTCGGCAACATCGAGGTAGGCATCGATCAATCGATGCAAGTCTTCGCCGCGCGCTTCCGGTTCGCGCAGTTGCGAAAAATGCGTCAGATAAAGCGTTTCAGGACGCAACGCGAGGATGCGGCGGATCGAATCGTGCATGGCTTGCGGCTCAAACTGCACCGGGCTGGAGGTAACGATGACGGACTGCCGATCCCCGACATCCAGTTCGCGGTAGGACAGCCCAAAAACATCACCAGTAAACACAGCGTTGGCCGTACCGTCGTAAAAGCAAAGATGATGCCGCGCGTGCCCCGGCGTATCGAGGCAACGCAGTTCGCGCTTGCCCAGCTTGAGCGCCAAATCGTCGGCGGCAGCGATGATCCGTTCTTCGGGAACAGGCGCCAGTTCGCCGTAAAGCCGCTCGGCTTTGGCCTCGCCATAAACGGCTTTGACGCCTGCCATCAACTGGCTCGGGTCAACCATGTGACGCGCGCCGCGCGGATGGACGACCAGTTTGGCATTGCGGCATTCGCGCATGAGCATACCGGCACCGCCGGCGTGATCGAGGTGAACGTGCGTCAGGCAAATGTAATCCACGTCATCCGGCTTACAGCCGAGTTGCGCGAGGGCTTGCAGGGTGAGCGGAACCGAGGCGTTGTGCGCGGTATCAATGATGGCAACGCTCCCTTGGTCAATGACAAAATGAACGGCAACGTGCAATGGCCGCCCGCCGTATTGCGCGTCGATCGCGTGAACGCCGCCGCTGTAGTTGTAAATCGGAATCATGGCTGTCTCCTCAGAAGTTGATGTCGCGTTTTTGCATCTTATCGCAGGTTTGAGACAATGGGGAAACGAAGTTGTCCCGAAATAACCATGCCGTCGGTCAGGTTACCACTTGCGCGATACGCCACGGTTAGGGACAATGGGGGTGTTGTATCGGTAGTTTTATAAGGTGTGCCAAAGGGTACGCTGAATAAGTTTCAACCATCAGCGTATCCCATAAGCCTTTATGGATGGGCTGATGTTGATGAGCGCAAAATACAATGAGATTTCTCCGGTCATGCCGGATTGGCGCAACTTGGGGGTAGTGCTAAGGACGGTTGTCGCCGTTAATTTCGGCGTGATTCTGGCGATTCTGGTGCGCTACAGCAGCGCGCGCGAATTGCCGCTGGCGGCCATCGAACTGGCGGGCAACATCGAACCGTTCCTGATTCTGGAACTGACCCTTTTGTGGTTGTGCTGGGCGTGGCTTGCCCGACTGCCGTACTGGTACGGAATCGCGGCGATCACCGGGATCACGTCCCTCTGCGCGTTTCTCATCGCCGCCTTGCTGCGCTCCTCCTTGTGGCCGGACTTCGTGGCGGTGTTGTTCTGGGGACTGCTGGCGCAAGCGGGATTGCTGTACTACTTTCATATGCGCAACCGGATGTTGTCGCCGATAGTGATCGAAGCCCGCTTGCAAGCGTTGCAAGCGCGGATTCGCCCGCATTTTCTGTTCAACAGCCTCAACGCCGTGATGTCGATTGTGCGTCACGACCCGAACCGCGCCGAAACGGCGTTGCAGGACATGGCCGATCTTTTCCGCGTGCTGATGCGCGACAACCGCGATCTGGCGCCGCTGGCCGATGAGGTCGAGTTGTGTCGCCAGTATCTGGGGCTGGAAAAACTGCGGCTGGGGTCGCGGCTCGAAGTGGATTGGAACCTCAAGAGCATGCCCGCCGACGCGATGGTACCGCCGCTGGTATTGCAACCGCTGCTGGAAAACGCGATTCATCACGGCGTCGAAACGTCGAGCATCGACGGCACCATCTCGATCAATATTTTTCTGGCGCGTGATGAAGTGCACGCGATTTTGCGCAACCCTTATCATCCCGACAACGAACGTCACCATCGCGGCAATCGCATCGCCGTCGCCAATGTGCGGGCGCGGTTGGCGCTGCATTTCGACGCCGAAGCGAGCATGGCCGCCAAAACCATCAACGGCAAAGCGTACGAAGTGCACATCCGCATGCCGTACCGGAAAAAATCCGCACTCGCTCCAGCGCGCACAGCAGAGAAAATTGTCGCCGAGAAAATCGGCGCAGAAACCAAGATGAACGGTGCAAGCAACGCCACTACGAACGGCGCCACCAATGATAGCAAAAGCGGCGAAATGAAACCGGAACGCTACCCCCGCGAGCGCTTGCGCCGTCATCGTTCAATCCCCAAAACTTTATCACCTGAAGAGCGCCAGCCATGATTACCGCCACCATGACTCCCGAAACGAAAGCCGATCGGCTACTCAAAATCCTCGTGATCGATGATGAAGCCCCTGCCCGCCGTCGCTTGCACGACTTGCTCGACGATTGCCAGCGCGCATTGCCGCTGGCAATCGTCGGCGAAGTAGAGAATGGCCGCGAAGCGCTGCATTGGATACAAAACTCCGATGTCGATTTGCTGTTGGCCGACATCCGGATGCCCGACATGAGCGGCATCGAACTGGCGCAACACCTGCTCAAAATGAAACAACCGCCGCGCGTGATTTTCGTGACGGCGTTCAATGAGCACGCCGTGCGCGCGTTTGAATTGAACGCGATCGATTACCTGATGAAGCCGGTGCGTATTGACCGCTTGCTGACGGCGCTGCGCAAAGTTCCGGCACTGGAACCGGTTTCAGAAGTGCAACTCGCCGGACTGCCGACGGGAGCGCGGCGGTTTCTGCCGGTGGTCGGGCGCACGCGGATCGAACTGGTGCCCATCGACGAAGTGATTTATTTCAAAGCCGAGTTGAAATACGTGACGATCAAAACGCGCGAGCGTGAATTCATCCTCGAAGAATCGCTGATCAAACTGGAACAGGAATTTGCCCCCGACTTCATACGCACCCACCGCAGCCATCTGGTGGCGAAACGGGCGATCAAGTGCCTGACGCGCGGCAGCACCGAGGGGAACGGCGTGGACGGCGACTACGAAGACGAAGGCTGGAAAGTCGAACTAAAAGACGTACCAGAACTGCTGCCGGTCTCACGCCGCCAGCGCGGCGCCTTGCAGGCTATGCTGAAAAGCGGAGGATGAGGGGCGGCATTCTGCCGTCCGCCTTATCGTCAATTGACGGTTAGTACAGCGAATCTCAACACAACATCGCCCCCACCGTTCGGGCTGAGCCTGTCGAAGCCCAAAGTGATGCGCCTTTCACCCTTCGGCAAGCTCCGGGCGAACGGATTAAATCAGCCTTCCCCCAGTAGCGCCAAACCCCAATGTCGCTTATCATGACAACTTTAGCCCTCTTCTTCCTGCCAACATGACCTCAATGCCGATTTCACCACGAGTTCTGATTTGCGGTTCACTCGCTTACGACATCATTGCAGTTTTTCCCGACCGTTTCTCACGGCACTTGTTGCCCGATCAGATGAATCGGCTGTCGGTCTCATTCACCGTCAACAACATGCGCCGCGAGTGGGGCGGTTGCGCCGGTAATATCGCTTACACGCTGAAAAAACTGGGCGGTTCGCCGGTGGTGATGGCGACGCTGGGCGCCGAAGACGGTCGGCCTTACGAAGTGCGCTTGGCAACGCAGAAAATTGCCTGCGACGGTGTGCTGCTGATCGACGGCGCTTACACCGCGCAGGCGACGATCATGACCGATATGGAAGACAACCAGATCACCGCGTTTCACCCGGGCGCGATGGCTGAATCGTATCGCGTCAACGTCGGCGACGTGAAAGACATCGCGCTGGGGCTGGTCGCGCCCGACGGTCGCGAAGGGATGTTGCAACACGCGCGACAATTTCACGCCGCCAACATTCCGTTCGTGTTCGACCCCGGGCAAGCGATGACGCTTTTCTCCAGCGAAGAATTGCTCGAAATGATCGCCCTCGCCGACATCGTAGCGCTAAACAATTACGAAGCGCGGCTGTTGAGCGAGCGTACCGGCCTCTCGACGGAAGCCATCGCGCAACAAGTGCGGGCGCTGATCATCACGCACGGCGCGGAAGGCTCGTGCATCATGACCGAAGGCGAGACCTTGACGATTCCGGTGGTCACGCCCGACGCCGAGATCGACCCCACCGGTTGCGGCGACGCTTACCGCGCCGGTTTGCTCTATGGCATCGCGCAAGGTTGGGATTGGCTCACAACCGGCCGACTGGCGGCCATCCTCGGCGCCATCAAAATCGCCCACCCCGGTCCGCAAAACCATCGCGTCTCGCGCAGCGATGTGGCGAAGCGGTATCAAAAGGCGTTTGGAAAGGTGTTGAAGTTTTGAGCGTTGTTTTGTAGGGTGGTGGTTGGGGTGTACGAAGCAAACCTCAACAATTAAACACATGATCGACCCGCTGGGGTTCGCAAGTTTCCCTCAACTTACGTTTGCTGGATTGTGTTTCGTCGCCAATGACGACAGTGGTGTGGCACGCAAGCGAAACCTGCCGCTCATCACTCCGAAACTGCCTGAAATAGCGTCTGTTCGCTTGGCACTTGAAACACTCGCCGGTCTTCGAGTCGCACGGCGGTGAGCATACCGCCCCACAAGCAGCCAGAATCGAGCGCCAGCACGTTGGGCATCGGCGACAAACCGAGCACCGACCAGTGTCCGCACAGCACGGTAACATTTCGGCTGCGGCGCGATTCAAACGCGAACCAGGGGCGCATGTCGGGGGGCGGGAAATCGCGCGAGCCTTTTTCGGAGAAATTCATCGTTCCGTCTTCGGTGCAAAAACGCAGGCGCGCGCTGATGTTGACGATGGCGCGTAAGCGGTCTTGCCCGCGCAGATTTTCGCTCCACCGCTCCGGCGTGTTGCCGTAGAGGTGTTGCAGGAAGTACAGCACGGCGTCGCGGTCATCGCTGTGCAGCACGGCTTCGACTTCGCGCGCGTGGCGCAGCACATCGTCGGCGCTCCATTCGGGAATCACGCCGGCGTGGATGAGCAAATAATCATCGAACCCAACGCTCAACCGAAGCGCCAACGGGCGGCGACGCAGCCAGTCGAGCATGGCGTCGCGGTCTTCGGCCAGCAGTACGTCGTCGAGGTGGTCGCGGCGCCCGGATTTCTGGAAACCGGCGGCGGTGACCAGCAAATGGAAATCGTGGTTGCCGAGCACCGATTGCACCGAATCGCCGAGCGCCATCAGTTCGCGCAGAACCTTGGCCGACGCCGGGCCGCGGTTGACGAGGTCGCCGACGCACCACAAGCGATCCTGTTTCGGCGAAAACCCGATCAGGTCGAGAAGGCGGCACAGTTCGCTGTGGCAGCCCTGGATGTCTCCGATAGCGTACGATGGCATGATTCGGCTCGGAAGGGATGGATTGGACGCTTTCGGTCAATCTGGCTATAATTATTAATTCTGCGTTTTCTTGCGGAACACCCCGCGCCCGTAGCTCAGTTGGATAGAGTGTTGGTTTCCGAAGCCAAAGGTCACAGGTTCGACTCCTGTCGGGCGCGCCATCATCAGTGCATTATTTTTCCAACTGTTCGCGCTTGTTCGTCACGCTTTTCCACTCTTCGGCGTCGGGCAGCGCTGGTTTGCGCTCGATGATGACCGGCCAGACTTTGGACAACTCGGCGTTCAGCGCGGTAAAGTCTTTCTGGTCGGCCGGCAGGTCGTCCTCGGCAAAAATCGCCTCGACGGGACACTCGGAAACGCATAAGGTACAATCAATACATTCATCTGGGTCGATCACCAGAAAGTTGGGGCCTTCGCGAAAAGCGTCCACGGGGCAGACATCGACACAATCGGTGTATTTACAACGAATACAGTTTTCAGTAACAACGTAAGTCATGGTAGGAAAATCTGCCGTTAACGGGTTGAGAATGTTTTATTCTAGCAAATCGGCAACGAAATGCCGGTTTGGCGAAGTTGGCCGTAACGTAACAATATGGGACAACAGCATCAGAGCGATGCGCGTTCCCGTTTCATCTGAACAGTAAGGAGTGATCAAAATGAAGGAAGTGACAGACAGTAATTTCGAGCAAGAGGTGCTGAACGCGCCGCGCCCGGTTCTGGTCGATTTCTGGGCACAGTGGTGTGGCCCATGCAAGATGCTGGCGCCGACGCTGGAAAGCCTGGCCGAGGAGTACGCCGGACGGCTGGACTTCGTTAAATTGGACGTTGACGCCAACTCCGAGACATCGCAGCGTTGCGGCATCCGCGCCATGCCGACCCTGATCGTGTTTGAGAACGGCGAGATCAAGGGGCAAAAACTGGGGGCGTTGAGCCGGGGGCAGCTCAAAACTTTTCTTGACAGCCTTCTATAGAACCGTTAATGTTCTACTCCGTTGGCGGCGCCACCGAATGTCGGGCGCCGCAAGATCCAGGGCGGGTTCCGAATTTTACGAGACATACCAACCCGCTCTTGGACAACGCCTTGTTGTTCCCGGGGTCTGTTCTGGAGTCACTCTCTGATTACCTTTTCGCTGCGGCTCGACCGCTGATTTTTTCATATTGATTTTTCACACTGTTTTTTCCACGATTTTTCACTTAGCTGCCGGTTTTTCCAAACGTTGAACGAGCAGCGCCTCTACCACATGTATCGTCACTATGCGTCTTTCTGATCTCAAAAACAAACACGTCACCGAATTGGTCGATATGGCCAATACGATGGGTATCGAGGGGGCGAACCGCCTGCGCAAGCATGACCTCATTTTCACGCTGCTGAAAACGCACGCCAAGCGCGGCGAGAGTATTTACGGCGACGGCGTGCTCGAAGTGCTGCCCGACGGCTTCGGCTTTCTGCGCTCGCCCGAAACGTCGTACCTCGCCGGCACCGACGACTTGTACATTTCGCCGTCGCAAATCCGCCGCTTCAACCTGCATACCGGCGACACTATCGAGGGCGAGATTCGCACGCCGAAAGACGGCGAGCGTTATTTCGCGCTGGTCAAAGTGGACACCATCAACAACGAGCCGCCGGAGAACGCCAAGAGCAAAATTCTGTTCGAGAATTTGACGCCGTTGTTCCCGGACAAACCGCTGGTGCTGGAGCGCGACATCAAGGCTGAGGAAAACATCACCGGTCGCATCGTTGACATCGTGGCGCCGATTGGCAAAGGGCAACGCGGGCTGCTGGTGGCGTCGCCGAAATCCGGCAAGACCGTGATGCTGCAACACATCGCTCACTCGATTGCCGCCAACTATCCCGAAGTGGTGCTGATTGTGTTGCTGATCGACGAGCGCCCGGAAGAAGTGACCGACATGACGCGCACCGTGCGCGGCGAAGTGGTCGCCTCTACCTTCGACGAACCGGCCACGCGCCATGTGCAAGTGGCCGAAATGGTGATCGAAAAAGCCAAGCGTCTGGTTGAACACAAGAAAGACGTGGTGATTCTGCTCGATTCGATCACCCGTCTGGCGCGCGCTTATAACACTGTCGTGCCGACTTCCGGGAAAGTGCTGACCGGCGGTGTCGATGCGCACGCGCTGCATCGTCCCAAACGCTTCTTCGGCGCGGCGCGCAACGTCGAAGAAGGCGGTTCGCTGACCATCATTGCGACGGCGCTGATCGACACCGGCAGCCGGATGGACGACGTGATTTACGAAGAATTCAAAGGCACCGGCAACATGGAAATCCATCTCGACCGCCGGATGGCCGAAAAGCGCATTTACCCGGCAATCAACGTCAACCGCTCCAGCACCCGTCGTGAAGAGCTGCTGTTAAGCCCGGATGTGTTGCAGAAAACCTGGATTCTGCGCAAAGTGCTTTATCCGATGGACGATCTGGACGCAATGGAGTTTTTGCTCGACAAGGTGCGCGCCAGCAAAAACAACGCCGACTTCTTCGATTCGATGCGGCGCGGCGGGTAAGTATCGTAAGCAACGATCAAAACGCCCGCCATGCTGGTTCATCCGCAATTCGATCCCGTCGCGTTTACCATCCCCATCGGGCCGATTGATGTCTTCGGCCTGTTCACGCTCGGCCCGTTTGCCATTCACTGGTACGGCGTGATGTACTTGGCCGCGTTTCTCCTTTTTCTTGTGCTCGGCAAATACCGCGTCAAAAAAGGGCTCTACCCCGGTTGGCAGACGCGCGACATCGACGACTTGCTGTTCTACGGCGTCCTCTCCGTCATCATCGGCGGGCGCTTGGGCTACGTGCTGTTTTACAAACCCGCGTATTACCTCGCGCACCCTCTCGAAATTCTCCAACCCTGGCACGGAGGGATGAGTTTTCACGGCGGCTTCATCGCCGCCCTCATCGCCATCACTTTCTTGGCGTGGCAAAGAAAACGCCCGTGGCTGGAATTTTCCGACTTCATCGCGCCGCTGATTCCGCTGGGACTTGCCGCAGGTCGGCTCGGCAACTTCATCAACGGCGAATTGTGGGGACGCCGCACCAGCGAGCCGTGGGGAATGATCTTTCCGCAAGTGGACGACTTGCCGCGCCATCCGTCACAGCTTTATCAATTTGCGCTGGAAGGCGTGCTGCTGTTCGTGATCCTGTGGTGGTTTTCGGCGCGCCCGAAACCACGCGGCGCTGTATCGGGACTCTTTCTCATCGGCTACGGCAGCTTCCGCTTCATCGTCGAATACTTCCGACAGCCGGACAATTTCCTGCTGCCGCTGGCGCTGGGATTGTCGATGGGACAATGGTTGTCGCTGCCGATGGCGCTTGCCGGCATCGTAATGATGGTGTGGGCGTATCGGAGCGCTCCCTCGCCGCGATAAGGATTGCCTCTTAAAAAAGAACCGGTATCATTCAGAAGCGCTTTTTCAAAAACAAATGTCCGCGGTTGGCTTTTGTTGCTCAACTTTATCCCCCTCGTCGGCAACTTCGTCTTCTTGTTTTTCATGCTTTCGCCGGGCAATCCGGAAGACAACCGTTTCGGCCCGCCTGCGCCGACGTCCCCCGGCAAGTAGGCGCGATTTCTTTGGCGTTAAATCAGCAGGGGCGGGTTTCAAACCCGCCCCTGCGTTGTTTTCTCAAATCACGCCTGCATCAATACCGATAGCCCCCACGATAGTGAGTGTAGCCGCGATACCCGCGCCCGTAGCCGTAGTACGCGGGACGGTACGCGACCCGCTGTGGCCCGTAGTAATAACCGCCGCTGTAGTAACCGCCGTAGTAGTACGGATACGGCTGCACATACACGGGCTGCGGCACGACGGCAGGTTGCACATAAGCGACTTGCGGTTGTACATAGGCGACCTGCGGCGCGGGATAGGCAGGCGCATAAGCCGGCGCAGCGTAAGCAGGCGCGGTATAGACAGGCGCAGGCGCCACATACGCAGGCGACGGGTACACCGCTGCCGCCGCGTTACCTATGCCAATGGACAAGCCGGGAAGCCCCAAGCCAAATGACCAGTAAACGCCGCCGCGCGCTTGTGCCACGCTCGCGACGCCCAGCGCGCCCACGGCCAGCAGGCCAATGGTCAAAACACGTTGCATCGTTTTCATGCTGTACTCCTTTCAAGAGCAATGCGGTCGGGAATGCCTTCCTTTTCGCACATTGGGTTGTTTGACACACCCCTCAACAAAACTCCTGTTCATGGCGTCATTCTTCACGCCGAAATTCACCTTCGATAACTCCGGGCGACGTGCGATAGGCGGTTTCCGCCGCCCTGCCGCCGCCGCTATGTACGTTGAAACCCTGATGCCAACCTTGGTGGACTCTGCTGTGATCTTTCGCGCGCCGCCGCCGTCCGCCCAGAAAAAGCAGCGCCAACGCCAGCACATCGCTGCCCAGCCCCGGCAAGATCAGCAGCAACGCCGCCAGTCCCCGCCGCGCCGAAGCCAGCAGTTGCCACGGCGAACCTTCCAGCCGCCGCAACGCCTGCCAGTACGTTTGCACGCGCCGCCATTCCCATACCAACAATGCGATACCCAGCACCGCCGAGCCCAAAAAGAAGAGCCAAACGTTCACCCCTATCGCCTCAGCCACCATCACGGTCAGCCAAAGATCAAGAAGCCACGGCACCAGCAACCACACCAACACAACTAAAGGCATTATTCGGTTCCTATCATCAATTCTCGAAATCAATCGCTCATTTACTTATATCATATAAGATCTTGGGGAACCCTTTGCAACCTCCCCCGTTACAACCCTTTTCAATTCCCATTCAATCATGCTGATCGTTCATACCACCTTGCCGGATCAAGCCGCCGCCGAAGCGCTGGCACAACAACTGATCGAGCACCGGCTGGCTGCTTGCGTCCACATCGGAGCGCCGATTCAGGCGCGTTACCGTTGGCAGGATAACATCGAAGCGGCCTCCGAAATTCCGCTCGCCATCAAAACCGCCCACGCTCGTTATCCGGCGCTTGAACGTTACCTCAGGCGCACCATCCTTACGAAGTGCCGGAAATCGTCGCCGTTGCCGCCGCCGAAGCGTTACCCGCGTATCGCGATTGGGTGCGGCGCGAGTGCGCCGAGCCTTCGCCTTTGCCTTGATGGCGGTTTTATAATAAACTTTTCATTCGTCATTCGCCGCCCTACGCATCGACCCTCTGAACGGAGACCCTCATGATTGCCCTGCGCTTTTGCTCCCTCGCCGCTGCTTTCTTTTTCGCGCTTGCCGTCGGCAACGCTTCCGCCGCTTGCAGCACCCAGCCGTTACAAGACAAAGAGGCTTTCCGCCTTTCGGCCATCCCGCTCGACGAGCGCTCGGTCGAAGTCAAAATAGCCATCGAGCCATGCTATTACCTCTACCAGAGCAAACTGTCGTTCTCGCTCGAACCGAATGTTCTCGGTAAAGTGACGTTACCCGTCGGCGAACACAAAAGCGATCCGACATTCGGCGATACCATGATTTACCGTCGCGACCTCGCTATCGTTTTGCCGTTCACCAAGGAACTGCCGCGCGACAGCGCCTACATGCTCAGAGTGAGTTATCAGGGCTGCGCCGAAGCGATCGGGCTGTGCTACCCCGCCGCTTCACAAATGCTGACGCTCAGAGTGCCGACGACGGCAACGCCGGGAGAGGAAGTGTTTTCAACCACGCCGAGAAGTTCGTGGTTCTAAAACAACTTGGGTTCACGACACATCACCTTCTCTTGCCCTTCGACAAGCTCAGGGGGGCGAACGGAACAAACCCGCTTTTCCTCAGAACTGCGCTCTGATTTCGTCAGCGCGTAGTTGTGCCGCCAGTTTGTCGAGAACGCCGTTGACGAATTTATGGCCGTCGGTGCCGCCATAAACTTTAGCAAGGTCGATGGCTTCGTTGAGCACGGTTCGATAGGGAATTTCCAAGCGCTCCGACAATTCCCACGTCGCCAGCACAAGAACGGCGGTTTCCACCGGCGACAGCGCTTGTGTGGCGCGCTCGGCGGCAACGAACGGCATGAAGCGCTCGCGCAAAACTTCGTACTGATGGCTGACGCCGTTCCACAATTCATCAAAATACGCTTCATCGCAGCGCGCGTAATTCGGGCTGTCCATCAAATGCAAACGGATGTCGTCGATGGGTGAGCGCGCCAGTTGATACTGGTAAAGCCCCTGCACGACCAGCGCCCGCGCGCGACGACGCCCCATGAAGTCGATTTTTTTCTTCGTCGTTTTTACCGACGTGTTTTCTGATGCGTCACTCGACATTTTTACGCAAACTCTCTAACGTGTTGGCCATCTCGACGGCGGTCAGAGCGGCTTCGTAACCCTTCTGATCCATCCGCGTCAACGCTTGTTCGTCGGTGTCGCACGTCAATACGCCATTACCAATCGCGATGTCAAAATCGAGCGCCACTTCGCTGATGCCGCGCGCCGATTCGTTGCTGACGATCTCGAAGTGATACGTCTCGCCGCGAATCACGGCGCCCAGCGCAATGAGCGCGTGAAAGCGACCGGTTTGCGCCAAGCCTTGCAGCGCCAGCGGAATTTCCAGCGCGCCGGGAACCCGTATCAGCGTTACGTGCGCGTCAATCACGCCTTTCTCGCGCAAGAAGCGCAACGCGCCTTTGAGCAATCCTTCGCCGATGTTGGTGTTGAAGCGCGCAAGGACAATACCGATGTGCATTCCGGCGGCGTGTGTTTTGCTGGGGATTTCGTGAGGCTTCATCATCGTTTGAAAAAATAAGTGTTCAAGACCGCGTCGGTTCCTGCTTCGCGGTTTCCTGTTCCTGAAAGCCGGTGACTTCCAGACCAAAGCCTGCCATGCTTGGCATTTTGCGCGGCCGCGTCAACAAGCGCATTTTCTGAACATTCAAATCGCACAAAATCTGCGCGCCGATACCGTAGTCGCGCAACGCCAGCGGCGCGTCGGCGTTTCGATTTCCCGTCACGGCACGACCGCGCAAATCCTGCGCGCTCTCCGGTCGATGCAACATCACCATCACGCCGGCGGGCGCTTTCGCCAGTTGTCGCAACGCCGGAAAAACGCCCCAAGCGTGCGGCTCACTTCGCTCGTCCAGAAAATCCATGATCGAAATCGGTTCATGCACGCGCACCAGTGTTTCTTTTTCCGGCGTCGGCTTGCCATGCACCAGCGCCAAGTGCGTCGCCTCGGTCAGCTTGTCACGATAAACAAACAACTCAAAAGCCCCCGCTGCGGTTTGCAACGGTCTTTGCGCGACCCGTTCCAACAGCGTTTCATTCTGGCTGCGATGATGAATCAAATCCGCAATCGTGCCGATTTTCAAACCGTGTTTCGCCGCGAAAATTTCGAGATCCGGCAAGCGCGCCATCGTGCCGTCCTCTTTGAGAATTTCACAAATCACCGTGGTCGGCATCAATCCCGCCATACGCGCCAGATCGCAGCCCGCTTCGGTGTGACCGGCGCGCACCAGCACGCCGCCGGGTTGCGCCATGATCGGAAAAATGTGCCCGGGTTGCACCAAGTCTTTCGGCTTGGCGTTCGGCGCAATCGCTTTTTGAATCGTGCAGGCGCGGTCGGCAGCAGAGATGCCCGTCGTCACGCCTTCCGCCGCTTCGATCGACAAGGTGAAATTCGTCCCGAGCGACGAGTGATTGGTCATCGTCATCAGCGGCAATTCCAATTGCCGACAACGTTCGGGCGTCAGCGTCAAACACACCAACCCGCGCGCATGCGTAACCATGAAATTAATCGCTTCCGGCGTCACGAATTCCGCCGCCAGCATCAAATCGCCTTCGTTTTCGCGGTTTTCTTCATCGACCAGAATGATCATTCTGCCCGCTTTCAACTCGGCGAGAATTTCAGGGATGGGGGTTATCACCACGATTCCATTTCCCAAAGGGTAAAAGGGTTATTTTACCCGCTATGACAGGTTTGGGCAGCCAGTGGTTTTTTAGTGGCGGATTTTGGCCGAAACGCCGCGCAAACGGTATCATGAGTCTCGATATAAGGGCCGCCGATCAACTCGATGCAATACGGCACCGCCGCGAAAATGCCCTGAACCAGCGTTTTTCCGTTCTCGTCCTTGACGCCTTCCAGCGTTTCACGAATCGCTTTCGGCTGCCCCGGCAGATTCAGAATCAGCGCCCCTTTTCGGATAACGCCGATTTGACGCGACAAGATCGCCGTCGGCACGAAATGCAGCGAAATCTGCCGCATTTGTTCGCCGAAACCCGGCATGATTTTGTCGGCAACCGCCGCCGTGGCTTCCGGCGTCACATCGCGTATTGCCGGACCGGTGCCGCCGGTGGTCAACACCAGCGCACAATGCGCGACATCCACCAACTCGATCAAGGTGCGCTCGATGATCAACTGATCGTCGGCGATCAAGCGCTCCTCGAAATGCGTCGGCGTCTTCAGCGCCTGCGTCAACCAATCGCGCAGCACCGGAATTCCTTTATCCTCGTAAACG
This sequence comes from Betaproteobacteria bacterium, assembly GCA_009778785.1. Classification (GTDB taxonomy): domain Bacteria; phylum Pseudomonadota; class Gammaproteobacteria; order Burkholderiales; family Casimicrobiaceae; genus UBA931. Next base: position 28,765 of record WRFN01000012.1, on the reverse strand, counting down.
CCCTGGGTGGCGCGATCACTGACAGAAACCAGACCGATACGCAGCAAAGAATCATTCATGGCGAAATCCGTTTTGAAAAATTACGAAACATCATCGGCAATCGTCTCAAAAAGTTTTTTCAAATCCTGAAACAAAAGACGATAGTGCTTGGGCGTTTTTTGCTGTTGAAGACGTTCCTGTTGCGCCTGCTCGATACGCAGCCGCCACGCTTCGCGCGCTTCTTCCGAAAACACTTCGGGAAATTTCGTCGTCAACGCTGTCAGCGATGACTCCGGCGTTTCCAACAAACGTTGACGCCAACCTTCCAGCAACGCCATCTTCGCCCTCTCGCTGGCGGGAACCGTTTCCTGCGCCGCCAGCAGCGCTCGTATCGGTTCGGTGTCCACATTGCGCATCAAGCGCCCGATGAACTGCATCTGCCGCCGCCGCGCTTCGTGTCGCGTCATCGTTTGCGCCGCCACGATGGCGTCAAACAAACGCTCGGGCAGATCGAGCGTTTCCAGCTTGGCAACGCTCAACGCGACCAACGCTTCGCCCAATGCCTGAACTTCGTGCATCTCTCGTTTGCGTTGCGATTTGGAGGGAGTGAAATCATCCATTTTTGACTTTCGGCTTGGCGCCCGGTGAATTCGCCCGATTCTTCCGAAGGCTGACAGCGCGGTGTAGTATACTACATTGACCCGCTCCTCTCTCGAATGCGACGTTTGAGGACACGTAAATCATTTCTCATTTCGGTTGGTGGTTATCATGGCACGCACACCCTCATCTCCTCTGGGTTCTTCCACACCGGCTCCTTCGGAAATCACGCCGGAAACCGTTTTTCAGGATCGCCGCCACTTCTTGTCGATGACCGGCGCGCTCGCCATCGACAGCGCTCTGCCGCTCGACGCTCTGGCGCAAGATTCCGCCGCCTCGCTGCGTGCGCTCCCCGGCAAAGTCTCGCCGCTGTCAACCGATGAGAAAAAAACGCCGTGGGAAGACGCTATCCGAATCAATAACTTTTACGAATTCGGAACGTATAAAAGCGATCCCGCTCGCAACGCGCACACGTTGCGCACAGCGCCCTGGCAAGTGGTGGTCGAAGGGGAAATTCACAAGCCGAAAACTTTTGACATCGACGAGTTGCTGAAACTGGCGCCGCTGGAAGAACGTGTTTATCGGATGCGTTGCGTCGAATGCTGGTCGATGGTGTTACCGTGGGTCGGCTATTCGCTCTCCGAACTGCTTCGTCGCGTCGAACCCACGGGCAACGCCAAGTACGTCGAATTCACCACGCTGGCCGATCCGCAACAAATGCCCGAATTGAAAAACAAAATACTCGACTGGCCCTACGTCGAAGCGCTGCGCCTTGATGAAGCGCAACATCCGCTGACGCTTCTGTGTTTCGGCCTCTACGGGAAAACACTGCTGCCGCAAAGCGGCGCGCCGGTACGCATCGTCGTTCCGTGGAAATACGGATTCAAGAGCGGGAAATCCATCGTGAAAATTCGCTTGACCGAAACCATGCCGACTACGTCCTGGACGCGCGCCAACCCTCGTGAATACGGCTTTTACGGCAACGTGAATCCGCAGGTGTCGCATCCGCGCTGGTCGCAAGCAACGGAGCAACGCCTGGGCAAAGGGGAACGCCTCGACACTTTGCTGTTCAACGGCTACGCCGATCAAGTGGCTTCCCTCTACGCCGGAATGGATTTGAAAAAGTTTTTCTAGTTTGCGATCAATGCTCGCGCCCAGCCGCTAACGTCCTGCGTAAACGGATCCGCCACCAACAAATTCGACATGCTTCGCAACCAGGTCATTTGCCGCTTGGCGAGTTGTCGCGTCGCCGCAATGCCGGTTGCGCGCAGCGTCGTTTCATCGCAGCCGCCGTCTAAATATGTCCAGACCTGCCGATACCCCACACAACGCATCGACGGCATCATCGGTGTCAATGGATAACGTGCGCGCAACGTTCGCACTTCGTCGATCAAGCCCGCTGCCAGCATGTGATCGAAGCGTTGCGCGATGGCCTCGTGCAACTGCGCGCGGTCATTTGGCAACAACGCCAGACACAGCGGCGCGCCGAGGGTTTCGTCCGTCGGTTGTTGTCGCCGCCCTTGTAATTGCGACAACGGCACGCCCGTCAATCGCCACACTTCAAGCGCGCGTTGAATGCGCTGCGCGTCGGTCGGCTTGAGACGCGCCGCCGTGGTCGAATCGACGCGCTCCAACTCGGTGTGCAACATCGGCCAACCGTCGCGCCCCGCCCACGCATCGAGTTCGGCGCGCACCTCTTCATTCGCCGCCGGCAATTCGCTCAAACCTTCGAGCAGCGCTTTGAAATACAGCATCGTGCCGCCCGCCAACAATGGTCGCTTACCGCGCACGCGAATGTCTCGAACGGCGGCGAGCGCATCGCGCACAAAACGCGCCGCCGAATAAGGCTCGGTTGGATCGATCACATCGATCAAATGGTGCGGCGTTCGCGCGCGCGTGGCTTCATCCGGCTTGGCGGTGCCAATGTCCATGCCGCGATACACCTGCGCCGAATCGACGCTGACGATTTCACCGTCGAAACGCTCCGCCAGTTCCAGCGCCAGCGCACTTTTCCCGGTCGCGGTCGGCCCCATCAACAAAACGGCAGGCGGCAATCGCGCTTTCATCGTTCGATCACTTGCCGCGCATGAACAGCGCGTCGAGCGCGTCGAGCGAAAACTGATACCAAGTGGGGCGTCCGTGGTTGCATTGACCGCCGCGCTCGGTGCGTTCCATGTCGCGCAAGAGCGCATTCATTTCGGGAATGGTCAACAAGCGGTGCGCACGCACCGCGCCGTGACAAGCCATCGTCGCCAACAACTCGTTCCGACGCGCGCTGATTTCCTGCGTGTCGCCGCACTCGTGCAAATCGCGCAGCACGGCGCGCAACAACGCCGCTGCGTCGGCATCTCGCAACATCGCCGGAAGACAACGAATCGCCAGCGTCGTCGGCCCCACGGCGCTCAACTCGAAGCCCAGCGTTGCCAGTGTTTCGGCGTGCGCTTCCGCCGTCGCCATCTCCAACGCCGACGCCGTCAGCGTGACCGGCACCAGCAACGGTTGCGACGGCAGCGTGGTCGCCGCTTCTTTCATCTGCTCGTAAACGATGCGCTCGTGCGCCGCGTGCATGTCCACCAGCACCAGACCCACATGGTTCTGCGCGAGAATGTAAATCCCGTGCAGTTGTGCAATCGCAAAACCCAATGGCGGCACGCCCGCCGATTCACTCTCGGCAGCTTCCGAAAGCGCCGCGCTTTCGGTGATCGTCGAAGGCCTCGCCCCGAACAATTTATCGTAAAACGGCGACGGCCCCCACCCTCCGAGCGCAGCCGTTTCGCGCACCGGCAGCGAAAACGCCGCTTGCTTTGTCGAATCATACGTCGATGTTCGCAGAACACCCGCCGTAGTTTCCGATCTTGTAGCGAAAGGAAAGCGTCGTTCTTCTTCAACGTTTGAATGTTGGAGGTTGTTCGTCACGGCCTGAATACCGACCGGCAATGCCAGCGCCCGCTCGACACTTTGCCGAACGAAGCGATGAATGGCTTGACTGTCGCGAAAACGAACTTCCGTTTTCTGCGGATGAACATTGACATCGACGCTGCGCGCATCGAGCGTCAACCACAGCGCGTAAGACGGCTGATGCCCGCCGTGCAAAACATCGCGGAACGCTTCGCGTAAAGCATGCAGCACAACGCGATCGCGCACGAAACGACCGTTCACGAAGAAATATGCCGTGTCTTTCGTCAACGCCGATCCGGCAGTTGGCGGCACCACGTAACCGATGAGTTGCAAATCCGCCGCCGCCGTGCCCAGAAAACGCGCTTCTTGCGCAAACGCTTCGCCCAACACTTGCCGCACGCGCTCGTCGCGCGTGACGCCCGGCCAGCGGTGAATCTCGCGGCCATTGTGTTTCAACAAAAACGCCACGTCGGGATAAGCCAGCGCGATGCGGCGAAAGGTTTCTTCGCAGTGCGCCCACTCGGTGGCTTCGGTGCGCAAAAATTTACGGCGCGCCGGTGTGTTGAAATACAAATCGTCGAGCGTGACGGTGGTTCCCGCCGCCAGCGCCGCCGGTTCAACGGCGCCGACGGCGCCGCCTTCAACATCGAGCCGCCACGCATGTGCCGTACTCCGCGCACGCGACACCAGCGAGAACCGCGACACCGCCGCCATCGATGCCAGCGCTTCGCCGCGAAAACCCAGAGTTGCAATCGCATCGAGATCGCTCGGCGCGGCGATCTTCGAGGTCGCGTGTCGCGCCACCGCCAACGGCAAATCTTCGCGCGCCATGCCGATCCCGTCGTCGCTCACTTGCAAGCGTTTGCACCCGCCGCCGGTCAGCGTGATTTCGATGTGCGTCGCTTGCGCATCAAGGCTGTTCTCCAGCAATTCCTTCAGCGCCGCCGCCGGCCGCTCGACCACCTCGCCGGCAGCGATCTGGTTGATCAGTTGATCGGTAAGCGGATGAATCACCGGCATCGGGAACAGCCTCTCGTTTTTCGTTTCGTCAAACCGCCTGTCCGTTTAATGCTGAATCAAAATCTGGGCGTAGGCCGAATGGTTGTGGATGGACTCAAAATTTTCCGCCTCGACGCTGAACGAAGCCAATCGCTTGTCCGCCGCCAATCGTTGCGCAATACCGCGCACCAGGTCTTCGACAAAATTGGGATGATCGTAAGCATATTCGGTGACGAATTTTTCATCGGCGCGTTTTAAAATCGCGTAAAGCCCGCTCGACGCTTCCTCCTCGGCCACCCGAATCAAATCCATCACGAAGAACGGCTCTTTCGGCATCGGCTCTTTCAAAATCACACCGAGCGTCACCACCGAGCGCTGGTTGTGCGCGCCGTAATCGGAGATGCGCTTCGAGCAAGGGCACAGCGAGGTGACAGGAATATCAACTTCCACTTTCTCGCGGTATTTCCCCTCTTTCACTTCGCCGCTCAGGCGCACTCGATAATTCATCGTGCTTTCGATGCCCGACACCGGCGCTTTTTTGCGCGCGAAAAAATCAAACTTCAGATGAAGCTCGCCCGTCGTCGCGCCCAGACGCTTGAGCAGCAACACCGACCAGTCACGCAACGCGCCAATCGTCAGCGGCTTTTTCGCGCTCTTTCCGGACATCTCCTCGAACAGCGCCACCAGCCGCGACATGTGTGTGCCTTTTTGATGCGCCGACAACATGGTGTAAGCGCTGCACGTTGCAATCGTCGGTTGCGCGACATCGCCGTCATCGGCAAAATAAATCGGGTAACGCAAGCGCTTTACGCCCACCCGATTGATCGACAGGCGACGTGTGTCGTTTTCCGACTGCACGTCGGGCATCATCGCGTCTGCGTGTTTGTTTTCTTTAGCGTTCATGAATTTTGGCCGGGTTGAAAACTAACAACGCGCGCTTGCCATTCCCGCACTTGTCGGACGATGCCCGCCGCGTCAAGTCCGCATTGCGCCAGCAGCGTTTCCGGCGCGCCGTGTTCGATAAAATGATCGGGCAGCCCCACATGCAAGATCGGTTTGACGATTCCGGCGTTGGTCAGAAATTCGGCAACTGCCGCTCCCGCGCCGCCCATCACAACATTTTCTTCGATGGTCACCAACGCATCGTGATCGCTTGCCAGCGTTTCGATCAATTCGGTATCCAGCGGTTTGACGAAACGCATGTTCGCCACGGTGGCGTCGAGGGTCTCCGCCGCCGCCAATGCGTGCGCCAGCAGCGCGCCGAACACCAGCAACGCGATTTTCTTGTTACTTGTCTTCCGACGAACCTCGCCGCGCCCCACCGGAATCGTGTCCAGCGTGGGCGGTGTCGCGACACCGCAACCGACGCCGCGCGGATAACGCACGGCGGTCGGCGTGTCCATGTAAAACGCCGTCGTCAACATGGCGCGACACTCGGCTTCATCCGACGGCGCCATGATCGTCAAGTTGGGCAGACAGCGCATGAACGATAAATCGAACGCGCCGATGTGTGTCGGCCCGTCAGCGCCGACGATGCCGGCGCGGTCGATCGCAAACATCACCGGCAAATTTTGCAGTGCCACGTCGTGCACCAGTTGATCGTAAGCGCGCTGCAAGAAGGTCGAATAAATCGCCACCACCGGCTTCAAGCCGTCGCACGCCAAACCGGCAGCAAACGTCACCGCGTGTTGTTCGGCGATGCCGACATCGAAATAGCGCTGCGGAAATTCGCGCGCAAATTCAGTCATGCCCGAGCCTTCGCACATTGCCGGCGTGATCGCCACCAATCGTTTGTCGGCGCGCGCCATGTCGCACAACCATTGTCCGAACACTTCCGTGTAAGTCAGGCGCGTTCTCGCTTTCACCACCACGCCTTCTGCGGGATTGAAACGGGTCACGCCGTGATAGAGAATCGGGTCTTTCTCCGCCGGCGCGTAGCCGCGCCCTTTTTCGGTGACGATGTGCAGCAAACGCGGCCCTTTCAGATCGCGCAAGTTGACCAGCGTTCTGGTGAGCGTGTCGATGTCGTGCCCGTTGATCGGACCAACGTAAAAAAAACCGAACTCCTCGAACAAGGTGCTCGGCATCAACATCCCCTTCGTGTGTTCTTCCATCCGCTTCGCAAAGCGTTTCATCGACGGAATTTTCGCCAGAATGTCTTTGCCGCTTTCGCGTACTGAGTTGTACAACGGGCTGGTAAGAATTCGAGTCAAGTATTGATGAAAGGCGCCGACCGGCTCCGAGATCGACATTTCGTTATCGTTGAGAATCACCAGAAGATCGGCGTCCATCGCGCCGGCGTTGTTCAGCGCCTCGAAGGCCATGCCCGCGCTCATCGCGCCGTCGCCGATCACCGCCACGACCCGCCGCGACTGCTTATTCGCCTGCGCCGCCACCGCCATGCCGAGCGCCGCGGAAATCGAGGTGGACGAGTGCGCGGTGCCAAACGCATCGTAATCGCTCTCGACGCGCGACGGGAAACCGGACAATCCGCCTTTCTGTCGCAGCGTGCGCAGTCGCTCGCGTCTGCCGGTCAACGCTTTATGCGCGTAGGTTTGATGCCCCACGTCCCAAATGATTCGATCGTCCGGCGTGTTGAAAACGTAATGCAGTGCCACCGTCAACTCGATCACACCAAGATTCGACGACAAATGCCCGCCCGTCTGCGACACTGTTTCCAGCACGAAAGCGCGCAGTTCATCCGCCAGCTTCGGCAATTTTTCGCGCGGCAGCGCCCGCACATCCTGCGGCGACTCAATCTTCTCAAGCAACGACGCTTCGGTGGCGTCAACGCTCTGATCAACGACACTTTCGCTCAGCGTTTTCTCCGCCACCGTTTCGGCAACGCTTTCCGCCGTCGCTTCAACCTTCGGCGAAGCGTCGGGAAAAATCGAACCCGAACAAGAACTCATGATCTAATGCCCTCGCGTGACGGCTTGCACCGCCAAAGCTTTCAGCGGCCAGGCCACCGCTCCGAAAATTTCCAGCGCTTGTTGCGCTTCCTCGCACAGCGCGCGCATCTTGTCCTTGGCGCCCGACAAACCGAGCAAGGTCACATAGGTGACTTTGTTTTGCGCCGCATCCTTGCCCGCCGTCTTGCCCAAAGCGGGCGTACTGCCCTCAACATCGAGCACATCGTCGGCAATCTGAAACGCCAATCCGACCGCCGACGCATAGCGCACCAGCGCGGCGCGCTGCTCCGCCGTCAACGTTTCGCCGCAAGTCACGCCCAACATTACCGCCGCTTCGATCAGCGCGCCGGTTTTGCAGCGGTGCATCGCTTCCAGCGCATTCAGCGTCGTCGCTTCGCCGCTCAAATCCAGCGCTTGTCCGCCAACCATGCCGTCCGCGCCCGCCGCTTTCGCCAACAACGCACACGCCACCGCCGGATCGGGCAAGCGACTTTGCGCCAACACCAGAAACGCTTGCGTCTGCAACGCATCGCCCGCCAACAACGCCATCGCTTCACCGAACGCGATATGGCACGCCGGTTGACCACGCCGCACATCATCGTCGTCCATACAGGGCAAATCGTCGTGCACCAGCGAATAAGCGTGTAACAACTCCACCGCCGCTGCCGCCGCATCCGCGACGGCTTCTTCGGCGTGGCACAACGCCGCCGTCGCGTACACCAGTAACGCCCGCCAGCGCTTGCCGCCCGACAGTGCCGCATAACGCATCGCTTCCTTGACGTGCGATGTTTCTTCTTTCGACGACGATGTCAACGTCGAAGCGAGCGCTTGCTCGGCGCGCTGCCGATGCGTCGTCTGCCAAGCAGCCATCGCCACCGCATCGAAAGATTCAATCGTCGCGGGTTGCGTCATCATCGTTGAACGCCTTTAACATGCCGTCTTCCAGCACCCGCACCTGCTGCTGCGCCTCACGCAACGCATTCTGACAATACGCCAACAACACCGCGCCACGTTGATACGAAGCCAACGCCTCGGCCAGCGGCAAACTGCCCTGCTCCATTCGGGTGACGATGTCTTCCAGTTCAGCCATTGCCGCTTCAAAACTGGCGGGCGCTGCGGGGGTTTTGGCCATGTGATGTCTCGCGTTGCTTTTTGAAAAAATCCGTTGAAAACCGCTTCAATCAAACCGGCTTGTAAAGAATAAGGATTTTAACACGCGGCACCCTTGCCACCATTAAAGCCGCTACAGAAGCCATTTTCCGGGCAAGCCAATCGCTTCAGTTTGTCATATTCTTGCTTTCTTTCCGCCCGCATACAACTCGCTTTTCTTCATCAGAAAAACGCCCCTCATATTCAGACATATATTCTATTTCACCCGATAATTTACAGCACCATTTATAGGGTTTTGTCGGATACGGATTTTTTATCACCAACCCCTCTGAAAAAATACAATCACCATTCCCGCAATCCATATACAAATACAAGTAATCGCCTTCTTTTATTAAAATGGCGCGGCCGGAAAAATCAGAGACTTCATCGTTTTTTGTAAGCCCAACAATATTACTATCGAACGGGCGTTCGTTATCGGTATCTGCAAATATGCGCCATTGCTTAGGCTGATACTTCCGTTTTGTGTTTGGGGGCAATCTGAACTCTGCCACCTTGAAAATCCCGCCCATCGCGTCGGGGTCGATCAGGGTGCGCACTGCCTTTGCGGCAGACAAATAAGCCGCTTCGGCGGCGGCGTTATCATTTTCTGCATTGTTATTTCCTGCGTTGCAGTTTCCCACACAACGCGCCAGCGCGTCGAGAATGCCGTGCCGCTGCAAAAATTCTCCTTGCGTTTGAAACGACGCCAGCGTCAGCCCGCCGCGTTGCGCCGCTTCGGCCATCGCCACGAAGTCAACGTGATAGGTGATATCGAGCAGTCCGGGCCAAAGCAACGGATCGTCGAGAACGCGATGCTGGTAATACGCCCGCAACGTGCCGCGAGCGTAATGCGCAGGCAATGTGTCGCCGCGTTCGAAGCCGTAATCGTTGATGAAGAGCGTGCTTCCCGCTGTCAAACTTCGCCCCAGCGTTTCGAGCAAGGCTTCGCCAGCTACGTTGAGCTCGGCAACATAATCGCCTTGTTCGGGAAACCGCGATGCCGCCAACGCCAAAAGCGCGGGGTCACTCAAAGGTTGCGATGCTGCGACAAAGCGTTCACCGTCAAATGTTACGCCATGTTCGCGCCACACTTCACCCGCGCGTTCGATGACTCGCGGCGGAATCGCATCGAGCACTTCGTTCATGAACACGACGCCCGCGAACACATCGGGAAGATGATCCCACCATTCCACACACGAAAGCAGATCGGGGCATTCATCGCTCAAGGTTTGCCGTTGACGCGCGCGCAGCGTCGGGCTAAGTTCGAGAATCGCATAACGCTCAGGCAAACCCTTCATTGCTTGCAACTGCCGCAACAACTGCGCCGCAAAAACACCGCTGCCGCCGCCCAACTCAAGCATCGTCGGCGCGCTCCGCTGCATGGCTTCGTTGATCGGCGTTGCCCAAATCTGTGCGTACAGCGGCGACAATTCGGGCGCAGTGACGAAATCGCCGCCGTCACCAAATTTCTGCGCCCCCGCCATGTAATAACCCAACCCTGGCGCGTACAACACAGCCTGCATGTAATCACGCAACGATAACCAACCGCCGTTTTTATCGAGTAAGTCGCGCACATGCGCTACAACTTTCTGCGAATGCGCGCGCGCCACGGCATCGGGTTCGGGAAGTTTTGCGCTCATTTTTCTTCGTCCGCCAGAAAACACATCATCGCATCGTTTAAAAACCGCCAGCCCAGCGGCGAGGCGCGGAATACTTTATCGTCAGGCTCGAGCAAACCACGCGCCATAGCGTTTTGCACCATGGTTGCGATCTCGGCAAGCGGCACGCCGGTACGTTTGGGAAAGAAAGCGCGCAGCACGCCGCGCTTCAAGCGCAGCGCATTCAACATGAACTCAAAAGCGAATTCATCGCGCTCGACCATGCGCGACTCCGCCACCAAAGTTCCCGACGCGGATCGCGCGGCCTCTATGTAGTGGCGCGGGTGCGAGGGTTTGATCGTTCGCACCACGCGAGAAATGCTTCCCGCGCCATCGAAGAAAGACACTTTGCCGTGCGCGCCCGCGCCGATACCGAGATAATCGCCAAACTGCCAATAATTGAGATTGTGCGCGCACATTGCATCAGGTTTTGCATACGCGGATACTTCGTAGCGCTCGTAACCGACACTCGCCAGCGCTTCTTCGACGCGCTCCTGCATGGCGGCCGCCGTATCGACATCCGGCAACTGCGCTGGCGGCTCTTGATAAAAACAGGTGTGCGGCTCCAGCGTCAATTGGTAAAACGACAAATGCGACGCGCCGAACGCGCTCGCCTCGCGTAACGTCTCGTCCAACATGGACAACGTTTGCCCCGGCAACGCAAACATGAAATCGAAGTTGACGTGCGGAAAAATGTCCAGCGCCACGCGCATCGCTTGCCGCGCTTCGACCGCCGTGTGAATGCGTCCCAAAGTTTTCAACAAGCCGTCGTCCAGACTTTGTACGCCGAGCGACAAGCGGTTGACGCCGATGTTGTGGTATTCGACGAAGCGCTGTGTTTCACCCGCGCCCGGGTTGGTTTCCATCGTGATCTCGGTATCGGCAGCCAACGTGAAATGGCGAGCAACGCCATCGAGCAAGCGCGCTATCGCTTTTGCCGAAAACAGATTCGGTGTGCCTCCGCCGATGAAAATGGAGCGCAGCGGGCGACGCGTTTCGGTCGTCATCGCTGACGACTGCGCCAGATCAACCAGCAGCGCGTCGATGTATTCGCGCTCCGGCAATAGCTTATCGTTTAGCGCGTGCGAATTGAAATCGCAGTAAGGGCACTTGCGCACACACCAGGGAAAATGAACATACAGCGAGAACGGCAACGACGACGGTAACACCAACGCACTCATTTCAGCCGTTTTCACTCAAACGTTGGCGAAGCTGCGCCATCAACACCCTTGTCGCCACGCCGCGATGCGAAACCGCATTTTTTTCCTCAGCCGCCATCTCGGCCGCCGTGCGCCCGTCCGGCAATAAAAAATAGGGGTCATAGCCGAACCCGTTCGAGCCGCGCGGCGACGCGATGATTTCGCCCTGCCACTCGCCGCAAGCGATGAGCGGCGCGGGATCGTCGGCAGCGTGAGTCAATACCAGCACGCACACGTAGCGTGCGCGACGGTTCGTCGCGTCTTGCAACTGCTCGATCAAGCGCGCGTTGTTGCGCGCATCCGATTTGGGTTCACCGGCATAACGCGCCGACAACACCCCCGGCGCGCCGTTCAACGCTTCGATGCACAAGCCCGAATCATCGGCCAGCGCCGGCAGTCCCGTGTGACGGCTGGCATGACGCGCTTTGATCAGCGCGTTTTCGACAAACGTCGCGTAAGGCTCTTCGGCTTCAGTCACGCCGAGCGAAGCTTGCGTGACGATATCGATGGCGAGCGGCGCCAACAGTTGCGCAAATTCGCGGCATTTGCCTTCGTTGCTCGACGCCAGAACGAGCTTGTTGAACGCGGTGTTCATTTTTTGAACACGTGTTCCAGCGCCGCTTTCTGCGCGACGACCAACTGGCTGATGCCGCGCCGCGCCAACGCCAACAGTTGCTGCATCTCGCTGTCGGAAAAAGGATTGCCCTCCGCCGTGCCCTGAACTTCGACGAAGTGACCGCTGCCGGTCATCACCACATTCATGTCGGTATCGCAACCGCTGTCTTCGGCGTAATCGAGATCGAGTCGCGCCGCGCCATCGACGATGCCGACCGAAACCGCCGCCACCTGATCGCGCAACGGCGAGTGCGTGAGCACGCCCTCGCGCTGTAACCTGTGCAGCGCGCAAGCCAGCGCCACCCAAGCGCCGGTGATCGACGCGCAACGGGTGCCGCCGTCAGCCTGCAACACATCGCAGTCAATGCGTAACGTGCACTCGCCCAACTTCGTCAAATCGGTGACGGCGCGCAAGCTGCGTCCGATCAAACGCTGAATTTCCTGCGTGCGACCGGAGGGCTTGCCATCGACAGCCTCGCGCCGCATCCGCGTGTGCGTCGAACGCGGCAACATGCCGTATTCCGCCGTGAGCCAACCCTGCCCCTGCCCTTTGAGAAACGACGGCACACCTTCCTCAACGCTGACGGCGCAGAGAACGCGCGTATGCCCTTGCGAAATCAACACCGAACCTTCGGCGTGACGCAACCAATCCGGCGTCAACACCAGCGGACGCAAAGCGTCGGCAGCGCGGTCGTCGGTTCTTTTGTGATCGGCTTTATCGTTCATAGCGACTTTGAGGGAGAGTGGCGGAGAGAGTGGGATTCGAACCCACGGTAGGCTTACACCTACGCCTGATTTCGAGTCAGGTACCTTCAACCGCTCGGCCATCTCTCCGGTAAGAGAGACGATTATAGCGGGAAGCCTCTTGTTTTGAAAGTCTCAATGGGAGACGAGGAAACCGCTAATCAGGGATCAACTAGATTTCCAAAGGCCGGAAGGCAAAAAAGGCGCACAACCCAACCAATGCCATGCCAGATTATAACGCCTGTATTAAATAGTCAAGTTTTGCGACATATTTTCGTTAAAGCTGTTGTTTTTCTGATTTCTTAATATGACGGCCATTAAGCACAGCCCTCATGGCTTCCAAATCTACCTCTACATACTCCAAAGTGGTGTGGATGTTTGAGTGCCCAAGTATCTCCTTGACGAGAAAAAGGTTAGCCTGCGGATTGTTGGCCAAGGAGCTACCTAAGGTGTGGCGGAATCTGTGCGGCGAGACCGGAAACCCGACGCGACGCGATAAATGCCTGAAACAAGCGACTACTTGACACTGGCTCATATCCTTGCCCTTGCGGCGGCTCAGTGGGTTGTGCAAGTTGACGTTGAACGCCTGGTCGCCTATCTTCACCAGCTTTTTCTGGTTTGCTTGTAGTAACTGTTCAAGCCAAGGTGCCAGATCATCCGGGATCGGCAAGAATCGTTCTCTCTTGTTCTTCGCGCCTTCAAATCGAATGTGAAGGAGAAGCGATTTGAGGTCTATATCGTGAGTCAAAATGTGAAGCAACTGCCTTCGCCGAATCCCCGTGTAGAAGAACGTCTCAAAAACAATTCTCCAAAACCAGATAGGGGTGATGCCGGGGAAATGATGCCCGCCCATCACATTGAGGTAGTTAAGCAGGTATCGGACTTTTGATACTTGATCCTGTGAAAGCCGCTTTTTCAGCTTGTCCGGCGCTCTAACGAACAACCGTGAGAACGGGTTTTCTTCGTAGAAAAAACCCTCTTGCTTGATACCGTGGTTGAACAGCACCTTCAGGTGGCGAATGTAGGTGTTCCAGCTGATTGGCGACAAGCCGCGTCTCAATTCACGGTGTCTCCATTCGACAAGTCGGCTAAAGCTGAGATTTTCAATATCCGAGCCTAGCGCGTTACTAAGGCGCGTAATACACATACGATAGTTTTCTTCTGTCTTCGGGCTCAAAACATGATGGAATAGATAATCCTCAAGTAAATCTTGATAGCTGTTCACGATTGCCTCCAGTTGTTTACGCTACGCGAATTGCGTAGCGTGTTGGTGGGTGTATTACTCGACCAACGATAAAAACGGGTTGTTCATAGGAGGCTCAGAAAAAAACAAATCTGACGACAACAGATAGCCCTGGATTTTCTTACCGGCTTTTCGAGGGCCTTTAACATTGCAAGCCCAGATGTTGAGGTCATCAGGGCGTTTTCGGTGTAGCTTCAGCTTCTCGAATCCTTGCTGGACTTTTCTCCATGCGTCGTCTTGGCCGGTTTGTTCCAAGCAGAAGCGTTGAAAGATTCCAGGCGTAACGATGAAGACTTGCCTTTCGACGATATGAATCTTCGCGTTTGTATCGTTCATGGTGAACTTCTGGGCTGTGATGCCATCCTTAAGCCAAGTGAAGAAATCATCAGCCAGAGCCTTCCGGCCTTGCTGCTCCATCTCGTCAAGTTTTTTCGGATGGGGTTTTACTTCCTTGGGTTTCTTGATCTTACTCGAAGTAACATTATCGTTGGTCGCAACTGAGGTGGCCTCAACCTGTTCTGTCGGCACGGGCTTCAGCGTCGTCGTGGTCGCCGGTGAAGGCGGCGAATCAGAGAAAAGTTTGAGCAAATCATCAACGCCATCATCGGCGTGCTGTTGGGCTGCCGGCGCGGCAATCGTTTCCACGACTGGTATGATCGCCTTGGCCTCTATCTCTCTTTGAGGTGGAACGGCTGCTGCCACCTCGGCTGCGGGGCTTTCCGCCTCTGACGTGGTGGACTCACCATCTCCTAGAATCGCTACTTTTCCGTTGAAAGGGGCAGGGTATTCTTCGCTTCCCCAGATCAGCGACGGCTTGACTCTCACGCAGGTGAGATCCGCCGACCAGTCGCCGTCTTCGATGTGTACCTTCCAGATCGCCCGATGGTTCGGCGTCGCTTGCAGAATCCCATGACTCTGTAGCTCGTCGAACAGGATATTGTTGTTTTGGGGTACGTTGTCCAACCCCTGTTTGAGCAGATGTGCCCGAAGGTTGTTCGCCGCTACTTTACTGACCAGCCAAAGGCTGTCCGTGGTCAGCCAGTACGGTTGACCACGGACGTTCAGCAGTTTTTGATCCTGAGCGGTTTTCACAAGGGCGCGCATACCAAGCAGCCATTGCTTCTGTTGCGATGTCTCCGGCGCTTGCAAGATACGCTCTGGATTGGCTCCAACGTTGAGGGATGTCGAGAGCCGATCGGCCTTGCCGACGATCTCCCCGATCACGTCGGCCAGCTCGTAATTGCCGGCCAGCAGATACAGCAGGTCTTTCCAGAGTTCTGGGTAGCCCGACAACCAAGACATGATCTCAGCGCCCAGAATGTGCTGGCAAAACAACGCTGCGGTAGCGTTGTGCAGCTTGTAATCCCTGCCCTTGATGTACCGAATGCGATACGGTTTGGAGATCACGCCATCCCACGGATGCCAAATCGCGCCGTTGGACATTTCGACTACGATGTCCACTGCGATCTTGCCGACATCGTGCATCAGACAGCCGTAGGCGATCGCTGTGCTCCATGCCTCAGTCTGCCTTGATTGATCTTCCGGCGCGGCACCGGGCGGCAAAAGGTAGCTCTGCCGTAGCCTTAACCCGTGATACATCAGTTCCAAACCATGATCGAGCATCCCGCCGCGGTAGGCGTGGTGATGCGTTTCCGATGCGGGGATTTGCTGTACCAGTTCCGCGTAGCGGGAAATGGGCGCCAGATAGAGTTTGTGGAACATCGACCGCGACATCGAGGTCTGTTCCCAGATGAGATCGAGCAGAGCTTTCCGTCGATCGGCTTGCAGCAGTTTCTCGGCGCTCAACGGGCGGATGTATCCCGATCCGTCGTCAGATACCTGTTGGACAATCGGTTTTACCGCTGATGATTTCTTTCGCTTGGATAACCAGTCAAGCAAGGCGCTACCTCCCAAACACGATGCAGAAAGAATATAAGCGCCACAACACAAAGGCAATGGTTAAACCGAAATTGGTTTTTTCGGTTTGACGCTCGACGTTTAGATACGTATCGGCATCATTTATTTTTCAGACTGCTCGGAGATGAAGCCTATGCTTCGCTTCTTTGTTTCGGGCGGAGTCATGAGCTGCCGAATGGCGCTAATCAGCCCCGCAATCGCTTGATCGTGGCTGCCGACTTTCCGCTCCAATGCCTCCAGCTTGGCGGAGAGTTCCTTGTGCGTCGAAAGCGCTTCTCGCAACTGGACAAAAGCACGGACGATCATCAAGCTGACTTCAACTGCACGATCCGAGCGTAGCACGTTACCAAGCATCAGCGCCCCATGTTCCGTGAAAGCAAACGGCGGAAAACGAGGATCACGATGTTTCTGCGAACCGGTCACAGTCTGTGACCGGTTGAGTTCTTCCACCTCAGCGCCATTCAGCCGGAACATGAAGTCATCAGGAAACCGTTGGACATTACGCTTGACTGCTTGGTTCAGCGCCTTGGTGGTCACACCATAAAGTTCGGCAAGCTCTGCATCCAGCATAACCTTGTGGCCGCGGATAATCAGAATTCGATGAATGATGATCTCGGTATTGATGGTGGCAGGGTTCATTGGCGTCTCAATCATGTAATTCGGTTTGATGCTGGCACAGCACATCACTGCCGTCAATCTTAAACCGATCAACCCAATTTCAGTTTGATTCTTTACACCCCTTCCGAGTCTCCTGAAAATTGAAACACCGGCTTTTTCGGTTAAATCTTATTAGCCTGATAAATATTCTTATCTGGCTAATGAGGTACTTTTTGATACAACTCATGCCCAGAAAACCCATCAATTTGCAGTTCGACGAAACCTCCCGCTTCAGTGAGATGGATTGGGCGGTGTTTCGGATGTACGCACTGGTCTCCACCATGTCGATGGCCGACGTTGCCGACCGGCACAACATTACACCGCAGAAAGCGGGCAGGGTTTATCGGGCGGTGCTGGCCGAGCTGACCCGACGAGCGGAGCGACACGGAGCCGTCGAGGATATGGCCATTCTCCAGAAAAACCCGCGCCGGTCTGGCCGGACGGCGAGCCGGTTGTCGGAGATCGCCTGGAAGTACCGGCTGCACCCGGCGCCACAGTTGTTCTTAGGCCAGCATCCCCGTTGTTGGTTCGAGCGGCGGGTTGCTGATCGTCTGGGCGCAGCGGGTTATACCTCGCTACGCCTGATCGTCGAATCCCTCAATAAGTACGGCATCCGCTGGTACGACAAGCCGCGTGAGCTGTCCGGGGTCTGGGTGAGGGCTGTGTCCCGCTTGGGCACTGTCCAGGCTCGCCAGATCGCCGTATGGATGGTTGAGCGGCAGTCCGCGCTCGGCGTTGTTGTCGAACCGTATGCCGTGAAAGCTCGAACCCCGAACGCTGTCGAAAACTGGCGGCGAACAGGCGTCATCTATTCCGACGTTCTGAGTTCGGCGCCAGCTCCGCTGGAACGGTTAAGGCCGCATCCTGTCCTGTCAGGAATGTCTGGCCGCAACCGAGCGCCGTCGGTTCAATGCCGAATCGACGCTTTCGACGATCTCACCGCGATCCGCGCCTGGTTGTCTCAGCACCCGCAGGGCGGGCATACTTGGCGTTCGTATCGTCGGGAGATTGAACGTTTCCTGGCGTGGGCCATCATCGAGCGGCAGAAAGCGTTTTCCGGTCTGGGCGTCGATGATTGTGCGGTGTACAGGGACTGGCTTCTCGATCCGCAGCCGGCAGCCCGCTGGTGCGGACCGGCGCGGCCACGCTGGCATTCCGATTGGCGACCGTTCCAGCGTCCCCTGTCACACCGTAGCGCCTTACAGGCTTGCGGGATCGTGCGTGCCGGCATGGACTGGCTCGTTCGCGTCGGCTACTTGGCCATGAATCCCTGGCCGCTGGTCAACTTGCGCCCGCTGAAAACCTCATCCGTCGATGGGCAGACGATCGACACCAGTCGGGCATTCTCTGATGACCAGATCGACCTGATGCGCGAGTTGCTCGATCGTTGGGAAATCGAAGCTGTCGGCGACGTTGTTCCACGGCTTGCGCGGCAGCGGTTTGTCGCTTTGTTCGGGATCTACACCGGCGTCCGATTGGCGGAACTGGCTTCCTTGCGACTTGGCGCAATCAGCCGCAAGGGCGATCAGTATTGGTTGTCGGTGTTGGGGAAAGGGCGGCGTCGGCGAGACGTTCCGCTGCCGGCGTCGGCGATGGGCGAGCTGCAACGCTATCTCGACTGCCGCGAGCTGCCGCCTTGGACGGAAAACGGTTCCCCCGAAACCCCGTTGATTGCAGCAATACCCCGTAGTTGGCAGGAAATTGACACAATGCAGTGTCTCAGCACATCTAGGATTGCGCGGATCATCAAGGTACTGTTCCAGCGCATTGGTGATTGCCTTGTTGGGAACGATCAGACGCGGTTCAGACAGGCCAGCACCCACTGGCTGCGGCACACCTACGGCAGTCGGCTGATAGCGGCCGGCACCCCAGTGTCGATCGTCCGGCAGAACCTTGGCCACGCCAGTCTGAACACGACTACCGGGTATCTTCACAGCGAAGATACCGAGCGCTGGAAGTCGGTTCAGAAACTTTGATACTCTGGTATTAGAAAGGTGGATCAGTATGGATCGGATCGTTTCGGGGCGGGATCTGCCTTTTCCCTCGCAAGCCTTTTGTGGTTCGAGCGTAGCTCCAGCCTTTTCAGGGTAGGGCCTCTTACCCTTCTGGCCCATTCCCTTACAGCCATTTGGCCGTTTGTGCCATTTCAGCCATTTAGGAAGTCCAGATAGCTGGTGCGATTGACAAAACGCATTGAGTGGCCTAAAAAGGCAGCAGGAACGCCGTCGTTGATGGCACCTGCCCAGCAGTCGAAAGACTGCGACCCCAAAGATCCGTGTCGCTTCATGAAATCGGATCGAACTCGAAAGAGTTTGGAGCTTGATTCACAACCCTTGTTGGGAGGATTTCCCGACAAGGGGAGGCCTCCCGATTTTTTTGAAGGAGGTTTTATGAGTACACACGCGGTAACGTCTTCTGATAGGCAGAACTTTGTTAACAAAGGAATACCCCTTGACCAAGTAGATGCCATGTTAGAGGCGATAGATCAGAGAATTGAGCAGAAGATGCAAAATTACGTGACCAAAGACCATCTCGAACATGTGCTTGAAAAAGCGCTTGACCGGCAAACTGCTATCCTTCAACAGGAGGTCGGCAAACTTCGGACTGAGATGGTGCAGGAATTCACGAACGTAAGGAATGAGATGAAGCTGGAGTTCGCTAATACTCAGAAAGAGTTTAGCGAGAAAGTCGGCAAGATTCAGCTTGATGTTTCCGAAAGGTATAACAAGCTGATTTTTCAAATCGCAGGTCTGTTAGGTCTGTCGATTGCCATCATCACCATGCTTCAGAAGATTCTTTTCTGATCTGATCTTTTTTTACTCACCCAGACGGGGAAACGCTTCCCCGTTACGGGGTTGATGTTTCTCCGTCGTTTTTCTATGGAGAAACATCATGAAAATCCACCATATCCTTGGTGCACTTGTTTTGGCTGCCTGTCTCGGCGTTTCCGGCTGTGTTCCTGTCAATACGGTCAGACCGTCGAATTACAATCAACATCCTGTCGAATATGGCACAGTAACTAAAGCTGAGATGGTTCGGGTCAAACCTCGCCCTGTCGGGGTTGGGACTTTGATCGGCGGTCTTCTTGGCGGTGTTCTGGGTCATCAGTTCGGCGGTGGTGCTGGCAAAACAGCCTTCACTATCGTCGGCGCAATCGGTGGCGCTGTTGCAGGAAACGAAGTTGAGAATGCAGTAAGTCAGGATCGGCTGGTGGTTATTGTCACCATCCGCACTGATTACGGCGTTGACCTTGTGGCCGAGCAGCCGGCAGATAATCAGGTTCTTCGGCTTGGCGATCGCGTCAGGATCGAGAGCGGCATGATTACTCTGGTCGAAAGACCTAAAACCGAGAAGTAAACCTAACCACCCTGGGCAACCGGGGTGGTTTATCAATCACCCATCGGGGAAACACTCTTTCCCCTTGGGGATGGTGTTTCCCCCTTTTTTACCTACATTAAAGGAGAAACATCATGTACTACACAAGCGACTTCGGAATCATCAAGGGCTATACCAGAAAGGCATTCATTAACGAGTACTCGAAAAAGGTCGAGACGCCCCAAGGCTTGGACTTTGATTTGCATCGGCGAAAACGGCAGATTTGGCGCTGGTGTTCTGTTGGTGGTAAGCCTGCATGTATAGGACTTTACCTCACTGTAAAGGAAGCTGAAAAAGCTTTGCAGGGCAAGCGTCTTTATGAAGCGCTTCAAAGAGTGCCGTGGGTGACACGCGACTTCGATTATGCAGCAGAAAACGCGGCAGAATACCTGAGATACGAAAGTGATGAAGATATAGAAAAAGCGTTAGAGGAACAACCTACGCTACGCGCCTTGGTCGCTGTGAGACGCGCACTCAAGAATCTGGAAGAAGCGATAAAAATTTTCTTGAAGGACTGAATGAAACCACCTTGGGAAGCCAGGGTGGTTTATTTTTTTCCGTAAAAGCCGATACTGGTGCAGGTCATTGGAACAGAGGGCAACAATCTCAAAATTCCTAAAACAACAAGTATTCAAAAAGCTTTGCAAATAAACAACCAAGTCCCGCCGCCACAAGGACATAAAAAGTTTGTGCATACCATGACGCCCAAACTGGCAAAGACAGGGGCAATCTATAATAAGAAGGCTGTCCCAAAGACGCCCAATGGTCTATCGCCGGCAAAAAACAAAACATTAGCCCTCCACACATTAGCGGCAAAATAAATTTTAGTGCATCTCTTGGACTACTTTTCTCTATGTGACTTAGCAGTGTTGCGGCGATAACTATTACTACTATCAACCCAAAAAACCTCAAAACCATTGTTACCGCAACGCCAATGTCAACGCCTAAAGACTTGGCTACAACACTTGCTATCGCAAAAAATACAATTCCAACAAAACCTATCACGATAACGAATTCATTTTTGTTCATGGCGTTCCTTTGGTTTAGATTTGTGGCTAATGTATAACATCACCATAATCTTATCCACAATTTTCGTGGATAACCTGATGAACACTTTTGTAAAAATAAGAAAAAAGCCCCGAAAAATCGGGGCTTTGAAGGTGCTGCGTTGTTTTGTTCAGATTGTTATCAGTGGCGTCACCACCACGCGGAAAATTCAATACACTGGTTCTGAAAATCGAACGATTTCAAAAGCTCGGAAACCTTCTCCTTCAACTCTTTAACCATGTCCCAATAATCAGAACTGTATTCTGGATCGAGGTAGTCCTCTTTCGTAAAATCTTCTTCGGGAAAAAGCTCTGAGGCGTTTTCTGGGGTCAACTGGTTCAGCGTTTTCTGTAATCGCTCAAGATCGAATTTTTCAAGAGGAATCACAGCGTTTTCATCCATCGGGCCGCCGATCATGTCCTTTTGTACCCAATACATCAGTGCGTAGGTGTGGCGAAGGTGCAAGCAGTCATCGCGGTAGCGAGGTTTTTTTGAAAAATAGAGGTCAATACCCATAATAGTCTCCTTAAAAGAAAAGAGGCAGCTTCCCTCACGGGAAACTGCCCCGTGAGGGATAACAACAAAGTGTTGTCAAGCTGCTACAAGCTGTCTGGCCAGCGCCATTTCGACGCTGTCGCCATCGCTGTTGAGTGAATCCAAGCCTGATTCGGGGATGTCGCCGGAAGTGCTCTGCGCCACCGCGATCTTCTTGGCCATCAGGCGCAAGCAAGAAATCTGCGAGCTGTTCTGATACCCCATGAAAATCACCCGTACCGGCTTCGTCTGCCCGATCCGCCACGATCTTCTGGCTGCCTGCTGCAACGTATAGACGTTGTAGCCGGTTTGCAGGAAGACGATCGTCGGGAAGTCCAGCAAATCCAGGCCGGTTCTTACTAGGTCGGGATTGCAGATCAGCACGTCGATCCCGCGATCAACTTGGTCGAGAATCCAGTCTTCACGGCTGGAGGTGTCCACGGTGCTGCGAAGCACCGCCACCTTCAATCCGGCCTGTTCCAGCGCCTTCTTGAGCCGTGAAGTGGTATCCCGTCGCCCGGTGTAAATCGTGTAAGCCAGTACCTTGCGGCCTTCGGCTTTCTCATCCAGACAAAGGTCGATCAGCGCTCTCTCCTTCGGCATCAAGTCCTCGTCCCCGAAAATCGCCGGTACAGATTCCAGCAATTCTCCGGTTCGTGGATGCTTGACCACCTCTTGGCGAAAAGCACAATCCGGCCAAGCCAGCAAGACGTTCAATACGACCCCCAGAAGCGTCGTATCGCGCTTGGCCAGCGCCCGTTTCAGTTCCAACGTCAAAGACAGGGAAAGGCTCTTGTAAACCTGTTCCTGTTCTTCGGTCATGGCGATCTCCCTGAATTCCTCGGTGTACTCCGGCAGCACCTTGCCGCCGATGTCCTTGAGTTTCAGGAAGACCGTGTACGGTAGAACGTAGCGGTGGATGCCTTTCGGCCCGAAGCCGGGGGCTTTCACCGTCCTGACGGACAGCTTCTTGCCTTTGGCCGTGCGGTGAGACTCATCGTTTCGCTCGGTGTAGATGTCCTTGAGGACGCCGTGTTCAACCATGAATGCCGTCGCTGCCGACGCCATGCTGCCGTTCCTTCTGGGTCGGAATCCGTCTTCGATCATGCGATCGGACAGAACCCGGAACAGCAGGAAAAACAGATCATCAGCGTAACCGCCCATGAGCGTGCCGGTCAGCAAAATTGTCTTGCGGGTCTTTGCTGCCAGTACGCCCATCGCTTGCCCTTGGGCAGAGCCGGCGTTTTTGTACTCGTGACCTTCATCGACGACCAACAAATCGAAAAAGCCATCAGGTAGATACCGCTTGATGAACTCCGTCGGTTGATAACCGCCTTCGCCCCATCCGAATTCCAGCGTGGCCAGCGAGCGTTCCATCCGCTTCGCTTGCCTGTCAGAAAAGACAAACTTGCCCTTGGCGTCCATCAGGTTGATGAACTCATGAACATTGTCGGCCAGCATCGAGGCGATGAAATCCTCCCCGAATTGGTCAACCAGTTTGCCGGCGCGAATCTCGCCGATCGTCGGAATCCTGCACATGGCTTTCAGCAGAGTGCCCCGGCGATCGTTGGGGTTGGTCTGCCGTGGTCGCATAAGCGTCCACAGCGGACCGCCGCACTTGGAGCATTTACAACGCTTCTCTACCGTCAGGAAGAACTTTTCCGGTATCGGATTGCCCTCCGGGTCGCGCACGAGCGCTCCGCAGTCCGGGCAAGTCACGTTGTCGGTGCGATCGGTTCCCCGGCGCACGTTGTACGCCAGTCTCCAGTGAAACCCCATCCTCATCCTGATACGGCCAAGGATGAAAAACTCCTGTCGCCCGTCGAAGGGGAGCTTTAGCTCCGATCGGAGTTTGAGCAGCTTCGCCAGTGTGTCGGGGCCGTTGAGCACCCAGACACGCGCATCAGGGATGGTTTCGAGAATCTCGCGCCGCCACTTGTAAACCAGATGGGGCGGGGAGATGACCAAGGTGCGACGGTAGCCTTCGTCCATCATGGCAGCCGCTGCCGCGATCGCCATGATGGTCTTGCCGGTGCCCATCTCTGCGTTGATGATGCTTGCCCGTTCGCCCTTGTCCAGAAGGATGGACAAAACGGTCTGCACCACCTCAGCCTGAGCCGGAAACGGCTGTCGCTTCAGTGAATCCATGATCCGCTGGCGCTCAATGTGCGTCGGCGTTTTCATGCCCGTGTACACGGGTGGGTTTGATCGGTTGAGTGATTCCATCAGCCCTTCACCGAACTCGTCGATGAATTGCGTCAGTCCGATGTTGAGGGATTCCTGGTCAAAGGTCGCCAGGGCGGTTGTGTCAGTGGTTTGCATGGTGATGCTCCTAAAAAAGAGCGGGCATGCAATTCCCCTGCGGGAAAAGGCATGCCCGCGAGGGTTGGTTAAAACGGATAGATGTTAGTAGTCCGTCGGAAAAAGCACCGTCGTCACACTGCGATCCCATTCGGTGATAATCCAGAGCTTATCTTCCGTCCCGTACTGTCCCTCGTATTTCTTGTCGAGGTTGTACGAAGAAAAGATTCGCTCTTCTCCTGATTTCAATGCCCGTTCATTCTGGGCTTTGTCAGAATCACTCAAATCACCCCAATCGCCGGAGAAGTGTCTGGCGATGAAGGGGTTGATGTTGAGCGAGCCGTCTTCGACGTTGTTGCTCACGGCGGCAGTCATGACCAGATTGCCCGTCGGGAACTTCGCGGGCATCAATTCCATGACCATCGGCGTCCTCAACAGATCGGCGGTTTCATCGGCCTTCGGTTCTTCGGCAACAGCCTCCGGCTGCGACGTACTCGAACTGATGGTCAAAACGCATCCGAACGTCTCCGACTTCGGGGTCATGTCCCAGGCTTTGATAACGGGGACAAACTTGTCCACCATCGTCCGAACCTCGGTGATGTTGCCGTCTTCGTCCTCGGTGTATTCGACCTTGCGGGTCTTCTCCTTGTGCGTGTTTCCCTTCACGATCAGGGTTTTGCCTGATTGCGAAGTGACCGTACCGGAGATCGCGCCGGCAGCCAGGCTCAACGCCAAGTGCCAAGGCGACAGTGCCCGCGCCGGTTGGCGCGAAACCTTGCCGGCCCGCTTAAAGTGAAGATCGAATTCCGGCCAGAGTCCCCCAAGCCGCTGAATTTCCATCGAGAACTGCTCAGGCTCAAGGGAAATGCGGTAGAAGTGCTCCAGATCCCGCTGGACGGCGGGAACGGTGTACGCCTCAAACGGCCATTCTTCCGGCAGTTCTTCAACGTACCCTTCCCCGTAGGCCATGCCGCCAACCTCAATCAATCGGTTGCGGATGGCTTTGATGGCCGCAGGTGAATCACGGTCGTTTCTCTTGGTTCTGACACCCAGGATGACGACTTGTTTGAATTGCTTTTCCGGCGCGGCGTAAACACGCACGTCGGAAAAGTGGTTGGCGATCCAGCCACTCAGCTCGGCATCGAGCGTGTAGTGGGGAATGATGAACACCATAACTCCCCCGTACTGCAAAAGAGGGGAGCTACGCTGGTAAAAGAGCTTCTCCAGACGCTTCCTGCCGGTTCCCTGGTAGGAGTTGCCATCCATCGTGCTTGGAAGGTCTCCATAGGGTGGATTCAGAAAGAGCAGCCCGAAAGCCTGTCTGGTGATAACCGTGTCCATCAAATCGCTTCTCAGCATCTTGTCCACCAACGTTCGGGCATGTTCTGCCCGTTCGTAGTCGTACTCGACACCGCAAGGCTGGGTGCGGTTTCTACCGAGCGCCCAAGCGCATTCGGCGATGGCCACGCCTTCGCCGGCGCAGGGGTCGATGATGCGAAAGTTGCCGGCGGGAGCCGGTTGAAGTGCCTGAAGGGTGCGAGCCAATGTGACTTCATCGGTCGGGTAGTACCCATTCTTGGCAAAGTTGCGCGCAAGGCGCGGAAACATCAGAGCCATGATTCTCTCCTTAGTTGAGTGTGAAAGTAGGGTGTGCCGCAAGGCACGGTGAAGTGAAAGGCTCTCAGGCTTGGCTGATGGTCAGCTTGCCGGTGCGGATGAGACCGCTGACGGTTTGCTGTATCAGATCAACGTTGAGAGAGAGTTTGAAGCAACCGACTTTGCCGAGGACGGTTTTCATGGGAGTCAACATATCGAAGGTGCTGACTACCTTGATAACCTCGGCTTGCCAGTTGTCCGGTAACGGGTATGGCGAAAGGTCACTGACCATGCGCCATACCCGTTCATCCACGATTGCATCGTTCTGGTGGATCAGATACGCCGAGTGATTGGCGTAATCCGGCTCCAGAATCCGCTTGTCGAATAACCAGAGATGGTTCATGGCGCCAAAAAGCGTGCCCGGATAACACTTGGCCAGCTTCTTGTCCAGAAAATCCTTCTCGAAGTACACCGGCGAGTGGATGCCGTCCCCCTCGATCATGATCGAGCGCAGGGACAGCGGATCGGATGGGTTAAGAGTGATTTTGCCCAGAATTTCCTGGATGGCGGTGTCCCGTCCCCAGATCGAGCCGAAAATCAGATTGCAGGATTCGTCGGTAACGCAGCTATCGACGAGCAGGTCAGGCAACTCCAGAATGGAGCCAGTGATGAGTTTGGACATAACAACCTCCATAAAAAAAGAATGAGGCGGTTTTGCCCTGGGGCAAAACACGCCCCAAAGGGTGAAAAAATTACAGGCCGAGTAAATACTGGTAGTTAGGTTGTACCCGAATGCGGCGCTGCTTTGCCTTCTTCGCGTACTCCTTCCTTGCCAGATGGTCAGCCAAGACTTTTGCCCGCCATTCTTGATTGGGCGAATCTTTGACCATCTTGAGGTAGATCAGTGGACAATCGTAATAACCGGGGTGTTCGCTTTCGGTAATATCCTTGTAGCCCCAACCCCATTTGCCATCTTCGCCTTCCACTAAATAACAGGTGATGAACTTCCTGCTGTTTCCGTCGGAATGCGTCACACAAGTCACCGTCCAAAGAATATTTCCTTCCTTGTTGAGCGAATGTGCGATGGTTTTGAAGGTGGTTCCGTCAGAGTTTTTCTCCGTAGCGATCAGCCGCTCGATCAACTCCTGCTTGGTGTCTGCAAAGTAATGCCAACCCATGATAAATCTCCTTGGAAATGGCAGGGATCTTCCCCGCAAGGGAAAGACCCCTGCGGGTGGTGAAAAGAGAATCAGAAGCTATCCGGCTTGTTCCAGCATTGAGCTTTGAAGTCCAGCTCGTAGCCTAACTGTTCCAGTCGCTTGGATTGCAAACGAAGTTTCTGGCGATCGACGGTTACGTCGAGGCGCACGGAATCTCCGAGAGGCCACAAAATCCCGAACAATGCTGCATCCGGGTTTTCGGGAGTCGGCTCCTTGGTTTCCATCCCGAACTGTTTTTCATCGTCCGGGACTGGCGGTTGTGGCGTCGCCGGCGCGGCCACCTGCTTGCGTTCCTC
This sequence comes from Betaproteobacteria bacterium, assembly GCA_009778785.1. Classification (GTDB taxonomy): domain Bacteria; phylum Pseudomonadota; class Gammaproteobacteria; order Burkholderiales; family Casimicrobiaceae; genus UBA931. Next base: position 1,829 of record WRFN01000012.1, on the reverse strand, counting down.
ATCGAGCGGATCCTGGACTTTCGTCTCGATCTTCTCGACATCTTCCGCTTTCAGGTCGTCCACGTCGTCCAGAGTCATGGATTCGAGACGTGCCCGAATCTCGACAACGATGCGTCCGCCATAGGTGTAGTAGGAAGGGGTGATCTCGTTGATAACGAAATCGCCTTGATACTTGCCTTCCTTGTATTGGTCGAGCACTGCGTCCTTGACGACAAATTCGCCGATCGAGGTCGCCAGTCTGCCGACGTTGAAGTCACCATTCCTGCCGGAAATGGTGCGGATGGCCAGTTGGCCGGGTAATTGAATCATGGTTATCTCCATTAAGAAAAAGAAAACCCCGGCCAGGATGGCCGGGGTACAGGGTGAATAAGGGCTTTTCAGCCCAGAGTTGAGATCAGCTTACGAGACGGTGTAAAAGCATCAGAATTTCGCGGACATCGTTTTGCGCGTTCTGAGCTGCCACTTGAGCCTGTTGCAGGGTATAGGTGTCGCTATATCCTGCCGACTCTGATGTGCGCCCGGTGCGGCGGCTGCCGATTGTCAAGACAACCGTCCAGCCCTTGCCGGGTACCTGCTGCGGTTCGAATCGTGCCGCTTTGCCGGTATTTCTTTCGACAAGCTTGCCACCTTTATTGATGCCCAACTTATCAATGATTGGACTAATCATCTTGGCCTCCTCTTTCGATAATTTCAGGAGCGTCATCGACTTCCGTATTGGAAGTTGAATCTTTCCCAAGGACGTGTTGCTCGTACCATTCCGACACCGTGACTCCCGCGTTGCGGGCGACAGTCGGTACCGCTTGCATTACAGCCATCGAAAAGTTTCTTTTCAATTTCTGAATGGGTCGAACAGGGGTGAATGTGCTAGACATGGTGTTTCTCCATAGAAAAGCGACGGAAAAACACTGTCCCATAACGGGAAGCATTTCCCGTCAGGGTGGTAAAAGAAGAACAGGTTAGATCAGAAGAAAAGCAAGCGAATTGCAGCGAGCGTAGCGCCGATTGCAGTGAAGATAACCCCGGTCATCCATGTCAATTGTTTGATATGGCGTTCCACGATTTCTTGTCTCACTGTGGCAAACTCTTTCGCCGCCTCATCCCTGGCGCTTTTGACTTCATACCGCACAAACTCTTTCATTTGAGCAGTGTGGCGATCAAACGCTTTTTCAAGCGCTTGGTCAAAAGAATCGCGAGTCAAGACGTTTTGCACTTTCTGCTCTACTTTCTGATCCATCAACCTTAACAGTTTGGCTTGTTCGGGCTTGAAGCCTGCCCTAATCAAGTTCTGTTCAGAAAAGTCAACTATTGGTGTTCCCATGAGAACCTCCGGAGGTGAATGTGAAAAAGGAGGTTCCCTGTTGGGAAGCCTCCCAACGAGGGTTAGTAGATCAAGCTCCAAACTCTTGCGAGTTCGACCCGGCTACCTGGAGCGGTCGGATCTTTGGGGTCGCAGTCTTTCGACTGCTGGGCAGGTGCCATCAACGATGGCAGTCCTGTGAAAGATTATCAACCCTTGGGGAAAGGCATGTCAAGCCTCTCCAGGAATTCTTGGGGGCTCAGGATTTCGACATTGTGAAACGGATTCAGCGCTAACAGATCGGCATCACCGGTCACGATAAACTCCGCTTCGCCATTCAACGCCACATGCAGAAACTTGTCGTCTTTCGGGTCACGACAAGCTGCAACCCGATGTGAAATGGTCACCATACGCACTACGCCGCCGAGTAAGGCGATGAAGTGCTGTCGATCCCGCACCGATACATAGGGGTCAAATTTCGGGCGCGCCAGCACGTCGGCCAATTCCTGTAAGGTCTCGACCGACATGAGGG
>WRFN01000011.1 GCA_009778785.1 Betaproteobacteria bacterium | reverse complement strand
TTACGATTGTCGATCGTTGCATCTTACGTGAACGGGCAGACAAAAGCAACACGATTTTGCGAATGTCGTAGCATGTTTGTCACTGACTGAGGGGCGCTTCCCAACCCATTTTTACGAATACCTCAAAAAACAACATCAATGTTTCTTCGCGGCGGCGGCGTACAAACGCACGATACTGGTTTGAACATTTTCCGAATAAACCGGCAATTCATCTTCCAGAATCTGCCGCGCGTGATCCTGGAGGCCGCACTGATTGCAATGAAGAATGGCATCCGAGCAGGCATGAAATTTTTCATGCGCCTTGCTTAGTGCCCGATACTCGAAAAGATTGCCGTACCGCCGGTGTGCCGGGCCGAGAAGCCAGCGCTGCAACAAAAAAGGCGGCGTCTTGCTTTTTTCAGGAAAATCGAGCGTCCGGTCAACCTGAAGACGCACCAAATCTTCGAGGCAGGTCGTCCATGTCTTATGGAGATCCAAAACCTGCTTTATGTTGAAATCGTGACTGTTCTTGTTGCTTGCGGTCAGATCGGAGGTGGCGCTGTCAGAAAGAAGCTCGTCCCTCAACCAATTCATCCATTTCATGTTTCCCCCTTGGTCATTCTTGTGTCTATGGTTGACACATCAATAGGGTTATTTTATCGCTTTTGGAGTGGTTTACCCATGCTATGCTTGTAACATTTCATGGTCGTAAGCTCATCCAGCAGCAGCGCAAGACCGCTTCTGCCGGTGGGAATGAAGAATGATTCCTTTTTCATGACACGCGGCCTGCGCGAGGGCGTGAGTTTTTGACCGGCTCGCAAAAACGACTTGGCGCTCACTCCTCGGCTCGGGTATTCTTGCGTCGTTGATCTTCATATATTTCAAAGCACCTTCATGGCGAGCAGACTCCGATCTTTTTTCAGCAAACGTAGAGATGGAACACCTATGTCATGTGAGGGGGGGGGGGTAAACAGCCTTTCCCGGCAGGTCACTTTTACTCTCCGGCGATCGACGTTGAAGAATTAGCCCGACGAGAAGCCGAGTTATGGTCGGTCACGCCGCCGACGGTTCTGGGGATTGATTTCAACGAGCGCAGCCACCATCAAATTCTTTCGGAGGATTTCCCCCGCTTCATCGGTGATTACGACTATCCCGAAAGCGAAAATGAAGTTACCCACGAAACCGATTTCTTCACCCGAAACAGCCAATTCAGTTGGCTGGATGCCAGAGCGGTATTCGTGTTGATGCGGAAGTGGCGCCCCTCCCGTGTCATCGAAGTAGGCTCCGGTTTTTCCTCTCTGTTAATGGCGGATATCAACCGCCGCTTTCTGGACGGGAAGTGTCAGATCACCTGTATCGAGCCTTATCCGCGCCCGTTCCTGAAACAAGGCGTTCGGGGCATCGCAAAACTCATTGAAGAAAAAGTGCAGCAAGTGCCGCCGGAAACTTTTGAAGCGCTGGAAAGCGGCGACATTTTGTTTATTGATTCTTCCCATGTTTCAAAAACGGGGAGCGATGTCAATTATCTGTATTTTGAGATTCTCCCGCGCTTGAAAACCGGGGTGAAAATACACATCCACGATATTTTTTTGCCGAACGAGTATTTGAAAGACTGGGTGTTGAAAGAGGGCAGAAGCTGGAACGAGCAATACCTTTTACGCGCGTTGCTCATGTATTCTTCGGCGTTCAAAGTCGTTTTCGGGTGTTCTTACGCTTTTACCGTCATGCCTGAAAAGGTCAAAACCGCGCTTTCACTTCCCAACGGCTGCACTTTCAGCGGTGGAAGTTTCTGGATAGAAAAAACATAAAGCGGATATACCGCAGAGGGGTTACGACATTACAATCATGGACGGTACCACATTGAAATTCCCGATCAGAATTTCAATTTGATCGGGAACGCCGGAATTTTTAGGGTAAAAACGATAAAATAAACGAAAGGCCCTGTTGGCTGACTTCAGTCCTTGGCCGAATCTTTAGTTGAGGTTTCTTTCTGCGCGCCATGACTACTACTTCTTCCTTATTTTCCCCGCCCCGCCCCGTCGCATTGATGATTCTCGATGGTTTCGGGGTGCGCGACGACGCTCCCGACAACGCCATCACCCGCGCCAAGATGCCGTTCTGGCGCAGTCTTTTGGCGCGTTGCCCGCACACCACGCTGCAAACGAGCGCGCTGCGGGTCGGCCTGCCGGAAGGGCAGATGGGCAATTCCGAAGTTGGGCACTTGAACATCGGCGCCGGTCGCGTGGTATGGCAGGATTTGACGCGGGTCGATCAGGCGCTGGCGGCGTGCGGTCGCGGCGAACCCAATGAGTTGACCGACTCGGAGGCTTTCCAAACTGCCATCAACGCTGCCCGTCAACCGAACACGACGCTTCATCTTTTCGGCTTGTTGTCGCCGGGCGGGGTGCACAGTCACGAGGCGCATTTTCAGGCGTTCGTTCGGCTGGCGGCGGCGCGGGGCGTCTCGCACATTGCCGTGCATGCCTTTCTCGATGGCCGCGACACGCCGCCGCAGAGCGCGGCGACGTCGCTGGCGGCGATGCAAGCCGTGTGCGACGAGGTGTCGCGCCCGCTTTCCGTGCAGGCGCGGATCGCCACACTGTGCGGGCGCTATTACGCGATGGATCGCGACAAGCGCTGGGAGCGCGTCGAACGGGCGTATCGGTTGCTGACCGAGGGCGTTGCCGAGTTTGAGTGCGACGACGCGCAAGCCGGGTTGGCGGCGGCTTATGCGCGCGGCGAGACCGATGAGTTTGTGAAGCCGACGCTGGTGCGGGTGAAGAGCGACGCCCCTCAAGGCATGCGCGACGGCGATGTGGTGGTGTTTCTGAATTTCCGCGCCGACCGGGCGCGGCAACTGACGCAGGTATTTACCGATCCGGCGTTCGACGGTTTTCCGCGCGCGAAAGTGCCGAAGCTGGCGGCGTTCGTAACGCTGACCTCCTACGGTGAGGCGTTCGCGGCGTTGCCGGTGATCTTTCCGCCGCAAGCGATCGAGCAACCGTTGGGGGCGTATGTTGCGCAGCTCGGGTTGAAGCAGTTGCGCATCGCCGAGACCGAAAAATACGCGCATGTGACGTATTTCTTCAACGGCGGCGTCGAGACGGTTTCGCCCGGCGAAGACCGGATTCTAGTGCCGTCGCCGAAAGTGGCCACTTACGATTTGCAACCGGCGATGAGCGCGGTCGAGGTGACCGACCGGCTGGTCGAGGCCATCGACAGCGGCCAATACGACTTGATCGTTGTCAACTACGCCAACGGCGACATGGTCGGCCACACCGGTAAATTCGACGCGGCGGTGACGGCGGTGGAAACACTGGACGCCTGCCTCGCGCGGGTGATCGGCGCGCTCGAACGGGCGGGCGGCGAAGCGCTGATTACCGCCGACCACGGTAATGCCGAGATGATGTTTGACCCGGCTACCGGCCAACCCCACACCGCGCACACGCTCAATCCGGTGCCGCTGGTTTACGTTGGTCGTCCGGCGCAGCTTGCCGAGGGCGGCGCGCTGTGCGATCTGGCGCCGACCGTGCTGCGGTTGATGGGGCTGTCGGCGCCGCCCGCGATGACCGGCCATTCGTTGGTAACATTTCCCGACAAGATGGTATAAAACGGAAAATCGTTATATCCTGAAAAACTTTCGCAACCGCAACATTTTTTTCTTCTTTTGAACATGCGCAATTTTCTGAAAAAAGCCGGCCTGATCGGGCTGGGTATCGCTCTGGGCATTTTGTTGTCGGTGCACTTTTCGGCCATCGCCGAGCAAGAAAGCAAGCCCGCGATTCCGTATGAAGACTTGCAACTGCTCGCTTCGGTCTTCGGTAAAATCAAAAGCTCTTACGTCGATCAAGTGCCCGACGACAAGTTGATCCGCGAAGCGATTAACGGCATGGTGCACGGGTTGGATCCGCATTCCGATTTTCTCGATGGCCGCGAGATCGAAGATTTGAAGGTGACGACGCAGGGGAAGTTCGGTGGGCTTGGCATCGAAGTCAGCGGCGAGAACGATATCGTCAAAGTCGTGTCGCCGATTGAAGATACGCCGGCGTTTCGCGCCGGCATCAAGGCGGGCGATCTCATCGTCAAAATCGACGACACGGTGACGCGTGGTCTGACGCTGTCGAAAGCGGTGGACATGATGCGCGGCAAACCCGGCACCAGCATCACGTTGACCATCGTGCGCAAAGACGAAACGATGCCGCTGGTGTTCAAGCTCATGCGCGAAGAAATCAACATCAAGAGCATTCGCTCCAAGATGGTCGAGCCGGGTTACGGCTACATTCGCATTCGCAGTTTCCAGGAGCGCACCGGCGAAGACCTCGTGCAAGCCATCAAGGCGATGTACAAGGAGGAAAAGGATCTGAAAGGTTTGGTGCTTGATTTGCGCAGCAATCCGGGCGGGCTGTTGTCGCAAGCGGTGTCGGTGTCGGCGGCGTTTTTGCCGAAAGACGCGATGGTCGTTTACACCGAAGGCCGCATCGCCGAAGCGCACATGGAGTTGAAAGCGCGGCCGCGCGATTATCTGACGATGGCCGGCAAGGGCTTGCTCGCCAAAGATTATCTCTCCGATTTGCCGGCGATGATCAAAACCGTGCCGATCGTGTTGCTGATCGACGGCGGTTCGGCGTCGGCCTCCGAGATCGTTGCGGGCGCGTTGCAGGATAACCAGCGCGCGGTCGTGATGGGCGCGCAATCGTTCGGCAAAGGTTCGGTGCAAACCATCATGCAAATCGACGCGACGCACGCGCTGAAGCTGACTACCGCGCGCTACTTCACGCCGTCGGGGCGCTCGATTCAAGCGAAGGGAATCGAGCCGGACATCGCGGTGGACGATGGCCGCGACGTGTTGCGCATTCGCGAAGCCAACCTCGAACACCACATGATCACGCCGGAAAATGAAAAGGTGGACGATAAGGTAAACGATAAGGTCAACGACAAAGCCAACGACAAAGCGAAAGGCGCGGCGGAGGAAGCCAACGCCAAAACGCCGCCGAGTGATAACGATCAGAAAGCGCCGCCGGTGCGGTTTGAATTCGGTTCACCGGAAGATTTTCAATTGCAGCAAGCGTTGAATCAGTTGAAAGGCTTGCCGGTGATCGCGGCGAAGAAAGAAGAAAAGAAAGAAGGCGAAGCGGACGACAAAAGCGCTGACGACAAAGCGGCGGATAAAAAAGCGCCATCGGAAAAAGCGCCGAATGGAACACCGGATGCGCCGCCGAGCGCGCCAAGCAAGCCGTAAGGAAAGGAACGAAACATCATGGCGCTCAATTCCACCCAACGGTTTTCTGATCGTGTTGCCAATTACGTGCGTTATCGGCCGGGCTATCCGGCGGAACTGGTGACGTTTCTGCACGAGACCTGCGGCGTTCCCGTCCGCGCCAAAATCGCCGACATTGGCGCGGGTACCGGCATCTCCAGCAAATTGTTGCTTGATGCCGGACATCCGGTCATCGCGGTGGAGCCGAACGATGCGATGCGGCAAGCCGCCGACCAATGGTTGTCCGGCTATCCGAACTATTCGAGCGTCGCCGCGCCTGCCGAACAAACCACCTTGCCCGACGCCAGTGTCGATCTGGTCGCCGCCGCGCAAGCCTTTCACTGGTTCGACCGCGAAAAAGTGCGAGGCGAGTTTGCGCGCATCCTGCGTCCCGATGGTTTGGTGGCGCTGTTCTGGAACATTCGTTTGCTCGACGGCAGCGATTTCTTGCGCGGCTACGAAACGCTGCTGCGAACGTACGGCGTCGATTACAGCGCGGTGGCCGAGCGCTACAGTGATGATGCCGACATGCAAGCCTGGTTCGGCGCGGGGCTGCGCCACATCGGCCATTTTCATTACGTGCAAAAACTGGATTTCGACGGCTTGCGCGGACGCTTACTGTCTTCGTCGTATGTGCCGCAAGCCGGGCATCCCAACCACGAACCGGCGATGCAAGCGCTCAGAACGCTGTTCGATACTACCGCTCGGCAAGGTGTTGTCGATTTCGCTTACGATACCCGAATCTACGTCGGGAAGTTGTGAATGAAGTGAGTAGGGGTGCTTCATGAAGCGCCCCTGCGATCAACCAATGCCAGCGCGCGGGTGGGTTTGAAGCCCACCCCTACTGCACCACGTAATGTTTGTTTCGCACGACGATGACCGGCGGCACGCGCGTTTTTTCAAAAGCATCGTAGCCCTGTTTGAGTTCTTTCCAGAAGTTATACCAGCGGTTGGTTTTGTACGACGCCAGCGCTTCGTCGGTCAAGCGGAACGGAAACACTTGCACATCGAACGCCGATTGCCCTTTGCGCAGCGCCGCATCGGCCAGCGTGTAAATTTCTTCGATGCCTTCGTCGCCCATCGCGTAGCAGCCGATAGAGACGCAATTGCCGTGCACCATCAACGCACTGCCGGTGCGTTGCCAGGCGTGGTCGTAAGTGTTCGGGTAACCCAGATCGAACGACAAATGATAATTGCTGTACGGATTCATCTGCGTCGCCGCCACCCGATAAAAGCCTTCGGGCGCTTGCCAGTCGCCGACTTTTTGTTTGGGCCCCAGCCCGCCCGAGTAGGTGCAGATCGGATAGGTTTTGAACAAGACATAGCGGCGATCCGCTGCGCGTATCCACACTTCCAGTTCTTTCGATTTTTTAAAGATACGAATGAAAACAGGCGCGCCCCATTCCAGATTCTTTTTGGCCAGCGCTTGTTGCAATTCCGGCGTTACCCGCGCCGCTGCCGCTTTGGAGCGGGAACTTTCCGTCGGCGTTGCCGCGTCGGCGTGCCACGCCGACAGCGCCACCGCTATCAGTAATGCCGTTATTGCCGCTGTGACTCGCATTTTCGTTCTTTCGGGTGGAGATAATCGGCGGATCGCGCGTTGTCGTTTGACCGTCCGATGGCGGATTGTACAGAAAAAAGCGGGCGCTTTATGGAAGAAAGGGTAACGGGAAGAACCTATCTCTTTTAACGACCCTCGCAAAAATCGAGTGCCCCTTTTCAAAAAAGGGTTTGCAAAAAAGATTACTGAAATATAATGAAGCCGTGGCGCCGGAGGACGGGAGTGTCGGCTTTCGGCGCAAAAAATATCCCTTGCGGTCTAGGAGCTCGATCATGGCAACCCGTTTTGATCTGTCGCATCCCCCGTTTGATCTGCTCACCCCGGCAGAGGCTTCGGCGCTGTCGGATGCTGCCGATGTTTTGTTTTTCTGCGATGATCAGGAAATTCTTCAGGCCGGCGGCTCGGTGGATTCGCTTTATCTGGTGCTGAAGGGTCTCGTGCGCGAAATGTCCGCCGAAGAAATTGTCGGCGTTTATGGCGAGTTTGAGACTTTCGATTGCCGCGCGTTGGCGACGGGAAAAACGATTCACCGTTTTGAGGCGCACGAAGAAGCTTTGCTGTGCGCTTTCCCGCGACAGGAAGTGCTCGCGTTGACCGAAAAAAATCCGGCGTTCGGCGCGTATTTTTTTGCGACGGTTTCCGACAAGTTCGGGCAGTTGGCGAAAAAGCGGGATCGTCGCGAGTGGCAAAATCTTTTCACGGCGAAGATCAGCGACATCGGTTTTCGTCAGCCAGTTTTCATCGATGCGAATCAAACCGTCGTTGACGCGGCGCGGCTCATGAAGGCGCAGCGCTGTCGTTCTCTGTTCGTGCGCGACGGCGAAAGGACGGGGCTTTTTACTACCGGCGATTTTCGCGACATCGTGGCGAACGCCGTCCCCGGCGATACGCGATTGCGAGATCGCGCGCAGTTTTCGCTGCTGAGTTGCGACAAGGACGATTTTCTTTTCAATGCGCTGTTGTTGATGACGCGGCAAAACATTCACCGCATCGTCGTCACGGAGAAAGAGCTTCCCGTTGGCGTATTGGCGCAAATCGACCTTCTTTCTTATTTCTCCAACCACTCGCATCTCATCTCGCAGCAGTTGGAAATGGCGACGACCGTCGGCGATCTTGCCAAAGTGGCGCAGGACATGGAAGCGCTGGTCGAATCGCTGGCGACTCAAGGCATGAAGATGCCGCAGTTGGCGCGATTGATTCAGGTGTTGAGCACGCGACTGATGGCGCGTCTCTGGCAGATGGTGGCGTCGCCGACGGTTTTTGCCGGTTGCGCGTTGCTGGCGTTGGGGTCGGAAGGACGCGGCGAGCAGATTCTGAAAACCGATCAGGACAACGCTTTGATCGTCGGCGACGGGCTGGATGAAAACGAAGTCGCGCAGGCCGCCGAAAATTTCACCGAGCAAATGTTGCGACTGGGGTATCCGCTTTGTCCGGGCGGGATCATGGTGAGCAATAAAGAGTGGCGGCACACGGCGCAGGAGTGGATTCGGACGCTGCATCATTGGGCGCGGCAATCGCAGGGTGATCCGCTGATGAATCTGGCCATTTTCCTCGACGCCGACACGATTTCGGGGCCGCCCGCGTGGCTGGCGATCTGTCGCGATGCTTTGCGCGCGGGCGTGCTCGACGATGCCACCTGGTTTTCACGAATGGCGCTGCCGGTCGAGCAATTCCCGAATCAGAAAGCGGACGGCGGCTTCTGGTGGCAACTGCTCAACCGCGAAGGCAGCGCTCATTTGGACATCAAAAAGGCCGGCATCTTTCCGCTGGTGCACGGCATTCGCGTGCTGGCGCTGGAAACGAACGTGATGGCGACCAACACGTTCGATCGGCTCGACGCGCTGGTGTCGAAGAACGTGTTAAAGAAAACGATGGCGGACGATATTTCGGAGGCGTTGGCTTTCCTGATGCACTTGCGACTGGAGGCGGGGCTGGAAATGTTGCGTATCAAGAAAAGTTTGAGCAACGAGATCGACACGGCGTCGCTGTCGATGCTGGACAAGGATTTGCTGAAGGACGCGCTGCAAGTCGTCAAGCGGTTCAAGCATATGATCAATCAGCGTTATCACCTCGACAGGTTTTGAAATGCAGGGATCGTTATGGAAAACCTGGCAGCGGCAGCGGCGCCTGCGCCGTCTGCAAGAACCTTACCGTACTTTGCTCAGCACGGACGATGGCGCGCTGGTCAGCATCGATTGCGAAACCACTTCGCTGAAAGTGAAAGAAGCGGAGATTTTGTCGATCGCGGCAGTTTGCATCAAGGGCAACCGGCTTTATGCAAGCGATGCGTTTTATACGCTGATCAAGCCGCAGAAGGCGATCGACAATGAGAACGTTCGCGTGCATGGTTTGCGGCCGCGCGACGTCAGTTCCGGCTTGCCGCTTCAGGAAGCGCTGGAAAAGTTTCTCCAATTCATCGGCGGAAAAACTTTGCTGGGTTATTACCTGCAATACGACGTGGCGGTGTTGAACAAATACCTCCAGCCGATGCTGGGCACCGTTTTGCCCAACCGCGAGGTCGAAGTTTCCGGCCGTTATTACGATTGGCGATTTGCCGGCTACCCGGATTCCTATATTGACCTGAGTTGGGAGACAATTATTAAAGGTCTTCACATTCCGCAATTGCCACGGCATGACGCAATGAATGACGCAATCACGGTCGCCATGATGTATCTGGCGCTGCAAGCGCGAGGTTTCGGTGTAACCACTGTCCACCCCGAACAAAAAACATAGAAAAGTCGCGGACTTGCAAAAACATTTTGACGAAAGGGTTAAAAACTAAAAAATAACCCTATGCAAAGTAGAGGTGATAAACCCTTTTTGAGATGAGGCTAAATTTCATAAGAGATCGCTTTTTTTAAGCTGTCCCCAGAATACAACATCGTCAATCATTTGTTTTTTTGTCGCGTTTTTTGGTTCCCCCCTCTTTTCACATCCAAAAAACCTGATAATCTATTTCACGGGTTAACCCATTATTAACTAGGAGGGAAAAAATGGCCTCGGAACTGACTCAACGGATTCAGCAAAACCCACAGTATCAGCAGTTACTTAAAACTCGCAATACTCTGGGTTGGTCGCTGACCATCGTAGTGCTTCTGGCTTACTACGGCTTTATCGCAATCATCGCGTTCGACAAATCGTTGTTCGCTACACCGGTCGCAGAAGGGTGGTTTACAACCTGGGGAATTCCTGCCGGGTTTGGCGTCATCGTTTTGACGATTGTTTTAACTGCAATTTACGTTCAAAAGGCCAATCGTGATTTTGATCGCATGGTAGAGGAAATTCTTCAAAAAGAGGTGAAGTCATGAGAGTAACGGAACAAAGAGTTTCCCCACAAGCGAAAACCCTCAAGACAGCAGGTTTCTCTGCTGTCGCTTTGTTGATGGCGATTCTGCCCAGCCTCAGTTGGGCGGCAGAAGCCATCGGTGAAACGCAGAAACAGGAAACCAACTGGGTGGCGATCGGCATGTTCGTGTTTTTCGTCTTGATCACGCTGGGGATCACCAAATGGGCAGCCTCGCGCACCCGTTCGGCGGCGGATTTCTACACCGCCGGCGGCGGCATCACCGGCTTCCAGAACGGGTTGGCCATCGGCGGCGACTACATGTCGGCGGCGTCCTTCCTGGGGATTTCCGCGATGGTCATGGCATCCGGTTTTGACGGCTTGATTTACGCCATCGGTTTTCAGGTGGGCTGGCCGATCATCACCTTCCTGATCGCTGAACGTCTGCGTAACCTCGGCCGGTTCACCTTCGCCGACGTGATCGCCTACCGCTTCAAACAAACGCCGGTTCGGATCTTCGCCGCTGCCGGAACGCTGGTTGTCGTGGCGTTTTACCTGATCGCGCAAATGGTCGGCGCCGGACAGCTTATCAAACTGCTGTTTGGTCTGGACTACATCTACGCTGTCGTCATCGTCGGTGTGCTGATGATGGTCTACGTGTTGTTCGGCGGGATGACGGCAACGACGTGGGTGCAAATCGTCAAGGCGTGTATGCTGTTGGGCGGCGCTACCTTCATGGCGTTCATGGTCATGCTGCATTACGGGTTCAACCCCGAAAAACTTTTTGCGGCAGCGATCGACGTCAAGAAGAGCACCACGACCATGGGCCCGGGCGGCTTCGTCTCCAACCCCATCTCGGGAATCTCTCTGGGGATGGCGCTGATGTTCGGTACCGCCGGTTTGCCGCACATTCTGATGCGCTTCTTCACCGTGCCTAACGCCAAAGAAGCGCGCAAGAGTGTGATGTGGGCGACAACGTGGATCGGCTATTTTTACCTGCTGACCTTCATCATCGGCTTCGGCGCCATCGTTTTCGTCAGCAAGAACCCCGAATTCCTTGACCCGAACGGCGCACTGCGCGGCGGCGCCAACATGGCGGCGGTTCACTTGGCCAACGCTGTCGGCGGCAATGCCTTCCTCGGCTTCATGTCGGCGGTGGCATTCGCGACGATTCTCGCCGTGGTAGCGGGGCTGACGCTCTCCGGCGCGTCGGCGGTTTCCCATGACATCTACGCTTCGGTCATCAAGAAGGGCAAAGCCACTTCGCAAGAAGAACTGCGTGTTTCCAAGATCACCACCATCGGTCTGGGCATCGTCGCCGTCTTGCTGGGCATCGCGTTCGAGAAACAGAACGTCGCCTTCATGGTGGGGCTGGCCTTCGCCATCGCGGCATCGGCAAACTTCCCGGCGTTGTTCCTCTCGATCCTCTGGAAGAGATGCACGACTAAGGGCGCAGTGATCGGCGGCTTCATCGGCCTGATCTCGGCGCTGACGATGACCGTGTTGTCGCCCGCCGTTTGGGAAGCCACGTTGGGCTTTGCCAAGGGCAGCGCACCGTTCCCGTACTCGTCGCCGGCGATCTTCTCGATGCCTCTGGCGTTCATCTGCATCTGGATCTTCTCCATGCTCGATACCGGCGCGCAAGCGAAGAAAGAACAGGAAGACTTCGAAGATCAGAAGATTCGTTCGGAAACCGGGCTGGGCGCCTCCAAAGCGTCTTCGCACTAAAGAACAGAGACCAATCCGCTGCCGACATTGTTCGGCGCGGACAAGTCTCGATGTACCAGAAAAAGCTGCCCCGAAAGGGGCGGCTTTTTTATTGGGGATCAGAGCGGTAGGGGCGCTTCGAGAAGCGCTCTTGCACGGAAGACTCCGTCGCATCCAATAGTCGTCATTCTTAGGTTGACGGTGAGCGCAGTGAACTCCAACACAACGCAACACCGGCCCGTTCCTCACCCCTGCCTGCGCAATGGCTTTTATCAGATGACTTGCGTCCCAACGACGTTCTCCAAAAAATACTTGTGCACCCTCGTGTCGCTCGTCAACTCGGGGTGAAACGCTACCGCCAGCAAGCGGCCTTCGCGCAGCGCCACCGGTTCGCCGTTGTGCGTCGAAAGCACTTTGACGTTCGCGCCCCATTCGGCGAAACGCGGCGCGCGAATGAACACGGCGCGCACTTCGCCGCCATCCGCGCCTTCAAACGGCAGCAAAGTTTCGAACGAAGCGATCTGTCGTCCGTAGGCGTTGCGCTTGATCGTCACGTCCATCAGGCCGAGCGGCACTTGATCGGGCAACGCGCCTTCGATTTTGGACGCGAGAAGAATTGCGCCCGCGCAAGTGCCGAAGAGCGCCATCCCTTGCGCGTGATGCGCACGGATGGCGTCGTACAAGCCATAAAGCGCCATGAGTTTGGCGATAGCGGTGGATTCTCCGCCGGGGATGATGAGGCCGTCGCAATCGGCGAGGTCTTCCGGTCGTCGCACGTCAACGGTTGACGCGCCCAGCGCGCCAACCATCTCGCGGTGTTCCCGAAAAGCGCCCTGAAGCGCCAACAGGCCGATCTTCACTTACCAGCCCCGCTCCTGCATGCGTTCCGACGGGGGAATCGTATCGATGTTGATGCCGACCATCGCTTCGCCGAGATGGCGCGAAACCCGCGCAATCGTTGCTGCGTCCTGATAATTCGTTGTCGCTTCGACGATGGCGCGGGCGCGCTTCGCCGGATCACCGGATTTGAAGATGCCCGAACCGACGAATACGCCGTCGCAACCGAGTTGCATCATCAGCGCGGCGTCGGCGGGCGTCGCAATACCGCCCGCGCTGAAATTCACGACGGGAAGCTTTTTGTTTTTGGCAACCCACGCGACGAGTTCGTACGGCGCTTGCAGTTCTTTCGCCGCCGCGAACAGTTGCTCGTCGCGCAAGCCGGCAATAGAAGCGATCTGATCGGTGACGGCGCGCATGTGGCGAACGGCCTCGACCACGTTGCCCGTGCCGGGCTCGCCTTTCGTGCGCACCATCGCTGCGCCTTCGGCGATGCGGCGAAGCGCTTCGCCGAGATTGCGGCAACCGCATACGAACGGCACCGCGAAATTCCACTTGTTGACGTGATGTTCTTCGTCAGCGGGCGTCAGCACTTCGCTCTCGTCGATAAAATCCACGCCGAGCGATTGCAGCACTTGCGCTTCGGCGAAATGGCCGATGCGGCACTTCGCCATGACCGGAATTGAAACAGCGTTGATAATTGCTTCGACAATCGTCGGGTCGGCCATGCGGGCAACACCGCCGACGGCGCGGATGTCCGCCGGCACCCGTTCGAGCGCCATCACCGCCACTGCGCCCGCGTCCTCGGCGATTCTGGCTTGCTCCGGCGTCACGACATCCATGATGACGCCGCCTTTCATCATCTCGGCAAAGCCGGTTTTCACGCGCAGCGTGCCTGTTGTATCTTCACTCACGATTTGTCCTGTTAAGGGTTGTTTCATTGGGGGCGCTTATTTTAACCCAGAACGGCATATTGGAAAATTGAGGCACCTGCTCGCAGGGAATGGCGTTGGAGGGGGCATCGCCGCTAAGGAGGCACTGAGTCATACTCTACCGGATCGCAAGATTCTTCAATGTCGTCAATCAAAAACAGGGCAACGCGCGCCAACAACCACATTGAAAGTGGTGCTAATTCAGACTTGCGCGAGCGTCGCTCATGGTGCATGATTACAGTTTATCTGTCGCGCGCCCTGTGATTGATCTTCGGGCGCTTCTTGTTTGACTTGCATGACCATCCTCTCAAAAGGAGTTTCTATGAAGTACCAGCACATCAAAATCCCGGCTGGCGACAAGATTACCGTCAACGCCGATTTCACTCTCAACATCAGCGATCATCCGATCATCCCTTACATTGAAGGCGACGGTATCGGTGTCGATATTTCACCGGTCATGATTCAGGTCGTGGATGCGGCGGTCAACAAAGCCTATGGCGGCAAACGCAAGATCAGTTGGATGGAGATTTACTCCGGCGAAAAAGCGACCCACGTTTACGATAAAGATACCTGGTTGCCGGATGAAACGCTGCATGCGTTGAAAGAATACGTTGTTTCGATCAAAGGACCGTTGACCACGCCGGTCGGCGGCGGCATCCGCTCGCTCAACGTGGCGCTGCGGCAAGAGTTGGATTTGTATGTTTGCTTACGGCCGGTGCGTTACTTCAAAGGCGTGCCGTCGCCGGTCAAAGCGCCCGAAAAAACCGACATGGTGATCTTCCGCGAAAACTCGGAAGACATCTACGCGGGCATTGAGTGGCAAGAAGGCACGCCGCAAGCGAAGAAAGTCATCGACTTTTTCCAGAAGGAAATGGGCGTCAAGAAAATTCGTTTTCCGGAAACCTCCGGGATCGGCGTCAAGCCGGTGTCGCGCGAAGGCACCGAGCGGCTGGTGCGCAAAGCGATTCAATACGCTATCGACAACAACAAACCGTCGGTGACTTTTGTGCACAAAGGCAACATCATGAAGTTCACCGAAGGCGCGTTCCGCGATTGGGGTTACGGGCTGGCGCAAAAAGAATTCGACGCGCAGTTGATCGATGACGGCCCGTGGTGTCGGGTCACGAATCCGAAGACCGGCAAAGATATCGTGATCAAAGACGTGATTGCCGACGCCTTCCTGCAACAAATTCTGCTGCGTCCCGCCGAATACAGCGTGATCGCAACGCTGAATCTGAACGGCGATTACATTTCCGACGCGCTGGCGGCGCAAGTTGGCGGCATCGGTATCGCGCCGGGCGCCAACCTGTCGGACTCGGTGGCGATGTTTGAAGCCACGCACGGCACCGCGCCGAAGTATGCCGGTAAAGATTACGTCAACCCCGGTTCGATCATTCTTTCGGCGGAAATGATGTTGCGTCACATGGGTTGGGTCGAAGCGGCCGATCTCATCATCTCGTCGATGGAAAAAGCGATTCAGGCGAAACAAGTGACTTACGATTTCGCGCGGCTGATGGAAGGCGCCAATCAAGTTTCCTGCTCGGGATTCGGAAAGGCGATGATCGAGCGAATGTAAGTCGGAAGCAAGTTGAAACGCAAAAAATGGCCTCCGGCAGCGGAGGCCATTTTTTTGAGTTCTATCTTCCCCTGCGGGAGAGAGGGTAGAATGTTCAGGCCTCACCTTTCCGAAACTTCTGCGCTGTCTTTCACCGATGCCAAATTCCAAAGCTCAGGGGCTTGCCGTTTTAGCGCTGATCGTGCTGACCATGATCTGGAGCTACAACTGGGTCGTGACAAAATCGGTGCTGCTCTACGTCGGCGCGCTCGACTTCGCGGCGCTGCGTTGCGCGCTTGGCGCGTTGTTGTTGCTGATTCTGTTGCCGTTATCGGGGCGTTCGCTGAAACCACCGCCGTGGCGACCGGTGTTGCTGATCGGATTATTGCAAACCGTCGGGATGACCGGGCTGTCGCAGTTGGCGTTGTCGGCGGGAGGGGCCGGGAAAACCGCAGTGCTCGTCTATACGATGCCCTTCTGGACGATCTTGTTCGCCGCGTTGTTTCTGAACGAAAAACAGCGCGTGCTTCAATACGTTGCTATCGCAATGGGGGCGCTGGGATTGCTGCTGGTCATCCAGCCGTGGCAATGGCAGGGGACGTTGCTGAGTTCGTTCCTGGCGGTGGCTTCGGGCGCGTCGTGGGCGGCGTCCTCCATCGTGGCGAAACGGGCGTTTCGCTATCAAGCCGTTGACCTGCTGAGTCTGGTGGCGTGGCAGATGACTATCGGCGCCACCGTGTTGTCGGTGCTGGCCGTCGCCACTCACAAAACGCCCATCATCTGGTCGCCGACCATGCTGGCCGCGCTGGGTTTCAACGCCGTGCTGGCGACAGCGCTATGCTGGGCCTTGTGGTTGTTCATCTTGCGCGCGTTGCCGGCGGGCGTTGCCGGACTTTCAACCTTGATGATTCCGGTGCTGAGCGTGTTGTGGGCGTGGTGGCTGCTGAACGAAAAACCCGACAACGCGGAAGGAAGTGGCATGGTGCTGATCCTGCTGGCGCTGGCGTTGATCGGCGTGCCGGAAACGTGGCGGCTGATAAAGCAGCGGTTGTTGCGGTTGAAGACGTGACGGGCGAGGGGAGAGCGATCAATGATCGACGACAGATTGATCATTGATGTGTTTGAGGCGGATGTTGATCGGCCATCAGAGGAAATGATTCGGTTGTTCGCACAGGCTTGATATGAAACAAGTCGCCGAATTCATCGAAAATTTACTGGACAGTGCGTCAAGGGCGTAGAACGAACGGCAGAAATCCGCCCCTACGGCATCTGCGACGGCGTTTTGGCGGGCGCTTCTCCCAAAACACTTGACGCAACGGCGTCAAGCTCTCATGATGCAACCCATTGCGTTCTTTTGATTCATTGTGAGCACTTCGCCTCCTCATCAATTCCGGCTGCTGCGCGAACGGCGGTTTGCCCCCTTTTTCTGGACCCAGTTTCTGGGCGCCGGCAACGACAACGTTTTCAAAACCGCGATGGCGTTGTTTATCGTTTATCAGATCGGCAGCATAGGCGGATTGTCGAGCGCGATGTTGACCAACGCGGCGATGGGAGTGTTCATCCTGCCGTTCATGTTGTTCTCGGCAACCGCCGGCCAGATCGCCGACAAATTCGAGAAATCGCGGCTGATCCGTTTTCTGAAACTGCTGGAAACCGCGATCATGGTGTTGGGCGCCGTCGGTTTTTGGCTGGGCAACGTGACGGTTCTGTTTGTCGCGCTGTTTTTAATGGGACTGCATTCGACCTTGTTCGGGCCGGTCAAATACGCGATCCTGCCGCAGCATTTGCGCGAAGAAGAATTGGTCGGCGGCAACGGGCTGGTAGAGAGCGCCTCTTTCGTGGCGATTCTGTTGGGAACGATTGCCGGCGGCTTGCTGGTTGCCATCGAACCGCACGGCCCGATCATTTCCGGCGCAGCGTGCGTGCTGATCGGTTTCGTTGGTTATCTGACGAGTCGCGCCATTCCGCTGACGCCGGCGGCAGCGCCGGAATTGCGCATCAACTGGAATCCGTTTACCGAAACCTGGCGCAACATCAACGCCGCGCGAAAAACGCGCGTCGTCTGGCTGGGTATGCTGGGCATTTCGTGGTTCTGGTTTTACGGCGCCATTTTTCTGTCGCTGTTTCCCAACTTCACGAGAGATATCCTCGGCGGCAGCGAACATGTGGCGACGATGCTTCTCGCCTTCTTCTCCATCGGTTTGGGTATCGGCGCGTTGTTGTGCGAGAGACTTTCCGGTGGGCGGGTCGAGCCGGCGCTGATTTTCTTCGGCGCGGCGGGGCTGGCGATTTTTGCTTTCGATGTCGGTTTTATTTCGTGGTCGCTGCACAGCGAAACGCAAAACGGCGTCGCGGCTTACTTCGACAACCGCGCGCATTGGCGCATCACTTTCGATTTGATCGCGATGGGCGTTTGCGGCGGCTTGTACACCGTTCCGCTCTATGTACTGATTCAAGTTCGCTCCGACCCCGAGCGGCGCTCGCGCATCATCGCTGCCAACAACATTTTGAACGCGTTTCTGATGGTGCTGGCGGCGTTGGGCGCCATCGGCTTGCTCGCGTTGAAGTTGACGATTCCGCAAATCTTCATGGTGACGGCAGCGTTGACCTTGTTCGTGGCCGTGGCTGCTTTCAGCGCGGCGCCGCAACACGTTCTGCGTTGTCTCGGCTGGTTGCTGACTCATACGTTTTATCGCGTGCGCACCAAAGGGTTGGAAAACATTCCCGAAACCGGCGGCTGCATTCTGGTGTGTAACCACGTCACCTACGCCGACTCGGTGATTCTGGCAGGCGTTGTTCGCCGCCCGATCCGCTTTTTCATCGACCATCACATTTATCAAACGCCGGGGCTGCATTGGCTGTTCAAATTGAATCGCACCATTCCCGTGGCGACGCGCAAAGAGAGCGACGCGCTCAAAGAACAAGCGTTCATCCTCGCCGCGCAAGCGCTGCGCGACGGCGAAGTGATCGGCATTTTTCCCGAAGGTCGGTTGACGCCAAACGGCGAAATCGGGAAATTTCTTCCGGGTATCTCCCGCATGGTGCGGGAGACGCCGGTTCCGGTGGTGCCGATGGCGCTGCACGGCATGTGGGGAAGTTTCTTTTCGCGTTCGCACAACGGGCGCGCCATGCGGAAGCTGCGAGGTATTTTCTCCAAAATTACAATACAAGCAGGACCGGTGGTGACGCCGGAGAATCTGGAGTCAAGAGATTTACGGGAGAAAGTGGTGGCGCTGCATCACAGCGAGCATCGGTAGCAGTTTGAAAGCCTCTTTTGAAAGAGGGAGGCCGCAAAGCGGGTGGGAGTTGTGATGTTCTCTTATCGAGAGAGAAGTTTATCCAGACTCAAATCCCGCCACACAACGCCGTCACCCACAGCGCGATAAGCAAGATCAGCATGACCATTTGCGTCGCGCTGCCGCAATCCTTGGCTTTTTTGGAAAGCGGATGACGTTCTTCGCCGATGCGATCGATCGCCGCTTCGATGGCGGTGTTGAGCAGTTCGACGACCAGCGTCAAACCGTGCGCGCCAATCAGCAAGACGCGCGCGATGGCGCTCAACGGCAAAAAGCAGGCGGCGACAATGCCGATGATCGCCAACAACGCGACTTGCCGAAACGCCGCTTCGTCGCGCCAGGCGGCAGCCAGCCCTTGCAGGGAATAGAGAAAAGCGTTGATGATGCGTTTCATGAAGTTGGCGCCACGGTTAAACGATCACGATATCGTACTGCTCTTGCGTGTAAAGCGTTTCAACTTGCAGTGAAATGGGTTTGCCGATCAGGTCGGCGAGCCATACCAGACTTTGCGATTCTTCGTCGAGAAAACAATCAATCACCGATTGCGACGCCAGAATGCGAAATTCGCGCGCGCTGTACTGTCGCGCTTCGCGTTGAATTTCGCGGAGCACTTCGTGGCACACGGTTTGCGCGGTTTTCATTTGGCCGCGCCCCAAGCAAGTCGGGCACGGTTCGCACAACATCTGCGCCAGCGATTCACGGGTTCGTTTGCGCGTCATCTCGATCAGTCCCAAACGGGTGAAGCCGTTGACGCTCAATCGGGTGCGGTCTTTTTCCAGCGCGCGATTCAATTCTTCGAGAACGGCGTCGCGGTGTTCGGCGCGCTCCATGTCGATGAAGTCGATGATGATGATGCCGCCGAGGTTGCGCAGGCGCAGTTGGCGGGCGATGGCGTGCGCTGCTTCGAGATTGGTTTTGAACACGGTGTCTTCAAAGTTGCGGCCATCGACAAACGCGCCGGTATTGACATCGATGCTGGTCAGCGCTTCGGTTTGATCGAAAATCAAATAACCGCCCGACTTCAAATCTACGCGACGTGAGAGCGCTTTGTTCAGCTCGTCTTCGACGCCGTAACGGTCGAACAACGCCCGCTCGCTGATGTACCACTGCAATTTCTCGGTCATCCCCGTCGTGTAATTTTGCGAGAATGCCTGCATCGCGGTCAGCGCCGAAGGGTCATCGACGTAAATCGTGGTCGTATCTTCCGATGCGATGTCGCGCAGCATCCGTTGCGATAACAACAAATCCTGATACAGCAGGGCGGGCGCGGAAAGTTCGCGGGCGCGCTGCGACACTTTTTGCCACAAGCGCGTCAGGTATTCGATGTCGGTTTTCAGCTCGTGCTCGGTCGCCATTTCCGCCATCGTGCGAATGATGAACCCGCCTTGCGGCTCTTCCGGCAGCAACGCTTGCAGACGCACGCGCAGTGTTTCGCGTTCGCCCTCGTCTTCGATGCGCTGCGAAATACCGATGTGCGCATCCAGCGGCAGAAACACCAGAAGGCGCCCGGCGAGGCTGACTTGTGTTGACAGGCGCGCGCCCTTGGCGCCGATTGGGTCTTTGATGACTTGCACCATCAGCGACTGGCCTTCGTGCAACAGTCGCTCGATCGGGCGGGGATCGTCCTCATATTTGACGCGATTCTCGTAGATGTCGGCAACGTGCAGAAAGGCGGCGCGTTCCAGACCGATATCGACGAAAGCGCTTTGCATTCCCGGCAACACGCGCACGACTTTGCCGAGGTAGATGTTGCCGACAAATCCGTGGGTGTGCGTGCGCTCGACGTACAACTCCTCGACGATGCCTTGCTCAAGCACGGCAACTCGCGTTTCCTGCGGCGTGACGTTAACCAGAATTTCGCGGGGCATCGGATAAGCTTTCAACGGAAAGCGACAGGATACGGGCGGAATAGAAAAGATTCAAGCACGGGAGGTACAAAATCAGGCGGAAAAATTCAAACCTTCGAGCAACTGCGCCGTTTCAAACAACGGCAGTCCGACCACGCCCGAATAGCTGCCGTCGAGATGCGTCACGAATGCGCCGGCGCGTCCCTGAATCGCGTAAGCCCCGGCTTTGCCGAACGGTTCGCCGCTGTCGAGATAACGCGCGATCTCCTCATCGCGCAGCGATTTGAACGTCACTCGCGACACCGCGACGCGCTCCATCACCCGCAAGGCACTTCCCTTGCGGAGCGGAAGGCAGAGCGCCACGGCGCTGATGACCTCATGCGTTTTGCCCGAAAGCGCTTGCAACATGGCAGCGGCGTCCTGTCGGTCGCGCGGCTTGCCGAAAATGCGGTCGGCCAAAACCACCTCCGTATCCGCCCCCAGCACGGCGCGCATCGGCAACGGTTGTCGGCGCAAATGTCGCATCCCGACGATCGCCTTGGCGCGCGCCATTCGCCGAACATAAGCGAGGGGCGCTTCGCCCGGTCGCGGCACCTCGGCGATGACGTTCTCGCCGAGCGTGAGCACCTTGAAGGCTATGCCGATCTGTGTCAACAAAGCCTGCCGACGCGGGCTTTGCGACGCGAGATAAATCAAGGGAGCGACGGAATCGAGCATGGCAAATTGTACCGCAGCCCGGTTTTAGAGAGGCCGCAAAGCATGCTATAATTAAAAGTTACGGATGCGCATGGCAAAAATGATTTGCCCGGCGCGCCCTTGAGGCCAAGTAGCTCAGTTGGTAGAGCAGAGGACTGAAAATCCTTGTGTCGGTGGTTCAATTCCGCCCTTGGCCACCAGTTTCAACGCCCTGCCTTCATCGGCTGGGCGTTTTCTTTTGATCGTCAGCCGCCGCGCAGATTCGCAGGTCTCGAATGATTTTCGGCTTGGGTGGTGAATTTGATTTTTTTGGGTTTGATCGTCGTTGGCATGGAAAGCCTCTTTCGATGAGGCTTTATTCTATCAAGAACCATAATAATGACTTTTGCATAAACACAAAAAAATAGCGGAAAGTGCTGATTTTGCCTTGATTTTCGCTAGCGACATCCCTATTATTAGCACTCAAGTCGAGCGAGTGCTAATAACGGGCGGGCGGCGTGTTCTCCCTCCCCGTATTTTTTGGCGCTTCGCAAAACCTTACATTATTTACAGGCTATTTACACAGGAGTGAGTGCCAACATGAAACTTCGTCCTTTGCATGACAGAATTATCGTAAAGCGCGTTGAAGAAGAACGCAAAACTGCGGGCGGGATCGTCATCCCCGACACCGCCACTGAAAAACCCTCGATGGGTGAAGTGGTCGCCGTCGGCCCGGGCAAGACCGATGACCACGGAAAAGTCATCGCGATGGGCGTCAAAGCCGGCGACAAGGTGCTCTTCGGCAAATATTCCGGCCAGGAATTCAAAATGGACGGCAAAGATTATTTGCACATGCGCGAAGACGACGTGATCGGTATCGTCGGCTAACCGTTTTTATACTGACTGAATTCCCCAGGAGAAAATACTATGGCAGCAAAAGATGTCCGCTTCGGCGAACAGGTACGCAACAAAATGGTCAGCGGGGTCAACACGCTGGCCAACGCCGTCAAGGTGACCCTTGGCCCGAAAGGCCGCAATGTCGTTTTGGAGCGCAGCTTCGGTGCGCCGACCATCACCAAGGATGGCGTTTCGGTCGCCAAGGAAGTCGAACTCAAAGACAAGTTCGAGAACATGGGCGCGCAAATGGTCAAGGAAGTCGCCAGCAAAACGTCCGATGTGGCGGGTGACGGCACGACGACCGCAACCGTTCTGGCGCAAGCGATTGTCGGCGAAGGCATGAAGTATGTCGCCGCCGGAATGAACCCGATGGATCTGAAGCGCGGGATCGACCGCGCGGTGGTCTCCGTGGTTGAAGAACTGAAGAAAATCAGCAAGCCCTGCTCGACCTCGAAAGAAATCGCGCAAGTCGGCTCGATCTCGGCCAACGCCGATGAGTCGATTGGCAAGATCATCGCCGACGCGATGGACAAAGTCGGCAAGGAGGGCGTGATCACCGTCGAAGACGGCAAAGGTCTGGAGAACGAGCTGGACGTGGTTGAAGGCATGCAGTTCGATCGCGGCTACGTGTCGCCGTACTTCATCAACAACGCCGACAAGCAAGCGGTTCTGCTCGAGGACCCGTATGTGCTGTTGCACGACAAGAAGATTTCCAACATCCGCGATCTGTTGCCGGTTCTGGAAGGTGTTGCCAAGTCGGGCAAGCCGTTGCTGATCATCGCCGAAGACATCGACGGCGAAGCGCTGGCGACACTGGTGGTCAACAACATTCGCGGCATCCTCAAGACCTGCGCCGTCAAAGCGCCGGGCTTCGGTGATCGTCGCAAAGCCATGCTCGAAGACATCGCCGTTCTGACCGGCGGCACCGTGATCGCCGAAGAGCTGGGACTGAAACTCGAAAACGCCACGCTCAACGATCTCGGTCGCGCCAAGCGCATTGAAATCGGCAAGGAAGACACCACGATCATCGACGGCAACGGCGACAAGAACGCCATCGAAGCGCGCGTCAAGACGATTCGCAAGCAAGTCGAAGAAGCGACCAGCGATTACGACCGCGAAAAACTGCAAGAGCGCGTGGCCAAACTGGCCGGCGGCGTGGCCGTGATCAAAGTCGGCGCGGCGACCGAAGTCGAAATGAAAGAAAAGAAAGCGCGCGTCGAAGATGCGTTGCACGCTACCCGCGCGGCGGTTGAAGAAGGCATCGTTGCCGGCGGCGGCGTGGCTTATTTGCGCGCCCGTGCGACGTTGAAGACCCTCAAAGTCGCCAACCCCGATCAAGAAGCTGGCGTCAAGATCGTACTGCGCGCGATTGAAGAGCCGCTGCGTCAAATCGTTGCCAACGCCGGAGAAGAGTCCTCCGTCGTCGTCAACAAAGTGCTCGACGGCAAAGGCAACTTCGGCTTTAACGCGGCGAGCGGCGAATACGGTGACCTCGTTGAAATGGGTGTGCTCGATCCGACCAAGGTCACGCGCACCGCACTGCAACACGCGGCATCGATCGCCGGACTGATGCTGACGACCGACTGTATGGTCGCCGAACTGCCGAAGGAAGAACCGCCGATGCCTGGCGGCGGCATGGGTGGTATGGGCGGCATGGGCATGGATATGTAATCGAGCGCGAACAACGCAAGATTTCTTATTCACGACGAGCTCCAACAGCAAAGCAGTCAACAAAAAACCCGGGGATTCCCCGGGTTTTTTGTTTTGCTTAAATCGAAACTGCGCTACTCGCGTTGCCCGGTGAGCATCAGCAAAATGTTCAGCAGCGAAATGAACAAGTTCCAGACATCAAGAAACAAACGCATCGTTGCCATGATGTAATTGGTTTCACCGCCGCGCACGATCTGGTTGACATCGTAAAGAATGAACCCCGAGAAAATCAGCACGGCGACGCAAGAGATCGTCAAAGTCAACGCCGGAACGGCGAAAAACAAATTAGCAATGCCTGCGATGATGATCAGGATCAATCCGGCGAACAGGAACTTGCCCATGAACGAAAAATCGCGTTTGGCGACGGAAGCGATGGAAGCCAGCACGAAGAAAATCGCAGCGGTCATCCCGCCTGCCAGTGCTACCAGTTGCCCGCCGTTCCGAAATCCAGCCGAGTAAGTCAGGATCGGCGTCGTCGCCAAGCCAGCGATAAAAGTAAACGCGAACAGCGCAACGATGCCCCAAGCGCTGTTACGCAAACGGGAAACGATGAACATCGCGCCGATCATCACGCCGAACATCACCAGCGGCGTCAAGATGGGTGCGCGCACGTAGAACGACACGAAGTTGAATACCGAGCCGAGCCAGGCGCCGGCGATCGTCGGCAACAGCGACAGCGCCAACAGCGCGTAAGTATTGCGCAACACGCGGTTTTGCTGTTCCGCACGCAGAGCGTCGGAGGGTTGGGTGGTGACAGAGGTCGGGAAATAGGGTTCCATCAGAGCTTTTCTCCAATCAAAAGAATCACAACAGCGCATAAGAGTACCAGATTACGGCAGTTGTCACGAGCGAATTTCTGGATATTTACAAAGCAAAGACAAGGGATTGCCCTTCGACTGGCTCAGGGCGAGTAAAGTTCAACCTCTTGGAGAAAACCGCGCAAACATGCTACGATGCGCTCCTTCTGCCGTGCCTTTACGGTACTGCGGTTGTCATTTCCCGGAAGCGTGGCAGAGTGGTTGAATGCACCGGTCTTGAAAACCGGCGAGGGTTCGCGCCCTTCGTGAGTTCGAATCTCACCGCTTCCGCCAAGGGGTTTTTGTCAACACTTTCTTGTCATGGCGAAACTCAAAACAATAAGAGCGCGGTAGTTTGCGTAATCCGCGCTACTCGCCCCTTACCAACCACTGAGCCAATCGCTCCGCTGCGCCACGATGTTCTTCCAAAAAGCGATGACCGACATTGCGCATGGTTTGTCTGGTTTCATTATTCCGTAATAACGCGCCGACTTGGGCGATAAGTTCGTCGGCGTCGTTGACCCGCGCCACCGCGCCGACCTCACAAGCGGTGTTGCTGATTGCCTTGAAGTTGAAAGTATGCTGGCCGATCAATGCCGGTATGCCCGCCGCCAACGGTTCCAGCAAGTTTTGCCCGCCGAACGGCAACAAGCTGCCGCCGACGAAAGCGAGGTCGGCGGCGATGTAGTAGGCGAACATTTCACCCATCGAATCGCCGAGCACGAAGGCAACTTCCGGCGGCACGTCGCGCTCGTCGCTGCGTTTGACGAACGCCAGCTTGCGCGCGCGCAACTGTTCGGCGACGGTTTCAAAACGCTCGGGATGGCGCGGCACAATCACGGTTAGTGTTCGCGGCGGCAGCGCTTCGGGTTGACGAGAAAGCGCGTCGAGCAACAACGCTTCTTCACCGTCGCGCGTCGAAGCCGCGATCCAGATCGGCCGCTGACCAAAACGACAGCGCAGCGTTTCACCCAGCGCCCGCGCGTTCTCCGGTACGCCGATATCGAACTTGAGATTACCAGTGATGGCGACATCGCGCGCGCCGAGTTGGCGAAACCGTTGCGCTTCGCTTTCGGTTTGCGCGGCAACGCCGGTTAATGCCGCAAAGAGCGGGCGCGTGAAGGACGCGAAACAGGCATAACGCGCGGCGGAGCGCTCCGACATGCGCGCGTTGATCAGAAAACAGGGAAGCTGTCGGCGCGCGCATTCAACAATCACATTCGGCCACACTTCGGTTTCCATCAACAGCGCCCACTTCGGTTGAACGTGATCGAGAAACGCGCGCACGGCGAAACGGTAATCGTAGGGAAGCCATAACTGTGTGACTCGTTTGCCGAACAAGGCTTCGCCGGTGGCACGACCGGTGGCGGTCATGTGCGTCAACACGATGGGCGTATCGGGATAGCGTTGTTCGAGCAACGCGATCAGCGGCGCGGCGGCGCGCGTTTCGCCGACGGAAACCGCGTGAATCCAGATCGTGTTGTTTGGTGTATTGCGCAATGGCGGCGTGGTGTAACGCCCGAAACGCTCGCCGATGTTTTTTCGGTAACCCGGATTTTTTCGACCGCGCCACCACAAGCGAACCAACAGCAACGGCAAAAGCAACGCGCCGAGCAACGAATAACACACGCGCCAAAACATCAGGCGTTCCCTCGCTGTTGCGTTTCGTTTGAGCGTTGCGTCAACGCATCAACTGTTTCCAACACCGTCTCGACTTCCGGCAGCGCGCCAATATTGCCCAAATCTACCGCGTGCGCGCCTTGAATGTTGACGCCCAACTGGCGCGGTGAGGTTGCAGTAAAAATTGCCACCGTCGGCGTGCCCAGCGCCGCCGCCCAATGCGTAAGCCCCGTATCAACGCCCGCCACCCAACGCGCTTTTTTCAGCAACGCGCCCAACTCCGGCAGCGATGCGCGCGGCGGCACGCGCGCGTTGTCGTGACCGAGCGCCAAACGTTCGCTGCGTTCCTGTTCTTGTGCGTTGCCCCACGGCAACAACACCAGCAACCCGCGCTCGCGGCACGTCTGAATCAAACGGCGCCAACGTTCCTCCGGCCACAATTTGTCGGCGCGCGACGTGGCATGCAGCATCATCACATAAGGTACTTCCGGCGGCATCAACAGCGCGTCCGGCGGCGGTTGATCTTCCCACGACCATTGCCAGCACGGCGCGCCTTCCGGCGTGTAATTCAACGCGCTCGCGGCCAGTCGCCGACAGCGTTCGACAAAATGCAAGGTGCGCGGCACCGCATGCGTGAATTGATAAAACGAACACGCCAGCGGTTCGCGGATCGACGCGCGATTGAAACCGTGGCGACTGCCGAACGCCGCCCGCGCAATCAACGCGCTTTTGACTTGCTCGTTGAGGTCGATCACCACGTCGTAGCGCGTTTCGCGCAGCGTCCGTCGGAACGCGGCAAGCTCGCGCCAGTTTTGCGGGTCGTGCCAGCGCCGCCGCCAGCGCCGCAACGCGAAGGGAATCACCCGCCGCGCGCCCGCCAATTGCGGCACTGCCGTGAACGCCTCTTCGGCCACCCAGTCGATCTGCGCGTCGGGCAGGGCCTGGCGAATATCATGAAGCACCGCGCTGGCGTAAACCACGTCGCCCAGCGAGGAGGTGCGGATGATTAAAATGGAAGAGGGCATGCAGGTATCGGGTAACGCTATCGAGCCGAATACGGCATTGTATAGTTATTCGCGCCAATAAGCGCATTTTTCCCTTCCCCCGCTGTGGGAGAGGGCGCCTGAAGGGCAGGAGAGGGAAGAAAATTCGGTGGAGGCGACGAAACCGGAAAAGCGGGCGATAATAATACTTTCCGAAAATTTGGCGCTGTTTTATGCCTTCTTCTGTTGCAACGTTGCCCTTGTCACTGGTGCTCATCACCCAAAACGCCGAGGCGGAACTGGCCGCATGCTTGGCGACGGTGCCGTTTGCGGCGGAGATCGTCATTGTCGATTCTGGCAGTACCGACGGAACGCGCCGGATTGCCGAGTCGCTCGGCGCGCGTTTCATCGAGCAGCCGTGGTTGGGTTTCGGCTCGCAAAAAAATGTGGCGATCACGGCGGCGCAGAATGATTGGGTGTTGTGCCTAGATGCCGACGAACGCATCAGCGATGCGCTGGCGCAAGCCATCGTCGCTGTTTTTGCGCAGCCGGAAAGCGAGCGGGCGGCGGCGTATGCGCTGTGTCGTCGCAATCGTTTTTTCGACCGCTGGTTGTCGCACGGCGAAGGCTATCCCGATTGGACGGTGCGTTTGTTCGACCGGCGGCGAGCGCGCTGGAGTGACGACGCCGTGCATGAGAAGGTGTTGGTTGACGGTAAAACGGAGCGGCTCTCCGGCGATTTGTTGCATGCTTCCGCCGAATCGCTCGACGCTTATCTGACGAAACAAAATCGCTACACGACGACGCAAGCCGAGCGCTTGTTCGCTACCGGCGCGCGCACCAGCGGTTGGCAGTTGTTCGCGTCACCGTTGGCGCGTTTCTTTCGTTTCTATTTCATCAAGCGCGGTTTTCTCGACGGTGCGGCCGGTTTCGCGCACATTGCCATCGGCGCTTTCGCCAGCTTTCTCAAACACGCCAAACTCTACGCGCTGCAAAAGCGCGGGATAGAAAAAAGTACTCAAGAAAAAAACTCTAGCGATCACTCATTATCATGACTGTCTCTTTTTCCGAACACGACCATGTTCTCGTTACCGGCAGCGCCGGATTCATCGGTATGCACGTTGCCGAGCGCTTGTGCCATCACGGTGTGCGCGTTACCGGTGTTGATAACTTTGAACCGTATTACGATCCGGCGCTGAAAGAAGCGCGGGCGACGCGCTTGGCGACCTTGCCGCGGTTTTCATTGCTTCGCCTCGATCTGGCCGACGCCGACGCCACGCGCGATTTTTTCCGCGCCAGCGGTTTTACTCACGTCATTCATCTGGCGGCACAGCCGGGCGTGCGTTACTCGCTTCAGAATCCCGAAGTTTATCTTCGCAACAACGTGACGGCGTTCGGCCACATTCTCGAAGGTTGCCGTCACAACCACGTTCGGCATTTGGTCTATGCTTCGTCGTCGTCGGTCTATGGCGCCAATCACACGCTGCCGTTTTCCGAAGATCAGTCGACCGATCATCCCGTCAGTTTGTACGCGGCGACGAAAAAGGCCAACGAATTGATGGCGCACAGCTACAGCCATTTGTTCAAACTACCAACCACCGGCTTGCGCTTCTTCACCGTTTACGGCCCGTGGGGGCGTCCCGACATGTCGCCGATGTTGTTCGCCGACGCGATCCTGTCCGGTCGCCCGATTAAAGTGTTCAACCACGGCAAGATGCAGCGCGACTATACGTTCATCGACGATATTGTCGAAGGCGTGGTGCGCGTTGTCGTGCGCTTGCCGAGCGCTGACCCCGTGACGGCGGCGCCGTGCGCGATCTACAACATCGGCGGCAATAACGCCGTGGCGCTCGAAACCTTCATCGATACTTTGTCTAGCCTTCTCGGCAAAGAAGCGATCCGCGACAATCAACCGATGCAGCCGGGCGATGTCGTGGCGACCTACGCCGACGTGTCGCGGCTTACCGAAGTGACCGGCTTCGCGCCGAACACGCCGCTTGAAGAAGGGTTGAAGCGGTTTGTGGGGTGGTATACAGAGTGGTGGAAGTCGAGCGCAGTAACAACTCAGAGGAATGAATGATGAGGGCTAAAACGATCATCCTTTTGGGGGTGGTCGCCATTTTTCTTGGTGGCTGTTTCCCCTTTCCATCATATACGGTTGATTCCTATGTTGGCTCGCTCGACCGGTGTTTGAACATCGAGGGGACTTACGAACCCCAAAGCTACTACAGAAATTATCCGGGAGGAGATTCTGTTTTGCTTGGTTATTTTATGTCAGGGCAGCGTTATGTTGTTGAAACAAGAAGGAAGATTGATTACTCGCGAAAGACAACAAAGGAAGATAAGACAGGCGATAAGAAAAGTTGGTACACCTTTCGATTTATCGACAATCAACGTATGGAAATCACTGTTTTCTCTGAAGATGGGCAGGCCTACATACGAGTCGTTGATATGCAAAGGGATGTAGAATCTCGCTGGAACGAAGACGAAGAGTTTACCTGTAATCAAAATTCATGGCAGTGGACGTATAGCAGCGTTTCTTATGGAGGGGCTGGCAGTAAATGGAGGAGGTATGCCAAAACGACAAAGCTGCAAGACGGTGCTTTAAGGGTAGAGACCAAAACGGACATGCACGCTGGGATTTATGGAGGGTATAGGAATCAAATGTCTGATGGCTCAATTGTAGGCGGTGTCGGCTACTTCCGTAAAGTCGATCTGACCCTTGATGACATCCGTGCGATGAACGACAAAGCGAAGAGGGCGATTGAACAATACGATCAGCTTGCTACCAGTCCTCCGCCGGAAAAGGAATAAAAGCGATGAAATTGAAAGGCCTTGTTTTTTCGGGAGTGGTTGTCGGTTTACTAAGCGGCTGTGCTTCTATGTCGTCGTATTCTGTTGACGATTTCTATATTGGCTCGCTTGATCGGTGCCTGAACATCGAAGGGACTTACGAAGTCTTTAGTTACTACATCAGTTATCCAGAAAACTCTAGTAAACTTTTAGATTTTGGGCCTGGCGCTTTACCTAGTAACTCACGCCATTCGAATTATGTCATGGAAGCGAGTGGTGTGGGGGGGGGTGGAATATGGGGAAAAAAATGTGGGCGGCGTTTCAGTTTATTGATAATCAACATTTGGAAATTACTCTCTTCAACGAAGATGGGCAAGTTTCAACAAGCATCACCGATATGCAAAAAGGGGATAATCCCCAGTCGAACGAGAGTGAGAAGTTTGTTTGTAATCAAACTTCGTGGCAGTGGGCTGCGGTTCGTGACTCTTCCTACTCTAAAGTAAGACGCTCCTATAAATATGCAAAAACAACCAAACTGCCGGATGGTACATTAAAGATAGAATCCAAATTTTACGAATGGAATTTCATTTTTAACTTCAGCTCTTTTGAACACACTTCTATTGGTTACTTCCGCAAAGCCGATCTGACAGTTGATGATATTCGCGCAATGAACGACAAGGCGAAGCGGGCGATAGAACAGTACGACTATCGTACCGCCAGCCGTCCGGTTGAAAAATAAAGTAAGTTCGAAGCCGCTCTAAGAACCGCCCTGTTGGGCGAAACTGGCGAACGAAGGCGTTGAAAGTTGAAGCGTGGCAAGAGCGGGCGGCAGAACGGCGCCCCTACGGGGTTGCCGCCTCATCCTCCTCCGTCAACCATTCGCGCCATATCGCCACCAGCAGCGCCATCACTACCGGGCCGATGAACAAGCCGACGAGTCCCATCGTCTGAACGCCGCCGACCAGCCCGAACAGTGTCGGCAAGAATGGCAATTTGGCCGGACCGCCGACCAGTTTCGGGCGGATGGTTTTATCAACGACGAACAATTCAAACGCGCCCCACGCAAACAGGCCGACGCCCGCCACCGGATGGCCGCTGCCGAGCAGGTAGAGCGACACCAGCGTCATCGCTGTCGGCGCGCCGCCCGGAATCATGGCCATGAAGGCGGTGATGACGCCGAGAGTCAGCGGCGCCGGCGCTCCGGCAATCCGGTAAGCTATGCCGAGCACGATACCTTCGCCGATGGCGATGATGACCATGCCGGTAACGGTGGCGCTGACCATTGTCGGTACGACGCGCGACACGCGATGCCAGCGGTTGGGTAAAATGCGCTCGCCGATTTTGTCGAGTTGTTGCGCGAGGGTGTGGCCGTCCTTGTACACGAAGAACAGGGTGATCAGCATGAACAGCAGGACCAGCAGCACCGAGAACAACTGGCCGCCAAAGGTGATGACCACGCGCGAAATGTTGGCGAGTTGCCCCAAGCCGACCATTTGCGCCAGATCGCTGATGGCGTGCGGGTGGTTCAGGGTTTCGTCCCACCATTCCGCCAGATACGTGCCGACGCCGGGTAACTGCGTCAGCCAGACGGGCGACTCTGCCCCGAAGCGGTTGACGGAGGTCAGCCAGCCGACCCATTGCTGGATTTCGCGGGTGGTGTAAAACACGACGATGACCAGCGGCACAACGATCAGTAGCAACACCAGAAAGGTAACGATGCCGGCGGACAGCCACGTTTTTCCATGGCAGCGCGCCACCAGTTTTTCGTACAGCGGCCACGAGGCGAACGCGATGATGAGCGCCGCCAGAATCGGCACCAGAAAGACGTGAAAGAAATAGATGCCGACCGCCAGCGTGATCAGAATCAGCCAGCGGGCAACCGGATGGGCGGCAATGGGGGCATGGGTGCGCATGGGCGGTGGGCAAGAAAGGGAGGGATCAGAAAATCATCGGCGGGGCAGACTCATCTGCTCCGCCGACGCTTGCCGATGGCGATGTTTTCAGACATCGCGGCTTGAATTTCCGCGCGAACAAAAAGATTGCCGGCATAAAGCCGGCTTTCCCGCTGTTGCACGAATGCAACAAATTGTTTGAACAGTCTCGTTTCTATCAGAGGTCTCTCGCCGCTTCGCGCGCTCTTTCTCTTCTCATCTTTTCCTGGTCGATGCCCGCGAATGTGCCGGAGACCAGACGAACCGCCGCCGAGTCGATTCCGGCGCCGCGTTCTTCGATTTGCACGAAATCGTTGCCGAGTTTCCAAGTCACCATGTGATTCTCGAAGTTGTCGCCAAACCGGTTCTGGACGGTTTCCATTTTTTCGTCGGCCTGCGAGCCGAACTTCTCAACCAGCGCATCGCGGACATCACGGTACCAGTTGGAATGGAAAATAATCGACACATAGCCCAATTTGTCGCCTTCAAACTTCACGATGTAGGCCTGAACCGCCGCCGGACCGTACCGCATCTGATTCCGGTACTCGCGTTGGCAATCCAGAGTCCGCTTGATGTTGATGATGTCCTTCGGGTCGTTGCCCCTGTTCTCCTGACATTTTTTTTCGGCTTCGGTATCGACGTAGAGATTACACGTCCCGCCAGCGCACTTGAAGTCCGAGAATTTCTTGAGCAAAGTCTCTTGCGAAGCCCCAAAAGGAATGCCCTTGAACTCGACCTTTGCCGAATCGGCGGCACTGGCAAACAGCGACCAAGCGAACAGTGTCACGCTTGCGAGCGCAAACAGAGTTTTTTTCATAATGATTCCTTGGCTATGATTCCTTGGTTAAATTAAAAAGCTCCAGTTCCAGATCTGTATCTTACTCATCCGATGGCCTGAACAGCGCCGACACAATCTCCGAACCAATTCAAACGTCGGTCTCCTTCGGACAGTTGTCGCTGCGGTTTGTCGCCGCAAGCTGACACGCCTTGTGTCGCAAGCCATCCGGCAGTGCAAACGGGCACTTCACCGGTATTTCGCCGCACGACAAACCCATAATCGGACGATTTCCGTGTCGTCGAACGCTCAATGACTACGGTATTGCCACCCAAAAACGGAGAGGCCATGCTACAACCTATTACTTTAACAGCTAATAGATTTTTTAGCTTGGCTTTACGCCTTTGCGACCCCTGTCGGGAGTGTTCAGGCTGGAAAGAAAGAGACACTCTTTCGGAAAAATTCCATTGCTTTTCCGCCGCCGGACGGTTCCGGGCAAGCGAGCGGGATAAGTTCAGACATTTTTGTGACAATTGAACTTGTCGGGAGCGGGCGAACCGTGTTGGAACGGGCGTCGGCGATGGGAGACACGTCGCTGCGACGGGTACTCGTCCGGTCGGCTGGCTTTCCCGGCGCTGTCTCCAATTTTCCTGCAACATCGTCTTCAACCCCTTCGGTCTTGCCTGTTTCTGGTGCATGACGGCATTCTCGATCCGACTCAAATATAAAAAAGATGT
The DNA here is from genome assembly GCA_009778785.1 of Betaproteobacteria bacterium. Lineage (GTDB taxonomy): Bacteria > Pseudomonadota > Gammaproteobacteria > Burkholderiales > Casimicrobiaceae > UBA931. The sequence continues at coordinate 41,886 of WRFN01000011.1, read as the reverse complement.
TTTTTAACAAACACCCTTACAGCCTCTTCGGACAGTTGCCCCTAACAGGTTATCAGGCAGATCATCAAGCCGGATTCCTTTCGATATTTTCATTATAGCATTTCGACCCAACCGCTAACGCATCGAAGACAGGAATCGACGCAGTTATCGTGAACCGCGCGAACAATGAGACACAGAGAAACGTTTGCCGTGAAAAACTTGCGACAAAACAAAAACGACAGCGTGAAAGTTCATGCTGTTCATGAAAAAACTTGAGCGACTCTTACATGCGTAGCGCGATTATCTCACTCCCCGCTACGAATCGCCTGCTCATCGAAGAATGAAACAAAAGAATTTTGACGTCGATCAAACTTACCGTTTGTCAAAAGCGAATTTTGTCAAAAGCGGAATGCGTTCGTTGATTGTAGATACTCGACTTGGGAAGATCGCATAGCGCGTGAATCAGGCCGTAGGGGCGGCAGAAAGTCGCCCCCTACGGCCTGCTAAAACACTATTTGCCCCCAAGCAAAGTCGAAGGGGCAAGCCCTGCAACGATCTTCCGCTCACCCTTCGACAGGCTCAGGGGAACGGAGTCAATCAGCGCATCCTAACTTACAGCGGCACGCCGATCCGTTTGCCGACTTCGCGGTAATGTTCGATCACTTCGCCCAAGTCGCGGCGGAAGCGATCCTTATCCATCTTCTCGCCGGTCTTGGCGTCCCACAACCGGCAACCGTCGGGCGTGAACTCGTCGCCCAGCAACAGCGGCCCTTCGGGTTCATCCACGGCGCGGCCGAATTCGAGCTTGTAATCGACCAGATCAATGCCGGCGTTGGCAAACAGCGGTTGCAGGATTTTGTTGACGCGACGGGTGAGAATGCGCATCCGCTGAATGTCGTCCTCGCTCGCCCAGCCCAACACGCGGATGTGGTCGTCGTTGACCATCGGATCGTGCAACGCGTCGCTCTTGTAGAAATACTCGAAAATCGGTTCCGGCAAGCGGGTGCCTTCCTCGATGCCCAGCCGCTTGCTCATCGAACCGGCGCAAACATTGCGCACCACGCATTCGACCGGCAACATTTTCATCGCCCGCACCAGCGATTCGCGCTCGTTCAACAGCTTGACGAAATGGGTCTTGATGCCGGTTTCTTCCAGCCGTCCCATAATGAAGGCGTTGATTTTATTGTTGGTTTCCCCTTTTTTCTCGAGCTGCGCGAGCTTGGCGCCGTCGAAGGCAGAAACATCGTCTCGGTAATGCATGATGACCCAATGGGGATTGTCGGTGGCGTAAACGGTTTTAGCCTTGCCGCGATAGAGTTCCTTGCCTTTCATCATGATGTTTGCCTTTTTCGTGAGACGGAAAATGAAATCATAGCATCAGGCGTCAGAGACGGGGAATCGACGTAGAAGCGAGTGATATCCGGCGCGAACTTAAAGCAAGCGCTCTCCATCGGGAACCGGGTGATCGAAGCTTGCCAGCACCACCTTTCCGGAAATATCGTGCACGCCCGTCACCAACACTTCCGACTTCACTCCGGCGACGCGCTTGGGCTCGAAGTTGCACACGCACAACACCTGCCGACCGATGAGTTCCTCTGCGCTGTAATGATCGGTGATCTGGGCGCTGGATTGCCGTGTTCCCATAGACCCCAAATCGACGGTAAGAACGTAAGCCGGTTTGTGCGCCTTGGCATTCAACTTGGCGTCGATGATCGTGCCGACCCGCAGTTCGACTTTCTCAAAATCTGACCATTGAATGGTTATCATGAATTCTCTTTCATATTAGTGCTCATCTCTCTTGTACAAACCCACAAGGTCAACAAGCGATTTCTACGCCTTGCCGTCGTAATGCCAGATTTGATACGGCAATACGCAAAATTCCAAAGCGGGTTAACTCATTATGCCCGTATCGGTTAACCTCTGGTTCATCCAATAAAATATTGAAGAGGGGGTTTGTCCGTGTTTTGAATTTTCATTCCGAGACTCCCTTTGAGTTTCTGCGACACGGCGCTGCGCGTCCCATTCTACGCTTGCTACTCGATGTATTTGATGTTGACAGCTTTCCCCGAGACAAGATGCTTCAGTTGCGTTTTGGTTTTTATCAGATATTGAGAATAAGTCAATTCCGTTCCCGTGGCGGGAGGAGACGAATCCAAATCCCTGTCCACAGGATTGCTGATGGTGATGAGTTTTCGGATCCCCTCAAACACCATTCTTGCCGGTTTGCCGTCGAGCCACATGTTGCCATTGGCAGATGCCTCATTTCTTGCAATAGCGATCGTTTTTTCCAATGCTTGATCCGAGTCGTCACCCTCAACGAGAACAAAATTTTCGTAAACAGGCAGGTTCTTCTGTTTCCCTTCCTTTTTCTTGATGCTCATTATCACACTTGCAACATACCATGCCATGATTCACCTCTATCCTGATGTTGCGTTGAATTTCGCCTGCGATGAAAAACCTTTTACGCCGGGCTTGTCTGCCGCAATGCACATGAAGAAGTGTGGGCGGATAAGGCCGCCGTCCGCCGTATCTCTTTCAATATAAAAATCATCGCGCCAATCATCGGCGAATCGCCGCGTTGACGTATCTTATCTTTTTTCTCCCGCAGATAAAAATCGGTCCATCGAGAATGGTCGCGATAAGTTGACGGGCTATGGTGAACGGCCTGCGGCCTGATTCGTCCTGCATTTCGGCGCAAACGAATTTTTGCGGGCGGCAGGATGCCGCTCCTGCGGAGCATCCGGAATCGACAAAACTTCGCGGGCTTGACTGTTGCTTACCGGCAACAGCGAAGCGAGTCCCAACCATTTCTTTTGGCGTCGATTGTGAAAGTTGGCGCAGTTCTGGCATGATTCATGGCAATTATTTGGCTTTTTAGTGAGCCTTGCGGGCAGCGTTGTTTCGCTGTCGGGCTGGGAGAAAATCATGTCATGGCGTCAATCGGTGGTTTTGCTTGTGGCGTTCAGTGCGGCGTTGTCGCCGCTTGCGCTGGCCGCTCCTCTCGACGATGTGTCGGCGGCGATGAAGAAAATGGAAAACGCGCGCTATCGCGCGGAAATGACTATTACCGACGAGAAGGGTAGCGTGATCAAATCCGTGGTGGAGCACGACGGCCCGGATCGGTCTCACATGAAAATGGACACGCACGAGATGATCATGTTGCCGGACGCGCGCTGGATGCGGGCGGGCAACGGAAAGTGGATGAAATCGCCGAGCGATCCGAATCGCCCGAACATGAAGAACTCGGAAGCGTCGATGCGCGACAAAATGTTGCGTAACGCGAAGGAAGTGCGCGATGAGGGCATGACGACGTTCAACGGTCAGGCCGTGCGCGCTTATCACGCGGATTTCGATATGGACATGGGCGGCCTGCACGTTATCAGTCACGGCAGGTTTTATTTGAACGCGGCCGGTCAGTTGGTCGGAAGCGAGAGCGACGGGGAGGCGTTGGGCAAAAAGTCGCACACTGTACAGAAGATTACTTACGACAATTCGATTCGCGTGCAGGCGCCGGCGGAGCAGTGATCGGCGCGTCAGGGTGGCTTTGATTGATGTGTGAACATGGCGCATAACCGGACTGTCGGGGATTGAAGACAAGTTTGCCGATTACGACGACAGGGGTGATGAACTTGCGCCAAGTCAAAGAAAGTGAAAAGAAATTTGTACTTGGTGAGCACAAACACCTACCCGAAATTCATACTATCTCATTTACCTCTCTTTTTTTGAACGAAAGGAAGCATGATGAAAGTCAAAAGTTTTTTCTACGTTAGCGTCGGCGTGATTCTGGCTGCCGCTGCCGCCGCGAGCTCGGCGCAAACATCAGTCTCCGTGTCGGTCGGCGCGCCCGGGTTCTATGGCGCCATCGACATCGGCGATGCGCCGCCGCCGCAGTTGGTGTACCAACAACCGGTGGCCATTCAACCGGTCGCAGTGGGTGTGGCGCCGGTCTATCTCTATGTGCCGCCGGCACAGTACGCCAGTTGGGGCAGCTATTGCGGAATGTACAACGCCTGCAATCGTCCGGTGTATTTCGTCAATCGCAACTGGTATCAGAACGTTTATGTTCCGCATTACCGGAGCCATCGCAGCTACTATAATAGTCGGCGCGCCGATTTCGAGCGCCGGAACGACGTTCGCCGTCCGCCGGTAGATCGGCGTGGTGCGCCGCAGCGTAACGACAACCGTCGTCCGGTAGTCAAGGACGAGCGCCATAACGCGCCGCCGCCGCAACAGCGCCCGCAACAACGTCCGCAACCGCAACCGCAGCAGCACTCCGGTGCTCCGGTTCAGCAGCAACAAGGCAGGGAAAAGAACGACAGGAACGAAAGGAAATAACGCGCTTTCGCTTCCGTGAGCGAGCACGGCGCGCCCGTGTTCGCTCGTTCTGAATCTGTCGAAGCGCCGCCTGACGCGGGGCTTCGGCAAACTTGTTTGGAAGAACAAAACGTCAACAGTCAACCTTACCGTATCGACTTCAATCTCGCCCTGAAATATCCATCCCGGCATTAAGAGAAAGCATCCCATGAACACCATACTTATCGTTGTAGTGGTCGCCATTGTTGTTGCCGTATTCGCTTGGTACGTCGCCATCGTCAAGCGCAAAAATCAGGTGGACGAAGCGCTGTCGGACATCGACGTGCAACTGACGCAGCGTCACGAACTGATTCCGAATGTGCTCGAAATTGCCAAGCGGTTCTTGAGCCACGAGAAAGATTTAATGGACGACCTCACGCGGCTTCGTAGTGCCGCGCAAGGCAAACTCAGCGACGCCGACCCCAAAACGCTCGCCGAAAAATTCAACACCGAGAACCAGCTTTCGGCGGGCTTGGGACGCTTGTTTGCCGTCGCCGAAAGTTACCCCCAACTCAAGAGCGACGCGGTAATGATGAACGCGCAGACCACCTATCAGGAAGTGGAAACCAATGTCGCTGCTGCGCGTCGCTTTTACAACGCCGCCGTTGTCAGTTTGCGCAACGCTTGCCGGATTTTTCCCGGCCAAATGATCGCGCCGCTCGCCGGAGTGACCCAGATGCCGCCTTTTTTCGAAGCGCCCGCCGAATACCGCAGCCCCGTGAACGCGGCGGATTATCTGTGACGTGTGGTTGATCGTGATGACCGGCGGCGCCGACAGCGTAAGCGCGTGCCATCGTTGATGAGCGAAAAACCATGAGCGACGACCACGAAGACCCCCGCCGCGATAAAAACGCCGAAGCCTATGCTCAGGCGCAGCAGGCGCTACAGACAATCATCGGCGGGATGACGGGCAGACGGCCGAACGCCCTCGCCGATTCCCAACCGGCCACGCCTTATGAACCCGATGCTGCGCTGAAGGCCACCCTCGCTGAGTTGGAAACCGTGCGGCAACAAACCAAGAAACAGGTTTACGAACGGCTTTTTTCGGTAGGGATAAAAAGCGTTCCCATCGGCGTTTTACTGAGCCTGCTTTTGTCGTGGTTTCTTTTCGGAACCACAGATCGCCATCATGTCGTTTTTGGTGTCGGGAAAGTGATCCAATTTGCCATTGTGGGCGCTGCCTTTGGCGGCCTCTGGGCGTGGACGGCTGCGCAACTTGTCGTCAAAGCCTACAACAAACTCTTCAAAGAGCGGGTGATGCCGACACTTCTGGCGGGCTTCGGCGGGCATCTCGAATGGCGATCTTCGCAACCGTCGCTGGACGAATTCAAGCGCTACCATCTTTTTCCTCATTGGGACTACTCCAACTCTACCGATGAAATTCATGGCGATTATCGCGGTATCCCGCTGTCGATCTTCGATCTGGACATAACGGCTCGAGAAGGAAAGCAAACCGTATTGATCTTCGGCGGCATCATGATCGCGTTGACGTTGCCGCGAGGGCTGCAAGGTGTCACCGTCGTTTCGGCGCAAGGCGCGATCAGCAACTTCGCCGAACATTTGTTCGACGGTTTGCAAAGCGTGCATCTCGAAGACCCCGCGTTCGCCAAGACCTTTCAAGTTCATTCGTCGGATCAGGTTTCGGCGCGCGCGCTACTGACCCCAGCGTTCATGGAACGCTTTCTTCATTTGGCCACGATTTACGGCACGCCCGAAGTGATGACCGAGGACAAACGCTTCTTCATCGCTTTGCCGACCGGCAAAGGCAGCTTGTTCACGCCGCCCAGCTACCGCGATCCGGTAGCCGCGCGCGAAGCGCTGACGCGATTTCACCAAAACATCGCAACCTATTTGCACGTTGTTGATGCCGTGATCGACCTCGATCAAGGCGCTCGCGCGCAAGCGGCGCAGTCGGACGATAGCGCCGCCGCCCATTGAGCAATATAGAAAGTCGTTTGATTTCCGTACAGGCAGAAATGAGGAGATCGACAAAACCCTTTCCTGCCGGTATTCCCTTGCGCCGCATCGCAAAAGGCCGTACATTGGCGTCATGCCGCTGATGAAATCGTCAGTCCTGACGTATTCACCGCTGCCCAGTCGAATGTTTTAGTTCCAATCATTGCATTTTACTTTCGCCAAATCATGTGGTGATGTAAAATGATGACTGTGAGTATCATTTTTGGGTGCCAGCCGATGCTTAATATAGTAACTAGTGTGCCAAGATACAGCGATGTTGATCGGCAGAAAGCTGATGGCGTAACCTATACCCCCATGTCTTTGTCGCAGTTTGTTTCTGAGAAAATACTTCAGGTAGCTGACTTGCCCAAGAGCGGAAAAATCCGTGTTCTTGATCCCGCATGCGGTGATGGGGCTTTACTTGATGTGCTAATCCAAAGCTTTTCACTTACTCTTAGAGAACGTGTTGAGGTGGTGGGTTATGATAAAAATTCAGAAGCAATTCAAAGAGCCTCTCGACGCCTTTTTAAGAGCTTTCCTAATCTGGATATACGTTTAGAGAGGAAGGATTTTTTGGATCATGTTTTGACCCTGCAAAACAATGATAATTTGTTTTCTGCGGATGGAGTGGAGCAAGAGCGTTACCACTTGGTAATCGCTAACCCGCCATATGTGCGCACACAAATCATGGGTAAGCAACAGGCGCAACAGATAGCCAAAAGTTTTGATCTGACTGGTCGAATTGATCTTTACTATCCATTTTTACTCGGAATTTCTCAGATATTGGCGGCAAATGGCGTAGCAGGGATAATTACCTCCAATCGTTTTATGACCACAAAATCAGGGCAGGCAGTTCGGCGTGCCATGCTGTCTCGTTTTAATATTTTGCATGTTTGGGATCTTGGCGACACTAAACTTTTCAACGCCGCTGTTTTGCCCGCAGTGCTTTTGGTTCGTGGTAAGTCTGATTTACGGCGATTTCCGGCAAAGGAAATTTCTTTTTCATCAATTTATCAAACGAGTGATGTTGCCGAAGGAAAGGCTACAAATGTATTATCAGCATTGAAGATGGATAATAGCGCCGTTATTGCAATCGCGGATGGCCGACATTTCCGGGTTCGTCATGGTGTTTTGGATAACGGAGGCGATATTGAAGGAGTTTGGCGTATCGCTACTCAGGCTACGGATCAATGGTTGACAATAGTCAATGCTCATACATGGGGCACGTTTCAGCAAATAGGAAAAATAAGGGTTGGCGTCAAATCAACGGCGGATAAGATTTTCATTCGTAGCGATTGGAATAATCTATCTGGCGGACGGCCTGAATTGCTTCGCCCCTTGATTACTAGAAAATGCGCACGTCGCTTCAAGGCTATTGATTCGGGCGAAAAAAACAGCAAAGAAATTCTTTATCCGCATGAAGTTACGGAAAATGGTCGCGCTGCTGTTGATTTAAAGCGCTATCCCAAGGCGGAGAGTTACCTAAAAAAGCACCGTGAGGCGCTTGAGGCGCGCACTTATTTGATTGAGGCGGGTCGTCAGTGGTATGAGTTATGGGTACCGCAAAATCCTGCTGCGTGGTCGTTGCCAAAGCTTGTTTTTCCTGATATTTCCGACAAACCAGTTTTTTGGCTTGATATGGACGGTGGTGTTGTTAACGGCGAATGCTATTGGCTACAATGTAATAATGGAATTGATCAGGACTTGTTGTGGTTGGCGCTTGCGGTGGCTAACTCCACGTTCATAGAAGCGTTCTATGATCACCGATTCAATAATAAGCTTTACGCTGGAAGGCGGCGCTTCATTACTCAATATGTAGAGTTGTTTCCATTGCCCAATCCAAAAAGTGAAGCATCTGTCGAAATCATTGCTTTAGCAAAGGAAATTCACGCAAAAACACCGTCAGCGGAGATCGGTCAACTTATTGCCGATCTTGATGCGCGAATTTGGCGCATTTTTGGGTTGCCTGCCGAAAAAATTTCGTGGTAGTGGGATTTGGATTTTCCCGTTGATTCCATTGCCTTTAAAGCGTGGAAATCGCTTGAAAAAATTAGCACCAGTCGTCAGAAATAAATGGGTAAGTATTACTTGCCCGTTATTCGTTGTGGCGTGAAAAATTGCGTAACGCGTATCTCGATATCGAGGGCGACAATCGCCAATTTTCCGAATATCGAGATAACCTGTACTACTGGGCAACACCAGTCCCAGATCGATGGTGGGCGATGTTTGAAGCTTGACTTCCAACAACTGGTGGCGAAGATCGGGAAACTGTCCATTTTCTTCATAGCGGCAATACCCCAGACATTTACAAATCATGCGATGCAGTACTGCACCGCGATTACGTTCTTGATCCATGCCCGGGTCGGTAAACGATGTGCCAATCAGCGTTGATAACCGTTTAAAAATCTCCTGAATGGGCATCAATGTGCCAGATTCTGGTTCATCTATGGGGCTGATTGTCGAGCCAAACCTCACTCCCAAATGTGTATGGGGCAACAAAGGTGAGGTATCTTGATCTGAAACCAGCTCAAACGTGGAGGTGCGCAGAGCAAGTTTTGCTTGGTATTTTGTTGTGATTGTTCCAGTCGTATCCAACAGCGCAAGATCCTGGCCAGTCACTACCCTAACTTTCAAGACAATGTCTCGATCGGAAATTTGAATGATCGCATAACGCCGTGCGGGGGATAGTTCCTCATTCCAGATTTGCAAGTTATTTGATTTTTGCGTGTAGGTATCAAGTTGCTGTCCAGGAAATCGTGGTTGTGTTTTTATAAACGATTTTGGAACAGGATAGCCAAGAGCTTCACAAACGGCCGTCTTGATAGCTTTCGAGCGCGTTCGCAACGCCAATCCATTCAGATCAAGCCCTGAAAGGGCGTGATCAAGCAATGTTTCTAGGTGGGACGTGGGTATCCAGAAATTGGCGTCGCCAACTTCAACTGGATGATAAATATCAAAACCGGATACTTGAATGGCTTTTTTGTAATCAAGAGGGGTCTTTGGAGCCATGCTCTACTCTCGGTGTCAACAGTTCCGCGACGCTAACACCGAGAGCCAAGGAAAGGGTCTCCAAGGTACTCAAGGAAACATTACGCTCTTCACGTTCCACCGAACCGATGTATGTGCGGTGCAAATCGCAATGATCGGCTAACTCTTCTTGCGAAAGACCATGAACTTTTCTAAAAGCACGGACATTTTCAGCAAGAATACTGCGGAGTGAAAAGCTTGGGGCTCTTGGCATCGTCAGAACAGCTTAAAAAGTATATTTTTCCTGAAAGATGACTATGGTGCTACAGACTATAAGTAGCACTCGACTCGTGTTAGAGATAAGCTTTTGCAATCGATGCTCATTGGTCGGAGAAGGTGCGAAAAACACAAAGCCGCCCGATGAATTCATCAAGCGGCTTTGCCGGACTTCCTTGGATGTTGCTGGATTCTATCTTGGTACCGGGAGAGGGACTCGAACCCTCACAGTATCACTACCGGCGGATTTTGAGTCCGCTGCGTCTACCTATTCCGCCATCCCGGCCAAATGCGTTGGCGCGCTTTTGCGCTGAGGCGGCATTATCGCAAAATTTTGGCGTTTGCGGGGAGGATTTGAAGAGGAATGAGGGGATCATGGCGCGTGGGTTGGGGGCGACGAGGCGGCAGAATGCCGCCCTTACCGGAACCGCGAGGAGGGTTCGGCGTCAAGCCCACCCTGATGTCTTCTCATCACCCGTTCCGAAGGTAAACGTTGAAGGCGTAGCGCAGTCCGGGGCTGGCAGTTTGGGTGTGCGGGTCGTGGGAGGCGCGTCGCCAGACGGCGGGATCGAGCGGCGGGAAGAAGGTATCGCCGTCGAAATCAGCGTCGATTTCGGTGAGGAAGAGGGCGGCGGAAAGGGGCAGCGCTTGCCGATAAAGCTCGGCGCCGCCGATGCAGAAAACGGGTGCAGGTTCCCGAACGGCGGCCAGCGCGGCTTCCAGGGTGAGCGCGGTTTCGGCGCCGGAGGCGGTGTAGGCGGGGTCGCGGGTGACGACGATGTTCTGGCGCTGCGGCAGCGCACGCGGCAGCGAGGCCCACGTTTTGCGTCCCATGATGACAGCGTGACCGGTCGTCAGTTCCCGAAAATGACGCAGGTCTTCGGGCAGACGCCACGGCAGGTTTCCGGCTTGCCCGATAACGTTGTTGCGCGCTTTCGCGGCGATGATGGCAAACGGAAAAGACGGAAGATAAAGGTTCGTATTGTTCAAAATCGCTGGTATAGTAGCAGTATATGACATTTCACACTCGGCGAGCGTTTCGTAGTTTGCCATAAAGAAGACGCCATCGTGTATTACCCGCGCTCATTAGTCAAATTCATCATCTTGGGCTTCTTTTTGGTCAGCCTGCCGCTCTTTTTCGCTCTCTACAAGCTCAATGCGGCGCTCAACGAGTTGATGTCGCAGAGTCGGGAGAGTGTGTACAGTTCGGTGGCGGTGGCGCGGCTATCACGGCAGTTTCTCGAACAAGCGGGATCGCTGGAGCGTCTGGCGCGGCAATACACGATTCTCGAAGATCACGCGGTGCTCGACGATTATATTCGAGTGCGCGAAGTGTTTTCCGATACGCAAGCGCAGTTGATGCAACTGGTTTCGGAGGACAAGGATCACTCTTTGCAGAATGCGGTGGCGGAGGAGGCGACACTCTTTCAGCTTTTGCAGAAATACAGGAGTGACAAGGAAGGCGCGACGCAAATCATCGCCGGCTATCGCGCTTTTGTGACGGACGCGCAGGCCGTTCAACAGACTGCTTACGCGGTGGCGATGACGTCGGTGGATCAGTTGAAGGAAACCGCCGACGCGGGGCGACGACATTGGCAGATATGGTTGTGGACGGCGCTGGTGATTGCCATTCTGCTGGCGGCCTTTCTGACGTTTTTGATTTCTCGCCCGGTTCGACAAATCGATCAGGCGATCCGACAACTGGGCGCCGCCGATTTCTCCAAAGAGATCGAGGTACAAGGACCTTCGGATTTGCGTTATCTGGGGCAACGGCTCGAATGGTTGCGGGCACGGTTGCAAACGCTCGAAGAGCAGCAGACGAAATTTTTGCGCAATATGTCGCACGAACTGAAAACGCCGTTGACGGCGATCCGCGAAGGCACCGAGTTGTTACGTGACGGCATCGGCGGCGAGTTGAAAGAAGAGCAGCGCGAGATTGTCCACATCGTCCGTGAGAACACGCTGTCGTTGCAGCGGATGATCGAAGACTTGTTGCAGTATCACCAGTCGCGGGTGATGGAACCCAACGTGTTGTTGCCGGTGGATTTGAGCGACACCGTTCATCATGTCGTTCGTGAGCACCGGCTGGCAGCGTGGGCGCGGCTGATTTCTTTCGAGGAAAAACTGTTGCCGTTGCTGGTGACCGGCAACGCCAAAAAAATTACGACGATCATCGACAATTTGGTTTCTAACGCCATAAAATATTCGCCACGGCTGGGAAAAATCCGGTTGTCGATGGGCGTTGATAAAGATTGTGCCCGACTGGAAGTCATCGACGAAGGTCCGGGGATTCCTGAGAGCGAGCGTGAGCATATTTTTGAATCATTCTTTCAGGGCGCTCCGCCGTCGGAGAATCATATTAAAGGTTCCGGGTTGGGGCTAACCATTGCCAGGGAGTACGTGTTGGCGCACGGCGGTCGCATCGTTGCTGAAAAAAGGCCTGATGGCCGCAGCGGCGCGCGTTTGATTTTGTGGCTCCCGTTTTGGACCAGTACCCTGCCTCTTATCAGCAGACAAAAAACTATCGAAGGGGTTTCTTGATGAAGTCGTTTTTTAATCGAAAATATTATTTGGCGCTGGCGGTATTGCTCGTGAGCGGGTGTGTGGCTACTTCCGAATCAGCAGAGCAGGGGGAAACGCCGCCGGTTGCCGTGACCGAAGCGCCGTCGTCAGCACAACCGTCGGAAGAGAGTCTCGCGGCGGCGCGCGAAGCAGCGGCAGCGCAAGATATGAAGCTGTTGACGCAACGGTTGAGCGAGTTTCAGAAATTGCTCGATGATTTGGCTCGCTATCCGCGCTTGAGCACCGAGGAAATCAAGGCATCGCAAACGGAGTTGAACAACAGCATCTCGGCGGCGGGGCAAAGCGGCGGAAACGGCAACCGAATCCGGCTGGCGTATTTGTTGTCACTGCAACCCGGCGGCGTCAACGACCAGCGAGCGATAACTCTGCTCGACACTGTGGCGAAGAACGAAAAAACGCCGCCGACGCTACGGCATCTGGCGAGCGTTTTGCAATTGCAGATACAGGAAAAGCAGCGGGCGATGCAAAAGCTGGAAGCGTTACGGGATGTGGATCGCCAATTGTTGGCAGGGCAACTCCCCGATGCGCCCAAAACACCGCCGAAAAAGACAACGTCCAACAAGGCCGCGTCCAAGTGAATAACTCAGAAAGATCGCGCTATGACCACAGACATTCTTCTCGTTGATGACGATACGGACTTGCTGAAATTGATCGGTTTGCGCCTGTCGTCGTCGGGATACCGCGTGCGCACCGCCGAGAGCGGAGAGCGAGCGCTGGCACTGATCGACATTGCGCCGCCGGCGTTGGTGATCACCGATTTGCGAATGCCGGGAATGGACGGGATGCAGTTGTTCGATTCGCTGCATCGGCGACACCCGACGTTGCCGGTCATCATCCTGACGGCGCACGGGACGATTCCCGAAGCGGTGGCCGCCACCGAGCGCGGCGTTTTCGGTTTTCTCACCAAGCCATTTGAGAGCAAGGAACTGCTCGAAAAAGTGTCGGCCGGTTTGCGACTGACGGCGGGGCCGGTCGAAATGAGCGACAACGACAGTTGGCGCCGCGACATCATCACCCGCGCGCCACACATGGAAGATTTGTTGCGGCAAGCGCGGCTGGTGGCCGAGACCGACGCCAGCGTGCTGATTTACGGCGAATCGGGAACCGGTAAGGAAGTGCTGGCGCGTGCGATTTATCGGGCAAGCCGCCGCGCCGACAAGCCGTTCATCGCGGTCAACTGCGGTGCTTTCCCCGGCGACTTGCTGGAGTCCGAACTGTTCGGGCACGTTCGCGGCGCGTTCACCGGCGCGGTCGGCGAGCATCCGGGGCTGTTTCAGGCGGCGCACGGCGGCACGCTGTTCCTCGACGAGATCGGCGACATGCCGTCGCCGCTGCAAGTCAAGCTGTTGAGAACCCTGCAAGAGCGCGAAGTAAGACCGGTCGGTTCGACCAAAACCACGCCGGTCGATGTGCGGATCATCTCTGCCACGCATCGCGATCTGGAAAGCCTGCTGGCGACCAACCAGTTTCGCGAAGACTTGTATTACCGCTTGAACGTGGTGTCGCTGCATTTGCCGTCGCTGGCCGAGCGGCGCGAAGACATCCCGCTACTGGTGGCGCACTTCCTGCGCAAGCTGTCCGAACGCTACGGCAAGCCGGTGCCGGCGCTGGCGCCCGACGCGATGGATTTGCTGACCGCCGCGCCATGGCCCGGCAACATCCGGCAATTACTCAACGTCATCGAACAAGCGCTGGCGCTATCGACGACATCGCTTATCCCGTCGTCCTTGATCCAGAAAGCGCTGCGGGAAGAAACCGATTCGATGCCGCCGCTGGAAGAAGCGCGCCGCACCTTCGAGCGCGATTATCTGGTGCGCCTACTGAAAATGACCGGCGGTAACGTCACGCGGGCGGCGATCAAAGCCAAGCGCAACCGCACGGAATTTTATAAACTCATGCAGCGCCATAATCTTGAGTTATCAATGTTCAAGGAAGATAAAGATTGAGTTTTTCAGGTTTTTGGAAAAATGGCATGAAAAAGATGGGAAAAAGCCGGATTTTGGGCAGGGAGAGACAAGCTTTCGGGAAGGGGTGGTTTTGCCTTTTGCAATCAATGAGTTGCTCAATATTTCTAACGAAAAACAAGAGTAAGTGTTTGCTTTTTTCACTTCCTTACCTGTCTTTTGTCTTCTTTTAGAGACACAAAAAAAGTATAAATATCACACTGTTGAGTTAAAACTTATAGAAACCGTCTTCTTTTAGAGACAAAAAAGTGAATAAAATCATTCCGATGGGTAGGAAACTATTTGACGATTTGACGGTCGTCGCACTAACTTGTTGAAAAGAATAAACAATTAAAATAAATTCATATTTGGCACGATTCCTGCTTGTATAATAGAGTAACTTAGCGGCAAAAATGTTTTGATGTTTTTTCCGCTTTAGCACTGCTGAAAAGAACCCCCTTTGGCCCACCTCCTCCTGGTGGGCTTTCTTTTTTTCGGGGTCGGGTAAGCCAGAAAGCATAAATCAGCTTGCCCTGATCGGATCGTCGGGAAAATGGGGGGTGAGATTTAGGCGTTTTGGTTCTTCGACTTTGCTCAGAGCCAGTTCGGCGGCTGAGGTGGGTTCGGCACAAGGTTAGTGCACTCCAAGAGACACAAATCGTTTCCGCCGACGTCATCGGGGGCGGACAAGGAACGGAGAACGCTTCAGGTGTGGCATAATCGGAAAAGCCAAAAGCGCTCCCGATCACACCGGGAATATGACCATGCCTACACTCTCGCGTCAACTCGTTGCCCAGATCAATCTGGCGGCATTACGTCACAACCTCGATCGTGTCCGTCAATGTGTTCAGGGCGCGCAAATCATGGCCGTCGTCAAAGCCAATGCCTACGGGCACGGGCTGCTGCGGGCATTGCCGGCGCTGGGCGAAGCGGAAGGTTTGGCGTTGATGGAACTGGACGCTGCCATCACGTTGCGGGAACGGCACTACACGCGACGCTTGTTGTTGCTCGAAGGTTTTTTCTCGCAAGAAGAATTGCAGGAAATTTCCCAACACCGAATCGCCATCGTCGTGCATCACCGCGATCAAGTTGCCGCGCTCGAACAATCCGAGTTGAAACGGTCGCTGGAAGTTTTTCTGAAGATCAACACCGGCATGAATCGTCTGGGCGTGGAGCCGGACGAAACCGCCGAACTGTGCGAGCGCTTGAATGCGTCTTCGGCAGTGGCGGCGCTGCGTTTGATGACGCACCTCGGGCAAGCGGAAACCAAGGCGGGCGCCGAAGCGCCGCTGGCGATTTTCAGGGAAGCGTGTCAGGGCTTGCCGTATCCGCGCTCGATTGCCAACTCAGCGGGCGTCTTGCGTTACGGCGATGTCGGCGGTGATATCGTCCGTCCGGGGCTGATGCTTTACGGCGTTTCGCCTTTTCCGAATCAAACGGCGGCGTCGCTGAATTTGCAGCCCGTGATGTCGTTGCGTTCAGAACTGATTGCCGTGCGCGATGTCCCTGAAGGAGAGTATGTGGGATACAGCGACATTTACAAAACCACACGACCCACGCGCATCGGTGTGATCGCGTGCGGTTACGCCGACGGCTACCCGATGACCGTGCGCAACGGCACGCCGGTGCGGGTGGCGGGAAAACTGGCGACGATTGCCGGGCGAGTGTCGATGGACATGATCACCGTCGATATTACCGACATTCCCGAAGCGCGCGTCGGCAGCCCGGTGTTGCTGTGGGGCGAAGATTTGCCGGTAGAAGAAGTGGCGCACTGGGCGGGCGTGATTCCCTATCAACTGCTGTGCGGCGTCACGGCGCGCGTGCGTTTCGTCACCACCGAAGTCGGTCGGGTCGATTTCGAGCTTTGATGGCTCGTTAAAAAGAAGTTTCAACACAATATTGAAAGAACGGAGAGGTTGGCAGTGTATATCGTAGTGACGGGCGCGGCGGGATTCATCGGTTCCAATCTGGTCAAGGCGCTGAATGCGCGCGGTGAAACCGACATCATCGCCGTCGATCATCTGGCGCGCGCCGACAAATTCAAAAATCTGGTGGACTGCGATATTGCCGATTATTTTGACCGCGAGGAATTTCTCGACCGCCTCGAACAAGGCGAACTGGAAGACGACATCAGCGCGGTGCTGCATCAAGGCGCGTGCTCGGACACGATGGAAACCGACGGGCGCTACATGATGCGCAATAACTACCGCTACTCGATGGCGCTGCTCGAACACTGCCAAAATAACGACATCCCGCTGATTTACGCTTCGAGCGCTTCGGTTTACGGCGCGGGTAAAACCTTCGTAGAAGAACGCGCCCATGAAGCGCCGCTCAATGTTTACGGTTACTCGAAGTTTCTTTTCGATCAAGCGGTGCGTCGGGTGTTGCCGGATCGAACCTCGCCCATCGTCGGCTTGCGCTACTTCAACGTCTATGGTCCGCGCGAACAACACAAAGGCCGCATGGCTTCGGTGGCTTGGCATTTCTTCAACCAGTATCGGCAAGAAGGAAAGATAAAATTGTTTGAAGGCTCGGACGGCTACGCCGCCGGAGAACAACAACGCGATTTCGTGTCGGTCGAAGACGTGGTAAAGGTGAACCTTTACTTCCTCGATCACCCGCAATACTCCGGAATTTTCAACCTCGGCACGGGTTGCGCCGAGAGCTTCAACGCCGTGGCGCTGGCGACGCTGAATGCGTTGGCGCAGCGCGACGGCAAAGCCGCGCGCAGTTTGAAGGAATGGGTGGCGGCGGGCGCGATCGAATATGTGCCGTTTCCGCCGCAACTGGTGGGTAAATATCAGAGCTACACCCAAGCCGATCTGAAAAAATTACGCGCCGTTGGTTACAAGGAAAAAATGTTTGATGTCGCTACCGGCGTCGCGCGTTATATCGAAACACTGGCGCGCGCCGAATAAACAACAGTGAAGCGATAACCGTTAATTTCGACGCCGCGCCCATCTTGTTTTGCCAAAACCGAAGCTATATCATTTCTCACCATAAGGCGAACAATTCGTTTCGTCGATAGTGTTGTTGCAGGTGGCCGGAGGGGGCAAGAGTGCCGAGCAATCGGCGTGATTCGCTGTTTCATGATTTGAAAGGACTCCTATGAAGAAATTGATTTTCGGTTTTATTTTTACGTTGTTTGCGGCACTCTCGTTGAGCGCTTTTGCGGCTGTCGATATCAACACGGCTACCAAAGAAGAACTGCAAACGCTGAACGGCATCGGCCCGGACAAAGCTCAGGCCATCGTCGATTACCGTACCCAACACGGCGCATTCAAATCGGTTAAAGATTTGCGGCACGTCAAGGGGATCGGCAAGAAAACGATCAGCAAACTGGGCGACAACGTGACCGTCTCCGGCGAAGCTGCCAAAGCACCCGCCAAGAAAGAACACGCCGATCATGCGGCGCATCATCATCATAATAGGGCGAAAGCACAAGAGGCGCCTGCACCCGCACCTGCTCCGGCTGCACCGGCTCCCGCGCCTGCCCCTGCGCCAGCAGCACCCGCAGCGGCAAAATAATGAGTGTTCAGGGGAAAAAGAGCCGGAGTTTCCGGCTCTTTTTATTTCTCCTCCCCCGCTTGCGGGAGAGGGTGGCGAAGGGCAGGAGAGGGTCATTGCGAGGAGCAAAACGACGAAACAATCCAGAGCTTTATTATCTGAATCAAAGCAGTTTCAGGGATGCGCCGATTTATTCCGTTCGCCCTGAGCTTGTGAAGGGCGAACGGTGAATTCTCTGAGGCTTCGACAAGCCCAGCCCGAACGGTCTGGAATGGTTCAGCGTTTTCCTACCGCAACGCCACCATCTGTTGATAAACCATCTGCGGCGTCAGGTCGCGCATACACTTGAAATGATTGTGCGGGCATTCGCGTTGAAAACAGGGGCTGCATTCGATGTCGATGCGGGCGATGCGGGCGTGCGGCGACAACGGCGGTGTGTAAGCCGGTGACGACGAGCCGAACAGCGCCACCAGCGGCACGCCTAACGCCGCCGCAATGTGCATCAGCCCCGAATCGTTGCTGACGACGACGCGAGCCACCGCGAGAAGATCGACGACGGCGCTCAAGTCGGTTTTGCCGACAAGATCGTACAACTGCGGCACGTCATCGCTTTGCGCGTTGGCGCGAGCGGCGGCGACGATCTCATCGGTGATCGCTCGATCTTTCGGCGAACCGACAAGCCAAACCACGAAGCCTTCGTGAATCAAGCGCAGTGCCAACTCGGCGAAGTATTCGGCAGGCCAACGCTTGGCCGGGCCGTATTCGGCGCCCGGGCAAAAAATGGCCACTGGCGCCGGGCCGACAGAAAGATGCAACGCATCGAGCGCGGCGCGTTGCAAATCTTGTCGCGGCGTTAACACCGGCATCGGCGTTTTGATTTTGTCGGGCGCCGTTCCTTTCGGATAAGAAAGCGCCGCGAAACGATCGACGAGGCGCGGAAACAATTTCGGCAACAATTGCCGACGGTCGTTCAACAACTTGAAGCGCGCTTCGCCGGTGTAGCCGATCCGCGCCGGAATGCGTGCGAAGTAGGGAATCAACGCCGACTTCCAACTGTTGGGCAACACGAAAGCGTGCGTGTAATGCGTGACGGCGAGCGTTACCGCCAACTGCTTGCGCTTCTGCCAGTTGAGCGGGCCGTGCAACAGCGGATTCTCGATCACGCGATGCACGTAACGCATGCGCGCATACACTGGCGCGCACCAGAGCGGCGCGAAAACGTCGATAACGCTGTGCGGATAGCGTTCTTTCAGCAACGCCGTCAGCGGCTCCGCCATCACCGCATCGCCGACCCACGACGGGGCAACGATCAGAATGCGCGGCTCGAGCGAAGTCATGAGCGAACGCGAGCCATCATCAAACGTAAGTCAGCCACGCGGCTTTCGATGAATCGCGTCCTTGCACAATCTCAAAAAAGCGCGCTTGCAATTTTTCGGTGACGGGGCCGCGGCGACCGATGCCGATTTGACGGTGGTCGAGTTCACGAATCGGCGTGACCTCGGCGGCAGTGCCGGTGAAAAACGCTTCGTCGGCGCAATACACTTCGTCGCGGGTGATGCGGCGCTCTTTCACCTCGATGCCCATTTCGCGGGCGAGCCGGATCACTGTGTCGCGGGTGATGCCGTTCAAAGCGCCGGACGACAAATCGGGCGTGTGCATCGCGCCGTTGTTGACGATGAAAATGTTTTCGCCCGGGCCTTCGGCAACGAAACCGGCAGCATCAAGCAACAACGCTTCATCGTAACCTTCGATGGTCACTTCCTGATTGGCCATGATCGAATTGAGATAATTCGCGCACGCTTTGGCGCCAGCCATGTGAACGTTGACGGGGTAGCGTGTGAACGAACTGGTCTTGACGCGAATACCTTTGGCCATGCCCTCTTCGCCGAGATACGAGCCCCACGCCCAAGCGGCAACGATGACGTGCACCGGATTGGAAGAGGCGGCAACACCCATCGCGTTTGCGCCGTAAAACGCCAGTGGCCGAATGTAGCCGGATTTCAACTTGTTATCGCGGATCGCGGCGACATGCGCGGCATCGATCTCGTCTTTGGTGAACGGCATTTTCATGTTGAAAATGTGCGCTGATCGAAAGAGACGATCCGTGTGATCGCGCAAACGGAAAATCACCGGCCCCTTCGCCGTTTCATAACAACGCACGCCTTCAAAAACGCCCATCCCGTAATGCAGCGTGTGCGTGAGCACATGCGTCGTGGCTTCACGCCACGGCACCATTTTTCCGTCGTACCAGATCCAACCATCGCGGTCTGCCATCGCTTGAGCCATATTGCTCTCCTTGAGGTGAATAAAGAATTCTAGCGGAAGCGCCGCCATCCCGAAAGAGCAACCGGAATGATTGTCATGTCGATTTATGCGAACGAACTATCTGTGCCTGATTTCGAGTCAGGTACCTTCAGCCGCTCGGCCATCTCTCCGGTAATACCGATCGATACCAAGATACTGTTATCGAAGTCACCTCCACGCAAAGCCGAATTGGAAGGCCGCATGGATTGAAGCGCGCCGAAAGCGGCATAAATGAGTTTATGCATCATAGCTCCAATGATGAGCATCGGGGTTTTTCCGGCAGAGAGAGTAGAGCGCAGCGAAATCCGACGAAGGAAGCCGTTATAGGCGGGCGGCAGGATGCCACCCCTACGCGGGCGCCTAAACGCTACCGTTCCGCCGCGTGCGTCTCCAAGCCGCTGCCGCGGGTGAACGACCAGGTGCGGGTAATGTAGAGAATATCCACACTGTCGCGAATGTCGGGCGGAAAGACGCCGTAAGGTGACGCCATTTCAACGATTTTTTGAGCGGCGGCGTCGAGGATGCGGTGTCCCGAACTTTGGTCGATGGTGACATCGTTGACGGAACCGTCGCTGTTGATGGCGACGGTCATTCTCAGGCTGCCGTAAAGTTGTTCGCGGCGCGCGGCTTCGGGGTAGTTCAAGTTGCCGATGCGTTCGACTTTGATGCGCCAATCTTCGATGTAACGGGCGAAGCGGTATTCCTGCGCGCGCGAGCCGACGAAGTATTTGCGAGGTCGTTTTTGATAGGCGTCCATCTCTTTCTGGATTTGCGCTTCCAACTGCATCAATTCCACGGTTTGATTCATCAGCTTGTTCGCGTCGGGACGTTCCGGCGCCGGCGGCGTTTGTTCTTGCGGCGTCTCCACGTCTTCTTTTTTGACGGCTTGTTGTTGTACCATCAACTGCTGAGCCGTTTTTTCCAGTTCTTCTCTTTTTTCGACGGTTGCTTCGAGTTCGGTTTTCTGACTGTCTTTGGGCAACTTCGGCAACGGCGTTTTGGCTTGACGGTCTTCGTCGGTATTGCCGCCGCCATCGAGGTTGGCTTGCGCCAGCACTTCGGCTTTGGTCGGCGCTTCTTTGGTGGCGCTGTTGACCAGCACCACTTCCATCACTTGATGCTGGTTCCACTGGTTGCTAAGCTCGTGTGAGAAATGGACGGTCATTATCCCCATATGGAGCAGCAGCGAAATGCCCAGAACTTTCAGAAAAAATTTGTTGGCGAGCAGTCCCTGAATTCCCGAGGCGGGCTGAACCGGCCAGACACAATCCGGCAGTACCGGCGTGCCGAGCGGCGTGGGTAGCGACTTGACCGACGGCGGCAGCGCCGATGGCGGCGCAAGCTGCGGCTTGCGCGGTGCAGCCGACGACGGTTTCCTCGACACCGGCGGTGGCGAAGAAGGCCGCGAAGGAGGGCGAGCAGAATGCTTTGACACGAAACGCGCGTAATCCGAAAGCAAGAAAAAAGTATTGTACACGGGCATCAGGCATTCGGCGATGACGGCCTGAATTTCCCTGTGCGCGGGCGACGCTGTCATAACCCCCATCCGCCGCACTCGGTTGTTGGCAAAATCACTGGCAAAATCTGATATAATTATAAATTTTCCGCCCTACGCTCTTGTGGGGCACGTCGCCAACCGCGGACGACCGATCCTGACGGCATTTCACCGCCACCGACCGGGAGGCCGCAGACATCAAGGAGTAGCCTCATGGCCAATCAAGCCGTTTTGGAAATCAGCGCGCAATCGCGCAAGGAAGAAGGTCGCGGCGCCAGCCGTCGTTTGCGTCGCGGCGGTAACGTCCCCGGCATCATTTACGGCGGCGACAGTGCTCCGACGCCAGTTTCTTTCGATCACAACACGCTTTATCACGCGCTGCGCAAAGAAGCGTTTCACTCGTCGATTCTGACCGTCAAGCTCGACAACGACAAGGAAGTGCGCGCGCTGCTGCGCGACGTGCAAATGCACCCGTACCGGCAACAAGTGTTGCACATTGACCTTCAACGGGTCGAAGGCAACAAGAAGATTCACATGCGGGTGCCGTTGCACTTCGTCAACGCCGAATCCTCACCGGCGGTGAAACTCGGCGGCGCGTTGATCAATCAAATCATCAACGAGCTGGACATTTCCTGCTTGCCGAAAGACTTGCCGGAGTTCATCGAAGTCGATCTCTCCGAAATGAACGTCGGCGAAACGCTGCACGTCTCGGCGTTGAAGCTGCCGGAAGGCGTCTCCGCGATCATGCAGCGCGGGCTGGATCCGACCGTGGTCGGCGCCAGCGTCGTCAAGGAAGTGGTCGAAGAAGAAGCGGTCACCGCGCCGGGCGAACCGGTGACGACCGCACAAGCGGCGCCCACGGCGGAAAGTTAATCCGAGCGACCAATCAAACCCGCCGCGACGATCTTGCTGCGGCGGGTTTTTCATTTCAGGGTTAAGCGCGCATGATGCCTTTTCGTTTGCTGGTTGGGCTGGGCAACGCCGGTCGCGAGTACGCGGCCACGCGACACAACGCCGGCTTCTGGTGGGCCGACGCGATGGCGTTGCGGCTGGGCGCCAACTTTGCCAGCGAAACCAAATTTTCGGGCGACGTTGCCAAAGCGTCCAGCGATTTGCGCTTGCTGAAGCCCGCAACTTACATGAATCTTTCCGGTCGCGCCGTTGGCGCGCTGGCGCGATTTTTCGATGTCGCGCCGGAGGAAATTCTGGTCGCGCACGACGAACTCGATTTGTTGCCGGGCGCCGTGCGCTTGAAGCAAGGCGGCGGCCACGCCGGACACAACGGACTGCGCGACATTCAACAACAACTGGGCAGCGCCGCTTTCTGGCGCTTGCGTTTCGGCATCGGCCATCCGCGTGATTCCGAAATTCCGCAACAACCGGTGGCCGATTACGTCTTGAAACCGCCGCGCGTTGAAGAATTGCGCGCCATCAACGACGCCATCGCTCGCGCGGTGGAAGTGTGGCCGCTCCTGTCGCAAGGCGACATGGCGCAAGCAACGATGCGGCTGCACACCGATCCCGATGCGGTCAAAACCGCGAACCGTGCCGACGCTGTTAAAAAATCGGCCGAACCCGGCGCTGCTGATGCGACGAGCGCCGCGTCTTCACCCAAGGAGTCCTCATGAGTTTACGCTGCGGCATCGTCGGCTTGCCGAACGTTGGCAAGTCCACCCTCTTCAACGCGCTGACCAAAGCGGGCATCGCTGCTGAAAATTATCCGTTCTGCACCATCGAGCCGAACATCGGCATTGTCGAAGTGCCCGATCCGCGTTTGGACGCGTTGGCAAAAATTTCGCATCCGCAAAAAATCCAGCACGCCATCGTCGAATTCGTCGATATCGCCGGGCTGGTGGCGGGCGCGTCCAAAGGCGAAGGGCTCGGCAACCAGTTCCTCGCCAACATCCGCGAAACCGATGCCATCGCGCATGTTGTTCGTTGCTTCCAGAACGAGAATGTCGTGCACGTTTCCGGCAAAGTCGATCCGGTTTCCGACATCGAAACGATTCACACCGAGTTGGCGCTGGCCGATCTGGCGGCCGTCGAAAAACAAATCAGCAAAGTGGAAAAAGTGGCGCGCGCCGGCGGCGACAAAGACGCCAAGCGCTTGTTTGAAGTGCTGCAAAAAGTGCTGGCCGTGTTGAACGAGAGTCGCCCCGCCCGCACCGCCGATTTGTACGACGAAGAAAAAGAGTTGTTGAAACCATTTTTTCTGCTGACGATGAAGCCGACAATGTACGTTGCCAACGTTGACGAACATGGCTTTCACGACAACCCGCTGCTGAAAGCGGTTGAAGATTACGCTGCCAAAGAAAACGCCGTGGTCGTTCCCGTCTGTGCAGCGCTTGAAGCCGAAATTGCCGACCTCGACGACAACGATAAAAAAGTGTTTCTCGACGATATGGGGCTGACCGAACCGGGGCTGGATCGCGTGATTCACGCCGGTTATAAATTGCTCGGCTTGCAAACCTACTTCACGGCAGGACCGAAAGAAGTGCGCGCCTGGACGATTCACGTCGGCGATACCGCGCCGCGCGCGGCAGGCGTGATTCACACCGATTTTGAAAAAGGCTTTATTCGCGCTCAAACAATTGCTTACGAAGATTTTATCGCGCACAACGGCGAACACGGCGCCAAAGAAGCGGGCAAAATGCGCGCCGAGGGCAAAGAATACGTCGTGAAAGACGGCGACGTGATGAACTTTCTGTTTAACGTCTGAGGTTAACCGCTCCCTTTTTGAAAGGGAGTGCCCACGAAAGTTGGCGGGGGGTGCCGACACGTCTTAACTACCCCGTCCGCCTTCGGCATTCACTCCTCCCAAGAGAGAAATTTATTCTGTCGCTTTCGTAAACCCGTTCCCCCGCATGTCCGCTATGAAGTTGCCCAGATCGTCCCGCACTTCGACGCGATACACCGACACGTTCTTTCCTTGCGAAAGGCAAACCGAGCGCGCGATCAAGCGCGATCCCTTGGATGCCGCAAGATAGGAAACACTGATCGACTGCCCCACCGTGATGCCCACTTTTTCGCCGCGGAACCGGCGCAGATTGGAGTGCACGGCAAAAGCCAAATCGGCCAGTGTGAAAATCGCGCCGCCATGAACCGTGCCGCTCGAATTCAAATGTTCGCTCGTGATCGGCATGCTGCACAGCACTTCTTCCGGCGTCACCGTGTCGATCACGATGCCCGCGTTGGTAGCGAAACGATCCTTTGTGAAAAAAGTGCGAATGCGCTCGATGTCGAGATCCATGTTCTTAACCCTTCAATGTTGCCATCACCGGCGCGTGATCCGACGGCTTCTCGCCTTTGCGCTCATCGCGATCAACGACACTGGCGACGCACGACGACCGCAATGCTTCGGAAATCAGCAGGTGATCGATACGAAGGCCGCGATTTTTAACAAAGCCCAATTGTCGGTAATCCCACCAAGTAAAGACGTTGGGCGGTTGCTCGAACAAACGAAAGCTGTCGAACAGTCCCAGCGAAAGAAACGCGCGGAAGGTCGCGCGCTCTTCATCGGAACACAGAATCTGACCGCGCCAGGCATCGGGATCGTGCACGTCGCTATCTTCCGGCGCGATGTTGAAATCACCGGCGACGACGAGCTTCGGATGTTGCGTCAATGTCTCTTGCAAATAACGTCGCAAGTGGCGACACCACTGCATCTTGTATTCAAACTTTTCGCTGCCCACCGCTTGCCCGTTCGGCACGTAAACGCAAACCACCCGCACATCGGCCACCGTCGCCGCGATCACGCGCGCTTGCGGGTCGTCGTAATCTTCGATGCCGCGGCCAACGTCGCTCATCGGCAATTCGCGCCGCGCCAGAATCGCCACGCCGTTGTACGTTTTCTGGCCGTGAAAACAATTTTGATAACCGGCTTCCCGCAAAATCTCCTGCGGAAAACGAACATCCTCACATTTGGTTTCTTGCAAACAAACGATGTCCGGCGTTTGCTTTTCCAACCAGGCCAGCAAGCGCGGCAAGCGCACATTCAGCGAATTGACGTTCCAGGCGGCGATTTTCATGGTGATTTTTCGATAGCGGCTAACATGCAAAGGCGGCCTGTGGCCGCCTTTGCGCTTCTTTCAGGTCGCCGTCACGTTCCCGAATTATCGGAAGGCGGCGGCGGTGCGGCATCCGACGGCGCTATCGGCGGCGGCACAGCATCCGATTTTGGCGTTGCGGCGGCATTGGCCTTCGGTGGTTCCGTCTTCGGCTCCGGCTTTGCCGCCGTGTGCTTCACATCGGTTTTCACTCCGGCATCTTTGCTGTAACCGCCCTGATCGAGCTTTTGCTGCCAAGCTGCTTCGTTGAATCCCTTGACGAAATCTACCCCCACTTGCAACACCGGCACTTGTGTACCACCGGTCAGCTTCGTCAACTTTTCGGAGCCGTCCTGACTTTGCGTGTTGACAAAGGTGTAAGGAATGCCGCGCTTTTGCAGCAACGCTTCGGCGTCTTCGCACAGTTGCCCGCACGAGAAAGCGTACAGCGTCACCGGAAAGCGCTCCATCGCCTGCCGCGTGCTCATCGAAATCTTGTCGCTCTCGACAATGTTGGCGTCCATGTTCTTGATTTGTGCGTCTTTGGCGGAAGGCGGCGGCGGTTTGTCGGTATAGACGACGCGACCATCGGCATCGACGTAGCGATAAAGGGTTTGGGCGTTGGCGCCGAAAGCCAGAGCCAGCAGCAAGGCCATCGGCACGGCGTAACGCAAAAATGAGAAAGCAGACATGATCAGGTCTCCTTGGTAGCCTCAATGATGCCATTATGTCGCAAAAAGGCGTCCATTTGGGGCGGCCGACCGCGAAACGCAATGAACGACTGTAGCGCATTTCGCACACTTCCGCGCCCGAGAATCTCGTCGCGCAGCCGCCGACCGACCCCCGCCGAAAGCCCGCCCGCCTCTTCAAACAGGCTGTAAGCGTCCGACGACAGCACTTCCGCCCACAAATAGCTGTAGTAACCGGCGGCGTAGCCGCCCGCAAAAATGTGCCCGAAGCTGTTCTCGAAACGATCGTAGTCGGCGTAGCGCATCACCGCGATGTCGCGGCGCACGCTGTTCAGCACCGCGCGCGCTTCGGGCACCAGCGGCGTCGCGTGCAGCCGCATGTCGAACAAACCGAATTCGATTTGTCGGAGCAGCATCAATCCGGCCTGAAAGTGGCGCGCCGCCAGCATTTTGTCGAACAACGCACGCGGCAAAGGCACGCCCGTTTCAACGTGCCCGCTCATCGCTTCGACCACTTCCCATTCCCAACAGAAATTTTCCATCAACTGGCTGGGCAATTCCACCGCGTCCCACTCGAACCCTTCGAGGCCGGAGACGCCCGGCGTCGGCTCGCGCGTCAGCAGTTGATGCAGACCGTGACCGAATTCGTGAAACAGCGTCAACACATCATCGTGCGTGAAGGTCGCCGGTTTGCCGTCCACCGGCGCCGGAAAATTGCAGGTCAAATAAACCACCGGCCGCTGCGTTCCCGCTGGTGTGATCCGCAACGGCAGCGCGCCGTTCATCCAGGCGCCGCCTTGTTTTTTCTCGCGCGCATAGAGATCGAGGTAAAACCGCCCGATCATTTCATTGCTGCTTTTATCGCGCAACTCGAAATGGCGAACATCGGGATGCCAGGTTTCCGCCGGAACGGCATGCGCGACAGCGCCGTACAAAGTTTCGATCACCCGAAACAAACCGCTCAAAACTTTCTCTTCCTGAAAATAGGCGCGCACTTCCTGATCGGAGAACGCATAATCGCGTTGCTTCATTTTCTCCGAAGCAAACGCCACGTCCCACGGTTCCATCTCCGCCAGCCCGAGCGCTTCCCGCGCAAACGTTTTCAGCATGGCCAGATCGCGCTCGGCGAAAGGCCGCACCCGTTTCGCCAAATCATTGAGAAAAGCCAGCACTTCGTCCACGCTATCGGCCATTTTCGGCACCAGCGAAACTGCGCCGTAATGCGGGTAGTCGAGCAAAGCGGCTTCTTCAGCGCGCAGCGTCAACAACTGCTGAATCAGCGCCGTATTGTCGCGCGCCGGATCGACGCCCAACTCGGACGCGCGCGTCGCGTAAGCGCGATGCAACGCCGCGCGCAAGGGACGATGCTCGGCGTATTGCATCACCGGCCGGTAACACGGCGACAGCAACGTCAAGCGCCAGCCCGCCTGCTGGTTTTTCTCGGCTTGCGCGCGCGCTTCGGCAATCACATCCGCTGGAAGGCCGGCAAGCTCTTTTTCATCGGTGACGAGGAGCGAAAAATCCTGCGTCGCGTCGAGTAAATGATCGTCAAACGTAGCCGACAACTGCGCTTCTTCCTCGTGCAACGCCTTGAAGCGCGCGCGTTGCGGCTCCGGCAAATCGACGCCGCCCAAACGAAAATCGCGCAAGGCGTTGTCGATTGCTTTGCGTTGCGCTTCCGGCAACGTTGCAAACAACGAAGCGTCACGCAATGCCCGATAGCGCGCGAACAAGCGCGCGTCCTGCGACACTTCGCTGTGAAACGCGGTCAGCAACGGCAGGCCGGTGTTGTAAGCGTCGCGTAACGGCGGCGTACTGACGACGGCGTTCAGGTGCGACACCGCGCCCCACATTTGCTCAAGGCGGTCGAGCTCTTCCGAAAGCGGCGCGGCCAGATTCTCCCAAGTCGGCGGCTCGTCACAAGCAACCGCCTGTTCGACTGCTTCGCGCGCTTCCTGCAAGCGCTGCGCCAGCGCCGGCGCCACATACTCGGGGCGAATATCGGAAAAGCGGGGAAGCCCCGAAGAAACCAACAGTGGATTATTCATGGAATGGATCGTATTTCTAAAAGTAAAGAGGGTAACAACATCAGACAACCCAATTTTACAGCTTCAATGCGGGAATTCGTTTGAACTCCGGGCAACCGGAATCCATCAGCCCGCTACGGACTTTCCGGCGGCGGGTTGGTAGCCAGTTGATCGTAAATCGCTCGCTTCGCTTTGTCATTCATTGCGCGAATGTCGTCAACGGTCAGATCGACTTTGCGGAAATAACTGACCATTTCTCCGGCAATCAACGGGTCGCTCAATTTCATATACAAGCCAAAATATCCGCTCCACCTATCTCGTTTGTCCTCCATCTTTAAGACGCCGGAAGAATACCTGGTGATCTCCATAAAGCGTCGAGATTTGCTTCTTCCGCCCTCCCCCATGGAAAAATCAGTGAAAGATTTTTGCCACGATGAGGCGTCGCAAGAGAACTTTTCTTCTTTCCTCCAGTTTGATTCCTGGTCTCTCTCCTGCATGTTGAATACCATCGTAAAAGATTGACCTTCAATATTAAAAACCGTCGCCTCTAACCGCTGACTGTCGAGAAAGCGAAAAGTAATCCATGTATCGATCAAGTTCAGTTTCTTCTCCCCTCGATAGAAATATCGAAAACCTTCTTTGTTGCTTTCTCTGTCGAAGCGACGAGGAAGAAAATCACTTAACTCACCGAACCCCCCCCCTTCTTTATAAAGCTTCTCTTTATAGAGCTCCATATAAGTCCCTTGTATGTCGAGGCATCGATCCAGTGAACCGGCATATGGCGTTACCGAGTACGACAGCACGGGAACACAACTGCTGAGTAAAATCACAATGATCCCCAAAAGAATGATAACCTTCATCTTCATCGCTTATCTTTTCCTGTTATCAGCGTCTGATCCAGCGCCGCCAAATCTTCCGGCGCGCCGACGTTGAACCAGAGGCCGTCGTAGCGTTCGCCGGAAACAAAGCCTTGCGCGACCCATTGCCGGTAATACGGCGTCAGCTTTTGCGGCACATCGGGCGCGATGTTTGTGAACAAACGGGTATGGTAAATGCCGATGTTGCCGAAGGTCAGAGGCTCACTGGATTTTTCCTCTCTCGCCCCTTCATTTTGACTCAGGGTCAGCCCGACCGGTTGAAGCTCCAGCAAGCCCCCGCGATTCAACGCGAAATCGCCTTCGGGATGATACGGCGGATTGGGCACCATCACCAGATGCGCCGCGCTGTTTTTATGTGCGGCGTTTTTTTCACGCCCTTTGCCATCCAGCATTTTTTCGATCTGCGGCAAGAGCGCGCGGTAATCGAAAGCGCTCCAGACATCGGCGCTCACGATCAGCACCGGCCCCGGTTCGAGCAACGGCAGCGCGTGCGCGATGCCACCAGCCGTTTCCAGCGCCGGATTTTCCCGCGAATACAGAAGGCGAACCTGCCACGCCGCGCCGTCGCCGAGCGCCGCTTCGATTTGCGCGTTTTTCCAGGCGACATTGATCACGATTTCGTGAAATCCGGCTCGCGCCAGCGCTTCAATCTGCCAGACGATCAACGGTTTTCCGCCCGCCGTCAACAACGGTTTCGGCGTGTGGTCGGACAACGGTCGCATGCGCTCGCCGCGACCGGCAGCCAGTATCATCGCGCGCGCTTTCATCGTCGTCTCAAAAAGTATAGCCGATCACCGGCTCGCGTTTTTCGAGAACATCGAGAAAACGCAGCAACGGCATCAGTTCGGTGTAGCGCGCGCAGGCTTGTCGCAAATAGCCCAACACGCGCGGCACGTCGGCGAGGTAAGCGTTTTTGCCGTCGCGATGCCACAAGCGCGCAAAAATCCCGACGACTTTTAAATGGCGTTGCACGCCCATCCATTCAAAGTCGCGCCAGAAATCGTCGAAGCGTGCCGCCACCGGCAAACCAACGGCACGGGCGCGTTCCCAATAGCGGATCGCCCAATCGAGTTGTTGTTCTTCGTCCCACGCCACGTAAGCATCGCGCAAGAGCGACACCAGATCGTAAGTGATCGGGCCGACCACCGCATCTTGAAAATCGAGGACGCCGGGGCGGTTTTCCGCCACGTCCATCAAATTGCGAACGTGGTAATCGCGATGCACGAACACTTGCGGCTGCGTGCGCGCGGCGGCGATCAGCAACGCAAAGGTGCGTTCCAGCATCGCCCGCTCGGCGTCGCGCCATTCGTGCCCGCAATGTCGGGCGACGAACCAATCGGGGAAAAGGTCGAGTTCACGACGCAACAACGCTTCGTCGTAAGCGGGCAACGCGGGCGCTTCGATGCGCTGAAAAGCCGCCAACGCCGTGATCGCGTCCCGATACAGCGCTTGCGCGTTCGCGCCGCGCTCCAGCGCCGTTTGATAAGTGGTGTCGCCCAGATCGGCGAGCAACAAAAATCCCTGCGCCACATCCTGCGCGAAAATCTCCGGCGCATTGACGCCGCAGCCGCGCAGCAAACCCGCCACCTTGATGAACGGGCGGCAGTCTTCCTTGTCGGGCGGCGCGTCCATCACGATCAGCGAAGGCCGACCCGCCTGCGATACCGGCGGTGACGACGGAAAGGTCACGCGAAAATAGCGGCGGAAACTGGCGTCCGCCGAAGCGGGCGTCATGGCGTAAGCCGCGCCGTCGAACTGCGCGTCCAGCCAGGCCGCCAAAGCAGCGGCGCGGGCGGCATCGAGGGAGTGAGATAACTTCGGCATGAAAAATCGCAAAAAAACGGCGTCGGCACCGGGCGCGTCACCACAAAGCGCCCAACAATTTCATCAAGAACAAACGAAAACCATCGAGTCGGCTAGAATAACGCATTTTCACCCAAGTGTCGGTGTCGATTTTCATGTCATTGCGGCGGACTTTGCAGCGAACAACCCAGCACACGCTTTTCATCGCGGCAAGCGCCGGATGGTTGCTGGCGGCGCCGTGCGCGTCGGCGCAAGCCGCCGATGTCGAAACGGTTTCCGCGCCGCCTTCCCCACCGCCGCTCAAGCTGCGGGACGCGCGCTCGTTATCGGCGTTTGATCCGATCGTGCCAACGACGCCGCCACCGCAACATTCAACGTCGCAACAAGGTTCTCTGCCCGGCTTGCAACCCGTCGGGCATGCCAAAACCGAGCAGGGCGCCGTTTTCCTGCGCGCCGACCGCACCGAGGGCATCGGTCGGCAAATCGAAGCGAGCGGTCACGTCGAGTTGCGCGCGCATCGGGAGACGGTGCTTGCCGACTGGATGCGCTACGATCAGGACACCGATACGCTGCAAGCGCGCGGCAACGTGGTGGTGCGTCGCTACGGCAGTTGGGTTGCCGGTCCCGAGATCGATTACACGCGCGGCGAAGCGACCGGCACCTTGCAAGCGCCGTCGTTTTACGTCGATGAGGTCGGCGGTCGCGGCGACGCGAAAACGCTGACTTTCGACGGCCCCGATGCTTACACGCTGAGTCAAGGCCGTTTCACCACTTGCCAAGCGCCGCGCAATGATTGGTTTTTGTACGCCGACACGATGAAGATCGACACGCAGCGTTCGGTCGGCACCGCTTACGGCGCTTCGGTGCGCTTCATGAACGTGCCGCTCTTCTACTCGCCCTGGCTGGAGTTTCCACTGAACAATCAACGCAAATCCGGTTTTCTGACGCCGACGTTCGGCTCGTCGAACGCTCGCGGTTTCGAGTTCATGATTCCTTATTACCTCAACCTTGCGCCCAACTACGACGCCACGATTTCGCCGCGTATCATGACCAACCGCGGCTTGCAGTTGGGCGGACAATTTCGCTACCTGTTTGGCGGCGCGTTGTCGATGCGTGGCGAGATCAACGGCGAATACTTGCCGGACGATCAGCAAACCGGCACTTCGCGTTACTTGA
Organism: Betaproteobacteria bacterium; assembly: GCA_009778785.1. Lineage (GTDB taxonomy): Bacteria > Pseudomonadota > Gammaproteobacteria > Burkholderiales > Casimicrobiaceae > UBA931. The sequence continues at coordinate 9,904 of WRFN01000011.1, read as the reverse complement.
TGTCGTGGAAACACGAACAAGGCTTGACGCCGTGGATGAACGCTTACGTCGATGCGACCAAAGTTTCTGACGACAATTATTTCGCCGACCTCGCCGACCGGCTGGCAGTGACTTCGCAAACCACGCTGTCGCGCGAAGCCGGTATCCGCATGTTTCAAGCGCCGTTCTCGGTGCTGGCGCGCGTGCAGAATTTCCAGACCTTGCAAGACAGCAGCGCGTACATTCAACCGCCGTACAACCGCGCCCCGCAAGTGCTCGTTTCGATGAGCGACTGGATGTTGCCGAGCTTGCGTTCGCTTGATCTCAGCCTTTCGGGCTCTGCCGAATACACCCGCTTCACGCATATCGATCTGACACAGGGAGATCGCTTCACGATTCAGCCGACCATTGCCTGGAAGAAGCAGGAGTTGGGTTGGTTCGTGACGGCTCGCGCCGGCATTCAGCAGCGCAATTACTGGCTGGATTCCAACACCACTGCGCCGACCACCGGCAAAACGCTGGGCGTCTCCATTCCGGTGATGAGTTTCGACAGCGGCCTGACTTTCGAGCGCGAAGGTTCGCTCTTCGGATCGCGCTATGTGCAAACACTGGAGCCGCGCCTCTTTTATGTTTACGTTCCGTATCGCAATCAGGACAAGATGCCGGTGTTCGACACCACGCTCGACGATTTCAATTTCTCCCAGTTGTTTAGCGAAAACCGCTACATCGGCAGCGACCGTTTCGGCGACGCCAATCAAGTAACGTTGGCGATGACGTCGCGCATTCTGGGCGACAGCGGGGCGGAAATTTTGCGTTTGATGGCAGGCGAGCGTTTTTATTTTTCCGATCAGCGCGTCGTGCTGCCGGGTGAAGTGCCGCGCTCCGCTGACAGTTCCGACTTCTTGTTCGGCGCAGAAGCGCGGCTCTCGCACACTTGGTCGGCGTCGGTGCTGACCCAGTACAATTTCGACACGTCCCAGTACGAACAATTCAACGTCAGCGCTCGCTGGATGCCGTCGCCGGGGAAAGCCTTGTCTGGCAGTTGGCGTTACACGCGGCAGTATCAGGACCCGGACAAGGGGCTGACGGAACTCAAACAATTCGATCTCGCCGCGCAATGGCCGCTGACGCAGCGCTGGAGCGCGGTAGCCCGCTGGAATTATTCGCTCGTCGATTCAAAAACGCTGGAGGTTATCGGCGGCCTCGAATACAATGCCGATTGCTGGATCATTCGCGCTGCCCTCCACCGCTTGGCCACGACCGTTTCGCAGACCAACACTTCTTTCTTCTTGCAACTGGAGTTGAGCGGCTTGGGACGTGTCGGCCCGTCGCCGCTTGAAGTGTTGCGCCGCAGCGTTCCCGGCTACACGACTTCCGACGATCCGACGCGGCTCGACAAAACACCCAGCTATACGACTTACCCTGAATTTTGAGGCTCGCTATGAAACCTTACCGCACGTTTCTTTCTTACTTGCTCGTTGCCTCGGCGGCTTTGACGAGCGCGCTGTTGTTCGACGGCCTCGCCGTCGCGCAGACAGAGCCAACACAAGCGACGCCAGCATCGACGGAACAAAAGCCGACGCCCGCGCCCAAAACCCCAAGCGCAACAAAACCGGAAATGCTCGACCGCCTCGTTTTAATCGTCAACGACGAAGCCATCACGCAGTACGACATTGACACGCAAAAAAACACCATTCTGAAACGGATGAAAGCCGCCAACGTCACGCCGCCGCCCGACAGCGAACTCGAACATCAAATCATCGAACGTCTGATCACTGAAAAAGCGGTAATGCAATACGCCAAAGAAACCGGCGTTCGCGTTGACGACACGATGATCGATCGCGCCATCAACAGCGTCGCGCAAGAAAACAAAATGACGCTTGACGAATTGAAAGCCGAGTTGGCGAAGGAGAACATCCCGTTTCCGTTTTACCGCGAAGAATTGCGGCGACAAATCTCCATGCAGCGTCTGCGCGACCGCGAAGTGGACAGCCACATCGTCGTGACCGATGCCGAAGTGGACGCTTATCTCAAGCTGATTGAAACCCAAGCCGGCGGCGAAAACGAATACCTGATTTCGCACATTCTCGTCAGTCTTCCCGGTCAGGCCACACCCGATGTTATCGAAACACGCCACGCTCGCGCCGAAGACATCCTCAAAAAATTGCGCGACGGCGCCGACTTCGCGCAAACCGCCGCTGCCATGTCGGACGCTTCTGACGCGCTGGCCGGCGGCATGCTCGACTGGCGAACACTGGCGCGTTTGCCGACTCTGTTCGCCGACGCCGTGCGCACCATGAAGAAAGATCAAGTTTCAGACATTCTGCGCAGTCCGGCCGGTTTTCACATTCTGAAACTGAACGACTCGCGCAGCCGCAATGAACCGAAAGTGGTCGAGCAAACCCACGCCCGCCACATTCTGGCGCGTGTTTCCGAAACCACTTCCGAAGACGACGCCCGACAAAAAATCGAGCGCGCCCAACAGCGCATCGAAGACGGCGAATCTTTTGAAACCGTGGCGCGGCTGATGTCCGAAGACGCTTCCAGTTCACGCGGCGGCGATTTGGGTTGGCTCAACCCCGGCGACACCGTGCCCGATTTCGAGCGCGCAATGAAAGCGCTGCAACCGGGAAAAGTTTCTGTGCCCATTCGCACGCCGTTCGGTTGGCATCTGATCGAAGTGATCGAGCGACGTCAGCAAGATATCACTAAAGAAAACCAGCACGAGCAAGCGCGGCAAGCGCTGCGGCAACGCAAGAGCGATGAAGCGTTTGAAGACTTTCTCATGCAAACGCGCGATCGCGCTTACGTCGAATACAAAACCAGCGAGAAATAATGGTAAGGTGGGCAAGGCGCAAAGCGCTGTGCCCACCCCTTGTCTTCGCGCTACTATTCTGCCGTTACTGAATGAATCTTGAACTTCACGGTCACTTGCGCCACATCTGCGTCGGCAGCGCCCAACCGTTGGTCGCTGCCGGACGCACCGTACTTTCGGGCATCGTCAAACGTCCGCTGCAAGGCGCGATAACCGTGGGCGCGTTGGGCTTGGCAGGCGATGAGCAAGCGAACTTGAGCGCACACGGTGGACTGCAAAAAGCCGTCTATGCCTACCCTGTCGAACACAGGCCGTACTGGTGCGCACAACGACGCGCGCACGGTGTGCCGCTATTGAATGAAGCCGAAGCCGCGAACGAATTGCCGCCCGGTTTCATGGGCGAAAACCTGACCATCGAAGGCATTTCGGAGCGCGACGTGTGGGTTGGCGACACGCTGCACTGGGAAAACTCCGCTTGTGTGTTGCGCGTCACCGCGCCACGCCAACCGTGCTACAAATTCAACGCCATCATGGGTTTTGCCGAAGCGTCTCGGCTAATGGTGCGCGAAGCGTACTGCGGCTTCTATCTGGCGGTGGAGCAACTCGGCACGCTACAAGCGGACACGCCCTTCACCTTGCGCGCCGGTTCGCGCGCGTTGTCCATCACCGAAGCGATCCACGCCCAATGGGCGAAACATCGGAATTGAGCGAAATCTGTAGCGGAACTCCCACCACAAATGGACGATAAGCGCGCCGAGATAATTGTCCCTTCTGGACGACAAGTTTCCGCTCCTGCACCGATCCCTGCTATCCCCACTCCCTCAAAAACTCGCGCCAATGTTCGGCGTCGTCGGTTTGCAGGCGCTCGCGCACCAGCGCCATTTCGTCTTCGTAGGTTGATGCGGTCAACACGCCGCGCATCAACTGAAAGCGTTGAAAGAGCAGATAGGTGTTCAGTGTGTCGCATTCGCAGTAGTTGCGAACTTCGCTGATTTTTCCTTCGGCGACAGCTTTGCCGACATCACCGCCGTCCATCAACAGTTTGCCGGGGAAGCCGCACAAGCGCGCCATCGCGTCGAGTCCGGCGTTGGCGCGCGGCTGGTATTGCGCCAGCACGTCCATCAAGTCGATGTGACGGGTGTGATAACGGTTGAGGTAATTGTTGTACTTGAAATCGCGGTCGTCGTCACCCCATTCCCAGTAGCGCGCCGCCGTGACGCCGTGCAGCATCGCCCGATAATGCAGCACCGGCAGATCGAAGCCGCCGCCGTTCCACGAAACGAGTTGCGGCACGAAGCGTTCGATGCCCTCGAAGAAGCGGCGAATCAAAACGTCTTCGCCGTCGTCGGGTTGACCGAGCGACCAGATTTGCAAACCCTTGTCGTTGCGCAACACGCAGGCAATCGCGACGATTTTCTGAAAATAAAGATGGGCGAAATCGCTGCCGGTGGCGGCGCGACGCTGTTGTCCATACCAATCGAGCACATCCTGGTCGGTGAGTTCAGGCGGCAAGCGGTGAACTCGGCGCATTCCGGCAACATCGGGAATGCTTTCGATGTCGAAAACGAGAATCGGCGTCATCGCGTTATAACCGAAGTCCCGCTTTGACTTTTTGCGCGTGCGTCAGTTTTTCTTCCGGCAGATAAACGCCCTTGGCATCGGCGGGCGGCTCGGCGAGGCGCGGCACATGGTCGCCGGTCACGGCGTTGGCGGCGGCGATCAGCCCCACCACTTCGCCGCTCTCTCGAACGCCCCAAGCCGCGACCTTGATGACGAGGTCTTCATTGCGAGCGCCTTTGCCGCAAAAAAACCAGTCGGAACAAGCGCTGATACTCAGAATTTTCATGAATCCTCTCCTTACGCTTACGACAAATCGGTGCTTCTTATGATACGCTGTTGAGGGTGTTCTGAACAAGTCACCTCGTTTCAACGTTTAAAGGAGGAAATCTCATGTCGCCGCCTCTTGAAAAAATCATGGATGCCGCCCGACGGGTTTCGCGCGCCTACCGCATCGAACAAGGCCGGACGTTTCGGCTCAACCAGATTTCACCCGGCGATACCGGCGGCGCCGCCAAAAGCGTCATAGAAATTCAGTGGCAAGCGAAAACGTTTCTCGATTTCGCCAATGCCCAGTTGGCGACGTTGCAGGAAAAATTGTACGCGCAGAAACGCTGGTCGGTGCTGATCGTTTTGCAGGCGATGGATGCGGCGGGCAAAGACGGCACCATCAAGCATGTGATGTCCGGCATCAACCCGCAAGGCTGCGAAGTTACGTCGTTCAAAGTTCCGACGGGCGCCGAGTTGTTGCACACTTTTTTGTGGCGTTGCGCGCAGCGTGTTCCCGAAGCGGGAATGATCGGGATTTTCAATCGCTCGCATTACGAGGACGTGTTGGCGCCGCGCATTCACCCCCAGTTTTTGCAGGCGCGGAATTTGCCGCCTTCGCTGGTGACGAAAAAAATCTGGTCGGAACGCTATGAGGACATCAACGCGTTCGAGCGCCATTTAACACGCAACGGCGTGCTCGTTCTCAAGTTTTATCTGCATCTGTCGAAAGAGGAACAGAAGAAGCGTTTGCTGGAACGCATCAACGAAAAAAGCAAAAACTGGAAATTTTCCGAGAGCGACATTCAGGAGCGCGCGCGGTGGGAGCAATACATGGCTGCGTATGAAGAAACGATTCGGGCGACGGCGCAACCGTGGGCGCCCTGGTACATCGTTCCCGCCGACAACAAATGGTTTACCCGTGCCATTGTCGCCGTGACGATTATCGACGCGCTGGAATCGCTTCGACTCAAGCGCCCCAAAAACCCCAAAGAGCAAAAGAAAATTCTGGCTGCCGCTCGCAAGTTGCTCAACAAAGAGGATTGAAAAATATCGCCTTCGGATCATTTGTTACTTTGCCCGCGCGGCGAACGTCATGGCATTCATTGCGTCGTGGCGTGATTGGCGCGATACTGTCTTATTGGAAAGTTTTTGTCTTAACCGATTGCCATGCGCCTTTCTGTCGCAACCTACAACATTCACAAAGGCGTTTCGCAATTGCGTCGCCGTTCCAAGATGCCGGAGTTGAGCGATCACTTGCGCGCGCTCGACGCCGACGTGGTTTTCTTGCAGGAAGTGTGCGGCACCCAACCGGAGGCTTCTGGCTCACGTTCCCTTCATTTGCCGCAACACGAATTTCTCGCGGATTCGTACTGGTTCACCGCTTACGGTAAAAACGTCGAAGCGCAACACGGCCATCACGGTAACGCGCTGTTGTCGCGTTACCCGATCATTTATCAGGAAAACGAAGACATCTCGGCGCACTGGCTCGAACGGCGCGGTCTTCTGCATTGCGTGCTCAACGCCGGGAAAACGATGCCGCGTCTGCATTGCCTCAACGTTCATCTCGGCCTTTTTGAACATTGGCGGCGGCGGCAACTGGCGGCGATGGTGGCGCGGGTTGAAGCGTTGATTCCGCCCGATGAGCCGCTGTTGATCGCCGGCGATTTCAACGACTGGCACCGCAAAGGCCATCGCTATCTCTGCGAAGCGTTGCGCGCTATTGACGTTTTCGCTACTTTGCAAGGAAAACCGGCGCGAACCTTTCCTTCGTTTCTGCCCGTTCTGCCGCTGGATCGCATCTACGTGCGCGGCCTCGATGTTCGCGATGCCCGCATTCATTACACGCAACGAGCGTTGCGCGCGTCAGATCACGCAGCGTTATCGGCGGAACTGGAAGTTCTTCCGCGCTTTCTTTCATCGCACCGCTGACATGCAAAATCTCGCGACCGGACATTCAGTTCATTTGTTGCGCGGCGGCGGCGATTTTTTTCCGGCGCTGATCGACGCTTTTGACGCCGCCCAACACGAAATCTGGCTCGAAACGTATCTCTTTGCCGACGATGCCAGCGGTCGCGCTGTTGCCGAGGCGCTGATTCGCGCCGTGCGGCGCGGCGTCGATGTGCGCGTGCTGATCGACGGTTGGGGGGCGCGACTTTATTTGTCAAAAACGCTAGAGCGCGAATTAACTTCCGCCGGGGTGGACTTGCTGCTTTATCGCCCGGAAGTGGAGCGCCAGCCGTTTCGTTTTCGCCGTTTGCGCCGCTTGCATCGCAAACTTTGTCACATCGACGGCAAGGTGGCCTTCATCGGCGGCATCAACATCATCGACGACATGAACACGCCCGGCCACACCCCCCCGCGCATCGACTTTGCCGTGCGCGTCGAAGGGCCGATTCTGGCGGACATCGTGCAAACCATGCGCCGCGTTCGCGCGCTGGTGGAGTTGTCCCAACTGCACGACATCAGTCTCGAAGAAGACGATGATCTTCCCGCTGTCACCGAACCCGTCGGCACGATTCGGGCGAAACTCGTCGTCCGCGACAACCTGAATCATCGCCACGCCATCGAGCGCGCTTATTTGGCGGCGCTGGGACGCGCTCGCCGCGAAGCGATCATCGCCTGCGCTTATTTCTTTCCGGGCTGGCGTTTTCAAAAAGCGCTGATCGCCGCTGCTCGCCGCGGCGTCAAAGTTACGCTGCTCTTGCAAAGGCGCGTCGAATACAAACTCATGCACTACGCGGTGCGCACGCTCTACGAAAGATGGCTCAACGCCGGTATCGAAATTCAGGAATACCATCGTTCGTTCCTGCACGCCAAAGTTGCTGTGATCGACGATGATTTCGCCACTATCGGTTCATCGAACATCGACCCGTATTCTTTTTTGATGGCGCGCGAAGCCAACCTCGTCGTCAACAATCAAGCGTTCGCCGAGCAACTGCGCGGCGCGCTGTTGAAACTGATCGACGACGGCGCGCAACCGGTGCTGGCGGCGCAGTGGCAACAACGCACGCTGATGACGCGGCTGCTGTCATCGCTGGCGTTCGCCACCCTTCGACTCATCATGGCCGTGACCGGCGCCGATTCCGAGAAGGGCTGGTTCCCGATGTCGCGCGAAGCACAAGAAGTGCGGGAACAGGGAAAAGGGAAGGCGACGCCGTGAGGCTAGCGCCTCATTGGTAGCCATTCCCGCGAAAATATCCTGTCGAGATATGCCTGTCGAAAATCGCCCGCTTACCCGCCGGATTTGCTATAATGCGCGCCTTGCGCCCGTAGCTCAGTTGGATAGAGTACCTGGCTACGAACCAGGGGGTCGTGGGTTCGAATCCTGCCGGGCGCGCCATTTCTCAAAAGCCTCGCTTGAAAAAGCGGGGCTTTTGTTTTGGACGCTTGTTTTCCTTCCATGATTCATATATCCTGAAATTCTACCCCCTGCTGTCCCTATGGAAGAAAGAAATTACCGTGAACATTCTTCGTCACTCTCTCCTTTCTGTTGCTCTCGGGTTGCTTGGCGCAACGCTGGCGCTGTTCGCTTCAACGGCGTTTTCCTCCGACGAGGTTTTGCGCGTTGAAGGCGCGCCGGTCACTTCGGCCAAAGCCGAAGCCGTGGTTGCTTGGCGCGCGGCGTCGAACGTCAGCAACGCCACCGCCGTTACCTTTATGCCCTTGCCCGCAACGGCGCTGAAAGCCCTGCAGGAAGAAAATGCGCCGGATGCAAACGGCTACCTTCAAGCCTATCCCATCAAAATTGGCGTCAACCGCAACGCTGACACCGAAATCGCCGACACTCCCGCTGCCCTGAACTGGCAAAGCAATGGCAACGGCTACGTTGCACAATGGGCGATCACTTCCCCCGAAGCCAAGGAATTGCGTGTCAGTTTGCGGATTCGCGCCTTGCCCGACAACGCCGAGTTGCGTTTCTCCGGTTCCGCCGAGCCGGACCGAATCATCGGCGTGGTCAGCGGTCAGGAAGTCAAAGCCTTGCTCAGCGACAGTCATGTTTATTGGACGCCGGTTACCGAGGGCGAAACTCAAAACATCGAAATCTACCTGCCTTCGTCGGTGAGTCCGAGCGATGTCAACATTCGTTTAGGCGGCGCGTCACACATCTTCACATCGGCGCAAGATGGGCTCAGCACCGCTCAAGTTATTCAGGCATCCCTGTCCTGCGAAGTTGATGTTGCCTGTAAATTCAGCTCTCTTGGCACGGGTTTTCAGAATGCGTCCAAAGCCGTCGCCAGAACTGTGGTTACAGATGCTGTGTACTCTTACGGTTGCACGGGAACTTTGTTGAACAGCTCCGATAATTCGCAAATCGCCTATTTCTGGAGTGCTGCGCACTGTGCGGTTTCTTCTGCAGGCGCCAGCGCCCAATCCTTGATGAACACCCTCAACACCTTTTGGTTTGACGAAGCTTCCAGTTGCGGCGGTTCCCAGAAAAACTCGAATTACACGACCCGAACCGGTGGGGCGCAAATCCTGCATAACCAAATATCCACAGATACCTTGTTGCTTCGCCTCAACGACAGCGTGCCGGCGAACGCTTACTTTGCCGGATGGGATTCCAACCGCTTTACCAGCGGCGCCATGATCGGTATTCATCACCCCAGCAGGGATGTCAAAAAAGTCAGCGCCGGCAAAGGGGAAGGGAAAACCTGTGACGCCGTTTTTAGCCGTTACTTTAATAATATCGATAATGCCAACTTGACTTTGGTCAGTTGGTCGGAGGGACTTGTTGAATCTGCCAGTAGCGGCTCGGGCGTGTTTACCTTATCGAACGGCGCCTATTATTTACGAGGCGGGCTGTCGAGCGGCGCGGCAGGCGCATCTTGTTCTGATGTTGGCAGGTCCTATATCACCAGCAATAACGTTTTTTGCTATTCGAGCATTTCACTGGTTTATAACTCGATCAAACAATGGCTGGATCCGGCCACGACCCCGCCGTCTAGCAACTACGGCCCCACCCGTCAATACACCGGCCAATGGATGAAAGCGGATGAAAGCGGTTGGGGGCTGACGGTTCTTCTGAACTTTCCCACCAATTCCCGCTACATCTTTGTTCCCTGGTACACCTACGACAGTTCCGGTAAAGCGTTCTGGTACATCTTCGAGGGCGCTGATGGCTGGGTCGCCAACGACAAGGTTACTCTGGACGTTTATCGTTTGACGGGACCGGCGTGGGGAGTTTTGCCTTTCAACAGCAACAATGTCGTCAAAACCAAAGCGGGAACGGCGACGTTGACGTTCACCTCGGCAACGGCGGCAACGTTTACCTATACCGTCGAT
>WRFN01000010.1 GCA_009778785.1 Betaproteobacteria bacterium | reverse complement strand
CGTTTTCCTTGTCGATGACGATGATGCAAGCCGGAATGCCTGTGCCGTAAAAAAGGTTGGCGGGCAGACCGATGATGCCTTTAATAAAGCCACGGTCAATAAGCGACTGGCGTATGGTGGCCTCGGCGTTTCCACGGAACAGTACGCCGTGGGGCAGGATAACCGCCGCTTTGCCCTTGCGCTTCAGGGATTTGATAATATGAAGCAGCCACGCAAAGTCGCCGTTCTTCTGGGGCGGCCGGTCGCCGTAGCCATCAAATCGTCCATACTCTTTCAAGCCGTGCGTCCAATTTTTATCAGAGAACGGCGGATTAACCACGGCGAAATCAAACTGGCGGATTGCGCTGTCGTCGGTTTGGCTCATCTGTGGGTCAGAGAATGTATTCCCGGCTTTAATTTCGGCGGTTGCGCGGTTATGTAAGACAAGGTTCATACGGGCAAGACCGGCAGTCGTGCCTTCCTTCTCCTGACCGTAAATGGCAACGTTTACAGGCGCGGCTTCAGCGGCTCGGATGAGGAGGCTGCCCGAACCACAGGCGGGGTCATAGAGAGTGGTATTGTTGCCGCGGGCGTGTTCGATACCCACAACTTTCGCAAGTATCCTCGACACCTCGGCGGGAGTGTAAAATTGCCCTTTGCTCTTGCCGCTTTCGGTGGCAAAGTTCCGCATCAGGTACTCGTAAGCGTCGCCGATAATGTCGTCGCCGTCGGCGCGGTTTTTGGAAAAATCAGGCATCTGGTCGCGAAAGATGCCCAATAATTCGCTGAGCTTGTCGACCATCTCCTTACCTTTGCCCAGTTTGTCTGGGTCGTTAAAATGCGCGTTATCAATGACTCCTCGGAGCTCGTTTGCCTTGGCAAGTTCGGCGATGATTTTGTCCATTTTTTCGCCGATGTTTTTATCGCCAATAAGCGCCAGCATGTCGTCAAAACTGCCGCCTTCAGGAACGTCAATATCGCCGTACGCGACTCCCTTGAACTTGTCCGAAACGTATTTCACAAACAAAAGGGTCAGGATGTAATCCTTGTATTGTGAACTGTCCATGCCGCCGCGCAAGCTGTCGCAGCTCGCCCAAAGACTGCTGTACAGTTCACTTTTTTTAACTGCCATAGGTTAATTACCTCCAAGCATTATTAGCCTACTCAATCTTTCATCATCCGGCGACTGAACCGTCATTCGCCATCGCCTTCCGTAATATCATCTTCCTGTTCATAGTAATAGGAGTAATCCACGCCTTTCATGAACATCTCGCGGTCGTTGATCTTGTCCGTCAAAGCCGACGCGAGCAGGGTTTTGATCTGCGCCGGATCGGCAACGCTTTCTTTCATTGCGTTCAGATAATCTTTCTTGTTGATCTTGCTCCAATCGACACACCGTTTCAAGTTCTTCTTCAAGATCAGGTCGAGCCAAATGCGCATGCTCCTGCCGTTACCCTCCATGAAGGGATGAGCGACGTTCATCTCTACATACTTGTCTGCGATTTCTTCAAACGTGCGTTCGGGCATGTCCTCGATCGTTTTCAACGTTCCGGGCAGGAACTGCGTCATGGCGAACTGGAAGCCGCCCTTGGCAATATTGAGCGTTCTGATCTGCCCGGCGAAATCATAAAGCCCGCCAAACAAATAACCGTGAATCTGTTGCAAACCCTTGACCGTTCCGATTTCCATGGTATCGAGCAATGAACTGTCAAAAAGAGCGTAAGCCTTGGACTTGCTCTTGCCGTCAATCGTCTCATCGCTGTAAGTGAACCATTCGATGAAACGGTTGGCTTTCTTGCTTGGAAAATTCTTCGCAAGCTCAACGATGCCATTGTGGTCAAGGACGTTCGCGGCGCGCTTTTTGCCGTCTGGCGCGGTGAATTTGAACTGGGTAGTCACACTACCCAGTTGATGATTTTCGCGTTTCAGCTTTGCTTTCAGATACTTCCAATAGTTTCGATTCTTCTCGTAATCGCTCTCGCCACGCAATACGCCGATAATATCAAGCGCCGAAAACCACCATTTGGAGCTTTCATCATCCCAAATGGCGCGAACTTCCCTGTCATCGAAAAAACGGATGGAAATTTTGTTTGCCATCACCGCGTTCCCCGCTTATTGATGCCTGATCCCTGGCTTTCCGCAAAACGCCAGCGCCGCTGTCGTCAAACTTTGCCAGACATCAACAGGCAACCCGCTCAGCGTCAAGCCTTTTGCTTGCGCGTCCAGTTTCGCCAGTACTCCCAGAAAACCGGGCAGCGCCGCGTTGGGCACCCGTCGCGCCGCTTTTTCCATTGCCGCTTGTCGCCGTCCCCAAACCCGCGCCTGCCGGATCGCCTGCGCCGCAGGCACGCCCTGCAAAGTCTGCGCCCGCACGGCGCACAGCGCGTGAACATCTTCGGAGAATTGCCACACCGGCAACGTCACCGCTTCGCCTTCGTCGCGCAGCGCTTGCAACAAACGCACCACCCGCGCCGCGTCGCCGGTCAACCACGCTTCCGACAATGCGAACACATCGTAGCGCGCTACGTCGGCAATCGCCGTTTCGATCATTTCCATCGTCAACGCGCCGGTCGGAAACAACAGCCCCAGCTTTTCAATTTCCTGACGCGCCGCCAGCAAATTACCTTCACAATGGTCGGCGAGATAAATCAACATTTCGTCTGTCGCTTGTTGCCCCTGCCGCCGCAAGCGTTCGCCGATCCAGCGCGGCAACGCTTCGCGTTCCAGCGGTTGCACCGGCACCACTGTTCCGACTTCTTCCAGCGCTTTGAACCAGCCAGTTGCCTGCATCGTTTTGTCGGCACGCGGCAGCGAGATCAGCGTCACCTGCTGCTCGTCCAATGTTTGCGCGTATTTCTCCAGCACTTTGGCGCCTTCGACGCCGGGCTTGCCGGAGGGAATGCGCAAATCGAGCAAGCGGCGGTCGCCGAATAAACCCAGATTGCTGTGCGCCGTCAGCAAACTGTCCCACTTGAAACCACTCTCGACGACGAACACTTCGCGCTCGATGCAGCCCGCTTCACGCGCGGCGCGGCGAATGGCGTCGCCCGCTTCCTGAACGAATAACGCTTCCTCACCATGAATGACGTACAACGGCGAAAGCGATTTCGCCAAATGTTTTTCGAGATCGTCGAAACGGATCTGCATGCGCGATCAACTCGGCTGCTGTGCTTTTTGCAAACGCCGCAAAATCTGCTGCGCCGCGTCCTGCTGCATCTCCAGCAAAAGATTCTGCTCTTGAATTTCACGCGCCAGCCGTTGGGTATCGTCGTAAGAATAAGAGCGCTGAGTTTCGATTTCGCCGGGCGGCATCCATTCGTTGCCGTCCTGGTCGTACAAACGAAACGCATAGACTCGGGTCAACACATATTCACGCGCGCGACCGCCGGAGGTCAGCGATAACACTGATTTGTCGTCAGACACCTGATTGAGATCGAGCGTCACCTGCGCGTCCTTGGGATGATCCATCACTTTCAAACCCGTGACGCGACTCAATAATTTGCGCAGGTTTTCGACCACCACCGGCGCTTCCGCGCCGTTGATCGCGATAGACTGAAACGTGTAAGTTACGTCGCCGCGCAACCTGAAGCCGCACGCCGACAGCGCGCCAACCACACCCAAGCACAGCGCGCCCTGCAACAGCGCGCGACGTTTCGCTTTCCCGTCAGACGACCACATTGATCAACCTCCCGGGCACCACGACGATTTTTTTGATCGCTCTGCCCTCTGCGTGTTTGGTCACTTCGGCACTGTCGCGCGCCAGCGCTTCCAGCATCTCGCGCGTCGCTGTCGCCGATGCCGTCAGCTTGCCGCGCAGCTTGCCATTGATTTGCAGCACCAGTTCGATTTCATCCTGCACCAGCGCTTTCTCGTCAACTTCCGGCCAGGGCGCGTCGAGCAACGTGCCATACTTCTTGTCGTAGCCCAATTTTTCCCATAATACATACGCTGTGTGCGGCACGATCGGATACAGAATGCGCAACAAAATACCCAAGCCTTCGCCGACCGCTGCCTTCGAATCTTCGTTGCTGCCCTGCGCTTCCAGCGCGTTCAACATTTTCATTCCGGCGGAAACCACGGTGTTGTATTGCAAACGCTCGTAGTCGAAGTTGGCTTGTTTCAAGGTACTGTGAATCTCGAAACGCAGTTGCCGAACCGTTTTGTCTTGCGTCGATTCTTGCGATGCTTCGACGCCATGTTCGCAAGCGTATTGCCACAACCGCCGCAAGAAACGATGCGCGCCTTCGACGCCCGCGTCCGACCATTCGAGCGTGGCTTCGGGATGCGACGCGAACATCACGAACAGCCGCGCCGTGTCGGCGCCGTAACGGTCGATCAAATCCTGCGGATCGACGCCGTTACGTTTCGATTTCGACATCGTGCCTATTCCGGCGTACTCCACCGCTTTGCCGTCATCCTTCGCTCGCGCGCCGATGACTTTGCCGACGCTGTCGCGCGTGAGATCGATTTCTTCCGGCGCGTAATAATCGATGCCGCCTTTTTCCGTGCGCCGTTGAAAAATGTGATTCAACACCATGCCCTGCGTCAGCAAGCGTTCAAACGGCTCGTCGATGTTGACGAGGCCGAAGTCGCGCATCACCTTCGTCCAAAAACGCGCGTAAAGCAAGTGCATGATCGCATGCTCGATGCCGCCGATGTACTGATCCATCGGCATCCAGTAATCGTTGCGCGCATCGACCATCGTCTTCGCGTCGGGGCAGGTGTAACGCATGTAGTACCAGCACGAATCGACAAACGTATCCATCGTGTCAGTCTCGCGCCGCGCCGCGCCGCCGCACTTCGGGCAAGTGCATTGCAGAAAATCGGCGCGCTTGTTGAGCGGATTGCCGCTGCCATCCGGCACGCAATCTTCGGGCAACACCACCGGCAAATCTTTTTCCGGCACCGGCACCACGCCGCAAGTCGGGCAATGAATGATCGGAATCGGCGTACCCCAATAACGCTGACGCGAAATGCCCCAGTCGCGCAAGCGATAAGTCGTGCGCTTTTCGCCGAGACCTTTCGCCGCCAGATCGGCGGCCACCGCGTCCACCGCTTCCTTGTACGGCAAACCGTCGTACTTGCCGCTATTCACACAGGCGCAGCGCTCTTTGTCCTCGTACCACGATTGCCAACCGTCCAGCGAAAACGCTTCGCCGGAAACCGCCACCACCTGCTGAATCGGCAGCCCGTATTTTTTCGCAAACTCGAAATCGCGCTCGTCGTGCGCCGGTACGCCCATCACCGCACCGTCGCCGTAACTCATCAACACATAATTACCGACCCACACCGGCACCTGCGCGCCGGTCAGCGGGTGTGTGACGAAAAGGCCGGTCGGCATGCCCTTCTTTTCCATCAACGCCATATCGGCTTCCATCACGCTGCCGCGCTTGCACTCGTCGATGAACGCCGCCAGCTTCGGATTGTTCCGCGCTGCCGCCGCAGCCAGCGGATGCTCCGCCGCCACCGCGCAAAAAGTCACACCCATGATGGTGTCGGCGCGCGTCGTGAACACATACATCCGGCCGTCGTGGATCAGATCACCGTCGGCGTTGCGAATGTCGTGCGTGAACGCAAAACGCACGCCGAAACTCTTGCCGATCCAGTTCGCCTGCATCGTCTTGACGCGCTCCGGCCAGCCCGGCATCTCGTCGAGCTTGGCAAGCAACTCGTCGGCATAATCGGTGATCCGCAAATAATACATCGGAATCTCGCGCTTTTCGATCAGCGCGCCCGAGCGCCAGCCGCGCCCGTCGATCACCTGCTCGTTGGCCAGCACCGTTTGATCGACCGGGTCCCAGTTCACCGCGCCGGTTTTCAGATACGCGATACCCTTCTCCAGCATCTTCAAAAACAGCCATTGATTCCACCGATAATATTCAGGCCGACACGTCGCCACCTCGCGCGACCAGTCGATCGCCAGTCCCATCGCCTGCATCTGCTTCTTCATGTACGCAATGTTTTCATACGTCCAGCGAGCCGGCGGCTGACCGCTTTTCATCGCCGCGTTCTCGGCGGGCAAGCCGAACGCATCCCAACCCATCGGCATCAAGACATTCAACCCCTTCATGCGCAGATGGCGGTACATCACATCGTTGATCGTGTAATTGCGAACGTGCCCCATGTGCAACTTGCCGGACGGGTACGGCAGCATCGACACGCAATAAAACTTCCGGCGGTCGCTGCGCTCATCGCTGCGATAAACGTCACCGGCATTCCACGCCGCCTGCGCGGCGGCTTCGATCTGATTGGGCTGAAACAGTTCTACAGTCATTTTTTTGAAGACTTGATTGAAAGGGCTTTGCTGAAGGAGTAATTATAGCCCGCGCAGGGCAAATCTTCCCCCCTCCCGCCCTTCGGACAGTATCAAAGGCAAGGCGTTATCCGTGCTTGTTGTCACGCTGGGAAAGCGAAGCGAGATTTAGCTGTGAAAGTCAATGCGTCTTGTCGTTTCCCGCGAATTTGGGCAAAATGAATGACCTTGACGACGCGCTTTTAAAAGGCCTGCCCTTGCAAAAAAGCGCCTTCTACCCCATCTATAACACGTCATCAGGCTTACCACCTGTTTTTTGATTCTGGAGATGATTGTGCCCATTTACGAATACCGTTGTTCTGCTTGCGGGCATACGCTTGAAACCCTGCAAAAAATGTCAGACCCTGCCCTGACTGATTGCCCTGCCTGCGGCAAGGCGACGCTGACCAAGCTGGTCTCCGCCGCCGGTTTTCAACTGAAAGGCAGCGGTTGGTATGCCACGGATTTCAAGAACAAATCCGCTCCCGCCTGCCCGCTGAAGCCCGAAAACGACAGCACGCCGCCGCCGGCCTGCGCCGCCAACTGCGGCTGTCATCACTGACGGTTACCGCTGATGAAACGTTATTTGATCGCCGGACTGCTGGTTTGGGTACCGCTCGGCTTCACGCTCTGGGTGCTGTACCTGCTGATCTCGACGCTGGATCAAGGGATGCTGCTGATCCCCGATGTTTGGCAGCCCGAGCATTTGTTGGGCTTCAAAATTCCCGGACTTGGCGTTGTCATCAGCCTGCTGATTCTGTTTGGCACCGGCGCCATCGCCACCAACATTTTCGGGGCAAAGCTGATCTCCGCTTGGGAGAAGATTCTCGGACGTATTCCGTTCGTCAAGTCGATTTATTCCAGCATCAAGCAGGTCAGCGACACTATCCTGTCCAACAACGGCAACGCTTTTCGCAAGGCGCTGTTGATCGAATTCCCGCGCAAAGGCTCGTGGACGATCGCCTTCCGAACCGGCAGTCCCGCCAGTGAAATCGCCGAATTCCTCGACGAGGAATACGTCAGCGTGTACGTCCCGACCACCCCGATTCCGACTTCCGGCTATTTCGTCATGCTGCCGAAATCGCAAGTCCATGAGTTGCAGATGAGCGTCGAAGAAGCGCTGAAATACGTCGTTTCGATGGGCGTGCTTGAACCGCACAGCCACGCGCTGCCCGTCGGCGACACGCCTGTCATCCCTGCCCCGCCGCCCATTGTGCCGCCGGCGCCCTGATTTTTTCCGACGCCACAGGTAAATCGCGCCTTCCATTTCGTTTTAGAATATACGTTTGTGCGCGGCGCGTACCCCGCCCGGCGCGCGTTTTTCAGCGGAGACTATTTTGAAGCGTACCAATTATTGCGGACTGATCGACGATCATTATTTGAACCAAACCATTACGGTCATGGGCTGGGTGCACCGTCGTCGTGACCACGGCGGCGTGATCTTCATCGACCTGCGCGACCGCGAGGGCTTGTTGCAAATCGTGTTCGACCCGGATCGTCCCGATCCGTTCGCCACGGCTGAGAAGCTGCGCAGCGAATACGTCGTCCGCGTCACCGGTTTGGTACGTCGTCGTCCGGAAGGCACCATCAATCCTAATCTGACTTCCGGCACGATTGAAGTGCTGGCGCACGATGTTGTGCTGCTCAATGCCTCGCTGCCGCCGCCGTTCCAACTCGACGACGACAATTTGTCGGAAACCGTGCGTCTGGAAAATCGCATTCTCGATCTGCGGCGGGCGCCGATGCAGCGCAATCTGAAGTTGCGCCACAAAACCGCGATGGCGGCGCGTCGCTATCTCGACGCGCACGGCTTCATCGACATCGAAACGCCGATGCTTTACAAGTCCACGCCGGAAGGCGCGCGCGAATTTTTGGTGCCGTCGCGGATTCATCACGGCCATTTTTACGCGCTGCCGCAATCGCCGCAACTGTTCAAGCAAATGCTGATGATGGCCGGCTTTGATCGTTACTATCAAATCGTCAAATGTTTCCGCGACGAAGATTTGCGCGCTGACCGTCAACCCGAATTCACCCAGATCGACATCGAAACGTCTTTCCTCGACGAGCACGACATCCGCGAGATCATGGAAGGCCTGGTGCGCACGATGTTCAAGGAAGCGCTTGATCTCGATCTGCCGCCGTTCCCGATTCTCTCTTACGCCGAAGTGATGCGCGATTACGGTTCGGACAAGCCCGACTTGCGCGTGCCGCTCAAGTTCACCGAACTGACCGATTTGATGAAGACGGTCGAGTTCAAGGTTTTCCGCGCCGCCGCCGACATGGCTTATGGCCGCGTCGTCGCGTTGCGCGTGCCGGGCGGCGCCAAATTGTCGCGCAAGGAAATCGATGATTACACCGCCTTCGTCGCCATCTACGGCGCGAAGGGCTTGGCCTACATCAAAGTCAACGATGCCACGCAAGTCAACGAAACCGGCTTGCAATCGCCCATCGTGAAATTCCTGCCGGAAAATGTGCTGCGTGAAATTCTGCAACGCACCGGCGCGCAGAACGGCGATCTCATTTTCTTCGGCGCCGATCACGAAAAAGTCGTCAACGACGCGATCGGCGCGCTGCGCGCCAAAGTCGGTCATCAACTCGGACTCGCCGAAAAAGGCTGGAAACCGTTGTGGGTGGTTGACTTCCCGATGTTTGAATTCAACGAAGACACCAAAACCTGGTCGGCGCGTCACCATCCGTTCACCGCGCCGAAAGACGGCCACGAAAATCTGTTCAGCACCGATCCTGAAAAAGCGCTGGCCAAAGCCTACGACGTGGTGTTGAACGGCTGGGAAATCGGCGGCGGCTCGGTGCGTATCCACCGTGAGGAAGTTCAGGCCAAAGTTTTCGACGCCATGAAAATTTCCAAAGAAGATCAGGAACGCAAATTCGGTTTCCTGCTGAAAGCGCTGCAATACGGCACCCCGCCGCATGGCGGCATCGCTTTCGGGCTGGATCGCATTCTGACGCTGATGACCGGCGCCGAGTCGATCCGCGATGTGATCGCGTTCCCGAAAACCCAACGCGGGCAAGATTTGCTGGTCGAAGCGCCAACGCCGGTCACCGAACAACAACTGCGCGACTTGCACATTCGCGTGCGCGCCAGCGATGTTTTGAAAAGTTGACATGATGACGCCCGCTTTTGGCCGCGCATGGGGTCGTTTTGGAGCCGTCGTCGCTCTGGCGGTAGTGCTGCTTTTCGGCGCGAACGGCCTGACCGCCTGCGCGAAAAAAGCGGCGCACCCGTCAACCTCCGAAACCATTGCGGTGCACCGGCTTCCGCCCGAAGCGCAAAAAACCTTGGCCCTGATTCATCAAGACGGGCCTTTTCCCAACAGACGCGACGGCATCATCTTCGGCAACCGTGAAAAACAGTTGCCGAGAAAACCGCGCGGCTATTATCATGAATACACTGTGCCGACGCCCGGCGCCCGAGATCGCGGCGCTCGCCGCATCGTCTGCGGCGGAGAGAAACCGTCGGCGCCCGACCACTGTTATTACACTGCCGATCATTACCAGAGCTTCCAACTCATTCGCAATGAAACCGCTCAACCTTGACGACCTCAATCAGGTCGGTATTCACACCCTCAAAACTGCCGAAGCCACCGCGCGCCTCATCAAAACGTGCGAAAGTTCGACGCAGCATTACTTCGTCGTCGATATCGCCGACGTTCACAACAAAGCCCAACTGCTCGGGCGTCTGGCCGAAGCGCTGGAGTTTCCGGATTACTTCGGAAACAACTGGGACGCGCTCTACGACGTGTTGTGCGACGATGCGTGGTTCGGTGACACCGGCGTCGTGCTCCACTTGAAACACACCGCGTCCTTCGAGAAACTCGCCGCTCACGATTGGGTTACCTTGCGTGAAACCCTCGAAGAAGCCATCGACTATTGGCGTTCGTCCGACTTGCCGTTCTGGGTGTTCATCGATCACACGCGCCAAGACCCGGGGCGGTGATGCCGCGCTACAAACGGCCGGAGTCGGTGCTGGTCGTCATTCACACCGCGCGTCTCGACATCCTGCTGCTGGAACGCGCCGACTTCCCCGGCTACTGGCAATCGGTGACCGGCAGCCTCGAACCCGACGAGACGCCGCAACACGCGGCACAACGTGAACTCTTTGAAGAAAGCGGACTCAATGCCGCGCGCGACGGTCAGCTGCGCGACGCGCATTTTCAAACCACTTATCCGCTTTACGAACACTGGCGCCATCGCTACCCGCCCGGCACCGTCCACAATACCGAGCACCTTTTTACCTTCCTCGTTCCCGCGCCGCGCGATGTAACCCTGTCGCCGCGTGAGCATCTGCAAAGCTTGTGGTTGCCTTGGCTTGACGCCGCCGAAAAAGTTTTTTCGCCGTCGAATCGGAAGGCGATTTTGATGTTGGGCAGCAGCGCGGTATAGCGCAGTTAACCTTTTAGACTGACCTTGCCGAAGCCCCGGGAATGTATCATTCCCTCTTTGGGGTTCCCTTTGGCAAGCTCAGGGCGGATGATATAAACCCTCATTTTTTTACCCTCCCGTTTTTTGATGTTATCCTCTTGACAATACTTCAATAATCGTTGAACATTCATTCCATGAAAACTGAAAACGCTACTCTTGTCTTTGAAGCTCTGTCCTCCAGCGCGCGGCTGGATGTTTTTCGTTTGCTGGTACGCTACGCGCCCGACGGGTTGGTGGCCGGGGAAATCGCCCAAAAACTGGATATTCCCTCGACCAATCTTTCGTTCCATTTGAAAACCCTGCTGCACAGCGGGCTGGTCGAAATGGAAAAGGAAGGTCGCTTCTGGCGCTATCGAGCCAGTGTTCCGCTGATGCTGGAAATCATCGCCTACCTCACAGATCACTGTTGTTGCGGAGATGGCGACAAAAAAGTGAAAAGAACTCGTAATTGTTAACCCCAAACATGAAAGGAGTTTTTCATGACTCAACAAAACAATCCCTCATCGAGTGCTTCCATCAAAGAAACCGTACGCGCCGGATACGCAGCCATCGCAACGGGGCAACAATCTTCCTGTTGCGGTAGCGGCGGCGGATGCTGTGGTAGTCAGCGCAGCAATCAGGCTGACCCTGACCGATTGGCGCAAGCCATCGGCTACGATGCGGAAAGCCTCGCCCATCTGCCGGAGGGTGCGAATATGGGACTTTCTTGCGGCAACCCCGTCGCCATCGCGGCTTTACTGGAAGGCCAGACCGTGCTTGATCTCGGTAGCGGCGGCGGTTTCGATGCATTTCAGGCTGGCGTAAAGGTAAAGGCCTCCGGGCGGGTCATCGGTGTGGACATGACTCCCGAAATGCTTGCCCGAGCGCGCGAGAACATCGAGCCCTATCGGCAACGCACCGGCTTCGACAATGTCGAGTTTCGCCTTGGCGAGATTGAAAATTTGCCCGTGTCGGATGCCAGCATTGACGTGGTACTTTCCAACTGTGTCATCAACCTTTCACCGGACAAGCCTCAAGTCTGGCGGGAAATTTTCCGTGTGCTCAAACCCGACGGCAAGGTATCCGTTTCGGACTTGGCTTTGTTGAAGCCCTTACCAGACAACATTCGGGAAATGGCGGCGGCGCTGGTGGGTTGCGTGGCCGGAGCGGCGCTGGTTGAAGAAACCAGAGCCGTGCTGGAAAAAACTGGCTTCAACTCCATCGTTCTGACGCCCAAGCCCGACTACGTGCGAAACATGCAGGACTGGAACGACCCCTTGTACAGACAAATCGCCGAAGCTTTGCCGAAAGGCGAGGAAATCGCGGATTACGTGGTAAGCCTGTCTATTGAAGCGCGGAAACAGGGAGCTATGTGATGAGTAAAAGCAAAGTAAATGACGCTGTAGCTTGTTTCAAGGAAGGCTTTAACTGCTCTCAGTCCATATTGTCCACATATGGCGAGGAGTTTGGCCTAGATAAAAAGACTGCGCTGAAAATCGCTTGTGGTCTTGGAGCCGGAATGGGTAGGCAACAGGAAACATGTGGAGCCGTGTCAGGAGCTTATCTGCTCATAGGGTTGAGGTATGGCAACTTCTTGAAAGAGGATAGCGACTCTAAGGAAAAATCTTATGCTTTGATACAGAAGTTTTCCGCACTATTTAAGGAAAGAAACAAAACAACAAACTGCTTCGAACTTTTGGGAGTCGACTTCGTTAATGACGACAAAAAAATAGCATCGGAGCGGGTAAAAACGCTTTGCCCAAAGATGGTTCAAGATGCCGCTGAAATCATAGAGCAAATAATATGAAATGGGGGGCGCGGCGCGTATGAACATTCTTTTTCTCTGCACGGGCAATTCTTGCCGTTCCATCATCGCGGAAGCCTTGTTCAGATCGATGGCTCCGGCTGGCATGACCGCGCAAAGCGCGGGCAGCAAACCCGCCGGTTTTGTACATCCCCGCGCTTTGGCCGCGCTCAAGGAGGCCGGGATTGCCACGCAAGGCTTGTTCAGCAAATCATGGAACGAGCTGACGGAAAAACCGGAAGTGGTAATCACCCTGTGCGCCGATGCTGCGGGTGAAACCTGCCCGCTGTACTTCGGCAAAGTCGTGCGCAGTCATTGGGGAATGCCCGACCCGGCCAAAGTACAAGGCGGCGAAGAAGGTATCGCCGCTGCTTTTTCCGAAACCCTTGACGTGTTGCGCAAGCGGATAAACGTTTTGTTACGACGACTCGAAGCGAAGCCGGGCATGAACGAAACGCAAATTCAGGTCGCTCTCGATGCTATCGCCGCCATGTGAGAAACCCTTGAACCCATCGACGCTGCAGCGGCTTTCCTTTCTCGATCGCTACCTGACCCTGTGGATCTTCCTTGCCATGTTCGCAGGCGTGGCTTTGGGGTGGTTCGCGCCGGACGTAAAGAATGTTATCAACTTTTTTCAGATAGGGATGACCAACATTCCCATTACTATCGGACTTGTCCTGATGATGTACCCGCCTTTGGCAAAAGTGAAATACGAACAATTCGGGCAAGTGTTCCGTAACGGAAAAGTGTTGCTGCTTTCATTGGTGCAAAACTGGATCGTCGGCCCTGTTCTCATGTTTTTTCTGGCGATTGCCTTTCTTTCTGGCAACAATAGCTACATGGTCGGCCTTATCCTTATCGGCCTCGCTCGTTGCATTGCCATGGTGATCGTTTGGAACGACCTCGCTGGCGGCGATCGGGAATACTGCGCCGGGTTGGTTGCCTTCAACGCCATTTTCCAAGTGCTTTTCTTCTCCGTTTACGCTTGGGTCTTTATCACCGTGCTACCGAGTTGGCTGGGCCTGTCCGGCGCAGTAGTGGGCGTGAGCATGGGGCAGATTGCCGAAAGCGTCTTCATTTATCTCGGCATTCCTTTTCTTGCCGGCGTAGCTTCGCGCCTCTTCGGCTTGAGGTTCAAAGGTGCAGAATGGTATGAAAAAACTTTTCTTCCGCGCATCAGTCCTTGGACTCTCAGAGCGCTACTTTTTACCATTGTGGTCATGTTCTCCCTCAAGGGAGAATTCATTGTGCAACTCCCTATCGACGTGTTGAAAATTGCCGTTCCCCTGCTGGTTTATTTCTTTGTGATGTTTCTGTTTTCGTTTTATCTCTCCAAACGGGCAGGAGCAAACTACGAGCAGTCGGCCACTCTTTCCTTCACTGCCGCTTCCAATAACTTTGAGCTTGCTATCGCCGTTGCCATCGCCGTGTTTGGTCTGAATTCCGGCGAGGCGTTTGTTGCTGTTATCGGGCCGCTGGTGGAAGTGCCAGTGCTGATAGGGTTGGTGAATGTCGCTTTATGGTTCAAAAAACGATGGTAAAGTTTACGGCACCAACTCCACTGCCACCGTTCTCGTATCTGTTCGCCCGTGATCATCAACCACGCGCAAGGTGTTGCGGCCGGACGGCGCGTCCTTCCATGAAAAATCCTTGCCCGACGCGCTGCTGCCGAGGTAGCCGGTGCCTAAAAACCAATACAGCGTTTCAACGTCGCCGTCGGCAATCGCTTGCAACGTGATGGCGTCGTTGTCATCGTCGCCGCTGCGAGAAAGGCGTCGCTGATACGTCACGCCGGTCAGCGGTGAAATAATCCTCGGCGCAGTGCCGGCCACGTTGCTATTTTGTCCGCCGCAATCGACTGGCGGCGGCGGCAAACGTCGCGGCACCCCCGCTTGCGCAAACAAGCGCCGCAAATCGGATGACCAGAATTCAAAAACTTCGCGCTTGACGAAACGCGGGTCGTAAGGTGGGCACGCCATTTTTCCGGTTCGCGTATCAACCATCACGGCACGATGCAAGTCAGACACTTTGATCGGCGACACGCCTGGAATGAACCACGTTTTGACCGTGCGCGGGCAATCGGCGTTCGGCAAATCGCCGGAGGCCTGACAAACATCGAGCCGAATCGCGTTACTCGGTTGACGGCGCGCAATGGCAATCGTGTTGTCGGTCGCCATCAACGCATCGGCAATGCTGAAGAACAACGGCGCCGCTGCGTCAACGCCGACCAGCGCCTGATTGCTGCTGCCGTCGAAATTGCCCAACCACACCACCAACACATAGCGACCGAACACGCCCGCCGTCCACGCATCGCGAAAGCCCCACGATGTTCCCGTTTTCCAAGCCACCGGCAACGGCATCACCCGACCGGCGTAAGCCACATCGGGGCGCGGGTTTTTTTCGAGCATGTCGAGCGTGATGAAGGCTGCGTCGTCCGATAAAAGTTTCTGCGACGGCGCCAATGAACCGGCGTTGTCCTTGCGCGCCACCAGCGGCTGCCAGCGCCCCTGATTGGGCAGGATCGAATACAAGGTCGCCAATTCAGCCATCGTTACTTCGCCACCGCCCAGCGTCAACGCCAAACCGTAGTGCGCTTCGTTCGCCAATTTGGCAACATGCGCGTTCCAGAGAAATTCATAGAGCGACGGCCGCTTGAGTTGCGCGTTGACGACAACCGCCGGAATGTTGCGCGAGCGAATCAACGCTTGCTGCGCGCTGATCGGCCCGACGAACGTCCCGTCGAAATTTTCCGGCGTGAACGGGCCGAAACTCTGCGGCGAGTCTTTCAGTATCGTCATCGGATGCAGAACGCCCTGATCGATGGCCAACGCGTAGATGAACGGCTTCAAGGTGGACCCCGGCGAGCGCTTGCCGAGCACACCGTTGACTTGCCCGTCCAGCGACGCATCGAAAAAATCCGCCGAACCGAGCCAGGCCTTGACCTCCATCGTTGTCCAGTCCACCAGCAACGCGCTGCCGTTTTTCAACCCTTGCCGCTGCACCCGCGACAAATAGTGCCGCATCTGCCGCTCCAGCAATTTTTGCAAACGCAAATCAAGCGTCGTTTGAATTTCCGTCGATGCCCGCGCGTCTTCCATTAACAACATCGTGGTAAAATGCGGCGCTTCAAACGGTAATCGAATTTTTCCGCGCAAGTTTAACGGCGCCGACACCAGCCCTGCTTGTGCGCGCGCTTCCGGATGTTTTTCCAACCAACGTTCAAACAAGCGCATCCGCGCTTCGCTCAATCGCGTTTGTGCTTCATCGCCGGGTGTGCGCAACGACGGGCTTTGCGGAATCACCGCCAGTGTCAAAATTTCCGGCAAGCTCAACGCTTGCGGTCGCTTGCCGAAATAAATCAGACTGGCAGCGGCCACGCCTTCGATGTTTTGTCCGTAAGGCACCGCGTTGAGATACGCTTCAAGAATTTCGGCTTTGCTGTAACGCGCTTCCAAACTCAGTGCCAGCGCGATTTGCTTGATCTTTCCCCACGGCGTGCGCGTGTTGAGTTTATAGATGAGACGCGCCAGTTGCATCGTCAAGGTCGAAGCGCCTTGTCGCGCTCCGCCGCTGTACGTTCTCGCAGTAGCGCGCAATAACGCCCACAGATTGACGCCAGGGTGATAATCGAAATACTGATCTTCGTGCAACTGCACCGCTTCAACCAGTTCGGGAGGAATTTCGGCCAGAGGCAACCACAAACGGTATTGCTCATCGCGCGCCAGCGTCAACCGCAACAACGTGCCACGCGCATCGTACACCGCCACCGACGACGGAATCGAATCGCGCAACGGCGGCTTCGGCCAAAGACGAATGGCCACGACAGCGACAGCCATCACCGTCAGCACCAGCGCCACGCGGTAAAGCACCCGAAGAAAACGTGACTGGCGAAACATGTTCATCAATGGTTAGCGTTCAGCCACAGTGATCAACAACGGCGACTCGAACATGGCTTGCGGCGAAATCACGGTTTCATCCAGCGGCACCTTGTCGCCGTAACGCTCCCGAAGTTTCTGTTTGACCGCCGGAGCATCGAGATGAAACTCACGGATTTTTTGCAGCTTGCCGATCTGAATGCCGAGCGCGCGGTCAACCATTTTCCAAACCAGTTCCGAGCAGTAGATGCGATCATCCGACCATTCAAAAGTCAGGTCATACGGCTTGTTGACAAAAGCGTCGGCGGCGTGATGCAACTTTTTCAGAGCCTCCGGCGTCAAGGTTTGCTGCGCGTCCTTCAACCGTTTGGCTACATAATGACCACCGTCGCCGCGGGCAATCCATTGAGCCAGCGGCGTATATTTCACCGTGGCGACGGCTTCAAAAACGTAAGGCTTGCCGTTTTGAAACAGGATGATGCCCATGTGACTGTAACGCGAGCCAGTGGCTTGTTGAATGCCCTGACTTTGCGCCGAGCGCGAAGTTTGAAAAATCAAATCACCTTCGTTGACGGCGGGCAGCGCTTGCGTACATCCCCCGACACCGACGCCAAGACAGGCCAAAAAAGAGGCGATCAGCCCGACGCTGGCGAAACGATATAAGCGGTGTACTTCGTTCATGTAGCGCCTTTCCTGTTTCAACACGATCGCTTTCCATCGCCCCGTCCCTCTCCCGCAAGGGGAGAGGGACGGCTTTTCAACACGATCCATCAGAGCATCACTGCTTCACTATTTCTTCACCGGCACGACGGTCAGCTTTCCTCCCGGCAAGCTGCGCGCGCGAATGTCGCGGCGATACAAGCCTTCGGCGTAAGCTGGCGGCAACGTGTAAGTGCCGACGTTGGTGGCGCGAATCTTATAGACAAATTCGTTGGACTTGGACTCCAGAACACCATACAACACGATGCGATCTTCGCGCACATCGGCGTACTGAGCCCACCAGTTCGTCGGCGAATTGCCGAACGGCGGCGTCCAATGGCTCTCCTCGTCATTCGACGAATTGTCTTGCCCGTCGTCGCCTCCTTCTGATTCAGCCTCTTCGTTATGCGCATCGGCACGCAACGCCTGTTGCGAGTCGTTGCTGTTCGCCGCCGCGTTCGGCGGGTTCAGCACGAGGTCGAAACCTCCCGGCAGCAAATCGACGATTGCCATAAGGTTGCCGTCGAAGGTTCGGTTCAACCCACGGAACTTGAGATGAACGTACACGTCATCGCCTTGCGTCACCGACGTCAGCAGCTTGCCGGAAGCGTCGGTATATTCGCGCAGGATTTCAGCACCTTCGCGCACATCACTCGTGGGCGGCTCGACATCGAAGCCAGAAGCTTCGGCCACGTAAAAGCCCATCAAGTTGCCCTGATTGCGAATGGCCAATTTCAACGCTTCGGGAGTGAACGAAGCACGCTGCACCAATCCCTCCGAAAGCGCCAGTTCACGCGCGGTCTTGTCCTTCAAAATTTCGTTGACGCTGAATTTGGCGCTGGCCGACGTTTCCGCCAGATTCGTCCACGCATCGAGCGCCAGCAATAACCCCGCCGAAGTGATGGTGGTGTTCTGGTACGTCGTCAACGCGGTGAGCATCGGTGTGAAGGCGTCCCCCGGCAATGCTTTGGCGCGTTCCGGGAAATGCTTCGCCAACAGATACAAAGCGCCGGCATCTCGACATACGTCGGCACACAACCACCACTCGTTGTCGCGAGCGCCCGCCAGCGGATCGTTGCGTTCATCCTCTTTCTTTCCCTCGGCGCTGATGTTGAAACGGAAATCGCTCAGCACATCGTCGGCAAGGCGATCCTGCTTCAACATCTTGTACGTCGCTGCCAGATACACCGCCGCCAAATCGTTCTTCCAAGTTTTGGCGTCGCGTTTTTCGAGGCGCTTCTGAATCGTCGCCGCCAGAGAGGAAGTCTGTGTTCCCTGCCGCGTCAACAAATACACCGCTTGCGCCCGCAGCCGATCGGCGAACAAGTCATCACCCTCGCTGGTGGCGAAATCCTGCAACCATTCGTTGCCTCGCTGCAGCATATCGGCCGGCACCACCTCGCCGCGATCTTTCGCTTCGACGAGGAATTGCTGCGCCCACACGCTCGCCGGTTCCGAGATGATGGTGTTCGCCGCCCACAACCCGTAAGCGCCCTCAGCGTTCTGCCGCGCCCGCAACGTGGTCATCAAACTGGATAGCGTTTCGCCGCGCTTCGTCTTGATCTCGCCGAACCCCGGTCGATGGCTCAATACCAACGCCGGTATCGCCTGCGAAACGATTTGCTCGGTGCACGAATACGGGTACTCGCCGAGATACGCGGCCAAGCCATCGGCCATCACCATCGGCGATGCCGACACATTCACTGCGAGCTTGCGATGATCGGGGAACAAGCGACGGCTCATCGGCAACTCAGCCTCTTTGCCGGCGGCCACCGTTCCGGCCTGAAACTCCTGACGGTACGGCGTT
Source organism: Betaproteobacteria bacterium (assembly GCA_009778785.1). GTDB lineage: Bacteria > Pseudomonadota > Gammaproteobacteria > Burkholderiales > Casimicrobiaceae > UBA931. The sequence continues at coordinate 69,222 of WRFN01000010.1, read as the reverse complement.
GCGGGTCGCACGCTCACCGCTGTTGCCAGACGCGATTTCTTGTCGCCGATACTTGCCGTCAACGACAACGTTCCAGAACCCAGCAACGGTTTAGCGCGCACGCGGAAATGCACGATACCTTCCCGATTTTCCGAAATCGGCACGTCAATGGCTTTGTCGCCGACCACTTCAAAATAATCGCCGGTATCGAGCGCGATTTTCACTTTCGCATCCTTGCCGGAACCTTCCAGATTGTTCGAAACACCGACCGGCAAATCAAACTCATCGCCCGGCGTCACCGACAGCGGCGCGTTTGGCGACAGTACAAAATCGCCGCGCACAACGGTGTGCCCTTCAAACGTGCCGATTGTTTGCGGCGACACCGCCACCGCCATCACGCGCAAGCTGCCGTTGAACGATTCGGGCACTTGCCACGACAACGATTTGCCGTCCGGCCCGACATCAACGATGCCCGACCAGTATGCCACCGCCGGGTCGCGTTTGCGCTTGAACGGATTGAGGAATTTTCCTAGCGCGCCTTCACCATCACCGCCCGGCGCCGACGCCATCACCCGCGAAAACTCCGGCAGAATCATATCGAGCAACTGGCTGGTCGCTACCTCGAGCGCCCGCTTCTGGAAGAAATATCCGAGCGGGTCGGCCATCTTGTAGCGCGCCACTTGCAGAATTCCTTCGTCAACGGCAAACACCACCGCTTTCGTCGGCTTGCTGCTTTTCACCTTGAACGCCACCGTGTCGCCCGGCTTGATCTTGTCCGGCGTCGTCACGTCGAGCTTCGTTTGATAACGTTCGCGGCTGATCGAGAACGGCGCCACGCCATACGACAGCGGGCTCATGTAAATTTCGTCCGAGCCCGGATCGCGCACGAAAGTAATCGTCAAATAGGCGTTACCATCAACGTCGTTCGGCAACTTGATTTTCTGCACCGTGCTGGTCGTCTTGCTGGAGAACCAGCGATAAGCGTAAATCTTGTCGCGCTCGATGGTGATCAAGCCGCTGCCGGTATAAGGCGCTTCGATCTGTACCTCGATTTCTTCGCCCGGCGCGAAATCGCCTTTCGACAGCGTCAACTTCAATTCGGCGTTCTTGTCGAGCGAGCGCGTCAAGTTGGCTTCACCGGCAACGCTGTAGTTGATGTGAGCGTATTCGAGCCCGTCCTTGTCACGCACCACGTAACTGAACGCGCCCGGCGTTTCGGTTGCCAGCTTTAACGGCTGACCGGCCGCCGCAATCGTCAGTGGTGTTTCGTCGAGCAGAATTTCTTTTTCTTTCGACAGATAACGGTAAGTGCCATCATCTTGCTTGGTCAGCACCGAGACAAAGCGACGCTCGACACGCTGCAACTTCAACCCATCAACGGCGCGTTGTTTACCATCGCGACCGATTGCCAGCAAATTCACCTTGCGTTCGCTATCGCGACGCACAAACTCCAGTTTGCCGTCCGGTTTGTAGCCGACCAGATAATCGAGCGACGACACCAGCACCGCCGCTTCGGACGACACACCGCGACCGCCGTCGGCCTCGTAGCCCTGCACGACGACTTGCGCGCGGTACGTCGCTCGCGCGAAGCGTTGCAGGTCGAGTTTCAACGTCGTTTGCCCCTGCACATCGGTTCTTGTCTCGGCCAGTTCTTCCGATACCGTCTCCATGGGATGCTTCGGATCGTTGTAGGGATCATTGAATAAATAATCCTTGTAGTGCGCGAATTTCAACACGCCCGGCGTTAGCGACATGAAGCCGCGAATGCGGCGATCTTCCGCCGGTGTCGCAAACAAATTCTGCAACGACACTTGCACCGCCAAATCGTTTGGCGTCACCCAGCCGTCGTTTGACGTATCGCTGAAATGCACGTTCATCCGCAAACGATCCGGCTCGAAATCCTGCACGCGTACCGTCGTGGAGCCGATCACCGTGTCAGCGCGATCTTTTTTGATCAGCGATAGGTTGATCGTGTAAGTGCCCGCCGGCGCCGTGTCGAGCGTTGGATGGCGCAACTCGCCGAAGCCGCTTTCCGGCAATTTGATTTTGTCGCGCCGCACCGTCAAACCGCGCGCGTCAATCACTTCCAGTTGTAACGGAATGCCCGCCACCGATTGCGCCCAATCGGTCGGGCGCACGATCATCCCGACGCGAATCTCCTCACCCGGCCGATAGATGCCACGGTCCGAAAAAAGATACGCCGACAGTTGCTTCGCTTCCGTCGCGTTGACCGCGCCGCCGACATCGAAGCGCGAATAATTTAAATTACGGCTGTTATAGGGGTTGTACGGCAAGAAACTGCTGTCGCCGTCCTTGCTGGCCAGGAAAAATATCGGTTCACGTTCATTTTTGAAATTGTCGATCCGGGGAAGCGCCGCATGCCCACTGGCGTCAGTTTTTACTTGCAGCACCGACAAACCATTGCGACCGATCACATCGATCGAAGCGTTGGCCACCGGGCCGCCGTTGTGAATGGACTGCACGAAAAGATCGTGGCTGCCATCGGACGCCTTCTTGTCGATCATGCCCAGATCGCTCACCATAATCAGGCGATTGTCTTGTTCCCCGATGGGGAGTTTCGTCTTCGGGTCGTAGCCCTGCACATGCAACACGAAAATACCGCGTTGCGTCTTCAGGTATTCGTTCAAATCCAGCGCCTGATACTGCGGTTTCCCCGGTTCCAGTTTTGGCAACTCGATGATTTTTACAAAGCGCTCAGAGATATCGTCTTCGGTAATATACCCATAATTTTGGAGATTCGGATTTGCAAAAAAATCATTGTTGTATCGTACATCATTACGCTTGACCAAAAGCTGCAACTGTTGCGGCAACACGCGGCTGATCGTATAACGAATCGCCGGAATATCGCGCGCCAGCACCGACAGTTTACGCTCGCCCGCCAGCGACAATAACGAGCCTTCCGACATGATCTTCGCCACCGCCGGATAATCCGGCACCTTGAAAACACGAATCACGTCCTTACCCAAGCGATAGCCGCCGAACGCCATCAGCCCTTTGGGTATCTGCACATAAAGGTAGCGGCCGGGCGTTGCATGATAACGGTAGCTGAACGTATCGGCCACGTCGTTCTCGCTCGGAATCGCTTCCAGTTTCACGACTTCGCCTCCCTCGAGCGTCGTCGGGTCGATGAGCGACACGTCCCCATCGCTCCACGGATACGGTTTCTTTTTGTCCCAACTGATTCGCAAGTTGCGTTGTGGCGCGCCTTCCGGCGGCTGCTCCGGCAACAGCCACGCCTTCACCGCGTTCTTCGCTTCCCGCTCTTGCACCAGCATCGAGGGTTGCAAGGTCAGCACCTGCTCCGGCTGAAATTTTTCATTGGTTACCACGATCGGTCGAAGATCGTTGATTCGCAAACTGTCGATGCCGGGAATGTCTGCGGTAGCGCTCATCGCTTCGCTCGTGGCGTTGCCGCCGCCGGCAGCGTGTACGCCTTTGTCAATCGTCACCCGCATCGTTTGCGGTTTCTCGGGAATCGGCAACCGCGTTGAATGAATGCTGGCGCTGAGTTTCTTTTTATCGTAGCTTACTTCAAAAGCCGTTTTCTTTTCGCCCAAGCCGAGCACGCCTTTTTCCTGTCCGCCCATCACCAAACTGATTCGCTTCTCGAAATCGGCCGTGTCCACCGGGTGCGAGAAATCGATCGTCGCCACGACGATTTTGTTTTTGGGGTCGGTCGGGCTTTGATCGAAACGCGCGGTCAACGATCTCATTTCAAAAAGCGGCGAATGAAACGTCGCTTTGTAGCTGTCGAAACGCGCTTCCGGCCGAAACATCTTCGGCGAAAACGTCACGGTGTAATCGGTGCCCACCGGCCAATCGGGATCGGGCATCAAGGATAACACCGTGTCGCCTTGCCATTTCCACTTGCCTTTCAGCGGCGGCGACACCGTGATGCTTTCGCTGGCGACTTCCTTGTCAACACTTTCCAGAATTGCTACCGGCGCCGAGAACACGATATTCAGCGGAAAAACTTTCGGCTTCTCGTTGTCGGTATTGTAATTGGTGTATTCGGGATTGACGACTTGCATTTGGACCGTCACCGGTTTGGGTTGCGCTTGCCACCAGAACCAGCCGCCTATCAGCGCCGCCAACACCGCCAGAATTCCGATGAGCCAGGCCGGATGCCGACGCGCACATCCCGATGCCGCGCCGACGCCGCGTCCGGCAAACGCTGCCCAACGCGGCGGCCGCCAAAACAATTCACCGAAAAGCTGGTGAATCAACCAACGCAACGCTTGAAACGGCAACAACAAAGATTTCAACCATCTCGGGCACTTCGAAGCCATGCGGTCGGGGGCGGTCATCACGTTCTCCTGAATTTTGATGTCGAAAGTGGAAAAGCAATGTCACAATTATAATCTGACTGATGCCGCTTCTATAGCGCCTTTCGGGCAATTCGGTGAAAGATTCGGACAAAATCATGGCAAGCGAAATTTACCGTCGTCGCTTACAGGCGACAAAAGTGCGAAGGCAAAAATTTGAAGATAACCGCACGGAAACGAAAGCACGCGCTCTCACCCGCGTCGGCTTTACCAGTAAGTCTCAACCGTGATTTGACCCGGCGCACGCTTGCGATGCCGACGCATTCCCCGTTCGCTGAGTAAGCGCTGCACGTCTTCCACCATCGCCGGATTGCCACACAACATCACTTGCGCCGTATCTTTGTCGATGGTGAGGCTTGCCGCTTTTTCCAGTTGACCGTCGGCCAGCGCTGTCGTGATCCGCCCCGAAAAACGCCCGTGATTTTTGGAGGTAATGGTTTCACGACTAACAAAAGGCGCGTAAAAGAAACGCTCGCCGCGTTCCAGCCGCACCGCTGAGATCACCTCCGGATACACCAGTTCCTCCGTTTGTCGCACGCCATGTGCCAGCACGATGCGCTCAAACTTCTGCCACAGTTCCTCGGTACGCAGCATCGACAGAAACGGCGCGATGCCCGTGCCGGTCGCCATCATCCACAGCGTCGGCGCGGAGGGTATTTCGTCGCACACGAAAAAACCGTAAGCGTTGCCGATCCAGATGGCGTCGCCTTCGCGCAACCGCGCCAAGCGCGGCGACAAAGTTCCCTGCGACAATTCGGCGATGAGAAATTCGTGCGGCGCCTTCTTGCTCAACGCGCTGTTTGGTGCGTTAACGAACGAATAAGGTCGCGCCATCATCGGCTCGGCGCTTCCTTCCGGCGCCGGCAACGCCAGCGAGACAAATTGCCCGGCGGTGAACCGAATCTCCGGCGCGTCAACCCGCAACGAAAAAAGGCGGTCCGACCACGAGTGGCGACCGGTCACGCTCGCCTTTCTCCAATGCGATGCTTCGGTCACTTCAACGCTTCGCTATCTTCGTGACTCAAGCCACGTCGGCCAGCGCCCAATCGCAAGCGCTTTTCGCATGCAACTCCGCCGTATCGAACAAAGGCACCGACGCATCTTCCGGCTTAATCAGCAACGGGATTTCCGTGCAGCCTAAAATGATTCCCTCGGCGCCTTGCGTCGCCAGTTTTTGGATCACGTCGCAAAAAAATTGTTTCGATGTCTCCAAAATTTCGCCGCAACACAATTCGTCAAAAATAATCCGATGAACCTTCTCTCTGTCTTCGACGTTGGGCAACAACACGTCAACGCCGCATTGGCTGCGCAAGCGATCCTTGAAGAACGGGCGCTCCATGCTGAAACGCGTTCCGAGGAAACCGACTTTGTGCAGCCCTTGCCGCTTGATCGCCGCCGCCGTCGAATCAACAATGTGCAGAAACGGAACGTCGATCGCCGCTTCGATAATCGGCGCGATGACGTGCATGGTGTTGGTGCACAGAACGATGCAGTCCGCGCCTGCCTTGCACAGCATCGCCGCCTGTTGCGCGCAATACTGACCGGCTTTCTCCCATTCCCCTTGCCGCTGCCACGCTTCGATTTGCTGAAAATCAACGCTGCAAAGCAGAATCTTCGCCGAGTGCAATCCTCCCAACCGCTCGCGCACTTCTTTGTTGATTATCTGGTAATACGATACCGTGGATTCCCAACTCATTCCCCCCAACAAACCTATTGTTTTCATACATCCCCCTATGATTTTTTCAATGAATCGCGTATTTCCCTCAACAACAAAACGTCTTCCGGCGTCGGCGCGTCGGCGGCCGGTTCTTCCGCCGCAGACGCATTTCTCTTGAGTCGGTTGACCTGCTTCACCATCAGAAAAATCACCAACGCCAGAATGATAAAGTTTATCAGAATCGTGATGAAATTGCCGTAAGCGAACAGCGGCACCCCCGCTTTGGTCAGCGCTTCATAGGTCATCGACCCACTGTAGTTGTCGGGGATTTTCCCGAGAACGAAAAACCAATTCGTGAAATCGAGGCCGCCCAAAAGACGGCTGACAATCGGCATCACCAAATCTTTTACCAGCGAATCGACGATTTTCCCGAAGGCTGCGCCGATGATGATCCCGACCGCCAGATCGACGACGCTGCCCTTGACGGCGAATTCCCTGAACTCTCTGAAAAATGCGTTCATGATTTTTTCCTCGTGTTTGATCAAACCACTCGCGCTCCGTCAGAGTGCGATTTCACCTTCTTCGCCGGTGCGAATGCGAACCACTTGTTCCATCGGCGTGACGAAAATCTTGCCGTCGCCGATTTTGCCGGTGCGCGCAGCGCGAATGATCGCCTCGATCGCTCGCTCGACCAGCGCATCGGGAAGCACCACTTCGACTTTGATCTTGGGCAGAAAGTCGATAGCGTACTCTGCCCCCCGATACAGCTCGGTGTGTCCTTTTTGACGACCGAACCCTTTGACCTCGGTCACGGTCATGCCCGATGCGCCCAACTCCGACAGCGCTTCGCGCACTTCGTCGAGTTTGAACGGTTTGATGATGGCTTCAATGCGTTTCATGATGAACCCTGCTTCCCCTCTTCGCCTGCGGAACAAAACCCTTTATAGATGACTATAACACAGGCTTTTCCCGCCGGTTTTTCTGCAACCATTTTCTTCTACAATTCCCGCCACTTGGAGGTCATCGGATAGCGCCAATCTTCGTCGAACGCACCCGCCGTCAGTCGCGGGCCGGGCACCGCTTGTCGCCGCTTGTACTCATTCACTGCCAGAAGTTGCAGCGTTTCCTTGAGATGTTGGCGCGAAATGCCTTGCTCCAACAGCGCCGCCGCATCCTCGCCCCGTTCGACGTAACCCTCGATGATGGCGTCGAGCGTTTCATACGGCGGCAAAGCGTCCTGATCGGTTTGTCCATATGCCAATTCGGCGCTCGGCGCGCGCGTCAAAATTCGTTCGGGAATGATCCGCCCCAGCGTATTGCGATAACGCGCCAAGCGATAAACCCAGGCTTTGGTCACATCTTTGAGCGGCGCAAAACCACCGGCCATGTCGCCGTACAAAGTCGAATAACCGACCGCCGCTTCCGATTTGTTGCCGGTCGCCAGCAATAACCAGTTGTGTTGGTTCGACAAGCCCATCAACAACAGCGCGCGCAACCGCGCCTGAATGTTTTGCGCCGTCAGCGCGCCGGGGGCGCCATCGAGCCACGGCGTCAGCGTTTTCGTGACCGCGTCCATCAACGGCGTCAGCGTGATGCTTTGATGTGTGACACCCAGTTCTTGCGCCATCGCTTTAGCGTCGTCCAGGCTCATCGCGCTGGTGTAAGGCGATGGCAACATAAAGGTTCGCACCTGCTGCCGCCCCAGTGCATCGACAGCCAGCGCCAACACCAGCGCCGAATCGATGCCGCCCGACAAGCCCATCACCACGCCGGGAAAACCGTTCTTCTTAACGTAATCGCGCACCGCCGTCACCAACGCTTGATAAACGTGATACTCGCTCGACTCTTGCGCTTGATTGCTGCGCGCTTCCGGCTCGCCGCGCTTGTTGAGGCGCACCGACGCCAACGCTTCATGCCACACCGGCAGCGGTTGTGCGCAAGCGCCTGTCGAAGCCACCGCCATCGACGCGCCCATGAACACTTGTGTATCCTGCCCGCCCACATGCTGAGCAACGATCAACGGCAAGCCCAACGCTTTCGCTCGCGCCGACAACCAGGCCGGATAAGCCGTTTCATCGTCCATCTGATAAGCGCGCGCGTCCGCGACCAACCCGCATTGCGCGCCCGCCGCCAACGCCGCTCTGGCCGACCCGGGCTTGATGAGATCGTCGCCGCACAGAATCGCAAACCATGTTCCGTCCTCTTTGAAAAGCCCTGAGGCCGCATCTTCGGCGCTGCCCTTTTCAAAGTAACGCCTGTCTTCCGATCGCAAAACCTGCTTGCGATAAATCTGTCGCACTTTGCCGCGACGCAACAGCGCCACCGCGTTATAGCAGCGCGCCCCGTCAACTTCCGGAAAGCCCACCAGCAAAACACCTTGATCGACTTGCGCCGCCAGCGCTTGCAAACTTTTCGTGCAATCGTCAAGGAACGCTCGGCGCAACAGCAAATCCTGCGGCGAATAACCGGTCAACGACAATTCCGGCGTCAACGTGATCCGCGCTCCGGCACGACACGCCGATTGATGCGCTTCCAACAAGCGTCGCGCGTTGGCGTCGAGCGCGCCCACAGTCAAATTGAGTTGTGCTACCGCTACTTGCATTTTCCTTCCCTTTGATCTTTGCTTCTTTGCTTTTCTACGCCGCCGTCAATTCGGTCAACGACCAGCGTGGCCGAACTTGAAAACCATAATCGCGCGCCTTCTGCGTCATTCTCAGCGCGCCGACCAGCGCAATCATCGCGCCGTTGTCGGTGCAAAATTCCATCTCGGGAAAATAAACGCGAACTCCCGATGCCGCCGCTTCTTTGAACAAACGCTGTCGCAACGATTGATTCGCGCCGACACCGCCCGCCACCACCAATTGTCGATTCTGCGTTTGTCGCAACGCTGCAAACGCTTTCGCCGCGAGAACATCGACCACCGCCGTTTCAAACTCCAGCGCCACATCGGCACGCGCTTGTTCGTCGAAGCGTCCTTCGTGCTGCAACTGCCGCACCAAAGTCAGTACCGCCGTTTTCAATCCCGAAAAACTGAAATGAAGATGCGGCGCGTCGATCAACGGACGCGGTAACCGCATCACGCCGCTCTTTCCTTGGCGGGCCAACTGCGCCAGCGCCGGCCCGCCGGGGTATTGCAAACCGAGTAACTGCGCCGCTTTGTCGAAGGCTTCACCGGCAGCATCGTCGAAGGTGTCGCCGAGCAGTTCATACTGACCGACGCCGCGAACAAAAAACAACTGGCTGTGCCCACCCGACACCAGCAACGCGACAAACGGAAACGACGGCTTGTCAGCAGAGAGCAGCGGCGACAACAAATGCCCTTCCAGATGATGCACGCCGAGCAGCGGCTTGTCGAGCGCCATCGCCAACGCGCTCGCCACACTGGCGCCGACCAGCAACGCGCCGGCCAGCCCCGGCCCTTGCGTATAAGCAATGCCGTCTATCGCCGCCAGCGTTGTTCGCGCTTCGCGCATCACCGCTTCGATCAGCGGCACGATACGCCGCACATGATCGCGCGACGCCAACTCCGGCACCACGCCGCCATACGCCGCGTGCAGCGCGACTTGCGAGTGCAGCGCGTGTGCGCGCAAACCGCGCTCGGTGTCGTAGAGCGCGATGCCGGTTTCGTCACATGAGGTTTCGATGCCTAAAACTTGCATTCAAACTTCAAACGCCTTTCTTCTTAAACCATTCCAACAATCGCTTCCAACCATCTTCCGCCGCCTCGCGTCGGAAACTGGGACGATAATCAGCGTGAAACGCGTGCGGCGCGTCTTTATAAACGATGATCTCGGATGCTTTCGCCGCAGCGCTGCCTTGCGTCAACGCCTTGCGCATTTTTTCGACGCTCTCCTGCGAAATGCCCGCGTCGGCGCCACCGTACAACCCCAACACCGGCGCTTTCAATTCGCCGACGACATCAATCGGATTCTGCGGCGTCAACGCCGTTTTGTCGCCCTCCAGACGACCATACCACGCCACGCCTGCCTTGACTTTCGGATGACGCGCGCAGAACAACCAGGCAATGCGCCCGCCCCAGCAAAAGCCGGTAATCCCCAAGCGCTCGGGGTCGCCGCCCTGCTGCTGTGCCCACGCCGCGCAAGCGTCGAGATCGGCGAGCACTTCGCCGTCGGGAACCTTCGACACCAGTTCGCGCATCAACAGTTGAATATCGTCGTACTTGCGCGGATCGCCATAACGCGCGTACAACTCCGGCGCAATCGCTTGATAACCCTGGTGCGCCAGTCGCCGACAAATGTCTTTGATGTAATCGTGCACGCCGAAAATTTCTTGTATCACCAAAATCGTCGGCCAGTTTTTTCCCTTCGACGGCCGCGCCCGATACGCCGGCATCTCGCCGCCCTGCGCCGGAATTTTGACATCCGAGGCTTCCAAGCCGTCCGTGCCGGTCTTGATCGCCGTCTGCGCCATCACCGGCTGTACCGCCAGCGCAAATCCCGCCGCCAGCGAACTGACCACAAAGCCCCGCCGCGATATTTCGCCTGTCGGCTGCAAACTGTTCCATTCAGCTTTCATCGTTTCACTCCATTCACGTCCTGCGTTCATTGTTGCCTCCATCCCAGAGTCTGGTCTCGCTACAGAAAATACGTCCAACAAAAAAACACAACGCCATTATACGGCGTGGATGAGTGAAACGGGATAAGAACTAATGTCGGAAATCTGTCACTTTTCACCACGCACGAAAAAATCGAAGGAGCAACACGATACAATCCCAGCCCTGATTCCAGATTCCGAACATGAAACGCCCCGAACTTCTCTCTCCCGCCGGTTCGCTGAAAAGCCTGCGTTACGCCTTCGCCTACGGCGCTGATGCCGTCTATGCCGGGCTGCCGCGCTACAGCCTGCGCGTGCGCAACAACGAATTCCGCAACACCGCCGCGCTCGCCGAAGGCATCGTCGTCGCGCACGAGGCCGGCAAAGCCTTCTATCTGGCGGTCAACGTCATGCCGCACAACCGTAAAATCGAAACCTTTCTCGACGATCTGGCGCCGGTTGTTGCGCTCCGACCGGACGCGCTGATCATGGCCGACCCGGGTCTCATCATGCTGGTGCGCGAGCGCTGGCCTGAGATGCCGATTCACCTCTCCGTTCAAGCCAACGCTGTCAACTACGCCAGCGTGCGCTTCTGGCAGCGGCAAGGCATCGCCCGCATCATCCTGTCGCGCGAACTGTCGCTCGACGAAATCGCCGACATTCGCCAGCATTGCCCCGATATTGAACTGGAAGTTTTCGTGCACGGCGCCTTGTGCATCGCTTATTCGGGACGCTGCCTGCTCTCCGGCTACTTCAACCACCGCGACGCCAACCAGGGCGCCTGCACCAACGCCTGCCGCTGGCGCTATCGGTTAGCGCCCGGAAACGAAACCGCCGAGGGCGTGCTGCTACCCCATGAAGAATCGAACTCACCGCCAGCCGCCGATCAGGTTTACCTCATCGAAGAACCCGAGCGCCGACAAAATGAATGGATGGAAATTTCTGAAGACGAACACGGCACCTACCTGATGAACTCGCGTGACCTGCGCGCCGTCCGCCACATTCAGCGGTTGATCGAAATGGGCATCAACAGCCTCAAGATCGAAGGCCGCACCAAATCGCACTACTACACCGCCCGTACCGCGCAAATCTACCGGCGCGCCATCGACGATGCGATGATGGGACGCGAATTCGACCCCGACCTTCTGAAACAACTCGACAACCTCGCCAACCGCGGCTACACCGAAGGCTTTTTTGATCGCCACGCGCCGGACGACACCCAGAATTACGCCGACGGAGCTTCCTCAAACTTCACCCAGCAATTCGTCGCCGAAGTCATCGACTACAATCACGTCACCGGCCTCACCACCCTCGAAGTCAAAAACCGCTTCGCCGTCGGCGACACGCTGGAAATCATTGCGCCCGAAGGCAACCGCGTTTGCACACTGGAGACACTGTGGAACTTGGACGGCAACGCCATCACCACCGCGCCCGGGAGCGGGCATGTAGTGAAAGCCGCCATTGGAAAAACAACTGCGATGACTCTTGTTGCAAGATACCTCTCGGCGAGACCCAGTTTGTTTCAAGCCGCCATGAATAATTCCAAAAACTCCGCTTAAAGAAGAATAAAACTCTGCGCGAAAGAAACGGTATTTTTCGGTCCATCGACGCGCACACTGACGCGGTAATACGCCATGAAGCCGTGCTCGTCCTCCGGAGAACAGTCCTTTTCATCGGCTTTGCAGCTTGGCGGTATCTTTCCGCCCTGACAAATCTTCTCGTTGGCCGCGCCGGGCACATTGCACATTCGCTCGATCACGATTCTGGCTCTGTTTCCCGCGCCATCGGGTCCGCTCAAGATGAGATGCGCGTCACTCGCGGGCGGTCGCGCTTGCAGCAGCGCCGGAATTCCCTCGACGCTTTCATCAGGCTGAATCGACGCGTAATAGCCCACGCCGCCACCAAAACCCACTGCGCCGTCGTGATCCAGAAACTCTGGATGGTCGGTCAACTGAACCGTCCAATTCGAGACGACCGTCTGCAAAAATTGCTGTATCGCGGCGCCCGCCGCTTCGTCGGCCGCTTGCTTGAACGCCATATTGCCCACCGCCGCCACCGAAGTGTCCACCGATCTCATGATGCCCACCGACGCCAGCATCATCACCACCAGAATAACCAGCGTTATCAGCAACACTACACCGCGCTGGCGCTTCGAAGCAGGAAGGTGCTGTTTGATTTTTTTCATGAAGCATTGAATCTCTAATTCTGTATGGTGTTGACCAGCGGAACCACGGTTTCATACATGCGATAGCGCCAGCCCGTCGGCAGTGTCACGGCAACGCTTGGCGGGCATGCCGTTCCCTTCGGGCAAGCGGAGAATGGCGTCAATGTTGTCGGCAATGTCGCCGCGACGGCGCTGTCAAGCTCCGGTTCATCGGCTTGAACGATGATCGACAACCACACCGCTTTGATTTGCCGAATCGTGTCGAGCGGCGCCGACAAAAGCGCCGTTGAATTCCACGGTGAATTTGCCGGCAACCACTGCTTGACCGGCCCAATCACACGGTTACCGTTTACATCAACACTGGCGGTCACGTCGCCGATTCCGTACATCGCCCGTAAGCCGACCACGCCGAAGACGAGCGGGTCGGTGCGGGCCGGTCTCCACGCGGTGACGCCGTCTTTGTCGGTGTCGAACCGCCACTCTTCCATTTGTAAAGTGTTCTTGCTGTCAACGTAAAAGTGGCGACGCACCGGCACGCCGAGATCGATCAGCCGATCCTTGACTTCAGGCTCTTTTGCCGCGCCTTGAAGATGCAGCGTCACCGTATCCGACATCGTATCCGCCGGAAAATTGCCATTGCGGTCGAGTGAATTTTTCGGAACAACATACGTCCGGCAATCGCGCTCCGACGCTTCCGGCTTTCCCGCCTGCGCCATCGAATCCACCAGCACATCGCCCTGCTTGAAACCGAAAGGTGTAGCGATGGTCGTATAGCTGCCGTCGGAAGCGGTCACGGTTACCGGGTCCAGATGAAAAGAGGAATTGCCGAAAAAAATAAAGATGTCGTCAAAGTTGTTCCGGTTAGGAACGATCAACACGGGAATGGGGCGAAGGCTTAACGTCACTTTCGTTTTCGATGATGAGCCCATCGACCCGGGCTTCGTCGCCCAGACATTTCCTGCATTGGAGCAATGGGCGAGCAAAGCGCCGTTGCCCGGCTCGCCACTCGCATCCAATGGCGTCATGATCCGCGCGCCGGCACTTTTGAGATCGTGCTCCAAAACAAAAATCGAGTACAGCCCGGTGATTTGAGCATCGCCCACGGAAATCGCCGTGCGCTTCGTGCGCTCCGTTCCTTCGTAAGCGCGATACACCGCGTACAGCGAAAGCAGGCCGATCAACACGGCCACCATCAATTCAACGAGCGTTACCCCTTTTTGTCGAAGCGTCGCGTTTGCCATGAGCGTCCTCATGGAAAAATATTGATGGCCGACGCTTTGGAATTATAGGAAACAGAAGACGTTTGCGTGTAGGAATGGATCGCGTGTTCGTCTTGACGATCCTGCCAGCGAATCGTGATTGTCACCATCGCGCCCGGAATGTTGAGCGGCTGCGGCGGTGTTGTCGCCCGATTCACCCACGTGAACGTTGAAGGAAGAAAGGTGACTTCCGGCGGACTTGCGCCCGGAATGCCTGTCGTCACCTGATGAGAAAACGCCATGTAGCCCAGCCCGCCCACGCCTCTGGCGCCCGAAAATTGTCCGGCAAGCGCTTCCCCTGTCACCACCCCGCTGCTCGGCACCCCGGCTGCCGCCCATATCTCGCCGACGTAAGCGTTGGCATAGTTCATGGCTTCGGCGCGGTGCTGTGCATCGTCCGTCACCCCCAACGCGCGCGCTTGTAAACTGACGAGCGACGCAATCCCCAGCGCAAAGAGAAGAATCGACACGAGAACCTCCACCAGCATGAAGCCGCGCACATTTTCCCTCTTCGACACTTGATGCCTCCTCACTACCCGACTAACATAAAAGTCGCATGTTAACGCGATATTCTGGCGAAAACAATAATTATGTATTGCCACGACACATTTGTGTTGTAAAAGTGCAATGGAAGAGAGGAAAAGGTGTTGTAGGGACGGGTTTCAAGTCCGCCCTGCGGTATCGTGCCCTTTCATTCCGTCAACAAGAGCCGTCCTTCTTCAAAATCCAGCAATTGACGCTACTCTTGTTCCAGACGCCCGTCGAAACAGTGACTTTGACGTTCTTGTTATCTATCGTATAAACAAAACCGTCAACACGCCCGCTTCCTGTTGCCGTCAACTTGAAGGCGCCGGAATCGAACGAAGCCGGCGGCGTTACAACGCAAGAAAAGGTGAACTTGCCTGCGGTGACACTGTTGATATTGGTGCATGCTTGTCCCTCATAGCTTCGATGGTCCATGAAGTACTGTTCCATTTTCACTTTCTGATTGGAAAGCTCGGCAAGCCCCGCCGGAATATCGCCTCGCCGCAAATAGTCGATATAGCTTGGCGTGGCAAGCGCCGCCAGAATTGCGACGACCACCACCGTGATGATCAATTCGATCAGAGTAAATCCTTTATCCATCGCCTTCACTGCCAAATTCCTTTGCTCCAGAACAATAAAAATATAGGGGCGGGTTTGAAGCCCGCCCCTACGACATCATGCCACGTTTTCTCTCATCCACTTGCAGGACAGAAAACAAGCGCGTTTATTTGTCCCAACACTTCTGCACGTCACCTGTGGTGCTACTAATCCCTTGAGCGCCGGTTTGGTTGAGCGCAAGCGTTCCGCATTGCGTGTCCTCCGTTTGGTTTCCTTGCGGCACCGCTTGAAGCTCATAAGCCACCTGATTCGGGTTCGGGCTTGGCGCCGACATCGTCGCCGTCATCCCCCGGAAACTGCCCTCAGAGGGGGCAAAACTAAAATTATAGCTGGTGGTTTGCGAAGTGCATGTGAGAACCGGTAATATTATTTTAACGGGCGGCGTACTCGTATCCTGATCGTAACGCAAGTTGGTGGCGTAGTAGCGTTCCATATAATTGGAAAGTTGCGACAAACACGCTTTGGCCGCCGCTCGGTTGCTCTTGATAATATAGTAACGGTACGAAGGAATGGCTATCGCCGCCAGAATGGCGATAACGGCAACCACGATCAACAACTCGATCAAGGTGAAACCACCGCCGGTCGCACCCGTAAAACGTCGGAACGTTTGCTTTTTGTTCATGACTGGCCTCTTCGCTGTTAATGCCTCAATTCACGCCACGACACCCGCGCCGGATTGATGCTACTGATCGGGGGCGGATTTATCTGGTCGAAGAAACGGCTGGTGGCATCCGACGATTGCGAGTAGAAATAAGTCTTCCCGTCATGATTGAACCGCCCCGGGGTGCCGACTGCGTTCTTCCTGACGCCGGAAACCGGCATTCCGCTTGCGCTAAAGCCGCCACCCGAATTACGGAAGAAGTCCTGAGGAAAACCTCCGCCTGTGGTGGGATTGAAAGCCATCGTCCATCCCTGTTGCTGCCCCGGATCGCAAGCCGACGAATTGGTTGGCGGTTCCGCTGTGTTGACAACGATCGCGCCGGCCATCGCCATCGGGTTATAAATTACCTGCTCCTGAGAATCCGGGAAATTGTATTTCCAGCCGTAATAAGGCGTGCTGCCGCATGCTGCCAGATCAGCCCAGCACACTTTATTGGTGTTGCTCAATTTGCGATAACCCGGAGGCGACTCGGTGGACGATTGAAGAAATAGAGGCATTGCGGTGGGGCTAGGCCCGGACGTCAAGCTGGCAAACAGTCCCGCCCAATGCGTCCCGGCCCAGTTCCAGTCCCAAATACCGTAAAACGATTGGCTGCCTGACGCATAATTCGCCGTGCTGCTGGTGGGAGATGGCGCCAATCGACCTGTGCCGAAGTAAACCATCATAAGCGGCTTCGGCGAGTTTCTGGTGGGATCGGTCACCGCAGCGACGATCGGCGCCGTGGTAATGGGCTGCTGCCCATTGACGGAGGTTTGGAACAACTTCGTCGGAGCGGTTGTACTCCATGTGTTCGGATCGCTGCTGGTGAGGTCAAAACGCCAGAGATTGCCCAACACATCGCCGGCATACACATAATCGGTAACGAAATCGCCATCGACATCCACCGGGCTGACATAGGCGATGCCGTTGGGCGCGGCGGTTGTGCCGACGGCGCCCGTATCGATCCATTGGAAAGAAGCCACCTTACCGGTGGAGGAGTCGATCACTCCGACATAAATGCCTGCGGTGGTGCCCCCCAACGTTTGTCTGCAACGTGCGAGCGGCACATCGGGCAAACCATTGCCGAAAATAATGCCCCATTGCCCATTGTGGAGCCGCTTGATCATCGGCGAGCCCACCGTGCAGTTCAAGTGATTGAGTGCAAGGGGAGTACTGGTGTTGGCAGGCGTCCAGTCTCCCATCACGATGGCTCCCGCCTGACTTGCCGAAAAATTGTCGGGGTTGGTTACATCGAGCGCATAAATTTCCTGTCCGGTCGAACCCACACCGCCGACCACCCAGGTATGCCAGGCGCCGCCGTAGAACAAATCGTCTGCGGTGGGCGTCGCATCCACCACGTAGCTATGCTGATACCCCGGACTGGCGATTCCGGCAGCGTAATTGATGAGCTGCCCCGCCGGCATGAAGCCCAGAACTTCCTGACCGTCGTTGGGAAGGGCTGTGCTCAGGCTGTCAACACCGCCCGTACGAAAAGCGTGCAGAAAACCATCATTGCTGCCCGCGTAAACGACCGGCTGACGCGTCGCGGCGGAACCAGAAACATAACCACTGAAGGGCGTTTCAGGGGGCGTGCCGGTGTAGAGAAAATCACTGAAGCCATCGGGGAAAGCGCCGCCCTGAGGCGGGCCGACCCATGTCGGGCTGGAATTGATGATATCCCCCAAGATGCTCGCGCGAGCGCGCAGAGTGCCCGGCGTGCTTCCCCACGACAGTTCGGTCGAACGATCACCGCGCAACCAATTCACGGTGTTGGTGGCTACGGCAGAAGTCGCGCCCAAGGCACTTTGTTCGGCTGTATTCAGAGGAGTGTATTGAAAAGCCAGCCCGGCTCCCGTGGTCGAGTTGCTCGTCAGCAAGACGCGAGCCGAGCCCGTGGTATTGCTGCCGGGCAGAGGGAGAGGCGTTGCGCTGCCCGAAGCGTTCGTCGTTCCCGAGCCCGCCCCTGTCGATGCGCAGTAACCGCCGGTCAGCACGCAGTTGGCGTCCCAGTTAGGCGTGGAAGACAAGCTGAGATCCCCGGTAACGGAGTTGATCATTACGGGGATGGCCTGTACCGTGCCCGACCAGTCGTTCGCGTTGTAGTTGGCCAGATAAAGCTGCGAGCCGATCTGCACCTGACCTGTGGTGGTATTGGCGCCCGCGCTGCTGTTGGAGGCCAGCGGCGCGGCCACGAAACAACCGATTTCATGAACATTGTTGGCGGCGCCGGTACCGGCGGTAAAACCAAAACGGAGCTTTGCCGGCAGCGGCGGATTCCGTGTCGTAATATTTGTATCGGTAGGCAGCACCTGCGTATAGGGTCCGTTGCCGATTTTGAAGTAAAAATTCAATTTGTTTGCTGTCGATATGGTCAGTTTATAAGTAAGAGCGGTGGCTTGGCTGAGGCTTGCAACCGAAGAGACAATCTTCTGAGCGCTGGGCAGCACATAATAGGCGTCGCTCCAGGTGTCGTAATGGCCATAAGTCTTGCCCGTAGCATCTTTATAATAAATTGCGGTGTTGCAAGCATTACGAAGGGCGGCATCAGTTGAGTATCCGCTGGAGGTGATATTGCCCCCACCCCGGATACCGATCCGGTTGGCCTGATACTGTGGCCCGTTACCGCTTCCCTTCGGGCCCGTTGGAACATTCGTCAAGTTATTGGCGGAGGTGATGTTGATACCGGAAGTGGATAAGGTCGGCCCATTGTCGCCGGAATTGAGAAAATTTCCCCATTCATCCGTTCCTACGCCAAGATAGGCATTGGCAAATCCTGCATCCGGACTGTCTCCGGGTCTTTGATTTCCAATGCAACTGTAACCCAGCGCGCCGCCCTGGCCGCCGGCGACGCTAGGCATCGGTGCGGTACCGTCGCTGAGAATGAAGACGATGCCATCCGCGCCTTGATTGATCGAGCCTACTTTGTAGCCATTGTTGGCTGTCAAACCGTAGGTGTAGGTGGTGTAAACCAACGACAAGCCTTGGCTGGCGTCGAAAGTGAAATTGGAAATAACGGCGCCCGTTTGAGAGACCAGTGCGGGCGTCAACATCAGTGCGCCTTTGCCGGCCGAGTCTGGGCCGGTGGTGTTTTTAAACATCGTTGTGCCTTGCCCGTTCATTGGCGTCTTGGTACTGCACTTCGGAATATCTGTTTTGGAGCCGGTGTTATTGGAGCCATTGCCTGAGGCCGTCAGACAGGCATCGTTCAGAGCCTTCCAGCTTAGATTCGTAGAGGTGCCGCTGAAATCTTCCTTGTACGTTGCCACCTGCGCATTGGCTGCGCTCAGCGCCAGCAGCCCCGAGGCCAGACATATCCATTTCGTAGCAATTTTGGCAGACATGATTTTTCCCTTTCCACCTTCGATCAATCACCGGCGATAAACCGTTTGAAGCGTCACTGTTGTGGCGCGACCACTCGTACCGGTCGGCCCGCAGCGAGCCGTAATGCGATAAAACTCCGAAGCCGTGCTATTTGAATCGCCGCACTGTTCATAATTGGAGCACTGGTTCATGAGGTTGAAACTGCTGCTGGTCACTCCACCTGCCGCCGAGTTAAACGACCCCAGATATTCCACGACGTATTGCAGTTGTTGACCATCCAACAGCGCGGCGGCAGGCGTTCCCGCATAAGTCCCCGTGAAGGCGCTTGGAGTCAATAACTTCGGCATCACCGAACTGTCGGTAAACGGGTCAGGCAGGCAATTGTTGCCAGAGATGGGAGAGCAGTCCCGGAATCCCCCCACGCCGCCGGCGCTGAGGTCAACGGCGTTTTCGCCTTGACGCAATGCCGCTTGCGCGCACTGAAAAGTGATTTGGCGGTCGTAGAAATTGGCAGACATTTTGTCTTGCATGAAGCTGCTGCGCGACACGGCCAACCCTACGATCGCAATCAACAGCAGGATGATGATGGCCACCTCCAGAACAACGCCGCGCTGAAGCCTTGTCAGCACTGCTTGTACAGAGGATTGATGCATTGGCAAGCGATATTTCATGTCAGTTCATCCGGTTGTAAAGGGCAACGACAGTGGAGTAGTTGCGGATCAGAGGCTGTGCATCAGTGCCGACACGCCGGAAAGAGCTTTGTATCGCCAGTGTGATTTGCACGGCAGAAACGGCAGACCAATCGGTGACTGCGTTGGCTGCCACGAAGTTAGCAACGCCCGATTGAAGATAAAGCAGACTCATGCTGGTAATGTCCCGCACCATTTCTTGCGGGTTGGGGTCTATCATCGGCACGATGCGGTAAAGCGATTTACCGCCCACCGTGTTGTTGCCGATGTACCAGTCCACGGCGTACAACGGCGCAATTTGCGAGTTGGACCCGAACGTATAACCGCCATCACCACCGCAACTGCCGGGGAAATCCAGACTCATTCCGCAGTTTCCCGTGTTGTTGTAAACGAGAGGCGGGCCGACGGCAGCAATTTGCAAAATCGCGGCATGATCGGGGTCGCATACGATGACGGTGTCGCCGTCCTTGAGATTGCCGATGTCTCCGTTGATAGCAAACTGCCCGGGGGTATGAAGCTGAACGCTCATGGCGGTATCGGCGGCAGCGAGCACTTGGATGGAATCGGTATTAGCAGCCTGACTAAACGCCAAGAGCGCCGGGTCGTCAACCACGCCCTGACTGTAACCCTTGAGTGCATTGCCCCAGTCGGCATTCCAGGCAGCGTCGCCGGAAACAGCGGTGGGGCCATTGGCGAGAATGTTGGCCACGCGCCCATCGTTATTGCAGCCGGTGAGCCCCGCATCGCGGATGTCGTGCGCCAAAAGTTCAAAGGCCAGCCGAGAACTGGTTTGCACATCGCTTACCGCGTTGTTGGTACGATACCCCTGAAGAATTTCCAGAAAAAAACCCAAAACAACGGCAACGATGATCAGCCCCAGCAGGATAGCGATCATCAGTTCGACCAGAGTAAAGCCGTCAGCGCGACGGGTGGATCTGAGCGTATTCATAACATGCCTACGGTAGTCACTGTCTGGGTGGTGCTGCCGCTGACCGTGCCGTTACGGCTGTCGTCCCAAGAGATGGTGACCATGCACACGCTATTCATGCCGATATTGGTGCATTGAACGACGCCGGTAGCAGCCGTGGCGCCGTTCAATACCGGGTTGGAAAGCTCGGCGCACCACTGGCCAAGTTGCAACTGCGCCACGGAACCTGTCCCGATAGAGCAACTGCTGGCGGTGACTGTCCCGTTGTAACTGCCGTTCGCGGCGTTGGTTCGATCAGCGCGCATGGCATCCTGAATGGAATATGCTGCAACCGTTGCCACGCTGCGCGCCATGGCCGTACCGTTAGTGGAAAGCGAGCGAACCACCATCCCGGCCAAGCCGAGAAAGCCTATCGACAAAACCAGTATGGCCACCATGACCTCGATCAATCCGAAGCCGGATGAATGGCGAGATGAGGATTTTGATTTCATGGGCAAGTTCCTGTTGATTTGGTGACATCAAGAATAGAACCGTTCGTCATGTTGATGGTGTAGATGTTGTTTCTGCTCAACTCATCGACGCAGAGTTCGGCCACAACATTGTTAAACGGAACGGTATTACTCACCGAAGCGATACCGGTAGCGGCATTGACCGTGGCGTCGGTCATCGCATGCCCAATTCCCTGCGAATCGAAGCGAAGCGCGGCGATATTGGTATTGGCCGCTGTCAATTTCACGGATGTTCCCAAGCCGTTTACCGTGTTGAGTACTTGCCCGATATTCGGAGGGATTGCGTTGTCGGCAGCATAGACGGCGCCGACATTGGCGTCACAGGCAACGCCTAGCGAATCGATGTTGGTATTGAGCGACGAGTTGTCGCTGCAAAATTGAACGTTGCCGTTACGTTTGATCGCTTCCATTCTGGCGGTATTGATGGCAATCGCCAAGTTGTCACCCGCCGTGGCAAGCCTTTGAGCGAGGATCATGTCACGAAAGCTGGGGACAGCAATCATCAGCAGAATAGCGCCTACCACGATGACCACCATCAGTTCGATGAGAGTAAATCCTTTGTTCCTCGCTTTCACGTCTGCCCCTTTTTCCAAGTTTTACTCAGTAACCGGCTTGGCATTACCTTAGCCCTCTGCTATCCCCCACCCAACAAGGAGCCGATAAGCGGGCGGCAAACTGTAATAAGTGGAATAGATTGTTGCAGCTTAATAAATACGCTGTAAAAACAGTGGGTTACAAGCATAAAAGTGACGTGCTTTCTTTGTTCATCGCGCCTTTACTCCTCCCTTTGCCGCCTATCGCATGAGCAGCCCCGCCCTTTGGAACGGGCCGCAGAATGCCGCCTCCCACCCTCGCCGACCCATCGTATGGATGCTCCGCCTGTTCTACAGCCAATTCCGGCCGCTTCGCGTAAAATACGATTTGCCCTTCAACGAGAACGGAGCTTGATGGATCGCTCCCGTTTTTTCGCTCGTTCAAGGCGTGATTCAATTAAAAATGTTTTCGTTTTCGCTTTTTTATCTTTTCACTTTTTTGCCTATTTCATGTCCGCGCCTGTCCGCATTCGTTTCGCTCCCAGCCCCACCGGTTTTCTGCACTTGGGCGGCGCCCGCACGGCGCTGTTCGCCTGGGCGTATGCCCGCCATTTTCAAGGAGCGTTCGTGTTACGAATCGAGGACACTGATCGCGAGCGTTCGACACAGGCGGCCACACAGGCAATTCTGGACAGCATGGCTTGGCTTGGCCTGAATTATGACGAAGGGCCGTTTTACCAGATGCAACGGATGGCGCGTTACCGCGAAGTGGCCGAGGACATGTTGGCGCGCGGGCAGGCTTACCGTTGTTACATGCCGGCCTCGGAGTTGGACGCGCTGCGCGAAGCCCAGATGGCGCGTGGCGAGAAGCCGCGTTATGACGGTCGTTGGCGGCCGGAAAACGCCGTCGGCAAAACGCCGCCCGCCGGAGTAGCGCCGGTGATCCGTTTCCGCAATCCCGATGGCGGTACGGTAGCTTGGGATGATCGCGTCAAAGGGCACATCGAATTTGCGAACGACGAGCTCGACGATCTGGTGATCGTTCGCCCCGATGGCACGCCAACGTACAATTTTTGCGTGGTGGTGGACGATGTTGATATGCGCATCACCCACGTCATCCGTGGCGACGATCACGTCAACAACACGCCGCGCCAGATCAATATTTTTCGAGCGCTCGGTTTTGAGCCGCCGGTATTCGCGCATGTGCCGACCGTACTGGGCGAAGACGGGCAAAAGTTGTCGAAGCGGCACGGCGCGGTGAGCGTCACCGAATACGATGTTGCCGGCTATTTGCCCGAAGCGATGACCAATTTTCTGGCGCGGTTGGGCTGGGCGCACGGTAACGATGAGGTGTTTTCGCTGCAGGAATTTTGCGACTGGTTTGATCTCGATGCAATCAGTCCGGCGCCGTCGCGTTTCAATACCGACAAACTGCGCTGGCTCAATCAGGAACACATGAAGCGGTTGTCGCCCGAAGTGTTGGGACAACGGTTGCTGCCGTTTCTCGAAAAGGAAGGCTTGAGTATTGCCGCCGGTCCGGCGCCGGGAGCGGTTGCCGAGCTGTTTCGCGAGCGAGTGGGCACGCTGGTCGAAATGGCACAGGCTGCCCGCTTTTTCTACGCCGACGTTGCGCCGGACGCCGCGCTGCTGGCCGAACAAATCACCCCCGCCAACCGCACTGCGCTCGCCGAGTTGTTCGAGGCTTTTGAAGCCCTGCCCTGGAATCGCGAAGCGCTGAACGCTGCGCTCAAAGACGCTGCCAAGCGGCATGGCCTGAAGCCGCCGCAGATCATGATGCCGGTTCGGGCGCTGGTGGCCGGGACGCTTTCGACCCCGGCGATTGACGCCGTGCTGACCTTGCTGGGGCGCGAGAAAACGCGAGCGCGCTTGCAAGTCGGGCTGTAAGCGTTTTATGATGTCTTCGGTTCGCGCCCGCCGTTTTACTATAAAATACGATTTTCTCTGAACGGTCGCCCTATGACGAAGTTCGTCTTTGTTTCCGGTGGTGTGGTTTCCTCGCTGGGGAAGGGCATCGCCGCCGCTTCGCTCGCCACCATTCTCGCTTCGCGTGGCCTTCGCGTCACCAACATGAAGCTCGACCCCTACATCAACGTCGACCCGGGCACGATGAGCCCGTTCCAGCACGGCGAAGTGTTCGTCACCGAAGACGGCGCCGAAACCGATCTCGATCTCGGTCACTATGAGCGCTTTACCGACGTGCGGATGCACAAGCGCAACAATTTCACCACCGGCCAGATTTACGAGAGCGTGTTGCGCAAAGAGAGGCGCGGCGCCTATCTGGGCGGCACGGTGCAGGTGATCCCGCACATCACCGACGAAATCAAGGAATGGATCATGCGCGGCGCCGGTGATGCTGAAGTGGCCATCGTCGAAGTCGGCGGTACCGTCGGCGATATTGAATCGCTGCCCTTCCTCGAAGCGGTACGGCAAATGGGCATCACGCTCGGCCACGACAATTGTTGCTACATTCACTTGACGCTGGTGCCGTTCATCGCCACCGCCGGTGAAATGAAAACCAAGCCGACGCAGCACTCGGTCAAGGAATTGCGCAGCATCGGAATTCAGCCGGACATCGTGCTGTGTCGCGCCGATCGCCCGCTGCCGGAAGGCGACCGTCGCAAGATCGCGCTCTTTACCAACGTCACGCCGGAAGCCGTCATTCCGATGCTCGACGCCGATTCGATTTATAAAATTCCGCTCAACCTGCATCACGAAAAGCTCGACGAAATCGTCTGCAAAAAACTGGCGCTCAACACGCCGCCCGCCGACTTATCGAAATGGCGCGACGTGGTTGACGCGCTCGAACATCCGCAACACGAAATCACCATTGCGATGGTCGGCAAATACGTCGATCTGACCGAATCGTACAAGTCGCTGACCGAAGCGCTGATTCACGCCGGCATTCACACGCGCACCAAAATCAACATCGAGTTTTTTGATTCCGAAGCGTTTGAAACCAGCAAAGACGTGTCGTCGCTCGAAAAAGCCGACGCCATTCTGGTGCCGGGCGGTTTTGGCAAACGGGGCGTTGAAGGCAAGATCGCCGCCATTCGTTACGCGCGCGAAAACAATGTTCCCTATCTGGGCATTTGCCTCGGTATGCAACTGGCGCTGATCGAATTCGCGCGCCATCAAGCCGACATTACCGACGCTAACAGCACCGAGTTCGACGCCGACACGCCCAACCCGGTAGTCGCGCTGATTACCGAATGGCAAAACCGCGACGGCAAAATCGAACATCGCTCGTCCGAATCCGATCTCGGCGGCACCATGCGGCTGGGCGCGCAAACCTGCCGCACTCAACCCGACACTTTGGCGCGCGCCATTTACGGCGAAACCATCGTCGAGCGTCACCGTCACCGCTACGAAGTCAACAACCATTACCTGCCGCGTATCGAACAAGCGGGGCTTGTCGTCAGCGCCCGCGCCGCCAGCGATCGCGTCGGCGGCGGACTGTGTGAAGTGATCGAGTTGCCGCAGCATCCGTGGTTTTTCGCTTGCCAGTTTCACCCTGAATTCACCTCCAGCCCGCAACGCAGCCATCCGTTGTTCCTCTCGTTCGCTCGCGCCGCGCTGGCGCGTCAGCACAGTCAAAAAACTTCGGGAGCCTCCGCATGAAGCTTTGCGGTTTTGAAATCGGTATCGACCGTCCCTTTTTTCTGATCGCCGGACCGTGCGTGATCGAATCGCTGACGCTGCAAATCGATGTCGCCGCTCAACTCAAAGAAATGACCGACAAACTCGGCATTCCGTTCATCTTCAAATCGTCGTACGACAAAGCGAACCGCAGCTCACACGCCAGCTTTCGCGGCCCCGGCCTCGACGAAGGCTTGCACGTTCTCTCCGAAGTCAAACGCCAGCTAGGCGTTCCGGTGTTGACCGACGTTCACGCCATCGAAGAAATTTCAACCGTCGCGCAAGTCGTTGATGTGTTGCAAACGCCGGCGTTCCTGTGCCGACAAACCGATTTCATTCAAGCGGTTGCCAGCGCCGGTTTGCCGGTTAACATCAAGAAGGGCCAGTTTCTGGCGCCGGACGATATGAAACAAGTCGTCGCTAAAGCGCACGCCGCCAGCGGCGCCGACAACATCCTCGTGTGCGAGCGCGGCGCTTCGTTCGGCTATCACAATCTGATCTCCGACATGCGCAGTCTGGCGATCATGCGGGAGACGGGTTGTCCCGTCGTTTTCGACGCGACGCATTCGGTACAACTTCCCGGCGGGCAAGGAACCTCCAGCGGCGGCCAGCGCGAATTCGTGCCAGTGTTGGCGCGAGCGGCCATCGCCGCCGGTATCGCCGGGCTGTTCATGGAGACGCACCCAACGCCGGAAAAAGCATTGTCCGACGGCCCCAACGCCTGGCCACTGCCGAAAATGGCGGCGCTGCTCGAAACGCTGAAAGCGCTGGACGAAGCTGTCAAGCGCGCGCCTTTCGCCGAAAGCGCCCTCTTGTCGTCGTTACCTATTCATTGACCAGCGAATGTTTTTTATTTTCTTCAACCAAAAAACTCAGACAGGTACTTTCTCATGAGCGCCATTGTTGACATCATCGCCCGCGAAATTCTTGATTCGCGCGGCAATCCCACTGTTGAAGCCGACGTCGTTCTCGAATCCGGCGTCTCCGGTCGCGCCGCCGTGCCGTCCGGCGCTTCGACCGGCACCAAGGAAGCCGTCGAATTGCGCGACGGCGACGCCAACCGTTACGGCGGCAAAGGCGTATTGAATGCCGTCAACCACATCAACACCGAAATCTGCGAAGCGGTGATCGGACTCGACGCCAGCGAACAAGCGTTTATCGACCGCACGCTGATCGAACTCGACGGCACCGAAAACAAATCGCGGCTCGGCGCCAACGCCATCCTCGCCGTCTCTTGCGCCATCGCCAAAGCGGCGGCGGAAGAAACCGGTTTGCCGCTGTACCGTTACCTCGGCGGTATCGGTGAAATGAAATTGCCGGTGCCGATGATGAACGTCATCAACGGCGGCGCGCACGCCAACAACAAAATCGACCTTCAGGAATTCATGATCGTGCCGCTCGGCGCCGGTAATTTCCGCGAAGCCTTGCGTTACGGCGCTGAAGTGTTTCACGCGCTGAAAAAATTGATCGACAGTCGCGGCATGCCAACCACCGTCGGCGATGAAGGCGGTTTCGCGCCTAACCTGCCGTCGAACGAAACCGCGTTGACGTTTCTGCTCGAAGCCATCGAGCGCGCCGGTTATCGTCCAGGCGCCGACATCGGCATCGCGCTCGACTGCGCCGCCAGCGAATACTACAAGGACGGCGCCTACCATCTGGCCGGCGAAGGTCGCCGCTACAACGCCGCGCAAATGGTTGACCTGCTCGCCGGCTGGTGCAACAAATATCCGATCCTCAGCATCGAAGACGGTATGTCCGAACATGATTGGGAAGGCTGGAAACTTTTGACTGAAAAACTCGGCGACAAAGTGCAACTGGTCGGCGACGATCTTTTTGTCACCAACACACGTATTTTGAAAGAAGGCATTCGGCAAGGCGTCGCCAATTCGATTCTGATCAAAATCAATCAAATTGGTACGCTGACCGAAACTTTCGCCGCCATTTCGATGGCAAACCGGGCGCGCTACACCGCTGTCGTCTCGCACCGTTCGGGCGAAACCGAAGACAGCATGATTGCCGACATCGCCGTCGGCTCCAACGCCGGTCAAATTAAAACCGGTTCGCTATCGCGCTCCGACCGCATCGCCAAATACAACCAGTTGTTGCGCATCGAAGAAGACCTCGGCGATGCCGCACAATACGCGGGCGTCGAAGCGTTCTTCAACGTTCAGCGGGCCTGACTCGAAGAGCCGCGCCTCAGTGAGGTCTGTCAGCGATGAAAACCCTCTCCTTCATTTTCCTGCTGCTGATTGCTGTCTTGCAATACCCGATCTGGCTGGGTAAAGGCGGCTGGCTGCAAGTGCACGCCTTGCAGCAGGAAATCGACAAGCAGCAAACCGCCAACGCGCTGCTGAAAGCGCGCAACGATGCGCTTGCCGCCGAAGTGACCGATCTCAAATCGGGATTGGATGCCGTTGAAGGACGGGCGCGTGCCGAATTGGGTATGGTTAAAAAAGACGAGATTTTTTTCCAGTTCCAGGCCGCGCCGGCGGCGGTAGCGACGACGCCCGCTGCGACGCCAAACAGTGCTTCGCACTGACGCCCTCTCCCGTCCTCCGAGCGCCCTCTTCCACAAGCGGGAGAGGGAAACAAGGCACAGGATGAAATCAAAGCCGCTCTCACCAACGTAACATCAATTCCATGTTACCCATCACCTCCCCGCACAACCCCCAACTCAAAGACGCTGCGCGCCTGATCGCTTCTGCGCACGAACGGCGCAAAAGCCGACGCTGCGTGCTGGAAGGCGAACATTTGATCGAGATGTACGTTGCGCGTCATGGCTTGCCCGATGCCTTGATCGTCACTGAAGAGGCAGCCCAAACGCCGTTCGTCAAAAAGCTGGCGTTGCAGTTTGCGAAATACCGACTCGACGAACATCGCCTCCTGTGCGCCTCCGACGCGCTATTCAAAAGCATCGCTTCGCTGCCGCCGTCCATCGGCATGTTGGCGATCATCGATCAGCCTTCGGCGACGACGACATCGGGCACTTTCTGCATTCTGCTTGAAGACATTCAAGACCCCGGCAACGTCGGTACGATCTTGCGCACGGCTGCTGCTGCCGGAGTGACTCACGCGGTTTTGTCAACGCAAAGCGCCAGCGCTTGGGCGCCGAAAGTGCTGCGCGCCGCGCAGGGCGCGCATTTTTTGCTGGAGATCGTCGAAGAAGTCGATGCTTGCGAATGGGCGCGCGCTTTTCGCGCCGACAGCGGTCTTCTCGTCGGAACCTTTGCCGCGCAAGGACAAAATGTGTTCACGGCGTCACAGCTTCAACGCCGCCCTCTGGCGTTGGCACTCGGCAATGAAGGGGCGGGATTGAGCGAGGCTTTGGCGCGGCTCGTCGATATCGCCGTCACCATCCCGATGCCGGGGCGCATGGAGTCGCTCAACGTCGCCAGCGCCGCCGCCGTCGTGCTTTTTGAATGCGTGCGTGTCGGGGAGCAGGGATCAGGAATCAGAACTGCAAGAACGTAAATGGCAATGGCGCAGCGGTTGTTTGCATTTTCATCATGTCTTTTTATTTTCGACAACCGATGCCTTATATCCCCGCGCCCATAGCAGAAACATACTCTAAATCAAAACCGCTCTAATGCTCCCCCGCCTTTTGCGGAAAGATGCGGATGCAAATCACGATGAACACGACCAGCGCCAGAGTCGCATAAATGCGGCTGAGCGCCAGTCCGCCCATTGCCAGCGGTTTGTCGAGAAAATCGCCCAGCGTCGCGCCGAGCGGGCGCGTCAGGATGAACGCCGCCCAGAACAAACCGGCGCGAGACAGGCGGGTGCCAAACCACAAAACCGCCACCACGGCCAGCCCGCCGCAAAAAATCAGCGCGCTCCACTCGTAGCCCAGCCCCAAGCCATGCAAATCATCGTCGGCCATGAAATCGCCCAACGCCGTACCCAGCGTCTGCGAGAACAAGATCGTGATCCAGTAGTATTTTTCGATCTGCGGAGAGTTCACGGTTTCTACCGCCACCGACCCGGCGCGCCAATACCACAGCGCCAGCGAGAGCATCAACAGAACGAAGAGCGCGCTCATTCCGGTGAAATAGCCTGCGCCGAGCGAGCGATCGCAAAAATCCGCAAGCGTGGTGCCCAGCGTAGTTGTGGCGATGATTGTCGCCCAATACAGATAAGGATGGAATTTTTTGACGGAAACCTGCGCGGCGACAGCGACTGCGAAGATAGCCAGAAAGATCGCACTTCCGGCCAGATAGCCCAAGTCCAGCGACATCGTCACCCAGTCGCCTCCGGTCTCGCCCAAAGTCGTCGCGGCGATCTTGATGATCCAGAATCCGAGCGTGACGGCGGGGACTTTGCTCAAGGTTTTTTCGACGGGGGTGCTCATTTTTTCCGACTCAGACGGTTTACGCTGTGAACGCGCGAAGGGCGGTCGTTGTTGTTTATATTTTCATCAGGCCTTCACTTCCGGCAACTGATGCCATATATCCCCGCGCCAATAGCAGAGCTAAAACAAATACGTTTCACAATCGTACTCTCTGTTCCATCGAGTTTGTTTACTGCACCGCTTCTTCAAGCTCGGCCTGCTCTTCGATCACCAATTTGACGCCCGCTTGTTCATCGTAATCGACCAGCACTTTGCCGCCGTTGGCCAGCTTCCCGAACAAAAGTTCTTCGGCCAGCGCGCGGCGCACGGTGTCCTGAATCAAGCGCATCATCGGGCGTGCGCCCATCTGCGGGTCGAAGCCTTTATCGGCAAGGTAAAGCCGCAACGTCGGGCTGAAGGACGCTTCTACTTTCTTTTCAAACAACTGCGTTTCAAGTTCGACCAGCATCTTGTCAACCACTTTCAAAATGACTTCGCGGTCGAGTTGTTTGAACGAAACAATCGCGTCGAGCCGATTGCGAAACTCCGGCGTGAACAGCCGTTTGATTTCACCCATTTCATCACCGGCCTGCGCGACCGCCGAGAAACCGATGGAGGAGCGCGCCAGTTCCGCCGCGCCGGCGTTGGTCGTCATCACGATGATGACGTTCCTGAAATCGGCTTTACGACCGTTGTTGTCGGTCAACGTGCCGTTATCCATCACTTGCAACAACACATTGAAAATGTCGGGATGCGCTTTTTCGATTTCGTCGAGCAACAGCACGCTGTGCGGCGCTTTGACAATCGCTTCGGTCAACTGCCCACCCTGATCGAAGCCGACGTAGCCGGGCGGCGCACCGATCAAGCGCGACACGGCATGCCGCTCCATGTATTCGGACATGTCAAAGCGCAGCAGTTCAACGCCCAAACAATACGCCAACTGTCGCGCCACTTCGGTTTTGCCGACACCGGTCGGGCCGGAAAAAAGGAAACAGCCGATCGGTTTGCGCGCGTTGCCCAATCCCGAACGCGACATCCGAATCGCCGCCGCCAGCGCATCGATCGCTTCGTCCTGACCGAACACGATGTTTTTCAAATCGCGGTCGAGACGTTTCAGCACTTGCCGGTCGTCGGTTGAAATGGTGCGCGCCGGAATCCGCGCCATTTTGGCGACGACTTCTTCGATCTCAACGCGACCGATTTGTTTTTTGCGGCGGCTCTTCGGCAACATTTTCTGCGCCGCCCCCGCTTCGTCGATCACATCAATCGCTTTGTCGGGAAGAAAACGATCATTGATATAACGCGCCGACAGTTCTGCCGCGCTGACGATCGCCGCGTTGGTGTAGCGAATTTCGTGATGCGCTTCAAAGCGCGACTTGAGTCCTTTGAGAATGGCTACCGTTTCAGCAATCGACGGCTCCGGCACATCGATCTTCTGGAAGCGCCGCGATAGCGCATGATCCTTCTCGAAAATCTGCCGGAATTCGTTGTACGTTGTCGCGCCGATGCAACGCAACTCGCTCGTTGACAGCACCGGCTTCAACAGGTTGGACGCATCCATCGTGCTGCCCGAAGTCGAACCGGCGCCGATCAAGGTGTGAATCTCGTCGATCAACAACACCGCTTTCGTCTGCGCTTTCAATTCGCGCAACACATCTTTCAGACGCTGCTCGAAATCGCCGCGATACTTGGTACCCGCCACCAGCGACGCCATATCGAGCGCATAGACCCTGCTTTGCGCCAGCAATTCCGGCACCTTCCCTTCGACGATGCGCATCGCCAGCCCTTCAGCAATCGCCGTTTTGCCAACGCCCGCTTCGCCCACCAGCAACGGATTGCTCTTGTGGCGACGACACAAAACTTGCACCACGCGATCGAGCTCGTCCTCGCGTCCGATCAGCGGATCGAGCTTGCCTTCTTTGGCGCGCTGGGTCAAATCGGTGGTGTACGACGACAGCGCCGTTTCATTCGTCGGCGCGTCTTCTTTTTCACTGCTGCTTTCAGGCGTCGGTTCCGCTTCGCTTTTCAAACCGTGCGCCACACAGTTGACGAGATCGTAGCGCGTCAAGCCGCGCTTTCTCAGGAAGTGCAGCGCATGCGTATCCTTCTCGGCGAACAGCGCCACCAGCACATGCGCGCCGGTCACTTCCTTCTGCCCGGACGATTGCACTTGCAATACCGCCCGCTGCAACACCCGCTGAAAACTCGGCGTCGGTTGCGTTTCAACCTCGGCGTCTTCCTGATAGCGCGGCGTGTGCGTTTCAACGAACACGCTCAACTCCTCGCGCACTTCATCGACGTTGATCCGGCAGGCGCGCAACGCCGCCGACGCCGACGGATTGTCGAGCAGCGCCAGCAGCAAATGTTCGGCCGTCACAAATTCATAGCGTTTCTGCCGCGCATCGACCAGCGTCATGTGCAACGAAACTTCCAGCTCTTGGGCGATCATGATGCCTCCTCGTCCAAAAAGAGAAACTTGGGGATGTGCTGGGCAAATCGCCTCAACGCACCCCCTTCAGGATACCGCGATTGCCTCATTAATTCTATCAGTCTTCCCGCATCACGCAGCGTAACGGATGGTCGTGTTGTTGCGCCAGCGCCTGTACTTGATCGACCTTGATTCTGGCAATTTCGTAGGTGTACACCCCGCACACGCAAGAGCCGCTGTGATGCACTTGCAGCATCACCTTCGTTGCCAGCGGCAGCGGCATCGAAAACACCTGCCGCAACAAATCCACCACAAAATCCTGCGGCGTGAAATCATCGTTGAGCAGAATGACGCGATACATTGGCGGTTTCTTCACCACCTCTTCGGTCTCCAGCTCAGGAGCGTGTTGGTGTTTTAATGACATAAGGCAGGAAACGGATCGTTCACGGGGCGCTTTGCCCGATGGTTGGCTGACTGTTACCTTACCCCAAAAATCGACGGCTGACACCCTCCGAAATCGAGTTTGCAACAACGATGTCATTTTTATGTTGTTAGCTTGTTTTACAATTACAACAAAACGCACGAAGCTCCATTCCCAATGCGTAGCCTTCTTGACCCTCTCACTTTTTGTGCGTAAAAAGGATTTGTTTGGAAGAGGTTCCCGCTGTTCTTGTGTGCTGTTGCCGTTGTACCATGTTGTACGCCGTCGTAGTGCCCGTCTGCCGGAAGACCGACCAAACACATGTTCGTAATTTTAAGAGGATAGTTTTATGGCAACCGGGACCGTCAAATGGTTCAACGACGCGAAAGGCTTCGGCTTCATCTCTCCGGATGATGGCGGAGAAGATCTTTTTGCGCATTTTTCAGCTATTAACATGCAAGGCTTCAAGACGCTCAAAGAAGGACAACGAGTCAGCTTTGAAGTCACGCAAGGGCCGAAAGGCAAACAAGCATCAAATATTCAAGCTGCTTCCTGATCACTTTGTTCAGTAAGCGTTGAGTCTTAGACTCGAATGTTTGGAATTCAGCCCGCCTCGGCGGGCTTTTTCTTGTCTGGAAATCACAAACCTCCGCCTGCGTTCAGAAAGAGGCTTTCAATCCGCTTCATCTTCTTTCCGGTTGAAATCCCTCAACCGAAAACCCAGCCCCCACAGCACGGCAAAATACACCGCGCCGCCGCCCGCCATCACCATCAGCAAGCGCGTGATCTTCACTCGCAGTGATGCTTGCAACCACAGTTCCGCGTTGTCCGCCAAAAAATGCAGCGCCACGCCGAACACCACGAGCGCCACCACGATCTTGCCGAGAAACTTCCACCACCCCGCGTGCGGCGTGTAAGCGCCCTTCCGGCGCAGCAGATAAAACAGCAGCGCAGCGTTGCAGGACGCGCCGACGCTGGTCGCCAGCGTCAACCCGGCATGGCCGATGTGAAACATCAGCGAGACCGCCACGATTTGCGTCACCACGATCGAGCCGATGGCGATACGCACTGGCGTTTTCATGTCCTGTCGCGCGTAAAAACCGGGCGCCAGAATTTTAATCAGAATCAACGCCGGCAAACCGATGCTGTAGCCCAGCAGCGCCGCCCGCGTCTGCCACACGTCCTGCACCGAAAAGTGGCCGTACTGGTACAGCGTTGAAATCAGCGGCACCGCCAACAAACACAACGCCAGCGCCGCCGGTAACGCCAGCAACAACGCCAGCCGCAATCCCCAATCGAGCAACTCCGAATACCGCTGCGGATCGGCGTCGCTGTGATGACGCGCCAGCGACGGCAGCAACACCGTCCCCAACGCCACGCCCAGCAGCGCGCTGGGAAACTCCATCAAGCGGTCGGCGTAAGTGATCCACGAAATACGCCCGTCACCCAGCCACGCCGCCAGTTGCGTGTTGATCAAAATCGAAATCTGCGCCGCCGACACGCCGAGAATGGCCGGCCCCATGATCTTCAGAATGCGGCGCACGCCCTCGTCCCTGAAATCAAAGCGGGGGCGCACCAGCATGCCGAGCTTGAACAACGGATAAAGTTGCAGCGCCAGTTGCGCCAGCCCGCCCAGCGCTACGCCCCAAGCCAGCGCCAACACGGGCGGATCGACATGGGGCGACAGGAAAAGTGCCATGCCGATGATTGACAGGTTGAGCAACACCGGCGTCACCGCCGGAATCGCAAAGCGGTGATAAACATTCAGTACCGCTCCCGCCAGCGACACCAGCGACACAAAGAAAATGTAGGGGAATACAATGCGAATCATCATGGCGGTCAATTCGACCTTCCCCGGCGTCTTGGCAAAGCCGCCCGCCAGTACATAGACGAGCCACGGCGCCGCTACCACGCCGACCACCGAAACCGCCAGCAACGCCAGCATCAGCAAACCGCTGGTCTTGCTCACCAGCTCCCGCGTGGCGTCGAGACCACGCTGTCGCTGGTATTCCGCCAGCACCGGCACGAAGGCTTGGCTGAACGCTCCCTCGGCAAACAGCCGCCGCAACAGATTGGGCAGCCGGAAAGCCGCCTCGAACGCATCCACCTGCGCACCAGCACCGAACAGTACCGCCTTCAACGTTTCACGAACAAGCCCGGCCACGCGCGACAAAAGCGTCATCGCGCTGATGGTCGTCATGGCCTTGAGCAGATTCAACGATCATTTCCCGAGAAAGTGTTGGCGCAAGGATAACGCACCCTTGCCGTTTCGTGGTGTCTATCGTATTGCTTGTTGTCAGAACATCATGACAAAAAAGGGCTTGGGCGCTCCCCGCTTTTTAGGTATCCTTCGGTTCTCATGAAAGCCTATCTCGACGTATTGCGCCGCGTGCGCGAAACCGGAACCCCCAAAGACGACCGTACCGGCACCGGCACGGTATCGCTGTTCGGCCAGCAAATGCGGTTTGACCTGGCCGATGGCTTCCCGCTGGTGACCACGAAAAAAGTGCACCTGAAGTCGATCATCTACGAATTGCTGTGGTTTTTGCGCGGCGAGCACAACGTGCGCTGGCTGCAACAACACGGCGTCACCATCTGGGACGAGTGGGCGGATGAAAACGGCGAACTGGGCCCTGTTTACGGCGCGCAGTGGCGCAGTTGGCAAGCCGCCGACGGCAGACGCATCGACCAAATGGCGCAGTTGATCGACACCCTCAAGCGAAACCCCGATTCGCGGCGGCTGATCGTGTCGGCCTGGAACGTCGGCGAAATCGACGCCATGCGCCTGCCGCCGTGCCACGCCTTTTTCCAGTTCTACGTCGCGGCGGGAAAACTGTCCTGCC
Source organism: Betaproteobacteria bacterium (assembly GCA_009778785.1). Classification (GTDB taxonomy): domain Bacteria; phylum Pseudomonadota; class Gammaproteobacteria; order Burkholderiales; family Casimicrobiaceae; genus UBA931. The sequence goes on along the minus strand of WRFN01000010.1, from coordinate 33,824 downwards.
AGCTTTACCAGCGCAGCGCCGATTTTTTTCTGGGCGTGCCGTTCAACATCGCCTCTTACGCGCTGCTCACCCACATGGTCGCGCAGCAAACCGATCTGGACGTGGGCGAATTCATCTGGACCGGCGGCGATTGCCATTTGTACCGTAACCATTTTGCACAGGCCGACGAACAATTGACGCGCACCCCGTTCCCGCTGCCGACGCTGGCGATCAAGCGCCGACCGCCGACCTTGTTCGACTACACGTTTGAAGATTTCGAGATCGTCAATTACCAGAGCCATCCGCCGATCAAGGCGCCGGTAGCGGTGTAAAAGCGCTCGACCGCCTGTAGGAGCGGCGTCCTGCCGCCCGCAGCGGTTGCCGCGCGCGCTCCAACCGAAACCAGCGGCTCACCCGACTCATACAAAAGAGGTAATACTTTTGGGTGATCGTCAAGAGTAATCGTTCTATTCCCATGGCTAGTTTATTGATCCATATCAAACGATAAGTTATTTTTACCAACAGGCATCAATATTTATCAGCAAAACATAGATAGAAAAGCTAATATGTAGTAACATTTAGAAATATTAGAAGAGTTTTTATGGAAACCTTAGTTCGCTCCTTTTCTGACATCACACCCAGCGTATCTGACATTCTGCTCAATGAATGCCCGGTAGCGCTTGACCAGAAAACCGGTCGTCCCGACACGAATTCCCCTGAACTCATCAAAGTTTTCAACGCGGTCGCGCGTTATTTTTCGCTGCTCTCCGACCCGACCCGCCTCAAGATTCTGCACTTCGCTTGCCGCGAACCGCGCTCGGTGTCCGAGATCGTTCAGGCAACCCATGCGACCCAAACGAACGTCTCGCGCCATCTGGCGCTGCTTCATCAGGCGGGGCTGATGCACCGCCAGCGTAACGGCAAGCGAGTCCTCTACTGGACGCGCGACCCCGACTTTATCAAAACCTGCTGCCACTCCTGCGCGCACATGGTGCACCGGATCGAAAGCGACGGTTCATTGCAGGAAAACTGGCTGGAACGCTTGAGCGTTGATTGATCGGCGTCGGGGCAACTTTGAAAATTTAGCCCTAAAAATTTCCCTGCCTGATAGGAAAAAATAACAAAATCCGCCTGCCACGGTGGGTTTTCTTTTTCAAAATGAACCCTACCCGCCCCTCGTAATCTCCACCCCGATCTCCTTGACCCCCGCCAACAACGCCGGCTTGCGTACCCGTACCCGTACCCACGGCGCCTGAAACTCATTCAAGACCATCTGCGCCACCGCCTCGGCGAAACGCTCCAACAACAGATAATCGTGCTTCTTCGCCAACGTCTGCAAACGTGCGACGATCTGCGAGTAATCGAGCGCATTTTCCAGCATGTCGCTTTCAAACACCTTCTTTGACGCTATGCCGATGTCCATATCGAGCAACACCGTTTGCGGCAATTTTTTCTCCCACGCATAAACGCCGATCAAAGTTTCAAGCTTGAGATCGCGAACCAAAATGTGGTCGCTGTGGTTGTTTTCCATGAAAGACTCCAAATCAACTACAATCCCGAACATTCTAATAGAACCCAGCGCTCATGCTCATCAGTTTCGCCTTCGTTATCGCCGCTTATCTTCTCGGCTCCGTCTCATTCGCCGTCATCGTCAGCAAAGCGATGAGCCTGCCCGACCCGCACTCCTACGGCTCCGGCAACCCCGGCTCCACCAACGTGTTGCGCACCGGCAACAAAACCGCGGCAGCCCTCACCCTGCTCGGTGACGCGCTCAAAGGCTTCATCGCCGTCTGGGCAGCCCTGCACTTTCAGGCGCCGCTGAATCTGGCCGAATGGACGGTTCCGGCGGTCACCTTAGCCGTCTTCCTGGGACACATCTTCCCGATCTTCCATCGCTTCAAGGGCGGCAAAGGCGTCGCCACCGTCGCCGGCATCGTGCTCGCGCTGCACTGGCCGCTGGCGCTGGGCTTGATCGTCGTCTGGCTGATCTTCGCCGTCGGCTTCAAAATCAGCTCACTCGCCGCGCTTGTCGCCGCGCTGTGCCTGCTGGTCGGCATGTTTTACTTCTTCGGCAACGCGCTCATCAGTTGGACGATGGTCATCATCGCCCTGCTGCTGGTCTGGCGACACAAAAGCAACATCGAACGATTGCTGAAAGGTAAAGAAGGAAAAATCAGCGCGTAAAAAAAGCGGAGCTTGCACCCCGCTCGTGCAGCCTCGCCAACTCAATGCGCGGCGATGTACTCGAAAGTTCTTTTGTAATTCTCCGTCGTCGTCCCGAAGCCCCCTGGAGAATCGAAGCGCAATGTTATTGTCACATCAACCGCTGTGGGGTAACCATCTTGATCGTATGTATAGCTATAGTGAATTTCGTTTGATACGATATTAGCATATGTCCGCCCACTACAAACAGAACTCAGCGGGTTGTTGGTGTTGCTAAGGAGTTGACCAAGACTATCCGACCAATCCCACTCTTCGCCATAGCCCCGCCAAAGCCACCACTGAGGCGTCGCCATTCCTGATGCTGGATTTTTCTTGTCGTCGTAAGTGTATTCGCAAGTAATAATGGTAGGGCCTCCTGTAAAAACTCCGACGGGATGTATTTTTTTCTCGACCAAATTGCCATTGTCGTCATAGGCGAGAGATTCGCCGCCAGAAGGATAAAAAACATCTGAGCCGTAGAAGGGGTCGTTGGCTGGGCCGAAGGCCAAGCCATCGTCAATTAGCCGATCATCTGAATTCAGATAATAACGAGGATAACTAAACGTTTGCAAGAAAACGTTTAAATCAGTACACGGTTTTTTGTTTTGATCCAAAGTCCGCGTTTGATAATATCTTGTGGGAACGCCGTTCAATAAACTGTCCTCGCCATACCGATATTCGGTATAGGCGCCCGACACCAAAGAAGCGTAGTCGCAGATGTCCGCCGTTCCGGTCACCAGCGCGGGGCGAGAATCGTCGCCTTCATATTCGATTTTATTGCCCACTCCCAATGCGCTGTCCGTGATGAGGCGATTTTGGCTGTCGTACTGAAAAGTTCTGTCCTCCACTCCCTCCGTCAGAACCCGGCTCAACAACTTTTTGCCTCCGGCGGCATCGCCGCCGCCGCTGCCATCCCCACCACTGCCACCCCCAGCACCACCCCCACCGCCGCCGCCACATGCCGCCACCGTCAAGGCAACGAGCACACAAACCGAAAGTCCTTTCAGATTTCTGTTTTCCATAGCGTTTAATCTCCAAAAACGTCAATCATGCGACAATGATGCCACTTCAAAATATCCTACCCCCGCCGCGTTTGTAAATCAAGCAAGTGTCAGGCAGATCATTTCTTTGCCAACCCCTACGGCGCTGATGCAATTTTTAGCAGCAACGCATCAATCTCACGACGAGAAAAACGCCTTCATCTTCTCCATCCAGCTTTTGGCGCGCGGGTTGTGTCGCCCGGGGTCTTCCTGCGAGATGGTTTCAAATTCACGCAGCAATTCTTTTTGCCGCGCGGTCAATTTTTGCGGCGTCTCGACGATCACATGGCAGAAAAGATCGCCCGTGCGTTGTCCGCGCACCGGTCGAATGCCTTTTTCTTTCAGTCGGAAAACTTGTCCCGTTTGTGTTTCGGCGGGAATCTTGATCTTGGCGTGACCATCGAGCGTTGGCACTTCAATATCGCCGCCGAGCGCCGATGTGGCAAAACTGATCGGCATTTCACAATGCAAATCGGCGCCTTCACGCTGAAAAACCGGATGCTGTTTCAGATGCACCACCACGTACAAATCACCCGACGGGCCGCCGTTGATGCCCGCTTCGCCTTCGCCGGACAAACGAATCCGATCATCCTGATCGACACCCGGCGGAATTTTAACCGACAGTGTTTTTTGTTTTTTGACGCGCCCCGCGCCGTGACATTCGGCACACGGCGTGGTCACGATCTTGCCGCGCCCGTGACATTGCGGGCACGTTTGCTGCACTGAAAAGAAGCCTTGCGAAATGCGAACTTCACCGTGACCGTGACAGGTCGGGCAGGTTTGCGCTTCGGTTCCCGGCTTCGCGCCGCTGCCTTTGCACACTTCGCACGTTTCTTGCGTCGGCACGCGAATCTTCAATTCGGTACCGCGTGCCGCATCTTCAAGCGACAACTCCAAGTTATAGCGCAGATCGGCGCCACGATAAACAGCGTTCGCTTGACTGCCGCGCCCTTGTCCGAAAATATCGCCAAAAATGTCCCCGAAGGAACTGGCGAAACCTCCGCCGAAGCCCGCCGCGCCCGCGCCGCCGAAGCCGCCCATGTTGGGATCGACGCCGGCGTGACCGAACTGATCGTAAGCCGTGCGCTTGTTGGCGTCGCTCAGTATTTCGTACGCTTCTTTGGCTTCCTTGAATTTTTCTTCTGCGTCTTTGTCGCCGGGGTTCCGGTCGGGATGGTATTTCATCGCCAGTTTGCGATACGCTTTCTTAATATCGTCCTCGGACGCATCGCGGCCCAACCCCAATACGGTGTAGTAATCGCGTTTGTTCGATGTGGCCATGTGTGGATCGCTTTCTGCTTTGTTTCTGACGCTTTTAAGAACACTTCAAAAAATGGTTCGGGCGGCAGAGCCGCCCTAACCTGCTTTTTTCTATCCGCCAGAGAAACCCTGATGACTTCCATCAGTGTTTCTCCAGCGATCGACATCAGTCTTTCTTGTCTTTCACTTCGGTGAACTCGGCATCAACCACCTTGGCGTCGTCGCCGGGTTTACCGCTACCGTTGGTTGCGCCTTGTGCGCCGTCGGCTTGCGCCGTTGCCGCTTCCGCTTGCGCGGCGGCGTAGATCGCTTCGCCGAGTTTCTGCGACGCCGTTGCCAGCGCTTCGCTCTTGGCGCTCATCGCTTCCTTGGTCGCGTTTTTCTCTTTCAGCGTCTCTTCGGCGTCTTTCAACGCTTCTTCGATCTTGGCTTTCTCATCAGCGCCGATCTTGTCGCCGTATTCGGTCAGCGATTTCTTGACGCTGTGCACCAAGCCGTCCAACTCGTTGCGCGCTTGCACGGTTTCCATCACTTTCTTGTCTTCGTCGGCGTGCGCTTCGGCGTCTTTCACCATCCGATCCACTTCATCATCGGACAAGCCCGAATTGGCCTTGATCGTGATTTTGTTTTCCTTGCCGGTGGCCTTGTCCTTGGCCGAAACATGCAGAATACCGTTTGCGTCGATATCGAAAGTCACTTCGATCTGCGGTACGCCGCGCGGCGCCGTCGGAATTCCTTCCAGATTAAACTGGCCGAGGCTCTTGTTACCGCTCGCCACATCGCGCTCGCCTTGCAACACATGCACAGTCACCGCGCTCTGGTTGTCGTCGGCGGTCGAAAAAACTTGCGAGGCCTTGGTCGGAATCGTCGTGTTCTTCTGGATCAGCTTGGTCATCACACCACCCAGCGTTTCGATGCCGAGCGACAACGGCGTTACGTCAAGCAGCAACACGTCGCGCCGCTCACCGGCCAGCACCGAACCTTGAACCGCCGCGCCCACCGCAACCGCTTCGTCGGGGTTCACGTCTTTGCGCGGCTCTTTGCCGAAAAATTCCTTGACCTTCTCTTGCACCTTCGGCATGCGCGTCATGCCGCCAACCAGAATCACGTCGCCGATGTCGGAAATCTTGACGCCCGCGTCCTTGATGGCCGTCCGGCACGGCGCAATCGTGCGCTCGATCAAATCTTCGACCAGCGCTTCAAACTTGGCGCGAGTGATTTTCATCGACAAGTGTTTCGGCCCCGACGCATCTGCCGTGATGTACGGCAGATTGATTTCGGTTTGCTGCGAGCTTGACAATTCGATCTTCGCTTTTTCCGCCGCTTCTTTCAGGCGCTGCAACGCCAGCACGTCGTTTTTGAGATCGACGCCCTGATCTTTCTTGAATTCGGTAACGATATAGTCGATCAAGCGTTGATCGAAATCTTCGCCGCCGAGAAACGTATCGCCGTTGGTTGACAACACTTCAAACTGATGCTCGCCCTCAATCTCGGCAATTTCGATGATCGAAATATCGAACGTGCCGCCGCCGAGATCATAGACTGCGATTTTGCGATCGCCTTCTTTCTTGTCGAGACCAAACGCCAGCGCCGCCGCCGTCGGCTCGTTGATGATGCGCTTGACTTCGAGGCCGGCGATTTTTCCGGCGTCTTTGGTAGCTTGCCGCTGACTGTCGTTGAAATACGCCGGAACGGTGATCACCGCTTCAGTCACTTCTTCGCCAAGATAATCTTCCGCCGTCTTCTTCATCTTGCGCAGAACTTCCGCCGAAATTTGCGGCGGCGCCATCTTCTTGCCGCGCACTTCGATCCAGGCGTCGCCGTTGTCGTTCTTGACGATCGAGAACGGCATCAGACCGATGTCTTTCTGCACTTCTTTTTCTTCAAAGCGACGCCCGATCAAACGCTTCACCGCAAACAAGGTGTTGCGCGGATTGGTCACCGCTTGCCGTTTGGCCGGCGCGCCACAGAGGATTTCGCCGTCCTCCATGTACGCTATCACCGACGGCGTTGTCCGCGCGCCTTCCGAATTTTCGATCACTTTCGGCTGACCGCCTTCGATGATCGCGACGCAACTGTTGGTTGTGCCCAAATCGATACCAATAATCTTGCTCATGTTGTGTGTCTCCGTGCTTTCTTGAATGGGATGGGTAAATTCCGATGACCGTTAAATGGGGACCGTTTGCGCCAAATCAAGCCCGTCATGACGTTATGCGGCTTTCTTAAGCTGTTTTGTCTTTGGCGACCACCACCATCGCCGGTCTGAGAACGCGATCATGCAGCAGGTAGCCCTTCTGGAACACCTGCACCACCGTATTGGCGGGCGCATCGGCTTCGACCATCTGCATGGCCTGATGTCGATGCGGGTCGAACGGCTGCCCCAACGGGTCGTCCGCCTGAATGCGTGATTTCTCGAAGGCGAGGTCTAATTGCTTCAGCGTCAGCGCCACGCCCTCTCGCACTTGCTCCGGGGAAGCATCCGCCGTCAGCGCCAGTTCCAGCGCGTCCTTAACCGCCAAAAGATCCGCCGCGAAACGCTCGATCCCGAATTTCCCCGCCTTGGCAATCTCCTCGCGCGCCTGTCGCCGCACGTTCTCCGTTTCAGCCCGCGCCCGCAAAAAAGAGTCGCGCAGTTCTTGGGCTTCCGTTTCGGCTTTCTTCAACAGCGCGGCCAGATCGGCGGCGACATCCGCCGGAGGCGGCGGCGCGACTTCCGGCTCGGCCTGCGCCGAGGACGCCAATTCAAGATCCTTTTGCATCGGTTCCGGGTGTCCGTGTTTCGTTCTGTGTGGCATCGTTTGTCTTCCTTCGTCAGAATTTTTTGAAGATGGAGACAATTAAAGCGTTTTCAAGGGGGCGGCTAACGACTTTCTTGAAATGTCGGGGCGGGTTTCAAACCCGCCCCTCGGCCACCGCTGTTATTCCAGATACCGCGCCTGCAGCGCCGCACGGTCGGCGGCGACAAGCCCGTATTCTTCGTGCAAATAACCGGCAACGCCGCCGTAGTAGGACTCGATCGCGTCGAGCGTCGCGCCGATGAATTCTTCATGAGCGGACATCGCGCAGAACATCGCCTCGTATTTTGTGCCCATCTGCTGCCGATCCACCGTCGCCAACCAGCGTTCGCGATGCGGCGCCAGCGCCGCTTGCGTCAGCATGTAGTCCTCGATCACCATCTGTCGGGACGCGCCCAACGTCAGCAAAGTGATCGCGCTGCCCACGCCGGTGCGATCCTTGCCGATGGCGCAGTGCTGCAAAAGACGCAACGTTTTCGGCGTGCGCAACAAAGCCAGCAAACGCCGGTAAGCCGGATTATTGAACGGCAACTGCTGGTACAACCCTTTCATGAACGTGATCGCGCGGGTTCCGTCCGTCGCATGCGAAAGCAACAACTTGAGCCAAGTGCTGCTGACGCTGCCGTTGCTGCTGATGTTGGCCGGAACACATTCGTAGGACACGTCCTGCCACAACTGATCCGGTCGGCGCTGTGCTTCCGCCTCATCGCGGTAATCGAGCACATGCGTCACCGGCAACGCCGCCAGCGTTTTCACATCGCTCGGGGTCAATTCATCGAGCGCGCCGGAGCGAAACAGCAGCCCTTTTTTGAGCGTTCGCCCGTCTGCCATCCGGCAACCGCCGAGATCACGGAAATTGATGCCGCCTTGCAGATGAACCTTACGCGCCAAGATACGCCCGTCGCACATCATCGTTACGCAACAACGCCTGCCCGCTGTCGGACAACACGATTCTGCCGTTCTCCAGCACATAGCCGCGATCCGCCAGCGCCAACGCCTTGTGCGCGTTTTGCTCGACCAGAAAAACGGCGATGCCTTCGTCGCGGATGGCTTGAATGATCTTGAAAATCTGAGTGATGATCAACGGCGCCAGCCCCAGCGACGGCTCGTCGAGCAACAGCAACTGCGGCCGACTCATCAGTGCTCGTCCGATCGCCAGCATTTGTTGTTCGCCGCCCGACATCGTGCCGGCGCGCTGATCCATCCGCTCTTTCAAACGCGGAAAGAGATTGAAAACTTTTTCGAGGCCGTGCTCGATCTGCGCGCGACTTTCAAAAAAAGCGCCCATCTTCAAATTTTCGCTGACTGTCAACGCCGGAAACACTCGCCTTCCTTCCGGCGCAATGCCGATGCCGCTCTGAATGATCTCGTGCGTCGGCTGATAAGTGATATCGTCGCCTTCAAAAAGAATGCGACCGCTGCTGGCTTTCGGCGACCCGCAAATGGTCATCAGCAGCGTTGTTTTTCCGGCGCCGTTGGCGCCGATCAAGGTCACGATCTCGCCGCGCCGAACCTCCAGCGACACGCCTTTCAGCGCCTCGATTTTGCCGTAGTGCGTATGAACGTTTTCCGCTTGCAACAAGATTTCGCTCATCATTCGTCTCCCAGATAAGCGCGAATCACGTTGGGGTCGTGGCGAACCTGCTCTGCCGTTCCTTCGGCAATCGGTTGCCCATACTCCATCACCAGAATGCGGTCGGAAATTTCCATCACCAAACTCATGTCGTGCTCGATCAACAGCACCGACACGTTGCAAGTGTCGCGCAGATCGCGGATCAGCGCATCGAGCGCCGCCGTTTCCTGCGGATTCAATCCGGCCGCCGGTTCGTCGAGCATCAACAGCTTTGGTTTGGTAATCATGCAGCGGGCGATTTCCAGCCGCCGTTGTTGACCATACGACAAATTGCCGGCGCCGCGATTCGCCACTTCACGCAACTGCACTTTGTCGAGCCAGAACGCGGCGCGCTCCAGTGCTTCCTTCTCCGATTGCCGATACGCTTTCGTGTTCAACAAGCCTTGCAGCAATCCCGTTTTCAGTTGCGTGTGTTGCGCCACCAGCAAATTTTCCACCACGGTCATGTTGCGAAACAGCCGGATGTTTTGAAACGTTCGCACAATGCCGCGCCGCGCAATCTCGTGGCTGGTTCGTCCGGCGATGTTGGCGTCGCCAAACAGGATATCGCCGCCGGTCGGTTTGTAAAAACCGCTGACGCAATTGAACACCGTCGTTTTACCGGCGCCATTGGGGCCGATGATCGCGTAGATTTCTTTCTCGACCACATCGAACGTGATGTTATCGACCGCCATCAAACCGCCGAACCGCATCTGCAACTGTTTGACGCTCAAAATCGGCGCGCTTGCGGCTGCCGTCACAGCTTCCGCCTTATCTATGATTGCGTTCTCACTCATGACGGCAATTCCACCCGACGGCGCGATGCCGGCCACAGGCCTTGCGGCCTCCATATCATCATCAACACCATCACGGCGCCGAAAACCAGCATCCGGTATTCGGCGAAACCGCGCGCGAATTCCGGCAACAAGGTCAACACCAGCGCCGCCAAGATAACGCCGCGCTGCGATCCCATGCCGCCGAGAACGACAATCGACAAAATGATCGCCGATTCGATGAACCCAAACGAGTCTGGTGTGACCGATCCTATAAACGCCGCGTAAAAAGCGCCGGCAAAACCGGCGAACATGCTGCCCAGCGAAAACGCCGTCAGCTTGATCACCGTCGGATTCAGCGCCAGTGAGCGGCAAGCGATTTCATCTTCGCGCAATGCTTCCCAGGCGCGACCGATCGGCATTTTGACCAAACGGTTAATCAGAAACGCCGTAATCACTACCAGAAAAAGCGCGATGAAATACAAAATGATTTGCTGATACACGTTGCTGTAATCGATCCCCAGCGTTTGCCACAACGTCGAAGCGTCTTCGACCCGCGCCCGCTTGGTGATTTCAAAACCGAACAAGGTCGGCTTGGCGATGTTGTTGATGCCGTCCGGCCCGTGCGTCAGGCTGTCCCAGTTGTTCAACAAAATGCGAACGATCTCGCCGAACCCCAGCGTCACGATGGCCAGATAATCGCCGCGCAAGCGCAACACCGGAAAGCCGAGCAGGACGCCAAACAACGCCGCCGAGAGACCGGCCAGCGGCAACGCCGCCCAGAAGCCGAGATCGAAGTTAGCGTTGAGCAGCGCGTAAGTGTAAGCGCCGATGGCGTAAAACGCCGCGTGCCCCAGATCGAGAAGACCGGCGTAACCGACAACGATGTTCAGCCCCAACGCCAGCATGATGTAAACCATCGCCATCGTGACCGCCGTCAACATCGAGCCGCCGCCGAGCAGCGTGAACGGCCATGCAATCGCCAGCACGATGAGCGCCCCCACCCACCACTTTTTATAATCACCGGCCTTCTGCGTCCACGCTGCCGGCACGGACACTTTGGGAATGAGCACGAACGGAATCACCAGCCGCGCCACAAAAACCACCGCCGCCGCAACCGCCGGCCACAGGAAATTTTTGTGCAGCACCAAGCCGGTGCTCTCGACGTTGAGCCGCAACCCGATCATCGGCACCGTCAGAATCGCAGTGACCGCTGCCGCGATAAAAGCGTCCTTGAGAATTTTTGTTTTGATTTGTTCGCGCATCACACCTTCTCCACTTCAGGTCGTCCCAGCAATCCCGACGGACGAATCAGAAGGATCACGATCAACAAACCAAACGATACGATGTCCTTATACTCGGTCGGCAAAAATGCCGACGCAAAAGTTTCCACCAGCCCCAGCAACGCGCCGCCCAACATCGCGCCGGGAATGCTGCCGATGCCGCCCAGCACAGCCGCGGTAAACGCTTTGATCCCGGCGAGAAAGCCGATGAACGGATTGATCTTGTTGATCGATAAGCCGATCAACACGCCGCCGATGGCCGCCAGAAAAGCGCCGAGCACGAAAGTAAATGAAATTACTTTGTTGACGTCGATGCCGAGCAGTCCGGCCATCTGAATGTCTTGCGAACAGGCGCGACAGGCGCGTCCCATGCGAGCGTGACGAATGTACAGCGTCACCGCCGCCATCAACACCACCGTCGCAAACAAAATCAGCGCTCGCGAGTTGGACATGCTGACTTCAAAGCCGCCGATGTCCACCGAAAACAAGTGGCCGGTAATCAAATCAGGCACCGGCAAATCGCGCGATGTGTGCAAAACCACCACGTAGTTTTGAAAGAAAATCGACATGCCGATGGCCGAGATCAGCGGCACCAGTCGCGGGCTGTTGCGCAAGCTGCGATAAGCGCAACGCTCGACCGCCCAACCATACGAAGATGTGACGATGACCGCCACCACCAACGCCGCCGCCACCAGCATCCACGGCGGCAAGCCCGACGCCGCGCCGATCGCGGTCAACGTGATCAACCCGACGTAGGCGCCGATCATGTAAATCTCGCCGTGCGCAAAATTGATCATGCCGATGATGCCGTACACCATCGTATAGCCGATGGCGATCAGCGCGTAAATCGCGCCGAGGCTCAGGCCATTGATGAGTTGCTGCAGAAACAGCGGAAGAAAAGCATCCATTCAGAAAAGTCCATCCCCAACACTCATTATTTTTTCGTGGGCTTTTTTATCATGCGCCCATTCGTCCAGGATTTTGCAAAAACGCCGGACATCCGCAAAGATGTCCGGCGATTGTTGCTCAAAAATCAGGGAGCCAGTGTTTTGCTGGCATCTTTGTGCCAAACAAAAATATCAAACCGCGCCGTTGCCCAGTCGCCTTCCGGTGTGAATTCAACATCACCCAGCACCGTCTTGAACTTGTTCTTGTGCATGTACGCCGCGACTTTCTTCGGATCTTCCGACTGCGCGCCCTTGATCGCTTCCATCAGCACTTGCGCCGCCGCATACGAAGTCATCACGAACACGCCCGACGCATCTTGCTTCTTCGCCTTGAACGCTTCTACGATCTTGGCGTTGCTCGGATCTTTCGAGAAATCCGGCGGCAACGTGACCAGCAGTCCTTCCGCCGACTCACCCTTCACGTCCGACACCGCAGCGCCTTCCGGCCCCATCCAGCGCGCGCCGAGGTTTTGATCGCGCGCTTGCCGCAAGAGAATGATCAATTCAGGATGGTAGCCGCCGTAATAAACGAAGTCCACGCCTGCCTGTTTCATCTTGGTGATCAACGCCGAAAAATCGGTATCGCCTTTGTTGATGCCTTCAAACATCACCGGCTTCATGCCGTGCTTCTCGACCGTGTTTTTCACCTGCGTCGCCACGCCTTGACCGTAAGTCTGTTTGTCGTGAATGATCGCCAGTTTCTTCGGCTTGATCTTGTTGATGATGTAATCCGCCGCCGCCGGCCCTTGCTGACTGTCCTTGCCGATGGTGCGGAAGAACGTCTTGTAGCCGTAAGTGGAAAGATCATCGGATGTGGCCGACGAGCTGATCATCAGAATATCGTTTTCATCGTAGATTTGCGCGGCCGGTTTGAACGCGCCCGAGCACACATGCCCCAGCACGAACTTGATCTTCTCGCTGACGACTTTGTTGGCCACCGCCGGCGATTGCTTCGGTTCGCAAGCGTCGTCCATTTCGACCAACTCGATCTTCTTGCCGAGCACGCCGCCCGCTGCGTTGGCTTGCTCCACCGCCATATGAATGCCGGCGCGGTGCATATCGCCATACTGAGCCACCGGCCCGGTAATCGCTGACGCTACCGCCACTTTGATCGTGCCGTCCGCCGCCAGCGCACTGCCGCCAACCAGCATCATTCCCACTGCCAATGCGGCAGCCACTACGGTTTTCTGCAATTTCATCATCAACCTCCTTGATTCGTTAAAACATTCATCAAAAATCACGTTGTCTCAAACCATCAACAACGCCCATTCGTCTCCACCCCGTTGATACGGCAACCCCGGTACATGAATATACATCAGAAGCACAACAAGAGCCTCGATCTTTTCTGTTTTCTTTGACGGCGGGTCACCGCAAGCCCCCGAAACGATCCCCATGACGTATCGGAGCGTCGGCTCCCACCGCCATCGGGGATGCTGCTTTGATGAAGACGCGCCCTTGTGCGACGCGTACCATTCGGCTTCGATAAAAGCCGAACGCATAAGAAGGCGTGGTCAGTATAATACAAAAATTGGCATGGCTACATAGGGGTGCTCTGAGGCCGCTTTCGCTTCAAAGGCACCGCTGTGGTTTCGCCTCGGTCTTCTCCTGATTTCTGTTCCTTTTTTACGCGGCTTGCGCGCTCAGGTTAGGCCGTGTTGACACCTATCATTCTGACTGAATTTTCGGAACCGCTTCTTAAATCAGCGCTCTGGCGCCTCGAAGATCAAAAAAAGAACCCGCCATAAAGGCGGGCTCTTTATCCTTAAAAGTTTTTTTGAATCGACTTGTCAATGCACGCCTTTCATCAAGGCTTCACACCGCACATGCCTCTATAGCACACAGCCGCACCATAACTGGTAGGATATTTGCCGTCACGGCCATCGTCATAACCTGTAAACATCCTGACAGACGATCTGGAGGACCCGCTATAGTAAGTTCCCGCAGGGAAAGTTCCGACACAAAAAGGCTTGCCTGTTACATCCACCCAGTCTTCGTAGGGAATCCGATAGCCCCCTGAGTAGGGAGAAAGATTCTCCGGAGTGTTTCCGGTAAACCAGTTCATGCTGTTCTTATTCTCCCAGTTGTTATAATACCAATCCCAAGATGTGTTGAGGTTAGTGTCAGGACAAACATTGATGACCCCTTGGTCGTTATAGCCAACGCCATAGAGCCGGTTGTCGTCAGTCAAATAGAAAACCGCTTCTTTCGTGGCGCCGAGGCTTTTGAGATTCCCCGCCAATTGGTGCTTCATCGGTTTGTCGCCATAGACTTGAGAATAAGCGCCTATCGTGGTGTCGCCATACCCCCCCCACGTATAAATAGACTGAGGGTCGTCCTTAAGAGCAACAACACCGCCTATGTAGCGAACAATCAACTGCGATACCGCCGGGTAGCCGCTGTTACCACCCATGATTAACACGGGGTTATAAGTAAATACGCTATCATCCGTAGAACCATTACCTTGTCCCAGTTGCCGCAACAGCCCTGACCCATAAACACTCCCATCATTCAACAACACCCCCGTCCAGCCATATCCGCCGTTGACATAAATAATCTTGTCGGCGTATTGGTCATACTGGTGCATCCGAATCGGTGCAGGAACGGCAAAATCATTAATGGTCCCGCAGACTTGATAATCATCCACAGTGGGGTTGAGGAGTGAGGCGTCGGTGAGCGAAGATCCAAAGCTTCTTCCCCACCCCCATAACGTATATTTTTTCGTTGATTTATTCTGGGTTACCACGTATTGCTGCTCATAACCACCGCCTATCACGACGACTGTTTCTGGTTCGCCCGTTTTGTCATCCACGAAATAATGCGTGATATCGAGCGGCACTCCTTTGGCTAAATAATCATAGGGAGTACAACCAGGGTCGGTTTTAACGAGCCGCGTCGTTTGATGAAAGTAATTGTGTCCCCAGGTATAAACTTTTCCCTCGGTTGTCAGAGCGATTACATTGTATTCCCCGCCGTCAACCCACTTGATTTTTTCATGGATCGGCACCCCATAAGGTCCCGTCGGCACCGTCATGCTGAATATCGGGCAAGGCCGCGCTTGATAATGGGGGCCATGTACGTATGTTCCATCCAGCATGCGGCGGTTAACGTAGGGATAGCCATAATCGGCGAATGCGTTTGTAGAATCGACGCCCGTCTCATAACCGGTACCGACGCATCCGGCAGTTCCGTAAAGGGTATCGCCCCATCCCCACAGTTCACCATTTTCGTTTGAATCCGTTTGGACAAAGATGGTATGAGCCGTCGTAAATATCCGGCTGATTTTCTGCCCATAAAGCGGATGCCCGGGATCTTTTAAGTCCTTGACGGACTCAAACTTGGGGCGGTCATCCAAGCTAGAATATTGAAACCATTCAAACCCCACATTATGGCCGTTCCAGTTGTAATTTCCGCTATGGCCATTCTTGCGATAGCCCCAAACGATGACATCGCCGCCGGTTCCATCGGCTTTTGTTGGGGTCGCCATCACCGCCGTTGAAATCAGGCTGCCGATTCCCAACCCGTCCGCAACGCCCATGACCTTGGGCCCCGGCAAAATCGGGTCGTTAGAATCCGCCCACGCCATCCCGCTCAGAGCCAACGATAAAAACACGATCCACGAAATTTTCCGCTTCATAATGTACCTCCAAAATTCTGTCACTTGCCGCTTTTCAGTACCATGCATTCTTTCCACACCCGAAATCATCGGGAGATAAAGCGGATGCTGCTTCGTCTCGATGGAGTGCTATCGACCGGTTGACCACCGAGATCGCGTCCATCTCCAAGATCCAATGTCGGTTGGTTTGCGTTGGCTCCCATCGGGCCAGCGAAAATAGCCTTGAAGTTCCCATTTTGATCTATTAAAAAATTGGGCGCCACAAGCCCGCCATCCCGATAAGTGTAATTACCGGCCAACGCGAGTCCCGTGCCCGTATTCCTCAGGAAAGAAATCCCTTCAAACGGCAGTATCGAGCAATTTTGCGCATCAACACTGGCGTCAGCGCCTCTTCCCGGAACATAACGATTGACGACATACGCAACATCTCCATTCATTGCGCTGGAATTATTGATCACTTGATATCCTTTATCAAAGAACTCAACCCATCCACTCTTGCCGGTTAAAATCGGCGTGCTCGCTCCTGTTGGGATAACATCCAAATCAGCCAAGGTGTACGGCGTTGTTAAAGTTTGGTTCGGCGCGTTTCCGTTGCCGTCTTTGATCGCAAACATGCCTTGCTTGGGCATAGTGGAATAATTCGGTGTTGTTGTCCCTGATGCAGACCAATCGTAGAGATCCGCGTCATCATAAAAACGACCGGTTCCCACCATCACCCACCGCACATTACTGCCGCCACTGTCCACTGCCACATCCATCTGCGGCTCCGTATTGACAGGCAAAGGATCAGGGTCTGTACCATTGGTAAGTACCGCCAATTTGACTGCTTTCCAATTGTTGTAGTCCGGATCGCTCAGATCAAACCGCCAGAGGTTCCCCAATTGATCGCCGCCATAAACGGCATCCGCATACTGATCGGCTGTGTTTACAAAAGCGCGAATGTACGCCAAGCCGCTGGGCGCCAATGGCGTTCCTACACCTGTTGAGATTTCAAAAATCTTTTGCCCGGTCGCCACATCTACAAAGAATATCCGGCCTTGACCATCTCCCTTTCCCGCTCCCGGCTCCGATGCAGTCTTGGCCTGAGCAGCGCCAGTCGGATCTGTGCCGTTGTTGATCCCGGACGGCAAAATCGCCACCCATTTATCCTTGAGCGCCGGATTGGTTGCTTTGGTTCTCACCATCAGCGCGCGACCGTAGGTATAGCCCATGTTGTCGTCGGTGAACGTCCATTTGAACAGAGTTGTGCCCGAAGTCGAGCTATCGCCATTGGTCACGTCGAGCGCATAGTATGCCGTGCCGCCTTTGCCCATCCCGCCGATCAGCATGGTTCTCCAATCAGACGAGGAGGAAGGGTCATTGATATTGACATCGATAACGCGAGGAGTGGCATCGATATAGTAATAATGTGTCCAAGAGTTATTCGTGGAAGTCGTCAGGTTGACAATTCCATTCTCGGCAGCAGGACGAATAAGGTCGGGAGGAACAAACGCCCATAACTCAACCCCAGTATCGTCGTCAAAAGCATGCAACATGCCATCGTTCCCTGACGCGAAAATCATCCGCTTCCGGCTGCTGTTGTTTCCTGCAAAAGTACTCGGAGTGGCTGGATCCCCATAACTTTTATCGCTGTACCCGGAATTCGGCGGATCTACGACGACCGGAGAAGACCGAATAAAGTCGCCCAGAAAACGTTCTCTCTTGCGGTATTTCCCTCCGGCGGGGCTCTCTTCGTTCGTCCAATCCCCTCTGAGGTAATTAATCATATCCGTTTGTTCCGCCACATTTGTCGTTCCGAGTATCGTCGAAATGACTGTTGAGCCATAGGAGGTATTTATCGCAGAGTAGGTAAAATCGGCGGCAGTACCGCCAGACCATCCTCCTCCTGGCGTTCCCATTGATGCGAGCGTCGGCGGTAACACTTCCCCTACGCTCGCCGGTTGTGTCGCTGTAAAAATGTTCCGTTTATCCACCCATGGGGCGCCGAATTTCATTTGTTGTTTTGTTGGCTTGTTATTTACAGCACTCAAACTCAAGCCCGCGACTTGATTCGCCATCACCTCTTCGGCATTCCATATCACATGGATGGTACCGTCTGGGGCAGGATCAAGCCATCTTTTCAAGACAACCCCACCCCAACCCGGGGTAAAGCCGGTAGTATAAACGCACACATTGCTGTCACCCGCCCCACACGCGCCGTTCGTCTGCAAGTTTCTGGAAGGCGGCAGTCCCAAATCCGAGAAAGACATACCACGGTTAAAAATGTTATTTAAATCCGTATCTATCGCATTGCCAAAGTCTTTTTGCGGATCAATACCGTACGAAAACTTGCCGGAACCTCCGGAGATGGTCGCATGCCACAAGTCCTCGGTTGCCCTCGGCCATAAAAAGGCAGATGAAGGCACTGTCGATCTGGTCGGCGCAGGAACCGGCCACGCCCAATCGGCAACGCTATTGGTTATATTTTGAAGCGCCGTCTTGTGGTTTGTGGCGGCTGAGAGTACTCCCGTTCCCGCATAAGCCAACGCCTGCGTTCCTCCGCCCGCATAGGCCAACGCCTGTGTATTGAGGTGCTTCCAGCCTGCCTCGTCGTTTACCGCTCCGTCAACATCATACGTTTTGAGGGAATTGCGCAACTCGTTCAGCCAAGCATAGAGCGACATATCGGCAAACGTATCAGTGTTGGTTGCGCCGACAGGCGGCGATGCCGGTGACGGACCTTCATGAATCGGCGGCGGCCATGTCATGCTTGAGGCCAGCGCCATGCCCAATTTCACTCCCGATACTTCGTACACGTTATTTCTTGGGGGGAGACCTGAAGCAACCGTGCTGTCCTGATCCTGAGCCAACACCGTGTTGCTATCGTTCCACCCGCCGTCGGACAGCGCCATCACATAGTTACGCTGGCAAGACCTGCAAACGAAATTCTCTCTCGTGTTTTTGTCCGTCCCTGTGTTCAACGTGTTGTAAATATTATAGACGGCCTGCTTGAGCGGCGTTCCCTTGTTTCCACTGCCGCTGGTCGAATCAACCGGGTATTCAAGAAGCGCTTTGAAGATCGCTGTCTGATTTGCTGTCCTCGTACCCGTATCTTTTCTCAGATCGGTCAGCGCGTCCATATTGTAAGGGTAAGTGCCGGGCGTTGTCGCACCAGTCATGTTGTTAACTGTCGCAACGCCTATCCTTAACCAGCGATCAGGATCGATTCCCGCCAGCGCCCAAGATGCGGTGGTTCGTGTCGCCGCCGCGCGGTTGCCGTAATACGCATACCAGTTGGCGTAATTTTCAAGTTCTTGCTGACATGTCCGGCTTCCGGTTTGCAACGTGCCGGTTGCATCGACATAGGTATATTGGACGGGGCTTGGGGAGCATGAGCCGCTACCGCTGTAATCCAGCACAACCAGTTCAAAGGAAGGATACAGGACGTGATTTTCCTTGTTGGGAATTGTGTATTTCCCATTGGGCGCGTAGTAGTAAGGGTACTTGTACACATCGGTACGATTATCCTGACAATCTGCAGGAGAGGCAGACCCCAGAAAATAAGCGCCTTCACTGCTCGCAATCGTGCCATCTCCCGATGTCGTAGTAGCCTGATAATACCGACACCACTTCACGCTGGTTTTAAAGTAGTGCATGGGCATGGGCGCAGGAGAAATCAGATTCATTTGCGCAGGAAGTGTCGCGCCACTCATGTATCTGTACTGCAACGAAAATATTTGATCCGGCGTGTAGGTACGTGACTTTGGGAATTTTGTCGTCACGTTGGCCATATCGACCGTCACGGGGGCTCCACTTGGGCTGTTGATGGTTACGCTATCCACCGCCACACTCGTCGGCCAACCCACTGCCGTCCAAGAGGAAGAGCCTGCGATGACCGTACAAATCGTATTACCGTTTGCATCCACGTAGGAAGTCCGACCGCTGTCCATCGACGGAAAACACAACTTGTTGCCGTTTTTATCGATAACAACCGGCGGCAAATAATTCACCTCCGGATGGTAAGCCATGTTGTTAAAACCAGTAGTCATCAACGGCGGCGGCAACACTTTTATCGCGATTTCCTCTTGGGAAAGGCCGAGACTCGGATACCCTGAGCCTGTACCCCCGCCCACACCGGGATAGGGATTGGGATAAGGGTATCCGCAAACATCCGCAACATAACAACTTGGATCGGAGGTCAGATCGCAACTGTTATTACTAAAAGCGCTGGTAATCAGCACTTCGTCCTTGCCGCGCCAGCACGCTCTTTGAATATCACCGAGATCATTCGGAGCATGCGCCCATAACATACTTCCCGAATCGTCTGCGAGCAGCACGATATTCGTTGGAACAAGTCTGGTCGGATCAAACAACATTCGGCTTGGGTTATCTGAAATTTTGACCGGCGAATACGGGGGCGCCGCAAAGGAAGAAACGGCGAACATCGACACCGCCGCCGACAATGCCATCATCACGGAAATCAAAGGCTGCTTTGATCGTTTCATGGATAACTCCTTTTGGCCTTCCGGCCTTGAATACTCCGAATGTCTTAATCGATAAACGCCTGAGCGTAAATGGTTGTGTTCTTCGCGCCGTCAACGCGCATGGATACGCGATACACAGGTACGCTGGGGCTGACCGCTCCGCCAGCGGCCAATCCTGAGTCGCCATCGTTATAACTTCCGCCTCCGGGTAATCCAGTCCCGGAGTTAAGCAGACAATTGGTCGCCGGCGATTCGCACATCGCTTCAACAATGAAACTTACAGTCATATCGGAAACCGAGACGGTACACACATCAGTCGAGAGAGGGAAATTGCCAAGCAACACGTCTGGAATGCCTTCCTGACTGTCATTCGAAAGTTTGCTGGCATACAGTCCGGAGCCTGTAGAACCCGGAGGGCAAGCAGAAGGAGTTGCCATACTGCCGGAAACAACAGCCTGCAAAGCCAGTTCCACCGCCATGTTCGATGACATTTCTGCGGCTTGGCGAAAAGACAAATTGTTGACCACCTGAACGGAGGTATTCGTCGAACGCATCAGCGCCGTTGACACCAGCAACATCGCCACCATGATGAGCAACGTGACAATCAACACCAACCCCTGCTCCGCACGGCGCAACTTTTGCCGTCCAGACTTGCAAAAAGATGATTTCATCGGAAAACCCCTTTTATGTTGGATTCCAAATCGTGTTTTGCAAAGGAACCGTTGTTTCGTATTTACGGTACCGCCATCCATACCGCTGACCTGACTGCCATGTCTGCAAGGTGACTGTCTGGGGAGGATCACACGTTGCCCCGTTCGGGCAATCCGCAAAAAGGGTTTCCGTATAACTGGCAGGCTGAGAGTTCGTCGGAGGATTCATCAGCGAAGGGTCTCCCAGCGAGGTATCCGGCTCGGCCGTGCTCACAATCAGCCCGAAACGAATCGCCTTGATGTTTTGCGCTTGTATGGTCGGTGACGCATTGATGATTTGATTCAGCGGCGCCTTTATACTAGGCACCCACCGATCAATGGGGCCGCCTGAAACCGATGCAACACCGTACTGCGCGTTGAAAGCGACGACATTTGCCGCAATGGGAACGGTACTCGTCACTTTCCAGCTATTGGGGCCAACAGCAGACGATGTGTCAACTTGCCATATTTCCATCTTCAGCGTTCCCAGATTCATCGGGTTTGCCCCTCCCCCCGAGTCGGTTCTATCGACAAAGAAACGCCGCCTGACCACATTTCCCAAATCGACCACTGCCGCCCCCACGCCGTCCGTTAATTGCCTCGGGTCAATTGTCACATTCACCCCGCCGCCGCCGTTATCCGTTGGGTTACCTTGAATCACCAACGCGCTACAACTACTGCCTCCCGATGTCGTAACCAAAACACTTTGCGGCGCCAACCCGTGTGCTTTCAAGCCCCCCCCTTCCACCAATAATGGGGGAACTTTTAAAGAAAGCGCACTGCCGCTGACGCTCGCCGCTATCGGTAAATCGGTCATGCTTTCCGTACCGTAAAAAACGTAAACATCGTCTGGTGATGGATTGCTCGCAGTAAGAACGGGATTAGTGTCCGGAATGATCGCCACCGGAAGCGGATACAGAGGAAGAAACCGAGAAGCTGCCCCGCCTGCCGGAGTACTGGGCGTTGGCGGAAAAAAGGCTGTCAAGTCCACGCAGTTTTTGAGAATCTGCAGTGCGGTACTGCCAGTGCCTCCCATAGCAGTATTATTCATGAACCCCGCGCCGGCATTGCTTAATTCCTTGCTGACGGTAAGCATCGCGTAGAGTCCCGTTACCTGCGCCTCATTGGCCGTGTCAGTTGAACGATAATTTCCCTCGACGTTTTGGTAGATACGGTAAGTAGCATAAACCGCCACCATGCCGATAACGACAGCCACCATCAACTCAATAAGAGAAAATCCCTTTTGTCGAAATCCTTTTAATCGGTCAGCCCGCCGCATTTTCTCTCACCTTTTTCCGTTATTCCTCGCGCCACCTATCTGGTCGTCTCACGCTGATATATCTCAGTTGTTCCCGATCACGCTGCTTTGCCGGTAATAGCTAACCACAGGGTTTCCACTTGCATCTTTTTCTCCGAGCGGTTGCCAAGACACCTCAATATCGACTTGCGCTGTTCCTTGCAGTAGCGTCCCCGCGCTCGTGGAAAATATAGGGGTGAATATAACTTTAGAAGTAGGCTTCATGTCTGCTCCCAGTAAATCCGTCAATCCACATTCCAATTTTTCAAACTCGGTTATTCCAGACGTACATGCAGACAGATTCCCTTCAAATTGCGATTGCAAGCTCATCACGCCATTTGGATCGATAGAAAAGGAAGGCGCCATCGCCTTGATCTTCCCCACGTACGCATTTACCAGTTGTATAACTTCCGCTCGATACTGCACTTCGCTGGAGTTTTTGACCGACCCCGCCTGTTGTGCGGCAATCGCCAACATCCCGCAGGAAAAAATCAGCACGGAAACCAGCACCTCCAGCAAGGTGGAGCCGCGTACATACGTCTTCCTAAATGGTTTCCCCGATTCCAGTTTTCGATGTCCCATTTTTTTGCCTCTTTACGATTCCCTCTGTCCCTGCCGTTTCCCTCTTTTCAAACCAAGCATGACATACATCCATACCATCATGCGCTTCAAATAGCACTTACCGATTTTTATCCGCACCCGGTTGGGCTTGTATTACACACACATCCTTTTGGATCCGATGGCGGAAGTTGCGGATCACACACCCGAACCCCTCCTCCTACGCCAACAGTAACCCACATCGGCCTGCTGCTTGCCAACCGTCCTGTGACCACAAACCGGTTGGGCGGCTGAATGTTAGGCTGGGAACTGCCATCCGGATTGGGAAACTCCAAGTGTCCATCCCCACCCGTGAATGTTACCGTCGCTTGGCCGCTTGCCGGCACGGTGGTAACCGTCACGGAAGACCAGTCGTTATCTCCGCCGCTGCCCCAATTAAACACTTCCACTGATTTCGGTTGCACCGCCGCTGTTGGGTCATCCGTTTTATGAGTTGTAGCCCCCGGGCTTGCCGCCGCAGCAACCGTATCGATCCGCCAAATCGTCCATCCCTGTCCCGTCCAAGTGAGTTCGGTGGGATCGTTGGTGTTCACGGCCACAGCCTTCGCCTTTTGCATTCCGTAATAAAGAGACTCGGCAACATTCTTGACTTTGCGCTCATCCAGATAACCGCTGATAGAAGGAGCCGCCAACAGCAGCGACAACACCAGAATCGCAATCACCGTCATCAGCTCGACCAACGTCAAACCTTTAGAAGAATGTGGGCTCGTCTTCATGTTTGGTCAACTCATGAAATACGCTTTAACAAGATCCGTCTCTTTTCAACACCCAACCGCTGCTATAGCAAGAGGTGCCTGGAGGCGGGAACGTCCATCCCGCGCCAAGGCCCGTTGTCGCTTTATCGCCGTTATCATTTATCGTGTAAGAGAAACCGGCCATACTATTTTCAGAGGAATCATTTCTGCCTGCTACCGTCAAGACATAGCCGGATGAACCGCTTACCGTTCTTAGCGCACACGATACGGTGAAGTATTTCGACATCACAGGAGTCGAATAGCGATTACATACACTTACCGGTGTGTTTCCGCCTGGGGGGATGCCACTGTACACCCGGTTATCCCCAAGAAAATTTGCCGCCACAACCTGCTCATTCCCCAACAGCGCCAAGCCCTCAGGGATTCGCCCGCGGATGATGTAATCTCTGTAGCTCGGATAAGCCAGCGTCGCAAGAATTCCCAAAATAGCCACAACGATCATCAACTCGATCATCGTGAAGCCTCGTTCCCGTCCTTGCCCATGTATCATTTTATTCCTCCGGCTTAACCTTTTATCAGCACCCACTTGGCTTAATCATATCTCTTTACAAATACCTGTATCCTTAAAAAAGCAATTTTTACACCAACATCAGAAATTCATAAGCTTTTTGTTGTGCCTCGGCAACATAACATTTACATAAATTGATACGAAAGGTGAATTTTTACAATCTCATCTCACAAACTACCTTTTTGGCATAATTCTTTTCTGGCCTCCCCAATTAATCATTAGACATTGTACCTGATGCGAAAATTCAGAGGCGCCGCGCTTTACCCCCCTTCCTAACCTCAGCGTTTTCTTATATCAGGCGAAATCGTCGCCTTCCTGAATTCCCCCCTCTGTAGAAGCGATGACGGAAAGTAAAATTCGAGCACTTCACAATACGCACTCTCAGATGGACTTATTCCATCGCTGAAAACCACCGTTTTCAAGCACAAACTGACGCAAAATGTCGCGCTTTGAAAAACGTCAAATAAATAAACCGCTCACCTTTGGCGGAGTTGGCGGGGCGCTTGCGAAGCGCTTCTGCGCTGGCCGCTAACCACGGATTCCTGCCTTTCCCTTTGCAAAAGTTTTGCCAGTCATTCATAATCGCGCCGCCCAAAACCAACTTTTTTCGCCCATGTCGTTGACCGCCGTTACCCCCGCCATCCCCGCCCGCTCCGTCCCGCGCATCGGTTTTGTTTCGCTCGGCTGCCCCAAGGCGCTGGTTGACTCCGAGCACATTCTGAGTCGTCTGAAAGCGGAGGGTTACGAGATGGCGGAGAGTTATCACGGCGCCGATCTGGTGGTCGTCAACACCTGCGGTTTCATCGACGCGGCAGTTGCCGAGTCTTTGGACGCCATCGGCGAAGCTCTGGCCGAGAACGGCAAAGTCATCGTCACCGGCTGTCTGGGCGCGCGCGACGGCGGCGCGTTTGTGCGCGAAGCACACCCGCACGTTCTCGCCGTTACCGGTCCGCACGCCGCCGATGAAGTGCTGCAAGCGGTTCACGCCTATTTGCCGCGCCCGCACGAACCGTTCGTCGATCTCCTTCCGCCGCAAGGCATCAAGCTGACGCCGCGTCATTATGCTTATTTGAAAATTTCCGAAGGCTGCAATCACCACTGCACTTTCTGCATCATTCCCCATTTGCGGGGAACGCTCGTTTCTTATCCGATCGGCAGCGTTCTCGGTGAAGCCGAAACTTTATTGAACGCCGGAGTGCGTGAACTGCTCGTCGTGTCGCAGGATACCGGCGCTTACGGCGCCGATCTTCGCTATCGCACCGGCTTCCACAACGGGCGACCGCTGAAAACCCGCGTCGCCGTTCTGGCGCAGGAACTCGACGCGCTGGGTCGCGCCCGTCAAGCATGGGTACGGCTGCATTATGTTTATCCTTATCCGCACGTTGACGATCTGGTGACGCTGATGCGTGATACCGCCGGAAGCGAAGGCGGGCTTCTGCCCTATCTCGACATGCCGTTGCAACACGCCAGCCCGCGCCTCCTGAAAGCGATGCAGCGCCCGGCCGCGCCGGAGAAGGTGATCGACCGCATTCGCGCTTGGCGACGCGCCTTGCCGTCTCTGACGCTGCGCAGCACCTTCATCGTCGGCTTTCCCGGAGAAACCGAAGACGATTTTTCAACGCTGCTGCAATTTCTTGACGAAGCGCAGCTCGATCGCGTCGGCGCGTTTGCCTATTCGCCGGTGGAAGGCGCCGCCGCCAACGCCTTGCCCGACGCGGTTCCCGAAGAAATCAAACAGGAACGGTTGGCGCGTTTCATGGAAGCACAAGCCGAAATCAGCGCTCGTCGTTTGCAAAACAAAATCGGCTTGACCATGACCGTGCTCGTTGACCAGTTGGCCGAAGCCAAACAAGGGCGCAAAAAAACCGTGATCGCTTTAGCGCGATCCGCTGCCGACGCGCCCGAGATCGACGGCCTCGTGCAAATCGCCGATGGTCATCATCTTCAACCGGGGGCATTCGTCAAGGTCAACATCGAAGCGGCAACCGAACATGATTTGATCGGGCGCGTGGGTTGAAACTTTTACGCTACTAGAGCGGGCGGCAGAATGCCGCCCCTACGGCGGGCGGCAGAATACCGCCCCTACGGAAACATTGCAACCGTTCGGGCTGACCCTGAGCGAAGACGAAGGGTCGAAGCCCACCATGCAAAGCGTCGTTCACCCCACGACAAGCTCAGGGTGAACGAAATAAAGCAAGCGCCCTTAAACTTGCCGCCCTTCTTCATACCGCAGCGGCAACTCCAATCCGCAGCCGTGCAAAAATGCCGCGTCGCGCAAGCAACCCGGCACTTCACTCTCTCGCACGATGCTGCCCTGATTCATCACCAGTACGCGGTTGCAAACGTCCAGCACCATATCGAGATCGTGTGACGCCACAATGCGCGTCACCGGCATCGCCTTGAGCAGCGTAATCCAGTGACGGCGC
Organism: Betaproteobacteria bacterium; assembly: GCA_009778785.1. Taxonomy (GTDB): domain Bacteria; phylum Pseudomonadota; class Gammaproteobacteria; order Burkholderiales; family Casimicrobiaceae; genus UBA931. The sequence continues at coordinate 7,564 of WRFN01000010.1, read as the reverse complement.
GCGCGGGGGTCGAGCGCCGCCGTCGGCTCATCGAGTACCAGAAGACGCGGCGCCATCGCCAGCACCGCCGCCGTTGCCACCACTCTTTTTTCGCCGCCGGAAAGGCGATGCGGCGCCCGCTCGGCCAAATGCGCCGCGTGCAACGTTCGCAGCACGGCGATGGCTTCGTTTTTCAACGCGGCGGTGGTCACTCCGCGCGCCGCTAAACCGAACGCCACGTCTTCCCACACGGTCGGCATGAACAACTGATCGTCGGCATCCTGGAAAACCAGGCCGATTTGTCGCCGCGCTTTTTCGTTGGCGGCGTGATGCAGCGACACGCCATCGAGCCACACTTCGCCGCTGTCGGGTTCGAGACACCCCGCCAGCAGTTGCAACAATGTTGATTTGCCGGCGCCGTTGGCGCCGACGATGCCAAGACATTCACCCTCGCGCACCGCGAAGTCAATGCCTTTCAAGGTTGCGGTGCCGTCTTCGTAGTGATGCCGCAAATCCCGCACTTGCAACACGACGGGAGTTGCCGTCATCCGAATACCGCCATCGCGACCGCCAGCGCCAGCGTCACGCCCACCAACGCGCTGTCCGCGCCGTCCCAGCGTTTCGCGTCAAAATTCGGCAACGCGCCGCTCGCCGGATCGATGCCGCGACACCGCATCGCTTTCTGCACCGTCTCGGCGCGCAACGCCGATTGCACGAAAGCGCGCGCCATCACCGCCGCGTAACCGCCCCAGCGTTGCCGCAGCGTTGCTTCCGGCGTCAGCCGCAACCGCATGGCGCGCAACGCCGTGGCAAAGTGATCGCGCAGTCGATGAATCGTTCCCGCCGTCAACAAAAACAGCCACGTCAATTTCGGCGACACCTTTAGCCGCATCAACGCTTGTGCAATACCGTGAATGCCGAGCGGCCCCAACAGCGCCATGAAAACCAGCGCAATCGCGTTGGCTTTGCCGGTCGAGAGCGCCGCCAAACGAAGTCCCGCCAGCGACCAATCCAGCCCGAGCCAATGAACGCTCTCGCCCGCCACCGTGAACGGCAACGACACCCACAAAAAAAGCATGAAGCCATTGACCGGCAACAAACGACGGCAAACGTTTTTTGCCGCACTCCTTCCTTGCCAGATTAACGCGATGAACAACAGCAGCGCCGTCAACCACGGCAGCCACAAACTCCGCGCCATGACCAGCGCTATCGATACTGTCGCCGCCGACAGCAAAAGCGCTCGCGCATCGCGCCAGTGCCGCTGCGTTTTTCGCTCGGAAAACTGCGGATAACCCGCCGCCGCGGCAGGTAGTGAAATATCAACACTCGGCGGTGGAGGCGCCATTTATTTTCACCTTCAAGAAGCCAACAAGCGCGGCATGCTGCGCACCACGAAACCGACGATGAGCGTCGTCAACACGCCCTCGATCAGCGCCAGCGGCAGTTGCGTCGCCACAATCAGCGGTAACGCTCCTCGGAAATCGGCGCTCGAAAACCACAGCGCCGCACATAACAAAATCGTCCCGACGACAACCGCCGCAAAGCCCGCCGCAAAAGCCCGCAACATGATCGACAATCGCGTCCCGAACAGGCGAAAGGCCAAACCGCCGCTCAACGCCGCCGCACCCATGATCGTCGTATTCGCGCCCAGCGACACCAGACCGCCGAACTGAAACAATACCGCCTGCAACATCAAGGCGATGAACAACGCCGGCACGGCAGGCCACCCGAGCAACACCCCGGCCAACCCAAGCAAGGTCAAATGTATCGACGCCGGTCCGATCGGAAAACGCACCAGCGCCGCCAGAAAAAGCACCGCCGCAATCAATGCGACGTGCGGAATTTTTTCGGGCGACAGCTTGCGTAGCCCCCATGCCACACCGCCCGCCGCCGCGACCCAGCCAATCGTCAGCACCGGCACCGACAAAACGCCTTCACTGATGTGCATGCGCTGCCCCTTCTCTCTGCCCGCTTCGCCGCGAGCGCTGCGTCGCCCACTGCGCCAGCAAGCCCAGATTCAGAATCAGGCTCAACCCCAGCACGATCTTCCACACTGTCGGAATCTCCAGATGGCCGTCCGACACCGGATCGTGCGCTGTTTGGATTTTTGAATCAACGCCACCAGCGGCGACCACATGCGAAACCACCGCTTCGGCGCGATGCCCCATGCCGTCGCTCGCCACCACACGCCAGTTGCCTGCCGCGTTCGGCACGAAAGCGAAATGACCGTCCCCGTCGGCGAACCCCGCCTGATACTCGGCCTTATCGTCGGTCGGACTGAACACCTTGATCGCCGCGTAAGCCATCGGATCGCCGCCAATATAGAAAAAGCGCACCGCTTCCACCGGCTCACTGACCGCTTCCGAACCGGTGCCGTGCGCCAGTGCTTGGCCACCCCAAAGGGCAGAGGCGAGAACGACCGTCAGGAAAAAGATCACAGGAAAGGTAGAGCGCAAGCGAAACCCATCAACCTTTTTCCCTCTTCCGCTTGCGGGAGAGGATAGCGCATAGCGCCGGAAGAGGGGTTCAACTTGAATTGACATCATTTAACCTCAAACATCGCCACCGCGCGCGTTTCGACCGCATCGATGTCGCCGCCTTCGGCCCTCACCGTATGCGCCACCCGCACCAGCCAAGCGCCCGGCGCGGTGATCTTGACGTTCAGAATTCCTTGCTCGTCCGGCTCGGTGTAATAGGCGTAAGTATTGTCGCGCTTGCTGAAACCGTCGTAAGTTGCCCAAGCGGCAGTGGGCAACGGCTTCCCATCATAAAGCACCTTGAACTGCATTTCGCTACCAGCCTTGGCCTGAGAGGGATGCGTCAGCGGAATGATTTCCAGTTTCTGACCGAGAGGCTCGTTAAAATGTTTATCGTCGGCCTGATCGTTGAGCCAAACTTTGGCGAACTTCTCATACAGCGTGCAGCTTTTGACGGTCAACCCTTTCGCTTCCAACTCCTTGCGGGTGCCGTCCTGCATGCCGCGCGTCGTCAAACACACGTAATCGCCGTGACGACGCCCGAACAGCAGCGCCGGTTCATCGCTCTTCAGCGAAAACGACGATTCAAGCTGCTTCCCCTTGGCGTTTTCCGTGAACTTCAGTTGCGTTACCGCCTTACCCTGCCTGACGCGCGCTTCGACGGTATCCAGCGGCTCCATTTCCTCGCTCACCATGAACTCGTGCGACGCCATCGCATGCACGGGCACCGTCTCGCCCTTCTTGACTGTGAACTTGTCCGGCTTCAACAAAAACTCGTGCGCCTGCGCCAACGACAGCGCCAACGAAAAAACCGCCACCCCCGCCGCCCATCGGCTCGCGCCGTGAGCAATCGTCGAAATTGTCTTTTTCATCTTGCTTGCCTCTTACCCGCTTCGTTCGTGCCACTTGAAACAAAAAAAGTAACACGAAAATAACACCCGCGAAAATCTGTGTCAAGCCGAAAGCGAGGATCAAAAATCAAGTGCCAAGCAGCAGAAATCAGTCAGCGCGAAGCAGCCACCACAGAAATGACAACTTAAAAGAATTCCCCTCCGATGGAAGAGCATCCGCTAAAAGTGAACGAAGAGGCGATTCCCTGCATACAAAAAGATGAAAAAGAGAACAGGTTTAAGCTAAAGTCACCCAACCGCCGTCGCCAGTTGACGACTTTTTAAGCTCTTTATCAATGCCGATGTCGCCAATTAACGACTTTCTTCCAAGAGCATGATTTGTGTCCAAGAATTTACCATCTTCTTGCAAAAATAATGATTCACACTGTTTCAAAAAACAAAATTATCCGGGATAATCATTGGGACTAATGTTGTAGCTAGAACCCGAGGCAGGGCGGTTTGGTGATGGCGAAACGATCACAAAAGGGTGGGACGAAAACAGACCGCGCACCAAGTGTAAGCCCCCCCTACTCTGAGGAGAGCGTGATGTTTCGTTCGTCGTTTCGTTGCCTGAAAATTCTCGGCGCCGGATTGCTGGTTTTGTTTTCAACCCATCTGAGCGCACTCACCATTGATACCACCAGCCGTTCTGCGGTTACTACGGCTTACGACACCTATCTGTCCGCTTTCAATGTTCCTTCCGGATGGACCGGCAACGTCGCCAACTGTGACGCCGGAACAACCTCCCCGGAATATCAGCAAGCCACGATCGACACGATCAATTTTTATCGCGCGATGGCGGCAGGGGTGTACTCCTACTCATTCGGCCCGGTCAACTTGGTGACCGATGACACAATAAACAGACGGGCGCGGCAAGCGGCGCTGTACATGGCCGCCAATGGCACCCAGTCGCTTTCTCCGCCGGCAGGCAATTGTTATAACGCCAGCACCTCCGCAGACATCATCGCCGGCATCGGCGCGTCCATGCTGTCCTTCGGGCATCCCGCTTCCTCTTTCGCCGGCCCGGGCGCTATCGCCCAATACATGAACGATGCCGGTAATGAAGCGACCCTCGCCTACCGTCGCGCGCTTCTCTATTCGCAGCAAATCGGCATCGCAACCGGCGACATCGTGGATGATTCCGCCCCTTCCAGCTATTCGGCCAATGCCTTGCGCTTCAAACCGGCGCCCGGCGAGCAATCGAACCTGTTTACCGCCGTGAGCATCTACGCGAGTTCGTTCATAACCGCCTGGCCCAACGCTAACTTCATCCCTTATCCGTTGGTTCCTTCTTCGGGATTTTGGTCGTTTTCTATTCAACAATCTCCCTTCAACATTGATAGCAATACTGTAGTCACCATGGCGAGAAGCGACGGAACCCCCGTTCCCATCGCCAAGGCTGTTGCGCTGCCCACCGGCTACGGCGACGCTACCCTGCTGTTCGAGCCGGTCGGCTTGAGCTTCGCGGCAGGAATGGCCGATACGTCTTACAAGATCACGGTATCGTTCTTGATGAGCGCAGGAGGCAGCTATTCCTATTATAATTCTCAGTGCTATACGGTCACGGTGTTTGACCCCGCTCAAAGCAGCGGAAACGATGTTGCTCCCAACCTCTGCTACAACACCGACGACGCGCAAACGCCTTACGTCTCCACTGTCCAATCGCAAAACATCACCTACGCCCAAAACGCATTGGCGACACCGATTTCAGTCAATGCCGATGTCTCCGATGGCGGTACGCTTTCTTACCAGTGGTACAGCAATACCGCCAACAGCGTCTATGGCGGCACGCCGATCGGCACAAACGACCCGACTTACACGCCGAATACGGCAAACGTCGGAACGCTTTACTACTACGTCGTCGTCACCAACACCAACCCCGCCGCTACCGGCGCAAAAACCGCCTCGGCAACTTTCATGGTTGCCGGAGTATCGGTAATTGCTTCTCTTGGTTCGAACACCATCGATCTGAGTCTTGCCAACCCGCCAGCAAGCGGCACGGGATGGACTTATTCAGAATCTGTTAACACAAGTAGCGGCATGGATGGCGTTTACACCATCCTCGACGGCGCCAACGTGCTCGTCATCAACAATTGCTATTACGACAGTACCAGTACCACTTATTCCTCTCGCCATTTCGAAGTCGAAGCCGCCGCCACCGCCACCATCACGCTGAATAATATGTCCATCGGGGGAGCCGGTTGTTCTTCTGCTAGTTCCGCGCTACTGTTGGACGCGGGCGCCGACGTAACCCTCATTCTGGCGGATGATTCGACCAATACCATGGGTGCGGGCATCCAAACCACCGGCGCCAAGCTGACGATCAACGGCGAAGCCAAGAGCACGGGCGTTCTGACCGTCAACAGTTTCTCCACCGGCGCCGCCATCGGCGGCGGTACCGGCGTCTATGACCCAATCTCAACGACCTTCATCCCTGGCTCCGGTGACGGAGGCACTCTTATCATCAACGGCGGTACGATCAACGCCGTTGGCGGCTACTATGGCGCCGGCATCGGCGGCGGCTACGGCGCGGGCGGCAACATCACCATCAACGGCGGCACGGTGAATGCCACGTCATCCAGCATGGATTCAGGCGGCGCCGGTATCGGCGGCGGTTACGGCAGCATGGTTAACAGCGATGGCGGCGCCATCACCATCAACGACGGCACCGTCAACGCGAGGGGTTGCGGCGGCGCCGGCATTGGCGGCGGCAGCGGTATAGGAAGCGCGAGCGGCAGCATCACCATCAACGGCGGCAATATCACTGTCGGCAATTCATCAAACTTAACAGGCTCAGCTTGCGCTTCGTCATACAAAGGAAACGGTATCGGTAGTGGCGGCAATAGTTATAGCACCAGCAGCACGAGCGGCAGCATCACCATCAACGGCGGCACGATCTACGCCCTCGGTCAAAACGCCGGTATCGGCAGCAGCTTGGGCAATGAAACCATCACCATCACCGGCGGCACAATTACCGCCATCGGCAGTGGCGGCGCCGGTATTGGTAACGGCTACACCTATGATTACAGCGCCTCTCCCCCCACCTATACCGGCGTTAACAACATCATTATTAGCGGCGGCATGATCACTGCTATCGGCAGCAGCGGTGCCGGTATCGGCGGCGCCGGCAACACGTACGATGGAGGCAACATCACCATCACCGGCGGCACCATCACCGCCATCAGCAACCTTGGTCAAGGCGCCGGAATCGGCGATGCCGGCCCCACCGGTAACGGCAGCAATATTATCATCAGCGGCGGCGCCATCTTCGCTTATGCGGGTGATAACTCTGGGTACGGCTATGGCGCCGGTATCGGCGGCGGTAATAGCTACGGAAGCAACGGCAACATTGGCAATATCCTGATCTACGGCGAAAACACTTTCGTCACCGCACAAGGCGGGAGCGACGGCGGGCAGGATATCGGCATAGGGTACTGTTCCTCTGATCCCTGCCCGGTTGACAATGTGTTTGTCGCCCTGCCCAAAGGCAACCTGAAGAACGCCTCAGGAGTGATCGGCAACGACGTTTTGTTCACCGCCACGCCGAAATCGGTCGCCGGTATTGTTGAAACAACTTTGCCGCCGCCGTTTGACGCCGCGCCGTTCCCCGGCGTGAATGGCGTCTATGATCTGATGACCGGCCTCGATCCGACCGGTAAAACTTTCTCGGTGATTACCACTTATGGATCGAGTGATCCCATTCCGTTTGCGCTTTCCGGCTACAGCGTTACCCCTGATCCGGCAACGGGCAGCTATCTGTTGGGTACAGGCGCGACAGTCATTTTCAGTGCCCCGAGCGGCACTCCGTTGACCTTCACCTACGATCCGTCGTTTGACATTCCGGCTTCTACCGTTGGTACGCCGATCACGGACATCGATGTGTCGGGCGGTGTGTCGGGCGGCGCCCAGCCGTACACGTTCAGCGCGACGGGTTTGCCGGACGGCATCAGCATCAGCACAACGGGCGTCATTTCCGGCACGCCGACAACAGCCACGCCTTGCGCGACAAGCTGCACAGCAACGCTTACCGTCACCGATGACGTGAATGCCACGGCCAGCATCACCATCAACTACGGCACTATCACTCCGGCGGGTTCTGGGTCAACTTACGCCATCACTCTGGCGCCGCCGGGACCCTATGACTTCGGCTCGCTCGATGCCGGTTATGCCTCTACGGCGCTGTTGCCGCAGACGGTGACGGTGACCAACTCGGGCGAT
>WRFN01000009.1 GCA_009778785.1 Betaproteobacteria bacterium | reverse complement strand
GCTGGCGGCGGGGACGTATACCGCCACTCTCACCGTGGCCGGCGATCACGCCATTTCGCAATCGGTCGATCTGAGTTTTGAGGTGACGACGCCGCCGTCTGGGTCAACTTACGCCATCACTCTCGATCAGTCGATACTCTATCAAACGACACCCTACGATTTCGGCACGGAGATGGTCGGCTACGCACCGCTGACGCCGTTGACGGCGACAGTGACGAATACTGGCACCCAACCTACCGGCGCCTTGGCGGTGTCGCTCTCCGGTACGGATGCGAACGCTTTCTCGATCTCCGCCGACAATGTCAGCGGCAGCGGTCTGGCGCTAGGAGCGAGTGGCACTTTCGCAGTCGCTCCGAAGACGGGTCTTGCTGCAGGAACTTATAACGCTACGGTCACTGTGTCTGGTGCGAATGTCACCACGCAGAGCTTTGAGGTGAGCTTTATCGTGAGTCCGATAACGCCCGCCTCCGCTCCCGTGATCACGCCATCCTCGTTGCCGTCCGGCATTATCGGCTCGCCGTACACGGCAACGCTGGCAGCGTCGAACAGTCCGACGAGTTGGGTGATTGTTGGCGGCACTTTACCGCTGGGGCTGACGCTTAACACGACTTCGGGTGAGATCGCCGGCACGCCGTTAGGACCAGTGGGCACGTCCAGTTTCACCGTGACCGCTTCCAATGGCACGGGAACCTCCGCGTCGGTGCAGTTCAACATCCTCATCAGCCCGCCGCCGGGTGGCGGCTCTGGAGCGACACCCAGCATTCCCGCGCTGAATCCGGCGATGTTGATGCTATTGGCGCTGATGCTGGCGATAACGGCAGCGTTCAGAACGGCGCCGCGTGTAACGCGCAACAAGAAACGATAAGGTAAAAAAAAGAATAACGCGACGATCTGCTTAAGCTTCAGGAATCAACCCCTCTCTTGCCACACTGAGAGAGGGGGTTTTCTTTCTTTTAACTTGTCGATTGACCAACCTTTCAAGCATATTTTAAATTTCACGGTTTCTTTGATAAATTTCCTCCTTTCTTGTGTCAAAAAGCAAAATTCTCTGGGATAATTGTGAAATGCTGATGTGGTAGCTGGAACCTGAAGTGGGCGGTCTGGCAATAACGAAGCGAGCACAGACCGCACGCAAATATTTATAGTCTCTCAACCCCCTAGGAGAGCGTGATGTTTCGTCGTCCGATGTTTCGTCTTCTTGGTCTTCTTGGCGCGCTGGTTTTGTTTTCGACCAATCTGCACGCGCTCACGATCGATACCACCAACCGTACAGAAGTCAACGCTGCTTACGGCAATTTTCAGAACTATAAAAACGTGCTTACCGGCTGGTCGGGCGGCAACATCGCAAGTTGCACCATCGGAACGACCAGCACGGCGCATCAACAAGCCACCATCGACGCGGCAAATTTTTATCGCGCACTGACGGGGTTGCCCTCGACCAATCTGATTACCGACACCACCATTCCCGGTGGCTCCACGATCGTTTATCGCGCGCGGAAAGCGGCGTTGTACATGGCTGCTAACCAACTCTTGGATCACACGCCTTCCGGAGGCAATTGTTACGACGCGGATGTACTTGCCGGCGCCAGCACCTCCAATTTGGCTTTAGGCTGGGACACTCCTACCGCTTATATCAAAGCTACAGGACCGGGCGCTATCGATGGTTATATCAGTGATGATGGCAATGAAACTACCCTGGGGCATCGGCGCTGGATGCTTTACACACAGCAAATCGGCTTCGCAACCGGCGAATTTATCAACACCACCGTCCCCAGCTACTATTCATCTAACGCCCTGCGCCTTTGGGCGGCAGATGCCAGTGAGTCAGACAGTTTGTTCAAGGATACCTACGCACCCGCGGCCTGGGTAGCCTGGCCCAGCCCCAACTTTGTTCCCTACACGTTGATTCCTGCTACAGATAAACCAGCCACGCCTGTAGGATTCTGGTCACTTTCCTATCCGGGCGCCAGATTCAACGTCGCTACGGTGACGATGACCAAGAGCGACGGAAGCTCCGTTTCCTTCCTCACGACACCTGCCGAATTGCCTCTCTATTACGGTGACAACACAATCATATTCGAGCCGAACTTGCCGAGTTTCGCGGCGGGCATGGATGATACTTCTTACAAAATCGTCGTGTCGGGCATTACCGGCGCGCCGTCTTCGACGTATTGCTATACGGTCACAGTTTTTGATCCCGCGCAAACCATCGTCAGTACCGCGCCCGATCTGTGCAACCCCAGCGCGCAAAGCCCGAACATCACCGCTCAATCGGCGGACGCCAACTACACCCAAGGCGACACTGCTTCCCCGCTGACAATCACCGCCAACGTCACTGATGGTGGCACGCTCTCTTACCAGTGGTACAGCAACACGACGGGCGATACCAGCACCGGCACGCTCGTCGGCACCAACAGCAATTCCTACACGCCGAGTACAGCCACCGTTGGAACGCTCTACTACTACGCCGTAGTGACCAACACCCGCAATGGTGTCACCAACACGGCCATCAGTGGCGTGATGGCCGTCGTGGTTTCCGCCGCGCCGCCGACTTACGGTATCACGCTCGACCAAACGGGAACGTACACTTTCCCATCGGCAACCATCGTCTATGCAGCGCAAACACCGCTGACCGTGACGATCACGAACATCGGCACGGCAGCCACCGACGGGTTGACGGTAACGCTAACCGGCAGCACGACGGCTTTCACGCGCTCGCCGGTCACGGTAGCCACCATTGCACCTAGCAGCACCGGCTCTTTCACCGTCACCCCGGCTACTGGCCTCACGGCGGGAACGTATAACGCCACGGTCACGGTCTCGAATACCGCCCACGGCATTTCGGCAAGTTTCGATGTCACCTTCACGGTGCTTCCGGCGAATTACAGCATCACGCTCGATCAAACGGGAACTGTCGATCTCGGCTCGGTCACCATCCCCTACACGACGCAGCCGGCACTGACCGTGACGATCACGAACACCGGCACGGCGCCCACCGGTAACTTGTCGGTAGCGATGACCGGCAGCACAACGGCCTTTTCGCTGTCAGCTTCCACGGTAGCCAGTATCGCAGTGAACAGTACCGGCTCTTTCACGGTCAGACCGAACAATGGCCTCTCACCGGGAACGTACAACGCCACGATTACGGTTACGGGCAGTAACGGGATTTCAGCGAGCTTTGACATTACCTTTACAACTGCCAATCGCGTCGGCACTAATATCATCGATTTGAGCGATACCAACCCGCCGCCCAGCGGGACAGGCTGGACGTATTCGTCCCTCGTTTACACCATTCAGGATGGCGCCGACGTGATCGTGATCAACGACAGCACCAACTACCGCCGCCTCGAAGTCGCGACCGATGCCAAGGCTACGATCACGCTGAACGGCATGTCCATCTCTGCTACATCAGGCGCCACATGCGCGCTGCTGCTGGACGCGGGTTCGGACGTGACGCTCATTCTGGCGGATGGCACAACCAACATCCTGACATCAAGTATCAGAGCAGGCATCCAAACTACCGGCGCCACCTTGACGATCGATGGCCAAACAGCAGGGACGGGTAGCCTGACAGCCACCGGAAACGGGCAAGGTGCCGGTATCGGCGGCTATCCCGCCAACTCTACCGCCGATGCCGGCGACGGAGGCAACATCATCATCAACGGTGGCTTCATCACCGCTATCGGCAGTATGACTGCCGCCGGCATCGGCGGCGGCGGCTCGGTCATGGCCGGCAACGGCGGTTCCGGCGGCAACATCACCATCAACGGCGGCACCGTCAACGCCAGTAGCACCAGCAATTACGGTGCCGGCATCGGCAGTGGAGAGGCAAGAGCCGTAGGGAGCGGAGTTACGGGTGGCTACATCACCATTACCGGCGGCACCGTCAACGCTACCGGCGGCACCAACGCTGCCGGGATCGGCGGCGGCGCCTACGCCGATGGTGGTAATGTCATCATCAGCGGCGGCACGGTCACTGCCGGCGGCGGTGGCGGTGGCGGCAGCCAAGGCGGCGCCGGTATCGGCAGCGGCGGCACTCAAAGCTCTACTGTCGGCGCCAGCGGCAACATTCTGATCTATGGCGAAAACACCGTCGTGACCGCCACAGGCGGCGGAACCATCGCACAAGGTATCGGCGCGGGCAGTGGCCCCTCAGGCCTCGGCGCCACCAATGCCATCTTCGTCGCCATCCCCGAAGGCAATCTGAACAACGCTTCGGGCGAAATCGGCAATCCCGTTTGGTTCACGGCGGATCAGCCGTCAACCGACGTTGTGACGGTAACGTTGCCGTCGCCGTTTGATGCGGCGCCATTCGGTAACGGAACTTATGACCTGATGACCGGTCTCGATTCCACCGGAAAAACTTTCTCGGTGCTGACTTCGTTCGACGCCACCGACAACACGCCGTTTGCGCTGACCGGCTACGACGTGTCTCCCGATCCGGCGACCGGCGCCGATCTGTTGGCCACTGGCGCGCACATCGTCTTTACGCTGAAGACCTACGGTATCTCCCTCAGCGAAACGGGAACGCACGATTTCGGCTCGCTGTATCTGGGCTATTCGGCGTTAACGCCGCTGAATGTGACGGTGACCAACACCGGTAATCAGCCCACCGGCGCGTTGTCGGTCGCGATGACCGGCGACACTGCCGCTTTCGCGTTGTCAACCACTTCGATCAACAGTATCGCGCGCAACGGCGCCGATGCTTTCACCGTCGTCCCGAACCCCGGCCTCGCGGTGGGAACCTACAACGCCACGATCACAGTCACAGGCAACAACAGCATCTCGGAAAGTTTCGGCGTGACCTTCACGGTGCTCCAGCCGATTTACAGTATCTCGCTGACGCCATCGGGCTCGCACGACTTCGGCTCGCAGGCTGTCGGCTACTCGGCGCAAATGCCGTGGAATGTGACGGTGGCGAATACCGGCAATCAGGCGACCGGTAATTTGACGATAGCTCTGTCCGGCGCGACCGCGGGCAGCTTCACGTTGTCGAAGACAACGATCAACAGCCTCGCTGTCAGCGGTTCCGATACTTTCACCGTCGTTCCGAACACCGGCCTTGCGGCAAATTCCTATAGCGCCACGGTGACGGTATCGAACGGCGCCAACATCACGGCGAGCTTCGGCGTGAGCTTCACGGTGACGGCGATCGCGCAAACGCCGACGCTCTCCTCTTTGCCGACAGGTACGATCACTTACACCCAAAACGATACGGCAACTCCGCTAACCATCTCCGCCAACGTTACGGACGGCGGCACGTTGACTTATCAGTGGTATCGCAACACAACGAACAGCACGAGCGGCGGCACGCCTGTCTGTTCCGGCGGCGCCTCGTGCACGCCGGACACAACCACCGCCGGAACGTACTACTACTACGTTGTGGTGACCAACACCAGCGTTGTCAACGGCACCACCAGCATGGCGACGAGCAATATCGCCACGGTAGTGGTGAACCAGACGCCGGGAGGAGATACCATTGATTTGAGCCTGACCAATCCGCCCTTGACCGGCAGAGGGTGGAGCTATTCGGGCGGCGCGAACGGCGTTTACACGATCCACGACGCCGCCAACGTGACCGTGATCAACAGCAACGCCGGCAGCCAGCGCCGCCTCGAAGTTGATGCGGACGCTACGGCTACCGTCACGTTGAACACCATGACTATCACCAGTCTGACCTCCCAGCAAACCGCGCTGCTGCTGAACGCGGGCGCGGATGTGCATCTCGTGCTGGCGGCCAGTTCAAACAACACCCTCATCTCAGGTATGGGCTGTGCGGGCATCCAGACCACCGGCGCGACGCTGACGATCAGCGACGCTCCCGACGGTATCCTGAACGTTACCGGCGGCGATAACAGCGCCGGTATCGGCGGCTGGTTCAATAACGGCAACGGCAGCGATGGCGGCACCATCATCATCAACAGCGGTGAAGTTCACGCCTTCGGCGGCAACGATTACGCCGCCGGTATCGGCGGCGGTTACGGCGGCGATGGCGGCAACATCACCATCAACGGCGGCACGGTCAGCGCCACCGGCAACCCCAACGGTTACGGCGCAGCCGGTATCGGCGGCGGCGGTTATAACGCGGCGGGCGGCAACATCACCATCACCGGCGGCGCCGTCACGGCGGCGGGCGGCCTTCAAGGCGCGGCCGGTATCGGCGGCGGCTTCAACGGTGCAGGCGGCAACATCGTCATCAGCGGCGGCACGGTCATCGCCAACGGCGGCAACCTCGGCACCGGCGCCGGCATCGGCGGCGGCCAAGGCAGCGGCGGCGCCAGCGGCAACATTTTGATCTACGGTGAAAACACCAGCGTCACCGCTAACGGAAATGGCGGAGCGCAAGACATCGGCGCCGGATACGATGTTTACACCGGCTCTGCTCCAACCGACAACGTGTTTGTCGCCATCCCCGAAGGCAATCTGAAGAATGCTTCCGGAAATACCGGTAACTCCGTTCTGTTCACGGCGACCCCGACATCGGGAGGCATTGTCACCATGGTGTTGCCGTCGCCGTTTAACGCCGCGCCGTTCGGCAGCGGCACTTACAACGTGATGACCGGCCTCGATACCACCGGAAAGACCTTCTCGGTGATAACTTCGTTCAGCGCCGCTGACAACATCGCGTTTGCACTGCCTGGCCATATCGTCAATCCCGACCCGTCAACGGGCGCTTCGCTGCAAGCAAGCGGCGCGACCGTCGTGTTCAGCGCGCCGCCCGGTTCGCCGTTGACCTTTACCTACAATACGGCGTTTGACATTCCGGCGTCCACGGTCGGTACGGCCATCACGCCCATCAACGTATCGGGTAACGCAGCGGGCGGCACCACGCCGTACACATTCAGCGCCACGGGTTTGCCGAGCGGCATCAGCATCAGCGCGGCGGGGGTGATCTCCGGCACGCCGACAACGCCGACCACTTGTACGCCCGCGACTTGTCAGGCGACCATCACCGTCACCGACAGTGAGACACCGAGCGCCAGCCAAAGCATCACCATCAGCTACGGCACCATCTCCGCCGCGCCGACTTACGGCATCTCTCTGAGCCAAACGGGAACATACGATTTCGGTTCAGTGGCGGCTGGCTACGCGCCGCAAACAGCACTGCCTGTGACGGTGACGAACACCGGCAATCAGCCCACCGGCGCATTGTCGGTGACGATGACCGGCAGCACTGGAGCTTTCACGCTGTCACCAACCACGGTCGCCAGTATTGCAACGAGCGGTACCGGCTCGTTCACTGTCGTGCCGAATACCGGCCTCGGCGTGGGAGCGTACAACGCTACGGTCACCGTGTCGAACGCCGCCAACAACATCTCGAAGAATTTCGGCGTGAGCTTTGAAGTGACCGCCGCGCCCATCGCGCCGACAATCACGACGGCTCCGGGCGCGTTGGCCGCAGGCATGGTCAACGTACTGTACAGCGTGACGCTAACGTCGAGCGATCCGGCGGCCACTTGGGCATCCTCCGGCACTCTGCCGCCGGGGCTAACGCTCGATCCGACGACGGGAATCATTTCCGGCACGCCGACGACGGCAGGCACATTCAATTTCAATGTGACGGCCACCGACAACGGCGTCACCTCCGCGCCGGTGGCGTTCTCCATCCTGATCAGCCCACCGGGCACCCCCGCGCCGACGATCACGACGACTCCGGGCGCCTTGCCGGATGGCACGTTGGGTTCGCCGTACGGCGGCGTCACGTTGACGGCGAGCGATCCGGTCACCTGGTCTGTGGCTCCCGGCACGTTGTTGCCGCCGGGGTTGACGCTCGATCCGATAACGGGTGTTATTTCCGGCACGCCGACGATGGCAGGCACATTCAACTTCAGCGTGACGGCCACCAACGGCGGAGGAAGTGTGTCTGTGGCGTTCAATATTCTGATCAGCCCACCGCCGGGCGGCGGTGGCGGCGCCGCGCAAAGCATCCCGACGCTGAATCCGGCCATGCTGATGTTGCTGGCGTTGGTGTTAGCAGTAGCAGCGCTCAGGCAAATGCAAAGGAAACGTCGCGTGTAGCGAAATCAGAGGCTGGCAAAAAATGATAGGGGCGGGTTTGAAACCCGCCCCTATCATTTCATCCGTCGGTTTGTTTTACTTTGCCACCGCATCCGGAAATCTTTCTTCCAGCGCCTTGAACATTTTTTCCGGCACGCGCTGCTTGACGCAATCTTCTTTCGCAATGACCGGAACAATTTTTTCCCCAACGCGCGCTTTCTGTACCCACTGCGGCTCGGCAATCAAGGCGCGCCCGATGGCAACGAGGTCGTAGCCGATCTCGAACGCCTCCTCCAAATCGTCTGCCACTTTGACACCGCCGACACCGATCAGCGGTAAGCGTTTTTCCAACCGTTGATGAATCACCTGACCGACGATGCGCCGGTCGTTTCTATCGCGCTGCACGGTTTGATCGAAACGCCCCAGAGAAGCATGCAAATACGTCAGCGGTTTTTCCGCCAATTGATCCACCAGATAAAGCGTGTCGTCGAGCGTGATTCCCGGCGTTTTGGTTTCTTCGGGTGAAAAGCGATAACCGACGATGAACGTTTTGCTCGCGTGTTTTTGAGCCGCGTCGAGCACAGCATCGGCAACCGCCAACGGAAAACGCGCGCGCGCTTCGAGCGAACCGCCCCAGCGATCGGTACGGCAGTTTGAATACGGCGAAAAAAATTGCTGAATCAAATAACCGTTGGCGCCGTGAATTTCAACACCGTCGAAACCGGCGGCAATCGCGCGTCGCGTCGCCTCGCCGAACGAAGCGATGATCGTCTCGATTTCCGCATCTTCCAGCGCGCGCGGTTTGACGGAGCCGGGGCGTTCCGACCCGACCTCCGAAGCGCTCACCACATCGTTGCCGGACAACTCCGGCGAACTTTGCTTGCCGGCGTGAAAAATTTGCAGCACCACCTTGGCGCCCCGGTTTTTGATCAGATGCGCGAGCTCGGTCAACCAAGGAATGAAACGGTCTTCACCGGCGTAAAACTGGCCGGAGAAACCTTTGCCGTTGGGCACGGTGTAAGTCGTGCCGGTAATCAGCATGCCGACGCCGCCGGCGCGAGCGCTGTAATACGCCAACTCGTCGGGCGTCAATCGACCGTTGTCATCGCCCGACCAAGTGGTCATCGGCGCCATCACGATGCGATTGCGCAGCGCAGCGCCGTTGGCGAAAGAGAAGGGTTGATCGTAAATGGACGGAACACTCATCGCGAATCCTTCGAAAGGGAATAATGAGAGAAAGATAATCCCAAAGGCCGCCCAATTCAACCCTCACTCACGATTCATGACACTATCACCCTTCTGGCCATTTGCCATTAGAATCGCGCGACCTCATTAACAACACTCATCCGCCATAAAGCAAAGCTGTCGCTTTACTCTATGCCCTTAAAACCGTTATAATTTAGCGTTTCCCATTCCGGGTTCATGCTATTTTTTACAAAGGATTTTGATACACATGCCTAACGTCCGCGTCCGCGAAAACGAACCGTTTGAAGCCGCCTTGCGTCGCTTCAAGCGCACCATCGAAAAAACCGGCCTGCTCACCGAACTGCGCGCTCGTGAGTTTTACGAAAAGCCGACCGCTGAACGCAAACGCAAAAAGGCTGCCGCCGCCAAGCGCCATCACAAACGCCTGCGCAGCCAACAGTTGCCGCCGAAACTTTACTGATCCCGCTGCAACAACCCCGGCGATGTTATCCACACTCGCCACACGGGTAATCCTTTGAAAGATCGCTGACGGCGTCGCCTTCGGGCTGACGCCGTTTTGCATTTCTTTGCCGTTTGCTCTTCTCTCGCCTTTTTTTCATCCCTACTCACCACAAACTTTGTCCCCCGTGCTGGAAATTTCTTTCCAGATAGGTTACTTTCCCGTTATCTGGTGCAAGTTTCGCAAACATTCCCGAAACTCGCGCCATAGAGATATGTTTTCTGTTCTTTCGTTTTCTTACAAAGGGTTGGTTATGAATGACTCACGTTTTGAAGTTCTCAGCCAAAGCAAGCTGGCCGCCGAACTCAATCCTGATCAGTGCCGCACGTTGGCGGCTCTCATTGAAATGCACGATTATCAGGAGGGAGAAGTTCTGGTTCGTGAGCGGACATCCGATGAAAACCTGCAAGTGATCATCCACGGCTCGCTGGGCGTCATCAAACACGCCGGCACGCCGGAACAAGTGCTGCTCAACACCATCACTGCCGGCAACTTCGCCGGCGAACTGGGTTTCATGGACAACACCGAGCGCTACGCCTCGCTGGTCGCGCTGATGCCGACGCAAACGTTCACGATCAGCCGCACCCATCTGGAAACACTGCTGAACACCGAGCCGCATATCGTGTACAACGTGATGCGGGCGATCCTGCGCGCCGCCCATCAAGTTCAGTATCGGCTGTCGATGGAGCGTTCCGAATTGACCAACTACATCTACAAGCAGCAAGGACGGTATTGAACCGTTTTTGATTCAAGCGTAGCCACGTAGGGGCACGGCGCGCCGCGCCCCTACTTATATTCAGGATCGCGAGTTCCCAAACCTCTGCGCCCCTCGTATTCCCACCGCTACTCTCGGTACTCCGGCGAGGTCGTTCACCGTTTCGCACTGTGTGAATCCGGCGCCGCGCAACAGCGCCTTCGCCACTTCGCTCTGATCGTAGCCGTGCTCCATCAACAATACGCCGTTCGGTCGCAAATACGCAGGCGCTTGTTGCGCAATAATTTGCAGCATCTCCCAACCCGAAGCGCCGCCGATCAACGCGCCGCGCGGCTCGAAGCGAAGGCCGTCCTCGTCGAGATGTGCGTCCGTTGCCGCGATGTACGGCGGGTTGCTGACGATCACGGAGAAGCGCTCCGAATCTTGCTGCGGTAACGGAATCGTCGCAAACCAATCCGACAAGCGCCACGCAATTCGAGCTGCGTTTTGTTGCAGCAAACGCGCGGCGTTTTCTTCGGCCAACCGCAGCGCCGCCGCCGAAACATCCACCGCCAACACGCGAGCGCGCGGACGCTCGTGCGCAATGGCGATAGCAACTGCGCCCGAACCTGTGCCAAGATCGAGAACTTTCGCTTCCTGCTCCGCCGGAAGATAACGCAACGCCGCTTCTACCAGCGTTTCCGTGTCGGGACGCGGAATCAAAACGTCCGGCGTCACTTTGAACATCAAGCCCCAGAATTCTTTCTCGCCGACGAGATACGCCATCGGCTCGCCTTGCCGCCGCCGCTCTGTCAACGCATCGAGGCGACGTCTCGACAACTCATCGAGCGCATCGTCACCGTGCGCGATGACCCACGCCGGTGTGGCTTGCAAAACGTGGCTAACCAGCATCCGCGCTTCCGATAATGGCAACGCCGAAGCGCGGCACCACTGCGTCAACGGTTCGCTCACGCTTCTTCGCCCAGCGAAGCCAGTTGCTCGGCCTGAAATTCTTGCGTCAACGCGTCGATCAATTCGTCGAGATCGCCGTCCATGATCGTTTCGATTTTGTACAGCGTCAGATTGATCCGATGATCGGTGACGCGCCCTTGAGGGAAATTGTAAGTGCGAATGCGCTCGCTGCGATCGCCCGAGCCGATCAGACTCTTACGCATGCTCGCTTCTTTCTGGTTGCGCGCTTGCCGTTCGCGCTCCAGCAAACGCGACGCCAGCACCGCCATCGCTTGCGCCCGATTGCGATGTTGCGAGCGGTCGTCCTGACATTCGACCACCAATCCGGTCGGCAAATGGGTGATGCGCACTGCCGAATCGGTTTTGTTGATGTGCTGACCGCCGGCGCCGGAAGCGCGGAAAGTGTCGATGCGCAAATCGGCCGGATTGATTTCGATATCGTTGATCGGATCGGCTTCCGGCATCACCGCCACCGTACACGCCGAAGTGTGAATACGCCCTTGCGCTTCGGTTTCCGGCACACGCTGCACGCGATGCCCGCCGGATTCAAATTTCAGTCGCGCGTAAGCGCCGCTGCCCTCGATACGGGCGATCACTTCCTTGTAACCGCCCAACTCCGATTCCGATACCGACACCAGTTCCACTTTCCAGCGCTGCCGCTCGGCGTAGCGCGTGTACATTCTGAAAAGACTGCCTGCGAACAACGCCGATTCATCGCCGCCGGTTCCGGCGCGAATTTCGAGAAAGACGTTGCGCTCGTCGCTGGCGTCTTTCGGCAACAACGCCACATGCAAATCATTCTCCAGCGCTTCCATCCGACTCTGCGCCAATTGCGATTCTTCTTCCATGAACTCGCGCATCGCCGGATCGTCCATCGCGTTGCGCGCCGTGTGCCAATCTTCTTCAGCGCGACGGAAATCGCGGTACAGCGTCACCACCGGCTCGATGTCGGCGCGCTCTTTCGACAACTCCCGAAAACGGTTCATGTCGTCCGCCGCATCGGGCTGCGCCAGAAAACCGTCAATCTCGGTCAGGCGTTTTTCCAAGTGCTGCAATTTTTGTTTCAACGAATCTTTCATCTCGTCTTTTTCATATCGTGTCTTGACAGGGGAACACTGCGCCAATCACCCGTTCGCCCTGAGCTGGTCGGGGCGAACAAAGCCATCATCGACGAAGCTAAGATTCCTGTTCAGGAAGTTGGTAAATGCGCTGGTAAAGCGCCGCCAGATCGGCGCGCTCGTCATCCTCGGCGTGGTTCAACGCTTGCAGCGGCGCATGCAGACATTTGTTGACGAGGCCGCGGGTCAGCGTTTCCATCACCTCATCCGGCGACGTGCCGTTAGCCAGCAACCGCCGCGCCCGTTCCAACTCTTTTAGACGCAGCGCTTCGTGATGGCTTTGCAGCGCGTTGATCGTCGGCACCACCGAGCGGCCTTCCAGCCAGCGCAAAAATTCCAGCGCCTGCGCCGACACCATCCCCTCGGCTTGCACGATCGCTTCGCGCCGCACCTGCAAATTACTGCGGATGATCTCGGACAAATCGTCGAGACTGTACAGAAAAACATCGTCGAGGTTGCCGACTTCTCTTTCGATGTCGCGCGGCACCGCCAGATCGACCATGAAAATCGGCGCGTGTCGCCGCGCCTTGATGACCCGCTCGACCAGCCCCTTGCCGAGAATCGGCAACGGCGACGCCGTGCAGGTAACGATCATATCGAACTGCGCCAGTCGGTCGGGGATTTCGTTCAACGTGATCGCGTCGGCAGTGAGTCGCGCCGCCAGTTCGCGGCCGCGCTCGATTGTCCGGTTCGCCACCGTGATTGACTTGGGCTTGCGCGCCGCGAAGTGCGCCGCCGCCAGTTCGATCATTTCACCGGCGCCGATCAGCAACAAATTCTGTTCGGAGATCGACGGGAAAATCCGCTCAGCCAACTTGACCGACGCCGCCGCCATCGAAATCGACGCGCTGCCAATGTCGGTATGCGTGCGAACATCCTTGGCAACCGCGAAAGTGTATTGAAACAGCCGGTTGAGCACCAGCCCCAGCGTGCCGGCGGCTTCCGCCGAGCGCACCGCCTGCTTCATCTGCCCCAGAATCTGCGGTTCGCCAAGCACCATCGAATCAAGCCCGCAGGCCACCCGAAAAGCATGCGTCACCGCCTCATCCCGCGTCAGCGTGTAGAGGTGTGGTTCCAGCGTCCGCTGCGGCAGCCGGTGAACATCTTCGAGCCAGTTCGCCACTTCTTCCGGCGCGCCGCCACGACAATAAACCTCCGTGCGGTTGCAGGTGGACAGAATCGCCGCTTCCTTGACGCGACGCCGCCCCAGTAGATCGCGCAGCGCCGTGCTCACCGCGTCCGGCGAAAACGTCACCCGTTCACGGACTTCCAGCGGCGCCGTCGTGTGATTCAATCCAAGCGTATAAAGCAGCAAGCTCATAACTTGTGGATTATAGCGAGACTGAGGGAAGTCTGGGAAACCGCATGCTCGCTTCATGCTTCAAGCATGGCGTTTTCGACAATGTCTTCCCTCTCTCACAGGTTGCTCCCCTCTTGGGACGGGTGGATGCCGAAGACGGACGAGGTGGTCTCCGTTCGCCCTGAACTTGTCGAAGGGCGAAAACACCGAAGCAGTCACTTCGCCGAATCGCCACATCTTAAGCCAACCCCCAAAACAACGAAGCCGGCATAGCGCCGGCTTCGCCCCAAGCTTTCCAACAACATCTCAGCTTGCTTTCAGGCATTCGCGCATAAACGACTTGCGCTCGTCGCCCTTCTTGCCGGTCGCTTCCTTGTTACACTCTTTCATTTTTTCTCTTTGGTTCGTCGATTTCTTCGGAGCTTCCGCTTTCTTCGACAGGCATTGTTTCATGAACGCTTTACGCTCATCGCCCTTCTTGCCTTCGGCTTGATGATTGCAATGCGCCATCCGTTCCTGCTGCGGCGTCATCTTCTTTTCCGGCTGTGCGGCGGGCGCCGGAGCCGGTGCCGGTTGCGCCGCCGGGGCGGGCTGTGCTGCGGGCGCCGCCGGTTGTGCTGCCGGTTGTTGCGCCGACAACGATCCGGCCATCAAGGCCAATACGGCCAATGCAGCCAGTTTACTGCTCAACTGTACTTTCATGATTCGTCCCTTTGGTAGAAAACGCTGCTGTGTTGCAGCCCGCCTATTGTAAAACCATTGGGCTGTTCTTAGCACATCCCAAGATGGTAACGAAAAATGTAAACCGTTTTGGTTGTATTATTGCAAATTCCGACTTTTTTAACATTTCTCTAACAAAGGATTGCCGCCATGATTCTGGTACTCGCCCCGAACACCTCTACCGAAAGCGTCGAATACCAAACGCTGATCGAGCGTTTGAACCAACTCCCCGGCGTCAAACATCGGGTTCACCGCGAAGTCGGCACCGAAGTCACACTGACCGAAATCTATCTGATCGGCGACACCCGCGCGCTGATCCACGAAACGATGGCGCAACTTCCCTGCGTCGAAAAAATCGTGCGCGTCTCCGAGCCTTACCGGATTCTCGGCCACCATCAGTACGGCGATGACCGCACGACTTCGTTCGAGTATAACGGCGTGCGTTTCAGTCAGGATACCTTTCATGTTTTCGCCGGACTGTGCGCTGTCGATTCGCGCGAATCCGTCGAAGCGATGATGAAAGCGTTGCAGGAACACGGTCAGGTGTGCACCCGCATGGGCGCCTATAAACCGCGCACCAGCCCCTATGCGTTTCAGGGTTTCGGTAAAGAATGTTTGCCCTATGTTTTCGAGTTGGCCGGAAAATACGGCATCAAAGTGATCGCCATGGAAATCACTCACGAGTCGCACGTCGATGAAATTCGCGCCGCCCTCAAGGCCACCGGCAACGCCACCGGCGTAATGCTGCAAATCGGCACCCGCAACACGCAAAACTTTGAACTGCTGAAAGCCATCGGTCGCCAACATGAATTTCCGGTGTTGATCAAACGCGGCTTCGGCATCACGCTCGACGAATCGCTGAATGCCGCCGAATACCTCGCGTCGGAAGGCAACCGCAAAGTCGTGTTCTGTCTGCGCGGCATGAAAACCAACATGGGCGACCCGCACCGCAACTTCGTTGACTTCGCGCATGTGCCGGTGTTGCGACGGCTGACCCGAATGCCGGTGTGCGTCGATCCGTCGCACTCGGTCGGCACCCGCGCCGCCAGTTCCGACGGCATCCTCGATATTTTTCACGTCGTCGCTCAGGGCATTATCGCCGGCTGCAACATGGTGCTGGTTGACTTTCACCCGTTTCCTGAAAAAGCGCTGGTCGATGGCCCGCAAGCGTTGCGCCTCAGCGAGTTGAAACACTTTCTCGACGACACCGCGCTCGTTCGTGAAACGTATCTGAAGCGCATCGCGCTGGCGGCGGCGGCACGAAAAGCAGAGACCGCTTGAGCGCTTCGTTCACTTCATGTTTGATCATGCCTCGCGCCCGCACGGAACACGCCTCGCTTCCGATTACGTTTGTCCGCGCCGGTTTTTCAACGCGCATTTGCAAACCGTGTGGCCGGTCATCCGGCCACACGCGAAAGTGACGTGGCGACGCGAGCGCGTCACCACGCCCGATGGCGATTTCTGGGATTTCGACTGGCTCGATGCGCCCGCCAACGATGATGCGCCGCTCGTCGTTCTCTTTCACGGTCTGGAAGGCAACTCGCATTCGCACTACGCCGGCGCGTTGATGGCAACGGCGACGCGGCACGGTTGGCGCGGCGTCGTGCCGCAATTTCGCGGTTGCAGCGGCGAAATCAATCTGACGCCGCGTGCTTATCACATGGGCGATTACGACGAAATCGCCGCGATGTTTGCTGCCATCAGCGCACGCGTTTCGCCGAAAACCAGACTTTACCTCGTCGGCGTTTCGCTCGGCGGCAGCGCGCTGTTAAACTGGTTGGGGCGCAACGATCAAAACACTGGCAACCTGTTTGCCGCCGCCGCCATCTCCACCCCCATCGATACCGTGCAATCCGCCCGCACTTTCGGCGAGGGTTTCAACCGCCAACTTTATGGGCGCTACTTCATGCACTCGTTGAAGAAAAAAGCCCTCGCGATGGCGCAACGCCACCCTAGCAAAATCGACGTTCGCCAAATCGCCGCCGCGCGCACGTTGGGCGATTTCGACAACGCTTTTACCGCACCCCTGTACGGCTTCGAGAACGCTGCCGCTTATTACCGCCGCGCTTCGTCGCGCCCGTGGCTCAACAAAATCGAAACGCCGACGCTGATCATCAACGCGTTGAACGATCCGCTCGTCCCTGCCGCTTCCCTGCCGAACGAAAACGAAACCAGCGCTTGCGTGTGGCTTGAATACCCCGAAGAAGGTGGACACGCCGGTTTCCCCACCCATGATGATCCGGCGCATGCCTGGATGCCGCAACGTGTGCTAACCTTCTTTGAACAACATTCTTGAACTGTGCAAAACTCATGACTTCCACGCTCCCTGCCGAAATTTTCAAAGCCTACGACATTCGCGGCATCGTCGATAAGACCCTCACGCCTGCTATCGTGCGAACCATCGGACAAGCGCTCGGCACACTGGCCGTCGAGCGTCAATGCGATACCATCGCCGTTGGCCGCGACGGCCGTCTTTCCGGCCCGACGCTCTTGGCAGCGTTGATCGACGGCATTCGCGCCAGCGGCGTTCATGTGATCGACTTGGGGCAAGTCGCCACGCCGATGACCTACTTCGCCGCACATGAGTTGAACACCCGCTGTAGCGTGATGCTCACCGGCAGCCACAACCCGCCCGATTACAACGGTCTCAAAATGGTGATTGCCGGAGAAACGCTATCCGGCGCCGCCATTCAAGCGCTGCGCGAACGCATCGAACGCAACGATCTGCGCACCGCCGCGCCGGGTTCTTTGACGACATGCGACATCGCGCCCGCTTACATCGCCCGCATCGCCGACGACATCAAACTCACGCGCCCACTGCACATCGTCGTCGATGCCGGTAACGGCGTGGCGGGGGCTTTCGCACCGAAGCTGTACGAACGCCTCGGCTGCCAAGTGACGCCGATCTTCTGCGATGTCGATGGCGCTTTCCCGAACCATCACCCCGACCCGTCGCAACCCAAAAATCTGCAAACCCTCATCGCGCGGGTGCGGCAAGAAAACGCCGAACTCGGTTTGGCCTTCGACGGCGACGGCGACCGTCTCGGCGTCGTCACCCGCAACGGCAACATCATCTATCCCGACCGTCAGTTGATGCTGTACGCTGCCGACGTGTTGAAGCGCGCGCCCGGCGCCACCATCATTTTCGACATCAAATCGACGCGCTTGCTCGCCCCGTGGATTCGCCGACACGGCGGCACGCCGCTGATGTGGAAAACCGGCCACTCGCTGATCAAAGCGAAAATGAAAGAAACCGGCGCGCAACTCGCCGGTGAAATGAGCGGCCATACTTTTTTTGGCGAACGCTGGTACGGTTTCGACGATGGTCTCTACACCGGCGCGCGCTTGCTTGAAATCCTCTCGCAACACGCCGACGTTTCGGCGGTTTTGAACGCACTGCCCAACAGCGCCTCCACACCGGAATTGTCGCTCGCCTGCGCGCGCGAAGGCGATCAACACGCGCTGATCGCGCGCTTGCAAAAAGAAGCTCGCTTCCTCGACGCGAAAGAAGTCATTCACATCGACGGCATTCGCGTCGAATACGAAGACGGCTTCGGACTGGCGCGCGCATCGAACACCACGCCGACCGTCGTGCTGCGCTTTGAAGCCGACAATGAAGAAGCATTGCAGCGGATACAACGCGACTTTCGGGAACAACTGCGCGCCGTTGCGGGTGACGAAGTGGAGTTGCCGTTTTAACTCGTCTTTCATCGCAGAACGGGTAGAACGCAGCGAAATCCACCTTGCAATTCGTGCAGGTTGGCGGTGAGCGTAGCGAACCCTAATCCTAACCCACACGTTACACGCTACGCTGCCAGTGTTTCGACCATCACGACATCGACCATGAACGATCCGTCGTCTTCGATCGCAAAATGTTTTTTTGTTTCGTCAGACGCTGCCTCTTGCAGCGCGCGAATCGCGCGCATGTTGTCGGCGGGCGTTTGCATCCGCGCCGTCCATACGGGGAAATCCATCCGCAGTTGCCACGAGCGGCACGTCACGAGCGCAAACCCGCAACGGGTCAGTGCCGCGCACCATTCGCTGATGCTGTAATCGCGCAAATGCGAAGTGTCGCGCAGCAATTCCACCGCTTGCAAGTGCGTGTCGAACAATGCCACGCCCGGCGAGCAAACGTCAATGAATACCGCCGGGCTGCCGCTCTTGAGAACCCGTCGCGCTTGCCGCAAACCTCCGTTCCAATCCCGCCAATGATGTGCTGAGAAACGACTCGCCAGAAAATCAAAACTGGCATCTGCAAAAGGCAAACGTTCCGCCGCCGCTTCGATTGCGCGGATGTTCGACAAGCCTTTGTCTCGCGCCGTCGCCGCAACGACGGCCACCATATCGGGCAAGAGATCGACAGCGGTCACCTGCGTGGTGTGACGCGCCATCACGTAAGACACATGCCCGCCACCGGCGCCAAGATCGAGCGCGTGCGCCGGTCGCAAAGCTCGGACAATGCCGTCCAGCGCATCGAGGTCTTGTCCCTGCGCATGCACGGCGCTTTCGACATAGGCTTGGGCGCGCGGCCCGAATTGGGCTTCGACAACGCTCTCGTGATGTCTCGGCATGCACGTTCCTTTGATAAGTTGAAATTTAGAGTGGTGGGAACTTAATCCTGCACATTATTTCCCTCACCCCTTTCCCTCTGTACAGACTCGAATCATCCCCCGCGATCCATTTCGGTGAAGCAACTCCAATCCCGATCCTGCCAGCCCTTGGAGATGGCCTGTTCAAACTTGGCGCGCAGGGCCTCGGCTTCGGGCAGTTTGAGGTGCACGGCGTCGGCAGCGGCCAGCATCAACTGGATGTCCTTCAGACCGCCGGATGCCGTGAAACCCGCCGTGTCGAAATCGCGATTGCCGATTTTGCTCACGTAATCCTTGGGCGCGGGGTGGCCGAAAAAATCGCTCAAAAATTGCATCACCAGCTTCGGGGGAACGCCGGATTTTTCCGCCCAGGCCAAGGACAGGCCGATCAAATCCATAGACGAGGCGATGAGAAAGTTGGCAATCAGTTTAGCGGTCGAGGCTTGGCTCGGTTGTGCGCCCACCACAGCGATGCGGCTGGCGTAAGTTGAAACGCACGGGCGCACCGCCTCCACCTGCGTCGGGCTGCCCGCCAAGAAAGTCGTCAACTGGCCGGCCTCGGCGGCAGGCACGCGCCCGAGCACCGGCCCCGAGATGTAGTGCCGCCCCGACGCCGCGTGCAAAGCGCCCAGTTCATCGGCACACCAGGGCGAAATGGTGCTCGTGCCGATGTGGACGGCACCCGCGCGCATACCTGAGAGCAGACCGTTGTGCCCAGACACCACGGCGCGCACCGAATCGTCGTCGAACAGGCTGGAGATCACGCAATCGGCCCCGGCCGCTGCGGCGGCAGGCGACTCGGCCAGCTTGGCCCCCAGCGCGACCAGCGGCGCCGCCTTGTCCGCCGAGCGGTTCCAGACGGCCAGCGGATAACCCGCCCGCCGGATGTTGGCCGCCATGGCGGCGCCCATTTTGCCAAGTCCGATGAAGGCGATGGCAGGTTTTTCCATGATGGGTTCTCCTCTTGACACGTCAGATGATTAGGATTCTACCGCAACAACTTTCGGCGTTAAAATTAGCGCTTGCTTCTCCTTTTCACATGATCCGTTCAAACGTGGCGCTGTTTTTCAAAATCATGCAAGCAAACTCACGGCTTTGGCGTTGCTGTGGCGCTTTGGCGGTGGTGGCGATGTGCCTTGCTGGAAGCAATCAAGCAAACGCCGCGCCGCTGCCCTCGCCTGCACCAGCGAACGCCGTGCACCATTATTCGGCGGAAAAATCGGTGGCGCTGGCGCGCGCGCAAATCGGCGTCACTCTCACCTACGATTCCGCTTATACTGTGATCGCTTATCCGAACGGCGACGTGTCAAAAGACAAAGGCGTCTGTACTGATGTGATCATTCGCGCGCTGCGCGGACAGGGCATCGACTTGCAGCAACTCGTCCACGAAGACATGCGGCGCGCGTTCTCGCAATATCCGACGCGCTGGAAGCAGAAGCAACCCGATCCGAACATCGACCATCGCCGCGTGTTGAATCTGGAAACTTTCATGCGACGCAAGGGGCGTAACTTGCCTGTGAACAAAAATCCGCGCGATTACCGCGCGGGCGATTGGGTAACGTGGCGACTGGGCGAAACGCAGTTACCGCATATCGGCATGGTGTCCGACCGAACGGCGGAAGACGGCACGCCGCTGATCATCCACAACATCGGCAACGGCGCGCAGGAAGAGAATGCCTTGTTTGAGTTTCCCATCGTCGGGCATTTTCGGTGGAAGTAATGTTGTAGGGTGGCACGGCGCTACGCGCCTTTGGCCCACCCTGTTTGCTTTACATGGTCTTCAAGCGCCGAAATCCGAAATAAGTCATGTAGCCAAAAAATAAAGCGCAAAAGGCGCTAACCGGATAGAAGATCACCGCGCTTCGATGAAAGAAAAATACGCTTCCGGGATCGGGGCCTCGATACAACAGGTACAGGCAAAAAATACAAAGCGCCGCCATGAATATCGTGGAGACAAGAACGACAATTTTTGATTGGCTGCCTTGAGTGTTGTTAGCCATAGTGTTTCCTTGAATCAAAGGGTTATGAATGTTGTCCCATCGGAGAAAGGTTGGGATGAAGGTTGAAAAGCCTTGATTGACAAACACGTCACTGCCCCCGCTCCGGCCCTCCCCCAGCGGGAGCAGAGGCAATTCTCGCCTCCGCTTTCGCCAAGGCTCGCACCGAAGGGAAATGTGGTCAATTTCAATCTTCTTCGTGCTTGCGATGTTTCTGATACTCTTCTGAAAGTTTTTGCTGCAATGGGAACGGCGCCGGCTCGTAATGCGAGAGCGTCATCGTCCAGCCGCCGTGCCCCGAAGTCATCGCCTTGATTCGAGCAGCGTAGCCTTCGAGTTCGGACAGCGGCGCAATGCCTTCGATCAGCAACATACCGGCGCGCAACGGTTGGGTGCCGGTCACTTGGCCGCGCCGTCCTGACAGATCGCCGGCAACGTCACCCATGTTGTCGGCCGGGCAACTGATTTCCAGCCGCACCATCGGCTCCAGCACGATCGGCTGCGCTTTCATGATCGCGTCGAGAAACGCTTTGCGTCCCGCCGTCACGAAGGCGATTTCCTTGGAATCCACCGCGTGATGCTTGCCGTCGTAAACGATCACGCGCATATCCTGCATCGGGAAACCTGCGACCGGCCCGGCGGCCAGCATTTGTTCAACACCCTTCTGCACCGCCGGGATGAATTGAGTCGGAATCGTGCCGCCTTTCACTTCGTCAACGAACTCGAATCCCGCACCGCGCGGCAATGCTTCAATGCGCAACATCACTTCACCGAATTGTCCCGCGCCGCCGCTTTGTTTCTTATGGCGGTGGTGACCTTCGGCTTTGCCCGCGATGGTTTCGCGGAACGGCACACGCGGCGGCCGCGTTTCGACTTCCAGTTTGAACACGGTGCTCATGCGTTCCAGCACCGAGCGCAAATGCAAATCGCCCAAGCCCCACAAGACGGTTTCGTTGAGCGTCGCGTCGTGCTCGATTTTGAGCGTCGGGTCTTCGGCGATCATTTTGTGCACCACTTCCGACAGTCGTTGTTCGTCGCCGCGTTTGGTCGGCGCGATGGCGACGCCGTGCATCGGCGTCGGAAACTCCAGCGGCTTCATGTGGATGCGGTCTTCGTCGTGCGAATCGTGCAGCACGCAATCGAATTCGATTTCTTCGACTTTCGACACCGCCGCAATGTCGCCCGCGACGACTTGCTCGGTTTCGATGAATTTGCTTCCCTGCATCAGGAACAAGTGGCCGACTTTGAACGGTTTGCGACCGTCGCCGACGAAAAGCTGAGTGTCGCGTTTGATGGTTCCCTGATGCACACGGAACACGCCGACTTTGCCGACAAACGGGTCGATCTGAATTTTGAACACATGCGCCAGCGCGTGTTGCGCCAGGTCTTGCGTTGGCAAAAATTGTTCGGCGGCATCGCCCTCGCCCCGAAAAAACGGCGGCGGGTTGCCTTCGGTCGGATTGGGCAGCAGTTTGACCATGATGTCGAGCAATTCCTGAATGCCGACCCCGTTCTTCGCCGAGGTGAAACACACCGGAATCAAGTGGCCTTCGCGCAGCGCACACTCGAACGGCCCGTGCAACTGTTCGGGCGCCATTTCCTCGCCCTGCTCCAGATATTTCGCCATCAGTTCTTCGTCAACTTCAACAACTTGATCGATCAGCGCCTGATGCGCTTCCGCCACCGATGAAAAATCCGCCTCGCCGGACGGATTGAAGAAGCAGTCCACCACTTTCGTGCCGTTGGCGGCGGGCAAATTGATCGGCAGGCATTCGTTGCCGAACGCCTCGCGCACAGCGGTCAGCACCGCCGGCAAGTCCACATTTTCTGCGTCGATCTTGTTGATCACGATCAGGCGACACAGTTTGCGCTTGGCCGTCCAATCCATCATCCGCGAAGTAATCATTTCGATGCCGGCTTGGGCGCTGATCACCACCGCCGCAGTTTCAATCGCATCGAGCGCGCCAATGGCTTGGCCGATAAAATCGGGATATCCGGGGGTGTCCACCAGATGGACGCGGGTGTTGGCTGTTTCCAAGTGCAGCAGGGAAGCCCGCAGCGACAGTTGGAAGCTCTTTTCCAACGGATCGAAATCAGAAACCGTCGTCCCTTTTTCGATACTGCCTGCCGCCTGAATCGCGCCCGTTTTGAGCAGCAGCGCTTCCGCCAGCGTGGTTTTTCCCGCATTGCCGTGTCCCACCAAGGCGACCGTGCGAATGTTTTCCGTAGTGTATTGCGTCATGATGGTTCCCCGTTCTAAATCAAATAATCAGATGACAGATGAAGCAAAAGTCATGTTCGGCAACAAACTGGCAATGTACCGTACCCGCGCCCGCCGCGCTACCCCTGAAATCAAGTTTGCCCCTGCCACGACAACCGCAAATAAACGGCCACTCCCAGACACAATGCCAGACATGTAACGAGGCAGGCCACAATCGCCCCCCAGCCGCCGACGCCCCAGAGGGTTCCCGAGAAGGTTCCGATGATGCTGGAACCGAAGTAATACGCCCACAGATACAGTGCCGACGCCAGCCCCCGCGCTGCTTTGGCGCGACGCCCGACCCAACTGCTCGCCACCGCGTGGCTGCTGAAAAAACCGAAAGTCAGCACCGCCACCCCGACGATCACGCCCCACAGCGCGTTGACCAGCGTCAGCAAAACGCCGCCCAGCATGATCGTCACCATCACCCACAGCACTCGGGACAGCCCGAAGCGGTCGGCCAGTCGCCCGGCCCAAGTAGAACTGAATATTCCGATGATGTAAAGCAGGAAAATCGAGCCGATCTGGCCGGTGGTCAGCGAAAACGGCGCCTGCACCAGCCGGAACGACAGATAGTTGTAAACGCTGACGAAGCTGCCCATCAGCAGAAACGCCACCAGAAAAAGCCAAGGCAGTCGCGCATCGCGCAGATGGGCGCGGGCGCCCTCCCACATCACGGCGAGGTGCAGCGAGCGCGGCTGGAAATGGCGCGACGGCGGCAGCAGTTTCCAGAAGCCAATCGCCATCATCAACGCCATCACGCCGATCACGATCAGCGCCGTTTGCCAGGACGAATGCTCGGCCACCCAGGCGCTGATGGTGCGCCCGCACATGCCGCCCAGCGCGTTGCCGCTGATGTAAAACCCCATCGCATAACCCAACGCGGAAAATTCGATTTCTTCGGCGAGATAGGCCATCGCCACCGCCGGCAAACCGGCCAGCGCTACCGCTTGCAACGTCCGCAGAACGATCAGCGTATGAAACTGGCTGACCGCCGCGCATGCCAGCATCAGCAAGGAACCGATCAAGAGCGAGAAGATCATGATGCCGCGCCGCCCGTACCGATCCGACAACACGCTGGCGACGATCAGCATGACTGACATCGTGCCGGTGGTCGTTGACAGCACCACGCTCGCCTGCGCCGGAGAAATGCCGTAGTCGTTGGAGAAAAGCGGCAACAACGGTTGCACGCAATAGACCAGCGAGAAAGTCGAAAAGCCGCCCAGAAAGAGCGCGATTTGCACACGGAGAAACGCCCCCGTCCCCGTCCGGATGCCGGGGTCTTTGGCGGGCGGTGGTAGCGGCTTTGGTTCGATCATGGAAAGACTATGAAAAAAACAGTCAACAGCTTACCGCAAAGTTTGTCATTCGCCCTATCTTTTCGGCACAATAGCACTTTGAATTGAGACAACGCTTTCCTAAAATGATTTCTACCTTTGGCCAAAAATTCACCCGACACGCCGGCATCACTCAGTTGATGGACGACCTCAACGATGGTTTGCGCACCCCGGGCGCTATCATGCTCGGCGGCGGCAATCCGGCGGAAATTCCCGAAATGGACAACTACTACCGGCGCTTGTGCGAAGCCCTGCTGGCCGACGGGAAACTGATTGATACGCTTTGCAATTACGACGGACCGCGCGGCAGCGACGGTTTGCGCGAAACGCTGGCCACCCTGCTGCGCACCCAGTGGGGTTGGGACATCAGCGCCGATCACATCGCCTTGACCAACGGCAGCCAGAGCGCTTTCTTCTTTCTCTTCAATCTGTTCGGCGGCGAATGCGAAGATGGCCGCAAACGAAAAATCTTGTTCCCGCTGGCGCCCGAATACATCGGCTACGCCGACGCCGGTATTGACATGGACACCTTCATTGCCGGCAAGCCCGAAATCGAGCGTCTGCCCGACGGGCTGTTCAAATACCGCGTGGACTTCACTTCTTTGCCGTTCGACGATGACATCGGCGCCATCTGCGTTTCGCGCCCGACCAATCCGACCGGCAACGTGCTCTCTGACGAAGAACTGCGACGCCTCGACGCGATCGCCCGCGAACGCGGCATTCCCTTGCTGATTGACAGCGCCTACGGCCTGCCCTTCCCCGGCATCACCTTCACCGACGCCACCCCGATCTGGAACGACAACATCGTGCTATGCATGAGCCTGTCCAAACTCGGCCTGCCCGGCGCGCGCTGCGGCATCGTCATCGCCCGTCCCGACATCGCTTCCGCCATCAGCAACATAAACGGCATCATCAGTCTCGCCCCCGGCGGCATCGGCCCGACGCTGATGAACGAAATCATCAAGCGCGGTGATCTGCAACGCCTGTGCAACGACGTGATTCGACCGTTTTACCGCGAACGCAGCGCGCTGGCGCTCAACATCCTGCGCCGCCACCTTCCCGCAGAGCGTTGCCTCGTCCACAAACCCGAAGGCGCTTTCTTCCTGTGGCTGTGGTTCCCCGATCTGCCAATTGACGATGTGGAACTTTACCGTCGCCTGAAACAGCGCGGCGTTTTGATGGTGCCCGGCAACTATTTCTTCCCCGGCTTGCAACAACCGTGGGATCACACGCGGCAGTGCATGAGAATGAACGTCGTCCCCAAACCGCAGATGATCGAACGGGGACTGACGATTCTGGCGGAGGAAATCGAGCGCGCGATGTGAAGAATCGTTGGATGGGCAGAGCGAAGCGAAACCCACCAGGCGTAAGGTGGACACGACTCGCCGATCCCTGATGCCCGTGTCAATACGTTATAATGAATTGTTTTTTCGTTCTCCAGGAGTTCCCCCATGGCTTTTGACCGCGTTTCTGCCGGTCACGATGTTCCCAACGATTGCAACATCATCATCGAAATACCGATGCACGGCGACCCGATCAAGTATGAAGTTGACAAAGAAACGGGAGCCGTTTTCGTTGATCGCTTCATGTCCACTTCGATGCACTACCCGTGCAACTACGGCTACATTCCGAAAACGCTGTCGGACGACGGCGATCCGTGCGACGTGCTCGTGCTCTCGCCGGTGCCGCTGATTACCGGCGTGGTCGTGCGCTGCCGTCCGATCGGCATGCTGCGCCTCGACGACGAAATGGGCGGCGACGCCAAAATTCTCGCCGTGCCGATTGACAAACTTTCGTCGTTCTACCGCAACGTGCATTCTCCGCACGACCTGCCCGAATCGCAGCTTCAACAAATCTCGCACTTTTTCGAGCATTACAAAGACCTCGAACCGGGCAAATGGGTGCGCGTCGGCAGTTGGGTTGACGCCGACGAAGCGCGCAAGGAAATCTTCGAAAGCATCGCGCGCTACGAAGCCACGCTTTAATTCATTCCGTTCGCCCGCACGTTTCCCCCCACTCCCGCTTCCACTTCGGGGCGAGAGTGGGGCAAGCACGCCCCACCTGTTGCAACATTTGTCTTGGCCGTGTGTCGCCCTGCCGTCAAAATGCTTCCAAGCTTGTCCAACCCGAAGAACAAGTCTATGATAATAAGCTAGGATTTTTGACATGATAGGGGGATAACCAATGGGACTCTTTGCTTTTTTGTTTGGCCGAAAGAAAAAGGACACATCGCAAGCTCTTCAGCAACCCGCTGCCGTTGCCAGCCATGCGCCGGGAACACAAATCGCCTACAGCCCCGATCTGATTCCGAAACTCAAAACCGAGCACCAGCAACTGCTCGAAATTTTCGGCAAGATCAACGCGGCGTTTGCCAAAAACGATTTGTCGCTGACGGCCAGATTTCTGGAAGATTTCCGTCGTGAAATACAATCGCACTTGCTGACCGAGAACATTCGTTTTTACATCTACCTCGAACACTCGCTGGTGCAACACATGGAAAGTTTGAGTCTGATGCACGAGTTTCGTCAGGAGATGAACGCGATCGGAAAAGCCGTTCTCGCCTTCCTGAATAAATACAAGGATATCGGTACACGCCCCGACTTCGCTCTGCCGTTCAGTCGGGATTTGGAAGATGTCGGCAAGATTCTCGTTGACCGGATCAAGCGCGAAGAAGAAACGCTGTACCCGCTTTATTTTCCGGTTTATTGAGCGGCAACGCCAAGAGCACTTTTCGGCAAAGACATTTTTGCATTCTCAACTGGCGGCTATTTGCTACCAGTTAATTTATCTCTTCCGCAAAAAAACTGCACCCTTATTTTTTCCCCAGAAACGATCCGAGAATACCGCGCACGATTTCGCGCCCGACTGACGAGCTGGCGCTGCGCACCACGCTTTTTGCCGCTGCCGTCAAAACGCCGTCACGACGACCATTGCCCAACAAAATTTCGGACAAGGCGTTACCACTCGCGCTTCGCGCCGCCGGCGCGTCGGCGCTCGTCGAGCCCGACGACGACGGTGGCGACGACTGCGCTGCGCGCGCCGCCAGTATTTCGTAAGCCGATTCGCGGTCGATGGTTTGATCGTAAACGCCTTTCAGCAACGACACCGATTGCACTTGCGCGCGCTCGGCGTCGCTGATCGGGCCGATGCGGCTGCCCGGCGGCAAGATGTGAACGCGCTCCACCACGTTGGGGCGCCCCTTCTCGTCGAGGAACGAGACCAAGGCTTCGCCGACGGCAAGTTCGGTGATCGCGGTTTCGGTGTCGATCTGCGGATTGGCGCGTAAGGTTTGCGCCGCCGCCTTGACCGCTTTCTGATCGCGCGCAGTGAACGCTCGCAACGCATGGTTGACGCGATTGCCGAGCTGGCCGAGCACATTGTCGGGAACATCGTCGGGGTTCTGGGTGACGAAATAAACACCGACACCCTTCGAGCGAATCAAGCGCACCACTTGCTCGATCTTGTCGGTCAACACGCGCGAAGCGTCTTTGAACAGCAAGTGCGCTTCGTCGAAGAAAAAGACCAGCTTCGGTTTTTCCGGATCGCCGACTTCGGGCAAACGCTCGAACAAATCGGAGAGCAACCAGAGCAGCAACGTCGAATAAAGCAGCGGCGTATTAAGCAGTCGATCCGCCGCCAGAATGTGAATCACGCCGCGCCCGTCTTCGGTTTGCAGCAAATCGTTGATGTTCAGCATCGGCTCGCCGAGAAAAAGTCCGCCGCCCTGCTGTTCGAGAGTCAGCAAGCCGCGTTGAATCGCGCCGATGCTCGCTGCCGAAACGTTACCGTACTGGGTAACGAAATCCTTGGCGTTGTCGCCGACGAATTGCAGCATCGCGCGCAAATCCTTGAGATCAAGAAGCAGCAGCCCCTTGTCGTCGGCGATTTTGAACACCATCGTCAACACGCCTTCTTGCGTGTCGTTCAACATCAGAATGCGCGAAAATAACAACGGCCCCATGTCCGAAACCGTCGCCCGTAGCGGATGCCCCAGCTTGGCGAACACGTCCCAGAAAATCACCGGAAACGCACAGTATTCCGGCTCCGGAAGTTGCAGGGACTGCAAACGCTGCTTGAATTTGTCCGACGGCGCGCCCGCTTGCGATATTCCGGCCAGGTCGCCCTTAACGTCGGCCATGAAAACCGGAACGCCGATGCTGCTGAAACGCTCGGCCATCACTTGCAGCGTCACCGTTTTGCCGGTACCGGTGGCACCGGTGATGAGGCCGTGACGATTGGCCAGCCCGGGCAACAAAGCAACTTCGGTATCGCCGGATTTACCGATGAGTAAAGGATCGATGGTCATGATTTGCGTCCTGAAATGGAAGAGCCGAAACGGCATCGAGAACAGTTTAGCGCATTCGGGAGTGGTTAGTGTGATTTGATACAAGATTTAACAATCTCGCTGCCGCAAGAGCGGGTTTCAAACCCGCTCCTACAACGATCTAAGCCATCACTCCTCCGGCGCCACCCCTACCAGCACCCGCTGAACCTCATGCAGCCGGTCACGCAATTCCGCCGCCCGTTCAAACTCCAGATTGCGCGCCGCCTCGAACATGGCTTTTTCCAGCGCCTTCCATTCTTTCTCCAGCGCTTCCTCGCTCACATGGCCGCCGCCTTTTTTGCCGCCCTTCACCTGATAGCGTCCCCGCTTCTCGGCGGCTTTGAATCCTTTCACTTCTTTCTCGGATTCATAAACGCCGTCGATGATGTCCGTCACGCGCTTGGTCACGCCGCGCGGCGTGATGCCTCGCGCTTCGTTGTAAAGAATCTGCTTGTGCCGTCGCCGTTCGGTTTCGTCGAGCGCCGCTCGCATCGAATCGGTCATCTGGTCGGCGTAAAGAATCGCCGTTCCGTGAATGTGACGCGCGGCACGGCCGATGGTTTGAATCAGCGAGCGCGTCGAACGCAAAAAACCTTCCTTGTCAGCGTCGAGAATCGCCACCAAAGAAACTTCGGGAATATCGAGCCCTTCACGCAACAAATTGATGCCGACCAACACATCGAACTCACCCAAGCGCAAATCGCGGATGATTTCGACGCGCTCCACCGTGTCGATATCCGAGTGCAGATAGCGCACGCGAACCCCGTGTTCGGCCAGATACTCGGTCAAATCCTCGGCCATCCGCTTGGTCAGCGTCGTCGCCAACACCCGCTCCTTTTGAGCAACGCGCTTTGAAATCTCGCTCAAAAGATCATCGACTTGCGTCTGCGCCGGACGCACTTCCACTTCAGGATCAACCAGCCCGGTCGGCCGCACCACTTGCTCAACCACCTGCCCCGCATGTTTTCCTTCGTACTCGGCAGGCGTCGCCGAAACAAAAATCGTCTGCGGCAACAACTTCTCGAATTCATCGAAACGCAACGGCCGGTTGTCCAGCGCCGACGGCAAACGAAAACCGTAATTCACCAGATTTTCCTTGCGCGAACGATCGCCCTTGTACATCCCGCCCGTTTGCGGCACCGTCACATGGCTCTCGTCGATGAACATTAGCGCGTTCTTCGGCAGATAATCCATCAAAGTCGGCGGCGGCTGGCCGGGCGCGCGGCCGGTCAAGTGGCGCGAATAGTTTTCGATGCCCTTGCAAAAACCGATTTCAACCATCATCTCCAGATCGAAACGGGTACGCTGTTCGATGCGCTGCGCTTCGACCAACTTATTCTCCGCCAAAAACTCCTCGCGGCGTTGCGTCAATTCTTCCTTGATGGCCTCCACCGCCGCCAGCGTCTTCTCGCGGCCAGTGACATAATGCGACGACGGGAAAACCGTGAAGCGCGCGATCTTCTGGCGAACATGCCCTGACAGCGGATCAAACAGTTGCAGCGTTTCGATTTCATCGTCGAACAAACTGATGCGCAACGCGCTCTCGGCGTGCTCGGCGGGAAAAACGTCGATCACATCGCCGCGCACACGAAACGTGCCGCGCTTGAAATCCAGTTCGGCGCGCTGATACTGCATTTCGGTCAAGCGCCGAATGATGTCGCGCTGCTTGATTTTATCGCCCAAACGCACATGCAGAATCATCGCGTGGTATTCGGAAGGATCGCCGATCCCGTAAATGCCTGACACCGTTGCCACAATGATGCAATCGGGACGCTCCAGAATCGCCTTGGTCGCCGACAAGCGCATCTGTTCGATGTGTTCATTGATCGACGAATCTTTTTCGATGAACAAATCGCGCGCCGGCACATAAGCTTCCGGCTGATAGTAATCGTAGTACGACACGAAATACTCAACGGCGTTGTTCGGGAAAAATTCGCGAAACTCCGAATACAGTTGCGCCGCCAGCGTTTTGTTCGGCGCCATCACCATCGCCGGTCGGCCGGTACGCGCGATAACGTTGGCCATCGTGTAAGTCTTGCCGGAACCGGTCACGCCCAGCAAGGTTTGAAACGACAACCCGTCGCTCAATCCCTCCACCAGCTTGTCCACCGCTTCGGGTTGGTCGCCGGCCAATTCAAAATTTTGATGCAGCTCATAAGGGCTACCGGGGAAAGTTACCTTCATCGCGCAAGCTAACTCTAGCGCTGCCTCGCCACATCGACGACGCCGGTGATCTCGCGCACGGCTTTCAAGGTCGTTTGCAAATGCGGCAGCCCTTTGACTTCGGCGGTAAAATGAAAGCGCGTCTGGTGTTGATGACTCTGCATGTTGACCGACACCAGTCTCGCCTTTTCCCGCGAGAACACTTCCGAAAGATCGCGCAACAAGCCGGGGCGGTCGTTGGCGTCAACCACGATATCGACGGCGAACACGCTCTCCGCCGTATCGCCCCAATTCGCTTCGACCAGTCGTTCCGGCTTGGTCGCCTCGATGCGTTTGATGTTTTCGCAAGTGCTGCGATGCACAGTAACGCCTTTCTCGCGCGTCACAAAGCCTACGATGGGATCGGGCGGCGCCGGTTTGCAGCAGCGCGCCAGATTGGTCATCAACCGATCCACGCCGACCACCAGCACGCCGCCGCTCTTCGCGGCTTTGTGTCGTTCCGACAACGGCGTTTTGGTTTCGATCACATCATCGCTGGCAGACGCCTCCGGCAACGCCGTGCCGGGTTTCGCCACCGCCAGAATCATTTGTTGCAACTGACGATGGTTGATTTCTTCGCGCGCCACGCTGACAAACAGTTCGTTAGCGCCGGCAAAGCCGCCCTGACTCGCCAGCGTTTCCAGATTGATGAGTGAAGCGCCGGCGCGCGCCAATTCTTTTTCGACCATCGCGCGACCTTGCGCGACAGTCTCTTCGATCTGCTGTTGTTTGAACCACTGCCGTATCTTGGCGCGGGCGCGGTTGCTGGCGACGTAGCGCAATTCGCTGTTCAGCCAATCGCGCGACGGCGCGCCTTGTTTGACTGTGACGATCTCGACGCGCTGCCCGTTCTTCAACACATAATTGAGCGGCACCATTTGCCCGTTCACTTTAGCGCCGCGACAACGATGTCCCAGATTGGTATGCAACGCATAAGCAAAGTCGATCGGCGTCGAGCCGCTCGGCAGATCAACCACTTTGCCCTGCGGCGTCAGCACGTAGATGATGTCGGTGAACAAACTGCTCTTGAACGCCGACAACAGTTCGCCTTCGTCGGACACCGAATCTTTCCATTCGAGAATTTGCCGCAACCAGGCGATTTTTTCCTCGAAACCGGCTTCGGCTTTGGCTGTCTGTCCGTAGCTTTTTTCCTTGTAGCGCCAGTGCGCCGCCACCCCGTATTCGGAATGTTGGTGCATCTCGCGAGTGCGAATCTGCACCTCGACGGATTTGTTTTCTGGCCCGATCACCGCCGTGTGCAAGGAACGGTAATTGTTGGCCTTCGGCTTGGCGATGTAGTCGTCGAACTCGCGCGGCAGCGGCGTCCATAAATGGTGAACCAGCCCCAACACCGTATAACATTCTTTCACGTCGTCCACCAGAATACGCACGGCGCGAATGTCGTAAAGCGCGTCGATCTCCGCCTGCTTGCGCCGCATCTTGTTCCAGATGCTGTAAATGTGTTTGGGGCGGCCGGTGATGTCGGCCTTGATGTTGGCCGCCGCCAATTCCTTTTTCAGTGTAGCAATCACGTTTTCGATATAGCGCTGGCGATCCACTTGTCGCTCGTCGAGCAACTTGGCAATCCGCCGATACTCGTTCGGCTCCCGAATGCGCAGCGACAAATCTTCCAGTTCCCACTTGACTTGCCAAACCCCCAGCCGGTTGGCGAGCGGTGCAAACAAATCCGCCACCTCCCGCGCCGTTTTTTGCCGCAAGATTTCGTCGCCGTGCGAAACCAGCCACCGCATCATCTGCAAGCGCTCGGCCAGTTTGATCAACACGATCCGAATGTCTTCAACCATCGCCAGCAACATCTTGCGCAGATTTTCCGCTTGCTCGTTGCGCTCGGCGGCATCGGCGCCCTGCGGCGTCATGTGAATTTCCTGCATGCGCAAAGTGCCGCCGATCAGCGTGATCACATCGCCGCCATAACGCTGAACGATGTCTTCCTGATTTTTTTCGTCGTTCCACCCCGGTTGTTGATGCGCCAACGGCAACAGCAGCGCCGCCAGCAATGTCGTCGCATCGAGATGAAGCTCGGCAAGCGCGCCCGCGATTCCCAGCGCGTGCGCTGCCCAAGGCTCGCCCGCCTCGGTAGTGCCTTCGCCGACGCTTTGCCGCATTTCATCGTAAGCCTTCACCAGCAACGTCACTTCCGCTTCGCTGTAAGCGCCGCGCACGCGCTCGAGCCATTGCGAAAAGCGTTTGTCTTCGGTGTCCGGCGTTTTTTCAGAAGTGCTTGTGCTCATCATCGGCGTCCTGTTTTCAGGAAGCAGTTTCTTTTTGCATGGCATGCCCGATCACTTCGGCAAGATGCGTCGCCGAGGTGCGCGCCAGCGTTTCGTCTTCGGCTTCGACCATCACTCTCAACAACGGCTCAGTGCCCGAAGCGCGCAACAACAAACGGCCGCGTTGCCCCAACGCTCCCTTCATCGCTTCTTCTTCGGCGCGCAACGCGGCGCTATCCTGCCAACGCCAGCCCGCTTTCAGCGGCACGTTGATCAAACTTTGCGGATACAGCGTCACTTCGCGCGCCGCTTCTGCCAGCGACGCGCGTTGCTCGATCAACGCGCGCAACACCGCCAGCGCCGCGACGATGCCGTCGCCGGTGCTGTGCTTGTCCAGACAAATCAGATGCCCCGAATTTTCACCGCCGAGCAACCAGCCTTTTTGCAGCAAGCGTTCCATCACATAACGGTCGCCGACGGCGGCGCGCTCCAGCGCCACGCCGCGCCGCGACAACGCTTGCTCGAAACCGAGATTGCTCATCAGCGTTCCAACCACGCCCGGCATCGCCACACCGCGCCGCTGATAATCGCGCGCGATGATGTAGAGCAACACATCACCGTCGTAAACGCGACCGTTGGCGTCGGCCATCATCAAGCGATCGCCGTCGCCGTCGAGCGCCAGCCCGATATGCGCCTGATGCGTCCGCACTTGCTCGGACAAAAACGCCGTGTGCACCGCGCCGACACCATCGTTGATGTTCAAACCGTTCGGTTCGGCGGCAACGGCAATCACTTCGGCGCCCAACTCGTGCAACACCGGCGGCGCCACATGATACGCGGCGCCGTGCGCGCAATCGATAACGATGCGCCAGCCTTTCAAATCCAACTCGTTGGGAAACGTGCTCTTGCAAAATTCGATGTAGCGCCCCGCCGCATCGTTGACGCGCCAGGCTTTGCCGAGCGCGTCGGCTTCGACACAACGCAAGGGTTGCTCGAGTTCGTCTTCGATGGCCGCTTCCACCGCATCGGGCAGCTTGGTGCCGGTGGCGGAAAAAAATTTGATGCCGTTATCGGGATACGGATTGTGCGACGCGCTGATCACGATGCCTGCCGAGCGACGCAGCGCCCGCGTCAGATACGCCACCGCCGGCGTCGGCAACGGTCCAGTCAAATACACATCGACGCCCGCCGCCGACAAGCCCGCTTCGAGCGCCGCCTCCAGCAAGTAGCCGGAGGAACGCGTGTCCTTGCCAATCAAGACACCGGCGTGATCGCCGCGCGAATCCACCGCGCGCGCCAGCACCCGCCCCGCCGCCCAGCCGAGTTTCAGCGCGAAATCCGGCGTGATCGGCGTTGCGCCGACACGTCCACGAATGCCATCCGTTCCAAAATACCGCCGTTTCGTCATCGCTTATCCTGATCTTTCTTCGTCATCATGGCGTTCCACACCCGTAACGCATCCACTGTCTCACGCACATCATGTACCCGAACAATGTTTGCTCCCTGCGCCACCGCCGCCAAACTTGCCGCGAGACTCGCCGCCAAACGATCATCGACCGCGCGACCGGTCAGATGTCCCAGCGTTGACTTGCGCGACCAGCCCGCCAACAACGGATACCCCAGCGCCGCCAACTCCGGTAATCCTCGCATCAAAGCGAGATTATGAGCCACAGTTTTGCCAAAGCCAAACCCCGGATCGAGCACGATCCGCTCGCGCGCCACACCCGCTTCTCGCAGTGCGATCGCGCGCGCCGATAAAAACGCTTTCACTTCGGCCACCGCGTCGCCGTAAACCGGCGCGTCCTGCATCGCGCGCGGCGTTCCCTGCATGTGCATCAAACACACCGCGACGTTGCTGCGCGCCACAATGGCCAGCGCTTCCGGCGACTGCAAAGCCTGAATGTCGTTGATCATCACCGCGCCGACATCAATCGCCGCTTTCATCACCGCCGGCTTCACGGTATCGACCGACACCGTCACGCCGCGCGCCGCCAGCGCTTCGATCAACGGCAACACCCGCCGCAATTCTTCGTCGTCGGCAACCGGCAACGCGTTGGGGCGCGACGACTCGCCGCCGACATCGATCATATCAGCGCCGTCGTCTATCATCGTCAGCGCTTTTTTCAGCGGTGATTCAAAACCCTCCAATACACCGTCACCGGAGAATGAATCCGGCGTTACGTTGACGACGCCCATTACATAAGGGCGATCGAACCGCCAGTGATGAGCGCCCAGCGTCAGTGTGGCGATTTTTTCATTCATCTTCGGCTCTTGGGTCATCATCGTTTCCATCATTCCCGCGAAGGCCACCCCCTCTCAGGAGAGGAATACTTCCAAACAAAAGAGGGCGCCACGCGCCCTCTCATTCTTGCATCGGCGCGCGCGTTCTCACGCGGGGTTGGCCGATGGCGTTGCGTCGGGGTTCTTAACCGCCGCCCCGCCGCCCGACGAACTGGAAGCATCGCTGCTGCCGCTCGCTTTCGGCGGACGTGCCGATTTCCCCGCCATGATGTCAGCGATCTGGTCAGCGTCCAGCGTTTCAAACTCCATCAGCGCCGCCGTCATCGCTTCGACTCTGTCGCTGTTTTCTTCCAGCAGGCGACGCGCCAAGCCGTATTGCTCGTCGATGATGCGACGAATTTCGGCATCGACCAGTTGCATCGTGGCTTCCGAAACATTCTTGTGCGTCGTCACCGAGCGGCCGAGGAACACTTCGCCCTCGTTCTCGCCGTAAACCATCGTTCCCATTTTTTCGGACATGCCGTAGCGCGTGACCATGTCGCGCGCCATGTTGGTGGCGCGTTCAAAATCATTCGACGCGCCGGTGGAAATCCGGTGAACAAACAATTCCTCCGCGACGCGGCCGCCAAACAGAATGGCGATTTCGTTGAGCATTTGGTCTTTGTACAAACTGATGCGGTCGCGCTCCGGCAACTGCAAGGTCAGACCCAACGCGCGCCCGCGCGGCACGATGGTGACCTTGTGCACCGGATCGGTTCCCGGCAGCAAGCGCGCCACCACCGTGTGCCCCGATTCGTGGTACGCCGTCGCGCGTT
This sequence comes from Betaproteobacteria bacterium, assembly GCA_009778785.1. GTDB lineage: Bacteria > Pseudomonadota > Gammaproteobacteria > Burkholderiales > Casimicrobiaceae > UBA931. The sequence continues at coordinate 55,920 of WRFN01000009.1, read as the reverse complement.
TTTCATCTTCGGTGAGAATCATCGAGCGCCGTTCCGGCCCCATGAAAATCTTTTCCTTGGCGCTCTCGAAATCCGCCATATCGACCAACCGCTTGTTGGCGCGCGCCGCAAACAGCGCCGCTTCATTCACCAGATTGGCGAGATCGGCGCCGGAAAAACCGGGCGTGCCACGCGCGATGATGTCCGGCTTGACATCATTGGCCAGCGGCACCTTGCGCATGTGAACTTTCAAAATTTGTTCGCGACCGCGAATGTCCGGCAACGGCACCACCACTTGCCGGTCGAAACGCCCCGGCCGCAGCAGCGCCGGATCGAGAACGTCGGGACGATTGGTCGCCGCAATGACGATCACGCCCGCGTTGGCTTCAAAGCCGTCCATCTCGACCAGCATCTGGTTCAGCGTTTGCTCGCGCTCGTCGTTACCGCCGCCGAGACCGGCGCCGCGCTGACGACCCACCGCGTCGATTTCGTCGATGAAAATGATGCACGGCGCGTTCTTCTTCGCCTGATCGAACATGTCGCGCACACGCGCCGCGCCGACGCCGACGAACATTTCAACGAAGTCAGAACCCGAAATCAGGAAGAACGGCACTTTCGCCTCGCCGGCAATCGCTCGCGCCAGCAGCGTTTTACCGGTTCCGGGCGCGCCGACCATCAGCACGCCGCGCGGAATGCGACCGCCGAGTTTCTGGAACTTCGACGGGTCTTTCAGGAAATCGACCAACTCTTGTACTTCGACTTTGGCTTCGTCGCAACCGGCGACATCGGCAAAGGTCACCGCATTGTTCGAATCATCGAGCATGCGCGCGCGGCTCTTGCCGAACGAGAACGCGCCGCCCTTGCCGCCGCCCTGCATCTGTCGCATCACGAAGAACCAGAGAAAGCCGAATAGCAGCACCGGAATCAGCCAAGTCAGCAAAATTTCGACAAGCCAGTTGCGCCCCGCTTCTTTGGCTTCGACTTTGACGCCGTTCTTGATCAGGTCATCGACCATCCACAAATCGTTGGCGCTGTAAGTGACGTGCTTGTTACCGCTCTTGTCTTTCCAGTTGATTTTTTGCCCGTCGATCTCCGCCGACGCGACATTGCCGCTCTTCGCCTGATCCTTGAAATCGGAATACGCGATCGGCTCGCTGGAGCCTTGCTGGTTGTCGATCTGCCGAACCGCCATCAGAATGACCGCCAGAATCACCAGCCAGATACCAAAATTTTTCGCCCAATTACCCAATGTTCACTCCTTGCTTGATGAAGCCGCCTTCGGCTTCATGCTGCGAACCTGCTTCGGTTTAATCTGTCATTGTAACGGTGACAGCGTTTCTGAACCAGCCCCAACGCGGTTTTAGCGCTGTCACTGCCGGTAAAACCCGCTTCTCATGCCTCCCCAACCGTTCGAGCGGAGCCTGTCGAAGCCCTGATACGCGCTCACCCTTCGACAGCCTCAGGATAAGCGGGAAGTTTCCTTAAACCCCTTCCCGACAACATAAATCTCCCGACTGCGGTCGCGCGACGCCTTGGGCTTGCGCACATACACCTTGTCGAAATACGTCGCCGCCTGCTGCCGGAAGGCATCGCTGCCCGCGCCCTGAAAGAGCTTGGTCGCAAAATCGCCGCCTGCACGCAGATGGTGCGCCGCAAAATCCAGCGCCAACTCGGCCAGCCCGATGCTGCGCGCCTGATCCGCCGCTTCCACCCCCGATAGATTGGGCGACATGTCCGACAAAACAAGGTCTATCGGCGCACCTTGCAACGCCTCCCGCACCGCCTGCAAGCCTTCCGCCGCCGAAAAATCACCTTGAATGAAATCGACCCCGTTCATCCCGTCCATCGGCAGCAAGTCGATGGCAATGATTTTCGCCTGCCCGCCCAACCGTTCGCGCAACACTTGGCACCAACTGCCGGGCGCCGAGCCCAAGTCCACCACCGTCATGCCGGGACGCAACAACCGATCCCGCTCGACCAATTCCAGCAGCTTGAACGCCGCCCGCGAGCGAAACCCGCGACGCTGCGCCTCTTTCACATACGGATCGTTCACATGCTCGTGCATCCACGCCTTGCCGAAACGATGTTTCTTGCCGCTTTTATTGAGAACCGACATCAATTACCCCATTCCAAAATCTTTAACCGTCATTTTCCGTTATTTCAGGTACACTTGCCGCATGTTGACACTGACTCCCACCGAACGCCGCGCTCTGCGCGCTTCCGCGCACACGCTCGACCCTGTCGTCATGATCGGCCAGCAGGGGCTGACCCCTGCCGTGTTGCGCGAAATCGACCGTGCCCTGACTTCCCACGAACTCATCAAAGTGCGCATCTTCAACGATGACCGCGCCGAACGCGAAGCGCTGCAACTCGCCGTCTGCGAACAACTGGCCTGCGCGCCGGTGCAACACTTGGGCAAACTGATCGTCCTCTGGCGACCAGCGCCGCCCAAGAAAAAAACAGCGCCCAAACCGCCGGCCAAGCGCCCCGCCAAGAAAGCCGCGGCGAAGAAAGCGCTCCCCGGCGCCATCAACCGTCATGGTCAGGCGGTGAAACCGCTGTCGGCGCGACAAGCGCGGCAACAAACGCAAGCATCGACCGAGCCGTGGCAATCCAGAAGACGGCCACGCGATACCGACGAATTTTTCGCCGACGAAGAAACCTTTACCCGCCGCCGCTCATCGTCTTCGGTGGGGCGCACTGCGGGGCGCAGCGGCTCTCGCACCGGCGCTGCCTCTGCGAGCGGGTTTGAAACCCGTCCCTACGGCACCGGTCGTGGCAGTTCTCGCACCAGCGCCGCCGCGCCGCGTCCGGCCGGCAAATTCACCGGTAAATCAACCAGCGTACCAAGCAGTATTCCAAATACACGGCGACGGCTCGGCGGTCGCGGCAAAGCGTAATTTTACCAGCCGTAGTCAGATATCGGGAATCAGGTATCTGGCATCAGCGTAAGGGCGGCATTCTGCCGCCCGCAAACATTCACCTGAATATCATCAGGGTATCAGGCATCCCAAGCTCTGCTAGAATTTAGTATCTCAGGAACAGATTACGACGAAAACAATGCCTTTGCGAACGATTCCTTTGCTTGACACCGCCGAATTAGCGCAACGACAGTTCCAGCAAACCGTGCGCAACACACGCCTTGGTCAACCCGAGGCTCCCGTTCTCGACCCGCGCCAACGCCCATTGCGCGACCTGCGCATCTCCGTGACCGACCGCTGCAACTTTCGCTGCACCTACTGCATGCCGAAAAATGCGTTTGGCCGCGACCACGCTTTCCTGTCGCACGAAGAAGTGTTGCGCTTCGAAGAAATCACGCGGCTGGCGCAACTGTTCGTTCATCTGGGCGTGCGCAAAATCCGCTTGACCGGCGGCGAACCGCTGCTGCGCAAAAACATCGAACGACTGATCGAAATGCTGGCGACGATTGACGGCATCGACTTGACACTGACCACCAACGCCTCGATCCTCGCCAAAAAAGCGCAAAGCCTGCGCGATGCCGGACTGCAACGCATCACCGTCAGCCTCGACGCGATGGACGACATCACCTTTCGCCGGATCAATGATGTCAATTTCCCGCTCGACCGAGTGCTTGAAGGTATCGACGCCGCCGCGCGCGTCGGCTTGACGCCGATCAAAATCAACACCGTCGTCAAACGCGGCATCAACGAAAACGCGATTCTGCCGCTGATCCGCCGCTTCAAAGGCAGCGGCCACATCCTGCGCTTCATCGAATTCATGGATGTCGGCGCCACCAACGGCTGGCGAATGGACGACGTGGTTTCCGCCGCCGAAATCGTTGCCGCCATCGATGCCGAATTTCCGCTCGAAGCCATCGACCCCAACTACCAGGGCGAAGTGGCCGAGCGCTGGCGCTTCAAAGACGGCAGCGGCGAAATCGGCGTGATCGCCTCCGTCACTCAAGCGTTTTGCCGCGATTGCACGCGGATGCGGCTGTCCACCAATGGCCGCTTGTTCACCTGCCTCTTCGCCAGCCACGGTTACGATATTCGCGCGCTACTGCGCAACGACGCCACTAACGATGAACTGCTCCGAGCCATCACCACTGTATGGCAAAACCGCGACGACAATTACTCCGAACGGCGAACGGCGAACACCCCACGCGCCGAAAAGATCGAGATGTCGTATATCGGGGGGTGAACAGGGGAACTTATGCTACAAACTTCGCGCATTATTATTGTTGTAGCGTTGCTCATGCTGCTTTCCGGTTGCGCTGCCGTAGTCGCACAGAAAAACGCTCCTACAGCTCGCCCAACGCTTGTTACGGTCATGGATAAGATCAATCTCAAGTTGTATCCTGATTGGGGTATGGCTGTTAATAAAGCGCCTCATAAGCCTTTCCTCGTCCGCGATAACGAAACGATCCATAATCTTTACCGTGTCCGCGATACTAAAGGTCGCGTTTCTTTTGTCGTATCAGACAAGAATTTCCCGCCTTACGAGTGTGCCACCTTATGGCGCGACATCAACAATCCCTATTACCCGCGTTTGACTGTCGCCACTGAGGATTGCAAACCCTTGGAAATCGAGCCAGATGAAGACGTGAAATATTTATATTTTCTTAACTCTAACCCCGGCAACCCAGCTTTTTCTCGGACTGGTCTAAAAGGAAACTTCGATCCCTATTATCGCTATCTTGACAACTGGCTGGATCTTCCGGAAGAAAAAGTTGTCAGTTTGTTGGGAGAACCCGACGAAAGAGAAGAAAAAGGAGACAAGCATTACCTGACTTATCACAAGGCAATTAGCGGAAGCCCTTACACTGACCCGCCGACCGCCCAGTTGATATCTCCCCCTTTCTATACATTTGATAAGTGTACAACGACGCTGGAAATTCGTGATGGACTCGTCTTCTTCTATACGACGAAAGGGATGCGCTGCTATTCACCCGGCACCATCATAAAGTGGAGGTAAACAAGCTCGCACCCCGCAATAAGGCGCCCTCACATGAAGTTTCGCTGATTCCGTGCCGGCGAAGCGACAGGAGTAAACGACGCGCCCGCCACCCTGAAAATCATTCTTTTACCGGATTTTCCTTTCCACAATCGGAAGACTTTGGGTAAAACTGCACCCTGACGCCGGGAGGAATGACGTCTTTATTCTCCAAGTAAGCGTCCATTCCCCGACTTGTTCGGTTCATTTCGATAATCCTTTTTTCTCTCCCGCGTACTTTCTCCGCTTCCTGAGCTTTCCCGCTTTTTTCCAAGGCGTCGGCGTATAAATGAAGCGCCCAGGAAAAATTCACCGGCCCCAAGCCTTCTTGATATTGATACATTCTATCAACGACTTCAAGCCATCGGGAAAAGTAAAAAGCTGCTTCTTCGTAGCGCTCGGCAGCGTAATACATTCGACCTGCCTCATGGTACCGTTTGCCCATATTGAGGCTGTATTCACCGCTCACCTTGGTTTCCAAAGCGATGGATTCCTTGAACAACTGCCCTGCTTCATCCGTTTTACAAAGGTGCCCCTTGGCAACCGCCAACGTGTACTTGACATAGGATAAATCATAGTTGCTCAAATCCTTGCCCAAAGCCTGTATTTTCTCCATCTCGGCTTCGGTTTTTACATAATTTCTCGTGTTGATGCCATCCCAGCCAGCAGTAATTTCTTTGTAATAGCCCGTCTGACATCCCGCCAATAAAAGCACTGCCAAGCAAGCGGAAATTTTTTTCCACATAGCCATCTCCTATCCTTTTGTCAAAAATTCGCGGCGATCTTTTATAATCTTACAAGGAACCACTCATTTTTACTATGAAAAGCAACATCATCACTGGCCTCATTCTCTCCGGCGGTCAAGGCCGCCGAATGGAGGGCGCGGACAAAGGGCTGCTCATGCTCGATCAGCGTACGCTGGTCGAGCATGTCATCGCGCGCTTGCGTCCGCAAGTCAGCGCGCTGCTCATCAACGCCAATCGACACTTGGAGCGTTACGCCGCTTTCGGCTATCCGGTGGTGTCCGATACTTTCGACGGTTTCGCCGGTCCGCTTGCCGGTTTGCACGCGGGGCTTTCCACAGCGTCAACGCCGTGGATCGCTACCGCGCCCTGCGATTCGCCGATGCTGCCACGCGATCTCGTCGCCCGTTTGTACGCCGCCGCGCAGCAACACGGTGCGCCGCTGGCCGTCGCCAGAACCGACGACCGCCTGCATCCTGTTTTCGCGCTGGTACATCGTCGCGTGCTGCCCGATCTCACCGCTTATCTGCAAGACGGTGACCGCAAGGTCGGGCTGTGGTTCACTCGCATTGGCGGTGTTGAAGTGTCTTTCGACGATCAGGCCGAGGCCTTTCGCAATATCAACACGCAAAGCGATCTGGACGCTCTCAAAGAACGTCCGCCTTCATTTCAGGAAAATTTTTCATGAACTCTTCGCAGTTACCACACCCTCACACGCTCGACACACTGGCCGCTCTTTCGCAGGAAACCGACTACGATCCCGATTCGATGTCGGTCGATCACGCGCGCGCTTTTATTCGTCGCTGCATGGAGCCGATGTGTTCGGTCGAGCGCGTTCACTTGCGCGATGCGCTTGGTCGCGTGCTGGCGGAAAACATCGTTTCAGCCATCGCCGTGCTGGGTTTCGACAACGCCGCGATGGACGGCTACGCTTTGCGTTTCGCCGACATGGTTCGCGGTCAGGAAACGCGCTTGCAGCGCATCGGCGTTTCGTTTGCCGGTCATCCGTTCAGCGGTGAAGTGGGCGCGGGACAATGTTTGCGCATTTTCACCGGCGCGATGATGCCGCGCGGCGCCGACACTGTGGTGATGCAGGAACGCACCCGCGAAGAAAAAGGCGTTGCCATTCTCGCGCCCGATGCCGTGACGCATGAAGGGCAAAACCGCCGTTTCGCCGGAGAAGACATCGCCCCCGGCGTCACCGTTTTCACTCGCGGCCAACGCTTGCGTGCGCCGGAATTGGGGATGCTGGCCTCGCTGGGCATTGCCGAAGTGCCGGTGTATCGCAAACTGCGCGTCGCGTTCTTTTCGACCGGCGATGAGTTGGTCAGCTTCGACGCCACGCCCGCCGCCGGACAAATTTACGACAGTAATCGCTACGCGCTCTACGGCATGTTGCAACAACTCGGCGTCGAGCCAATGGACATGGGCATCGTCCCCGATCAGCCGGAAGCGCTCGAAGCGGCGCTGACGGCCGCCGCTGCCCACGCCGAGGTCGTCATCACTTCCGGCGGCGTGTCCGTCGGCGAAGCGGATTTCATCAAAGCCATGCTCGAACGATTGGGCAAAGTATTGTTCTGGAAAATTGCGATGAAGCCGGGGCGCCCGCTCGCTTACGGCATGATCGGCAACGCTCATTTCTTCGGCTTGCCCGGCAATCCGGTCAGTGCGATGGCCGTGTTTTACCAGTTCGTGCGCGAAGCGTTGCTCGTCTTGCAGGGACAAGCGCCGGTGATGCCGCTGCCGACTTTCCGCGCTGCGCTGACGACGCCGGTGAAAAAAGCGCCGGGGCGCACCGAATTTCAGCGCGGCGTTTGCGAAATGAAAGACGGCCAGAGCGTGGTCACGCCGATACCGACGCAAGGCTCCAACATTCTGTCGTCGATGTCGCGCGCCAACTGCTTCATCGTGCTGCCGATGGATTCGGGCAACCAGCCCGCCGGAACCGTTGTTGAGGTGCAGCCCTTTGATGGGTTGATGGGGTAAATCAACGTAGGGGCGGCATTCTGGCGCCCGTTCCGGTATTGGCGAATTTCTGGGGGCGGCATTCTGGCGCCCCTGCACCGATCCCCGCCCCCTATCTCCATGACAACGTGATTCCTGCCGCCTTGATATTCAGGTATGATTCCATCCCTGATCTGTTCACATCGAACCACAAGGGGACTTATGATTTTCGACGTCGATCACGAGACGCTCCCGCGCGAGGAGTTGCAAGCCATGCAACTGCGGCGTCTGCAAATAACCGTAGAGCGCTGCTATGAAACCGTCCGCTTTTACCGCGAGGCGATGGATGAGTTGGAAATCAAGCCTCATCACATCAAGACCTTGAGCGACGTGAAGTTTTTGCCGTACACCAAGAAGGAGCAGTTGCGCGACAACTATCCTTTCGGAATGTTCGCCGTGCCGCCCGATCAGGTGGCGCGCGTTCACGCCTCTTCGGGCACCACCGGCAAGCCGATTGTCGTCGGCTACACCCGCCGCGACATCGCCAACTGGTCGCACATGGTGGCGCGTTCGTTGAGCGCGGCGGGCTTGCGCCCCGGTGACCGTCTGCACAACGCTTTCGGCTTCGGTTTGTTCACCGGCGGAATGGGGTTGCACTACGGCGCCGAAGCGCTGGGACTGATGGCGATTCCGATGTCGGGCGGACAAACGCAGAAGCAAATCATGTTGCTGGCCGATTTCGGCGCGACCGCCTTATGCTGCACGCCGTCTTACGCGCTCAATATCGCCGAAGAGGCCGAGAAGCTCGGCTTCGATATGCGCAAGCTTTCGCTGCGCATCGGCTTGTTCGGCGCCGAGCCGTGGAGCGAGGAGATGCGCTACGAGTTGGAATCGCGTCTTCAAATCGACGCGCTCGATATTTACGGCCTGACCGAAGTGATGGGTCCCGGCGTCGGCGTCGAGTGCCGCGAAGGCAAACACGGTTTGCATTTGTGGGAAGACCACTTTCTGATCGAATGCGTCGATGTTGATACCGGCGAACCTTTGCCCTACGGTGAGCAAGGCGAAATCGCCATCACCACGCTCACGAAAGAAGCCTTCCCCGTTTTGCGTTTTCGCACTCGCGACATTTCGGTACTGGAACAAGCGCCGTGCAAATGCGGCCGCACCCATGTCCGCATGCGCCGGATTTCGGGACGCTCCGACGACATGTTGATCATTCGCGGCGTCAACGTTTTCCCGACTCAGGTCGAAGCGATTTTGATGCGCACCGAAACGCTCTCGCCGTTTTATCAGATCGAGGTGTTCAGAGAGGGCTTCCTCGATTCGATGGTTGTCAACGTCGAAGCCAGCCCGCCGCTCTATGCCAAGGGTCAGGAATTCATGGATCGGGTTTCGGCCAAAGTGCAAAAAGATTTGAAAGATTTTATCGGTATCACTTGCCGCGTTCAGATTCATCCGACCGGCACGGTGGAACGTTCGATGGGCAAAGCGATGCGCGTTGTCGATCATCGCAAGAAAGCGGCCCAATCGTAACCGACGAACGCCACCAGAAAAAACATTTCAAAGGAAAAATGTTGAATCCAAAATTGCTTACTCCTCCTGCTGCCGGTTCGCGTTTGTTGATGTCCGGCAACGAAGCCGTCGCGCGCGCCGTTTGGGAAGCCGGCGTGCGCGTCGCTGCGGCTTACCCCGGCACGCCTTCGACCGAAATTCTCGAAAACATCGCGTTTTATCCCGATCTTTACGCTGAGTGGTCGGTGAATGAAAAAGTGTCACTCGAAATAGCGATCGGCGCTTCGCTGGCAGGCTCACGCGCGTTTTGCGCGATGAAACACGTCGGCTTGAACGTCGCTTCCGACGCGCTGATGACGCTGACGCTGACCGGCGTTGTCGGCGGTTTGGTGATCGCTGTTGCCGACGACGTTGGCTTTTCTTCCTCGCAAAACGAGCAGGACTCGCGCTACTGGGGACGCTTCGCTCACCTGCCCGTTCTCGAACCTTCCGATTCTCAGGAAGCTTACGCGATGACGCGCGAAGCGTTCGCGCTGTCGGAAAAGTTCAACGCGCCGGTAATTCTGCGCATGACCACGCGCGTTTGCCACGTCAAATGTTTGACGACGGTAGGCGAGCGTCAAACCCATCGCGTCGCCGACAGTTTCACCAAAAACCCGCGCCGCTGGGTGATGGTTCCCGGCAACGCGCAACACCACGTTCCCAAAATGCTGGCGCGCGACAAAGTGCTGGCCGAAGCCACCGCCATCAGTCCGCTCAACCGCCTCGAACCGGGCAGCGATCAACGTCTGGGCTTCGTCACTTCCGGCGCCGCCTACATGCACGTTCGTGAAACTTTCCCGAACGCGCCGATTCTCAAGCTGGGCTTCTCGCATCCGGCGCCGATCAATCTGGTGCGCGATCTGGCGAACCAAGTTGAAACTCTGATCGTCGTCGAAGAAACCGAACCTCTGCTCGAAGCTGAAATCAAGGCGCACGGTATCGCCGTTCGCGGCAAGGATTTATTACCCGCGCACGGCGAACTCTCGCCGGTGATTTTGCGCAAAGGTTTGGCGCCGTTGCTGGGGCAAGCCGCAGAAACCACACCAGTGCCTGAGATCGAGCTATCGAAAGTCGGCAATCGCATGGCGCTGGATATTTTCCCGCGCCCGCCGACCATGTGTCCCGCCTGTCCGCACATGAGCGTGTTTTATACACTCTCGCAACTGCGCAACGTCAACGTCTCCGGCGACATCGGTTGTTACACATTGGGTGCGGGCGCGCCGTGGAAAGCGCTGGATACTTGCATTTCGATGGGCGCGTCGATGGGCGTCGCGCTCGGAATGGACAAAGGCCGCGGCCCCGGCGACGAAGACAAAAAAATCGTCGCGGTGATCGGCGATTCCACTTTCCTCCACATGGGCATGCAAGGCTTGCTCGACATTGCTTACAATCGCGGCAACGTCACCATTCTGCTTCTGGACAATCGCACCGTCGGCATGACCGGCGGTCAGGAAAACCCCGGCTCGGGGCGCGACCTTCACGGCAACCCTGCCCCGCGCGTTGATTTTGCGAAGTTGGTCGAAGCGCTGGGCATCGCCAAAGATCGCATTCACGTCGTCAACGCTTATCAATTGCCGGTGCTGTTCAAAACGCTGCGACAAGAAACGAAAACGCCGGGGCCGTCGGTCATCATCACAGATCAACCTTGCGTGTTGACCGATTACTATCAAGTTTTGAAACCTTACGAAGTCGATGAAACGCTGTGCACCGGCTGCGGCAACTGCGTGGAAGTCGGCTGCCCGGCGATTCACGTCACCCGTCGCGAAAAAGCGGTCAAACCTTCCGGTAAAGAAGTCGAACTTGCTTTCGTCAACATTGACACCGCCGCGTGCACCGGTTGCGACATCTGCGTGCAAACCTGCGCGCCCAAAGCCATTCGCCACCTCCCGACACGCGTCCCTGCAAAAACCATCGGTATCATTGCCGCCAGCGGAGAATGAACGTGACCCAACAACAACCCATCATCGTCAACATCCTCGTCGTCGGTGTCGGCGGCCAAGGCGTGATGACCGCCTCCGAAATTTTGTGCGAAGCCGCGATCCTGCAAGGCTTCGATGCCAAGAAAACCGAAGTGGCCGGCATGTCGCAACGTGGCGGCGTGGTGTCGTCGCACGTTCGCTTCGGCCCCAAAGTTTACTCGCCTGAAATCGCGCGCGGCGAAGCCGACGTTCTCGTCGCTTTTGAAGCCGCTGAAGCCATGCGCTGGTGTCACTACTTGCGTCCGAACGGCGTGGCGATGGTCAACCGTTTGCATCTGGAACCGCCGGTGGTTTCGCTCGGCCTCTTTCCTTATCCGCCTGACCCCGTCGAAGAAATTCGCAAACAAGGCCTGCGCGTGTACGATTTCGACGGCTCCGCCATCGCGCTCGAACTGGGCGACAAGCGACTGGTCAACACCGTGATGCTGGGCGCTATCTCCGAAAATCTGCCGTTCACGCCGGAGATGCTCAAGGAGCGCATCGTCGAACGATTCCGCGTCAGAAAACCGGCGCTTGCTGAATTGAACGCACAAGCGTTTGATCGCGGGCGAGCGGCGGCGAAGTAAGCAGATCACTCGTATCGTTTGCGGATGAGCGTAGCGAACTCCGACGAATGCTTGAGGAAGGGCGACGGGGTGGTTGAGAAGTAGCCAACTTTCACTCACTCCCTTCCCGCCTGTCCAAAACATTTCGCCTTTACAAACCATTTACGCTTTATTTACGCATCCCTTACGTATCCGGTCAAAAAACCCGACTACAATGCCTCACCCGTAGCGCATCATATACTTACCCCCGCCGTGCCAACAAAAGGAGTCTGCAAAATGATTTTTGTTGCCTTTTATCAAACGTCACGCCTCAACCCCGCCATCGTCAACGCCGTGAAGTATTTGCGTCCCAAAAATTTCGTGGCGTTGTTCACTGCGCTTTCCCTGGTAGCTTGCACCACCGTTTCCCCGTTGAAGCAGACGGCGGATCAGGGCAACGAAGATGTTCAAACCGCGCACGCCAACGCGCAAAACCGGCCTACCCACACCAAGCCGTCGGTGGATTTTGAGGCGGTGATGCACGCCGCGAATCAGGGAAATGCAGAAGCGCAATACCAACTCGGCTCGATGTACGCCAAAGGCACGGAGGTCGCGCCGAGCGACGCCGAAGCCGTGAAGTGGTACACCAAATCGGCGGAGCAAGGCTACGCGCAAGCGCAATACCGGTTGGGTGTGATGCTTGCCGAAGGTCACGGCATGGCGCAGAACGACAGTGAAGCGGTGAAGTGGTATCAGAAGGCGGCGGATCAGGGGAATGCCGCCGCGCAAAACAATCTCGGCTTCATGTACGCCAGCGGTTATGGCGTCACGCAGGACAATACTACTGCCGTGAAATGGTATGCCAAAGCAGCGGAACAAAAATACGCCATCGCCCAAAACAACCTTGGCTATATGTACAGCGTGGGTTGGGGTGTGCCGCAGAGCGACGCCGATGCCGTGAAGTGGTACAACGCGGCGGCGGCACAAGGAGATGCCACCGCCCAACATAATCTCGGCGTAATGTACGAAAATGGCCGGGGCGTTGAGCAGAGCGACACCGAGGCCGTGAAGTGGTACACCTTGGCGGCGGAACAGGGAAGAGCGGATGCGCAGAACAATCTCGGCTGGATGTACGACCAGGGCAAAGGCGTGGCAAAGGATGAAGCCGAAGCCGTGAAATGGTTTCTCTCGGCGGCAGAACAGGAAAACGCGGCAGCTCAAAATAATCTCGGCTGGATGTACGACCAAGGTCTGGGCGTCGCGCAGAGCGATATCAAGGCCGTGATGTGGTACAGCCTCGCGGCCGAGCAAGGCGATTCGGACGGCCAAAACAATCTCGGCTGGATGTACGCCAACGGGCGGGGGGTGCCGCAGAACGATATCGAAGCCGTGAAATGGTACAGCCTCGCGGCAACTCAAGGAAACGCGGAAGCTCAAAACAACCTCGGACAGATGTACGACGATGGCCGGGGCGTCGATAAGGATGCCGACCAAGCGATGAGGTGGTACAAGCTGGCGGCGGCGCAAGGAAATTCGAACGCGCAAACCACCATCGGCCTCAAGTATTTTATTGAGGGCGTTGAAATCACAGCATACATTGCGCTACTGGTGCTGGCCGGCGCCGCTGCGAGCAGTTCGCAGGATGAACATGAACACGACCACCACAGGAGGTAACCCGGGCAAGTCGGCGAATCAGCGCCATAGGACAGAAAAAGTTTCTCGCTTTTTCACCCTGCGCGTCTTTGCCCAACCGAATACCGCCCCCTAACCGATCTCAAAGCAAGGAGCTACAAAATGTTTTTCGATCGTTTTAATAAAGAAGCCAAAACCGTCAACGCGATGACGCGGATGATGCTGGCGGTTGTGCTGCTTGCCGTCTTTTCTTTGCCGATTTGCGTCGCCGCGCCCGTTCAAAAAGCGCCCGCCGCCACGAAGAATCCGCCTCACGTCGCACAAACGACTCAGCCGCAGGGCTTTGACGCAGTGAAAAACGCAGCGGAAAAGGGAAATGCGGAAGCCCAAAATAATCTTGGAAAGATGTACAGGGACGGTCAAGGCGTCACAAAGGATTACGCTCAAGCATTAACATGGTATCGCAAAGCAGAAGCTCAGGGCTATGCCGCAGCCCGATACAGTCTTGGCGTGATGTATCAAAATGGTTGGGGCGTCAAACAGGATTATGCCCAAGCCGCAACATGGTATCGCAAGGCGGTAGAACAGGGATATGCAGACGCCCAAAACAATCTTGGCTGGATGTATGAAAGTGGCCACGGCGTCGCGCAGAACGATGCCGAAGCCGTGAAATGGTATCTCAAAGCGTCGGAACAGGGGAATGCGACGGCTGAAGCCAATCTTGGATGGATGTACGAAAATGGTCGCGGCGTCGCGCAGAGTGATGCCGAAGCCGTGAAATGGTATCTCAAGGCGGCGGAACAGGGGCAGGCAACAGCCCAAAACTATCTTGGCGTGATGTACCAAAATGGCCGCGGCGTCGCGCAGAGTGATGCCGAAGCCGTGAAATGGTATCTCAAAGCGGCGGAGCAGGGGAATGCGAAGGCTGAAGCCAACCTTGGATGGATGTACGATGCGGGTCGGGGCATGGTGCAGAATGATGTCGAAGCCGTGAAGTGGTATACCAAGGCGGCGGAACAGGGACATGAGATTGCTCAAAGCAATCTTGGCGTGATGTACGAAAATGGCCGCGGCGTCGCGCAGGATTATGCCCAAGCCGAGACATGGTATCGCAAGGCGGCGGATCAAGGTTTCGCCATCGCGCAAAACCATCTCGGCAAGCTGTATTACGATGGGACAGGCGTAGCCCAGGACTACGTAGAAGCCGCTAAATGGTACGGCCTTGCGGCGTTTCAGACAGCCCAAACCCGCATCGCCGGTCTGAAAAATCTGCATCTTCCCGCCGCGCAGCCCCAGTCCTCCGCACAAACGCAAAAGCAAGATTTCGGGTCAGTGAAACATGCGGCGGAACAAGGAAATGCGGATGCCCAAAACGATCTTGGCGTAATGTACTGTCAAGGCAAAGGCGTCGCGCAGAATTATGCGGAAGCTGCACGGTGGTTTCGCTTGGCAGCGGTACGGGAAAATGCGGCCGCCCTGAACAACCTTGGCGTGATGTATCAAAATGGCTGGGGCATCGCGCAGGATTATACCGAAGCAGCAAAATGGTACAGTCTCGCAGCGGCACAGGGAAACGCGGAAGCTCAAAAAAATCTTGCCCCCCTACAAAATTTGTCGCCTCCCGCCGTAAAGGCTATGTAGGCCATAGGGTAAGCAAGGACGCGCAGCGCCCGCGTCTTTGCTTATCCGGCGCTTGCTGATGGAAACAAAGCGATGACGGTAATGCGCGAGAAACAAAGCCCCGGAGGATCGCGCCGATATTGGTTCTTGGGTTGCTCCTTCAGAACGGCGTTTCCGGCTTCTGCTCCGTTCTGCCCTCCATTTACTCCCTTCCCTTCAAATTTTCCCACCCTTTCAAAACATTCCGCCTTTACACATCATTTACGCTTTCTTTATGCGCCCCTTACGCATCCGGTCAAAAAATCCGGCTACAATGCCTCACCCGTAGCGCATCATATGCCTACCCTCACCGTGCCAACAAAGGGAGTCTGCAAAATGATTTTTGTTGCCTTTTATCAAGCATCTCACCTCAACCCCGCCATCGTCAACATCGTGAAGTGTCTGCGCCCCAAAAATTTCGTGGCGCTGTTCACTGTGCTTTCTCTGGTGGCTTGCACTACTGTTTCCCCGTTGAGGCAAGCGGCGGATCAGGGCAACGAAGATGTTCAAACTGCGCACGCCAACGCAAAAAACCGGCCAAAGCATGCCGCGCCGGATCAGGACTTTGAAGCGGTGATGCGCGATGCCAACAAGGGCGATGCGCAAGCGCAATACAACCTCGGCGCGATGTACGCCAAAGGCGCGGAGGTCGCGCCGAGCGACGCCGAAGCCGTGAAGTGGTATCAAAAGGCGGCAGAACAAGGTTTGGCGCAAGCGCAATACCGATTGGGCGTGATGTTTGCCGAAGGTCGCGGCATGGCGCAAAACGACAGTGAAGCGGTGAAGTGGTATCAGAAGGCGGCGGATCAGGGGAATGCCGCCGCGCAAAACAATCTCGGCTTCATGTACGCCGCTGGTCGCGGCGTCGCGCAGAACGACGGCGAAGCGGTGAAGTGGTATCAGAAGGCAGCGGATCAGGGCTATGCAATCGGTCAGCACAACCTCGGTTTCATGTACAGCGTCGGTTTGGGTGTTGCGCAGGATGAGGGCAAGGCCGTGATGTGGTATCACAAAGCAGCAGATCAAGGCGATGCCACCGCGCAACACAACCTCGGCGTAATGTACGCCAACGGGCGCGGCGTCATGCAGAATAACGCCGAAGCGCTGAAGTGGTATCGTTTGGCGGCGGAGCAGGGCGATGCAGATGCGCAAAACAACATCGGCTGGATGTACTCCGAAGGTCAGGGCGTGGCGAAGGATGAAATCGAAGCCGCGAAATGGTTTCTCTCGGCGGCGCAACAGGGGCACCCTGAGGCGGAGAACAACATCGGCTGGATGTACGATCAGGGTCAGGGCGTTCCGCAAAGTGATGTTGAAGCCGTGAAGTGGTATCAACTGGCGGCAAATCAGGGAGTCTCGGACGGACAGAACAATCTCGGCTGGATGTACGCCAACGGGCGCGGCGTGGCGCAGAACGATGTCGAAGCCGTCAGGTGGTATCAGATGGCGGCGACTCAAGGCAACGCCGCCGGTCAAAACAACCTCGGCGAAATGTACGACAGCGGACGCGGCGTGGCGAAGAATCCCGACGAAGCCTTGAAGTTGTTCAAGCTGGCAGCGGCGCAGGGAAATACGGATGCCCAAGCCACCCTCCGACTCAAGAGCGTCGGAAGCAGCGTGGCCTGGTGGTCCTATATGGTGCTGGGAGCGGCAACCGCCGGTATCTCCGTTCTTGTCCTCCCCAATCCGCTCGAGCATGCGCAAGACTATGATTACAACAGTGGACAAAGCGCCTCGTACTACTATGATGGGGGAGACGATTCTTACGGCGCTTGGTTGGATACGTCATCATCGAACGACAGCGGCTCGGGGAAAGTGCGCTCGCCGCACAACAACGGTTCAAAACCGCCTTCGCATGGGAACACCAAGCCTCCCTCAAACGGAAACTCAAAACCACCTTCGCGCGGGAATTCAAAACCTTCTTCACAAGGAAACGCGAAACCGCCCGCATCTCACAACGCGCCATCGGGATCATCTCATAGCGCACCGTCGGGATCATCTCATAGCGCGCCGTCGGGTTCATCGCACAACGCTCCGTCGGGATCGTCTCATAGCGCGCCATCGTCGGGTTCGTCGTCGCATTCGTCTTCGTCCTCTTCATCGTCGTCCTCGTCACACTCGTCGTCTTCGTCCTCTTCGTCGCCTTCGTCGCATGGCGCCTCGACAGGTGGTAAAAAATGATTTTTGAGGCTTTCTATAAAGCTGCCGGTACAAAAGGGGCGGCGCCGAGCGCCGCCACCAAAGCTGCCTTCACCCTGCTTACGGTGCTTTCGTTGCAGGCTTGCACCACCATACCTGCTCCGACGTTGAAGCAAGCCGAGGAGCAGGGAAGTATGAACGCTTCTACTCCTCCCCCAATCGTCGTTGCGGATAACCCTTCTCCCTCGGTTGCGCCAGCACCGACATCGGAGGTCAATGCGGAGAAATCAGCACAAGTCCATGCGCCCGTTCCCGCGCAAGATTTCGAGACGATCAAATACGCGGCGGAACAGGGGGATGTGAAAGCGCAATACCGTCTTGGCGTGATGTACCTCGATGGTCAAGGCATCGCGCCGAGCGACGACGAAGCCGAGATGTGGATTCGCAAGTCGGCGGAGAAAGGCTATGCGCTCGCTCAAGACAAGCTGGGGGTGATGTACCTCAACGGCTACGCGGTCACGCAGGATAACGACGAGGCCAAGACGTGGTTCGGCAAGGCGGCGGCAAAAGGGTTGGCGGATGCTCAATTCGGCCTCGGCTACATCGCTCTCAAATCCGACCCGGCAGATACCAAAAATGCCGAGAAGTGGTTCGGCAAAGCGGCGGCGCAGGGAGACCCGTACACTGTGTACGCCAAAAACGCGCTCGCCGCAATCAAAGAGAATTCTCTCGATCATCTCTCCTTCATCGACCCGCCGCCGCTGGATTTCGATGCCATGAAGCGCGTCGCGGAACACGGGGATGTCAACGCGCAATTCAGCCTCGGAGAAATGTACGCCAACGGCCAAGGCGTCGAACAGAATGAGGCCAAGGCTCAGAAGTGGTACGAAAAAGCCGCCGCCCAAGGAGGAGGATTTGCACCTGCCCAAAACAGGCTCGGTGAGATGTCTCTGAATGGCTGGGGCGTAACTCAGAATGATGTCGCCGCCCATTTGAGATTCAGCGAAGCGGCGGCAAGCGGCTATGCGCCTGCCCAATACAATCTTGGCTGGATGATCCAGAATGGCCGAAGCTATGTGAAGAGCGAAGCCGTTGCCGATGCCGCACAGTGGTATCGCAAGTCGGCGGAACAGGGCTATGCGCTTGCTCAAAATGCCCTCGGAGAAATGTATCTGAACGGTCAGGGCGTCACGCAGAGCGATACCGAAGCCGCAAGCTGGTTTCAAAAGGCGGCCGATCAGGACAATGCGTCAGCGCAGAATTATCTCGGGTCGATGTACTTTCAGGGGCACGGCGTCGCGCAGAATGATGCCGAAGCCGCGAAGTGGTATCGGGCAGCAGCGGATCAGGGAAATGCGGATGCCCAAAACAGCCTCGGCGCGATGTATGAACAAGGCCGCGGCGTCGCGCAAGATTACGACGAAGCCGCAGAGTGGTATCGGCTGGCGGCAGTGCAAGGAAATGCGACTGCCCAAAAAGCGCTTGTCGCTGTGAACAAATTGCCGCCCACCGACGCACTGAAACGCGCGGCGGAACAAGGCGATGCGAGGTCACAATGCAATCTTGGCGTGAAGTACGCCAACGGTCATGGTGTGACGCAGAGTCATAGCGAAGCGTTGAAATGGTATCGTCTGGCCGCCGATCAAGGCTACGCGCCGGCGCAATGCAACATCGGCTTCATGTACGCCAACGGTCAGGGCGTAGAGAAGAACGACACCGAGGCCGTCGTCTGGTTTCGCAAGGCGGCGGAGCAGGGATTTGCGGAAGCTCAGAATGATTTGGGCGTGATGTACGCCGAAGGTCGCGGCGTGCAGAAGAGCGATAGCGAGGCTGTGAAATGGTACAAGTTGGCGGCCAATCAAGGAAACGCGAATGCGCAATTTTCGCTGGGCTGGATGTACTTTCAAGGGCGCGGCGTCGCCAAGAATGAAGTCGAAGCCGCGAAATGGCTCAGCCTGGCGGCGGAACAGGGAAATGTGGAAGCCCAAAACGGCTTGGGCTGGATGTACGACCACGGGCGCGGCGTCGAGCAAGACGGCGACGAAGCCTTGCGATGGTACGGCATGGCGTCGGCTCAGGGAAGCGGAGCAGCGATCGCCTACATCAGCATCAACATCGGTTTGATGATCCTCGGTACAATCGCCGACAACTACAGCTATACACCTTCGTACAGAGGATCTGGGCACCATTCGCACGGCAATTCCAAACCCTCCTCGCACGGAAGCAAACCGCGCCCGCATGGAAATTCAAAACCGCCTTCGCACGGAAGTGCAAAGCCGCCTGTGAAAGCGCCGAGCACGCCGCACAACAACACGTCGCGCAACAACGCGCCGTCGAGAGCGCCAAGCAAACCGTCGGCAAAGGGCGACGCAGCGCATTGAAGCGTCTCTGGTTTAAACGCCCGCGGTCAAAAAACTTTTGTTGTTTTTTTGCAAAAAGAAAAATGGACGAGGCCAAGTGAGTTCGCAGAATCGCTTGTCGCACTTTCATAGCTGGCTTGTGCAAATGTTTCTTCGTTGAGACAATTTGCACAAACCCAAAAATAAAAACCAAAATCGCGCCATTAAAAAACAACAATAAAGTAGCGCTTACTCGCAAAACAATCAAGCATTTCTCATGAAGCGTGCGCAGATCCTGTTTTTGACAAGAATAAAAATAAATGAGGCCAAAAAAATCAACCATAACATTCGCCGCGTTCCCGCACACTTTCACCACCGGTCTGCACGAAAGCGTTCTCAGTGAAACCGGCAAGGAAACAGAAAAAAGAAAAAACCAAAGTCGCTCCATGAGCGACAAAAAGTGAGGCGCCTTTCGTTGGAACGATCGAACAACATCACCAAAGCGCGCATATACTCAGACGTGGATGACTAACATCAAACAAACAGAGACGTTCTGACCACAACAGGAGCTTAAACGATGTTTTCCACCGCAACCTCGCTTCGCCGTCGCGATGTCAAACATGCGTTTCTCGCTGTCGCTTTGGCGTTGACGGCGCTCTCTCAAACCGTGCTGGCTCAAGGTTCACCGGGTATTCCGCAGCCGGGGTCGCAAGAATGGGTTGAGGATTTTTCTCTCGGCTTTCCACTGCCCGGTGCTGCGGTGGGTATCGGAGGCTATGCCGGCGATCACGGTGAAACCTATACTGTCGGCACGGGCTGGGCATCAACGGCGAATCAGTGCAACGGCTGGATTCTCAACTCCGGTACGGCGCAGCCAGGCGGCGATACCGGTTGCAGCGCCAACGCTGGGCGGACTGGCACCGGCACCAACACTCAAGCCGCGTGGCCATTCCTCCAAGCCATGGCCAGTGTACTGGGTCTGTACCAAGGTCAGGGATCGGCTGCCGGCGCCAACAACGTGCTGGCATCGATGACCAATCCGGGAACGACAGGTGTAATAACCCCTATCTCCAGTTCTGTTCAGATTCAAGCGAACTCGGTTTTCTCCGTCACGACAGGACATTATTACATCGCCTCGGCCGATTTCGCCGAGATCCATTGTCAAGAGGATACCTACAGGCCTAACACCGCCACTTGGTATGAAGCGGCGGAAACGATTTCCCTTCTGGACAGCTCTGCATTAACGCCATTGGTTCAGTCTCCGACGATTACGCCCTGTTCCGACGCCCCCTACAATCGTTACGCGACCACGTCTGCCGGCACACCGGTTTACGTCACCACAGGGACTACACCCGCATGGCTGGCCACCAGCAGCGTCCCCACGGTCGGCATACAGGTAACCAACGGCACCACCCAAACCCCCGGCAACGATGTCGCCCTCGACGACCTGCAAATCATCGACGTGACGCCGCAGTTGGATGAAGCGTTCAGTTCCACGTCGGTGCCCGTGGGCGGAACCACGACGCTGACGTTCACGATCACCAACACCGATGATTTGCTGGCAAAAACCGGCTGGTCGTTCAACGAAACGCTGCCGTCCGGCCTGACGTTTGCAACGACGCCCAACATCACGACCGATTGCCCCAATGGCCTGACTTCCATTTTGGGAACCACCCTTACCGTATCGGGAGATTTGGCCGCCTTGATGATCTCCTGCACGGTAACGGTGGATGTCACTTCGGCCACCCCCGACACCTACGACAACGACGACCCCGCTGCTGCCGCCCCAAATGTTACCGGGCTGAATGGCTTGCTGTCGCCCGGCACCACCAGCGTCACATTCTTTGCCCCACTCAAAGGCCCCGCCGCCGACCCCGTACCAACGGGCAAAGCACTTCCCTGGTTGCTGCTGATGCTGTTGACCGCAGCAGCGTGGTTCGTCTTGCCCAAAACCAGACGCAGTGTTGAGCGCAACCACAAAGTTTGATTCGCCGCTTCGCTCCTCGCTATACCCCCTCCCCTGCCCTTTGGGCACCCTCTCCCACCCGTGGGAGAGGGTTATTTTTGCCTCTCTCCATGAGAGAGACAAATTCATGGAGGCTTCAAACTTATAATACCGATAAGCGCAGCGGAAATTCGTTGATCGCTTTTTGTTGAATCCGCAACCGATCCGAGAAAAAGCAGCGCAGCGTTCGGCTGATGGTACGAAACGCCAGCGCTTCCCACGGAATGTCCGCCTCGCTGAACAGCCGCACTTCGAGGCTTTCCGTTCCGGCAAAAAATTCGGGGCTGGGCAGATCGGCCAGAAACATCAAATGCAGTTGGCCGATTTTCGGCATGGTGATCACGGTGTAAAGTCGTTCGAGTATCACCGCCGCGCCTGCTTCTTCCTGAGTTTCGCGCCGTGCGCCTTCTTCAATCGATTCGCCGATTTCCAAAAAACCGGCGGGCAATGTCCAGAGACCATAACGCGGCTCGATGGCGCGACGGCACAACAACACCTGATCTCCCCAGCGCGGCAACGTGCCGACGACGCTCTTGGGATTCAGATAATGAATGTAGCCGCACTGTCGGCAGACATGGCGCAGCTTCAAATCTCCTTCGGGAACCCGAAGCTCCAGTGCTGCCGCGCCGCAATGACTGCAAAAATTCATCGCCATCGATATTCCTTGTCAGGGGCCGACACCCTCTCACGCCTTGATGAAATGTTCCCGATAGTATTTCAACTCGTCAATGGATTCGTACACATCGGCCAACGCTTCGTGTCGGGTTTCCTTGTTGAAACCGCGCGCGATCTCCGGTTGCCAACGACGACACAGTTCTTTCAGTGTTGAAACATCGAGATTGCGGTAATGAAAAAACGCTTCCAGCTTCGGCATCAGCCGCGCCAGAAAACGACGATCCTGACAAATGCTGTTGCCGCACATCGGCGACGCTTGCGCGGTAACGTGTTCTTTCAAAAATGCCAGCGCTTGTGTTTCAACTTCGGCGTCGGTCAGCGTCGATGTCTTGACGCGCTCGATTAAGCCCGATCGTCCGTGCATGCTCTGGTTCCAGTCGTCCATCGCCGCCAGCACGGTGTCCGCCTGATGTACGACCCATACCGGCGCTTCGGCCACGACGTTCAAGGCGGCATCGGTCACGACCATCGCCACTTCCAGTATCCGGTCGGACTCCGGCCTCAAGCCGGTCATTTCGAGGTCCAGCCAAATCAAGCGGTCATCGGCGGCTGCCATGCTCATCTCCTGCCCCTTTTCCAATTATGCCGCCCACCGCAGCCTTCCATGCAAACATCGCGCGCCCTTCAAGTACAATAAAGGTTTGATTGTCGCATATTCTCTCGACCGTTCCGCTATGCCTTGGTTTACCGTTGTTTTTCTTGTGGCGCTGTTGTTGACGCTGGCTCTGCGCGGCTGGCTGTCTGTGCGCCAGTGTCGCCATGTCGCCGCCTCGCGCGCGACCATCCCCGTCGCTTTCGCCGAACGCATCGCGCTGGCCGCCCACCAAAAAGCCGCCGACTACACGCTCGCCAAGCAGTCTTTGGGGCGCATCGAAGCGGTGGTCGATACGGCGATTCTGCTCGTTTGGACGCTCGGCGGCGGTCTGGCCGCTCTGATGATGGCGACAAGCTGGCTGCCCGTCGGCGCGCTGTGGCAAGATGTCGCGCTGCTGCTGGCGGTGGCGCTGATCGGCGGCCTTCTCGGTTTGCCGTTTTCTTATTACAGCACTTTCGGCATCGAAGCGCGCTTCGGCTTCAATCGTTCCACGCGCTTCTTGTGGTTCGTCGATCTCGTCAAAAGCACATTGTTGTCGCTGTTAATCGGTATTCCGCTGATGGCGTTGTTGCTGTGGCTGATGCGCGCGGCGGGATCGCTGTGGTGGCTGTGGGCGTGGTTCGTCTTCATGGCGTTTCAGTTGTTGATGCTGGTCATTTATCCGACGCTGATCGCGCCGCTGTTCAACAAGTTTGAACCGTTGCCCGAAGGCCCGACGCGCACGCGCATCGAAGCGCTGCTCACCCGTTGCGGCTTCACCGCCAGCGGCTTGTTCGTGATGGACGGCAGCCGTCGCAGCGGCCACGGCAACGCTTACTTCACCGGCCTCGGTCGCGCCAAGCGCGTTGTGTTTTTCGACACGCTGTTCAGTCGTCTGAACGAAGATGAAATCGAAGCGGTGCTCGCACACGAGCTGGGACATTTCAAACGCCACCACATCAAAAAACGCATTGCTTTTTCGACCTTGCTGTCGCTGGCGTTTCTGGCGTTGCTGGCCTGGCTGATGCAGCAACCGTGGTTTTTCACCGGCCTCGGCATTCCCGTCGAACAAGTGAGCGCGGCGATGGCGCGCCCGGGCGTGGCGTTGTCGTTGTTCATGCTGGCGCTTCCCGTTTTCGTTTTTCTGTTCACGCCGCTGAGCGCCGCTTACTCGCGGCGTCACGAGTTTGAAGCCGACGCCTACGCCGCCGCGCAATCTTCGGCGACCGCGCTGGAGCAAGCGCTGGTGCGATTGTACGAAGACAACGCCTCAACCTTGACGCCCGATCCGATTCACTCGGCGTTTTACGATTCGCACCCGCCGGCGGCGATCCGCATTGCGCACTTGCGTACACTCGTAGCGTCAACCAAGCGCGCTGCCTGATTTCCCGTGGCTTCTTCCGAAAACAACACGCTGCACGGATTGATCGTCGAAACGTTTCGTCGCCATTACACGGTGGCGCTCGACAACAGCGACCGTCTCGATTGCGTTTTGAAGGGACGAGACACTACGCTGGTCTGCGGCGATGAGGTAGAACTCGCGCGCACCGGCGACGGCAGCAGCGGTGTCATCACTGCCCTGAAACCTCGGCAAAACCTTTTTTACCGCTCCGATGCGATTCGCCAAAAACGGATCGCCGCCAACGTCACTCAAATCCTCGGCGTCGTCGCACCCGACATTGCGCTCGACGAAATGCTGCTCAACCGCTGGATCGTCGCCGCCGAAGCCGCGCATTGTCGCTTCGTGCTGATCGCCAACAAGCGCGATCTCCCCGGTTTTTCTTCTCTGCGCGAGCGTCTCAAGCCGTATGAAGCGCTCGGTTATCCGGTGATTGAAACCTGCGCCAAAAGCGATGTGGCCGCGCTTTGGCCGCATCTGGAACAACAGAAAAGCGTTTTAATCGGCCAATCGGGCATGGGCAAATCTACGCTGATCAACGCGCTTTTCCCCAATGCCCGCAGCGAAACGGCGGCAGTCTCGAAAGCGCTCGGCAGCGGCAAACACACAACCACTTTCGCCGCATTGCACTTGCTGGCAAAACCCCACGCCGGCTGGATCATCGACATTCCGGGGATGAAAGTTTTCGGTTTGGCACATTTGACGCCGGACGAATTGACCGCCGCGTTCAAAGAAATCGCGCCGCTGGTCGGCCATTGCCGCTTCCGCGATTGTCGGCACGACAAAGAACCCGGTTGCGCCGTGCAAAAAGCGCTGCACGAAGGCCGCCTTCACCCGAAGCGGCTCGAATTGTTGCAAACCTTGATTCGCGAGTCGGCGTACTAACGCCTCCATACAAAAAAAGTTACACAGTCGGCGACGTTACGACGCGTATTTCGTCTTGATAAACCCCTATCAGCGTTCTACAATTCAAGCGTCTTAAAGACACTCATCTGCAAAACCTCTGAAAAAAGCACCTGTCTTTGCAAGCATTGTGAAACAAATGAATGCTGTGAACCGCCGCCGCCCGAACAGACGACGACACCCTGAAAACTTTCGTCCGATGTAAGGAGTTTGTTCGCCATGCAACTTTCCTCTTCCACGCCACTCAACGCCGCTCTCACGCTTTGGGCTGAGCGGTTGCGTCAACGTTTCGATCTTCCCCTGCTGGTGTGCTGGAAAGGCAGCGCCGGTCTGCGCCTTTGCCAAGCGAACACCGAACCGCGCGTGACCATCGACGTGCGCGATACTTCCGGCGCCGCCGCGCTGTTGTCGCCATCGCTGGACAATCTGGGGCGCGCCTACGTCGAAGGCCATCTCGACGTCACCGGCACGGTGCGCGACATCATGGATCTGACGCACCGGCTGGTCGAGAGCGGCGATACCACCGATAACGCCGATAATAACAAACCCGGCTGGATGCAACGCATCGCGCACAAAGTCGCCGACGCCACCAGCCATACCCGCGCTGTTGATCGCGACGCGATCCACTACCACTACGACGTTTCCAACGACTTCTACGCCGAGTGGCTGGATCCGGCGATGGTGTATTCGTGCGCCTACTTCGAGCAGGGCGACGAAACGCTGGCTGAGGCGCAGATGAAGAAGATTGACCACATCCTGACCAAGATTCGCTTGGAACCCGGCCAGCGCCTGCTGGACATCGGCTGCGGCTGGGGTGCGTTGGCGATCCGCGCCGCGCAAAAATACGGAGCGCGTTGCGTCGGCATCACGCTGTCGCAAAACCAGTTCGATTTGGCCAGCGAGCGCGTCAAGGCGGCGGGGCTGGCCGATCAGGTGGACATCCGCCTGCAAGACTACCGCGATGTGAGTGGCCCGTTCGACCGCATCACCAGCGTCGGCATGTTCGAGCATGTGGGGTTGAAAAACCTGCCGGCCTATTTCAAGATCATCTACGACCTGCTCGTGCCCGGCGGCTGGGCCATGAACCACGGCATCACCTCCACCGACGCTCACAACGGCGAAACCCGTCACGGCGGCGGTCGCTTCATTGAGCAGTATGTGTTTCCGCAAGGCGAACTGCCGCATATCGGCACCGTGCTCACCACCATGCAGGAAGGCGGTCTGGAACCGTTCGACATCGAAAACCTGCGCCGTCACTACGCCCGCACCCTGCACTACTGGAGCGACGCTTTCGAAGACAAAACCGAGCGCCTGAAGGCCATGGTGCCCGAAAAAACCTGGCGCATCTGGCGCATGTATTTGATCGGTTGCGAGTGGGCATTTGAACACGACGAGGTTTCCGTGTTTCAAGTGTTGTGTCGCCGCGCCGGTGATCTTGCCAGCACCTTGCCGTGGTCGCGGCGCTGGGAGTACGAAAGAGTGTAGCGAGGAGCTAGAGCGCTTTTGATTCGCCATTAACGCAAGCGTAAAATTCATTCTGCTGACAGAGCTTTTTGATGTTGGCGTGCTCGGATAAGCCAAGTTTGGGTAGTTTCATGTTGAAATAAAGGGCAAACACCAAGTCGTCGATATAAGCCTTGATTTGAGATTGTTTTTCAAAGTCAATGACTGGAATTACCTTCAGGTCGGATAAGGTTATTTCAACCAATTGCAAATTTCCCTTTTTGTCACCGTAGTACTCTGAAATGGCTTTTACGACCAATTCGCCTGTTCGAATATCAGGCAACTCAAGTTCGGTCTTCTTTCGAGCGGATGATAAAATCAAAGAACACTCCGAAACAGAAATCTCGTCAAACCTTTGTATCTGGACTTGGTTCAGATTCACCATATCGCGCAAGACAACATTTTCAAGAGAAAGCAGAGCATCCGCTTGGGCAATAATTTCATCTTTAATAAGCTGATTTTGCTGTGATATTTTCGGCGTTCGAATGGCGAATTTGATATTTTTCAATCCAATTGCTATTGTTAAAGTATCCTCATTCACCAATTTAAAAGAATGCTTAATTATGTAATCCGACACCTTTGAATTCAACAAAGAAAACAAGTATAGAATTTCATCTCTGTTATCGCTCCCAATAGCATTGTATTGATTTCTTGCCCAGATCACAGGTTCATCCGTAAAGAAAAACTTTTGTGTGTTTGCATAAGACCAAATAATTTTATATGGCGAATCCAATAAATGATAGCCTTGATTTCCTTGCCTTAAAGCAATCAGCGCCTTGGACTTGCCTTGACGCACATTGTCCCAATAACCAAGAATGTCTTTAATTGTGTAATACTTATTGTTTATTTTCGGATATATATAATCTCCAGCATCTGGTTTTATTTGCCTTTCGTCTATACCATATCCCCCATCAAACCAAAAATTAGAGCCAAACCGATCTTCTGCTAATTTATGTAGATGATAAAAAGCGATGTCTTCCGTATTCGCCTTGTAAACATTGATCAAATTTACTACAGCATCGTCTTGCTTGATAAAACTCCAATTGGCAACATTTTCAAGCAAAGCACTTTGCTCTATTATTTTCTCAGCCTTGTTTCTGCTTTTCAGATATTTAGCAAAGTCGCCTTTTTGCTGTTCTGTGAAATCATAGTAAGTAATTATTTTTGTCTTTGCGCTGCTCAAAGGCTTTTCTTTTTTTACAACAAAAATAAGGGATGAGGTAGGAACGAGTCTGGTTTGTGTTATACCTCTACCAATAAAAAGACGGGCTTCAAAAGTAATCATCTTTTCTATTGTTGTATTTTTTGATAAATGATAGCGCAGCACATCGTAATCACTGTCCACAAGGATAGTCTGTGGAATAATGTAGCAAATCTTCCCTTTTTCTTTTAGCAACGCAAGCCCCAAAGCGATAAAAAACGCATACAAATTCGGATTGGGTCTGCCTTTCTTGGGCTTGTTGGGAATAGAGTGTAAATTGACACCGTACACATCATTCATATACAACTGCTTCGTTCCGTCCGGTTTTCTATCACGCATGGCGACAGCAAACGGTACATTTTCTTTATAACACTTATTTAATCCAACATAGGGCGGGTTTCCGATTACAAAATCAAACCTGGATCGATGCCCCATTCTGATTTGCAGGGATTCCATCATTTCCTCTAAATCTTTCTCGTCCCGCATAAATGATGGGTAACCCAAGGCCTTTCCTTGCATATGAGCGAACAAGTCAAGTTCATCGCCCACTTTTGCATTGATTCCTGCGTCGAGGAATTCGCTGATACTGTCCTTTGTTTTGAAGAGCTTGAATTTGTTATCGATAGGGTTCTGGAACTTGTCGTTCACGATCAAGGGCAGCATACGCATTAAAATGCTCATCTCCGCCAGATACAGAGGAAATTCCTCAATGTCCAGTCCGAAGATGTTGTTGCTTACTAAATCTTCTATATGTTTGGACATTTGTTCCGTATCGACCATACCTCCGAAATTCATTCCATTGATGATGTTATCGACCGCACTGTACAAGAAGGTTCCGGCGCCACAGGACGGATCTATAATGGATAGATCCTTGCCTTGCCTTTTTCTTATTTCCGTATCGGTGTAACCAAGTTCCTTCAACATAAAGTTGACCACATCTCTATCCGTAAAGTATTGGCCTTTATTCTTATCGCCATGCAGTTCTTTAAGAAAGTTTTCATAGATAAACCCGAAGATTTCATTTTTAAGGCCGGCAAAATCATACTTGTTGATGAACGCGATAATGTCCAGCCACGGAGAAATATCATCTATTTTGGGATTTGCT
The DNA here is from genome assembly GCA_009778785.1 of Betaproteobacteria bacterium. GTDB lineage: Bacteria > Pseudomonadota > Gammaproteobacteria > Burkholderiales > Casimicrobiaceae > UBA931. The sequence continues at coordinate 27,107 of WRFN01000009.1, read as the reverse complement.
TTTAGTTGTTTCGCTAATTTTTCTGTTATCGATTCCTGCTCCTTTTTGAACGGAACATAGATGTTTTCGGAGATATACTCCGAGATGGCTTTTATATCGTTTATCACGACACTATAAAAATCGCTGTCTTGAATGGCTTTAGAAATACGACGCAGTATTTCCTCGTATCGTTTGCCGACCCCTGTGTATTTATTGTCCACCAAGACTTTATAGAGAATAAACTGAATCAAGTAAGCATAGGAAGTTTCAACGGCCACTTTCTCGGCGGCGGCCAATTCAAATAAATCACTCCAAACGCCGATTTGTTTCATTTTGTATTTGAATTTTTCTATAAGCTTCGTCGTGTCTTCAAAGAACACTTTCAGATTTTCAGGATCATTCAAGTCAAGGCGGCTCTCCTCCCAAGGCAAATTCATTTGGCCGCTGGGGTTAAACAATTCTATGTAGTATTTATCCGGTAGCAGATACTCGTTCCAAAAAGTCAAAAACTCTTGTGGATCGGCAAAGATTTGGGCTTGAGTCCATTTTTGATATTTCGACCCACGATAAAACCGCCATTCATACCCGTCAGTCAGAATGCCGAATTGCTTGTTCATACCGATTTGATAACGGAACAGCTGCTGAATCCCTTCTTCAATTCGCGTATAACATTTGGCTTCTACCGGAATCTCGATGTCTTGACTAAGATACAAAACAAAATCAGAACGGCCTTCTTTATTTGACTCCGTGTCGTGAACGAAAGTTTTGAATTTTCCCGTCTTGGTAGCAGTCTTTTTCAGGGCAAAGATTTCTGGAGACTCAAACATATCGGCAATAAAACTGTGAACCCCACTACCAACTTCATGCTTTTTATAGCCCTCAACATTATCAGACCATTTTTTCTGTAAATCTTTGATAGTTGCCATTCCAGGCTGCCTCCTTCGATGTCTCCCCTTACAGAGCATCAGGGGATTTAGGGTTCAAGTTGCAGTATAGCGGTTATTACCGCTTCTTTCTTCCCTACCGATCTAATCCTGCAAATGTTTCTCCTCCGTCGCGACTTCTTTACGATACGCTTCCAGCGCCAGCCGTCGGTTCTGGAACAAGCGCACCGCCAACGCTTCACTGTCGCTGCGCTGCATTCGCATCCATTTCGTGATCTGGCCGTCGCGCCCCGTCAGCGCCATCACGATGCCGCGCGCCGCCAGTGTTTTGCTCAGGTCGTACAGCATCAACGCGCCGGTCAAATCGATGTTGTTTATCGAACGCCCGTCGATCACCACCCAGCGAACGGGCGTTTTCGATGTTTCGATCAATTCCATCACGCGCTGTTTGAAATAATTGGCGTTGAAGAAAATCAGCGACGCTTCGAAGCGGTAAAACAGCAAGCCCGGCACTTCTTTCGCTTCGGGGTAATGTTCGAGTTCGTAAAAATCGCCCTGCGATTCGATCAGCCCGAGACGGTAATCGGTGGGGCGCGCCGTTCGCATCAGAAAACGCGCCAGCGCCAACAGCACCGCCAGCAATATGCCTTCCATCACACCGGCGAGCACCACCGCCAACAATGTCGCCAACGCAATGCGAAATTCGGAAGTGCTGACTTGGCGCAGTTTGGTGAACGTTCGCAAGTCGATCAAGCCGATGGCACTGACGATCAGAATAACGCCAAGCGCCGCCTTCGGCAGATACGCCAGCGGCGAAGTCAACACCAGCAGCACCAGCAAGATCGCCAGCGCCGCGAATATCTGTACCATTCGTGTTTTGCCGCCGGCGGCATCGTTGACGGCGGTTCTCGAATCGGCGCCGCTGATGGCAAATCCTTGCGACAACGCCGAGGCGATGTTGGCCGCGCCAAGCGCGATGAATTCGCGATTGCTGTCGATGTCGTAGCCGTTTTTAGCGGCGAAGCTGCGCCCGGTCAAGGTCGCGCTGCTGAAGCTGATGAAAGCCAACGCCGCCGCCGACGACAGCATCGTTCCCCAGGATTCGGGCGGCAACGCCGGCCATTGCAGTTTCGGCAACGCCGACGGAATCGCCCCGATCACCGCCACCCCCTTGTCCGCCAAGCCGAGAAAATAACTGGCGACGATGGCCGCCGCCGCTACGATCAACGCTGCCGGCCCTTTGCGCCAGAAGCGTTTCAAAATCACATAAAGAACAGCCAGTCCCAGCGAGAGCAGCAATGTCGGCCAGTGCGGTTCTTGGATGTGATTGAAAAACGAGATCAGTTGTCTGACGACATTTTTGCCTTCGACGCCGATGCCGAAAACTTTTCCCAACTGCCCGACGATGATGATGACCGCCACGCCGTTCAATAGTCCCATCAGAATAGAGCGCGACAACCAGTCGGCCAGAAAGCCGAGACGGAAACGTCCCGCCAGAAGACAGAAAAAGCCGGTAAACAAAGTCAGCGACACCGCCAGCGCGTGGTAATACTCCGGGTCTTCGTCTGCCGCCACCAGCGGCGTCAACGTCGCCACGATCATCGCGCAAGTGGCCGCATCAGGCCCCACGATCAACTGCCGCGACGAGCCGAAAAAGACATAAACGATCATCGGCAGAATCGTGCTGTAAAGACCGATCACCGGGCTGAATCCCGCCAGCTGTGCGTAAGCGATGCTCACCGGCAACGATACCGCCGCCACCGACAAGCCAGCAAACACATCGCGCTTGAGCGGCTTGCGGTTATAACTCAACAGCTCCGGCAGCCCAGGCAGCCAGCGCGCGAGTCGCTCCATGATGAGCGGGGGAAGAGACAATTTCCGCATGAGCGTGGTGGGCTTCCAACAATGATTCAATGATTCCGATGGGGTTTTCCGAGATATTATCACCGGCATTCAGGCATCAGGGGTCAAGAATCAGTAAAATATGATCTCACTCTGAACCTTGATTGCTGATGCCCGCTCCCTTTCTGATCCTCGCTTCAAGCTCGCCGTACCGGCAAGCGCTGCTCAAACGCTTCAACCTGCCGTTCGATGTTTGCGCGCCCGAGATCGACGAAACGCCGCTGCCGAGAGAAACGCCGTCGCAACTGGTCTTGCGGCTGTCCGAGGCCAAAGCGCGGGCAGTCGCTCAACAAGAAAGCTGCCCGCCTCACGCGCTGATTATCGGCGGCGATCAAGTGGCCGATTGCGACGGCGTCGCCGTCGGCAAACCCGGCGATTTCGACAACGCCCGCCGGCAATTGCAAAAGCTGTCCGGTAAAACCGTTGTTTTTCGTACCGGCTTGGCGCTGTTCAACCCGAGCGCCGGACGCTGCCGCAGCGTGCGCGTTGATATCGCCACGACTTACCGAACGCTGACCGACGCCGAAATCGAGGCTTACCTTCGCGCCGCGCAACCCTACAACTGCGCCGGTTCGGTGCGCTCCGAAGACCTCGGCATCGCGCTGTTCGAGCGCATCGACAACGACGATCCCACCGCCCTGATCGGCCTGCCGCTGATTGCACTGGCTCGGCTCTTGCGCGCCGAGGGCGTCAACCCGCTGCTGCATCAACCCGCACCATGACGACCGGCATCCTGTACCTCGTCCCCAACCTGCTGGGCGCCGTCGCGCCGGAAACCGTGCTGCCGACGCAAACCCTCGATGTTGCCCGCCGCCTCAGCCATTGGGCAGTCGAAACGCCGAAACCGGCGCGCGCCTTTCTCAAAACACTTGAATTGCCCGTCCCCATCGCCGAACTCGACATCCGCCCCCTGCCGCCGCTGCCGCCGGAAGCTATGGGCCACGCCGCCGAAAATTCGGACGAACTCGCCGCCCTGCTCGCCCCTTGTCTGGCCGGAGCCGATCTGGGCATTCTGACCGACGCCGGTTGCCCGGGCGTCGCCGACCCCGGCGCGCCGCTCGTCGCCCTAGCCCACCGCCACGGCGTTCCCGTCAAACCGCTGGTCGGCCCCTCGTCGCTGCTGCTGGCGCTGATGGCCGCCGGCATGAACGGCCAGCGTTTCACCTTCCACGGCTACCTGCCGATCCCTGATGAGGCGCGCGCCCAAACCCTGCGCCAACTGGAGCAGGAATCGCGCCGCCAGCAACACGCCACCCAGATATTCATCGAGACGCCGTACCGTAACGCCGCGCTGCTTGCCACGATCATCCGCGCGCTGCACCCCGAGACGCGGCTGTGCGTCGCTGCCGACCTCACCCTTCCCAGTGAATCGGTTATCACCCGTCCCGTCCGCGAATGGCGCGCCATCGACGCCCAAAGCTACCAAAAGCGCCCCGTCATTTTTCTCCTGCAAGCGTAGGAGTGGCACCCTGCCGCCCGCGCCACCATCCCTCCGCCGTCATTGCGAACGAAGCGAAGCAATCCAGAGAGGCGCAGGCTTAAACGAAACCGCTCCAGACCCAATTATTCATTCCGCCCTTCCCCCCGTGACCTTCTTTTGCTAGAATTGCGCCTCTTTCCTCGATAGCTCAGTCGGTAGAGCGACGGACTGTTAATCCGCAGGTCCCAGGTTCGAGCCCTGGTCGAGGAGCCAGCCCAACATCCAAAGCCGTCCGATAACATCCATCGGGCGGCTTTTTTCATAGGGAAAACAGTAATTTCCCGTCCAGTAGTGTCTAAGCATATCCATTGACAGCCAGAAATAATAAGGGTACCGTTTTGGGGAAAACCCAAGATTTTAAGGGTACCGAATTTTTGGGAGTCAATATGTACAAAACAGTCATTCCACTTCATGATATAGACATTCGCAATGCCAAGCCGAAAAACAAGCCTTATAAACTTCCTGACGGCAATGGGTTATTCCTGTTGATTAAACCGAACGGAGCGATGCTATGGCGGCTAAGGTATCGGCATGGCGGTAAAGAAAAAATGCTGTCTCTTGGCGCTTATCCAGAGGTTTCACTAGAAAAGGCGCGCAAGCGGCGCGATGGTGAGCGGGGGCTTGTTGCAGACAAGCAAGACCCGTCGGCGGTAAGAAAATTAGAAAGAGAAAATACTTTTGAACTGGTTGCTCTGAAATGGTGGGAACAATGGAAAGGGGCACGTGCGCCAAAATACGCGGGCAAGGTATTAAAAAGAATGGAGACAGACATTTTCCCTGCCATCGGCGGCGTATCGGTTAACAAGCTGACAGCCCCTATGGTTACGGCGATGGTAAAAGCAGTTTCCGCCCGTGGTGCGCTTGATACGGCTGGGCGAGCTTATCAAGTGACAAGCAAAGTCATGCGCTACGCTGTTGCTAACGGACTGGCTGATCGTAACCCTGCGGCTGACTTTCTCCCGTCCGATGTTATAGAACAGAGAAAAACGCAAAACTTCGCACGCCTTGACGAAAAAGAACTACCCGAACTGCTGTGCAAAATCAATGAATACGACGGCGCGACGACAACCAAATACGCTTTGCAGTTTATGGCTTTAACCTTTGTACGTACGTCCGAATTGATAGGTGCTCTTTGGGCAGAAATAAATCTTGACGCGAAGCAATGGCGCATACCCGCCGAGCGCATGAAAATGAAAACGCCTCACATTGTGCCTCTGTCACGGCAAGCGCTGGCAGTGTTAGACGATCTACGGAAAGAAACAGGTCATCGGGAATTGGTTTTTGCCAGTGACGTTAATCCACAGAAGTCCATTTCAAACAATACCGTCCTTTACGCTCTTTACAGAATGGGTTACCACTCCCGAATGACGGGGCATGGTTTTCGTGGCATGGCGTCCACGATCTTGCATGAACACGATTTTCCCCATGAACACATCGAGCTCCAATTGGCGCATCAAGCGCGAAGCAAAACGTCACAAGCGTATAACTACGCTTCCTATGTCCCGCAACGCGCCAAGATGATGCAGTGGTGGGCTGATTATTTGACGAGGGCGGCGACGTTGCGAGTTGTTCCGCTGCTGAAAAAGGGAGCGTGAAACGATGTTTTTCTTAGCGTTTTCGCTTTTGGCGGTAAGACACCCCTCAAAAAAAGCTGGGGCAGCTGGGGCAAACGGTTTTTTGCCCCGGAAGTGCTTGATTATATTATCTTTGTGTGCCCCAGTTTTACACATAGAAAAGCCGGGGCAAATCTGGGGCAAAGTTGGGGCAATCTCGCCACTTCGCCCTCCACGTCGGCGACCTGCCCCCTCATGGCTTATCGAATTGGCGCGCGGATTGATCCCGCCGCGCCGCTTCACGGCGGGAGAATGGGGCAATAGCGCCCCCGTAGTGTTTCAGGATACCCGAACATACGCGGGGCGGGTGTGGTGTTGCATGGTGGGCTTCTATAAACGTAATGGACGTTATCGGATGGAAGGCAGTCGGCGAACGGTGGGTAGTTGTTTGTGTTGTTGTTGAAAAGCCAAGTGGAAGTAACTCATTAAACACGCGCTGAGAGGAAAGCATTATGGGAACTAAAACATTACCTGCTGACTATCAACAGGCTATTACAGAAATAGAAGGACTAAGAAGCGCGATTGACCGCATCGGTTGTTTTACACAATGCAGCCTTGAAAAAATAGACAGCATCGCGTGTTTGGCGGCGTATTGCGAAGAAGTCCCGGAAATGGGTGGGGATATTGCAAACGCTTTGCTAGTAATACGCGACATTATTGGTGGTATTAAACACACCATAGAAAACGAACTCCAATCTGTGTAACGGTGCAGTGTTTCAAAATTCGTTGCGCCTAGTCTGGCCGGATGAAAGCGGGGCTACCTCACTCCGTTGGCGCAACGATCCACTTGAGGGCGTGAGAGGCGCGCAATGGATGGACGAGTAAACCCTGATGACTACAAAGTGAAAGACGCTGAATGGGGGCAAGTAAGGCAGCTTTGGGATAATGGTTGGATGGCAGCCTCAAAAGCGGCGTGGTTCATGGTGGGTTATCGAGAGCCGCCGTACGGTGTTGGGCGCGATGTTTTGGGGCATGTACGGGCAAGAGCGGATGACTTACTGAAAATTTTTCGTACTCATGGTTTAGTTGAGAATAATGGCGCGAAATGTGGTTGTCCAAGCCGTTATGAAGGGTGTGTGAACAGAGACGCCCTTGTTAGGTTTTGCGAAAGTTTCCCGAATGAGTGGAGAAAAGGAAACCTTTTTCTGTTTGATGATGACGATGACGCAAAGCCCCATAATCAAAAATGGCCTTGGGGAACATACGAAACGAAGTTGCTCCGTGATTTGGCGGCGGTGGTTGATCGTTTTTGGGTTAAAAACTACGATCCAAGCGATGAAAACACGGCTCCCAAGAATGAAGATATTGTTAGATTCTTAAAAGAAACGCGCGGCGTTGATTCGAACAATATCGCAAAAGCTATTGCAACAATCTTGCGAAAAGATGGGTTGTCAACTAAACGGCGGTGCTAATTTTCACTAAAGGGGTTAAACCCTTTTCGTTTGTCTGCTGTAGCCAAAAAATGAGTATTTTTCTGACGGGTTGAACCCTTGGGGTTTAACCCGTTGACTCTATTCTTTCGGTTGTTGCTCCCTCATGATTCCCTCACTTAATAACTTTTTGTGAGGTTCTATAAAATGCGTTCAAAAATCTTTCGACTGCCCGACGTTGCAGGTTGTACCGGACTTGGCCGATCAACGGTTTATCAAAAAGTGGCCGATAAAACATTTCCGCCCCCTATTCCTCTTGGGGCGCGCGCTGTCGGCTGGCTGGAATCTGAGGTAAGCGCTTGGCTTGATGCCCGAATTGCTGGCAAGGGTGATGCTGAAGTGCGTTCCATTGTCGAAAAGCTGGTATCCGCCCGCAAGGGTGATGCTGAAGTGCGTTCCATTGTCGAAAAGCTGGTATCCGCCCGCAAGGGTGATGCTGAAGTGCGTTCCATTGTCGAAAAGCTGGTATCCGCCCGCAAGGCTGACAGTGAAGGAGCGCAATCATGAGTAAGCTAGTCAGTTTTGATCCTTTTGATGTTTTCTTTTTCAGAATCGAAAAAGGCCGTAACGCCTTTGAAGCGGGCGTAATGCCGCTGGCGGATATTATTGGTTCTTTTATGCTTCCTGCTCCGCCGTTTCCGGGGTCGCTTGGCTATGACTTGCAAATGGCTAAGCAATTTTGCTACGGCAGATTGTGGGCGCTGGCCTTTGCCCGTTATTGCGGCGATAGTGGGGCTGATATTGTCTCTTACCGTGATGGTTTAGGTGGCAGTGTATTCCTTGACGCAGTTACTAGCTGGATGCACCTTTTGCCAAGGTGCGACATTAGTAAAAGCCCGTTTATTCTTGGCGTGTTTGATGAAATAGAGGCGGTATTTATTGAAGGTGGCGGCGCTTGGCTGGATGGTTTGACGCCTGAGCGCTGGAATGAGGCGGCGCGCGAAGTATTTGCGGCAGAAGATAGCAGAGAAGCGGAATCTGTTTTACTTCGCCTTAAATCTGACCTCAAACAAGACAGCAACACGGCTAACGATCATGCCTGACTTTATCGAAGTCGCCCGCGCCCGCGGGTTGGTTATTGAACACGTCAATACCGATGGCCGCTTACAGCGTGTTCCTGTTGAGGGGAAGCCCAAGACAGACAAAACAGGCTGGTATTGTTATCACGGTGGCGGCGACCGCGCCTATGCAAACTTTGGCCGTTGGGATGAAAGTCCAGAGTTTGAAACGTGGATTGATCGAAGCAATGAACCGCTGACCGTCGCCGAAAAAAAGGCGATACAGGAAACGCGACAAGCGATTCGCAAGGAAGCCGAAGCGGGCTATGCCAATGCCGCCGAATCCGCCCGCCGCGTTTTCGATAGCGCGGCGATGAATGCAGATCATCATTCCTACTTGCAAAAGAAGGGCGTCAAGGCGTTTGGCGTTCGTGCCGATGGCGATTCCCTGCTGATTCCGCTCCGAGACGCCGAAGGTGTTTTATGGAGTCTGCAACGCATTTTGCCGGATGGTGATAAGCGCTTTCATCAGGGCGGGCGCGTGGCGAGTTGCTTTCATTGGCTGGGCGATCCTTCCGGCGCTTCATGGTTGTTGCTGGCCGAAGGCTACGCAACGGCGGCAACCATTCATGAGGCTACCGGCTTGCCGGTGGCGGCGGCGATGAATTGCGGCAACCTTCTATCGGTGGCGGAAGCGCTGGCGGCGAAGTATCCGAGCGCCCGCTTTCTGGTTTGCGCCGATGACGACCGTGGAACGCAAGCGAAAACAGGCAAGAATCCGGGCATTGATGCAGCGCGCGCTGTCGTGAAAAAATTGAACGCCGGACAAGCGAAGGGAGCGAAACGTGCCCGCTATGTCGCGCCCGCTGGGTTGAAAGAAGGAGCGACAGATTTTAACGATCTGGCAACGGCGGCGGGTATTGAGGCGGTGCGGCGGCAGATCGACGCGGCAATCAAGCCAAGCGGCAAAGTGCTCGCCGGTCAGTTGTCGCCGACAAAGAAAACGAGCGGCGGCGGTGGGGGCGGTGATGCGCCTTCGGGTGGGGAGCGCTTTACCGTTGACAATGATGGTGTCTGGTATCACGAAAAAGATAAATTACCGTTTAAGGTGTGTTCCAAACTTGAGATTACCGCCCGAACACGCGACGGCGACGGTCAGGAATGGGGTTATCTGTTGGAACTGCCTGACTATGAAGGCACGGTGCACCAATGGGCGATGCCTTCCCGCATGCTGGCCGGTGACGGCAACGAATACCGCTCCAACTTGCTGTCAATGGGATTGAGGCTAACTCCGGGCACACATGCGAAAGCAAAGCTAACTGAATACCTGCAAACAACACATACCGATGCCCTTGTCCGTTGCGCCGACGTGATAGGTTGGCATGGCCGCTCATTCGTGTTGCCGGATAGAAGTATCGGCAATGGCGACGAAAAAGTCATCTTTCAAAGTGCGGCATCCGCCCCCAATCCGTTCAAACAGAAAGGCAGCGCCGCTGAATGGCGGGAAGCAATCGGCAAGTATTGTGTCGGCAATAGCCGCATGGTGTTTGCCGTATCGGTTTCACTGGCGGGGGCGCTGCTGAATATGGCCGGGTTAGAGTCTGGCGGGTTCCATTTACGCGGGGAATCGAGTGTCGGCAAAACGTGCGCGCTGAAAGTGGCCGCTAGTGTGTTTGGCGGTGATGACTTCCTTTGTCGCTGGCGGCTGACCGATAACGCGATGGAGAATGTGGCGGCGCAACATTCCGATACGGTGTTGGTACTGGATGAAATTGCAATGGCCGACGCTAAGACGGTTGGCGAAATTGCCTACATGTTGGCGAACGAAACGGGTAAGGTGCGAATGAGCCGAACGGGAGCGCCGCGCGCCGCGTTGACGTGGCGGCTGTTGTTTCTTTCCTCCGGTGAAAAGTCGCTTGCCGATCACATGGGCGAAGTGAACAAGCGAAGCTGTGCGGGGCAGGAAGTTCGTGTTTGTGACTTGCCCGCTGACGCCAGTGTGGGGATGGGATTGTTTGAAACCTTGCACGACTTCGCCGATGCCGAGGCATTGCATCGCTGGTTTATGGAGAAGGTGCGGGAGTATCACGGCGCTGTCGGCATCGCTTGGCTTGAAAAGCTGGTATCCGATCAAGACGATTTACCAAAACGCATTCGAGAATTGCGGTGCAGTTTCTTGGATGGACTGATTCCCGCGGGGGCGTCAGGGCAAGTGCATCGAGCGGCCAATCGTTTTGCGCTGGTAGCGGCGGCCGGTGAAATTGCCAGTAGTTACGGGCTGACCGGCTGGCCGGAAGGCGAAGCGATCAAGGCGGCTAAGTCTTGCTTTGCTGCTTGGCTGGATGCACGCGGTGGAGTCGCGCCGACAGAAGAAATGCAAATGATGGCGCAAGCGCGGCACCATTTTGAACAAGGTGATAACCGTTATCAATGGTGGCATAGGACGTTAGAGGATCGCGCTCCTAATGTTGTCGGGCGTTGCGGTTTCAAGCGGAAATTCAGGAACGACAAGCCCTACGATAAGGATGATAAAGAGAGTACGGCAACGCCGGATGAATTGACGCTGAAGTATTACGTTTTGCCGGAAAGTTTTATCACGGAAGTATGCAAGGGCTTCGATCATAAAGCGGTGTGTAAGCTGTTGCGCGCTAGAGGTGTATTGGAGTGTAGCAAGGATGGTTTCAAAGTGAAGGAACGTTTGCCGGGGCTTGGTAACACACGGTGTTATCGAATCAATCTGACAGCGCTTTTTGCAAGCAATGGGGATAGTGAGCCATTGACGACGGCGAGTGATGATATTGATGGAGCTGCTGGGGATCGTGAGCCATTGGCGGCGGATGATATTAGTGGAGCTCCCGGAGATGATGTTCCATTTTAGCGTAAGTCGTTGGCGCAACGAGCACGGTATGGGCTTAATGGCTTCGATACGGTGGCGGCGACACAAAACCATCCCCAAGCGCACGACTGACATTGAGCGCTGGCAATTGCCCGAAGGATTTACAGACAGGCAGGTGCTGGCGCTTCAATCGGCGGTGAATTGCTACAGGGAGACAATCGGCGGCGAGCGGATTCGTCTTGCAGCGCATAGCACATGGCGACCACTAACGAATACGGAAGCGGTAGCGCCCCCGTAGCGTTTCAGGGTGTCCGAGCCTACACGGGGCGGGTGTGGCGTTGCATAGCGGGCTTCTATGTGCCTAATGGATGTTATCGGATAGCAGGCTGTCGATGACGTGCGCCTCCGTGCCGGTGGTGGCGGCGTAGCGAGAGACTTTGCGCGCCACAAAATACCGATGGCGACCTGAGTAAAAACTGCTTGCCAAGAAAGAACGAGGCGGGCGTTGTTGATTGAGGTGGACAAGGTATCCAGAATGCACAATTTGCCCCGACTGCCCCAACTTTTTTTTAGGTTGCCCCGACTTTGAGTTGGGGCAATTTTTTGGCTATGGGCGGTCATTTGCGGGGAGTTTTGCAGTTTGCCCCGACTGCCCCGACTTTTTTTTAACAAGAGGGAAGGTTAAAGGGAAAAGTTGTCCGTTAGTGTCCAGTACTGTCTTTGTTACAAAGAACGCTCCCATTGTCGAGAAAAAATAAAAAGGTACTTCTGCGAGAAAAAAGAGGCGCATTCTTTCGGAGCCGAGGAAGTTTTCAAAGGGTAATGGGTGGGTTGCGGTTGTCGCGGATGACGCGAGGTAATGGGCAGGGGCGGTAAAAAAGTCTGTATAATTCCCCCCTAAGACCGATCCCCTAAGTTGAAAATTGTGTGCGCAAGTTTTGAGGGGGGTGGTATCTGATTATTGGGGAACGAGCCAAGAGGCGAGCGATAGTTATCGAACTGACATAAAATATGCTTTTGAAATTTATGGGTATCCCATGCGTCATAAACCAATAAAGCTGTTAAATTTCAATGTGTTGTATATGTTGTATGAACTCTGGTCGAGAGCCATCTCCCCTTTTCACACCATACTATAAAGCCTCATTTCCCATTAAAAATCAAAGGGAAAGCGAAAGGCTGTGTCTCGCTTCGCATCATTTCATCTTTTGATATTCTTCCCAATGTCCGCAGCTTTTGTCTGCGCCATAAACATCAGCATGGCTTTGTTGTAGCTCATAGTCAGTAGGCGAAGCCGTAGATTTCTGGCGCAAATATTTTTTCTAGTTATTTGTATAACAGCTTGCACATGTTGGCTACGTTTAACTCTTCATTCTTTGCATCAATTCTGTTCGTTCGTCCGCACTGAGCCGGTAAAACCACTGTAGCAGCTTTGCCTCATCATCGTCTTCTGCGTAAAAATAAGATGTTGGCAAGTTAAGCACATGAGCAATCCGCGCCACCATTGATGAATCAGGCTCATGCTTGCCTCTCTCATACTGGTTCATCCGTGCGCTTGCTGACATTTCATCAATACCCGCCAGCACGCCAAGCCGCTCCTGAGACAAGCCAGCCTTGCATCTTGCTTCCTTAAGGCGCTTCGAGAAGACGGTCATTCCTAGCCTCCGTAGTAGAGACTTAGATCATCTTAGGGCGGGATTGACTTCACACTAAGATTTCCTTAGTATGCGTTTATGTCATAAAGGAGATAGCGGCGATGCGAGGATCACTTATTTGCGACAAAGATGTAGCCCTATTTTTTGTTGATGGAGTCTATAGCGCGACGCTCCCACAAATTATGTAGTCAGACCAACCCCAAAAAAGGAAGAATACCCTATGAAAAAATTGCTTTCTTGCGGCCTTCTGCTGGTGCTTGCCGCCAACGTTACTGCTTTTGCTGAAACCGGATCGGATAACTATGCGCAAACCAATCAGGCGCTGGATATTTTCCAGAAGATCAAGAACGTGGTCGATGACGGGCTGGACAAAAACAAACAGGCCGCGCCTGAAAAGACAACACAAGGGGCAGACCAAAATGCGCAAGCCTTACCTAAAAAGCCCGCAGGAAGGCTAGGTAAATACACTCAAGCGTCTCAGGAGGAGGAACTTGCGACAACAATGACAAAAGAAGAATTGTTTGATGTGCTGGAAAAGCAATATTTGGAGAGCGAAGGAGTGCCGAAATTTTCATTCTCCGATGTCAAATTCCGAGGACAAAACGTCTCAGGAGAACGGTTTATCCTTGGCAACGTCTTGAGCAGAAGTTACAACGTGCATTGCGAATCTCAAGCTAATGTTCCAGAGAACTATACAACCGTCGGCTATGTCTGGGACGCGATGCGCACGATCGTTCGAATGCAGCATAGCGAAGCCTCCGAAAGCGCATCGCACCAACTTGCAGAAAATATAAGCTTTATTGGCAGTGTGTGTGGAAACAATCAAAGTAGTCAGCAGATCAAGAATTTTCTCGACGACTTTATCGCCGAATCGGAAGAATGGCAGAAAGTAAAACAAGAACGCGCAGCAGAGGAAGCTCGCATTAAGCAGGAACAACGCAAAGCAAAACAGTCCAGAGCAAAGCAGGAACATGAAGCAACACAATCTTCCCCCAAGCCGCCAGTGACAGGGTTGGACAAAATTCTTCAGACTCCTGCCGATACGCCTGTTACGGTAATGACAAGAGAGGAGTTTTTTGAAACGTTGAAGCAACAATACCTTATCAAAAGCAGAGAAGGCAGGACGCCGTATCTTTCGTTGCCGAATATCGATTACCGAGGATTAAGCCTGACCGGGCACGGCGTCACGCTTGGGAACATCTTGAGCGAAGATTATGGTGTGCATTGCGATCCTCCTCAAAGGGGCATGCCGGAAAACTACGATACAGCCAATGGCCTTTGGGGAATGATGGGAAGCATCATTGAAATGCAGTATGACAATGAAAGCCGTAATGCGCTTACACGCCGTTCCCTTGTGGACAGAATGTCTGGGATAGGAAGCGGATGTAAAAATGGGAAGCAAATAAAAGCCTATCTTGACGAATTTGTCGCCGAGGCTGAGAAATGGTATCAACAAGCCAAGCAAGAACGCACAGAAAAAGAGGCTCGATTAAAACAAGAGCGTGCTGACAATGCAAAATATATCGACAAGATACGAGAAGGCAAAGCCGAGATAAGAAACTTCAATGACGCATGGGGTTTCTACAGCGCGAATGGCAACTGGCAGGAGGTGCTGCTTCATCCCAAAGCCCAACCGGATAACAGATTTTATGCGCTGGGCGGAGCGATACTCGATAAGGTAGAGAAAAACGGCAACTATATCGTCAAGTTCTCAAACAGCTATGCTGTCATTACAAAAACATCATCAGCCAAGCACAACGTCGGGTTTAGCGAAAACCTTCGCGTCGGTATGCCATTCTACATCATTGGGAAATATGTTGCCAACGGAGAATACACGACAGTCATCGGCACAACGAAAACCATGCCCGTGTTTGAAGCCTTTTATCTCTCTCTGAATTGACGCGCCGCGATGAATCATCTCCTTTTCTCAACACTGAAGAAGCGATAACCCTCCTATTTCAACACACTGGAAAAATCATGAAAGAAATTCTTTGCTCACATTTAGAGGTAACCCTCTTGGTAAGGAACAAGATATTTCAACTCCTCCGAGTAAGTATCGGGGTACTTGCCATTTGTTTTTCCTTGATAATTCAGGCGCAAGATTTTGAGGCGACGAAACGCGCGGCGGAGCAAGGAGATGCAAAAGCGCAAACGGAGCTTGGGTGGATGTACTCTCAAGGTAATGGCGTTGCTCAGAGCAAGGCGGAGGCGGTGAAATGGCTTCGCAAAGCGGCGGAACAGGGTAATGCGAACGCTCAACTCAGTCTCGGAGCGATGTATGCCAATGGAGAAGGTGTTGCCAAAGACAATGCCGAAGCTTTGAAGTGGTTTCAAAAGTCTGCAGCGCAAGGAAATGGCAGCGCTCAATCCAACATCGGAATGATGTACCTTCACGGCCTTGGCGTAACGCAGAATGATGCCGAGGCAATAAAGTGGTTCCGCAAGGCAGCGGAACAGGGAGATGCAGGAGGTCAAAACAACCTTGGATGGATGTACGCCAATGGCCGTGGTGTCGCGCGAAATGAGGTCGAAGCCAAGAAGTGGTTTGCAAAAGTGGCGGAACAAAAACAAAAGGTTCAGTCACAAAAATTCGAAGCGGTGAAACGTGAAGCGGAGAAAGGTGATGTGAGAGCGCAAACCGAGATGGGGTGGCTGTACGCTCAAGGTCAGGGCGTAAAAAAGAACGATGTTGAGGCTGTGAAATGGTATCGCAAGGCAGCGGAACAGGGAAATGCAAACGCTCAAATTTACCTTGGGTCTATGTACGAAGAGGGGCAAGGTGTAGCGAAAAGCTATGCTGAGGCCACAAAATGGTATCGTAAGGCAGCGGAACAGGGAAATGCGAATGCCCAAAACCTTGTTGGGATTGATGTACAGCACAGGTCAGGGCATACGGCAGAATGATGCCGAGGCAGTAAAATGGTTCCGCAAAGCGGCAGAACAGGGACATACAAAGGCTCAATTTAACCTCGGAGTACTATACGACAAGGGTCAGGGCGTAGCGCAGAGCTCTTCCGAGGCCGAAAAGTGGTACACAAAAGCGGCGGAGCGGGGAGATGTAGATGCGCAAACTAGCCTCGGGCCAAAGTGGTATCGCAAGGCCGCAGAACAGGGAGACGCAGAGGCTCAATATAACCTTGGGTTGAGTTATGCCAACGGTCATGGCGTCGAGCAGAGTGATACCGAAGCAGTGAAGTGGTATCGTAAGGCCGCAGAACAGGGATATGCGCCTGCCCAAAATAATCTTGGAAGAAAGTACGCCGAGGGCGAAGGCGTAGAGCAGAGCGACGCCGAAGCAGTGAAATGGTTTCGCAAAGCTGCGGAGCAGGGAAATGAAACGGCTCAACGTAATCTTGATCGCTTTGATGAGTTCTATAAAGATAAATATGAAGAAAACGCTGGTAGAAATTGTAGCGATAAAGGAAGTTCTATCGCTACTATAAAAGCTATAGACAGCGTCAAACAAACCCTTCCGTTTAACAATGAGTTTGTCGGTGTGGTAACCAATTATCTGGGGGATTGCACCCATCGGGTCAGTGGGTATGTTGATTCACGGCTCGGAAATGGAATGAAGGTTCGGCGAAGTTTTTATGCCGAAGTGAAATACATAAGGTTCTCAAAGGTACGCGGGGGTTGGGGTGTGAAAGACCTAAAAATGTCCATCCAGTAGTCCAGACAGAGCCAATTTAAACAAAAACTGTTCTTGGAGAGAAGGAGCACGAAGATGTTTCTCTTAACTATAATTTCCCTGTTGGCGGTTGCCTGCTTTGTTCTTCTGATTTGGGGAATGATAAAACCAGCCAAGGTTCCGTTTCTCGGTGCCAATAGCACGCGATTAAAAGTGCTCAAGGTTTATGGTGTCGCTTATCTCGTGCTTGCTATTGCAAGTGCCATCATCGCCGGAGATAAACACGAGGAAAATTCGCACGGAAGCGCAGCAACTTCGGAAAAAGTGTTCGCCATAACGCCGGAAGAATTTAGGAACACTTTCAATGCGCAAATGAGCGGCATTGGTGATGGCTCTTTTAAATTGGGCGAATTTAAAAGTAGTGGCGACGGTTTGTTCGCTCAAGCGCTAAATGATGAGGGCACTGGTATTCAGCTAACCGTGAGCAAGAAAAGCGGAAAAATCAATACGATCACGGTAGCAAGCAGCAATTTGTCAAGCACAACGGGGCGATTGAGACTCATGGCCTATGTCGGAATCGCAGCAAAGATTGTGAACCCGGACGACTCAGGCGCGATTGCTGTCAACATGGTGTTCAAAGAGGCCATGGACAAGCCCGGAGAGAATATCCAGAAAACCGTTGGCAATGTTGATTACAGCGCATTGGCGGGAAAGGAAGGCGTCGGATTCAAACTTACGCCTCATGCCGTAGAGACCGTCGGCTACACCGAGGGCGCAGTTTCCCAAACAAAAGCCATAGAGCAGATTCGTGGGAGGCTTTTGAAATGTGATGGAAACGTCGGGGATAGCAGTAAAGGCTCCTCTGTAATGCTTGATAGCGATGGAATGTTATTTTGGACACAACAGGAGACACAACAGGATTATGGTTTATACAAAGATACTTTGAAAATTTATAAAACCGAATTAACGAATGGCTCTTTAAGAGTTTTAGCGGGCAGCAGTTGGGGTTCGGAAGCGGAGCTTTTGGAAAGAACGACATCGCATGATACGCCAGAATTTCTCGCCAGTTTAAGTCCGAACCAGCGGCGGACAATTTCTGATACCTACAATAGCATCAGAAAAGAGGAGTATAGAAATAAAACGAGGTTCCAGTTTGATGGTAAAGTTTATCTGGTGGATTCAAATTTTAGGAATTTTCAACGCAACGATCTTGTTGGCACAGTTTACAAGAGTTTCTTTGAGATCATTCCTGTTGACAGGGGGGTGTTCCAAATCAAAGAAAGGTGGGTAAGCGCGGAGAGGAAGTATCCTGAAAAAGTGATGGTTTCTAATTGCCGCTTTGCAAATCCGGTGAAAGATGAGCCAAGTCAAGAGAACGAAAAGCCGCCAGAGCCATCGAGTGACAACGCATCAAACGCCATCGTTCCAGCAAAGACGTTCGATATAACACCAGAAGAATTTAAGCGTGAGTTCAATGCGCAGATGGACAATGTTGATGATGGCGCTTTTAAATTGTCCGAATTCAAGGCGATCAATGATAGCGGAGCAAACAGTTTTATCGCTCATTCGACAAATGATAGCAATATTGTGATCAAAGTGGCCGTAAACGAGCAAAGTGGAAAGATGAATCAGATCACGGTGGTGGCCACCGGTAGCAGTTTAATGGTCGGATTGAAATTCATAACTTCTGTCAAACATATTGCGAAGATTGTGAATCCGAGTGACTCAGGAGAATTTGCTTTAAGTCTGCTTGATGAAACGGCGGAAAAACCTGAAGAAATCATACGGAAAACTGTTGGCAATGTTGATTACGGCGCAAAGTACAGTAAAGAGAGCGCAATCGCAATGTTTGCGGCCATACCGCACGAGTAATCCAGATTACACACCGTAGCAAGCAAGGATACAATCCACAGAATTCCTAGGCTAGTTTGGCCTATATTCTTTACCTACCAGCAATGCGTCAAAAGGGAAAGGAGAGAAATGTCAACCACTATCGCCTCATTGATTCTTCTGGGATGTGTTAACACGCAGTTGCTCGATAGCAACAACAAGATTATCTACGACGTAAAATGCGAAAATAGCGTAACCGTCGTTTACAACCACAGCAACAAAGAAAAATTGTATGTGGTGAAAGATGAGGGAAGTGAAAGAGTCTTGAGAGACTACAAGACAAAAAAAGTGATTGCCAAGGAGAAAATCAAAAAATAATAAAAGAGCTTGGCAGTTAAAATTTCGTAGAGGCGAACTGTGTTTGCCCTTCCCCTCTCCTACCCTTCAAACCACTTCGGCGCTTGGTATCCCACTCGCTTTTGTCGCCGTTCGCGCCAACTACACCCACGCGGCGCGCTTCGCCCGCGTGAACGAAGTCGCCGCCAAGATCAACGCCTCCGACGCCACCGCCGAAACGCTGGCCTCTACCATCGACACTATCAAAAGCACCAACACCATCAAGCGCGATCCGGCGGCGATCAAGCAATACTTGGAAGAAGTCACCAACGGCAGCCCCGCCCAACAGCTTTATATCGACGCCAACACCTTGAAACAAACCGGCCTCACCGAGCCGCTGGTGCGGGCGATTCCGGCGCTGCGCGAACAAGTTGCCATCGCCGAAGGAACGCGCGGCGACATTTCGATCAACGCCTCCGACTTCATGACTCAAGCGGCGCTGAACCCCTCGCTCGAACCGCTGGTTGAACTGCTGAAATCCGATCCCGACGGTTTCAGCCGCGCCGAAAAAAAGGCGTATCTGCAAAGCGGGCTGGAAGCGGACGTTAACGGCGCTGTCGAAAAGCAACTCACGGAAACCGCGCAAGCGATCAAGGCCGACGCGCCGCGCGTCGAAATCCATAATGCGATCAAGTCGGAACTCGACGAGCTTGGCCGCTTCGATCCGAAGGTCAACGATGCCTACGCCAACGTGGCAAGCCGCTGGTACGCCGCCAAGGGCGAACGGTTGGGGCTGACCCCGCAGGAAATGCGCGAACGCTACCCGCTCAAAACAGTGGCCGAGGGGATTGTGGATCAGGGAAAGCTGTCGCAGAAAGTCTCCGACGAATTCTCTGACAAGCGCTACTTCGACGCGCTCGAAGCTGGCGATATGGAGACAGCGCAACGCATTGTCGATCATCGCGCCTCTCAAGCAGGCTACGTCTCCACCGATGAATACCGCATGAACCACCGGGCGCCGAGCAGTCACGATGCCGACGCGACAGTAAGCCTATCCAATTTGAAAGATAACAAAATCGTTCCTTCTGATTATTGGGAAAAGCCTGAGTGGTATCAATATGGATTCGAGGAACATTCTTCTTTTTACAAAATAAAAAGCGCCCTTGATTCAAAGGCAAATAGAGTATGGATGTACCGAGCCGTTCCGAAGAACGTTAAAGAGAACGGTTTTCGTAACGGAGACTGGATAGCTCCGACGCGAGAATACGCTGAACGAGAAGGAAAGATGATACCCGGCGGGTACAGGATTATCGCGGAGCGTGTTAATAAGAATCATGTATGGTGGGATGCAAACTCGATAGGAGAGTTTGGTTTCGATGACGGCAAGAATTACGTTTACAAGAATACAAAAAACAATCGCAAGCTGAACGATGTTGTCGTAAAGGATGCTAACGGAAACGTCGTTCCTCCTTCAAAGCGCTTCAACTACAAAGCGTATGAGCCGTACTATCAGCGCTCAGCGCAAACCCGCGCCGACTTCGAAAATCGTATCGCCGATCTCTACGCCGGAGCGGCGCCGAACAAAGAGGGAGTTCGCGCACTCGATGAAGGCGACGTACTGACGATCACCGGCCACGGCAACATGCCCGTGGTTATCAACGAAAGCCACGCGGTTGATGACGGGAAATACAACCACGGAATGACGGCGGCAGACTGGAAGAAAGTCCCCGACTGGCTGGACAATCCGGTGGCAGTGTTCGAGCGGGCGAGCGATGGCAACCTGATGATGATCGCCCCTGAGAAGAAAAATGGGCGCGCGATTGTGATGGGGCTTGAGCCGTCTTCTGGAGAAACAGGGCGCGTTTCAGGAGAAGGTAAGCGTCATCTTGTTTTGACTGTTTACCCCAAAGATGCCGGTACGCTCAACCTTCTTTCAAAAATAGAGCGTGGAGATTATAAACCGATCTATGTTGACCAGAAAAGAAATAGCCCCAAGTTCTACGGAGAGGACTCCGGGATCCGATTCCCCGGCAGTGCTGCCGAACTAAGGGCTACGAATAGAAGCATAAAGACTGACTCCGACCTTGTCAAGTACCGCAAGGCGCGGGACTCGCAGGCGTTCCATCAAATAGGTTGGCACGACATCCCCGAGAAGATCGACGTTGACGGAACGCAACGCCACACCATGAACAGCGAAGGTCGGCCTATCGCCAATTCGGAAGAAGAGCTCAGAAACTTCTGGCGCTGGTTCGGGGACTCCAAGGCGGTGGACGATACCGGTAGGCCGCTGGTGGTGTATCACGGAACGAATGCTGATTTCAGCACGTTTAATCCTTATCTGATTGGATCGAATACCGGCGCTTTATGGAGCGGTACAGGATTTTATTTTTCAAGAAGTATTCATGGGGCGTTGGATTCTTCTGCAAATTGGTATGGTGACACTGTTTATCATGTATTTCTAAACATTAAAAAACCATTTATCGTTCCAAAAGATGATGTCGAATTAGGTCGCGCTATTGTTGCTATCGACAAAAACGCTAAAACAAGGAACGGAGAAAAGATAATTGATCGACTGAAAAATGGTGATCAAATTTTATTGCGCGATGTTTCAGGTCTTACTGAACTATTGCGCAATAACGGATTCGACGGCGTTATAAATGGCGCAGAATACGTCGCCTTCCGTCCCGAACAAATAAAATCCGCCACCGGCAACCGTGGTTCCTTCGATCCGAACGATCCGAACATACTGCATCAAAGAGCTTGGCACGGCTCCCCGCACGAATTCTATCGCTTCATGCTGGCGCATATCGGCACGGGCGAAGGAGCGCAGGCTTACGGCTGGGGGATGTACTTCGCGGGAAACAAGGAGATCGCAGACTATTACCGGAAGAGCCTATCAAGATGGCGCGCTGAAGACGAGCAGCGCTTATACACAGAGGCAAAGAACTACGCCGAAGATACCATTCATTATTCCGATGGCGACGAGAAGGAGGCGGTTAAAGGTCTGCTCAAAGATGCCGATTTCAGAAGGCATTCATGGGGTGACGAAACAGGCGCCCGCATGGTTGAACAAGCTGCAAGGTGGATCGAAGAGGGCAAGCCTGATTTTGTTCCGTCGAAGGAAGGCAAACTCTACGAAGTCAACATTCCCGAAGATCACGAACTGCTGGATTGGGACAAGCCGCTGGCCGAACAGCCGGAGAATGCGAGGACTGCGATACAACCTCTGATTGCACAACTTAAAAAATCTTCCCCTGGCTTTGATACAGATACGGCAACAGGCAAAGGCTTTTACCTGGCATATTCAAAACACCGTGGTGGAAATGATGAAGCCGCAAGCAAGGCGCTAAACGAAGCAGGCGTCAAAGGCATCCGCTACCTTGATGGTTTCTCTCGAAGAAAAGGCGAAGGCTCGCACAATTACGTGATCTTCGACGACAAGTCGATTGAGATGCTGAATCGATTTTATCAATCGTCCACCGGCGACGCGCACCAGATTGTCGAACGCGCCACGCCGGAGCGGCAAGCGGCAACGCTCGATGAGGCAAGAGAACAGGCCGGGGCGTTTGTCGGCAAGGAAGTGACCAACGATGAAACCGGATTCGTTGGCGTGGTGTCAAAAACCAATCTCGGCAAGATGACCAGCGAGTCCGCCGTTTCTAAGTCAGTATCTCTTGAAAGCCACACTCTGGCAGTGGCAAATGCTGACAAGCTGTTCCGCCATGCGACGCTGGATCATAGCCATCCCGACGTGAAAGGCGAACTTACTATAGCGGCGATCCACCGTTTTGTGGCGCCGATGATGATGCCGAATGGCGAAGTTCTGGCGGTTAAGTTTACAGCGAAGGAGACAACTAGCGAAAAGAATCCGAACCCGATTTATTCGATAGAAACGCTGGACGTAGAAAAGCCCGTCAGGATGGCCCCCGACGAATCGGGGATTGAGCGGGCGATCGGCAGCGATGCTGTTGCGACACACCCCACAGACGGGCTTGTTGGTAATGTAGCCGATATGGTGGATCGTGTCAAACGCGCCAAAGATACGCTCAATCAATCGCAAGACACCATCCGCGGCTCTTTCGATCCCCGCACCCTCACCATCGCGCTGGGCAAGAACGCCAACGCTTCGACCTACCTGCACGAAACCGGCCACTTCTGGCTGGAAGCGCAATCCGACATTGCGAACCGTCTCACGGCGGAATCGCGCGACCGCGAATTGACGCAGGGCGAAACTCAGGAACTGGCCGATATGTACGCCACGCTCGACTGGTTCGGGGTGCAGGATTTGAACACGTGGAACGCGCTACCCTTCGAGGAGAAGCGCTCTTATCACGAGAAATTTGCCGAAGCGGCGGAGAAGTATTTTTATGAAGGCGTCTCCCCCAGCGTTGAAATGCGCGGCGTGTTTCAGCGTTTCCGCGACTGGCTGTTGCAGGTGTACCACAACCATGTGAGCGGCGATCTGCCGGACAGCATCAAGCAGGTATTCGACCGCATGCTCGCCACCGACGCCGAAATCAAAGTGGCGCAGGAAGTTAGGCGCATGGAACCGATGTTCCGCACTGTCGAAGAAGCGGGCGTGTCGCCGGAAGAGTTCGGCGCTTATCTGGGCGATCTTCATGCCGCCACCTCCGACGCTACCGAGGAATTGCAGGGGCGCAGCTTGCGAGATTTACGCTGGCTGCACAATGCGCGCGGGCGTGAGGTGGAGCGCTTGCAGAAAGAAGCGGCCAGTCTGCGGCGGATGGTGCAAACGGGGGTTCGCAGCGAGGTTATGAGCGAGCCGGTGTACCAGGCATGGGGCTTTCTGACGCGCCGACTGGACAATCAGGAATGGGAGTTTCCCGACGCGCCGGAAGCGGTAAAAGGAAAGCCGGGAAACGCCGTTGATGAAAGTCGCGATTCGATGTTCATGGCCATTGCCAAGCTGGGTGGAATGGATCTGACGCAAGCGCGCGGCGAGTGGGGAGTTACCGACAAAATCCCGATGCCGCTATTCGGCAAGCCGGTACTGCGACGCGAGGGCGGAAGAATGCTTGACGAAATGGCGCAAGCGCTTGCCGAACGCGGCTACCTGCCCACCGACGAACACGGCAAAGTCGATCTGCACGAATTCGAGTCGGCGTTTCATGATGAACTGATCGGCAGCCAGCGCTTCTCCACGGCCTACGATTATCGCAACGCCGTACAACCGGAAGGCGCGCCTGAACCGCGCCCGTTGCTGGTCGGACGTTTGGACATTGGCGCGTTGCGGGAGATGTACGGAGGATGGGATAAAAACGACCCTTCTGCAAAGGCAAGTGCCATCATAGGCATGCCCACCAGAAAAGTGGCGTTTAGAAGCCATCTGACCAAAAAGGCTGCCGAGGATATGGTGCGCGGTTTTGGTGAAATGCAGAATCAGCACGATGGCCGTATTGTCACGATGCCAATATCGACCGTCGGAAAAATCTCAGGCCATAAAGGGTTTGACGTAACGACCGTCATTCACGAGATTCCCGAACTGTTCAAAACGTCGCTGCACGGATGGTCAGAGAATGAGACGACGCGAGATGGGCACAAAGAGCATCATAACATCAAGGACTACCATCAATACGTCAACAAGTTTACCAGCGAAGACGGGCAGGAATACTTCATTCGTTTCACGGTAGCGCAGAGAAAGGCGAAAGGCGGCAAGGACGGAGACAGCCACATTCACTCTACCGCTGTCAGCGACATCAAAATAGACAAGAACGGTGATGTTCAACAAAGTGTCCGGGGTAGTAACCCGGTCTTAAGTGAACATACACCGTTCTCTGATAAAAAATTACAGGATTTTTTAGGCAGTGTCAAGAGTAAAGGCCAAGCCAATAGCGCTTCCGGTTACGATCCTATGATGGTTCGCCTTCTCGAAGATCGGCGCATGACGGCCGCCGCCGAGAATGGCGGCCTGCACCCCGACGTAGCCGCCGAAATTCTGCGGCCGCTCACCGGCTTCGATTCCGGCGATGCGCTGGTGCGGGCGCTGGCGGAAGCGCGGCATCCGTCGGCAGTGATCGAAGACCTGACCGACGCCCGCATGCTCGAACAGCACGGCGACTTGGCGACGCCCGACGCCATCCAGCGCGCCGCCGATGAGGCGGTGCACAATGAAGCACGCGCCCGCGCTGTGGCCACCGAGGCGGCGATGCTCGACCGCGCCCTTGGCAAAACAAGCCTTGCCCGCGCGGCGGCCAAAGACTTCGCCGAGAAGGTGGTAAGCCGAACGAAGCGCGGCGTTGACTGGGAAACTATTCTGCGTGGTAATTGCTGCCGCCAAAATTTTCGATGATGAAAAAAGCAACAGCATCATCCGAACGCGGCTCAGAATCGTTGTAAGGCTCAAAAACCTTGCCCCAAAGAATCTGCCGTTGCTGGGGAGAGCTCACCGAAAGCCCATCGTTGAACTGATTGATCAAAGCAGACACTGCGTGATTGATATACTGAGCATTTTTTTGCGGCTTCGGCGATTTCGCCGATGACCATTGCGACATCGCCAACACGAGGCAAAGAACAAAAGCAAAGAAAGCTTTCAAAGTCGGCTCTTGGATCTATCGTCGATGCACGATTTTGTGCGCTGGCAACACGCTCGGCAAGCGCCTATTTGTACAAAAATTTTCTTTCGACTTGTCGTCAATCAAATCTCGATGTTGTCGATCAACCGCGTCGTTCCCAAACGAGCGGCGGCCAATACGACCAACGACGACGCGACCAACGATTCCGCCAACGGTTCCGGCGTTTGCAAATCGGCGCGACGACGCACGGTCAGGTAATCCGGCTTCCAGCCGTGCTGTTCCAGTTCGGCGAGCGCTTCCGCTTCGAGGCGAGCGAAATCGCGCGCGCCCTTGCGCACGGCCTCGGCGACAGCGGCGAGTTGCCGGTGCAAACGCGGCGCTTCGACGCGCTCGTTTGCCGACAGATAGCCGTTACGCGAAGAGAGCGCCAAGCCGTCGGCGGCGCGAATCGTGTCGATAGCAACGATCTCGATGGGCAGCGCCAGTTCGCGCGCCATGTTTTTCAGCACCATGAGTTGCTGATAATCCTTTTTGCCGAACAGCGCCGTCTCGGGTTGAACGATGTTGAAGAGTTTGAGCACGACAGTAGCCACGCCCCGAAAGTGACCAGGGCGAAACGCGCCTTCGAGAATGGACACCAGCGCCGGATCAGGTTCAACGTGGTAGCGTTGCGGCTGCGGATACATCTCCGCTTCGTTCGGAGCAAACAAATGATCGACTCCGGCGGCGGCAAGTTTTTCGCAATCGGCCTCGAAGGTGCGCGGGTATTGGTTGAAATCTTCGCCCTGACCGAATTGCAAACGGTTGACGAAGATGCTGGCAATCACGGCGTCGATACCGAAACGTTGACGCGCCGCGTGCATGAGGGCGATGTGGCCGTCGTGCAGGTTGCCCATCGTGGGAACGAGCGCGACCCGTCCGGCTTGCGCGCGCGCGGCACGCAGACCGGCGATAGTGGTGTGGATGTGCATTAGTAACAGTGCTCCGGTGCGGGAAAGCTGCCGTCTCTGACCGCAGCGACGTAAGCCGCGACGGCTTCCTCGATGGTCGCAGCGCCCTGCATGAAGTTGCGTACGAAACGCGCCGTCTTGCCGGGAAAAACGCCCAGCATGTCGTGCATCACCAACACCTGGCCGTGACATTTCGCCCCGGCGCCAATGCCGATGGTGGCCATCGTCGTCGTTGCGGCGGTGAGTTCTCCGGCCAGCGCGGCGGGAACCATCTCCAGCACGACCAAAGCCGCGCCCGCTTGTTCCAGCGCCAGCGCGTCGGCCTTGAGTCGGG
Source organism: Betaproteobacteria bacterium (assembly GCA_009778785.1). Taxonomy (GTDB): domain Bacteria; phylum Pseudomonadota; class Gammaproteobacteria; order Burkholderiales; family Casimicrobiaceae; genus UBA931. The sequence continues at coordinate 722 of WRFN01000009.1, read as the reverse complement.
CCGCCCCGGCGTCGGAGCGCCCTTGCACGCGGTAACCGCCCAGTTGGTGCACCGACTGCGGAATCAGCCCGATGTGAGCGCAGACCGGCACCCCGCGTTCGACCAGAAAACGCACGGTTTCGGCCATGTAGTCCCCGCCTTCGAGCTTCACCATCTGCGCGCCCGCGGCCAACAGGCGAGCGGCGCTTCGCATGGCCTGCGCCGGGCTTTCCTGATAGCTGCCGAACGGCATATCGGTGAGGACGAAAGCGCGTTTCGCGCCCCGACTCACGCATTCGGTGTGATAAACCATGTGGTCGAGTGTGACCGGCAGCGTGCTTTTTTGCCCCTGAATCGTGTTGCCGAGCGAATCCCCGACCAGAAGGGCGTCAACGCCGCAACGGTCGAGCAACGCGGCAAAACTGGCGTCGTAACAGGTCAGCATGGCGATTTTGCGGCCCCCGGCGCGCATTTCGCCCAATTCAACAAGGGTCATCGGCTTTTCATTCTGGATGTTTGTCATGGCGTGTTCCCTTTTCGTAGGGAGCAATAGTTTCGGTCAAAGCGGGGCGATACGCAAGTGCGGACAAGCTAGACCATACCGTAGCAAGAAAATTATTCCCTCTGCTCGAAGCGCAAATAGCCAGACAACTTCTCCGATTCCTTGACTTCATCGTGAGGAATCAGCACGTACTTCCACGGCTTGCCGCCGACGGTGGCGGCGTATTCGCTCGCGTGCTGGC
>WRFN01000008.1 GCA_009778785.1 Betaproteobacteria bacterium | reverse complement strand
GAGGCTGACCAACACGAGGCGCCACCGCCACCCAAGAACTACGGGGCGGACATTTCAACACTCATCCGCATGATCGAGGCAGGAGAGCTTTGATCCCATTCCAACCCATTTTTACGAATACCCCAAAATTCGTGGCGGCCTCAACATCATGCACCATCTGAGCCGGGAAAAAATATCGGGAGTCATTACTTTTTCTACTGGCAATCATGGCATTTCTATCGCAACAGCCGCCCAAAAATATGGCGTTCCCGCAACGATCGTTGTTCCAAAAAACAATAACGCAGAAAAAAACGATCTGATAAAAAACACCGGGGCAACGCTCATTGAGGCCGGAAACAACTTTGAAGAATCGGCCAGCGAAGGCATTAAAATACAGAAAGAGAAAAATTTACGCTTCATCCACGCCGCGAATGAGCCTCATCTCATCAACGGTGTCGGTACGGAATTTACCGAGATTCTTCGAGAACTGCCGAACATTGACGCCATCATCCTGCCGATTGGCGGCGGAAGTGAGCTTGCTGCTGCCGTGACCGTGTTCAAAACCGTTAAACCGACCGTTGAGATTTACGCTGTACAAGCAGAAGCATCGCAAGCGGCTTATTTATCGTGGCGAAATCAGAAAATCACACCGTCGGAAAATCATACTTTTGCCGGAGGCTTTGCCACCGGCACCGCTTTTGAAATCCCTTTTCATCTTTATAAAGACCAATTGGCCGATTTTGTTTTGTTATCCGAAGATGAAATACGAGCGGGGATAAGAACGGCCTTATCTTATACACACAATCTGGCCGAGGGTGCGGGCGCTTCAACGATCGTGGCGGCTCAAAAATTGTCCCCTCGCCTGCAAGGCAAAAATGTTGTGCTGCAAATGAGCGGCGCCAACGAGACTATGAAGCAACTTGTGCAATCGATGAGTCCCTTTATTTAGCGCGCCTTTTGTCTGGGCGGTTGCGAACCGCCCCTGCGCCACCCGCCCCCTTAAACCCGAACCTTCGCAATCACATCAAACGCCTTGACGGTGCTGCCCGGCTTGACCAAGACATCCACCACCGTGCCGGCGTACGGCGACGGGATGTCGAGCGAAACTTTGTTGGTTTCGACCACGATCAGCGTGTCGTCACGGGCGACGGACTCGCCCACCGACACGTTGACGCTGCTGACCAGCAATTCGCCGGTCGCGCAGTTGCCGCAGGTTTCCCAACAAACCGGCGCTTTGGGGATACAAATTTCTTTCACATTTTCCATTTTCGTCATTTTACTGTCCGCTCATGAATGGCAAAACCACCACAACGCCATGCTGGGCGGGTTATTATTGAACCCTTTATGTCGGCATTCTGTCAACGGGGTTTTTTCTTCGCCCTATTTGTTTTATGATTGCTGTCCGAGGTTAACTTGCCCATGACTGCTGTTGCCTCCAACCCCCAAAAGGGAAGCCTTTTATCACGCGACCCAGCGTCACTCCGCGGGAACCGGGTTCTTCATCTTGAATCCTGGCCCGGGTTGTTTTGTCTGAAAACCCGCGTTCGCCGTTTGCGAGCGCCTTGTTAAAGGAGAGAAATGATGTCGCAAGATTCAGGTTTGACTTTGGCCGCGCCCTCGCGGAGCGGCGGTGAGAAAGAGATTTTGACTAACGACGCCATGGTGTTTTTGGGTGAGTTGGTGCGGCGCTTTACCCCGGCGCGCGACGCGCTGCTGGAGGAACGTCGCGTTTGGCAAGCAAAGATCGACGCCGGCGCGTTGCCGGATTTTCTGCCCGAGACGGCCGAGATTCGCAACGGCGACTGGAAGATTCGCGGCATTCCGGAAGATTTGATGGATCGTCGCATCGAGATCACCGGCCCGGTCGATCGCAAAATGGTCATCAACGCGCTGAACGCCAACGTCAAGGTGTTCATGGCCGACTTCGAGGATTCGCTGGCGCCCGCTTGGGGCAAGGTGATCGAAGGGCAAGTGAATCTGCGCGATGCGGTCAACGGCACCATCACGTACACCGATCCGCAGAGCGGAAAGCGTTACGCGCTGAAAGAAAAACCGGCGGTGTTGATGTGCCGAGTGCGCGGCCACCATCTGTCGGAAAAACATGTGCTGTGGCAGGGCAAACCGATTCCGGGCGGGTTGTTCGATTTTGCGCTGTATTTCCATCACAACCACCGCCAGCTTCTCGACAAAGGCAGCGGGCCCTATTTTTACCTGCCCAAAACGCAGTCGTACAAAGAAGCGGCGTGGTGGGGTGACGTTTTCAATTTTGCCGAAGACCGTTACGGCCTGCCGCGCGGCACGATTAAGGCAACCATCCTGATCGAGACTTTGCCTGCCGTGTTTCAGATGAACGAAATCCTGTATCACCTGCGCGACCATATCGTCGGGCTGAACTGCGGCCGCTGGGATTATATTTTCAGCTACATCAAAACGCTGAAAAATCATACGGATCGCGTGCTGCCCGACCGCCAGGTCGTCACGATGGAAAAACCCTTCCTCAGCGCTTTTTCGAAGCTGCTGATCAAAACTTGCCACCGTCGCGGCGCGTTCGCGATGGGAGGGATGGCGGCGTTCATTCCGAGCAAGGATGCCGAGCGCAACGCTTGGGTGGGCGAAAAAGTCCGCGCCGACAAGGAACGGGAAGCCGGCAACGGCCATGATGGCACTTGGATTGCGCATCCGGGCTTGGCCGACACGGTTTTGCCGGTGTTCGACCGCTTTTTCGGCGACCGCCGCAACCAACTGGACGTGCTGCGCGAGAACGATCCGCCGACTACTGCCGCCATGCTCTTGGAACCCTGCGCCGGAGAGCGTACCGACGCCGGGATGCGCGCCAACATTCGCATCGCGCTACAATATCTCGAAGCATGGATTTCCGGCAACGGTTGCGTCCCGATTTACGGTTTGATGGAAGACGCCGCCACCGCCGAAATTTCGCGCACGTCGATCTGGCAATGGATTCGTCATCGCAAAACGCTCGACAACGGCGAGCAGGTTACCCCGGCGCTGTTCGAGAAAATGTTGGCGGAAGAAACCGCGGTTGTTCGGCGCGAACTGGGAGACGATCGCTTCTGTGGGGGGCGCTTTACCGACGCCGCCGCGTTGTTGCACCGAATCACCACGCGGGACGAATTGGTTGACTTCCTGACGTTGCCCGGATATGAACTTTTGGCGTAATCTTTTACTTTATTAATCTTGCTTTACAACAAGGAGTTTCAAAATGTCGCAATCCCGTAAGGAACAAATTCAGGCTCTGGAAAAAGAATGGGCCAGCAATCCGCGCTGGAAAGGCGTCAAGCGCGGCTACACCGCTGCCGACGTGGTGCGACTGCGCGGTTGTGTGGCGATTGAATACACGCTGGCCAAGCGCGGCGCCGAAAAGCTCTGGCGTCTGGTCAACGGCGAGGCCAAGAAGGGCTACGTCAATGCCTTTGGCGCCATCACCGCCGGACAAGCGATGCAGCAAGCCAAGGCCGGCCTGGAAGCGGTGTACCTGTCGGGCTGGCAGGTGGCCGCCGACGGCAATACCAGCGAGACCATGTACCCCGACCAGTCGCTGTACGCCTATGACTCGGTGCCGACGATGGTGCGCCGCATCAACAACACCTTCAAGCGCGCCGACGAAATTCAGTGGAGCCGCGGCGTCGGCCCCGGCGACAAGGACTTCATTGATTACTTCCTGCCCATCGTGGCCGATGCCGAGGCGGGCTTCGGCGGCGTGCTGAACGCTTTCGAGCTGATGAAGAACATGATCGTCGCCGGCGCGTCGGGCGTGCACTTTGAAGACCAACTCGCCGCCGTCAAGAAATGCGGCCACATGGGCGGCAAAGTGCTGGTGCCGACGCAGGAAGCGGTGGAAAAGCTGATCTCGGCGCGCTTTGCCGCCGACGTGATGGGCGTGCCCACCATCGTGCTGGCCCGCACCGACGCCGAGGCCGCCAACCTGATCACCAGCGACCACGACGCCAACGACAAGCCCTTCCTGACCGGCGAGCGCACGCAAGAGGGCTTTTACCGCGTCAAGAACGGCTTGGAACAAGCCATCAGCCGCGGTGTGGCCTACGCGCCCTACGCCGACCTGGTGTGGTGCGAAACCGGCACGCCCGACCTCGGTTTTGCCCGTGAGTTCGCGCAGGCCGTGCTGGCCAAGAGCCCCGGCAAGCTGCTGTCGTACAACTGCTCGCCCTCGTTCAACTGGAAGAAGAATCTGGACGACAAGACTATCGCCAAGTTTCAGGATGAGCTGTCGGCAATGGGTTACAAGTACCAGTTCATCACGCTGGCCGGCATCCACGTCAACTGGTACCGCATCTTTGAATTCGCCCACGCCTATGCGCGCGGCGAAGGCATGAAGCACTACGTCAACATGGTGCAGGAGCCCGAGTTCAAGGCGCGCGAGCAAGGCTACACCTTCGTGAGCCACCAGCAGGAAGTGGGCGCGGGTTACTTCGACGACGTGACCACCGTGATTCAGGGCGGCTCGTCCAGCGTTAAGGCGCTGACCGGCTCGACCGAGGAAGAGCAGTTCCACTGATCGCTAACGTGCGACCACGGCGCCAATCTCCATTCCGGCCTCGCGTAAGCGAGGCCGGAATCGTGTGGACAAGGCCGTATTCTGATCGCCAACCATGACCACGCCCTCCACCACGCCTCTCGCCACCGCCGCCACGACCGACCTCGAAACGCTGGTCGCGCATACCATTCTGCAAGGTTTCGACGCGCAGTATGGCCGCTTTCTCGAAGTCACCGCCGGCGCCCAGCAGCGCTTTGAATCAGCCGCCTGGCACGAAGTTCAGGCGGCGATGAAGCAGCGGATGCACTTGTACGATCATCACGTCGAACTGTCGGTGGAATTGATCCGCCGCATGGTCGGCGAATTGTGTCACGACCCCGGTTTTCTTTCGCGCGTCAAAGATCACTATACGACTCTGTTGCCGAATTACCCGCGCTTTGAAATTGCCGAGAGTTTTTTCAATTCGGTTTATTGTCGCTTGTTTCAGCACCGCGATCTGGCGCCGGACAAAATGTACGTGTTCAGCTCGCAGCCCGAAGATCGCCGCCGCGAACTGCCGCGCCCCATCGCCATCAATTTCCCGTTGGCTGCCGGCGTCGAAGAACGCTTGCGGGTGATTCTGCGCAACTCGCCGCTGCGTTTGCCGTGGGAAGATTTGCCGCGCGACGTAGCCGACATCGCCGCCGCGCTCGATCGTCGCTTCGGTCAAGAAGCGCTGAAAAAAGGCGTGCTCGAAATTTACAACGAGGTTTTTTATCGCAACAAATCCGCCTGGATCATCGGCAAGTTACGCATCCCCGATGGCGTCTATCCCTTCCTGCTACCGATCAGTCGCAGCGATACCGGCGAGCTGTTTGTCGATGCCTGTCTCACCGAATTCAGCGACGCCAGCATCGTCTTCGGCTTCAACCGCGCCTACTTCATGGTCTATGCGCCGCTGCCCTCCGCCACCGTCGAGTGGCTGCGCGAAATTCTGCCGCACAAAACCACCGCCGAGTTGTACACCGCCATCGGCTGTCAGAAACACAGCAAAACCGAGTACTACCGCGAATACCTGCGCCATCTGGCGCAAACCAAAGACAAGTTCGTGATTGCCCCCGGCGCGCGCGGCATGGTGATGCTGGTCTTCCTGCTGCCGTCGTACGATGCCGTGTTCAAAGTCATCAAGGATCGTTTCGCGCCGCAAAAAAACGTCGATGCGGAGCGGGTGCGCGCTTGCTACCAACTCGTCAAGGAGCACGATCGCGTCGGTCGCATGGCCGATACTCAGGAATACGAGAATTTTGCGATTGAAAAAAGCCGGATCAACGAAGAACTGCTGGCCGAAATGCAGCGCGAAATCCCCGAGAAGCTCGACGATCTGGGCGACCGCATTTTGATCCGCCATCTTTATCTCGAACAACGGATGGTGCCGCTCAACCTTTACATCGATCAAGTGGACGGAACCAAGCGTTCCGACATCATCGACGATTACGGCGTCGCCATCCGCCAGTTGGCAAGCGCCAACATTTTCCCCGGCGACATGCTGCTCAAGAATTTCGGCGTCACCAAGAACGATCGTGTCGTGTTCTACGATTACGATGAAATTCGCTACATGACCGAAATGAATTTCCGCGCCATCCCGCCGCCGCGTTACCCCGAAGACGAACTCGCCAGCGAGCCTTGGTACAGCGTCGCCGAAAACGATGTGTTCCCCGAAGAATTTCGTCAATTCCTTTTCAACGACGATTCGCTGCGGGAAATGTTCTCACGCCACCACGAGGATATTTTTCATCCCGAATACTGGAAACGTTTGCAACAACGCATCCGTGATGGTGTGATCGAAGATTTCTTCGCTTACCGAAGGAAACAGCGGTTTCGGTTGCGGTAGAAAAGGGCGGCGATACCGCCCGCTCTTGCCCACTCAAATAAAAAACGGACGCTTTCTTGCGTCCGTTTTTCTTCGCTCCTTTGGGGCGCTTTGTAAAGCGCTCCTGCCATCACCGCGTCGTCGCGCGGTTCTTGTATCTCTGCAAAATATTCATCTGCGCCGTCGCCGCCGCCAGTTCGGCTTCGGCGCGCGCCAGATCTTCGTGCGATGAGCGATTCACCATCGCTTCTTCGGCTTTTTGTTTCGCCTCCAGCGCCGCTTTTTCGTCGAGGTCTTTGGCGCGGATCGCGGTGTCGGCGAGCACGGTCACCTGGTTCGGCTGCACTTCCAGAAAACCGCCTTGCACGAAGATCACTTCTTCCTGCGTTTGGTTGGGCAGCTTGAGCCGCACGGCGCCGGGTTTGATCTGCGTGAGCAGCGGCGTGTGGCGCGGATAAATGCCCAACTCGCCCATGATTCCCGGCAAGGCCACGAATTCGGCGGCGCCGGAGAAAATCAGTTCTTCGGCGCTGACGACATCAACACGCAAGGTTAGACTCATGTGGCGTTTCCTTATTGCAGGGTCTTGGCTTTCTCGAAGGCTTCGTCGATGGTGCCGACCATGTAGAACGCTTGTTCCGGCAACTCGTCGCACTCGCCGTTGACGATCATGTTGAAACCACGGATGGTTTCTTTCAACGACACGTATTTTCCCGGTGAGCCGGTGAACACTTCGGCCACATGGAACGGCTGCGACAGGAAGCGTTGAATCTTCCGCGCCCGCGCCACAACCAGTTTGTCTTCCGGCGATAGTTCGTCCATCCCCAGAATCGCGATGATGTCGCGCAGTTCTTTGTAGCGCTGCAACATTTGCTGAACGGAGCGCGTCGTTTTGTAATGCTCTTCACCGATGATGTGCGGATCCACTTGCCGTGAAGTCGAATCGAGCGGATCGACCGCCGGATAAATCCCCAGCGAGGCGATGTCGCGCGACAACACGACGGTAGCGTCGAGGTGGCCGAAGGTCGTGGCCGGTGACGGGTCGGTCAAGTCGTCCGCCGGAACGTACACTGCTTGAATCGAGGTGATCGAACCAGTCTTGGTCGAGGTGATCCGCTCTTGCAGTTTGCCCATTTCTTCGGCCAGCGTCGGTTGATAACCCACCGCCGACGGCATCCGCCCGAGCAGTGCCGACACTTCGGTGCCGGCCAGCGTAAAGCGGTAAATGTTGTCGATGAACAGCAGCACGTCGCGGCCTTTGCCGGCGTTGTCTTTTTCATCGCGGAAGTATTCGGCCATGGTCAGGCCGGTCAGCGCCACGCGCAAGCGGTTGCCCGGCGGCTCGTTCATCTGACCATAAACCATCGCCACTTTGTCGAGCACGTTCGAATCTTTCATCTCGTGATAAAAGTCGTTGCCCTCACGGGTGCGCTCGCCGACACCGGCGAACACCGACAAGCCGCTGTGCGCTTTGGCGATGTTGTTGATGAGTTCCATCATGTTCACGGTTTTGCCGACGCCGGCGCCGCCGAACAATCCGATCTTGCCGCCTTTGGCGAACGGGCAAACGAGGTCGATCACCTTGATGCCGGTTTCGAGCAGTTCGGTCGAGGGCGACAACTCTTCAAAGGTCGGCGCTTGCCGGTGAATCGACAAGGTTTTTTCCGCGCCGATGGGGCCGGCTTCGTCGATCGGGCGACCCAGCACATCCATGATGCGACCGAGACATTTGACACCGACCGGCACCGAAATCGGCGCGCCGGTGTTCACCACTTTCATCCCGCGACGCAAACCGTCAGAGCTGCCCAGCGCGATGGTGCGCACGATGCCGTCGCCGAGTTGCTGCTGAACTTCCAGCGTCAACCCGATTTCGTCCATCTTGAGTGCGTCGTAAACTTTGGGCATGGCCTGGCGCGAAAACTCAACGTCCACCACGGCGCCGATGCACTGAACTATGGTTCCTTGGCTCATTCTTCTGACTCCGCTATTCTCTCAATGTAATCCGTTAAACCGCTGCAGCGCCGCCGACGATTTCCGTCAGCTCTTGAGTAATGGCCGCTTGCCGCGTCTTGTTGTAAACCAATTGCAATTCGTTGATGATCTTGTTGGCGTTGTCGGACGCCGCTTTCATCGCCACCATCCGCGCCGATTGTTCCGACGCCATGTTCTCGGCCAGCACTTGATAAATCACCGCTTCGATGTAGCGACGCATCACACCGTCCAGCAACATCTTGGCATCCGGCTCGTAAATGTAATCCCACAAACCGTGCTGTGATTCGGTTTGGCGCACCTCGCCGGTCGGCGACCGGAATTCCGGCGGCACCGGTAACAGCAAATCCTTGCGCGCCAGTTGTTTCATCGTGTTGACGAAGCCGGTCGAGAAAACATGAATCTCGTCGATGTTGCCCGCGATGTACGCATCGAACAACGGTTTCAGCGGCCCGACCAGACGGTCGATGTGCGGCACGTCGCCAAGCTGCACGACGCTGGACACGATGGAAGCGCCCATGCGCGACAAAAAGCCCAGCCCCTTGTTGCCGATGGCCACATATTCAACGTCCAACCCTTGCGCTTTCCATGCCTTGTGCTGCTGCAACAACATCCGAAACAGATTGGTGTTCAAGCCGCCGCACAAGCCTTTGTCGGTGGAGATCACCACCGCGCCGATGCGCTTGACGGTTTCGCGCCGAATCAAAAACGGATGATGGTATTCGGTGCTGGCTTTTGCAACGTGCGAGGCGATGTAAAACATCCGTTCAAGATATGGCCTCGTTGCGCGCATGCGATCCTGCGCTTTGCGCATTTTCGACGCAGCCACCATTTCCATCGCCTTGGTGATCTTGCGCGTGTTTTGCACGCTTTTGATCTTGGTGCGTATCTCTTTCGAGCCTGCCATGTTGATTGCCCTAGTCCGTCGTTGCCGCGCGTTTAGTACGTGCCGGTTTTCTTGAAGTCTTCCATCGCCGCCGCCAACGCTTTTTCATCGTCGCCGGACAACTCTTTCTTGTCTTCAATGCGGTTCATCAATTCGCCGTACTTGCTCTTCATGAACTGGCGCATCGCGCTTTCAAAGAGCAGCGCCTTATCGACCGGCACATCGTCGAAGAAACCTTTTTCGACGGCAAACAGCGTCAACGCCATTTCAAAAACCTGCAACGGCTCGTACTGCGGCTGCTTCATCAGTTCCGTCACCATGCGACCGCGATCCAACTGCCGACGAGTGGCGTCGTCGAGATCAGAGGCGAATTGCGCAAACGCCGCCAGTTCGCGGTACTGCGCCAGCGCCAGCCGCACGCCGCCGCCCAACTTTTTGATCACTTTGGTTTGCGCCGCGCCGCCGACCCGCGACACCGAAATACCGGCGTTGATGGCGGGGCGGATACCGGCGTTGAAGAGATCGGTTTCCAAAAAGATTTGACCGTCGGTAATCGAGATCACGTTGGTCGGCACGAACGCGGTCACGTCGCCGGCCTGCGTTTCGATGATCGGCAGTGCCGTCAACGAGCCGGTCTTGCCTTTGACTTTGCCCTCAGTGAATTTCTCCACGTAATCGGGGTTGACGCGGGCGGCGCGCTCCAGCAAACGCGAGTGCAAATAGAACACGTCGCCCGGATACGCTTCGCGTCCCGGCGGCCGCCGCAACAGCAGCGACACTTGCCGATAAGCCCACGCTTGTTTGGTCAGATCGTCGTAAATAATCAGCGCATCCTGACCGCGATCGCGGAAGTATTCGCCCATCGTGCAGCCGGAGTAAGGCGCGATGTATTGCATCGCCGCCGAGTCGGACGCCGAAGCGGCCACCACGATGGTGTAATCCAGCGCGCCGTGTTCTTCCAGCTTGCGGATCACGCTCTTGATCGACGACGCTTTCTGACCGATCGCGACGTAAATACAGACCAGATTTTTGCCTTTTTGATTGATGATGGTGTCGATGGCCACGGCCGTCTTGCCGGTCTGGCGGTCGCCGATGATCAGCTCGCGCTGACCACGACCGATGGGCACCATCGAGTCAATCGACTTCAATCCGGTTTGCACTGGCTGCGACACCGATTGCCGCGCGATCACGCCGGGCGCAACCTTTTCGATCACGTCGGTCATCTTCGCATTGATCGGGCCTTTGCCGTCAATCGGCTGACCCAACGAATCGACGACGCGACCGATCAGTTCCGGTCCCACCGGCACTTCCAGAATGCGTCCCGTGCATTTGACGGTGTCGCCTTCGGAGATGTGTTCGTATTCGCCGAGCACCACCGAGCCCACCGAGTCGCGCTCGAGGTTCAACGCCAGACCGAAAGCGTTGCCGGGAAACTCCAGCATTTCGCCCTGCATGGCGTCCGACAATCCGTGAATGCGGCAGATGCCGTCGGTCACGGAAATTACGGTTCCCTGCGTCTTGATCTCGGCGCGAGTGTCGAGATTCTGGATTTTGTTTTTAATCAGTTCGCTGATTTCAGAAGGATTCAACTGCATGGTGTCCTCATCATGCCCCAAGGGCATCGCTTTGATTCAAAAAGTCAGGCATACAATTCGCGCGCCATCGCCGCCAATCGGCTCTGCACGGAAGCATCAATCACTGTGTCGCCAACCGTAATCCGCGTACCGCCGATCAACGCCGGGTTGACCGCAATCTGCGCGTTCACTTTTTTACCGGTGTGCCGCGCCAGCGCTTCGCGTATTTCGGTTTCCTGCGCCGCGTTGAGCGGCAACGCGGTTTCGATAGTCGCTTCGACCGTGTTTTCCGCGGCGTCTTTCAGTTGCAAAAACAGGGTTTCAATTTCCGCCATCACGTTGATCCGCCCCGCCTGCAACAACACTTCCACCAGCCGCCGACCACCAGCGTCCAATGCGTCGCCACACACGTCCTGAAACGTCTTCGCCTTGGCGGCAACTTCGATCTTCGGATCGTTGAGCAGCGCGCGCATTTTCGGCGCTTCACTCACGCCGCGCAGCAACGCCAGCGTTGCCAGCCACTGCGGCAGCTTCTTTTCCTCAGCCGCCAGCGCAAACACCGCTTCGGCGTAGGGACGGGCAACGGTCAGTCGTTCAGCCATGGTCTTACAGTTCCTGTTTCAGCGCCGACAGCAAATCGGCGTGCGCTTTCGCATCCACTTCGCGCTGCAAAATTTTCGACGCGCCGGCGATGGCCAAGTCCGCCACCTGATGGCGCAACGCTTCGCGCGCGCGGGTGACTTCCTGACCGACATCGGCACGCGCCGCCACCAGAATACGCTCGGCTTCGTCGCGCGCGCTGGCCTTGGCTTGATCGAGCATTTCGACCTTCAACCGCTCGCCCTGCGCGATGATCTCAGCCGCTTTTTCCTTGGCTTCGCGCAACAGATCGGCGGAACGCTTGGCAGCCAACTCCAGATCGTGCTTGCCACGGTCGGCGGCAGCCAGACCGTCGGCAATCTGCTTCTTGCGTGCATCCAGCGCGTTGACGACAGGCGGCCAGATGAACTTCATGCAGAACCAGACGAACAGGACGAACATGATCAACTGGCCGAGTAGGGTCGCATTGATATTCATGCAAATACCTTTTTCAGTTCGTTAAAAACGATGATTCGCCCGAATTACGTCTTCACAAACATGACGAACAAGCCGAAGGCGACGGCGATCATCGGCACCGCGTCAACCAGGCCCATCACAATGAAGAACTGGACGCGCAGCATCGGGATCAATTCCGGCTGGCGCGCCGCGCCTTCCAGAAAACGGCCGCCGAGAATGCCGATACCGACAGCCGCGCCCAAGGCGCCCAAACCTAACATCAGCGCGCTGGCGATGTAGAGCAGAGAGGTTGCAAGTTCCATCTTTCGAGTCTCCTGTTAAAAAATCAAAACCATTCGGGTCAGTGGTGTTCCTGATGCGCCATGTCGAGATAGACGATGGTCAGCGTCATGAAAATAAACGCTTGCAGCGTGATAATCAGAATATGGAAGATGGCCCAAGGCAGGGACAGCACCCATTGCAAATAAAACGGCAGCAGCGCAATCAGGATGAAGACCATTTCGCCCGCGTACATGTTGCCGAACAACCGCAGCGCCAGCGAAACAGGCTTGGTAATCAAATTGATAAGCTCAAGAATGAGGTTGACCGGCCGCAGCAGAATGAATTTCCCGAACGGTTGCAGCGTTAGTTCGCCGAAGAAACCGCCGGCGCCCTTGATCTTGAAGCTGTAGAAAAGCACGAGAATGAAAACGCCGAGCGCCATCCCGATGGTCGCGTTCACGTCGGTGGTCGGTACCGCCTTGAAGTGGTTGAGGTTCATCCACTGCGCGACGCTCGGAATCCAGTCAATCGGAATCAGATCCATCCCGTTCATCAGGAAAATCCAGACGAAAATCGTCATCGCCAACGGCGCAACCAGATCGTTACGGGCGGCAAAAGAACCGCGCACGCTGCCGTCGATGAACTCAACAACCCATTCGACAAAATTCTGCGCGCCGCTGGGAACGCCCGCCGTGGCCTTCCTCGCCACGCGGTGGAACAAAAAGAGGAACAGCGCACCCAGCACCAGCGAAACGCCGATCGTATCCACATTGAGCGCCCAGAACCCCAAGCCCTGCGCTTCTTCCGGAGTGTGCGCGCAATGAAAACCGCCGTCGCCTATCCCGCAGGTCAAATTCTGCAAGTGATGCTTGATGTACTCTGTCGAAGTCAACGCTTCCGTCGTCATTTTACGTTCTCAACTTTCACCCAGATCGGAGCCGCCAGCCAAACCGCCTGCCCCCCAAAAAATCCGGCCAGCATCCAAAGCGGCGCAAGCTCCAGCAACTTGAATCCCACTACCAGCATTCCCGCCGCCCACAAAAACCGCTGAAAGGCCGTCACATACGCTTGGCTCACATGCCACTGCGGACTGGCCTTTTTGAGACGGCGTCCCTGCTCAAACCGCCAGGCAAGATACGCCGCACTTGCCAAGACAATACCACCGCCAAAGACAAACGACCCCGCCGCCAGCCCGGACACCGCGAAAAACGCGATGGCTGCGCCCACTACCGTGACCACGCCCTGCAAACCGATCAACCGGCGGTACTCAGCACGCACGTCACACTCCGAACCCGTCGCTACCTGACAATCGACTCAACGACGCGAGACGAGAAAGGGGGCGGAAAGAAAATTTTGATTCGTGAAAAGCAAGCATGGCGTGTCGTACCGTAAATCCTGAGCAGTGCGTCCTTATGTCTATCGCTAATTGTTTTGCTGTCGGCGTCAAAAACCCACCGCGCCCGTCTTTTCCGACCGGCGCACTCAAATATTCGCGGAATTGTAAGGGCTTTTGGAGTGCCCCGCAACCCGTTTAGCGGTATTACGACAAAGAAAATGCGAAGAAAATGCGTTTCGGCTGACGCGATGCTGTTGAAATGCGGCGAATAAACGCCGCTCTTTGCGCCTCGCATAAAAACCCGCCTCGAATGCGAATGCCAAACTATGCCAATAGCGCAAAAACGATGATATGCTGATAAGGAAACGGAGAAACCGAAATGTCCGGCACTTTCGACCCCAACGAGCCGTTTGAAACACCCGCGCAACCCGGCGTGACGTGCTGGCGCGAAAAAGAATTCTTGGTCATGCGACAGGACGTTGCTTTTCCGAAGCATTGCTGCCCCAAGTGCGGCAAACCGGTTTCTTCTCCTCCGCGCTCCTACAATTTGTACTGGCATCCTCGTCGCTGGATTGGTGTGATTGGAAAGGGGATGCTTTTTCTTTCTTTTGCGCCTACTTTGTTAATGCTGCTTTTTTGGAAATGGCCGCCGCCGTCATTTTTGCTTTTTTCTACGATGGCGGTGACCGTCGCTTTTATATTCGCTCAATTTGCCACCAATAAATTTTTCGCGCACTGCTTCAAAACGCGCATTTTGTTTTGCGCTTACCACCAGCGACTCAGACAAATTTATGCCTTACTGCTTCGCGGTCTTCCGTTTCTTCTGTTAACCCTCATGTGGATAATTTTCGTGTTTCTGTCGGGGCTGTCATGGGGGATTCCCGTTTTATTAGGTATCGGATGGGTCTTTGCTTTCCTTCCAGATTTCTTTCCCGCGTTTTCCATCAAGAAAATCGACAAAGATTTTGTTTGGATCAAGGGCGGCGGCGAAGCGTTTTTGGCTTCCTTGCCTTCGTCGCCAACAACACCAATCGGCGACAGTGCGGCGGATGCGCCGCTTTCTACACGCTAAAAGTCTCTTCGACCAGCTCGGAGCAAACGGGGTTTTATCGGAGCGCTTCGCGAAGTGCCCCGACGTGGAAACTCCTTTATGGATGCGCCAGCTCCCGCGCGTTCGGAATCAAATCTCGATACACCGCTTCCGGCACCGGCGTTTGCCAATGCCCCGTGATCTTCGCCGCGCCGATGATGCCGCCGACCACGACGACGAGCAACAGCGTCAACACCGCGCCCGACAGCGCGCGTTTGCGCCAGCGGCGACTGATGCCGGAATCGTCGCCGTTGGCTGCCGTTTTTTTATCCGGCGGCAGTGAAAACTGCAACGCATCTTTGGCCGGGCACACCGCCACACACGACAAGCACGCCGTACATTCGGCGGAACGCATCTGCAATTTCTTGTCCACCGGCAACTGCGATGGACAGGCTTTCGCGCATTTGGTGCAATCGATGCACGCTTCAGCGTCGCGCCGAATCTTGAACGGCGACAGCAGCGAGATCAGCCCCACCAGCGCGCCATACGGGCACAGATAACGACACCACAGGTTTTTGATGAAGACGCTGCCGATGACGAGCACGATGAGCGTGATCAACACGATGTTGCTGATGTGCCGGAAGAAATCGAGCATTTTCACATCGACGATCAGCCCGTAAGAAGAAGTCATGAACGATTCGATCGTGTCCGCCGAGCTGATCGCCACAATCCACACAAAGAACGCCAGCAAAACATATTTAAGCGCACGCAGCGGAATATCGAGCCAGCGCGGTAGCGTGACGTTACGGCCCAAAACTTTTTGCCCCAACCGCCACAACGCTTCCGACAAGCTGCCGACGGGGCACAACCACGAGCAAAACGATTTTTTGAACAGCAGGCTAACCAACAGAAACGCTACCAGCAAAAACATCGCCGCCACGTGAATTGGCGGAATGTTGAGCGTCATCAGCGTGTATTTGAGGTTCATCAATCCGGCGATGGGCAACCATCCTTCGACACCTGGCGGCCGTGTCACTTTGAGCGAAGCGCCGCCGGTTTCGTAATAACGCACCCAGAGATAAAACTGTACGCACAGATAAACATTCAACAGGACGAACACGGTTTGCACCGCGTGCCGCCAGCTTCGGCCGTTGCGCCGGTCAAGCCAAGACATGCGCCCGCGTACCATGCCGGGACGGCGGATCAGGATTTTTTTGGCGCGCGCCGCGGCAGCTTCATCTTCCTCGTCGTTGCCGCCGCCGTTGCTACTACCAATCAGCGCGGCTTTTTTTATTTCAGCCTCCTCCTCTTCCTGCGTTTTTGTTTCCTGCATTTTCGTTTCCTGCATTTTCGTTTCTTGCACGTCAGTCATTTTTGCCCGCTTCGATTAGCCGCCCCGCCGCGCAATGTAGCACAAAACAAATCTTTTCGATGTAACTTTATTAAGAGTGTTTGATTCAAGAAGCGGCCCCTCTGGAAAGAGGCGCCTCTTCGCCTCGAATCAATGGTTACAAATATGTCCTTCGTCGGTGGTGAACCCTTCGCCGCGGTCGATGAACTTGCCGCGCGCGTCGAGAAAGTCGATCAGTTCGTCGGCGGTCATGTTATCGCTCGAACAGGTGTGAAACCGTGCGCCGGTTCCGAATTTTTGATGTATCGCCACGACCAAACTGTCGCGCGTCCATGTTTTACCCGACGCGGCCATCATTTTCATAACCTCATGGCCGTGCACCGATGCTGCATTGTTTTCCATCTTGTTTCGTTCCTTATGTGTGAGTTGTTACCGCAGTTTTTCCAGAATCCCGTCCAGAGTGTCGAGATTTGAATAGTGAATTACTACCTTGCCCGCGCCTTTTTTGCCGGTTTCTATCTGCACTTTCGCGCCGAGGTGTTCCGACAATTCGGTTTCGAGCCGCGCCGTATCCGCATCGTGCGCCGCGACTTTTTTCTTCACCGGCGGATGTTGCATCGCATGCACCAGTCGTTCGGCTTCGCGCACGCTCAAGCCTTTTTCGACGATGCGCGCCGCTGCCATCGCTTGCTGTCCGTTCGACAAAGCCAGCAACGCCCGCGCGTGCCCCATTTCCAACGCGCCGTCGTTCAAATGTTTTTGCACCGGCTCTGACAATTGCAGCAAGCGCAACAAATTGGTCACGGCGCTGCGCGAGCGACCGACCGCTTTGGCGGCATCTTCATGGGTCAGCGAAAATTCGCCGATCAATCGTTGCAAACCTTGCGCTTCTTCGAGCGGATTCAGATTTTCGCGCTGAATGTTTTCGATCAGCGCCCACGCCAGCGCGGTTTGATCGGGAATCGTTTTGACCAGCACCGGCACGTCTTTCAGTCCGGCGCGCTGCGCTGCGCGCCACCGCCGCTCACCGGCGATGATCTCGTAGCGATTGTCGCTGCTTTTGCCAGAAAGGGCGCGCACCAGAATCGGCTGCATCAAGCCCTGTTCACGAATCGACTCGGCCAGTTCGTTGAGCGAGGCCTCGTCCATCTTGGTGCGCGGCTGGTATTTGCCCGGCTGCAAGCGCGTGATCACCACCGTTTGCAATTCCGACGCCGTGGCGTCTGCGGTCTCGTCGCCGGACGGAATCAGCGAATCCAGCCCGCGGCCAAGTCCTTTGAGTCGTGTCATGGTTGTTTGTTCCTTCCAGTCATCACCGACAGAGCTATGCCGACGCGGCTTTTGGCGTTGCGGTTTGCCCCGGCGTTTGTCCTGCCGCTGCTTCGATTCTCCGCAACATTTCTCCGGCCAACGCCAGATATGCCTGCGCGCCTTTCGAGGCCGGATCGAGTTTGATCGCGGGCAAGCCGTGCGACGGCGCTTCCGCCAAACGCACGTTGCGCGGCACGATCGTCCGATAAAGTTTGTCGCCGAAATGCTTCGCCAACTCGGTCGCGACATTCTGCGCCAGCATATTGCGCGGGTCGTACATCGTACGCAACAGACCTTCGATTTCCAGCTTCGGATTGAGGTGGGCGCGCACTTTTTTCAACGTTTGAATGAGATCGGACAAACCTTCCAGCGCGTAGTACTCGCACTGCATCGGAATCAACACCGAATCCGCCGCGCACAACCCGTTCAAGGTCAGCAGCGACAACGACGGCGGGCAATCGAGCAGCACAAAATCGTATTCTTCGACCACTTCCGAAATCGCCGCTTTCATCTGCGACAACGCATCGACCAGCGCGCCCTTTAGCCGCATCTCGCGATCCGGCAAATCCACCAACTCGATCTCGGCGCCGGCCAGATCGCGGTTGGAGGGAACGATATCGAAGCCGCCGGTCGGCGACGGCTTGCGCACGTCAGCGATTTTCTTCTCGCCGAGCAACACCTGATATACCGTATCGGTCAACTGCCGCTTGTCGAGCCCGGCGCCGGTCGTCGCATTGCCTTGCGGATCGAGGTCGATCAGCAACACCCGCTGCTTCATCGCGTGCAAACTGGCGGCGAGGTTGACCGCCGTCGTGGTTTTGCCGACGCCCCCCTTCTGGTTGGCGATAGCGATGATGCGAGGAAAATCAAAAGCCATGCACATGCTCCAACAAAATCAAATGGCGGCGAGCGTCCAGACCGGGCACCGTCAGCACTTCGACCGCGCGAACCGCAACCTCCGCAGGCAACGCCGCGATCTCCGCTTCCGGCACCGCACCCTTCATCGCCGCCCAAACCCCGTTTGCCGTCAACAGATGACGACTGCCCTCGACGAAAGTGGCCAAATCCGAAAACGCGCGGGAAACGGCCAGATCATAACGCATCGGCGGCTCCAGCGCCTCAACCCGCAGCGATTCGACCCGCGCCGCCAGCGCCTGCGCGTTGGAAATCCGCAATTCCGCGATCACTTGCTGAACAAACGCCATTTTTTTCTGTACCGCATCCACCATCGTGACCCGCCATGTCGGCCGCGCCAGCGCCAGCATCAGCCCGGGAACCCCGCCGCCGGAACCGACATCGAGCACCCGCGCCGTCGGCAAAGCCTCCTTTTCAAAGGAGCGGGCGGCAACGCCGCCGGAGGGGGGCTTCCCCATCTCCCCCAGCACCCGATCCAGCGCCGGAACAATTGCCAGCGCGTCGAGCACATGATGCGTCAACATCTGACCGGGATCGCGGATCGCCGTCAGATTGTACGTCCGGTTCCACTTTTGCAGCAGCGCCAGATAGGCGAGCGCCTTCTCGGCAAAATCGTCCGGCAAAGAGACGCCGAGCGCGTCAAGTTGTTGATTTAACGAAGCCATGCTCTCAATACCCGGCTTCTTTTTGGTGTCGCTCGGCGCGCCGCTCACACCCAAACTCCGGCAAAGACGCCAAAAATTTCTCGCCGCAGCCTTTAATGTAAACGTATTCTTTGTTCATCTTTTCTGCGGAAAAGTTTGCGCGCTGCGATGATGATCGCCAAATCAAAAACCCCAAAAACAGCCAAGAAAAGAACACTAAAAGCTTGTAGGAATAATATTGCCCGACGAAGCTCAACCCGATAAACAAAACTCCGCCTACGATGGCCGCCATTTTGGAGGTGTTTCGCCATTGATGGTTAACGCAAAGCGGAACGAAAATCGTCAAAGGGCGCCAGACAATCTGCTTGATCACCGCCCACACTCCCAAAGTCACCATCAAGACAACAAA
The DNA here is from genome assembly GCA_009778785.1 of Betaproteobacteria bacterium. Taxonomy (GTDB): domain Bacteria; phylum Pseudomonadota; class Gammaproteobacteria; order Burkholderiales; family Casimicrobiaceae; genus UBA931. The sequence continues at coordinate 74,871 of WRFN01000008.1, read as the reverse complement.
CAAAGCTCCGCTTTTGATCAAGAGGTCGGGAGAGATCAGAAAAAGCAAGACGAGCGAAAGCAAAAAAACGATTAGCCAAAGCAAGTCAAACCAGCGCGGATTCCAGGACAAATAGTAGCGCCGCACGGGGTCTGTGGCCAATTCGCCGCATTTGGCGCAACAATGCGTGGGAAAAGCCGTGTTTCGCCGCAGCACCAGAAATTCTCCGTCGCGCCAGCCGCTGGTTTCGACGGGGGTACTGTGTACGGCTTCATCCTCGGGCGAGGTTTCGGGGTTGGTTATTTCTGACATTTGTGCTTTCTCCGCTTCATTCTCGTCGGGTCACCCGCCTGTGTACACGGCAACCGTCTCACCCCCGCAGCCTTTTCAAATAAACCAGCAACAGCGAAATCGCCGCTGGCGTTACTCCGGAAATGCGCGACGCTTGGCCGACGGTTTCCGGTTTGTGTTTGTTGAGTTTCTGGCAAACTTCGCTCGACAGCCCGCGCACGTCGCGGTAATCGAGATCGGCAGGCAAGCGCGCGTCTTCCTGCGCTTGGGCGCGGCGGATTTCTTCTTGCTGCCGCGCGATGTAGCCTTCGTATTTGATACTGATTTCGACTTGTTCGGCGACATCGGCGGGAACGGGCGACGTTGCTGTCGCCCCTTGCTCCTCCCACCAGGACATCAGCGCGGCATGAGTAATACCCGGACGCCGCAATAGGTCAGTAAGCGCATACTCTCGCTCCAAAGCCTTTCCAAAGAGCTTTTCTGTTTCGAGCCGGGTGATGGTTTTAGGGTTGATCCATGTCGATTTGAGCCGCTCCAGTTCCGCCGCCACCGCGTCGCGCTTGCGGGAAAACGTTTCCCAGCGCGCATCGCCGACCACCCCCAGTTTCCGCCCCTGCTCGGTCAAGCGCATGTCGGCGTTGTCCTCACGCAGTTGCAGCCGGTATTCGGCGCGTGAGGTGAACATCCGGTATGGCTCGGTGACGCCTCGTGTGATCAAATCGTCGATCATCACGCCCAGATAGCCCACGTCGCGCGACGGGCACCATCCGTCCTGGCCGCGCACCTTGAGCACCGCGTTGATTCCCGCCAGCAGCCCCAGTGCCGCCGCTTCCTCGTAGCCGGTCGTTCCGTTGATCTGACCGGCCAAGAAAAGCCCCGGCAGCGCCTTGAGTTCCAGCGAGGATTTCAGCGCCCGCGGATCAACATAATCGTATTCGATGGCGTAACCGGGACGAAGAATGTGCGCACGCTCGCATCCTTGGATCGAGCGCACCAACGCTAACTGGATGTCGAACGGCAGCGAGGTGGAAATCCCGTTCGGATAGATTTCGTGAGTGTGCAGCCCTTCCGGCTCCAGAAAAATCTGGTGGCTGTCGCGGTGTGCGAACCTCACCACCTTGTCCTCGATCGACGGACAATAACGCGGCCCGGTGCTGGTGATCACGCCCGAGTAAAGCGGCGAGCGATCCAGCCCGCCGCGGATGATCTCGTGGGTTTGCACATTGGTATGGGTAATCCAGCACGGCAGTTGTGGCGGGTGCATCGCACGGTCGCCGAGAAACGAGAACACCGGAATCGGAGTATCACCCGGCTGTTCGCGAAGCACTGAAAAATCTATGGTGCGGGCGTCGAGCCGTGGCGGCGTTCCGGTTTTGAGCCGCCCGACCGGCAATGCCAACTCCCGCAAATGCTCGGCCAGCCGCTTGGCCGCTGGATCACCTGCCCGCCCCGCCTCATAATGGGACAAGCCAACGTGCGCCAGCCCGGCGAGAAAAGTTCCCGTCGCCAGCACCACGGCGTCCGCCTCGAAAACGACGCCCACTTGCGTTACCACGCCGCCTACTTTGCCGTTTTCAACGACCAGATCGTCCGCCGCCTGTGCGAACAGCCACAAATTGGGCTGATTTTCGAGCCTCTTCCGAATCGCCGCACGGTACAACACGCGGTCGATCTGCGCTCTGGTAGCACGCACTGCCGGTCCTTTGCTGGCATTCAGCAGCCGGAACTGGATGCCTGCCTCATCCGCCGCCAGCGCCATCGCGCCGTCGAGTGCGTCCACTTCTTTGACCAGATGTCCCTTGCCGATGCCTCCGATAGACGGATTGCACGACATTTGCCCCAGCGTTTCAAAATTGTGCGTCAGTAGCAGCGTTTTTGCGCCCATGCGCGCCGCCGCCAGCGCTGCTTCTGTACCGGCATGACCACCGCCGACGACAACCACCTCGAATTTTTCAGGATATTTCATTTCAAGCCACTCAAAATGTTTCACGTGGAACGTTTGGACAAGCTGAACAACTTGCCGGATTGATTGTTTCACGTGAAACCGAAATTTCTCTCACTTCTTAAACCCTTTCTGTTATTCTTTCTCGAACGTTGATCGACGGGCGTTGTTTCATGTGAAACATTATCGCTTTCTTTTTCCTTTTTTTTCTGCCTTAACCCTTTATTTAGGTTGCGTTTTCCAGTGATTCGCTCTGACGCCGCCCGATTGCCCATCATTGATGCGTTCAAGGCGATTGCCTGCGTGCTGATCGTCTTGCATCATTTGGCGTTCTACGGCCCGATGTCGGATGTGGCTTATCCGCTGGCGCCGGATGTTTTCATCGGGTTGGCTCGCTACGCCAGAATGGCGGTGCAGATTTTTTTCGTGATTGCTGGTTTTTTGGCAGCAAAACACTTTTTCATCGGACCGACAGAATCCTTCTCTTTCTGGAAAGCCGTTGGCCGGCGATACGTTCGCTTAATTGGGCCTTATTCTGCCGCGCTGATCGCGGCCATTGTCGCTTCGGCTATTGCGCGACTTTTCATGGATCATGAGTCCATTCCGGCACCGCCGACGCTTTCTCAGTTTTTTGTCCACCTTCTTCTTCTGCAAAGTATCTTGGGCGTTGATGCGCTTTCCGCTGGGGTTTGGTACATTGCCATTGATTTTCAATTGTTTATCAGCACCCTTTTCATTTCTTTCCTTTGCTGGAAGCTGATTAAAAATCCTTTTTCGCGCCTTGTAATCAACTACGTACTTTTGATCGGGCTTGGGTTAGCGTCGTTCTTTTATTTCAATCTCAACGAAAAATGGGATTGTTATTTTCTTTACTTTGCCGGATATTATGTTTTAGGTATCATCACTTACCAGCTCGTTTCAACAGCAAAATCACCTTCTCAAACCCTCGCCGGAATTTTAGGATTGATTTTTGTTATCGTTATTGCGCTGGAAATTGATTTTAGGGAAAGACTGATCGTTGCACTTGCTACTTCATTATTTTTCATAATCTTCTTTCATATCAATAAGTTACGCAGTTATCCTCACAACCGTTCGCTGCTTTATCTTGGGCGAATTTCTTACTCCGTTTTTTTGATTCACTTTCCCGTTTGTCTGGTCATTAACGCGCTTTTTTATTACTGGTCGCCTGATAACCCCTGGATCAATCTCCTTGGTCTTTTCATTGCGTTCGGTTGCAGTCTGATTTGCGGTGCATTATTCTTCCGCTACGTCGAAAAAAACCTTGCACAGAGAAAGCTTCTTCTTAGCGGTCGCGCGAATCAATATCTTTAACAGTAAATCATTCAACACACGTTTTTGAACGATCCGCACTGATTTCAAAGTATAATCTGTGGATGACGCGCTTTTTTTTCGTTGAACGAAAATCATCCTGAAACCATTGACAAGACTTCTCTTGTTTATCCACAAGGTTTTGATGGTTTAACAGACTGTTTTTTCAAGAAGAAAATAGGTTATCCTTGAAAAAACGTCTCCTTATTATCTATTACTATTTTTATCAATGAAACTAGATAAGATTGCAAGAGACGAACTCCTGAAACCTCTTTCATCGGTTTCAGGAATCGTTGAGCGTAAACATACGCTGCCCATCCTGTCCAACGTGTTGTTGGAACAAAAGGAACAACGCTTGTGGATGACGGCCATGGATATGGAGTTACAGATATCGGCGTATTGCGAAGTGCCGGAAGCTCCACCGCAAGCCATTACCGTTTCGGCACGCAAGCTGCAAGACCTTCTGCGTGCTTTACCCGATGATGTGGATGTTTCGCTGGAAACGCAGAGCAACAAAATGCAGATCAAAGCGGGACGCTCACGCTTTCATCTGCAAACCCTGCCGGCAGCGGATTATCCAAGACTGACGCAAGGTGAAACGCAGCAAGCCAGCATTACCTTGTCGCAAAAAGCGTTGAGAACGCTGTTACGGCAAGTCGAATTTGCAATGGCGCAGCAAGACATCCGGTACTACTTGAACGGGATGTTGTGGGTAATCGATCAAAGCGCCGTTCAACTGGTGGCTACCGATGGCCATCGTCTGGCGTGGGCCAGCTTGCCGGTGACAGGTGTTTTCACGCATCAGGAAGTAATTATGCCGCGCAAGACGGTGATGGAATTAGGCAAGTTGCTGGCTGATGATGATTCGCCGGTAACGCTGGATATTCTGTCCAACCAAGTGCGAATCCATTTCGGTTCGACGGAAATTATTTCCAAGGTGATTGACGGAAAATTCCCGGACTACAACCGTGTGATTCCGGTCGGTTACACGCGGCATGTCGAAGTTTCTCGCTTGACGTTGTTGGCAGCGCTGCAACGCGCAGCGATTTTATCGAACGAAAAAGTGCGCGGTGTTCACTTCAATCTGGTGAAAGACGAAATCAGAATCATTTGCAGCAACAATGAACAAGAAGAAGCCGAAGAGCATCTTGAAATTCAATACAGCGGCGATGAGTTGAGTATCGGTTTCAATATCACTTATTTGTTGGATGTGCTGCAACGATTGACGAGCGAAAAAGTTTTGTTATCGTTTGGCGGCGCTGGCGACAGTGCATTGCTGACAGTGCCCGAGCAGTTCGATTACAAATACGTTGTGATGCCGATGAGGCTTTGAGCGAGAATCGAATATAGAACGAAAGAAAGGTAAAAGATTCGTTTGCTTTTACCTTTCTTGTTTTTGAGAATGATTTTAATCAAGTTTCAAGAAAGAAGTTGCACAGGATGAATGTTCCTCCCAAACCGGTAAAAGATTACGATTCAAGCAGTATTCGGGTATTGAAAGGACTGGAAGCGGTTCGCAAACGCCCCGGTATGTACATTGGCGACACGTCCGATGGAACCGGCTTGCATCACATGGTTTTTGAAGTGCTCGACAATGCGATTGACGAAGCATTGGCTGGGTACTGCGACGACATCAAAGTCATCATCCACAGCGATAACTCCATTTCCGTGATCGACAACGGGCGCGGCATTCCGACTGACATCAAAGAAGATGATGAGGAAAAACGCTCGGCGGCGGAAATCGTGATGACCGAATTGCACGCCGGCGGAAAATTCGATCAGAACAGTTATAAAGTTTCCGGCGGCTTGCATGGTGTCGGTGTTTCCGTTGTCAACGCTTTGTCCGATTGGTTGAGGTTGCGAATCTGGCGCGATGGCAAAACGCATCAGATCGAATTTCGCGGCGGCGTGGCAGTGGCGCCGCTGGCGGTGATCGGAAAAACCGATCAGCGCGGCACCGAAGTTCACTTCATGGCGTCGCCTGCGACTTTCGGCAACATTGAATACCATTATGAAATTCTGGCGCGGCGTTTGCGCGAACTTTCATTTTTGAATAACGGCGTCAAAATCGAACTCGTGGACGAGCGCGACGGCAAGCACGAAAACTTCGCGTTCTCCGGCGGCGTACAAGGTTTCGTCAATTACATGAACCGCGCCAAAACGGTGTTGCATCCTCATACCTTTTTTGCCGTGAACGAAAAAGAAGGCATCACGGTGGAAGTGGCGATGCAGTGGAACGATTCTTATGGTGAGAGCGTTCTGTGTTTTACCAACAACATTCCGCAGCGCGACGGCGGCACACACTTGACCGGATTGCGGCAAGCGATGACGCGAACGTTGAATAACTACATCGAAAAAGAAGAAATCTCCAAAAAGGCGAAAGTTGAAACCACCGGCGACGACATGCGCGAAGGGTTGACTTGCGTGTTGTCGATTAAAGTGCCGGAGCCGAAATTTTCATCGCAAACCAAAGACAAACTGGTGTCGTCCGAAGTGCAACCGGTCGTTCAGGAAATCGTCGCCGACAAGCTGGCGGATTTTTTGCTCGAATATCCGAACGACGCCAAAACGATTTGCACCAAGATCGTCGATGCGGCGCGCGCGCGCGAAGCGGCGCGCAAAGCGCGCGAACTGACGCGACGCAAAGGCGTTCTCGACAACATGGGACTACCGGGAAAACTGGCCGATTGTCAGGAGCGCGATCCGTCGTTGTGCGAGTTGTATCTCGTCGAGGGCGATTCGGCAGGCGGCTCGGCCAAGCAAGGGCGCGACCGGAAGTTTCAAGCAATCCTGCCGCTGCGCGGAAAAATCTTGAACGTCGAGCGCGCGCGCTTCGACAAAATCATCAGCACGCAAGAAATCGTCACGCTGATCACGGCGCTGGGAACCGGATTCGGCAAGGATGAATACAACCCGGAAAAACTGCGCTACCACCGAATCATCATCATGACCGACGCCGACGTTGACGGCTCGCACATCCGCACTCTGTTGCTGACGTTTTTCTATCGGCAAATGCCGGAACTGGTTGAGCGCGGCCATATCTACATCGCGCAGCCGCCGCTGTTCAAGCTGAAGCAAGGCCGCGAAGAAATGTATTTGAAGGACGAGCACGAGCTCAAACAACATTTGCTGAAAATCGCGTTGAAGAACACTGTGTTTACGCCCGCCGCCAACCGTCCTGCTTTCAGCGAAGACGCGCTGAACACGTTGGCGCGCGAATATCTGATGGCGGAAACGGTGGTAGAGCGCTCGGCGCGACTGGTGGATGAAGGCGTGTTGCGGGCGATGCTCGAAGGTGTGCAAGTCGATCTCAACAGCGAAGATGCCGCCAACGCCAGCGTCCAAAGATTGCGCGACAAACTCGATAACCACACGGTCACGATTGAAGCGCGGCACGAAAAAGAACACGATGCCTGGCAATTGGTGATCGAGCGGATGCAGCACGGGGCGCTGAACGTCACCGTACTGACACGGGAGTTTCTGCAACGCGCCGACAGCGCCATGATCGCGCGCGTTTCAAAAATGCTGGAGGGGCTGATCGGCGACGGCGCCAGCGTCAAACGCGGCGACAAACAGAAAGCGATTCGCTCGTTTGGTGAAGCCATGACGTGGTTGCTCGAAGAAGCGCGCGCTTCGGCCAACATCCAGCGCTACAAAGGCCTCGGCGAAATGAACCCCGAACAACTGTGGGAAACCACAATGGACCCCGAAGTTCGCCGCTTGCTGCGTGTTCAAATCGAAGACGCCGTCAGCGCCGACGAAGTTTTCACCACGCTGATGGGCGAGAACGTCGAGCCGAGGCGGGCATTTATCGAAGTCAACGCGTTGGGTGTGCGGAACCTCGATATTTAAGGCGGGGTGAAACCCGCCCCGAAGCCTCTAAAACACCGTTTGGGCTGGGCGTGCCCAAGCCCACAAGAATGCGCCATTCACCCTTCAACAAGCTCAGGGCGAACGAAACCAAACATCCATCCTCTGGCGAGGATTTGAAAAAGGGCGCTTCACGAAGCGCCCCGACGAACTCCTGTCCTGTAAACCCCGACAGCTATCGCTCAATAGACGAGCGCCACCGTATAACCGTTGCGCGGCAAACTGGAGCGCAGCAGCAAGCGCAACGCGAGGTCACTGGAGGCGGGGAAGCCGGCGGCGGCATCGACCGACGGCTGCAAATAATTTTCCGGCGCAAACAGCAGGCGCGCGCTCATTTGATTGTGCGCATCGGTCAACACGAGCGACAGGCGAGGGTAAGCCACCGGTCGGTCGCTGTTGTTGTGCAGGGTGACGGACAGAAGAAGTTGTTGGGCGTCTTGCGGGTCGTATTGCAACTCGGAGGAGGGAATGGACAGCGCATCGAGGTTTTGCGGCGGATGAATTTCGCAATGGAGCCAGCGACACCCCGCCGATAACGCCGGTTTCAGCGCCGGAACCGTGCTGGCCAATTCATCGTGCAGCGAAAAGGTGGCTTGCGCCAGCAGCAACACCGTCAGGCACGGCAGGGAAACCAGATAAAACAGCGGGCGGCACCAGGAAGGCAAGTGCAGCCGTTGCCAAACGGACGGCTTCTCGGAGGGTTCAAGCACCAGCGCCATCGGCGAAGGCTTGCTCTTGCGGGATTTTTTCCGGGGGAGCGACGGCTCCTCAGCATCTTCCGCGATGGTAGCGCTGGCAGCGACGGGCAGCGGCATCGGTATTTCTCGCGGCGGCACCGGTCGCGCGGCTTCACGGCCGCTCTCGCGGGTGATCACGCGCAACGAGATCGACGAGTGATCGTTGGTTTGGGTTTCCGGCAGCAGGGGACGAACCGACTTTCCCGTATCCGCCGGGATGGCGGTGAACAAACCCTCCGGCGCCGAAACCGAGTCGCGCAGCGTCATGGTTTCGTGCTGCATGGGCGTCATGCCCGGGCCGGGAAGGCGCTCGCCCTTGAAATTCACCAGCGCCGCGAAGGCGTTGAACACCGTCCGGCAGTTGCCGCAGCGCGCTCGTCCCTCACGCAACGCCAGTTGTTGCGATGTGATGCGAAACGTCGTACGACATTGCGGGCAGCGGGTGAAATGAATGGTAGGCGTCGGCACGGTTGAAAGAAAAAGACGAAACAAAGGGAAAGTACACCATATTTCATCTTTTTACCACGGTCAGGGCGCTTCCGGCGACAAATCGTCGCGACTGAGGGCGTCAATGAGGGTTAACCACTCGGTTTCCAACGCGTCCTGCTGCTTCTGGATGTCGCGTTGCCGCGCCAGCGCCGTGGCCAGCCGCGCCTTGGCGTCGTCGCGGTAGGCGTCCGGCGAAGCCAGCCAGAGTTCCAGCGCGGCGCGCTCGGCGGTGAGGGTTTCCAGCATTTTTTCGATGTCGTTCTGGCGTTTGACGAGCGGGGCGCGGCGCTGCCGCGCTTCGGCGGCGAGGCGTTTTTGGGTTTTGCGGTCGGCGGAGGGCAGCGGTTCGGCGAGGGCGGCGGTTTCTTCGTCGGTTTGGCGCAAGTGATCGAGCACAAACCGGCGGTAATCGTCGAGATCACCGTCAAACGGGACAATGCGATTTTGGTGGACCAGCCAGAACTCATCGACGGTGGCCGACAGCAGATGGCGGTCGTGCGCGACGACGATCAGCGCGCCGTTGTACGCTTGCAACGCTTCGGTCAACGCTTCGCGCATGTCGATGTCGAGGTGGTTGGTCGGCTCGTCGAGAATCAGCAGTTGCGGCCGCGCGTAAACGATCAGCGCCAACGCCAGCCGCGCCCGCTCGCCGCCGGAAAACGAAGTGATCGCTTGCGTCGCCTGTTCGCCATGAAACGCAAAACCGCCCAGAAAATCACGCAGGGCTTGTTCGCGGGCGTCGGGATCGAGGCGTTGCAGGTGCAGCAGTGCCGAGGCATTCGGGTCGAGGGTGTCGAGCTGGTGTTGCGCGAAGTAACCGATGCGCAGATCGCGCGCGGTGTGACGGGTGCCGCGCAAGAGCGGCAGAACGCCGGTCATCGATTTGATGAGCGTGGACTTGCCGGCGCCGTTGGGGCCGAGAAGCCCCAACCGCGTCTCTGAGAGAATGCCGCATTCGACGCCCGGCAGCACCGGCGCGTCGGCGCGGTAGCCGAGGTTGGCGTTTTCCAGCCGCAACAGTTGACGGGCGCGTGAATCGCTCGCCGGAAAACTGAAGGAGAACGGGCTGTCAACGTGCGCCGCCGAAATGCGCGTCATTCGTTCCAATTGTCGCAACCGGCTTTGCGCTTGCTTCGCCTTGGTGGCTTTGGCGCGGAAGCGGTCGATAAAACTTTGCAGATGCGCGATGGTGCGCTGCTGCTTCTCGAAACTCGCTTGCTGATTGGCGAGCGCTGCGGCGCGCTCCTGCTCGAACTGCGCGTAATTGCCGCTGTAGGTTTTCAGCGCGCGCTGATCGAAGTGCACGATGGTATCGACAATGCTGTCGAGAAAATCGCGGTCGTGCGTGATCAACAACAAAGTGCCGGGGTAACGGCGCAGCCAGTCTTCGAGCCACAGAACGGCGTCGAGATCGAGATGGTTGGTCGGTTCGTCGAGCAGCAGAATGTCGCTGCGACACATCAGCGCTTGCGCCAGATTCAAGCGCATCCGCCAGCCGCCGGAAAACGTGTTGACCGGATGATGGTGTTGCGCGGGCGTGAAGCCCAGCCCGGCCAGCAATTCGGCGGCGCGGGCGCGGGTGCGGTAGCCGTCAATCGCTTCAAGGCGATGATGCCACTCGGCGAGCGCGTGGCCGTCGTCGTGGTTGTCGTGCGAAATATCGTGCAGCCGTTCCGTCAAACTTTTGATGGCGGCTTCGACCTCGCGCAACTCGCGGTCGCCGTCGAGCACATAATCGAGCGCGCTCGCGCTGACGTTGGGCGTTTCCTGCGCGACGTGCGCAATGACCGCTTGTTTCGGCAGAAACACGTCGCCGTGTTCCGGCGACAACACGCCGCGCAACAATGCAAACAAGCTGGATTTGCCGCAACCGTTGGCGCCGATGATGCCGACCTTATGGCGGTCGTGAATCATCAGGCTCACGTCGTCGAGCAAAACTTGCGCGCCGCGCGCCAGCGTCAAATGATCCAGTCGAATCATGGCAGTGCTTCACGCAAGGGCGCCAGCGTGAAATCGTAGTCGATGATGAGCGGGGCGTGATCGGAGAAACACTGTTCCTTGTAAATCGACGCCGTCTTTGCCTTCGCCGCAATGCCCGGCGTAGCAAACTGATAATCGAGTCGCCACCCGACGTTCTTCGCCCACGCCTGCCCGCGGTTCGACCACCAGGTATATTGCTCGGGGCACGGATCGAGCGCGCGAAAGACATCGACCAGACCGGTTTCCGCGAACATCCGGTCGAGCCAGGCGCGTTCTTCGGGCAGAAAGCCGGAGTTTTTCTGATTCGATTTCCAGTTTTTGAGATCGATTTCCTTGTGCGCGATGTTGACGTCGCCGCAGACGATCAACTCGCGTCCGGCTTTCGTTGCCGCCACGATGAGCGAATGCAAATGCGGCAAAAAGGCATCGAGAAATCGATACTTGGCTTGCTGCCGCTCTTCTCCGCTGGAGCCGGACGGAAAGTAAACGCTGACAACCGAAAGCCCGTCGAAATCGGCTTGCAGGTAGCGGCCTTCGGCGTCGAATTCCGGCGAGCCGAACCCGCGGCGCGACGCAAACGGCGTCGAAGCGAGCAACCCGACGCCGCTATAGCCCTTTTTCTGCGCCGGTAAAAACGCGGCGTGCGGCGCATCGGCCAGCGGTGCGGGAATGTCGGCGAGATCGGCCTTCAGTTCCTGAAGGCACAAAACTTCCCAAGGCGACGCTTGCGCCAGCCAGGCGGACAAACCCTTGCGTTCGGCGGAACGGATGCCGTTGAGATTAAGCGAAATGATGCGCATGCTGTAAAGAGAACCCGTAAAACAGGCGACAGGATACAGGAAAGCAACGGCGGGGGAACGTTGACGAATAAGATTCCTTTCGCCTTGAGATTGTCGAAGGGCAAGCGGCAAAGAATCGCGGACTTCACCAGCTCAGCCCGAATGGTCAGGAAGTGTTCAGCGCGCCGGTGTATGCCGAACGATACGCCGCCCCGACTTTCGCGCCGAAATGACACAAAAGAGTAGCGCTTTTCGACCAGTGATGGTAAAAATATAAAACTCTTGGGTTTGCGGAACTCGCCAAGGCGAGCGGTGTTGTTAAGGGGCTGAATTTTCCGGAGTCGGAACGATGTTGACGACAACAAAACAAATCGCGATAAGCTTCTTTTTGATGTTGCTCTTTTCGGCGGGGGTGGCGGCTGCGCCGGCGGCGCAATCGAGCGGCAGCTCCAAAATGTACAAATGGGTGGACGATCAGGGAGTCGTTCATTACAGCGACAAAGCGCCGATGGATGCGGGCAATCACGAGCAAACGGTTCTCGACAAACAAGCGCGGTCGGTCAAGAAAATCGAGGCGGTTAACCCGACACAGAAACCGCGCAAACTGAGCGATGAAGAAGTCGCCCAACAACAACGCGAACAAGAAGAAAAAAACAACGCCGAGCGTCAAGACAAAGCGCTGATGACCTCGTATCTGAGCGAAGGGGATATCGATCTGGCGCGCGACCGCGACCTTTCCGCGCTGGACGCGCAAATCGAAGCGACCAAAGTGGTGTTGACGCAACAACAAACGCGGCGCAAAGAATTATTGACGCGGAAAGAAAAAGGCGGCGTCTTGCCGCAGGGCGAACTGGAAACGCTGGAAGGCGAAATCGCGACGCGCAACGGCAGCATCGATCGCGCCCTTCACGAAAAAGAAAACCTGACCGCCAAATACGAACAACGCAAAATCCGCTGGCGCGAACTGAAAGCGGCGGAAAGAGCGCGGCTCGATGCAGAGCAGACAGCGCAAAAGAAATAACTGCTTTCCTGCTTTTCCCCGTTGCCGTCGGAGGATGTCGTCGCCTCCCGACAAACTTTTCGCGCGCGACTCAAAATTCTTCCGCCGCCAACCCTGTAAGTTGGTATCATTTCTCGTCCGGCCCATTTGCCTGATGTCAGGGATGCGCTGATTTCACCCGTTCGCCCTGAGCCTGTCGAAGGGGGAAAGGTTGAGAATCAAGCAACGCAATCCCAGACGTTTGTCCATCGTTTCAACCACCAAGGAAAAACCGATGAAAAAAGTAACGCCTCTGCTTATCGCGCTGTTTGCGGTAGTCTCATTTGTTATCAGCACCGCTCACGCCGCCACCATCAAACTCGAACCCGACAGCAAGCTGGAAATCGATCTTCCCGACAACTGGAAAAGCGAAGTCGCCAAAGGAAAACTGGATGGCGGCATTTCGTACATCGTGAAAATCACGGCGCCGGAAAAAGAGCGGCTTTCGATCCGCATCGATGTGGGGCGCTTCGCTCAAAACCGGATGCTGCCGACAGATGCGGCGGCGCAAATGAAGAAAAAGATGCAAAAGGCGGGAGAAAATCTCCTCGGGATGGCCGTCGAAAAACAGATTGCCATGAAAGATCTGGAAATCAAAAACGGTTTTGGCGTTTACTACACGATCACCGACGCGAGCCTCGTCGGAAAACCGCCCAAGCCGAATGATTACAAAACGATGTCTTCGTTTGCGCTTTACTACGGCGATGACGACACCTCCGCGTTTGTGAACATTCTGGCGGACGACGCGAACAGTCCGGCGTTTCAACGAACCCTCAAAGCGCTGGCGGGCATGAAAACGACGCTCGTCGTACCGGGCGCCAAAGAAGAAGCGATGCCAAAAAGCGAGGGTGGTGAAAAAGGCGGCGCAGTGATCGGCTTTGCCGACAGCCGCACGCAGTTGCGCTTTCCTTCGGATTTTGCCGAGGACAAAAAAGCAGCGGGGATGCACGGCCAGGGCTATTTCATGGGGCGCGACAGTAAAACCGACGTGATTGTTTCGGGCTGGTTCGAGCCGAAAGAAAAATTCAAATACAACGCGGCCAAAGAATTCTGGGACAAGGAAGGCATCACCCGAGCGCCGACGGCGGAAATCACCAAAGTCAACGACTGGGACGTCATCACTTACGAAATGTCGGGCATTCAAGCGTGCAACGTCAACCTTCGCGCCAATCGGGTAACGGAAGATACGTGGGTGGATTTGCACCTGTCGCTCGGTGGCGAGAAACCCTGCAGCGATGTGCGCAAACGGCTTCTGGCGTATTTAAAGACGTTGCAAGTGACGGTCGTGCAAGAGAAAGAGTAACCCCATCAGAGATAGCGGAGAATCTCAAATGTTGGAAAACCAGCAAGGCTTCAAGGATTCGAGCTGCTTGACGAAATGGGCAATGTGGCTTTTGTACGCGCAAATAGTGATTGGAGTGATCGCCGTTATTTCAAGTTTGTTCGAATATCAAGTGCTTTTGAACCTCAAGAACGACGCCTACGCTTCCCAAGAATTGGCCGAAGCCGCAGCCAACGCCAGCGATATTCGACAGAGGCTGATTGGAATGATTCAGATACTTCTTTATTTCACCTCGGCCGTTCTCATCGCCATGTGGATTTATCGCGCCAACCAGAACGCGCGTCAGCTTGGCGCGGAAGATATGAAATTTACGCCGGGTTGGTCTGTCGGCTGGTATTTCGTCCCGATACTCGATCTATGGAAACCCTATCAAGCGATGAAAGAAATATGGAAAGCCAGCGCGAACCCGTCGGCGTGGAAAACCCAGCCGGTGTCATCGCTGTTGCCGTGGTGGTGGTTTTTCTGGATTGTTTCCATCTGTCTTGCGCGTGTTACGTATCAGTTGTCAAGCAAAGAAAAAGAAATCGAAGATGGGATCGTGGTCAATGTGATCTCCCAACTTTCGGATCTTTCCAACATCACGCTGACCATCATTCTGATTGCCATCATCGGCAAGATCTACAAAATGCAAAAGTTGCGCGCCGAACAGCGTCAGGAAAACGCGCGAATCGCCATCGACCCTTTCACGACATCATGAAAAAATTTCTTTTTGCCTCTCTCGCGTTCGGCGTTCTTGCCGTGGGTGCAACAACAAGCGCCGCCGCATCGGAGGGCAAAGCGTTTCCGCGAGAATGACGGCAGGGGTGCGGCGTTGCGGCGAGAGGGGTGAAAAAAGGGCGTGTCGCGAAGCGCTCTTGCGGACAGCCAATTCCTGATCCCCGAATCCTGCCTTACAATCTCCTTTTTCGGCGAGCGACCATGCACCTTCACATTCTCGGCATCTGCGGCACTTTCATGGGCGGCATCGCGGCGTTGGCGCGCGCGCAGGGGCACACCGTTACCGGCTGCGACGCGCAAACGTATCCGCCGATGTCAACGCAACTCGAAACGCTGAGCATCGCGTTGACGTCGGGCTACGAGGCCGAGCAACTCGATACGGTTGCCCGCAACGCCGATGTTTTCGTGATCGGTAACGCGCTGTCGCGCGGCAACCCGTTGGTCGAAGCAATTCTTGAACGCAATCTGCCCTACACTTCCGGGCCGCAGTGGCTGGCCGAGAACGTACTACGCGCGCCGACTTCGCAAGGGCAGCCGCGCCATGTGCTGGCCGTGGCGGGGACGCACGGCAAAACCACCACCGCGTCGATGCTGGCGTGGATTCTCGATCACGTCGGCCTTCGCCCTGGCTTTCTGATCGGCGGGGTGCCCGCCGGATTTCAGGCGTCGGCGCGCTTAACCGACAGCCCGTTTTTCGTGATCGAGGCCGACGAATACGACACGGCGTTTTTCGACAAGCGGTCAAAATTTGTTCACTACCGGCCGCGCACGGCGATTCTCAACAATCTCGAATTCGATCACGCCGATATTTTTGCCGACCTCGCCGCCATTGAAACGCAGTTCCACCATCTGGTTCGCACCGTGCCGCCGAGCGGTCACTTGATCGTCAACTTCGGGAACGAAGCGCTGGATCGGGTGCTGGCGCGCGGGGTGTGGAGCGAGGTGGTTTCCTTCGGCAGCAGCGACGATCCTGACGGGGGAACGGGGTCGCCGGAGTGGGAGCTGGTCGGCGACGGGGAATTCAACAGCCCCGAAGGCCAGATCAAAAAGCTGTCGTTACCGCAGCCCGGCAAGATGAACGCGCTGAACGCGCTTGCTGCCATCGCGGCGGCGCGGCAAGCCGACGTCAGCGTTGACGACGCGCTGGCGGCGTTAGCGGCGTTTCCCGGGGTGGCGCGGCGGCTGGAGCGGCGCGGGGAAGCGCGCGGCATCACGGTTTATGACGATTTTGCGCACCACCCGACGGCTATCGCCGCGACGCTCGAAGCGCTGCGCAGCCGCATCGGCAACGCCCGTCTTATCGCCGTGCTCGAACCGCGTTCCAACACGATGAAACTCGGCACGATGAAAGCGGCGCTGCCCGACAGCTTGCGCGGAGCCGACGCGGTTTATTGCTACGCCGCCCATCTCGGCTGGGACGCGGCGGCGGCGCTGGCGCCGCTGGGCGAAAAAGCACAGACGTTCGGCTCGCTGTCGGCCTTGCAGGATGCGCTCGTTGCCGACACGCGGGCAGGCGACCATGTGCTCATCATGAGTAACGGCGGGTTCGGCGGCATTCATCAAAAATTACTCGCGGCGCTGTCGTGATCTGAACCAGTCGGCGGCGTCTGTCAAAATCCCCACCGTCGCCAAGGAAAATGGGAGAAAGCAACGTTTTCTCGGAGTCGTCGTCATGAGATGACGAGAAACCTGTTGTAACAGGGGGAATCGGTTAGAATTCCATATCTACGACGACTTCTCGCAAGGGAGAATTTCTTCGGCGTCCCCAAAGATGCGCCGAAGCGCTTGGATCATGGAGCAGCTTTCTTTTTCTCTTCATCGCTGGAGCGCGTGGGCGCCCGCCATGACCGACGCCGAAGCGTGGCGCATCTGGGCGCGCGAGGAAGTTTCGCTTGTTAATCACGGTGAAACCGCACCGGTGAAAGACATGCCTCCCTTGCTGCGGAGGCGCGCGCAGCCGCTTGGTCGCGCCGCACTGGAAGTTTTGTACGCGCCGTCGCTGGACTACGCGAATCAACCCATGGTGTTTTGTAGCCGCCACGGCGAAATTGCCCGCTCGTTGACGCTTCTGCAATCACTGGCGGCGGAGGGGCAAGTGTCGCCGCAAGAGTTCAGCATGTCGGTGCACAACGCCATTCCGGGACTTTTCCTGATCGCGAAGAAAAGCCGTTCGCCGGTAATGGCGCTGGCGTCGGAAAACCAGATGATGTTGTCCGGCCTCATCGAAGCGCTGGGGCAACTTGCCGACGGCGCACCTTCCGTGATTCTGCTGTTTTGCGACGCGCCGTTGCCGCCGCTGTTTCGTCCCTTCGTCAACAACGAGCCGACCTGTTTTGCGTTCGCGTTGGAAGTGACGGCGGGGAACGATTATCGTCTCGTTCACGGCGAAGCGACGGGTGATAGCCTCGTTTCCGCATTGCCGCCCGAATCGTCGCTGCCGCTGTTGCGTTTTGTGCTCGACGAAACGCGCCGCGCCTTGCCGTTGACCCAGGCGGCGGACTGGCGGTTGTTGCGACAACTTTCGCCAGAGGTCGGCCATGCCTGAGCGGGTGTTATCGATCACCGCGCCGGTGCGCGACGAGCGCAAACGGTTTTCGCTGGAGCGCGGTTGGCGCATCCTGGCGACCGGCTTTTGTTTCATGCTGTTCGGTCTTTACGGCGTGCTCATCTTGTGTCTGGTGTTTCCGTTGTTGCGCTTGCTGGTGTGGCGGCGGGCGCGACGACAAGCGCTGGCGCGCGACATTGTGCATTGGGCGTTCCAACTTTTCTGCAAAGTGATGACCACTGTCGGTGTGATCAGCTTTGAGGTGCGTGGCCTCGAAAAATTGCAGCGGCGCGGCTTGCTGATCGTCGCCAACCATCCGTCACTGATCGATGTGGTGATGCTGATTTCGTTGCTGCGTCAACCCGATTGTGTGGTCAAAGCGGCAGCGTGGCGCAATCCGTTCATGCTCGGCCCGATCGCGCTGTGCGGCTTCATTCGCAATCAGGACGGCGCGCAGTTGATCGAAGATTGCATCGCGTCGGTTCGTCGCGGCAGCAATCTGATCGTTTTTCCCGAAGGCACCCGTACGCGGATAGAAGCATTGCTGCAACGTCAAGTCAATCCTTTACAACGCGGCGCGGCCAACATCGCCGTGCGCGGCGGTTTGCCGATGACGCCGGTCGTCATCACTGTCACCGAACCGATGCTGACCAAGCAGCAACCGTGGTACAAAGCGCCGCGCCGCCGGCCGCATTTTGTTTTGAATGTGCTCGACGACATGGATGTTGCGCATTTCGTTCCTTCTGACACGCCGCCGTCGCTGGCGGCGCGGGTCGTGACGGAACGCCTTTCCGAATTTTTTAACCGCGAGCTGAAAAAAGATGACTGACTTGATAGACGAAATCAAAACCCTGATTATCGAAACGCTGAATCTGGAAGATGTCACCGTCGCCGACATCGACACCGATGCGCCCTTGTTTGTCGAAGGTCTCGGCCTCGATTCGATCGACGCGCTGGAGTTGGGGGTGGCCCTGCACAAACGCTACGGCCTGACGCTGTCGGATGAAGCGGAAGAAACGAAAGAACACTTCGCCTCGGTTCGCCATCTTGCCGATTTCGTTGCGGCACATCGCAACCGTTGAAACTTGGGGAAACGCCATGCCTTCAACCATGTCTAAAGAAGAAATCCTCGAATGGATCCGCAAGGTTCTGCACGAGCAGTTTGAAATTCCCGCCGAGCGCGTGACGCCGGAGGCCAACCTGTATCAGGATCTCGACATCGACAGCATCGACGCTGTCGATCTTTTGATTCGATTGAAACAGTTGACGGGGCAATCCATTTCGCCCGAAGTTTTCAAACAGGTGCGCACCGTCGGTGACGTGGTAGATGCTGTCTATGCCCATCTGCAAAACACCTGATGGCCGTGCGTTGACGCCGGCGCTCGTTGTTCCGCTGCTCGGCGTCGCGCTGCCGCTGCTGTTCTGGTTGTGTTACTGGCAAGGATGGCCGCTGTGGTTGTGCGGCTTTTTGTTGTTGCCGCTGGCCTGGCGGCGAAAAGGCATCGGCGGTTTGCTCGGCTGGCTGGGGCCGTGCGTGGCGCTGCTTGGAGTGGTGGCGTTGTTGCTGCGCTCGGCGGAGCTGCCGCGCTACTATCCGGTGCTGGTCAATGCCATATTTCTATTGGCGTTTGCGATCAGCCTCTTTCAATCGCAAACCATCGTCGAACGACTGGCGCGTCGTCTCGATCCCGATCTGCCGCCGCAAGGCGTTGACTACACGCGCAAAGTCACGCTCGCCTGGTGCGTGTTCTTCATCATCAACGGCGGCATCGCGCTGTGGACGACGACGCAACCGATGGCGGTGTGGGCGCTCTACAATGGCCTGATCGCTTACGCGGCGATGGGAGTGATGTTCGTCGGCGAATGGTTGATTCGCCGACGCGTGCTGCGCCACCCTTCCCCCCTTGTGCGCCATGAGTGATTCGTTCTTTTCCTTGCCGCCGCCGTTGTTGTCGGCGCCATCGGACGCCATCGCGTTTTATCGGAACACGGCGCCGATCACTTACGTGATGCTGCGCGCCGACATCGCCGCGGCGCGTCAAGCGCTGGCGCGACTCGATGCGCCGGAAGTTGTGCTGCACGACGGCGAAGCGTATGTGTTTCTCGTCTGGTTGATGGCTTGCTGGATGAACGGTCAAACCGCGCTGCTGGCGGCAGACGATTTGCCGGCCACGCGCGCGCATCTTCAATACCCCTGGGTGGGGCGCTGCGAAGGCAACGCGTTGACGGTGTGGTCGAACGACGAAAGAAAAGCTTTTCCCGGTTCGCCGCTGCCCTTCGACTGCCCCGGCATGGTGGTGTTCACGTCCGGCTCCAGCGGCATGCCCAACCGCATCTTCAAAAAGCCGGAATTGTTGTACCGCGAAGCAGAATTATTGCAACAAGCGTTCGGCAGCGCGTTTCCGCCCGACACGCGCTTCGTCGGCACGGTGCCGCATCAACACATGTTCGGTTTGCCGTACCGATTGATCTGGCCGCTGTGGGCGGGCTACCCGATCATCAGCGAGCCGTTTCGTTATCCCGAAGAATTGGGACGGCTCACGGCGGGCGCGCATGTGCTGATCAGCAGTCCGCCGACGCTGAAACGCTTGGCGCAACTGGAAACGTTTTCATCGCCCGCTACTTTTCTGGCGACGTTTTCGGCGGGCAGCCCGCTCGACGGCAGCGTTGCCGCCGCTTGCGCCGCGCGGCTGTCAACGAAGATGATCGAAAACTACGGCAGTTCCGAAACCGCCAGCGTGATGCAGCGCATTTTTCCGGACGGCGCGTGGAAGGAATTGCCGGGGGTGACGCTGGCGCTCAATGAATGCGGTTGTCTCAAGATGCGCTCGCCGCTCTTGGGTACAGATGACTGGTTTCAAACGCAAGATACCGCCGTGTGCGATGAAAACGGTTGGCGGTTGACCGGTCGCGCCGATCGCGTTGCCAAAATCGAAGGGCGGCGCATCGCGCTCGACGCCATCGAAACGGTGCTCTTGGCGTTGCCCGAAGTGGCGGAAGCGCGCGTCGCCCCGCTCTACCGCGAGCGCGACGAAATCGTTGCCGCCGTGGTGTTGAGTGACATCGGTTGCGCGCAGTTGCAAGCGCTTGGCAAGTCGCGCTTCGACCGTAAAATGCGGCAAAGCTTGTCAACGACGATCGATCGCGTTGCTTTGCCGCGTCGCTGGCGTTATCTGTCGACATTGCCTTACAACGCGATGGGCAAAATCATGAGCGCCGACATCGTGCGCTTGTTTGAACGACAAGCGTTGCCGCCGCGCGCCGCGATCTCGCGGTCGGCGCAGGAAGTGGTGTTGACGTTGGCGCTGCGCGATTGCCTGTATGCCTTCGACGGCCACTTTCCGGAACTGCCGATTTTGCCCGGTGTGATTCAGATCGACTGGGCTTTGCGATTGGCGCAACGTTGCTTTCCTATTGAAGGACGTTTTTCCGGCCTGCGCCAACTTCGCTTTCAGCGCATCTTGCGTCCTGACGACGAAGTGACATTGACGTTGCGCTTTTCCCCCGAGAAAAAAGAAGTGCGTTTTTCCTACGCATCCAAATGGGGCGAACATTCGCAAGGGTGCGCGTTTTTTACGAACGCTACCGCTGCGTCGGAGGCGATACGATGAACCCCGTCGCGTTGGTGCCGGTGTACAACCACGGCGCCACCGTCGGCGCGGTGGTGCAGACTTTGCACGATTTGGCGTTGCCGGTCATTTTGATCGACGACGGCTCCAACGCCGAATGCGCGGCGGTGCTCGATGCGCTGGTAGCGGCGTCAACCGAGGCGTCGGAAAAAACATCACTGCTGCGTTTGCCGCGCAACGGCGGCAAGGGCGGCGCGGTGATCGCCGGTTTGCGCGAAGCACACGCGCAAGGTTACAGCCACGCTTTGCAACTCGACGCCGACGGCCAACACGACGCAGCCGCGTTGCCCGCGTTTCTCGACGCGATGCGCGAAGCGCCGCAAGCGGTGATCGTCGGCTTTCCGCGCTACGATGCCAGCGTTCCGACGGGGCGTTTGCTTGGCCGCTACGCCACGCACGTTTGGGTCTGGATCAACACCTTGTCGCGCCGCATTCGCGATTCGATGTGCGGGTTGCGAATTTATCCGCTCGATGCCACGCTGCCGGTGCTCGACGCGATGCCGCGCCACAGTCGAATGGAGTTCGACACCGAAATTCTGGTGCGGCTGGATTGGGCGGGCGTGCCGATTCGCAATCTGCCGATTGCGGTGCGTTATCCGGAGGACGGCGTGTCGCACTTTCGTTTGTGGCGTGACAACGCGCGCATCGGTTGGATGCACGCGCGCTTGTTTTTCGGGATGCTGCGCCGCTTGCCGCGCTTGCTCGGTCGCCACTTTTCGGAACAGCGCTGAGGGGCGACATTCATGCACTGGGCGCAAATGCAGGAAGCGGGCGGGCTGGCGGGCATGCGGTTTCTGTTGCGCGTTTATCGTTTGTTCGGGCGCTGGCCGTTTCGTTTTTTGCTGTTCTTCGTGTTGTTGTGGTTTTACGCGCGCCGACGTGCTGCCCGCGAAGCATCGCGCGATTATCTGCGGCGATTGCATGCGTTCAGCGGCGGAACAACGCCGCCGCCGTCGGGGTGTAACGTTTTCCGCCATTTTCTGGCGTTCTCCGAAAATCTGCTCGACAAGCTATTGACTATCGGCGCGACTGACTTGCTGACCGATGCACAGGTCGATGGCGCCGGTTGCGTCGATCCGTTGTACGAACGAAAGCACGGCGCGCTGTTCGTCACCGCTCACATCGGCAACATCGAATTGTGTCGCAAGTTGGCGGAACGCTACGCGGGAGTACGGTTGACGGTTCTCGGACACACGAAAAACGCGGCGCGCTTCATACAGATGATGAAGGATCGCGATCCCAACTACGAGATCGATATGGTTCAGGTGGACAACATCGGCGTTGACACCGCCATCGTGTTGGCGCAAAAAATTTCCGCTGGCGGCTTCATCGTGATCACCGGCGACCGCGTGCCAATGAGCAGCGTAACGGGCAGCGCGGCGGCGACGGTGCGGGCTTCGTTCTTGGGCGACGACGCCAGTTTTCCGATCAGCCCTTACGTGCTTGCGGCGACGCTGCAATGTCCGCTGTTTGCTGTTTTCGGCACACGCCACGACGGCGGTTTCGTGATCACGCTGCGCCAACTCGCCGAAGCGGTTTCTTTGCCGCGTCGCGCTCGTGAAACCGGTGCACGTGAAACGGCGATTGCGCCTTACGCCACCGCGTTTGCCGGATTGCTGGAAGCGGAGTGTTTGAAAACGCCGTTCCAGTGGTTCAATTTTTATTCGTTCTGGGCGCCGCCGGAGTTTGCTCCCAGCGCCGTTGAAAGCAAGGAGACCCGCTGATGCCGCTGACCGCTCGCGTTGAATGGGCTGTGCCTTTCCACGACATCGATCCGATGGAAGTGTGCTGGCACGGCAACTATGTTCGTTATTTCGAGTTGGCGCGTACCGCGTTGCTGCAAAGCATCGACTACGATTATCCGCAAATGCGCGCTTCCGGTTACGCCTGGCCGGTGATCGAATTGTTCATTCGCTACGCGCAACCGCTGCTGTATCAGCAGCGCCTTCATCTCGATGCGCGCCTCGTCGAATGGGAAAACCGGCTGAAAATTGCTTACGAAATCCGCGACGCGGCGACGCAAAAACGATTGACGCACGGCCATACCGTGCAAGTCGCCGTCAACATCCAAACCCGCGAAATGAGCTTCGTCAGCCCCGACATCTTGCGCGAAAAATTGAAGAGTTATCTATGAGAAACACGATGAAACAAATGCTGACGCTGTTCCTGTTGTCGCTGGGATTGGGCTTCAGCGTTTCGGCGCAAGCCGCCGACGATCCGGCGCTGTTGCGCGCGGTGCAATCGCAACTGGCCGACGATACGGTTGTTCGCGGCGACTTCACTCAAACCCGCCAACTGGCGGGCATCAAAAAACCGCTGATAGCGAAAGGCACCTTCGTCGTCGAAAAAACGCGCGGCGTGTTATGGCGCACGCAAACGCCTTTCCCGCAAACGATGCGAGTCACGCAGGGCGAAATTTTGCAACGCGACGGCGAGCGCGTGCTGATGGTTCTGCGCGCCGATCAAGAACCGGCGGTCAACGCCATCAGCCGCGTTTTGTTTTCATTGTTCGCCGGCGATTTGTCAACACTGGCGGATTTTTTCGATTACACCGGCAAGGTCAACAAGGGCAAAGATTGGCAACTGACGTTCAAGCCGCGCAATGACGGCTTGAAAGCGGTAATCGCTTCGCTGTCGCTGGAAGGCGATAACGTCGTTCGCCAAGTCACGCTGACCAGCGCGGCGGGCGACGTGACCCGCATTGCTTTTTCTCATGTTACCACTGCCGCCGCGTTGACCGCCGATGAACGCGCCCAATTCGAATAACGAAACAACGTTGGAGCGTCGTCACCGCGCGTTGGCGTGGGGCTGGCTGGGCATTCTGGCGCTGTTGACCATCGCGCTGCTCATTCACATTCTGCCCTGGCGCGGCCAGATCGACACCGACTTGCTGACGTTGCTTCCCGTTGATGAACGCAACCCGCAAGCCGAAGCGGCGCTGAAAACCTTAACGCAGCACGGCGAGCGCGAACTGGTGTTATTGCTGGAAGCAAAAGACACTGCTACTGCCCAGCGCGCCGCTCGCTTCGTTCGTGAAAACTTGCACGATGCGCCGTTGACGCCGCAAGCGCCGCAAGCGCAAATCGAGGCGCTGCGCGATCTTTATTTTCCTTACCGCGCAGGCTTTGTCACCGATCAGGATATGCGTTGGCTCGCCGAGGCCGATCAAGCAGCGCAAGTGCAGCGCGCGTTGGCGCTCGCTTATCAACCGTTTGCGGGCGGCACGCTTAACTGGCGTGACGACCCCTTCGGCTTCTTCGGCAACTGGATGTTGCAACTGGGCGCGGCCAGCCCGGCGCGCCCTTACGGCGACACGCTGATGGTGCAAACGGCAGACCACGTGGACGCCGTTTTGCTTTATCAACTGACCGAAAGCGCTTTTTCGTCCGACTTGCAAACGTGCCTCGACGCCGCTTTATCGGCAGCGCAAAACGTTTTGGCAAAACAAATTCCCGACGTGCAAATGCAGCGGGCAGGCGTGGTGTTGCACGCGACGGCGGCGGCGAAACAGGCGCGCTTTGAAATGTCGTTGATCGGCAGCGGCTCGCTGCTGTGTTGCGTATTGTTGGCGTGGTTCGTGTTTCGCAACATCAAAGCGTTGCGCTTGATTTTGTTGTCGCTGGCGGCGGGAGCGTTGACGGCGTTGTCGCTGACGTGGTTGATGTTCGACCGCCTTCACGCGTTGACGCTGGTGTTTGGCGTCAGTTTGATCGGCGTTGCTGTCGATTACGGCGTGCTCGTGATCGCGCAACATTTGAACGACGCGCAATCGAGATGGTCGCGTTTTCGTCGCTTGTTGCCGCCGTTGTCGCTGGTGCTGATTGCTCCGGCGCTGGCGTATCTCGGTTTGCTGTTGATGCCGTTTCCGGGCTTGCGACAAATGGCGTGCTTCGCCGTCAGCGGCATCATCGGAGCGTGGTTGACAATCATGCTGTGGCATCCATATTTGTTGCCCACAACCTTGCCGACTACGCCGCTGGCCGAACGCCTGATGCAGATGTTGCAACACTGGCCGCGTTGGCGCGCGACTTCGGCGCAATGGGTCGTTGCCGTGATCGTTGCCGTCGTTATCGGCGCGGGCGTGTCGCAACTGAAAACGAACGACGACATTCGCAGCCTCATTAACATCGATCCGCAACTGCTGCGCGAACAAATCGCCGTCACCAAAGCGCTTGAATTGCCCAGTCCGGCGCAACTTTTTCTGATCACCGGCGCAACGGCCGAAGACGTGTTGCAACACGAAGAAGCGTTGCTGAAAAAACTCGCGCCGCTGATTGCCGACGGCAAACTCAACGGTTACGATGCCATCAGCCGCTGGCTGCCGTCGCAACAGCGGCAACAACAAGCGCAAGAAGCGCAACAAACATTGACCGGCGCGCGCAAAGCGTTGGCGAAAGAGATGGAGCTTTCCGACGACTGGAGCATTGTTTCACCACATGCGCCGCTGACGGCGGACGAATGGCTGGCGCAACCGGTGACGGCATCGTTGCGTTACCTGTGGCAAGGACGCAGTGCGGATGATCGTTATTCGAGCATCGTTTTGCTGAAAGGATTGCGCGATGCCGACACGGTGCGCCAACTGGCGACATTCAACGACGCTCACACGCAATGGGTCGATAAAACCGCCGAAGTCTCCTCGTTGATGGGGCGTTATCGCGCGTTGCTGTCGTTCGTACTGATCGCCGCTTACGCCCTGACCCCGCTGGTGTTACTGGCGTTCTTTCGTCGCCGGACGTGGCGCGTGGTCTTGCCGTCGCTGCTGGCGACGTTGGGAACACTGGCGATCATGGGCTACGCCGGGCTTCCGCTGCAACTGCTCAACGTGCTGACACTTCTTCTGGTGTTCGGCATGGGCATCGACTACGGATTGTTTCTGGTTTCGCAAAAGAGCGACGCCCGCGCCTTCCTCGCCATTTGCGTCGCCGCTGCGCTGACGTTGCTGTCGTTCGGCTTGCTGGCCGTGAGCAACACCCCGGCGCTGCGCACGATCGGCGTGACCACGGCGCTCGGGATCGGGCTGGCGTGGCTGTTCACGCCGGTGTTTCGGGAGCAGACGGAAACGCCAAGCGCAAACGCAGGGATTGGATTAACAACAAAGCGGGGGTATCAGCCTGACTTCACGCGCTTTTTATTCCGTCGCTGCTGCTTGAACAACTGTTACAATATCTGATCCCGAACAGAGAGAACATGAAGCCCCTGACATCATCCGCTGCCTTGCTGACCGCGCTTTGCTTGACCGCCTGCGCTTCTTTCTGGCTGTCCGGCGGGATGTCGTTGTTGAAAATTGCGCCGACGACGTTCGGGGTGCGCACCATCGAGCAGCGCGCGACGATCTCTCGTTCCGACGAGCAGAAAACGCTGGAGATGGTGTTCGACCTTCGCGGCGATACGTTGTCGGTGATCGGCATGGCGCTCGGGGCGCGCTTGTTCAGTTTCGATTACGACGGCGAGAAGATCGTCGAAACGCAGCCGTTGCCGAGCGGTTTATCGGCGGCGCGCATCATGAATGATTTGTTGTTGATTTACACGCCGCTCGAAACGCTGCGCGCGGCGTTGCCCGCCAATGGGTCGGTGATCGAAGAAAACGGAACGCGGCAGGTGTTTCTCGATGAGACGCTCAACCTTTCCATTCACTATGTGGACGGTTCGCCGTGGCAGGGGCGCACGGTGCTCGATAACCGCGCGTTGCGTTATCAGTTGACGCTCGACAGTCAGGAGGCAAAAGATGATGCGCCCTAGTTCGATAGTGTTGTTGCCGCCGGCGATTGCTTGCGCGTTGGGCGACGGGCGAGAGACGGTTCGCGAGGCGCTGTTCGCCGGCGAGAGTCCGGGCATCCGGCGCAGTGACGCTTACAGCCCGGGACGGCCGTTGACGCTCGGTCACGCCGACACGCCGTTGCCGTCGCTCGCTTCCTTTCCGGTTTCTCAGCGCTCGCGCAACAACGCGTTGCTGCTGGCGACATTCGCGCAGATCGAGCCGTCGTTTCGGGAATTGGCGCGCGACATTCCGGCGCATCGCATTGCCGTGATTCTCGGCACAAGCACGACGGGTATCGGCGAGAGCGAAAACGCCGTTCGCCATCATCATCAGACCGGACATTTCCCGGAAGGTTTTCACTACAGTCAGCAGGAGCTTGGCTCACCGGCGCGGATGCTCGCCGAGCATCTCGGTTGCGCCGGTCCTGTTTACAGCGTTTCGACGGCGTGCACATCGAGCGCGAAGGCGCTGATCAGCGGGGCGCGGTTGTTGCGCGCCGGGTTGGCCGACTTGGTGATCGCCGGGGGCGTCGATACGCTCACCCGTTTCACCATCGCCGGATTTTCGTCGCTCGAAGCGGTCAGCGAAGCGCCGTGTTTGCCGTTTTCGGCCAACCGTTGCGGCATCAACATCGGCGAAGGCGCGGCGTTGTTTTTGATGCGGCGGCAGAATGACAAGAGCGGCGACGGAGACGAGCACGCCGTGACGCTGGCCGGGTGGGGCGAAACGTCCGACGGCTATCACATTTCCGCGCCCGATCCCGAAGGCGTCGGCGCGACCCATGCCATTCTCGAAGCGCTGAACCGCGCCGGGTGCGCGCCTGCCGACATCGGCTACATCAATCTGCACGGCACCGCCACGCGCCACAACGACGCGATGGAAAGCCGGGTGATTTCGCGTCTCTTTTCGCATTGCCCGGCCAGCAGCACAAGCCGCTCACCGGCCACACGCTGGGCGCGGCCGGAGCGGTGGAAGCGGCGATCGCTTGGCTGACGCTGACCGACAGCGCGCATCGTCTGCCGCCGCACTTGTGGGACGGCGTTCAAGACCCCAACGATCCGGCGCTGGCGCTGGTCGCCCCACACACCCGCGCCGTCGCGCCGGTGCGGGCGGCGTTATCCACTTCGTTTGCTTTTGGCGGCAGCAACACGGCGCTGTTGCTGCAAATCACGTAAGATTCGGCTCATGGACGCTCGCCCGATTGTTGATTATTTACCGCATCGCCCGCCGATGGTGTTGCTCGACCGCATCGTCGAAGTTGCCGAGACCCACATCGTTTGCGAAGTCGCCTTGCAGGTGGACAGCCCGTTTTGTGACGGCGCCGCCGTGCCCGCCTGGGTCGGCGTCGAATACATGGCGCAAGCCATCGGCGTTCTGGCCGGGTGGCGGGCGTTGGCGAGACAATTGCCGGTCAAAATCGGTTTTCTGGTGGGAACGCGCCATTATCAGAGCCATGTGCCGCAGTTCCGGGTCGGCGACGTGTTGCGCATCAGCGCCGACGAAGAAGTCTCCACGACCGGCGGGCTGGTGGCGGTGCGTTGCGAAGCGCACGACCAAACCGGGGTGCTGCTGGCCGAAGCCTTTTTGCTGGTGTTCCAGCCCGACGATCTGAACGCTTATTTACAACAGGATTTGGCTCACCACAAGAGTGCGCAAGCGTTACAATGACATCTTTTCCCGAACCGAATCCCGGCATGTCCCCGATTCCCTCGAAAACGGTTTTGGTCACCGGCGCCAGCCGGGGCATCGGTCGCGCCGTCGCTTTGCGCTTGGCGCAGGACGGTTTCGATGTTGTCGTTCATTGCCGCAGCCAGCGCGCTCAGGCCGAAGCCGCGGTCGAAGCCATCAAAGCGCAAGGACGGCAGGCGCGCTTGCTGATGTTCGACGTTGCCGACCGCGACGCGGCAAAGTCGGCGCTGGAAGCCGATATCGGCGCGCACGGCGTTTACTACGGCGTGGTGTGTAACGCCGGAGTGACCGCCGACAGCGCTTTTCCGGCGATGCCCGGCGCCGACTGGGATCGGGTGCTCGCCACCGATCTCGACAGTTTTTACAACGTTCTTCATCCGTTGATCATGCCGATGGTGCAAACGCGCCGTCCCGGCCGCATCGTCACGCTGTCGTCGGTTTCGGGCATTGCCGGCAATCGCGGGCAGGTCAATTACAGTGCCGCCAAAGCCGGCATTATCGGCGCCACCAAAGCGCTGGCGCTGGAACTGGCGAAGCGGCAAATCACCGTCAACTGCATTGCGCCGGGGCTGATCGACACCGAAATGGTGTCGCCGGAAGTGATCGAACACGCCATGCCCGCGATTCCGGCGCGGCGGCTCGGGCAGCCGGAGGAAGTCGCCGCCGCCGTTGCTTTTTTGATGCGCGAAGACGCCGCCTACATCACGCGGCAAGTTCTCGCCGTGGACGGAGGAATGCAATGAACCGTCGCCGCGTCGTCGTCACCGGCATGGCCGGAATCAGCCCGATCGGCAACCACTGGGAAGCGGTCGAACGCGCCCTGCGCGCTCGCCGGAACGCCGTTCGCCACATGCACGAGTGGGACGACATCGTCGGCCTCAACACCCGTCTGGGCGCGCCTGCCGCGCCGTTTGAATTGCC
The DNA here is from genome assembly GCA_009778785.1 of Betaproteobacteria bacterium. GTDB lineage: Bacteria > Pseudomonadota > Gammaproteobacteria > Burkholderiales > Casimicrobiaceae > UBA931. The sequence continues at coordinate 45,835 of WRFN01000008.1, read as the reverse complement.
GGAACATTATGGCCGCAAGCGCACCCGCAGCATGGGGCGCATCGCTTTAATGGCGTGCCTTGCCAGCGAGTGGGCGCTTACCGACGCCGGGTTGCTCGGTTCGCCGCTGCTGGCCTCGGGACGCGTCGGCGTGTCCTATGGATCGTCAACCGGCGAGCCTGCCGCTGTCGCCGATTTCGCGCGGCTCGTCCGCGAGCGCACGCTCGAAGGCATCACCGCCAACAGCTACTTACGGATGATGGCGCACACCGCGCCGGTTAATATCGCCGTCTTTTTCGGGCTGACCGGTCGGGTCATCACCACGTCCAGCGCTTGCACCTCCGGCAGTCAGGGCATCGGCTACGCCTACGAAGCCATCCGCTACAACCACGCCGACGTGATGATCGCGGGCGGCGCCGAAGAACTGTGCCCGTCGGAAGCGGCGGTTTTTGATGCGCTTTACGCCACCAGCACCCGCAACGATGCGCCCGCCACCACCCCGCGTCCCTACGACCGTGACCGCGACGGGCTGGTGATCGGTGAAGGGGCGGGGACGCTGATTCTCGAAGAACGCGAACACGCCCGCGCCCGCGGCGCCCGGATTTACGCCGAACTCGTCGGCTTCGGCACGAACTGCGACGGCACCCACGTCACCCAGCCGCGCGCCGAGACGATGGCGCTGGCCATCCGGCTGGCGCTGGCCGATGCCGGTTTGTCGCCCGAAGCCATCGGCTACGTCAACGGTCACGGCACAGCCACCGAGTTGGGCGATATTGCGGAAAGCATCGCCACGAACGCCGTTTTCGGCGAGAATATGCCTCTTTCGTCGTTGAAGAGTTATGTCGGACATACCTTGGGCGCGGCCGGTTCCCTCGAAGCCTGGTTGACGGTCGAGATGATGCGGGCGGGCTGGTTTGCGCCGACGCTGAATCTGGATAACGCCGATCCGCGTTGCGCGCCGCTCGATTATGTGCGCGGCGAGGGACGCGCGCTGGAGTGTGAATACACCATGAGCAACAATTTTGCGTTCGGCGGCATCAATACTTCACTGATTTTCAAACGACAGGATTGATTTCGTTTTCTTGTTTTTATCCCTCACGCACCACAGGAGAGAGTCATGAAAAGAGTCACCGGTTTTGTCGCTTTGCTTGTTGCTCTGACGTTGTGCGCGCCCGCCGCACAAGCGCGTAATGAGGCGCTCTTCCTCTCGATTCATGATGCCATGAAATCCGAAGAAGCCCAATCGCAGCTCGAAGGCAACATCAAACTTTACTTTGGCGATCAGGCGCATCCCGCTATTGAGAAAACGTTGTCGCAAGGCGTTGTCGCCAGCAAAAAAAGCGGGATACGCGGCAAAGACGAAACCGATGCGTGCCACAGCGCTTTCGTGGCTTCTCTGGCGCAGCTTCAAAAGCGCGCCGACAAGGAAGGCGGCAACGCCGTCGTCAACATAGAGAGCTACTACAAAAAGAGCGCCTTCAAGAGCAAAGATAAATACGAGTGCCACGCGGGGCGCTCCAAAACCGTGGTGATGTTGAAAGGCGATGTCGTCACGCTGAAGAAATGATTTTGTTTGTACCCCAACCCCAACCATAGGAGAAACACATGAAAGTCATCACCGGATTTGCCGCAGCGTTTGTTGCTTTGTCGTTGTGCGTGCCCGCCGCGCAAGCGCGGGACACCGTTCATCACCTGTCGGTCAAAGACGCTATTGAAATGGGCAAAGCGAAAGATGTCCTCGACGGGGAGATCCAATTCTATTTTGGCGATCAATCGCATCCCGCCGTCGCCACGCCGTTGACCAAGGGCGTCGTCACCAACAAGAAAACCAACGCTGTTGGCAAGAGCGATGAAGAGGCATGCAACTGGGCGATGTTGACGGCGTTAAAGCAGATGCAGGAACGCGCCCACAGCGAAGGCGGCAACGCCGTTATCAACATCGAAAGCTATTTCAAGAGAAAGAGCTTCAAGAGCAATACCGAGTTTGAGTGCCATGCTGGAGGCATCATGGCTGACGTTGCGCTGAAGGGTGATGTCGTCAAGCTGAAGAAATAACCCGAAAAGCAGGATGCAGACGGGCGCGGCGACGAACCGCGCCCGTTTTTTATGGCGAGATGAAAAAAAGAGTAAAAGAAAAGCACGGCAAAAAGGAGGGACTTGTTTTCACATTCCGACCTGCTACAATTTTTCATAATGTAAAAGAGCGCCAGAGAGCGTTTCTTGTGACGGGCGGACGAAGGTCGCGGAAGTAACGACTTGCTGACCGTGCTCTGGTGATGTTGAGAATGTTTTTATTTTTGATAAGGAGCTTATCTTGAAAATCCCCTCCAATAAGTTATCTCCGCTTTTTGGCGCGTTGGCCGTGGCGTTATTGGCAACAGGTTGTTCGACCATGCAAATGGGCGAAGGCGGCACCGTCGCTTCCGGCTCCGCCGGCGGCGCGACATCGCAGGGCGCCAACGCCGGACTGGAAAGATGCGACCGCGCGCTCGGCACGATGGCGCTGGTCGAAGACACCAGCGCGGGCTGGTATCAAACCCTCAACGAATACAAATTAGGCTCGACGGCGCCGGTGCTTCGCCTGCTGGCGCAACAATCCAACTGCTTCGTCATCGTCGAACGCGGTCGCGCGATGAACAACATGATGCGCGAGCGTGAATTGGCGCAATCCGGCGAACTGCGGCAAAGTTCCAACGTCGGCAAGGGGCAGATGGTAGCGGCGGATTTCACGTTGAACCCGTCGCTCATTTTCAGTAACGACAACGCCGGCGGCATCGGCGCCGCTCTTGGCGGGCTGATCGGCGGCGGGCGCGGGCGCGTGGTCGCCGGCTTGTCGGGCAGCGTCAACTTCAAAGAAGCCAGCGCGATGCTGACCTTGATCGACAATCGTTCCGGCGTCCAGCTTGCCGCTTCCGAGGGCAGCGCCAAGAATACGGACTTCGGCGCGCTGGGCGGCATCATCGGCAGAAGCGGCGGCGGCGGTCTCGGCGGGTACTCCAACACCGACGAAGGCAAAGTCATCGTGGCGGCGCTGGCCGACGCTTTCAACAAGATGGTGCAATCGGTGCGCAACTACCAGATGCAAACCGTCGAAGGCGGCTTGGGAACCGGTCGCGGCGGCTTGCAAGTGCAGCAGGAAGATCCGCCGCCTGCGCCTGCACATAAACCCAAAAGCAAATAAAGCGTTTTGAGAAAGCCATGACAGCGCCGCCTTCGCGGCGCTGTTTTTTTACGCCCTCTTTTTGAAAGAGATTTCTATATTTGACTTGTAAGCTCATTTACTGATCGTGGTACAGGTTTCATAGGGGGCATTCTGCCGCCACCGCGTTTTTAATTCAACGTAGGGGCGGCATCCCCCGCCTTCGCGGGGATAAGGTTCCGTGTATTCCGTAGGGGCGGCATTCTGCCGCCTGCAAGGTGCGCCGCGCCTCTACGAAACGACGCGCAGGCGGAGAGAAGATCGTGTTTTTTTCCTCTCTCCCCTTGTGGGAGAGAGGTTGGGAGAGAGGGGTATGCAGCGCAACAAAAAACCACCCCCTCTCCCACGAGGGGAGAGGGATTGATCGGCTCCGGCATCGCATACGTGAGAGAGGGGCTGGAGGATGCCGTCATTCCCGCGAAGGCGGGAATCCAGATGCCCTATTCCATAAAGGGGGAGAGGCTGGGGAATGGTTTCGTCTTCGCGTTGCGCTGCGTTCTCTTCCCCCCTCCCCTCGTGAGAGAGGGATTGAGGGTTGGATTCCCGCCTTCGCGGGAATGACGGCAAGTGAGGTTTTGCCTGTCGCGCCTTTATTGTCTGCGCGAGGATGGCGTTTTTGAGAGATTCCGTGTATCCGTAGAAGCGGGTTCGTGAACCGCCCGACAAAAACACAACCTCACCGTAGGGGCGGCATTCTGCCGCCCGCAGGGTGCGCCGCGCCTCTACGAAACGACGCGCGGACGGAGAGAAGGTCATGTTTTTCTCCGCTCTCCAAGATTACCGTCGTCATCTCTGGCGACGGCGCCCCAGGACAAGGCTGTTATAATTGCGCGCCGTCAAGGCCCCACGCAGTGAATTGGAAATGGTATGTACGTTTTTTTCGAGGATGATGGACAGCTAAAAGCAGGGACGATTCTCTCCGAATTGCCATCATCGCTACAAGTCGAGTTGCCCAGCGCCCGTCGCCTCAAGATTCGCAGTGATCGCGTCATGCTTCGCTTCGCGGCGCCATCGGCCGCCGAGGCGCTGAGCGAAGCGCAACGGTTGCGCGCCGAACTCGATCTGGATTTTCTGTGGGAAGCCTGCGCCGATACCGAATTCGGTTTCGAGGAGTTGGCGCGGGACTACTTCGGCGCGGCGTCATCGCCGCCGCAGGCGATGGCGATGGCGATAGCGCTGTTCAGCGCGCCGATGTATTTCTACAAGAAAGGACGCGGGCGCTACAGAAAAGCGCCGCTCGATGCCCTGACGGCGGCGCGCGCGTCGCTCGAACGCAAAGCGCGCGAAGCGGCACAGATCGAAGTCTGGCAGCAGGAGTTGCGCGAAAAAAAGATGCCCGCGGCGCTGTACGACAAACTGTCGATGCTCCTCTATGCGCCGGACAAAGCCTCGCTGGAATACAAGGCGTTTTGGGGCGCCTGCGAAGCGCTGAAAATGCATCCCGCTGTTTTGGCGCAAGCCTGCGGCGCGTTGCCCTCGACGCACGAGTATCACTTCAACCGTTTTCTGGCGCAGATGTTTCCGCGCGGCACGGCGTTTCCTTCTTATGGAGTGTTGCCGGAATGCCCTGATCTGCCGTTCGACGACGTGCAAGCGATCACGATTGACGACAGCACCACCACCGAATTCGATGATGCTTTTTCGATGCGCGTGCTGGCCGACGGCAAAACCGAAATCGGTTTGCACATCGCTTGCCCGGCGTTGGCGATGGCGCACGGCACGCCGCTCGACGCGATGGCGCGCGGTCGCTTGTCCACCGTGTACATGCCGGGGCGCAAAATCACCATGCTGCCCGATGCCGTGATTGATGAATTCACGCTGGCGGCAGGCAAGACGCCGGCGGCGTTGTCGCTGTACGTGACGCTCGATGAAGACGGCGCGCCGCTCGCACAGGAAACGCGGCTGAACCGCATCTCCGTCGCCGCCAATCTGCGGCTCGATGAAATCGACGAAACCTTCACGCGCGAAGCGGCGCCGAACGAACCCGCGCATACTGAAACCCTGCGCGTGCTGTGGCGCTTTGCGCAACACCGGACGAACGTTCGCGGCAAAGAAGAAACGCCGCGCACCGAATTTTCTTTTTACGTCGATTGGGACGCTGCGCCCGAAGGCGTCGTTTCGATTCTGCCGCGTTTGCGCGGCGCCGCGCTCGACCGCCTGGTTGCCGAGTGCGCGATCTTCGTCAACAACCGTTGGGGGCAATGGCTTGCCGACCGTAACATTGCCGCCATCTATCGCGTTCAAAACAACAGCCGCGTCAAAATGAGTACGCGCCCCGACGAACATCAGGGGCTGGGCGTTTCGCACTACATCTGGGCAACATCGCCGCTGCGGCGCTACACCGATCTCGTCAATCAGCGGCAACTGCTCGCCGCCGTGCGCGACGAAACGCCAACCTTCAAAGCGAACGACAGCGAGTTGCTCGCCATCGTTGCCGACTTTGAAGCCGTCTATCGTCAGTATGGCGAATTTCAGAGCGACATGGAGCGCTACTGGTGTTTGCGCTGGTTGTTGCAGGAAAAAGCGGAGAGCGCCGTCGCCATCGTTACCCGCGAGAACAATGCGCGACTGCGCGACATTCCGCTCAACATTACACTGCCCGATTTGCCGAATACGCTGACGCCGGGCACGCCCATTCAAGTGGCGCTGGGGCATGTGGATTTGTTGTTTTCGGCAGTAGAAGCACGGTTCCTGCATTCTCTTCCGCCAGCGGGAGAGAAGGAACGGCAGAGTTCTGATGGGGAATAACACAACGGACGCCGAAGCGTCCGTTGTTTTGTTGTTGTGTCGTATCAGTTCTGACGCATCAGCATGACGTGACTTTGCGCCGTAAGGCGAACGCCGCGCCACCGACCAGCAGCAACGCCAGAAGCGCCAGCATCGTGTCGCTCAGCGTCGGAATGTTCGACGTGCCGCCGCCGGCCCCTAAGGCCTTGGAGCGCAGATACCAGTTGTTCTGGGTTGCAGCCGTCAGTCCCTGCCCCAGTTCGTATTCAAAGCCGCCCTTGGTGACCGGCTGGCTCAACACAAAATCGCCGGGCGCCGACGTGCCGTTGTCCACCTGGATCAGCAAAATGCCGTCGCCCGAAGTCAGCGCGCCGGGGCCGTTGGTGTTGGTGACGGACACCTGCCCCACGCCCTGCAACGCGCCGGTGCTGTTCAGGTCAATCACCAGATGGTCGCTGGCCTGCGTGCTGGCGTCGTCCAGATAGGTGTTGAACTGGATCGTGCTGCCCGCAAAGCTCGTTGCGTCGCTGGTGACGACGTTGAAGGTGCTGTAGTTAGCCGGATTTGTGCCTGACCCCGCCGCAGAATATGCCGAAGAAGTCGTCGGCTGGCGGCTGCCTGAAATGTCCAGCGTGCCGCCGTCCAGCGTGAACTCGTCCGCCTTGATCGTGCCCACGCCGCCGCCGACCACTGTTGTGCCTGACGGGGCATCGAAGGTGCTCGGGTCGGGCTGGCCGGCATCGGCAGCGAGCGAGCCATAAATCGCGTCGTTGCGCACCGCGAAAACGCCGCCGCTGACCGCCGTCTCGCCGTAAATCTGCGACCATTTGTCAGTCGAGGCCGAGCCGTCGAACAGCACCACGCCGGGGTTGGTCTTTGACACCGTCAGCAAACCATAAGCCGGGTTGTTGGCAATCGTGTCGTAGAAGAAAATCGTCCGACCGGTCGAGGTGTTAAAGGTCGTTTCCGCCGCGGAGGAGACGCCATGGTACGAGTTCTGATACCAGATCGCGTTGCCGCCATTGCCGCTGTTGCTGATGTTGCCCATAAAGGTAATGTCGCCGCCGGTGGCGTTCAGTGCCACGTGGCCGCCCGCGCGGATCGCGCCGCCGTCGCCTCCGGCGGTGTTGGAGTCAAACTCCATGCCGTTTGCAAGGTTGGCGTTCAGCGTCACGTCTTGCCCCGTCCAGATCACGCCGCCGTTGCCGGTGACGGTCATGCTGCCGACGAGGATCGCGGCATCATCCGCGTGATTGTCCACGGCAGTCAGATTGCCGGTGATGGTGACGTTCAACTCCGCTTCCAGCACGCCGCCGGAGCCGATGATGGCTTTATTGGCGGACATATCGATGTCGCCGCCGGTGAGCGTGATGTTCCGGTTGGAATAAACCGCGCCGCCGCCGATGTAACCGACGTAGCCGGTGTAATTGACCGTGCCGTTGTCGCCAGACGTGTTGCCGCCCAGTTCGATCGTCTGGCCGGTGATGTTGACGTTGCCGTCATTGGGGTAGTTGATGACGTCGGGATTGGACGTGTAGATCGCCCCGCCCCGGCCCACGGCGGTGTTGTTGGTGATGGAGACGTCGCTGTTGCCGCTGGTGTTGCCAATGTCCACGCCCAGCGACGAAAGCACCGCGCCGGCGGAACCCGTGCCCGCCAAGTTCGAGGTAGCGCTGCCGCCCATTCCTGTCGTGAGACCCCAGCCATTGGCGTGGTTGTCGTCCAGAGTGATGGACTGACCGTAGATCGCCACCTTGTTGCTGGCGGACTGAATCGCCCCGGCGCTGCCGTTGGCGTCGTTCAGGTTCACAAAAACGCTTGTGGTGATGTTGTCGTTGCCGATGGTGATGTTGGCATCGGGGCGGAAGAACTCGTTGCTGGTGTAGATCGCGCCCGTGTGGATGTCGGCGTGGTTTGACCGCACGATGATCTGGTCGCCGTTGATGTCGATGCTGCCGTACGCGTCGCCCGCCACGGCGGGCGCCAGGCGCTCGCGGGTGTACACGGCGGCGGCGACGCCGGAGGTGGTGTTGCCCGACAGTTTGACCCCGCTGGCGGGGTTGCCGATGGCGATATTGCGGTTCTGCGAATAAACCGCGCCGCCGTCGGTGACGCCGTTCGTGCCGGTCGTGTTGTTGCCGTCCACGACGATTATGTTGGCGTTGGCGTTCGTGCCCAGCAAAATGTCGCCATCGGCGTAAATCACGCTGCCGTTGCGGGTGGAGCCGGCGGCAGCGGCGGTGACTGCATTGTCAACGAAATTGACCGTCCCGAACGTATTGACCGTCAGGGCGGTGTTGACCCCGGTCGAGTCAATCGCGCCGCCGCTGGCCGTCTGATCGCCGTATTGAATGGTGACGTTGGTCAGATTGAGTACGGCGGGAGCCGTGGTGGTGTTGACGAAGCGCGCGTAGGTTCCGGCCTCGTTGAGCGTCAACGAGAAAGTGGCGCCGTCAATCGAGAAAAGCGTGGGCAGCGTGATGTCGGTATGGCGCGTGGAATTCTGTGTCAGAGTCCAGGTATCGCCGGAGGCCGGCTGTCCCAGCCCTTCCAGCGACTGCGCCAGCGCGCCGGAAGAAGCCAAACCGATGCCGGCAAGCAACACCAACAGGCGCGGTACGGCTTTGTGCATAAAGGGTACTGAAGGCGACTCGTTAGGCAGCGCCGCCGGAGTCGCATACTGCGTCTTCTTGAAAAAGGCAAACATTGAAAAGTTCCTTTCTTGAACGAGAAAAAAACCTTTCCGATAGGGGGAAAGGATTGCGGTCAGACCCTGCGGTGAGATATTTCATCTCAAGCCCCTCCGCAGACCGACAAAACTGTTGCCGTTGATGCTTTTAGGATGCATTCATGTATTCGCAACTGTTGTTTTAATTTTATGGTGCTATCCATAGACTCACAAGATATTTTCTTGCTTTTTCAACCCATCGTCTTTAATTTTGTCTTTTGTGTCTCTTTTTCCAACACTGCCACTACCGCAACGCCCGCCCTACCGTCGCCACGCGACCGCCGGAAAGCCCCTCCAAAAAGCAAGAAAAGTTTGTTGCGCGAACGGTAAACAGCGATCAGAAATCGAACGCAAAGCCCGCGTTTTAATGATCTCGAAACCTTTGATGACTAAAGCGCAGTACAATAAAAAAGTGTGTTATTTCGGGAACTCCTCATCATGTTTTGTAACGCCTTCTGTCGTACAACTCATTCTCCTTCCATCACTTTAGCGCGGCGTTGCGGCGGTGGATTCGTCGCATCCCTGCTGGCCGCTTGTCTGCTGGCGGTCTCACTGGCGGCGCTGCCCGCCCCGGCTCTGGCGCAGGCGGTCACGGGCGTGGATGGCGGCAATGGCGTTGTTGGCGTCGCTGGCGGCAATGGCGGCGCGTCCGGCGACGGCAGCGCCGGCGGCGCGGGCGGCCTTGATGATGGCACTCCCCACCCCGGCGGCGATGGCAGCGCCGGCGCCGGCGGCGTGATCAGCAACCCCGCGGGCGGCACGATTCAGGGCGGCAACGGCGGCAACGGCAGCGGCGGCGGCGGCGGCGGCGGCGCGGGGATTGGCGGCGGCGGCGGCGGCGGCGATGGCGGCGGCTTCGGCGGTGGTGGCGGCGGCGCGGGCCATGGCGGCGGCGGCGGCGGCGGCGGCGCTGGGGGCGGTGCTGGCGGCGCGGGCGGCGCGATGAGCGGCGCGCTTACCCTGACCAACAGCGGCACGATTGCCGGCGGCAACGGCGGCAGCGGCGACAACGCCAACCACGCTGGCAACGGCGGCGATGGCATCGGCAACGGCGGCAGTTGCGTTGGCTCGTTCCACTGCGGCAGCGGCGGCGCGATCACCGGCGCGATCACGCTGAACAACCAGGCCGGCGGCGTGGTGCAGGGCGGCAACGGCGCGGGCAACGTTGCGGGCGGCGCGGGCGTGCGCGGGGCCAACGTGAGCATCGTCAACGACGGCACGATTTCGGGCGGATTGAATGGCGACGGCACGCAGGCCGACGCCATCGTTTTCACCGGCGGCACCAACAGCCTGGAGCTGTGGAGCAACTCCACCATTACTGGCAACGTGGTGGCCGTTTCGGGCGGCTCCGACACGCTGATTCTGGGCGGCAGCGACGACAGCGACATCCAGCTGGGCGACATCGGCCCGGGCCAGCAATACCAGAACTTCGCCAATTTCGAGAAAACCGGAACGAGCAACTGGACGCTGAACGGCACGACCACGGTGGCGATGCCGTGGACGGTGAGCGCGGGAGTGCTGGTTCTGGGTTCCGGCAGCAGCATGGGCGCGGCCAGCACGGTGCAAGTGAACGCGGGCGCAACGCTGGCCGTGATGGGGCCGGCCCCGCACACGCTGCAATCGCTGACCAATAACGGCACGGTGATACTGGAAGGGGACACGACGGTCGGCGCTTACACCGGCGGCAGCGGCAGCGCGCTGGACATCCCGGCGCAACTGAATGGCGGCGGCGCCCTTGCCGAGTTGACGGTGACGAACACCGTCAGTGGCGTGACGGCGGTGAATATCATCAATTTCGATCCGTCCGTCGCGCTGACCACCGGCAACGGCATGCCGCTGATTACCCTGCCGGCGGGCGCACCGGCGGGCAGCTTTGTGCTGGGCAGCGTGACCGACACCACTCTCGCCCCCATCACGGGCTACGACTTCAAACTGACGCAGGCCGGCAACGCTTTGTTTCTGCAAATCCTGGCCCAAGGGGCGGCATCCACCACCTCTGTACCGACGCTGAACACATGGGCGCTGGGTCTGCTGGCGCTTCTTCTGTTCGCCTTCGCGGCGGGCGGAGTGGTCAGGCGGCGCGCACGTTGAGGTTGCGCCGAGTAGATTTTTAGTTTTTTCCGACGCGCACGGCGGTTGGAATGAAGAACTCCAACCGCCGCGTGCTTACAAAGAACGATTAAAACGACGCTGAGGGATCGCGGCCTTGCAGCGCCGCGATGCGCACTTCGATGGGCGGGTGCGAGGCGAACAGCGACGACAGTTTGCCGCCGGCGATGCCGGAAGCGCGCAGGGATTCCGGCAATTCCTGCGTTTCCAGTCCGCCCAGCCGACGCAGCGCGTTAATCATGGATTGCGGTTGCCCCAGAAGGTTGGCGCTGCCGGCATCGGCGCGGAATTCGCGCCGCCGCGAGAACCAGGCAACGACCGCGCTGGCCAGAAAACCAAGCACGATTTGGCTGACGATCATAATGATGTAGTAGCCCGGGCCGACGCCGCGCTCGGTGCGGAAAACCACTTTGTCAACGATATAGCCGATCACTCGCGCCAGGAAGAAAACGAAGGTGTTGACGACGCCCTGAATCAGCGTCAACGTGACCATGTCGCCGTTGGAAACGTGGGTGATTTCGTGGCCGAGCACGGCTTCGACTTCGTTGCGGCTCATGCTTTGCAGCAGGCCGGTGGACACCGCGACCAGCGAAGCGTCGCGGCGGGCGCCGGTGGCGAACGCGTTGGGCGGGCCTTCGTAAATGGCAACTTCCGGCATGCCGATTTCGGCGCGTTGCGCCAGCTTGGTGACGGTTTGCATCAGCCAGGTTTCGGTCTCATTCTGCGGCGTGGTGATGACGCGCGCGCCCATGGTGTGTTTGGCCATGAACTTTGACATCAGCAGCGAGATGAAAGCGCCGCCGAAACCGAAGACGGCAGAAAACAGCAGCAACGTGCCGAGATTGAGTCCGCTCTGCGTCAGATAGCGATCGACACCCAGAATCGAGCAGACGATCGACAGCACGACCATCACGGCGATATTGGTGGCGAGAAGTAAAAAAACCCGAGTCATGATTCCTCCTTGAAATCCTTGAAAGCGCTTGACTATTGATGATGATACCGCTTTTTGGCGAACGCTACGGCTCGATAAATGGCGATAGGAAAGTAAAAGTCAATAAGTAAAAATCAATAAGCAACAAGTAAAAAGCAAAAAGCGCCAAGGCGAATATTCTAAAACGCCCATGCGCGGCGTTTTTTACACGGCGTTAGAGGGTTTTTGCCGTTAGATGGTTTGCCCTTCTCCGCCCGCGAAATCCGTCATCATCCGCCGTTCCCCCTTCGACAAGCTCAGGGCGAACGGTTGGGGGTCATCCCAGCTTCTTTTTCAGCAACGCATTCACTTGCGCCGGGTTGGCCTTGCCGCGCGAGGCTTTCATGATCTGGCCGACCAGCGAGTTGAACGCTTTTTCCTTGCCGGCGCGAACTTCGGCGACAATCGCCGGATTTTGCGCCAACACGTCGTCCACCATTTTCTCCAGCGCGCCGGTGTCGGAGATTTGTTGCAGACCGCGCTCGGCGATGATGCGGTCGATGGCGCTGACGTCGTCACGCGCGCCGCTTTGCCACAACGCTTCAAACACGTCTTTGCCGCCTTTGTTCGAGACGGTGCCGTCTTGCACGCGGGCGATTAGCGCCGCCAGTTGTTCGGGCGAAATCGGCGCGTTTTCAACGCTGATTTCGTGGCGGTTCAACGCCGCCGACAGTTCGCCGATCATCCAGTTGGCGACGGTTTTGGCGTTGGCTTTCCCGACGATGTTTGCCGCCGTTTCAAAGTAACGCGCGAAGGCAAGGCTGGCGGTCAACTGCTCGGCGTCGTAGGCGGGCAGCGCGTAGTCGGCGATGAAGCGCGCCGCCATCGCCGTCGGCAATTCCGGCATGTCGCGGGCGACGCGGGCGATCCAGTCGGCGCCGATCATCAGCGGCGGCAGATCGGGGTCGGGGAAATAGCGGTAATCGTGCGCGTCTTCCTTGCTGCGCATCGCGCGCGTTTCGCCGGTGTCGGGATCGAACAGCCGCGTTTCCTGAACGACGCGGCCGCCGTCTTCGATCAATTCGATCTGACGGCGCACTTCAAACTCGATCGCTTTTTCCATGAAGCGGAAGCTGTTGAGATTTTTGATTTCGCAGCGGGTGCCGAGCGGCTCGCCGGGACGGCGCACCGAGACGTTGGCGTCGCAACGAAAGCTGCCCTCCTGCATGTTGCCGTCGCAAATGTCAATCCAGCACACCAGCGCGTGTAGCGCCTTCGCGTACACGATGGCTTCTTCGGCGGAGGCCATGTCCGGCTCAGTGACGATTTCGAGCAGGGGCGTGCCGGCGCGATTCAAGTCGATGCCGGTCATCCCGTGAAAATCTTCGTGCAGGCTTTTGCCGGCGTCTTCTTCGAGATGCGCGCGCGTCAAGCGCACCGTTTTCTGTCCCGTTGACGTGGTAATGGTCAGCCCGCCGCCTTGCACCACCGGCACTTCAAACTGGCTGATCTGGTAACCCTTCGGCAAATCGGGATAGAAGTAATTTTTGCGGGCGAAGATGCTCGTGGGGTTGATCGTAGCGCCGACGGCCAAGCCGAAACGGATCGCCCGCTCGACCGCGCCGACATTGGCGACCGGCAAGACGCCGGGCAAGGCCAGGTCAACCGCCGAGGCTTGCGTGTTGGGCGCTGCGCCAAACGCGGTGGACGCGCCGGAAAACATTTTCGACGCGGTGGACAACTGCGCGTGGGTTTCCAGCCCAATGACGACTTCCCAAGTTCTTTCACGCATGGCGAGTCTCCTTCGGGGTACGCCGATGCCAATCGGTCGCTTGCTGGAAGCGGTGCGCGATGTTGAGCAGTCGCGCTTCCGAGAAATACGGGCCTTGCAACTGCATCCCGATAGGCAAGCCGTTCGGGGTGAAGCCGCAGGGGACGGACATCGCCGGCAACCCCGCGAGGTTGGCGCCGATGGTGAAAATATCGTTTAGGTACATTTGGATCGGATCCTGCATTTGAGCGCCGAGAGACGGCGCCGTTGTCGGCACGGTCGGGCCTAATATCACGTCGCACTGCGCGAAGGCGGCCTGATAATCGTCGGCGATCAGCCGCCGTACCTTCTGCGCTTTCAGGTAATAAGCGTCGTAGTAGCCGTGCGAGAGGACGTAAGTGCCGACCAGAATGCGGCGTTTGACTTCATCGCCGAAACCTTCGGCGCGCGTTTTCTGGTACATGTCGAACAAGTCGGTGTACTGCGCGGCGCGATGGCCGTAGCGCACGCCGTCGAAGCGCGACAAGTTCGACGACGCTTCTGCCGGCGCCAGCACGTAATACGTCGGCACGGAATAGTCGATGTTAGGCAGCGATACCGGCACAGTGGCCGCGCCCAGCGCTCGCAGTTCGACCAGCGCCGCTTCGACGGCAGCCAGCACCGGCGCGTCGATGCCGTCGCCGAAGAAAGCGTCGGGCAAGCCGATACGCACGCCTTCGAGCGGTTTGGCCGCCGCCGGTTGCGCCAGTTCGCGGCTGTAATCTTCTTTCGGGTGCGGCAGCGAGGTGGCGTCGCGGACGTCATGGCCGGCCATCGCGGTCAACAGCAGCGCGCAATCTTCGGCGCTGCGCGCCATTGGCCCGGCTTGATCGAGGCTGGAGGCGAACGCCACCATGCCGTAGCGCGAGCAAATGCCGTAGGTCGGCTTGATGCCGGTGATGCCGCAGAACGACGCCGGTTGGCGGATCGAGCCGCCGGTGTCGGAGCCGGTGGCCGCCGGAACCAGCCCCGCCGCCACGGCGACGGCGCTGCCGCCGGAGCTGCCGCCCGGCACGGCCTCAGGCTGCCAGGGATTGTGAACGATGCCGAAAAACGAGGTTTCGGTACTGCTGCCCATCGCGAATTCGTCCATCGCCGTCTTGCCGATCAGCACGGTGCCCGCTTGCTTCAGCGCGGTAACGATGTGCGCGTCGTAGGGCGCGACGAAGTTCGCCAGCATTTTCGATGAGCACGTGGTGCGCAAACCTTCCGTCATAAACAGGTCTTTTTGGGCGATCGGGATGCCGGTCAGCGCTCCGCCCTCGCCTTTGGCGCGCGCCGCGTCCGCGGCTTTGGCGGCCGCACGAGCGCCGTCGGGATCGACGCTGACGAAGGCGTTGAGGGTTGGTTGGGCGGCGGCGATTTTCGCCAGCGCCGCGTCGGTCAATTCCAGCGCCGAACACTGCCGCGCTGCCAGCGCAGCGGACAGTTCGGCGACCGTGGCAAAAGCAAAATCTTTCATTCGATCACCTTCGGCACGAGGTAAAGGCCGTCCTGCACGGCGGGCGCGCCTTGCTGATAATGGTCGCGGCGATCTGGCTCGATGACCCGGTCTTCGCGCAACGGCAGCGCCAACGGCTGGGCGTGCGCCATCGGCGCTACCCCGTCGGTATTGATTTTGGACAAGGCGTCGATCATGTCGAGAATCGAATCGAGTTGCTGCTGCAAGCGCGGCAATATGGCATCGTCGATTTTAATGCGCGCGAGATGCGCGACCCGTTGAATTTCATTCTGTGAAAGTGCCATCAAGCATTCCGTTCCGATGATCCAAAAACTGCGCCGATCTCGCCGCCGATCGGATCGACCGGAGAAAAAGGCGAAAGAGCCGTGCAGAAACAAAGGCGGATAGGGTATCATATGCGGCAACGCGAAGGCAGTCGGCACAGTCATATCCCGTCAACAG
This sequence comes from Betaproteobacteria bacterium, assembly GCA_009778785.1. Taxonomy (GTDB): domain Bacteria; phylum Pseudomonadota; class Gammaproteobacteria; order Burkholderiales; family Casimicrobiaceae; genus UBA931. Next base: position 30,470 of record WRFN01000008.1, on the reverse strand, counting down.
ATGTTTCCCGCGCGGATCAGGCGGGAAGTTTCCTTTGGGACGGTCAGAAGTGTCGGCGGTTGCGCGAATCCGGATTTTCCGGTTGAGTTGACTGTAGTTTTGCGGGCTTCGTCTCGGCAAAGCTTTTATTTTGGGACACGCCATGTTCGGTTTTTTAGGACGATATTTTTCCAGCGATCTCGCCATTGATTTGGGTACTGCCAACACGCTGGTTTACATGAGGGGCAAAGGTGTGGTGCTCGACGAACCTTCGGTCGTCGCGCTTCGTCAGGAGGCCGGCCCGCACGGCAAAACGACCATTCAGGCCGTTGGCCTCGCTGCCAAACAAATGCTCGGACGCACCCCCGGCACCATTCAAGCCGTGCGTCCGATGAAAGACGGCGTGATCGCCGATTTCCGCGTCACCGAGAAGATGCTCAAGGAGTTCATCAAGAAAGCCTTGCAATCGCGTTTTCAGTTCTTCCCCAACCTTCGCATCATCATCTGCGTGCCGTGCGGTTCGACGCAAGTGGAGCGGCGCGCCATTCGTGAATCGGCGATTGAAGCGGGCGCTTCCAAAGTTTATTTGATCGAAGAACCGATGGCGGCAGCAATCGGCGCCAACTTGCCGATCTCGGAAGCGGTTGGTTCGATGGTGGTGGACATCGGCGGCGGCACGACCGAAGTCGGCGTGATTTCGCTGGGCGGCATGGTCTATTCCGGCAGTGTTCGTGTCGGCGGCGACCGCTTCGACGAAGCCATCGTCAATTACATCCGCCGCAACTACGGCATGTTGATCGGTGAAATGACCGCCGAAGAGGTCAAGAAAAAAATCGGCTCGGCGTTCCCCGGTTCGGAAGTGCGCGAAATGGAGGTCAAAGGACGCAACCTCGCCGAGGGCGTGCCGCGCAGCTTCACCGTGTCGTCGAATGAAATTCTGGAAGCGTTGAGCGAACCGCTGAACAGCATCGTGTCGGCGGTCAAGAGCGCGCTGGAACGCACGCCGCCCGAGTTGGGCGCCGACATCGCCGACCACGGCATGGTATTGACCGGCGGCGGCGCGTTGTTGCGCGATCTGGATCGCTTGTTGATGGAAGAAACCGGCTTGCCGGTCATCATCGCCGACGATCCGCTGACTTGTGTGGTGCGCGGTTGCGGGCAGGCGATCGAAGACATCGACAAACTGTACGCGCTTCTCACAACCGATTAGTCGTTTTTGATGAGGTTTTGAACGGGGGTTATGAACGGAGCGCCAAATCATTTTCTTGACGCCCCGTTTTGCCTGATGGCGGGTGGCTTACCCGTATTTTTTTCCGTGTTTTCGTCTGCGTCTCGTCCATGATCCCCGGTGAACCGCCTCCCTTTCTGTATCGCGGCCCGTCGATTCTGGCGCGCTTCGTTTTTTTCGCGCTGCTGTCGTTGTTGCTGTTGTTCATCGACACCCGTTACCAAAATCTGGAAAAACTGCGCATCGGCATTGCCACGGCGCTGTACCCGCTGCAACAACTGGCGCGCTGGCCGCACACCGCCGTGCAAGAGATCGGTGTTTATTTCACCGATAAAGAAACGCTGGAAAAACAAAACACCGCCCTGTCGCTGCAACTTCTCGATCAGGGGCGTCAGATGCAGGAAACACAAACCATCAAGCAGGAAAACGAACAACTTCGCGCGTTGCTGGAGTTGCGATCACAAACATCGCGCAGCGCGCACACCGTCGAAATGCTTTACGACACGCGCGATCCGTTCGTTCAGAAAATCACCGTTGACAAGGGACTGATGCAGGACATCAGGGAAGGCTCCGCCGTGCTGGACGCCAACGGCGTCATCGGCCAAGTGACCCACGTTTCCCTGCTCACGGCGGAAGTAACGCTGCTGATCGAAAAAAATCACACCACGCCGGTGCAGATTGAGCGGACGGGGATGCGCAGCGTGCTGTACGGCATGGGCGTGGGTACGCCGATGGAGTTGCGTTTCATTTCGCCGGCCACCGACGTGCGGGTCGGCGACCGTCTCGTCACTTCGGGGCTGGGCGAGGTTTACCCGGCGGGGCTGGCCGTTGCGACGGTTGTCGCCATCGACAACAACACTGAACAATCGTTCGCGCACATCACGGCCAATCCGGTCGCCGGCGTCGTCAGCAGTCGCCACTTGCTCGTCGTCGATGCGCAAGCGCCGACGCCGACTCCTGAAGCCGCGCCGGAACCGCCGCCCAAAGAGAAGACCGGCAGGAGCAAAGCCGTTGGCAATCGGAGAACACCATGAAGCCCGAAATGAAACCTGAAAGCGCCGTGTCGCGCTTCAGCGGCCCTTCGCTGGAACCGATCAATCCGAAATTGTTGCTGCCGCCGCCGCGACTGTGGTTTATCACCGTTACCCTGTTGGTGGCGTTGTTGATCGACTTGTTTCCTCTCTCCGAAGCGGTGACGCCGTGGCGCCCTGAAATCGTAGCGCTGACTTTGCTGTACTGGTGTACTTGGGCGCCGCGCCTGGTCGGCGTCAGCATCGGCTTTGTGCTGGGTTTGGTGATGGATGTCGCCAACGGTTCGGCGCTGGGGCAACATGCGTTCGCTTACACGTTGCTGGCGTTCGGCGCCGATTATTTCCGGCGGCGCGTCGTCAGTTTTCCGATGTGGCAACAAATGGTGTTCGTCGCGCTGTTGCTGGAAATTTGCGCGGTGGTGGTGTTTCTGCTGCGGATGATGAGCGGCGGCGCTTTGTCCGGCGCAGCGTATTTCATCGTGCCGCTGATCAGCGCGGCGCTGTGGCCGGCGTTGCAGTCGTTGTTGCAGTGGCAACAGCAACGCGCCGCGCAAGCGGAGCGGTAATGGCGCGACGCATCCTTGAAGGCTCGCCCGAATGAGACGACGCGATTTCTGGCGCTGGTTGCCGCGTCGTCATCACTACGAAATCCGCGATCCGGCGCGCGAACTTTTTCTTTTTCGCCAACGCTTGTGGTTGACCGGCTTGGCGATGTTGGTGGTGTTCGGCGTATTGCTGGGGCGGTTTTTCTATTTGCAGGTGATCGCCCATCAGCAATACCAAACGCAGGCGGAGAACAACCGGATCACCGTTGTGCCGGTGGGGCCGAGTCGAGGCACGATCAGCGACCGCAACGGCAAAGTGCTGGCGCAAAGTTTTTCGGCTTACACACTGGAACTGACGCCATCGAAAATTGACGATCTTGAAACCACGCTGACGCAGATTGGCGAATTGATCGAGATCACGCCGCGCGATTTGAGGCGGTTTCGGCGCGCGATGGAAGAGTCGCGCAACTTCGACAGCCTGCCGTTGCGCACCAAGTTGAACGACGAGGAAGTAGCGCGTTTTGCCGTGAACAAATACCGTTTCCCCGGCGTCGATATTCGCGCCCGCCTTTATCGGCAGTATCCGGAAGGCGAAATCGCGTCGCACGTTTTGGGTTACATCGGTCGCATCAACGATCGCGACGTGGATCGCTTGACCGACAGCGGCGACATTCTCAACTACAAAGGCACTGATCACATCGGCAAAACCGGCATCGAGTTATCGTATGAGGACACGCTTCACGGTGTCGTCGGGTTTGACGAAGTGGAAGTCGATGCGCTGGGACGGGCGGTGCGCTCGCTCACCAAGGTGGCGCCGATTCCCGGCGACCATTTGCAACTTACGATCGACTTGCGTTTGCAGCAACTTGCCGAGCAATCGCTGGGCGAGGCCAACGGCGCCGTGGTGGCGATCGACCCGAACAACGGCGAGATTCTGGCGATGGCGTCGATGCCCGGCTTCGATCCCAACTTGTTCGTCGAAGGCATCGACATCGCCAACTGGGATCGCTTGAACACATCGCCCGACAAACCGCTGTTGAACCGCCCACTGCGCGGCGCTTATCCGCCCGGCTCGACGCTCAAGCCGTTTCTGGCGCTGGGCGCGTTGACTTCGGGCAAGCGCACGGCGGACTATGCGTTCAACGATCCGGGCTACTTTGAATTGCCAAGCGGCGCCGGCACGACCTACCGTTTCCGCGACGACAAACCCGGCGGCCACGGTCGTGTGGACATGTACAAATCCATCTCGGAATCGTGCGACACGTACTACTACGTGCTCGCCAGCGAAACCGACATCGACGATACCGCCCGTTTCTTGTCGCAATTCGATTTCGGTCAAATAACCGGCATCGATCTCGAAGGCGAAGCGACCGGCGTTTTGCCGTCGCGCGCCTGGAAACGCGATCGGTTCAGCGGCCCGCGCTACAAAGAAGAACACCGGCGCTGGTATCTCGGCGATTCGATTTCCGCCGGGATCGGTCAGGGCTACAACAGTTTCACGCCGCTGCAACTGGCGCACGCCGTCGCGACGCTGGCCAACAACGGCGTGGCATATCGCCCGCACTTGGTCAAGCGCATCATCGACGGCTCGACCGGGCAGAGCAAGGAAATTTCGCCGGAGATCACCCGCCGTCTCAATTTGAAACCGGCGAATCTGGCGGCGATCAAGAAGGCGATGGTTGATGTCAATCGCGAAGGCACTGCCATGCGCATTTTCAAAAACGCGCCTTACACCAGCGCCGGCAAAACCGGCACTGCGCAGGTATTTTCGTTGCGCGGCGAGCGCTACGTCGAATCGCAAATCAAAAGCCATTTGCGCGATCACGCCTGGTACGTCGCTTATGCGCCGGCGGAAAAGCCGGTCATCGCCGTTGCCGTGCTCGTCGAAAACGGCGGCTTCGGCGCGCGCGCTGCTGCGCCGGTGGCGCGGGCGTTGTTCGACGATTACTTGCTCGGAAAGCGCGAGCCGGTCAAACCGCCGTCTGACGACAACGAATGGGAGGAGTAAGTCATGCATCTTCGCGATCATCTCTCCGCCGCCTGGCTGCGCCTGACCCGACACATCGACGGGCCGCTGATGGCGATTGTGCTGCTTCTGCTTGCCGTCGGCGCTGTGGTGTTGTTCTCGGCGCTGGCGCCGGACACCGACCGTTTCATCCAACAAATCAAAAGTGTCGGCATTGCGCTGGTCGTGATGTGGATCGTCGCCAACATTGCGCCGCATCGCCTGGCGCAAATCGCGTTGCCGCTTTATCTCCTCGGCGTGCTGATGCTGATCGGTGTGGCCTTGTTCGGCGTGACCGTGAACGGGTCGCAGCGCTGGCTGGCGCTCGGCGGTTTTCGCTTTCAACCGTCCGAATTACTGAAGCTGGCCGTGCCGTTGTTGCTGGCCTGGTATTTTCAGAAAGCCGAAGCGCGCATCACCTTCAGCAATTTTCTGGTCGCCATGTTGTTGATCGCGATACCGACGTGGCTGATCAAACGTCAGCCTGATTTGGGCACGGCGATGCTGGTTGCCGCGTCCGGTTTTTATGTGCTGTATCTGGCGCGGTTGTCGTGGAAAGTCATCGTCGTGTTGACGGCAAGCGCCGTGCCGCTGGTCTGGTTGTTCGCGCACGACTACCAGAAACAGCGGGTGCTCTCGTTTCTCGACCCGGCCGCCGACCCGCTGCGCTCGGGCTATCACACCTTGCAGGCGACCATCGCCATTGGCTCCGGCGGCGTCACCGGCAAAGGCTGGATGAACGGCACCCAGACCCATCTCGATTTTCTGCCTGAACGCCATACCGATTTCATCTTTGCCGTTTACGGCGAAGAGTTTGGGCTGGTCGGCAACATCGTGTTACTGGCGTTGTACACCGCGCTGTTAGTACGTGCGTTGATGATCGCCAGTCACGCGTCGTCGTTGTTCGACCGTTTGCTGGCCGGCACCATCACGCTGATGATTTTCACTTACGCGGCGGTCAACATGGGGATGGTCAGCGGTATTTTGCCGGTGGTCGGCGTGCCGTTGCCGTTTGTTTCTTACGGCGGCACCGCGCTGCTTTCGCTGTTCATCTGCATCGGGATTTTGATGAGCATTCAAACGCATCGAAAACTGGTGGCGACTTGAGGAGGGATCGGGCATGATGAATCGACGTTTTCAAGGAATAAATCACCTTCGCGCCTTGTTGCTTTGCTTGGCGGTATTGACATTGCTCGCCGCCTGTTCGAGCAGCCCGAAGCGCAGCGGCGGCAGTAGTTATTATCAGGACGACGGGCCGGGCAGCACGTCGGTCAACCTCGACGCGATTCCCGACGCCGTTCCCAAAGCCGAGCCTTTGCACCGCTTCGCCAATCGTCCCTATACCGTGCTGGGGCGCACCTACGTTCCGGCGACGACGTTGGCGCCATACAAGGCGCGCGGCACGGCATCGTGGTACGGGCGGAAATTCCACGGCCAGAAAACTTCGATCGGCGAAGATTACGACATGTTTGCGATGAGCGCCGCACACCCGACCTTGCCGCTGCCGTCGTATGCACGGGTCACCAATCTCGCCAACGGCAAGAGCGTGGTGGTGCGCGTCAATGATCGCGGCCCGTTTTTGCACGACCGCCTCATCGACCTTTCCTACGCAGCGGCATATCGAATCGGGATTGCCGCCAATGGCACCGGCGAAGTTGAAGTCGAAGCGCTGTTGCCGGGCGGATGGGCGACCGATTTGACGGCGAAAGCGTCGGCGCCGACGAGCGCCACGCCGCCGGTAGCGGTAACGACAGCGCCCGCTGCTGCGGCTCCTTCTGCCTCTGCGACCACCGCGCCCGCGCCGGTTATCGCAACGCCGACTGCCGCAACGCCGCCCGACGCGGCGCTGCAAACCGTCGGCGGCGTCATCATTGTGCAGCTTGGCGTTTTCGCCAATGCCGCCAATGCCGAGGCGTTTCTGGCGCACGTTCAGGGCACTCTCGACGCGACGCGCTACACAGCGCGCGTTCAACAGCGTGACGACGGCAAGTACCGCGTGTTTCTCGGGCCGTACCCGCAGCGCGCCGACGCGCAGCAAGTGGCCGCACATTTGAACGAGGCGTTAGGGCTGACGACTTTTGTGACCGCCCCTTAGGGGTGCGTTGAGACCATCTCAATCGTTCGGGCTGAGCTTGTCGAAGCCTAAGAAGAGACGCGGCGCGCCCTTCGACAGGCTCGGGGGTGAACGGAGTCAGTCCGCGCGTTCCTTGCTCTGCGCGAATGGCGCAGCGAGGGATTTGTCCGAAGCCGGAGTTGTCCAACATTGGGCGTTTACCGGCCGGTTTTTGCCAGTATTCCGTCGTTATGTGGCGACAATCCTGCGGGCGCGCGGCTCCTTGCGAATAAAAGGGACGCGCGCCGCAGAGAATCGCTATCATCACTGCGGTTTTTGCCTTTATAATCGCATGTTGGAACGCTCGCTGCCGACATAGGGAAAACCGAAGCGAGTGAAGTATTGAGAGAACACGGTCAGGTTTTGTGGTGAAACATTTTTGGAAACATCGTGATTTTTTTCGCCGCGCGTGGTGGTTGAGCGGCGTCGCCATCATCGCTGCGTTGTTGCTGATGTCGTCGGGCGCGCGGGCGCAGTTGACGATTGAGATCATCGGCGGCGGCAGTGCGGCGATGCCGATTTCTGTGGTGCCCTTCGCCGGCGAAGCCGATTTTCCGCTGGGCATTTCGGGCGTGGTCAGCGGCGATTTGACGCGCTCCGGTCGTTTTCGTCCCATCGACGGCGCCAATATCGCGCCGCGTCCAGCGACAGCGGAAGAAGTCAACATCAGCCTCTTTCGGACGCGCGGTGCCGACGCCGTTGTCGTCGGCGGCATGCGGCGATTGAACGACGGCAGAATCGAAGTGCGTTTCGCGCTGGTCGATGCGGTGAAGCAGCAAACGCTCGCCAACATGGTTTACACCGTCACGCAGCAGCAGTTTCGCGCCACCGCGCACAAAATTGCCGATGTGATTTACGAGAAACTCACCGGCGAACCGGGAGTGTTTTCGACGCGCATCGCTTACATTACGCAACAAGGTTCGCAACACCAGTTGCAGATTGCCGACGCCGATGGCGACAACCCGCAAACGATTGTCTCCTCGAAAGACCCGCTGATTTCGCCGCGCTTCTCGCCGGACGGCAGCCGCATCGCTTACGTTTCGTTTGAAAACCGCAAGCCGGTGGTTTATGTGCAATCGCTGCTCGATGGCAAGCGGCAAGCGGTCGCCAACTTTCGCGGCAGCAACAGCGCGCCGGCCTGGTCACCCGATGGCAAGCAGCTCGCGGTGACCTTATCGCGCGATGGCGGCTCGCAACTCTTTCTGGTTTCCGCCGCTGGTGGCGGTGAGGCGCGCCGATTGATGAGCTCGCCGGGCATTGACACCGAAGCGGCGTTCATGCCGGACGGCCAATCGTTGTTGTTCGCGTCGGATCGCGGCGGCACGCCGCAGATTTACCGCTTGTGGATTGGCGACGGTCGCGTTGAACGGGTGACGATGGAAGGCGCTTACAACGTTTCGCCGCAACCGTTGCCGGGCGGAAAAGGCATGGTGTTCGTGCGTCGGGACGAAGGCCGCATGCAGATTGCGACGATGGATTTTCAGACGCGGCAAGTGTTGGCGCTGACGCCGGGGCCGATGGACGAAAGTCCGGCCATCGCGCCCAACGGTCGCTACGTGCTGTACGCCGGCCAGAGCGGCGGGCGCAATATTCTGGCGGCCGTGTCGATCGACGGCACCATTCGTCAGCGCATCGGCGCGCTGGCGCAGCAAGTGCGCGAGCCGTCGTGGGGTCCGCTGCTTTGATTTTTTCATGGTTTTTCGCTTCACGTTTTTTTATGGAGGTTTTATGTCTCGCTTGTTGAAATTCGGTTTCCTCGTTTTCGCTGCCTTGCTCGTGGCGGCCTGCTCTTCAACACCCTCAGACGAAGGCGCGCCGGTTGACGAGCGCACAGTCACGTCCAACACTGGCGGCGCAGACACCAGCGGCGCCAATGGTGGGAACGTTTCCGGCGCCGATGTCGCCAACAAAGGCGGCAACGAATTGAAAGACCCGGGCAACATTCTGTCGCGGCGCGGTGTTTTCTTCGCGTTCGACAGCTATGTCGTCGAAGATCAGTATCGGGCGCTCGTCGAAGCGCACGCTCGCTATCTGGTCAGCCATCCCGGCGCCAGAATGACGCTGCAAGGGCACACCGACGAACGCGGCACGCACGAGTACAACATCGCGCTCGGTCAACGCCGCGCCGATGCTGTCAAGCGGATGATGTTGCTGTTGGGCGCGAACGAAGCGCAGATCGAATCTGTCAGTTTTGGCAAGGAAAATCCGCGCAACCCCGGCCACGATGAAGCCGCGTGGGCAGAAAACCGCCGCGTTGACATCATTTACGCCGGAGAATAAACGCCTTCGTTGAAGGTTTCTCGGAACATGGCCATGATTCGTCTTCCTTCTTCCCGCGCTGTGTTGCCGCTGCTGTTTGCGGCGCTGTCGGCGTCGTCGCTGGCGTTGTGGTCGTCCGGCGCTCAGGCGTTGTTCGACGACGACGAAGCGCGCAAGCGCATCGAGCAGACCAACACGCGCCTGACGCAGCTCGAAACGCAAATGAACGACCGCCTGACGGTGCTGGAGCAGCAAAAAAGCTCGCAGGCGGTTCTGGAATTGTCCACGCAGCTTGACGCCATTCGCAGCGAAGTGGCGCAACTGCGCGGGCAGATCGAAGTGTTGACGTACGAACTGAACGAAGCGAAGCGGCGGCAGCGCGATCTTTACACCGATCTCGACAGCCGTCTGGCGCGTCTGGAAAACAGCGGCGGCGCGCCGTTGAGTTCTAGCGGCGGCGCGTCCGAGGCCACCGTTCCAGCGGGTGGACAAACCACAGCGCAACCGGCAGCGCGCGATGAAGGTGCTGAACAAAAAGTGTACGATGCGGCGATGGAGCAATTCAAGCGCGGCGATTACGCCGGAGCGGCGGATGCGTTCACGACGTTCACGACAACGTATCCGCAAAGCCCGTTGGTGTCGTCGGCGCAATACTGGATCGGCAACGCCCGCTTCGCGCAGCGCGATTACAAGGCGACCATCGCCGCGCAAACGCAATTGCTGCAAAAATATCCGGACAGCCCGAAAGCGCCGGACGCCATGCTGAACCTCGCGTCGGCGCAAGCCGAACTGGGCGACAAAGCAAACGCGCGCAAAACCTTGCAAGACATCGTCACCCGTTACCCGAATTCGGACGCGGCGGTCAAAGCGCGACAACGGTTGCGGTAGCAGGGATCAGAGAATAAAAGTTGGCTCCTGGCGGGCGGCGGAATGCCGCCCCTGTGGTTGATACCTGTGCAGACTTTCTCCTCTCGTTTGATTGCTTGGCAACGCCAGCAAGGTCGTCACCATTTGCCTTGGCAGAACACCCGCGACGCCTATCGGATATGGCTCTCCGAAATCATGCTGCAACAAACGCAGGTGACAACGGTGATCGGTTACTTCTCACGTTTCGTGCAACGTTTTCCGACGGTGCAAGCATTGGCTGCCGCGCCGCTGACGCAAGTGCTCGAACACTGGTCGGGCTTGGGCTATTACCGGCGCGCGCACCATTTGCACGCGACGGCGCAAAGCGTCGTCAACGATTACGGCGGCGTTTTCCCCGAGTCACAAGAGTCGTTGATGACCTTGCCCGGCATCGGTCGCTCGACGGCGGCGGCGATTACCGTTTTCGCGTTCGGTCACCGCGCCGCGATTCTCGATGGCAACGTGCGTCGTCTTCTCGCGCGCCATCACGGCATTGAAGGATTCACAGGCGCGCCCGCGATTGAAAAAACGCTGTGGGCGCTCGCCGAACAGTTGTTGCCGCGACAACATCTCGAAGCCTACACGCAAGGGCTGATGGATATTGGCGCGCAAATCTGCACGCGCAGCAAACCGCGATGCGGGCAGTGCCCATTGCGCAGCGATTGCGTTGCCTACGACCAAAACCGTGTTCACGAATTGCCGACACCGCGTTCCGGAAAAGCGCCGACGCGTCGTGATTTTTGCTTGCTGATCTTGCGCCGGAACGGGCGCGTATTGCTCGAAGAGCGCGCGAATCGTGGTATTTGGTCGGGACTGTGGAGTTTTCCCGAATGCGACAAGAGCGACAACCTCGCCGCGCTGATCCGTGAACGCTGGGGGCTGACGCTCATCGCCAAGACCGCCCAGCCGGAGGTGATCCACAAATTGACGCACCGAACCCTGCACATCACGCCGATTCTGGCGACGGTGCGCGGTCGTCTGGACAATGTCACCGACCGCGACGCCCGTTTCTTCTCGCCGCCCGAAGCTCGGGCGCGCGCGTTGCCGACGCCGGTTCGCCGACTTCTCTTTTCTGCAACATGAGAGACGCACGATCCGGTCGTTTTGCGATGTGAGCGGCCAATCCGTGCGACAATGAACAAACGGGCGAAGCGAAAACGCGCCAGCTCGCGCTTTTATGATTATCTACGACCTCATTTGCAGCCATCACCACACCTTCGAAGGTTGGTTCGCTTCTGCTGCCGCCTTTGTCGCGCAGCGCGATGCCGGTCAGGTGCGTTGTCCGGTATGCGACGATTCGCAGGTTGAGAAGCGTCCTTCCGCCAAAGTGCGGACGGCGCGCGAGTCGGTCTCCGATGCCGCCACCGAAACGGTTTCCATACGCGGTATGCAAAACGTCTCCACCCATACCCCGTCGGATTTCATGCTGAAGCTGCGCGAGATGGTGCAATCCACCGAAAACGTCGGCGAACGGTTCCCCGAAGAAGCGCGTAAAATCCACTATCATGAAATTCCGGCGCGCCCCATTCGCGGGCAAGCTTCGGCGGAAGATGTCGAGGCGCTTGCCGAAGAAGGCATCGACCTCACCCTGCTGCCGCCTTTCCTGATGCATGACGTGCATTGATGATGCGGAGGTTGTCATGTCGCTGGCGCAACTGCGCGCCTTGACGTATAATCGCCGGTCTTTCGGGTCGTTAGCTCAGCTGGTAGAGCAGCGGACTTTTAATCCGTTGGTCGCAGGTTCGATTCCTGCACGGCCTACCAGATTTTCAGGGAAACGCTGAATCCTTCCCAACTGTTCGGGCGGAGCTTGTCGAAGCCCCGGTGATCGCCTTTTGCCTTTCAACGCGCTCAGGGCGAATGGGATTCATCAGCGTATCTCGGAATGCGATAAAATAAGAATACCGGCGCGCCGGTTGTGGGTCGTTAGCTCAGCTGGTAGAGCAGCGGACTCTTAATCCGTTGGTCATAGGTTCGATCCCTATACGGCCTACCACACGATTTAGTAGTAAAGTTGCAAAAAAAGGGCTGCGTTTCCGCAGCCCTTTTTCTTTCTTGCGTTGGTTTCTACATCAACGCGCGTTCACAAGGTTTATTCCCACACCCTGCGCCGCGCCGACCAGACGGCCAACCCGCCCAACAGCAACGCCAGCAGCGCCAACATGCGCGTGTCCAGCGTCGGAACCGTGGAGGTGGCGGAAGGAACGCGGAGGAGGACGGTGCTTTGTGTCGAAACGATCGTTTCCAAAGCAGTTAGTGCGCCACCGCCAAGCGAGCCCATAACAGTACCGCGCGCGTCCGCCGTGTTGGAGATCGTTCCGGCAGACACATCCGCCGCCGTCACCGTATAATCCGCCGAGCACGTCATGCTGGCGCCCATGGCCAGAGTTGTTGCTGGGCAGGTAACGGACGACAGGGCGCCGCTACCGGTAAACAAGGTGTCGTCAATGCTCACATCGCTCAAGTTCACATTGCCGGTGTTTTGTATCAGAAAATAGAAGGTCACGTCATCACCCGCCACCAACTGAGTGGTGCTGGCCGTTTTGGTAACCGTCAGCGCCGGTTTGTCCACCTGTACCGTCGTCGAGCTTTGAGGCGAGGTGCCCGACGGGACTGTTGAATCGACGGCTGCCGCATTAGTAATCGCGGCGGGCGCCGAGATATCCATATCGGACGATAGCACGGTATAGGTGCCCGTACAAGAAACCGAGCCGCCTGCTGGTATTTCCGTTCCTGTTCCTGATGGTCCTGGCTTGAATGCGTTATTACAGCCGGTAAGGGGATCGCTAAAATCTATTTTCCCAATGTTGAGAGGATCACCGTTAAAAGAAATTTCGCGGAGCGTCAAACCGAAAATGGAGGCGCTCGTCGGGTTTGTCACGGTGAACGTGTAGGTAATGACATCCCCGGCCTGCAAGACTTCGGGAACAGAATTACCGTTGACATCAACGATTGTTGCCGTCTTTTCCAGGATCAAATCCGCCACATTCAAGGTTGCTGTTTCGGGGGGAAGCAAGCCAACGATGTCAGTAATGTTCGACGGGCCATTCGTGTAAGTCCCCATCGCAACCGGCGCCACCACATCCACGCTCACCGAGCACGTTCCATTGTTCGCTGTTCCCGCTTGCAGATCTCCGTTCGTCACCACGATTGTATTGGGCGCCGGTGAAGTCACGGTCGCAGCGGCGCAAGTCGTTGACGCGTTTAAAGGCGAAGCTGCGGTTATTCCACCTGTTAGCGTGTCAGTAAACGACCAGCCCCTTTTCTCCTGATAATCCGTCGTGTTCACGATGATGAACGTCAGCCTGACGGTTTGCCCACCCGTAGCAACGGTGTAATCGGAACTGCTCGCAGGATCGGGGTTGAACGATTTGTAAAGTTGCGGCGTTGCATCCAGAACTTGCGGCGTATCGAGTGCCACGTCGTTGCCGGGATAGTTTGGTGTTGCGTTCGAGATTTGAACGCCGACCGCAGTGACTCCGCTGGGCGCCAGCCAACCGGGCGTCAGCATTTGACCCACATGAAGGTTGCCGATTTGATTCGCGCCGTTACCATCAGGGATGGTATTTCCCATCGACGCGAGACAGGGGGTGAAGCCGCTGGCGAGTGTATTGGATGTGCCGCCTTGTATCAGCAGGGTAAAGGCCTCGCTTGAATTGTACCAACTCGAATCCTCTGCTCTGCAATGCACTTGAGCAAACCAAGCCGAGCCGATGTAAAAATGACCAGGGGTGACGGTAGCGGGATATTGCGGCGAGTTTGTTGCAAATTGGATGCTCGCATTCTGAGGTTTATTGCCGTTCGTCATGGAGGCGAGCACGTTATTGCTGGCAGGTGCTGGATCACCTTGCGCGACACCAAGTTGATACGCCATCCTTCGAAGATAGAGCCACACGCCACGAGTGTTGGCGAGTCCGGCCGTTGCTTTTCCGTTTAAGACGATCTGCCCGCCGGTGCCGGCACAGCCGCTATCGCTGGAAGGCGCTGTGGCGTTATTGCTGTTCAGAATCCACCCGTTACAGGCGTTATAACCCGGCAGCCAGTCGGCATCGGCGGTATAAGCCGGGGACAGATACGTGGTTAACGGAAGCGGCGCCGCTGTGCCGCTGGAGAAATCCTCCGTCCACACCGGGGTGGGGTTTGCGGACGAGGGTACCTGAGCGAAAGCCGATGAGGCGGCAAGGAGCGAACCGACAAGCAGCGCTGTCAATCCGACAACCCGCTGGCTCCTCTGAAGGGGAACTGAGCGCAAAACGAACATGATGCAATGTCTCCTGAAGTTGTGTTTGTAAAACAAGTTGACAAAGGGAACGGTGGGTAAAACGCAAATAAAAAAGCCCAAACATAATCACATAACGATTATGTAGCATGAAATAAATACGGGATGCAATGGGTTTCTAGGAAGATGTGTCACCATTTTTATGTGAGTGGGGCGTTTTGTGATTTTTTCATACCGATTTAACAAATCGTTAACTTTTATGTTGCTTTCTCGCAAACAAAGCGCGGTAAAGAAAGATGTTTGTCGTGGGATAACCCGGAGGGCGAACGCAAAAAAGAAATGTGCGAACCATGAAATGTTAAAAACGGAAAACGGACTTTAATATTTTTCTCGTCGCCGAAAGAAGAATGAAAAACGCGCGAGAAAGTAACGAGAAGTTGAAAGCGAAAGCAAAGAAAAAAGTTTCGCGGAGCCGACGGAACCGCACTCATATCTCGGATAACAAAAAGGGCTGCGAGAAGGCAACCTCGAATACAGCCCTTTTCTTTCTTCGTTTTTTCTATATCAACGAACGCCTTCATGATGATTCCCACACCCTGCGCCGTGCTAACCAAGCGACCGATCCGCCCAGCACCACCACCAGTAACGCCAACATTCGCGCATCCAGCGTCGGAATCGGAGCAGCGGCGGGAGAACCGATCCGGACGAGGCTGTACTGCGAGGTGATCGTCTCCAAAACAATGAGATTTCCGGTGCGCGGAGCAATGCCCATCACTGCTCCGATGGCGTCCGCCTCGTTGGTGATTACCCCGGCGGCGACATCCTCCGCCGTCACCGTATAGTCGGCAGAACACGTCATCGCGGCGCCTATGGCCAGATCAACAAACGGGCAAACGATTGCTGCTGGCGGCAACAAACCAGTGCCCGTGAAGTGGACTTCGTCAATGTGTACGGCGGCCAAGTCCACATTGCCGATGTTCTGAATCCGGAACAAGAAGGTCACGGTATCGCCCGCCACCAACTGGTTCGTGCTGGCCGATTTGACGAGGGTCAGCGCCGGTCTGTCCACCGGGATGGTTACCGAACTTGGCGGGGATGGGGTGTCCACTGTCGGTTTGACCTCGGCGGTATTCGTGATCTCGTGGAGACTCGGATCGTCCATGTCGAGTTGCGTTATCGTGTAAATGCCTTCGCAAGTGAGTGTCTCGCCATCGTTTAACCTTGTCCCCCCCGCTCCGGTTCCAGGCGCCCCTGCCGTGAATTTGCTTTCGCAGTCGGACATGTCGATCGTTCCCTTACCGGTAAAGGCGATTTCATCGATGATTAAGCCCTCGATGTCATTGCCCGAATCATTGGTCACGGTGAACGTATAGGTGATGATGTCTCCGACCTTCAGAATGTCGGGGGTCAAGCCGCCTGTCACGTCGGGATCAGACACCACCGCCGTCTTGGACAAAACCAAATCCGCCACGTGCAGGGTTGCCGTGTTGGGGTTGACCAAGCCGACGAGGTCTTTGAGGTTTGACACTGGAGCATTTTCGTAGTCGCCCACAGTATCCGGCACCAGCACATACAAGCTCACAGTACAAGCGCCGTTCGCTACCCCTTCCAGCAAATTTCCTGTTACCGCTATTGAGGTCTCTCCTCCTACCAGCGCCGCTCCCGTCCCGGGGTCGGTTACCGTGACGGTGCCGCAGGTTTTTGTTTGTACATTCGGAGTTGCATCGACGAGGACTCCGTTTGGCAGTGTATCGGTAAACGACCAGCCCTCTTTCTTCTGATAATCGCCCGTGTTCACGATGATGAACGTCATCAAGACCCTTTCTCCACCGGCGGCCCGAGGGACGGTATAGTCGGAACTGGTCGTGGGCGCAGGGTTGAACGATTTGTAGAGCGTTGGCGTCGCATCTAGAAGTTGAGGCGTATCGAGCGCGACATCATTACCACGATAATTCAGGGTGGTGTTTTCGATCTGAATGCCAACCGAGGTATTGCTGGGCGCCAGCCAGCCGGGCGTCAGCATCTGGCTCACGTGAAGGTCGCCCACATGATTTGCGTCGTTGGTATCATGAACGAGGCTTTG
Source organism: Betaproteobacteria bacterium (assembly GCA_009778785.1). Taxonomy (GTDB): domain Bacteria; phylum Pseudomonadota; class Gammaproteobacteria; order Burkholderiales; family Casimicrobiaceae; genus UBA931. Next base: position 14,102 of record WRFN01000008.1, on the reverse strand, counting down.
GCTTCCCACCGGCGCGACACCCTGCGAACAGGGGGAGTAGCCGTCGGCAAGCAACGTCGTCGCTCCACCCACCAGCAGGGAAAATTTTTCACTGGAATCCGTCCAACCGCGAGCGCCTCCTTCTGTCGAGCAATGCACTTCAGCGACCCAGACAGAGCCGATGTAAAAATGGCCTTCGGTGACAGAAATAGGTGTTTGAGGCGAACTCGTTGCGAACTGAATGCTATGTGTCTGATTTTTGCCGCCATTGGTCATGGAAGCAAGCGCATCGTTGTTGTTTGCGTCAGCGGGTGTTTGTCCTTGCGCTATGCCAAGTTGATACGCCATTCTCCGAAGGTAGAGCCATGCAGGACGATTTTGTCCGGTAACCCCCGCGTTATTGAGGACGATGATGCCGCCGTCGCCTGTGGCTCCGCTACATCCGGAATCGCCGTTGATGCCGCTGACCGGCGGCGCGGCGGTGGTGCTGTTCAAAATCCACCCGTTACAGGCGTTATAACCCGGCAGCCAATCGGAATCGGCAAAATAAACTTCGCCTCCGCCCCCCGTGTATCCTGTCAGGCCAAGCGGCCTCGTCGGTGGTGTGCCGCTGGAGAAAGTTTCTGTCCACACGGGAACAGGTGGCGTCGCTGTTGGCACTTGAGCAAGCGCCGATGACGCGGCAAGAAAGGAGCCGAGAAAGAGCGCCGTCAGCTCCCAAACCCGCTTGTGTCGCCGAAGAGGATTGGAATGCAAGACAAACATGATGCGGTACCTCCTGATGCTGTGTTAATGAAGCAGGCCGACAAGCAAAACGGACAGCCGCTACCTGTGCGTCAATAACTTGATTTAAGCACGTTCACATAATGGTTATGTAGCATGAAACTATGGCGGCATGCAACGGGTTTCAAGGAAACCGAAACGGCTTTTTTATGGTTTGATGTTTTTTTGGAGTATTCCAATAACAACTCAACGAGTCTTTCAATATTGCGCTTTTCTGCGTGAGTGTACCTCTTGGAAAAAGGCCAGCTTATGGCAAACCGCGCAAAGACGCGGGCGCGCAAGACAATGAAAAAGGCATGGAAGGAAGAAGAATACGGTATTTGGCGCTTTGGCTCAGGGAAACGCTGTGAATCAGACGCCGAAAGCGGGCGGCAAAATGTCGCCCTACGTTGTTCGCCCCTAGCGAATTTCTGCCATCAGCCAGTCGCCGAAGGCTTGCAGTTCGGGCGTTTCGGGATATTGAGTGAGCCAGTTTTTCAGAAGGATGTGCAGCGCCTGCGGCTGGTAAGGTATTCCCGGCAGTAGCGCGGCGAAGGCCTCGAGCGGCGCCGGGTTCAGGCTGTCGGTGAAGAGTCGAGCGCGGCTAATCACGCCGTTTTCAACGTCGAAATGCAGTTCGACGCCGCCCCAATCGAAGCGGGTGTCGAAGGTGTGCATGAAGTCGGGCGAGCGCCCGAAATTCCACTCCCAACTTTTTTGCTGGGCGTAGCGCTCGGCAAAACCGGGCAGGTCGGGAAACACGTCGGGGGAGATGTGCTCGGCGATGGTTTCGCTCTGATAGTGCGCGAAAAACGCTTGCGTCAGCGCCGCGCACAGTTGCGTGTGATCGATGTCCGGGTTGAATTCGGCAAGGTTGGCAACGCGCGAACGAATCGAGGTGACGCCTTTCGCCTGAAGTTTTTTCGGATCGGGATTGAGATAATCGGCGAGACGGGTCAGGTTGGCATTGAGCAAAACAGTGCCGTGATGAAAACCGCGATCAACGGTTTCGCGGTACGCCGAGCCGGAAATTTTGCGTGGGCCGTCGGCGGCCTGAATCACGAGATCGTTGCGCCCCGAGGCTTCGGCGGCAACGCCGAGGGAATGCAGGGCGGTCAGCAGAATCTGCGTCGAAACAGCTTTGTCGTAGCCCGGTTTTCCGGCCATGAAAGTGAAGCAGGTGTTGCCGAGATCGTGAAAGACCGCGCCGCCGCCGCTTTGTCGTCGCGCCAGCGTGATGCCGTCTTCCGCCATGCGCCGCGTGTTGCATTCTTTCCACGGGTTTTGCGCGCGACCGATCACGACGGTATTGTCATTGCGCCAGAGGAAAAGCACGGCGTTGTCGGCGGCCATCTGCCGAAAAATGCCGTCCTCCACCGCGAGGTTGAACAACGGGTCGTGCGAATCAGAAAACAGCAGACGTAACCGCATGAGAAGCAAAGAAAGAATGATTTGAATGAGCCATTATAGCGGAGATGTTTGTCGTCCAAGAGCGACGACAAAATCATGGGCAGCGCTGAGCAAGTCGGGCAGGAAGCGGACACTTCGGCGACAGCGGCAATCGAGAAAAGTTCCGTTGTGAACGCGCCACAATCGAGAATGCGCGGTGACAGGCTGTTTCGTCTGCGTGACTTTTATGATGCCGTTGGGCACAATGCGACTTGATCATTTTTTGCCGAGAGAAAGAAATGCCTGTCTTGATTCCTTTTCGACATCGGTGGCTGGCGCTGGCGATGGCCGCGTTGTGTGCCCCCATCGCATTTGCGCAAACCCCGCCGACCACCGCGAAACCCGAAGCCGCTCAGGATGAGCTGGGTTATGTCGGTGCGCCGTTCCGGGTCAGCGGTGGTTATCAATCGGAGAACCTGTGGCGCGGCGAGTTGCTTTATGTGTTCCACGAAACCGACAACACCGCTTGGATTGCCGACGGTTACGCTGCGGCCAGCTCGGGCGGCGGCGCGCGCTTGTCGTTCAACTGGCAGCCCGCCGACAACAAGATCGCGGCAGTACGCAAACTTTTCACGGCGATTGACCAGAACGGCAACCATGATCGCAAAGTGACGGTCGGCGCCGGTTTGGAAGACGAGCATTGGTTCGGCTCGTTGTACGGATCGGCGGGCATCACCGGCCGTCGTCAAGTCAGCGACGATATTTTTTCTTATTCGGGAACGGCTACCGGCATTGAAAACAATCACTCGTGGACGCAGGATTTCACGACAACGACGACAACAACGTTTTTTGAACGCGCCTACGATTGGGGTGTCGGCATTCGCGCCGGCCGCTTCCACGAGGATTGGGCGTTGCGCTGGTTCGGCGGCGTTGATTACGAAGTGGGGAAACAGTCGGCCAGCCAGATCACCGGCACGCTCGGCATAGAAAAATATTTTGTCGGCACGCCGCACAGCATCGCGCTGATGGGCGAGATTTATCACAAGACGGGCGATGCCGAGACCCACCGCAACGATCAGCGCATCATGGCGATGTATCGCTTCTCGTTCGGCGGCTCGCTTTACCGTCCGACCAAACAATACCGCGATGTGCAAGTCGAAACGCCGTCGGCGGCGACAAGTACTGCGGCAACCTCCGCGCCATCAACTGACGCGGCGAAGAAACATATCGTCAAGACGACGGCAACCGCCGCGTCGGACGTGTTCTTCAAACTGGACAGCGCTCAATTGCAACCGGACGCCAGCCGCGCGCTCGATGCCGTCGCCGAAATCCTCAAGAAGAGCGAGATCGAAGGCAACATCCACATCACCGGCCACACCTGTGATCTGGGACCGGCAGCTTACAATCAGAAACTTTCCGAGCGTCGCGCCCAATCCGTGTTCCAGTATCTGGTGAGCAAGGGCGTTGCGGCCGACAAGATGCTCGCCGAAGGGATGGGTTTGCGCGAGCCGCGTTATCCGAACGACAAAGAAGGACGACCGAAGAATCGCCGCGTGGACATCGAGTACATCACGCTCGAAGACCAGCCGGTTGCCGAGGCGTCGCCCACGCCGCCGACTGCGGCAGCGACCGAACCGAAAGTCGAATGGCGTCGTGAGGAAATCGCTTCCGAGCCGACGTGGGCGCGGCGAGCGTTGCGCGGGACGGTGGAATACAAGCAAACCGTTGATGTGTATCGCACGAAGGAAAGCAAAACGACGGTTAGCGAAGGTGAACGAGTGGTGGCCAATCAGGTGCCGGTTGCCAACAACGATTACGCCGTCGCCGGGTTCAACCAGCCGGTGACGATTGATGTGCTCGCCAACGATTTTGACCCCGACGGCGACAAGCTGACGGTTATTTCGTTCACCCAGCCGCAAAACGGCACGGTGACGCAGAACGGAAACCAACTGACGTATCTCTCTCACCGCAACTTTATCGGGTACGATACGTTCCAGTACACGATTTCCGACGGCTACGGCGGCACTTCAACCGCAACCGTGACCGTGTATGCGGATCCCTGATTCGGTGATTGAGCCGTGTCAAAAAAGCGCGCCGATGGGCGCGCTTTTTTTAACGCTCATCATGAAACTTCGGCAAAAGGCTGGCGTCCCACTATAGAATATGTTATTAAACGCCGTGGGAGACAGCGACGTTAAATGTTGTTTTTCGCTCTTCCCTTTGCCGATCATTTTTCCCGGGAAACCGTTTCATGCACGCCCACGAATTCATTCAAGACCTCGCCATCGTAATGCTGATAGCGGGTGTCGTGACGCTGTTGTTTCATCGCTTCAAGCAGCCGGTCGTGCTGGGCTACATTCTGGCCGGAGTGATCATCGGCCCGCACACGCCCCCGTTTCAGCTCATCAGCGACAAGGAAACCATCGACATTCTGGCCGAGTTGGGGATCATCTTTCTGCTGTTTACGCTGGGACTGGAATTCACGCTGAAGAAGCTGGCCAGCGTCGGCTTGACGGCGTTGTTCGGCGCGCTGGCCGAAATCGCGCTGATGATGTGGGCGGGCTATTCGATCGCGATGTATTTTGACTGGGGCGTGATGAACGGCATCTTCCTCGGCGCCATGTTGTCGGTGTCGTCCACCACCATCATCATCAAAGTGCTCGACGATTTGAAGATGAAGAACGAGCGCTTCGCGCAACTGATCTTCGGCATTTTGATCTTCGACGACATTCTGGCGATAGGCATGATCGCGTTGCTGTCGTCGATTGCGATTACCGGTGAAGTCGGCACGACGACGATCCTCAGTACGCTGGGCAAGTTGACGTTGTTCATGGTGGTGGCGCTGGTGCTGGGCATCCTGATCGTTCCGCGATTGCTCAATTACGTGGCCCGTTTCAAAAACGACGAGATGTTGTTAATCACCGTGTTGGCGCTGTGCTTCGGCTTCTGCCTGATCGTGATCAAACTCGAATACAGCGTGGCGCTGGGCGCTTTCGTTATCGGCGCCGTGATGGCGGAGTCGCGCCACATTCCCGCCATCGAGCGGATCATCGCGCCGGTCCGCGACATGTTCAGCGCCATTTTCTTCGTGGCTATCGGGCTGCTGTTCGATCCGCGCGTGCTTCTCACTTACGCCGTGCCGATTGCGCTGATTACTGTGGTCGTGGTGTTCGGCAAACTGTTCGCTTGCGGCACCGCCGCGTTCATCGCCGGCAACGGCGGGCGCACATCGATGCGCGTCGGCATGGGGCTGTCGCAAATCGGCGAATTTTCGTTCATCATCGCGGCGCTCGGCCAATCGCTGAAAGTGACCGGCGATTTTCTCTATCCGATTGCGGTGGCGGTGTCGGCGGTCACGTCGCTCTTGACGCCCTACCTCATCAAGTGGGCAGACCCGTTGACCCGCAAACTGTCGGAAGTCACGCCGGCGCGCGCGGTTTACGTCGGTCAAGTGTACGCGACGTGGTTGCAAAGCATTCAACTGCAAGGCGACCGCGCCCAGCAAGCGGCAATCATTCGCCGGATCGTGTTTCAAGCGATCATCAACTTGATGCTTGTCACCGTGATTTTCATGATCGGGCATTATCTGGCGCCCAGAGGCATCAGCTTGCTTGAAGGCTGGGGCGTACCGTCGTCCTGGGGCACGCTGGCGGTTTGGGTGCTGACGGTTTTGCTGTCGTTGCCATGCTTGCTCGCCGCCTACGGCAAGTTGAAAGCGCTGAGCATGGTGCTGGCGGAATCGAGCGTTTCTCCCGCCGTCGCCGGTCGTTACGCCGAACCGGTACGTCGCGTCATCGCTGAGTTGATTCCGCTGATGACGGTCATCGGGTTCCTGCTGCTGGTGGTGGTGTTGAGCGCCGGAATTCTGCCGCCGATCTGGCAAACCATCCTGATGATCGCTTCCGTCCTCGTTCTGGGCTGGTTGCTGCGTGGGCGCTTTTTGAAAATGCACGCGCGCTTGCAGGCGGCGCTGATTGAGACGTTCAAGGAAAAAGGCAACCCCAAAACGGAAGATCATCATAAGGAACCGTGATTGGCGACACGGAGCAACCGCTCTGTCAACAAAAACAGAGGGCGGGGTTAACGAACCTCGCCCTCTCTCTTTTATATCGCGTTCCTTCTTTCTCGCCGATCCTGAAGTTTCGGCGAAGCCGCAACGGAATTACGAGACCAAACGCAGCGCAATCGGATAGCGATAAGCTTCACCTTTGCTGGTCTTGACAGCAGCGATGATGCAGAAAACGAGGTTCACGATGAACACGACAAATATCAGGAAGATGCCGATCAGGATAAACATCAGTATCCAGCAGATAACATTAGCGATCAATATGGTGATCTGAAAATTCAATGCTTCCTTGGCTTGTTCTGTTGCGAAAGGTTGTGCCGGGTTTTTGTCCTTGCTGATGAGCCAGATGATCAATGCGCCGATGAAACTGGTAATGATACCCAGCAAGTGTGCCAGCATCGCCATGTTTTTTTCATCGGCCGTTGGCGTTCCCGATGACGTTGTTTCGTTGAGGTCAGTCATTTGGTTCTAATCCTTTTAGAAAAATGGAAAACCGTTCAACAGGCCGGCCGCCCATCCCTGAAAAAGATCGTGACACCTGCCCGCCTTTTTTGCCCGCGCTACTGGTCTGGTCTTGTAGCTACGCCGTATCCGCACCTCACTCTTTTGGCCGATGGCGCTTGCAGCATAAGCGTAACATGCCGTTTTTCCGGAAGCAATCAGGCGGCGACCCTTTTTAATCAAATTGCATGTGGCTCTGGCGGGGGTGATGCGCCGGAGTTTCGACAGCCGCCGCCAAGCCACTTCCGGATCGAGCATCACAGGAGGCGTGAAGCGGGCGGCACGGAAAGGGAGAGGTGGGAGAGACCATAACAAAACACCACGAAGAAAGGATGCGGTAACAGGCGTAACTTTTCGTGCGCTGGCGGCGATTTGGGTGTATATTCCATCCAATTTCAACAGAAAGAGTTACTCCCTTAGGGGCGACATTTCGTGAATAGCAGCGTTTGAAGGTGTTTGTTGAAAAAAGTGCCCTGAGCGTCTGTTCATAAGGACATTCCGGGAGTCAAAATTTTTTTAAGGAGACTGTTGTGAATATCGTTTCGCGAGTTAAAAACATCTTGTTGACGCCCGTTCGGGAATGGGGAGTGATCGACGGTGAGAGTGCCACTGTCGGCAGTCTCTACACCCAGTACGCCCTGATCCTGGCGGCGATTCCGGTCGTCATTGCGGTCATTGCCGCAGTGATCTTCCACAGTGCGTTGGGGCTTGGCCTCGGGCTGCTCATGGCGATCGTCAGTTACGTCATCGACCTCGCCTTGCTCTATGTTGTCGCGCTGATCATCAATGCGTTGGCGCCGTCGTTCGGGGGGCAAGCCAATTTTGTGCAAGCGCTCAAGGTGACGGTTTACAGCTCGACAGCGATGTGGATTGCCGCGATTCTCGGACTCATTCCCATCGTCGGCGGCATTCTCGCTTTGGTGGTAGGCGGTATTTATACGCTGGTGCTTTACTGGCTGGGTTTGCCGAAGATGATGAAAGTGCCGGAAGAAAAGAAGGCTGGTTTCAATATCGTTGTTTTCGTTTGTATCATCGTATTGAAAATCATCATTGTCTCCATCATTACCATGATCACTTTGGCGCTCGTCGGCGGTGTTCTCGCAACGATGGGGCGTTAAACGGTTCATATACGGAACAAGTGAAAACGGGCGCTTCGGCGCCCGTTTTTGTTGATTTTTAGAAGGGTTTGAAACTCGTCCCGTTACCCTATCCCTGCGCTATCGGTCGCGTCGGATCGCTGCACCATTCGCTCCACGACCCCGGGTAAAGGCGCGAGCCGGAAAGTCCGGTGATTTCCATCGCCAGCACGTTGTGGCAGGCGGAGACGCCGCTGCCGCATTGGTGAACGATTCGCGCGGCGGGCATGCCGTTGAGCAAGGCGGTGAATTCGGCGCGCAACTGCGCGGCGGATTTGAACACACCCTCGGCGGTCAGGTTTTCGGTGTACGGCCGGTTCAGCGCACCGGGGATGTGGCCGCCGACCGGGTCTATCGTTTCGTTTTCACCGCGATACCGCGAAGCGGCGCGGGCGTCGATCAGCGTGAAAGTCGGCGAGAAAAGATTGGCCAAAACCGTGTCGGCGTTTACCGTGAGGTTTTGCACTTGCGGCGCGAAGTTCGCCGGTTGCGGCGCGTCCCTGTCGGTCGAGACGGGCTGCTTCGCCGCCAACCATTGCGCCCAACCGCCGTCGAGAACCGCACAGCGATCCAACCCCAGCCAGCGCAGCATCCACCACAAACGCGCAGCGAACATGCCGGAACCTTGATCGTAAGCGACGATTTGTTTTCCCGGCGCAACGCCCAGACGCCCCAGCCGTTCGGCGCACTGTTCCGGCGGCGGCAGCGGATGGCGGCCATTTTTGCCGGTGGGCGCTACCGACAAGTCCTCGTCGAGCGAAACGAACTGCGCACGCGGGAGATGGCCTTCTTCATAAACGCGACGCCCCCACGGCGGATCGGCGAGATCGTGCCGCACGTCGAGGATCAGCCAATCGGGATCATCGAGATGGGCGGCGAGTTGCGGGGCGGTGATCAGCGGGGAAGCCATGAGAACCTTTCAAAACCATTTCCAGCCGTGCTTGCGACAAAAAGAAAACGCGCTCTTGCAAAACAGCCATTTGTGTTTGATGAGCGGGCTGCCGAGGACGAGGCGGTCGTAAGACACGGCGCGCATCGTCGGCACGTAGGCGGTGCGGGCGATCAAGCCCAAGCGAAGAATCCAGTCACTCGTTTCAAAATAGAGAAAGAAAGTCGGGTCGAAGCCGCTGCTTTGATCGGTGACGCGGCGACGCGCCAGAATGCACGCCCACGAGAAACAGGGAATGTCGAAAAATGGTTCGTGCGAATCGGTTTCGGCGCGCATTTCAAAATGCTTGATCCGACGACCGAAGAAGCTGCGCAACCACGTCGGCGCGAAACCGATCAGAAACAGATCGAAAACGGACGGAAAGCGGTGGCACGGATAAATTCGGCTGCCGTCCGGCGCAAACAAGGACGGCGCGGCGGCGCCGACATCGTCGTGCTCTTCCATCCAGCGCACGCCTTCGGCCAGCGCCGATTGCGCCAGTTCGGTGTCGATGCTCAAAATCAGGTGATAATCGGCGCCGCTGCCGTGCAGGGTCAGATTGTGCGCCGCGCCGAAGCCGATGTTGGCGTGGCCGTGCAGGTAAGAAACTTGCGTAGGCTCGCGGAAAAAAAGGTCGCCAAGCTCAACCAGCCGTTCGACGACTTGCTGGCTTTCGCTGTTGTCGATCAGCGCGACGTTGACCGTTCGCAGTACCCCTTCGTTTCGCGCGAATTCGATAGACTCGGACAGCGCGTACATACAGCGAATCAGCGCGTCTTCATCGGGGTGATAGGTAACGATACTGACCTGGAGCGACGAAGCGTTCATGGTGTTTATAGAGACGAGTGCAGGTATTTTACATGAAGCGCGCCAAAGGAACGCCCCCATGGGGAGCTTTGCTTCGGCGAGGATGGAAAACGGCGGATTTTTGTCGCGCGGCGGCGACACGCGGATTCAAGGGCGCTCTGCGACCCCCTCTCGGTTCATTTGCCGATACAAAACCGGCTGAAAATAACGCCCAGCAAATCGTCGGCGGAAAACGCGCCGGTAATCGCCGCCAACGCTTCTTGCGCCAGCCGCAGTTGCTCGGCAGCGAGTTCCAGCGCGGGCGCGGGCGTCGCCAACTCTTGCGTAGCGGCGATGAGCGCGCCGCGCGTCTGTTGCAGCGCTTCCAGATGGCGGGCGCGGGCGAGAAACGTGTCTTCGGTCAAATGCGCGACGCCCACCGCGTCCAGAACCGCATCTTCCAGCGCGTCCAAACCAGCGCCGGTTTTCGCCGAAAGACTGACCGCTCGCAAAGCGCGAACAGTGTTCACCAGCGTCGGCGCGATGGCGGTGGGCGCGGGCAATAAATCGCTCTTGTTACAAACCAGAATGCGCGGCATCGCTTCCGGCAGCCGCGCCAGAATCGCGGCGTCAGTCGCGGGCAGTGTTGCTTCCTGCACATGCTGCGCGTCGGTCAAAAACAGCGCCAGATCGGCGCGCTCGATCGCCGCCCAAGTGCGGGCAATGCCGATCTTCTCGATGGCGTCGTCGGTATCGCGCAGGCCGGCAGTATCGACAATCGTCAGCGGAATCCCGCCCAGTGCGATTTGCCGCTCGATGGTGTCGCGGGTGGTGCCTGCAATCGGCGTGACAATCGCCGCTTCTTCGCGCGCCAGCCGATTCAACAAACTGGATTTGCCGACATTCGGCGCACCGATCAAAACGACGGTCAACCCCTCGCGCAACAACGCCCCGGCGCGCGCGCGGGCCAGCAGCGCGTCAATGGCGGCGGTCAGCGGCGCAATGCGCGCGGCCACTTGGGGATCGAGCACACTGTCCAAATCTTCTTCGGGAAAATCGAGGCTGGCTTCGACGTGCATCCGGGTTTCGATCAACGCTTCCACCAAGCGCTGCACTTCGGCGGAAAACGCACCGGACAAACTGCGCGCGGCCGCGCGCGCCGACGTACTGGTAGCGGCGTCGATCAAATCGGCCACCGCTTCGGCCTGCGCCAAATCCAGCTTGTCGTTCAGAAAAGCGCGGCGCGTGAACTCGCCGGGCTGCGCCAAGCGCGCGCCCAGTTCGAGACAGCGTTCGAGCAAAGCGCGCATCACCGCCATGCCGCCGTGACCGTGCAACTCCAGCACGTCTTCGCCGGTGTACGAGTGCGGCGCGGCGAAAAACAACGCCAACCCCTGATCGAGTGCGCGCTGTTGCGCGTCGTAAAACGTCGTGAACACCGCCTGCCGGGGAGGCAAGGTTTTTTGCCCCGTCACTCCGAAAATCAGCGCCGATAAATCTTTGCCCGACACCCGCACGATGCCGATGCCGCCGCGCCCGGGCGGGGTGGTGATGGCAGCGATGGTGTCGGAGGGAATGAGGGACATCGGTTTGGTTAGAGGTAAAAGAAGTGTTTATTATACGAAAGAGGCGCGATTTGTAGAGGCGCTTCGCGAAGTGCCCCGCAATAGAAAGGGCGGGTTTGAAACCCGCCCCTACGTTCCAACTAGGCCTTCATTGCCGCTGCGTGTCGCTCCTTCTCCAGCATCCGGTTCACGTGCCATTGCTGCAAAATTTGCAGGAGGTTGCTGACCAGCCAGTACAGCACCAACCCGGACGGGAAGAAGATAAACAGGATCGAGAACACGACCGGCATCATCTGCATCATGCGCGCTTGCGTCGGGTCGCTGATCGGCGTCGGCGACAGTTTCATTTGCAGGAAGGCGGAGATTGCGTAGAGCACCGGCAGGAGGTACCACGGGTCGGGCGCCGACAAGTCGGTGATCCAGCCGAGCCACGGCGCGTAGCGCAATTCGGCAGCGGACAGCAGCACCCAGTACAACGCAATGAAGAACGGCATCTGAATCAAAATCGGCAAGCAACCGCCGAGCGGGTTGATTTTTTCCTGCTTGTACATCTCCATCATCTTCGCTTGCAGTTGCTGCTTGTCGTCCTTGAACTGCGCCTGCAATTCCTTCAGCTTCGGCGCGACCACTTTCATTTTCGCCATCGAGCGCGCGGCGGCGGCATTCAGCGGATAAAACACAAGCCGGATCAGGAAGGTCATGGCGATGATCGACCAACCCCAGTTACCGATCAGGTTGTGAAGGAATTTCAGGAGCCAGAACATCGGCGCGGCAATGACGGTGAAAATGCCGTAATCGACGACGCGGTTCAAATCTTTTGCCAAGCCTTTCAGCACGTCCTGTTCTTGTGGGCCGGCGTACATCGGCACGGTGACTTCGGCGCTGGCGCCGGGCGCAATGGTTCCCATCGGCAGCAGCATTCCCGCCGAGTACAGACCATCGCCGGTCTTGCGCGCGTAAAACTCGCGCTGGGTGGTGTTGCTGTCGGGCAGCGCCCAGGCAGTGACAAAATAATGTTCGATCATTGCCACCCAGCCGTTGTCGTTGCTGGGAGTGAAAGACAATTTGCGCGTTGGGTCGGCGGCGTTTTTGTCGAGTTCGTCAAAGCCGACCTTTTTGAATTTATCAGCCTCGTCGAAAATCACCGGCCCCGTATAAGATTTTGGCGCCATCGAACTGCGCTTGACCGACTCTTTGGCATCGCGCGTGAACTGGAAATACGCGTAAGGCGAAATGGCGGCGGTTGACGTGTTGGTTACTTTGAACGCCACGTCGATCACATAGCTGTCGCGATGAAAGGTCAGAATTTGCTCGACGTGTTCGCCATTGGCGGCGGTGGCGCCCAAGCGCAGATCGAAACTCTTTTCACCTTCTTTAAGCTCGCGCTGCGTGGACAGCACTTCGTACGTCGTCCGGTGATTGGGCATGCCTTCGCCGGTCAACCCTGATTGCGCTACGAACATTCGCTCGCTGTTTTTTTGCAACGCATAATACGGCTTGGTTTTGTCGAGCGCGTCGGGTTGTTTCAACAACGCCATCTGCGTGATGACACCGCCGACCGGATCAATCTCGGCGGTGTACAAAGCGGTGCTGATTTTCACCGTCGGCAGCGTCGGCGCGTTGCTGACGGCAGTCGTGGTTGGAACGCCGTTGGCGGGAACTTTGTCGGCAGCGGGCGCGGCGCTTTCCGTCGTCGGCACATCGGGCGTCGCGGAGGCGGCTTTGGTTGCTGTCGTACCCGTCGCGCTTTGCGTCGTCGGCTGCGGGTGTTTCAACTGCTGCTCGTGCTGCCACGCTTGCCACAGATAAAGCCCCGAGAACGCGAACACCGCGAACATCAAAATTCGTCGAAAATCCATATCCATAAAAAGAACCGTTTATTGAGCGCGCGCGAGGGCGGCGCCGGAAAAAAGTGAAAAGAAAGAAAGCGCCGCGCTCATGACCCCTCCGGCTCGGCGTGCTTGTGCGTGCAGCGATACGGGTGGCGACCGTCATCCGGAACCGGATCGTAGCCGCCCGGGTGGTAAGGGTGACAGCATCCCAAACGCCGTACCGCCAACCAGCCGCCGCGTCGGGCGCCGTGTCGCTGAATCGCTTCCTTGGCGTATTCGGAACAAGTGGGGTAAAAACGGCAATGCCCGGCGCCCAGCAACGGGCGCAGGCACCATTGATAAAAAGTGATCAGCGCCAGGAACAAATACTTCATTGAGCGGTTCCCGTTCTCGCGCGTGGTTGCAACAGACCGAGAACCTCCGCTGCGGCGGCGTCAATCGCGTCGCGCGGCAACGCCGGTTTGACGCGGATGACGAGATCGCCGCGAAGCAGCGGATGATTGGCGGCACGCAACGCGCGCAGCGTTTCCCGCACCTTTCGCTTGAATCGATTGCGATCTACCGCCCGCGGCAACGCCTTGCGGCTCACCACCATGCCGGCGTGACCGTTGGAAGCGGAAGAATCTGAGGCGGAAGCCGTCGCAGCGATGATCTGCACATAGCGCCCTTCGCGGCGCTTTCCCTCGGTGAAAACCCGCGCAAAAGCTTTGGGTCCCGACAGGCGAAACCGCGCCTCACCCTTGAGGTGACGCGAGACAGGAGCCTGGAAGACGCTCACGATACATCGACCGCTATACGTCAAAAGCCGAGTCGAACGCCGTTTAGACGCAAAGACGAGCGCGGCCTTTGCGGCGACGAGCCGAAAGCACCTTGCGACCGCCGACCGAGCCGTTGCGGGCGCGGAACCCGTGCGTCCGCTGACGGCGGATCTTGGAGGGCTGGTAAGTCCGTTTCATGACAACACCTTGAATTTAATCGAAAAAAGTCTGTTATTAGAGCCGGGAGTCATGGTTTTGTCAATAGGTTTGGGGGTGGGGTAGTGTCTCAGTTTGAAATTTCTTCTTTTGTAACCCGTTTTTTGTACTGGCCGCGCTTTTTGGCCTCCGGCTCAGGGATCAAGCGGGCTATTTCATCTATGCTCCAAACATGATCGGACAG
>WRFN01000007.1 GCA_009778785.1 Betaproteobacteria bacterium | reverse complement strand
TGCCCGCAACGACGCTGAAAGCCGTGCAAGAAGAAAACAGCGAAAGTTCGGGCAAAACCCTTCAAACCAAGCGCCTCAAAATCGGCGTCAACCGTAACGCCGACACGGAAATCAACGGCGATGTGTCTTCCTTGAACTGGCAAAACAACGGCAACGGCTATGTTGCGCAATGGGCGATTACTTCTCCCGCCGCTCACGGGATGCGCGTCGGCTTGCAGATTCGTGCTTTGCCCGATAACGCCGAGTTGCGTTTCTCCGGTTCCGCCGAGCCTGACCGAATTATCGGCGTGGTCAGTGGTCAGGAAGTCAAAGCCTTGCTCAGCGACGGCCAAGTTTATTGGACACCTATCACCGAAGGCGAAACCCAAAACATCGAAATCTATCTACCTTCGTCGGTGAATCCGAGTGATGTCAAGATTCGTTTGAGCGGCGCATCGCATCTGTTCACCTCGGCGCAGGATGCTTTTAGCGCCGCCGCTGTCGTCAAGGCATCGCAATCTTGTGAAGTCGATGTCGCCTGCAAATTTTCCTCCCTCGGCACTGCTTTCCAGAACACCGCTAAAGCCGTCGCCAAGATGGTCTATCAGAGCGGCGGATCGTCGTATATGTGTTCGGGAACCTTGCTGAATAACAGCAGCGGTTCGCAAGCGCCTTATTTCTGGGCGGCCGCCCACTGCATCAACACTCAGGCTTCCGCGAACACCCTCAGCACACAATGGTTCTATGAGATGTCCAGTTGCAACGGTTACCAGTTGAATTCCAACTACCGTCAACTGTCCGGCGGCGCCAAACTTCTGTTTACCCAGGCTTCAACGGACGCGACCTTGCTGCTTCTCAACGACGCCGCCCCGTCTGGCGCTTATCTGGCCGGCTGGGACGCCTCCAGTTTCTTTTCCAGTGGCGCGATGATCGGCGTTCACCACCCTGCCGGAGATTACAAAAAAGTCAGCACCGGTAAAGGGGAAGGGGCTACTTGCAACACTTTATTCAGCAGCTCCGACGGCAATGCAAACCTGTCATACCTGTCGTTGGTGAGTTGGTCGGAAGGTTCCACCGAAGGAGGGAGCAGCGGCTCGGGACTGTTCACGCTATCAAACGGCGCTTATTACTTGCGGGGCGGCCTCATGGGCGGCGCAGCCTCCTGTTCGTACACTGGCATGTCCGCAGACAGCGGCAATGCCGACTGTTATTCGAGCATCTCACTGGTTTATAACTCGATCAAACAATGGCTGGATCCGGCCACGACCCCGCCGTCTAGCAACTACGGCCCCACCCGTCAATACACCGGCCAATGGATGAAAGCGGACGAAAGCGGTTGGGGGCTGACGGTTCTTCTGAACTTTCCTACCAATTCCCGCTACATCTTTGTTCCCTGGTACACCTACGACAGTTCCGGTAAAGCGTTCTGGTACATCTTCGAGGGCGCTGATGGCTGGGTCGCCAACGATAAGGTCACTCTGGACGTTTATCGTTTGACGGGACCGGCGTGGGGAGTTTTGCCTTTCAACGGCAACAATGTCGTCAAAACCAAAGCGGGAACGGCAACGTTGACGTTCACCTCGGCAACGGCGGCAACGTTTACCTATACCGTCGATAATTCAAGCCGCACGATCAGCCTCATCAAGATCGAGTAAGGTGAGCTAATCCGAAAAAAGCCCCGTCAAGCGGGGCTTTTTTCGTTTGCTGTGGTGCAAGAACAACTTTCTCGCAGCCTCGACGCCCGCCGCCCCTGTTCCTCGCTCGCAAAAAACGCTAATGTAGCGGTGTCGGATTCTTGAAAGACGATCATGTCGCTAACGTCAAACTGGGTTTTCTGGGCTTTGCTCTCCGCCGTTTTCGCGGCGCTGACGGCCATCTTCGCCAAAGCGGGAGTCGAAAACATCGACTCCGATTTGGCCACGCTGATTCGCACCGTGGTGATTTTCTTCGTGCTGGCGGGGTTTGTTTATTTCACCGGCAAATGGCGCTTTCCGATCGAATTGCCGACGCGCGCCTGGGGTTTCCTGGTGTTGTCGGGACTGGCAACCGGCGCGTCGTGGGTCTGCTATTTTCGCGCGCTCAAACTCGGCGAAGTTTCCAAAGTGGCGCCGGTGGACAAACTCAGCGTGATTCTGGTGGCTATTTTCGCCGTTCTCTTTCTCGACGAGCGCCCGTCCGTCCGCGAATGGTCGGGAATTCTGCTGGTCGGCGCCGGCGTTTTTCTGCTGGCGTTGAAACGGTAATGCTTTTCGGAAAACGCCCATGTTCATTTGTGAAAACTGCGCCGCTTCTTACCCCACCGAAACGCCGCGTTGGCGATGCGACTGCGGTGGCGCGTTGAATCTGGAATTCGCCGCGCGTTTTGATCGCGCAGCGTTGCAGGGGCGCGCCCCCCATTTATGGCGATACGCAGAAGCCTTGCCGGTTCCCTTCGCCGACGCGATCAGCCTCGGCGAAGGTTCAACGCCGCTGCTTCCGCTCACCGGCGCGTGGGGAAACGCCCACTTCAAACTTGATTTCATGATGCCGACCGGCTCATTCAAAGACCGTGGCAGCGCGGTGATGGTTTCGCAAATCAAACGCTGGGGGTTGACCGATATCCTCGAAGATTCTTCCGGCAACGCCGGCGCTTCCATCGCCGCCTACAGTGCTCGCGCCAACATCAACGCCCACATTTTGATTCCTGCGCACGCCTCGGCCGGCAAAGCGGCGCAAATCGCGCTCTACGGCGCGCGGCTCAGCAAAATTCAGGGGACGCGCGAAGAGACGTTGGCCGCTGCGCTCGAAGCAGCGAAAACCATGTTTTACGCCAGCCACAACTGGTCGCCGTATTTCATTCATGGCGTCAAAACGCTGGCCTTCGAGTTGTGGGAACAGATGGGCTTTCGCGCGCCCGATGCCGTGATCGTTCCGGCGGGCAACGGCTCGCTGGTATTGGGGTGCCGCCTCGGCTTCAACGAATTGCGCAACGCCGGAATGATCGACCGCGTGCCGCGCCTCATCGCCGTGCAAGCCGCGCGCTGTGCGCCGCTGGCGCGCGGTTGGCAACAATGGTTCAACGAGCCGGTTCCCGTCAACAAAAGCACCACGATGGCCGAAGGCATTGCCGTCGCCACACCGATTCGGGGGCGTGCCGTGATCGCCGCCGTGCGCGAAACGAACGGCTTGTTCGTCACCGTTCAGGAAGATGAAATTCTCGCTGCGCTGAAAAGCATGGCGGCGACCGGGCTTTACATCGAGCCGACTGCCGCTGTTGCTCCTGCCGCGCTGACCAAACTTCGCGCCCAGGGTGACCTCGATCCCGCCGATACGGTTGTGGTCGAACTGACCGGTAGCGGACTCAAGGCTTCCGATAAAGTGGTTGAACTTTTAGGGGCGAGGCAGTCCAGCTCTTAAATCAACCCGCTCCACAAACAACGCGGCGCTTTCGATGATGCGCCGCGTTGTTGATCGAGATTGAATCGGGAGCTTACAAGCTGTCGCCGAAATCGGCGCGGAAAGCCTTCACCAACTTTTCCGGCCAATCGCTGGTGGCTTCCATGCGCCCCATGAAGAAGCGCAGCACGGGCGGTTCTTCGACAAAGCGCAAGCCGCCGACGAGGTGGCGCTTGGTGTACAGCCAGTGCAGCCGGTCTTCGACGTATTTCACTTGCGACAGCGTGAACACGCGGCGCGGGAACGCGAGGCGCAGCAGTTCGACATCGGCCAGCACATCGTTGCCGTTTTCGTCGCGGATGCTCGACACGGTGCCGCGTTCCATGCCGCGCACGCCGGAGATCAGATAAAACGCCGCCGCCAGCGCACCCGCCGGATATTCGGTTTGCGGGACGTGCGGCAGAAAGCCCATCGCATCGACGTGACAACCCAAACCACCGGCAGGAGTAACCACCGGAACGCCGAGTTTTTCAAGACGCTCGACCAGATAAGCGATGAAGGAAGGACTTTGACCGATCACCGATTCGTCGGTGGTTTCGTGCAGACCGACGGCCATCGCTTCGATTTCGCGCACCGACATGCCGCCGTAGGTGAGGAAGCCTTCGTACAGCGGCACCAGCGCTTTCATGTGATCGAAGAGATCGGTGCGGTTGGTGCAGATGGCGCCGCCGCGCGACGAGCTGACTTTGCGACTGGAAAAATAAACGATGTCGGCTTGTTCGCACATTTCACTCAGAATGTCGGCGACGCTGGTGTTCCGAAATTCCTTTTCGCGCAGTTTGATGAAGTAAGCGTTTTCGCCGATCAGACTGGCGTCGAGCACCAGCGGGATCTTGTGTTCGCGCGCGACTTTGGCCACGTCGCGCAGATTCGCCAGCGAGAACGGTTGACCACCGATCAGGTTGGTCGAGGCTTCCATGCGAATAAACGGCACGTTCTTGCCTTCCTTGGCGAGGGCGGCGCGCAGCTTGGCAATGTCCATGTTGCCCTTGAACGGATTGTCGCTCTTGATTTGCAGCGCGTTGTCGTGCACCAGTTCGACAACTTTGCCGCCGTTGACTTGAATGTGCGCCAGCGTCGTCGTAAAGTGATAATTCATCGGGATGACATTGCCGGGCTTCACGAAGCTCTGCGCGAGAATGTTTTCCGCTGCGCGTCCTTGATGCACCGGCAGGATGAGACGTTTGCCGAACACGTCTTCGATCGCTTTTTGCATGCGTTCGAAACTCTGCGAGCCGGCGTAGGCGTCGTCGGCCTGCATCATCGCGCCCAACTGCATATCGCTCATCGCGTTGGTGCCGCTGTCGGTGAGCATATCCAGATAAACTTCGCGCGTATTCAACAAAAAGGTGTTGAAACCGGCGCGACGAACCGCCGTCAATCGCTCCTCGATGGGCGGCAAAAACAATTTCTGAACGATGCGGACTTTGTGCATTTCCAGCGGAATATTTTCACCGCTGAAAAAACGAATGGTTTTGGGAGACTCACTCATGATTTGGCTTTCTTTAACGTTGTGGTAGATGACAATCTGAAAGACCGAAAAAGTGTAGCATAATTTTTGGGGCGCATGAGCTTAGCTTGCCCTTGCCTCTGTCTTTGCCTCTGGCACTCCCGCTATTCTCAACAACGCCAGAAAGGCCGCACGCGAAACGGGGCGCGCCCCGAGCGACGCCAGATGCGCGGTTTCCTGTTGACAATCAATATGGGTGATTCCTTGCTTTTTGAGGTGAGCGACCAGATGTGCCAACGCGACTTTGGAAGCGTCACGTCGGAACGCGAACATGGATTCGCCGAAAAAGAAGCGACCGATCTGCAAGCCGTACAGCCCGCCAACCAGTTGCCCGTTCTGCCAAGCTTCGACCGAATGCGCAAAGCCGCGATCATGCAGCGCGCTGTAAGCGGCGATGAAGTCCGGCGTGATCCAGGAACCGTCTTGCCCGCGACGGGACGCGCTCGCGCAGGCTCGCATCACTTCGACGAATGCCGAATCTTCGCGGATGTCGAAAACACCGCTGCGCAGCGTTTTGCGCAGCGACCGCGAGCATTTGAAGTCATCGACGGCCAGAACCATGCGAGGGTCGGGGCTCCACCAGAACACCAGACCGCGATCACTGAACCACGGAAAAATTCCATGCCGGTAAGCGGCCAACACCTGCGCCGGAGTCAGCCCGTTGCTCACCGCGATCGGCTCGTCGGCTTCGGCCGAATCGGCCGGAGGGAAGTCGTTGCCTTCGACTAACCAAAAGTTGGGAGAAATCGGAACCGGCACGCCCTAATTCCCCTGCATGGCGCGCAGGGTTTTCGAGCGAAAATCGCGGCGCCACAACACCGCCAGCACCCACAGCGTGAACGCGACGAAAACGGCGGGATGGATGAACCAGCCCAGTACCGCGAAGCCGAAATAATAGGCGCGAATGCCGCGATTGAATTCGCTGCCGGCCAGCGCATTGACCCGTCCGAATTGCTCGGCGTGCCGGTTCAGTTCTTCCGGCGGCGACAGATGCGACGGCGCGCTGCCGGTCAGAATCGACAGCGAATTGAACTGTCGGATCGACCAGGTAAATTTGAAGTAGGCGAAAACAAAAACCGCCGTCAGCAAGAAAATCTTCGATTCGAGAATTTCCCGCGAAGTCTGCCGCGTGAACGGTAAATCTTCGGTGAAGACGACCAGCCGGTCGAGTGCTCCGGCCACCGCCAGCAAACCAGCGACGATGTAAATCGTTGCGTTGGCATAAAACGAAGTGCTGCGCATCAGGTTGCCGATCAGCGAAACGTCGGGCATCCGGTTGTCGCGGAGCACCATCTGGTGCGCCCAGGCCAGTCGGTGCTTGCGGGTGACGCCCTGCAAGCCTTTGAAATGGTTCGCCGCACGGTCGGAATACGTGCTGTAACCGACCCAGCCTGCCAGAAAAAACAGCAGTGCTGCCAGATCGGCAGGGGAAAAGAGAGTGATGAGGCGTTGCAGCATGGCAAGAGGGCGCCGGGCGGCGCGCGGAGCTAGAGGAAAATGTAGTGTACCAATAACGCCATGACCGTGAAAGCGGCGGGGATGACGACTCACAAACGACTGTCCAACTCATTCCGCGCATCCCGTGGGATAATACTCAGCGTAACCCTATGCCTCCGTAGCTCAGTGGATAGAGCACATTCCTCCTAAGAATGGGGTCGCACGTTCGATTCGTGCCGGGGGCGCCAGAGCGGTAAGATCGGCGCGGACTTTTCCCGTCGGTGGTGATGTCAGGAATATCATGAGCAAGCTTCTTTTTTTGATTCTGTTTTTTATTATCGCCATGATCGCCTTGCGATTGTGGAACATCCGGCAGTGGAACGCCCGCCGTCGCGGCGAAGCGGCGGCTGGCGCGAAGAAAACGACCGGGGACGGGGAACCGATGGTGCGCTGCGTGCGTTGCGGCGTTTTTCTGCCGCGCGGAGAGGCGCGAATGACGCAGGCCGGTTATCGCTGCAACGACGAAGCGTGTCGCCGCCGCGACTAACCCGCGCCCTTCGACGGAGGCCACTTTGCCCTTCTCCTCGTCGCTCATTTCTTCGACCCCGCTGGGAATCACCGGTCGGCGCATCCTGTGGATCGTCAGCCTTTATCGTTGCGGCTATACGGTGGCGATTCTGTTTCCGGCGGCGAAGTTGTCGGGAGTGGCTTATCCTGCTATCTTCATGCTGGCGGCGGCCGCTTATTTCGTCGTTGCGCTGGGGCTGGTGCTGGTCGCGCAAATGGAGCGCGAGATCGTGCCGTTGCCCTGGTTGCTGCTGTTTTCCATCGCCACCGATACGTTTTTTATCACGGTCATGATTGCTGCCGGCGGCACCTCTCTCCTGCCGCTGACCATTTTCATTTTCCCGCAGATCGCCGCGCTCAGTTGGATGATGGATCGCCGGATGGCGTTGTTTCATGCGGCGTTGCCGACGATTTTTTTTCTCGGCATCCATTCCTTTCTGTACCTCAATCAGCGCATCGAGCAAGGGCAGTTGATCGGAGCGACGCTGGTTTCGGCGGGCTATTTCGCCATCGCGTTTGCCGCCGCCACTGTCGGTCGCTACACGCAGGTTTCCGAGCGGTTGGTGCAACAGCGCAACATCGACATCGCCAATCTGGAACAAATCAACCGCGTGGTCATCCGCGACATGAAAGACGGCGTGATGGTGCTCGACCTGAAAGGCATTGTTCGCGGCTACAATATGCAAGCGTTGCTGATGCTCAACATCGCCGATTACGCGGCGGCGGGACAACGGCTGGCGCAATGGAGCGGCGCGTTGCATAACGCTTGGGCGCGCTGGCGAGACGACCCCGAAACGCCGCAAGCGCCGTTCACAGTCGAGTCCACCGCTTCGACGTTGTTGCCGCGTTTCGTTCGCATTGGCACCGGCATCAGCGGCGGGACGCTGGTGTATCTCGAAGACCTCGGGCGCGCCCGTTCCGAAGCGCAGAATCTCAAACTGGCAGCGTTGGGTCGGTTGACCGCGTCGATCGCGCATGAAGTGCGCAACCCGTTGTCCGCCATCCAGCAGGCCGCGCAGTTGCTCGAAGAAGACGAAATGGTGCCGCCGGAAGGGGTGCGTCTTTTGAATATGATCCGCAACAACGGCAAACGGATCGACCGCATCGTCACCGAAGTGTTGCAACTCAATCGCCGCGACCGCTGTACGTCCGAGACGATTCATTTGCACAGCGCGCTGCAACATCTGATCGACGAAATCAGCGCCGGCGAACGAATGCCGAACAACACGATTGTGCTCGACTTCGCCGCGCCGGACGATCTCACCATCGAGTTTGACCGCGGTCACCTCGACCAGATTTTGTGGAACCTGCTGCGCAATGCCTGGCACTTTTGTCAGAAACAGCCGGGCAGCATTCAAGTTTCCGTCGCGCTGGAGCCGTTGCAGGATCGCCTTCGCCTCGACATCGTTGACGACGGCCCGGGGATCATGCCAAGGTACCGCGAACACACCTTCGAGCCGTTTTACACGACCCGAACGTCGGGCACCGGCCTCGGCCTGTACATTGCCCGCGAACTGGCGACCGCCAATCAAGCGGCGCTCGAACTGTTGCCCTACGTCGAAGAACACGGCGCCCATTTCCGGCTGCGGTTGCAACGGTCGCTGCAAACGCCGAGTTGAATTGTTTCGATTTAAGCCTGAGCCTGTTTTCTTCTTTCTCACCAAAAATCGTCACAAACCTCATCGCCCTTCGACAATCTCAGGACGAACGAAAACCCTTAGCGCATCCTAAGAACGCGCCGCGTGGTATAGTCATTATTCTCACCTTCCACGTTTATAAAGCCGATGGAAACGCCCGCCGCCTCTTCTTCTCACCGTCGCCGTTCTCGCGTTCAGCCGCGTGTGCTGGTGATCGACGACGAACCCGATTTGCTGGAACTGCTCGAAATTACGATGATCCGGCTGGGGCTGGATGTCACCTGTGCCAACTCAGTGGCTGCTGCCATCGCCAAGCTGGATTCGCAGGATTTCGATTTGTGTTTGACCGATATGCGGCTGCCCGACGGCGAAGGGCTTGATGTGATCGCCCACATCCAGCGCAAGGAGTTGGACGTTCCGGTCGCTGTGATCACCGCTTTCGGCAGCGCCGAAAACGCCGTGGCCGCGCTGAAAGCGGGCGCCTTCGATTACCTCGCCAAGCCGGTCAATCTCGAACAACTGCGGGCGCTGGTCAAGCAAGCCGTCAAAGCGCCGGAGAAAACGCGGGCGCCGGACGGTTATGCGCTGCTCGGCAACTCGCCCGCCATCAAGCAAGTGTGCGACCTCATCGACCGCGTGGCGAAAAGTCTCGCGCCGGTCATCATCGGCGGCGAATCCGGCAGCGGCAAGGAAGTAGCGGCGCGGTTGATTCACCTCAAAGGGCCGCGCGCGTCGGCGCCGTTCATTCCCGTCAACTGCGGCGCCATTCCTGAAAACCTGATGGAGAGCGAATTTTTCGGTTACAAGAAAGGCTCGTTCACCGGCGCTGACGGCGACCGTGAAGGCTTTTTCCAAGCCGCGAACAACGGCACGCTGTTCCTCGACGAAGTGGCCGATTTGCCGCTGACGATGCAAGTCAAGCTGCTGCGCGCCATTCAGGAAAAAACCGTTCGTCGCATCGGCAGCCAAACCGAGGAGCCGGTGGACGTTCGCATCATCTGCGCCACCCACAAAAAACTGGCGCCGCTGGTCGAAGCCGGGCAATTCCGCCAAGACCTGTTTTTCCGGCTGCACGTCATCGAAGTCAACATGCCGTCGTTGCGCGAGATGCGCGAGGACATCCCGCTGATCGCCCGCGCCATCCTCGAAAAGCTGGCGCGCGGGAGGCCTGTCGAACTGACCCCCGATGCTATCGCCGCGTTGCAGCATTACCCGTTCCCCGGCAATGTCCGCGAACTGGAAAACATTCTTGAGCGCGGTCTGTCGCTGGCGCTGCAACCGTCGCAAATTCGCGTGGAGGATTTGTACCTGTCGCCGGTGGTCGGCAGTGAGCGGAAAGAACCCGCTGCCAAGGCGTTGGGCGAAGGCGAAATCCCCGTGTCGCTTGAAACCTACCTCGACGACGTTGAGCGTGCCGCGTTGCTGGCCGCGCTCGAAAAAACCCGCTTCAACCGAACCGAAGCCGCCAAACTGCTCGGCATCACCTTCCGCGCCATGCGTTACCGGATGGAGCGGTTGGGAATCAAGTGAGGGGGCGAAGGGTTTTGCGGGGGCGTTTGCGCCTCACCGCCGACGGTTGGGTCGTCGGGGCTCCTCGCGTGCCGTCTCCGAACGCCGATGCGCGGCCTGCCGATGTTAGCGCTCACACACAAACGAACAAAGACATATCGCTTATCGTGCTTCACAACATCTCGCTGCCGCCCGGATATTTCGGCGGCGGCGACATCCTGAAGCTCTTTACCAATACCCTTAATCCCGGCGCTTACCCGCAGTATCCGGCGCTGGCGCGGCTCAAAGTGTCGGCGCATTTCGTGATCCGCCGTAACGGTCGCCTCATTCAGTGCGTTTCCTGTCGGCAGCGCGCGTGGCACGCCGGCGTTTCGCAGTGGCAGGGACGCCATCGCTGCAATGATTTTTCCGTCGGTATCGAACTGGAAGGCGCCGACCGTACGCCCTACACCGCCCGTCAGTACCGCAGCCTGAACCGGCTTTTGGGCTGCCTTTGCTGCCATTACCCGATCGCCGCCATCACCGGTCACCGCGTGATTGCCCCCGACCGCAAAACCGACCCCGGCCCGGCTTTTGATCCGTCGCGGCTCCAAACGCCGGGCGGTGTTGCCGTTAAAACATAAATAAACGCTGTTTTATTTCGTTTGCCCTTTACCCTCCGACAAACCCAAGGTGAACGGAACAAACCCCAATCCTTTACGTTCCGATACGAATCCCCCGATAAGTCGTTGAAACAGCGGGCTATAATGCAACACTATGCCTTCTCTTCTGATCGATTTTTTCCCGCTGCTGCTGTTTTTTGTCGTCTTCAAGTTTAGCGACATCTTTGTGGCAACGGCGGTAGCGATTGTTGCTTCCATTGTCCAGATCGCGTTCCTGTACTGGAACAAGAAACTCGCGGTGGTGCACTGGTTGTCCCTCGCGGTCATCGTGATCTTCGGGGGACTGACCATCGCGCTGCACGACGAAACCTTCATCAAATGGAAACCTTCGGTGCTTTACCTCGCCTTCGCGCTCGTCCTGCTGGCCGGCAAACTGATCTGGCGGCGTGACCTGCTGCGTTACGTGATGAAAGGGATCGAACTGCCGGATCGAATCTGGAGCGGGCTGACTTGGGCGTGGACGATCTTTTTCGCCTTTCTGGCGGTGCTCAACTGGGCGGTCGCCTTCCATCTGGGGCTGCCGACGGAAACCTGGGTCACCTTTAAAGTTTGGGGCATCCTGATCATCATCCTGCTGTTCTCCCTCGGGCAAGGGCTGATCCTTGCCCGTTACCTTCAGCGAGAAGAATCATGAGAAGGATTCTGTTATCATTGCCACCTGCACGCGACGGACGGCTTTATCGTTTGTCGCATTAACCTTTTTTCTCACCCACCTAAAGGAAATATTTCATGACTACAACCCGTATCGCCGGAATGTTGCTGATGGCGCTTTTCTCGATTTCCGTCGCAGCGCAAACCCCGGCCACCAAACCCGATGCCGCCAAAACGGACGCGCCCAAGGCCGACGTCAAAGCTGCCCCCAAGGCAGCGCCCAAAGCCGACGCCAAAAAGGCCGATGCGAAGGCTCCGGAAGGCAAAACGCTCTACACAAAAGAAGTCTTCGATTATTTTTTGAAACAGCGCACACAGCAAGGCCAGCCGGATACGCCCGAAATGCGCGCCTCGCTGCGTGAAGAACTCAACACACGCGAACTGCTCATCAAAGAAGCCAAGAAAGCCGGTTTCGACAAGCAGCCCGATGTCAAAATGGACGCGCAGTTGAGCGGCGACATGGTACTGATCCGCGCTTTCCTGGGCGACTGGGTGAAGAAAAACCCGATCTCCGATGACCTTCTGAAGAAAGAATACGAAGCGCTGAAAGCACAACTGGGCGACAAGGAATACAAAATCTCCCACATCCTCGTAGAAAACGAAGACGAGGCCAAAGCGATCATTGCCGACCTGCAAAAAGGCAAGAAATTCGCCGACATCGCCAAGGAAAAATCGAAGGATCCGGGTTCGAAAGACAAGGGCGGCGATCTGGGCTGGAACTCGCCGAGCAGCTTCGTCAAGCCGTTTGCCGACGCGCTGCCGACCATCGAAAAAGGCAAGTTCACTGCGGTGCCGGTGCAAAGCCAGTACGGCTGGCACGTTATCATGGTTGAAGATGTGCGCAGCACCAAGCTGCCGTCGTTCGAAGAAGCGAAGCAACAACTGCAACAACGGGCGCAAGCGCAGTGGATGGACAAGTACTTCAAAGAACTGCGTGACAAAGCGGGCGTATAACGTCACTGATAACGAAACTTCGACTACGTTGTTTCAACCATCCGAAGCAGGCAATCACGCAAGTGGTTGCCTGTTTTTTTCAGGTATCAGCGTAGGGGCGCATTCTGCCGCCCCTACGGCGTTGTGCGCGCTTTAAGCCGTTACGTTGGCGGCCGTTGCGTTGGATTTCGCAAACCACACAAACGCCATCGCGCCTCATCACAACGTCTCATCCTGCCGTTCATCTTCATCAGACTTCAACAGTGCGATTACGTCGGTTTCCAATATTGTCGCCACCTTGTGCAAAACCAGCAGCGACGGATTGCCGACCGCTCGTTCGATCTGACTGATATACGTCCGATCCACTTCCGCCTGTAGCGCCAACTGTTCTTGCGATAGCCGCAACTTTTTACGCTTGGACACAATGTTCCTGGCCAGCATGCGTTTAAGGGAGTTCAGGTCTTTCTTCATAAGATTGATAGCCTCACCGTTGTGAGACTGCCAATCCACGGGATATAAACTACAAAAAATTACAAAACTTGTAGAATATAATCTACAATAACGCGAGAACTTGTTTTGCTGAGCTTGAAAAATTTGTTCCGCTTTTCATGTGCCCATTAAAAATCAATGAATAAACAATGGCTTGCATGATAAGAGCAGCGTTTTTACAACTTTGCAAACAATAGCTTCTGCGTCAATCGGCATTAACAGCACCGCCAACGCAGCCGTAAAGAATTTTTAATGTGGTTTTTTAACGAAAAGAAAGGAAGGGTTGAAATATGAAAGCAGGAAAATATTTATCCGCTCTATCAGCATTCCTGATGGTGGGGGTGATGATGGTGTTCAGCGGTACGGTATTGGCAGCAACGTATCCCAACTGCACCTTAGCGGCGAGTGATTGGTACAGTCACCAAAACGAATGGGTGACGACGGCTTTTCCGTTGCAGATAGGTACACATACCTATAGCGCTACCCAAGTTCACAACATCCTCGGGGAAAACCTCGCAACAGTCCATAATCCCAACATCGTAAGTTTGGGGATGGCGATCATTGCAGCGAAACTGAGCATCGCTCAGGGCGCTGTTGCTCCCGCTGCTGTTTCGCAAGCACTGGTCGATGCAAATGCGCTTGTCGGGAATGTGAATCTTAACGGCGGTGGCGGCCAAGATCTAACCGCTGCGCAAGTGGCTTCTCTCCTGGCGACGCTCAACGATTTTAACTCAGGCGTTACCGGCCCGGGAACGTGTACGCTTGTCACGGTAACCGCCACGGTGGTTTTAGACCCGACGACTACAGGCAGTACAGCGCCGACACTGGCGCTGACATGTGTTCCGGGGGTAAGGGCGATATCGGGAACGCCTACCGACACCTGGACCGTGATAGATGGCTCAACCTGTAAGCTCGAAACCAACGGAGATGGCGTAGAGGCGTCTGGTTTTTACTTCGACACTGTGACGTTCGCTTCGGCTGTTCTCATTGATTCGACTGGAACATTCACCGTCAACGGTAATGCCAGTATCACCGCGACGATCACAGTGATGGCCGGTTCTGCGCCGGCTACTTTTGCCACGATCAGCGGCGCGGTGGCCTTCACTCCGGCAATCTCGGGCGGCACCCCACCGACGCTGGCGTTGGTTTGCGATGCTCCGGCGGTACCAACACCGTTGCCCGCTGGTGGCTGGGAAATCGATGAAGGCGCAACTTGTACGCTTGGTCTTGATATGACCGGCGCTACGGCACCAGCGGGTTATTCGTTCGACGCCGTGACGTTCGGTCCGGCCGGTACGGTTGATCCGGTAACCGGTGAATTTACCGTGCCGGTCGGCGGGATCACCAATCTCAGCGCGTCGATCGCTTTGTTGAAAAACAATTCCACACCAGTCTCAACGCCGACGCTCGATCCCAAAGCGCTGCTGATGTTGGCGCTGTTCATGCTGTTGCTCGGTGGCATCGTGATCGGCAGAGCGAAGTACAGTCAGAAACAGTGATGCATTTTTGAAAGCCCGCGCTTGCGGATAACACTCACACGGCTCGTTATACGAGCCGTGTGTTTTTTATCAAGAGTCAAACCACCCCGCCCGCCTTCAACGTCCACTCCACCCAAGAGGGAAATTTTTCACTGCCTCTTTTTCCGCTGTTGCCACTCTCGCGCAGGGTAAGTATCCAGAAGTTAGTGACACTCTTACTTGCTGTCATTCCCGCGAAGGCGGGAATCCAGTCCTTCAACCTTCTGACTCTATCTTTTCCGCAATGAGCGAAAGTGGCAGCACAAAAACAAGCGTCATTGCGAGCTTAGCAAAGCGATCCGGCTTTCAGATCAAAAAATAATGAGGACAGAGGGACTGGATTCCCGCCTTCGCGGGAATGACGGCAAGCGATGGAAATCTCGATTCTTGGCGTTGATGCCTGTACTACGCAATATTCAAATTCCCCTCTTAGGAGGGGTAGCGCTTGAGCTTGTCAAAGAGCGCTCCTTACTCCGCGTTGATTTCCAGAATCTGACAACCCGCTTTCGAGACTTCCAGATACGCGCCTTCGGTTCGCCAATCGGGTAACGCGATGCGTTCGTGTTCGTGTCCCTGAAGATCGAAGCGATAGACCAGTGGCCGATGGGTGTGGCCGTGGATCATTCGCACGGCGTCGTATTCGAGCATGCAGGCGACAACGGCTTCCTGATTCACGTTCGTTTGATAGCCGGACTTGCCGCGTGTTTTGCTCACGCTGCGACGGCGAAAAAGGGTGGCGATCAAGCGCCGCACGAAGTATGGCAGCGCCAGATATTGTTTGATCCGCTTCGGCGTACGCCAGAAACGACGCGCCGCCTGATAGTCCGTATCGTTGGTGCACAGGATGTCGCCGTGCGAAAGCACGGTTCGTACGCCGTAAAGGTCGAAGACATGGGGGTCGGTGAGCAGGGTAGCGTGTGCCTTGCGCGCAAAGCGTCTGCCGATCAAAAAATCTCTGTTGCCGTGTTGAATGAAAATCGGTACGCCCACGGTTTCGAGTTTGGCCAGTTGGCGCGCGATGTCCAGATAATACTGTTCGCGCAACTGGTCGTCGCCTATCCAGTAGTCGAACAAATCGCCCAGGATGTAAACACTGTCGGCATCCCGCGCCGGCCCGTCGCAGAAGGCTTCAAAGCAGCGCGTCAACTGCGGTTTCCGCGGTGACAGGTGCAAGTCTGAAAGAAACAGGGTCGTAGAAAACACGGGGCGAGTTCACGAATCAGGAAGATAGCGAAACGCATAAAAGTATAAAGGTTTATGCGGCGCGCGAAAAGTGGGGGAAGCGCTGCCGGACATTAAACAACGTTATTTGTTCGTCGATATGTTTGTGAGCGGCCATACAGCGTAACAATCTGGAGAGGTTTTGATTCAAGTTTGGATGTTTTTTCCTCGCCTTCCCTTCGAGTATCCTCTCCCATAAGCGGGAGAGGGGTCAATGTACAGGGTTAAAGCAAAACCGTACCAAATCAAGAAACTTCCTCGATGCTCTTGATGATGATGTCTCTTTTCGGCACATCCTGATGAAACCCGAAGCGGCCTGTCGGCTGCATCTTTATTTGGTCGATGACGCTCTCGCCTTCGATCACTTTGCCAAACACGCAATAGCCCCAGCCCTGCGGTGTGGCGCTCTTGAAGTCCAGAAAAGCGTTGTCCTGAACATTGATGAAGAACTGCGAGGTGGCCGAATTTGGCTCGGTCGTGCGCGCCATGGCAACCGTGTAGATCTCATTCTTGAGTTTGTTGTTGGCCTCGTTGTCGATCGGATCGCGCGTTGGCTTTTCCTCCATTCCCGGCAGGAAGCCGCCGCCTTGAATCATGAAATTGCTGATGACGCGGTGAAAGATGGTACCGTTGTAGTGGCCGTCGCGCACATACTCCAAAAAGTTGGCAACGGTTTTCGGCGCCTGTTTGGCGTTCAGTTCTATCGTGAAGTCGCCGTAATTGGTGCTTACTTTGACGAGCGAATTTTTCATGGTTGTTCTCTTTTCCGTAGATACGCCGACTATTTAGCCGGCGTTGCTTTGCTGTCGCCCCCGACGATGGTCGCTTTCCGAATCACGACCGGCGTTTTGGGAACGTCACCGCCGACGCGGCCAATGCCCGTTTCGACTTTGGCGATTTTGTTGACCACATCCATCCCTTCGATCACTTTGCCGAAGACGGTATAGCCGTACCCCATCGGAGTCGAAGATGTGTAATCGAGCGCTTTGTTATCGGCGACGTTGATGAAGAACTGCGCGGCGGCCGAGTTCGGATCGGGACGCCGCGCCATCGCAATGGCGCCGATGACGTTCTTGACGCCCGCTTTCTGGTTCTCCGGCCCTTCGTTAGGAATCGGCGCGTTGGTCGGTTTTTCCTTGAACTGTTCATCAAAGCCGCCGCCCTGAATCATGAACCCGCTGATCACTCGATGGAACAACGTGCCATCGTAGAAGCCGGATTTGACGTAGCCCAAAAAGTTTTCAACTGTTTTGGGCGCCGCTTGCGGATTGAGTTCCAGCTTGATTTTGCCCATCGTCGTATCAAATTCTACCTGCGGCCCGGCGGCGACTGCCGAACCCGTGCCCAACGCCATCGCCAAAAGAACCACCCCTGCCCACATCAAACGCTTCATCATTCCGTCTCCTGAAAAGTTATCTGAATTTTTGATACAAAAAAATCAACTCCGTTTCGCCAGCACCGAAGCGCGACCCAGGTACGTTGCCGGCGTCAGTGTTTTCAGTTGCGCCTTCACCGTCTCCGGCAAGGCCAATTCGTCGATGAACGCATGCAGCGAATCGCGCGTGATGCCTTTGCCGCGCGTCAACGCTTTCAGCTTCTCGTAAGGTTGCGCGACGCCGTAGCGCCGCATCACGGTTTGAATCGGCTCGGCGAGCACTTCCCAACACGCATCGAGGTCTTCGGCCAGCCGCGCCGGATTGGCTTCCAGTTTTGCCAGCCCGGCCCGCAGCGAACTCCATCCCAGCAACGTGTGGCCGAACGCTACGCCCATGTTGCGCAAGACCGTCGAGTCGGTCAAATCGCGCTGCCAGCGCGATACCGGCAATTTCTCGGCGAGGTGTCGCAGCAATGCGTTGGCGATACCGAGGTTCCCTTCCGAATTTTCAAAATCAATCGGGTTGACTTTGTGCGGCATCGTTGACGAGCCGACTTCGCCTTCCTTCACTTTCTGCTTGAAGTAACCGAGCGAAATGTAACCCCACACGTCGCGGTTGAAATCAATCAGGATCGTATTCAAACGCGCCAGCGCATCAAACAATACCGCCATGCCGTCATGCGGTTCGATCTGCGTGGTGTAGCCGTGAAACACCAGCCCCATGTGTTCGATGAAGCGGCGCGACAACGCCTCCCAATCCACGTCCGGATAAGCCGCCAGATGCGCGTTGTAATTGCCGACCGCGCCGTTGCACTTGGCGCGCAGCGGGGCGCGCTCGATTTCGATCATCGCCTGTTCCAGCCGCACGGCGAAATTCGCCATTTCCTTGCCCATCGTCGTCGGCGTTGCCGGCTGGCCGTGCGTGCGCGACAGCATCGGCGCATCGGCCAGCGCATGCGCCAAACCGCGCACATCGCCGATCAGTTCACGCAGCACCGGCAACAGCACTTGCTCGCGCGCATCCTTGAGAGCGCGCGCGTGCGCGATGTTGTTGATGTCTTCCGACGTGCAGGCAAAATGAAAAAACTCCTCGACTTCGGCCACTTCCGGATGCGGCTTGAAGCGTTCCTTCAGCCAGTATTCAACCGCCTTCACATCGTGATTGGTCGTGCGCTCGATGGTTTTGATTCGCTCGGCGTCGTCGATGGAAAAACGCTCGCCGACTTCCCGCATCAGAAACAGCGTTCCCTGCGAAAACGTCGGCACTTCGGTAATCCCCGGCGCTTCCGACAGCGCTTGCAACCACGCCAACTCCACTTGGATGCGATAACGGATCAGCGCGAACTCGCTGAAACAAGCCCGCAATGCCTCGACTTTTTTCTCGTAACGACCGTCCAGCGGCGACAGCGCCAACAGCGCGTAAGTCGGCATGGTCATTTTCCTTTCGTCCTCATGCCTCTGCGCGCGTCTCCGGGCGAAGCCATGGGCATACTTTTTTGCTTGTTTATCATGGTTGCTATTCTACGCCCTATGCTGTTCACCTATGCAATCCATTCCGCGATGACCTTGTCCGCTGCCTCGATGCCGCGATGCGCCGTCGCCGAAAACTCGACCACGGTCACGCTCGCCGTTCCTTCAACATCGTACTCAAGCAAAGATCGTTCCATTTCAGCCAGCGCGCGACGGCGTTCCTGCACATTGAGCTTGTCGGACTTGGTCGCCAGAATCAACACCGGCCTGCCGGAGCGCAGAAACGCATCCAACACCGGCTTGTCCAGATCGGTCAGACCGCGCCGAATATCGGCCACCAGCACCAGCGCCACCAGCGTCTGCCGCTCTGTGACGTAGCGCCATAAAAAATCCTGCCAGACATCTTTGGTTTTCCGCGTTACCGCCGCATAACCATAGCCGGGAAGATCAACCACATAAGCGCCGTTGCGCATCTGAAAAAAATTGATCTGCTGTGTCCGCCCCGGCGTCCGCGACGCAAACGCCAGCTTCGAGCGCCGCGCCAGCGCGTTGATTGCGCTCGATTTGCCGGCGTTGGAACGACCGGCAAATGCAAGCTCAATCGGCCCCGTCGTCGGCAACTGCGACCATTGCGCCGCACCCGTCACGAACACCGCTTCCAGAAGCGGCGGCGCGGGTTTCTTTTCCTCCTGTTCACTGTCGGAACTCGGAGGGGCATTGTCGGGGCGATCAAGGTCGATAGTCATGCGAATCTCGGTAAGCGGAGCGGCTGTTTTCGTGAGCGCTATCTTACCTTCATTCACCGCGGTATAGGGCTGACTGAAAAATAAATCATTGCAAACCACCGCCCGCAAAAGAGGGCTTGCAGGGGTACGGCGCGCCGTGCCCTTATTGATGAATACCGAAGGCGGCGGAGTGGTTGAGAGGTAACGTGACGGCGCGGACGGCAGAATGCCGACCTACGGTTGTCGGACGAAATCGGCGCGGAAGCGCAAGCGATGAATATGTCAGCGTTGATTGTCGGGGGATAACGGCGCAGCTACGCGCCCATATTCCTATTCTTTTTCCCCGCACTTCGTACAGGACAGAACACGGTAAATCAGTGCGCCTATCACCCCACCGACCAGCGGCGCCACCCAGAACAGCCACAACTGCCCCAGTGCCCAGCCGCCGTTCGCGAACAGCGCTTGCGAAGTCGAGCGCGCCGGGTTGACCGACGTGTTAGTCACCGGAATGCTGATCAAGTGAATCAGCGTCAGACACAGCCCGATGGCGATGGGGGCGAAACCGGCCGGAGCGCGCGAGTCGGTCGCGCCCATGATCACGAACAAAAACATCGCAGTCATCACCACTTCGCAGACGAGCGCCGCCGTCAGGCCGTAGCCGCCCGGCGAATGCGCGCCGTAACCGTTGGCGGCGAAATCCCCAACCTGCGCGCCCATCTTGCCCGTGGCGATCAAATACAACACGCCCGCCGCGATGATGCCGCCGATCACCTGCGCGACCATATATGGCGCTACTTCCTTGAACGGGAAACGGCCACCGGCAGCCAAGCCCAGCGTCACCGCCGGGTTCAAATGGCATCCCGAAATGTGACCGATGGCATAGGCCATTGTCAAAACGGTCAGCCCAAAAGCCAGCGACACGCCGACCAGACCGATACCCACTTGCGGAAACTTTGCCGCCAGAACCGCCGCGCCGCAACCGCCAAGCACCAGCCAAAACGTTCCCACACTCTCTGCCAACAGACGTTTGATCAACGACATCGCTTTACTCCTTCTCTTATCTTTGCGCGTAATTTTTACACACATCAATTATCTGGCATGATAAAGCACAAAGCGCCCAAAATGCCAGTAGGAACATGAAAAAGACGACAGAGTTCATAAAGATTTAACAAAAAGTGCCGCGGATGCGACACTTATTTAAGCCAATCGTTTTTGGCACTCGGCGCTTACGCTGCATTCATTGCATCTTGGATTGGTCGGTCGGCAATATTCCCGACCGATTTCCCACGCCGAAAAATCAATGATCCCGGGGAATTCCGGATTCAGTTCGCGGGCGCAGTCTATGACAGAAGCGATGTCGTCTTGATCTTCAATCAACCCCATTCGCCACATCACCCGCCGCACATGCACGTCGGGAGACACGTCAATGGAGTAATAGTCAGAAAACGCGATTTGAAATTGACGGGCAAGAATGTTGGCGGCCATCGTTGCGATCTTGATACCCACACCCTTGAATTGCAGAAAATCATAGACCACCTTGGCGCTGCTCGGCTTGTTTTTCCAGAGCATGGAAGCGTCGCCC
This sequence comes from Betaproteobacteria bacterium, assembly GCA_009778785.1. Classification (GTDB taxonomy): domain Bacteria; phylum Pseudomonadota; class Gammaproteobacteria; order Burkholderiales; family Casimicrobiaceae; genus UBA931. The sequence goes on along the minus strand of WRFN01000007.1, from coordinate 76,393 downwards.
GCATAAACTTTTTTGATCCTCCGAACGCCGCCCTTGAAAACTTTCGCCATATTGTTGTTGAATCGGTGCAAGCGTTTTTCATTGAAAAGCGCGATGTATTCGTCTTCGCTTCTTGAGTCCAACGCATCAACGCTCGTTCCCCATTGTTTCATGATGATGCCGGGAATCGACCAAGCGCGCTCGGCCTGCATTTGCCGATCCATCATGCAGGCAAGCACAAAAGCGTGCGGCACATTCGTCAGATCGTTCAGAATCGCGTCGTACTCGGCGTTGCGGGTGAACGCAATCGGTTGTGGGGCTTTCCGGTCTGCGAACCGGTCTTTACCAATCTGAACGAGAAGGTTGCTCATGGTTTTCGCTCTCTGTGCTGGTCGTGCGTTGATCGTTGGCGTATTGTAAAGCAACAAAAAAGCGGCCATTCCCGAAAGGAAAGACCGCTTTTAGATCTGGCGCAATTTTCAGCGGGCGCGCTGCCTTCGAACCGCCACGGCCGCCCCTCCTGCCAGCAACAGCGCCAACAGTGTCAACGCAATGCCGTTCAACGTCGGCACGGAGCCGGGCGCGGCTTTCGGCTGCGCCAGCGTTCTGAATGAAGCCATGAGGATGGCGCTGTAGTTGCCGCCACCAACATCTTCGAGGAAGTAAACCACATACGCCGTATCCGGGTTGAGGCCGGAGAGCAACTGAGAAAAAGGAACACCATGACTCATACCGTCCGGGCCGTTGGCCAGCGATTTGAAAACAGTGACGTCCGGAAGAGCAGTCGGCGGCAGTTTGCCGTCAGGGTAAACGAACCAATAGCCAGAACCGTCAGTATCGCTCAAGACCGTGAATTCGGCGCTGTCGGTCGTGATGCTGCTTTGAACAATATCAAGGGAAACCGTCGGCGCGGTAAGTGTGCTGGTGGCAAACCACCCTTGCCAGACGGCGCTGTAATTGGGGCTTCCCGCCGTACCGTCGGCGACGAAACAAAGCGTGTAGAAGCTGCTGGGGGCCATATTCGCGGTCACATTGGGCGCATGGGCGAAGTCGGGAATATAGGTGTTCCAGCCGGTTTCCGAAAAGGAAACCCCCGCGTTCATGCTTCCATGACCGCTTGCCGTACTGCCGATAATTTCTGCGGCGCTGGGACAATTCAGCGTCCACGGTAACACGACCCAATAGCCGGTCGCGTCGAGATCGCTGGTGACGCTAAAGTCCACCATGTTCGACCCCGGATCGATGACCTTGTTCGTCAGCACGGGCGGCGCCTGCATCACGGTAGCAATGATTTGGTTGCCCTGCCGTGAAATGTTGAACTTGTAGGCCTCTGGCACGTTCATTCCCGTGCCTGAGGAATCGCTATTGGACGGATCGGTAGTCACGCCATTGATGAGCACGATTTTGTCCCCGATTTTGAGCGGCGAGGCGGGGCCGGTCACGCCAACCTCGATTTTGGTCCCGTTGAGATTCAGCGCCGCCGCGCCCGTCCCGCTGACGGAAAGCATGGTAGCGCCCGCCGTCAAGTCTTCGGGCAGATAAAAATCCATCTGGGTAATTTGCACATCGCCGGAGGCGGTGCCGGTGAGCGTCATCCGACTCGCGGGCGTCCCGACATTCATCAGGTTAACATCAAAGGCAAGCGCCCCGTTTTGCTTGGTCACGTTGATTACCGGCGGCGCGTCCAGAGAATCGGTATTGAAAGTTACTCCGCCTCCTTGGCCACCGCCATAACCGTCGCTGCCGCCTCTTGTTAATGCGCCGCTTTGCACCGTCAAAATATCAGTCACCGAAACGACCGCTGAGTTTGCAGGCATCCCCAAATAACTCGGCGCTATCAGCGTCACGTTACCGCCGCCGCCGCCATAACCATAGCAAGCGTTGAGCGCACTGGAACCGGTACAGCCGCCAGAGCCGCCCGAACCGCCAACACCCGCCGTCGCATGACCTTCCCTTGCTACAGGAGTCACGTTGCCGCGACCGCCATTACCGCCGAGAACTGCAAGCGTTGTTGCAGTCACCCCTGTCACGGTTGTGACCGTGATGCTTCCGCCGCCGCCGCCGCCGCCGCCGTTAGTACTGCCGGGGCTGCCGCTGTCGCCGCCGCTGCCGCCGCTGACAATCAGAGAGTCAAACACGGAGTCCATGAGTTGGATGTTGTTGTTGAGAGAGCCGTCGCCACCCTTGCCCCCAAATTGGCTGAAGGGATCTCCTGTGTTTCCGCTGCAACTACCGCCGCCGCCGCCGCCACCGCCGCCGCCGCCGCCAACCGTCGCGCCGTCATTTATAAGAGCGCTCTCGCCAGCTTCTCCGGCGCCGGGGGCGCTGGAGAGAGCGCCATCACCGCCTTTGCCGCCGATGCCGGGGAGCCAGCCATTGGGGTTAAGCCAAGTATAGTTCCAAATAAGGATGTCACCGACGCCGCCTGCGCCGCCTACGCCGGGAGTAAGCCCGAGGCAGACGAGAGGGCTGGTAGTGTAATTTCCGCAACCGCTCATACCTCCGTAGCCGTTAGGGGCAGCGTAAGGATTGCCGCCGCCGGGGTCGCCGTCGATACGACCGCCACTCGAAGAGGACAGGCCACCATTATGGCCTCCGGAAAAACTGCTGGCGCCGCCGTTTCCGCCGACACTGTTGCCCGGGAGGCTGCCGCTACCGCTGCCACCGCCGCCGCCACCGCCAAGATAGTCGTCATATATGCCAACCCCCCCAGCCCCGATGCCGCCGCCGCCGCCGCCGCCGCCGCCGGTTCCGGTAGAAGTTACCGAAGTGCTGCTGCAACTGCCGCCGCCGCCGCCACCACCGCCACCGCCACCGGATATCTGAAGATCGTCCGCATAAAGCGGCAAAGACAACGCCGACAAAGCTCCAAAGCAGAATGCAAGGGAACAAACGCGGGCAAGGCACGAGAAGGCGCGGGATTTTGAGACGGGATACGAAAGCAAAAACATGACGGCCCTTTCTGGGATGCGCTGAATGAATCGAGCGTTAAGGGTGAACTGAGGATCAGGACGTTTTGCAACACCCGCCGATAGTGCATACTTACTTTAAGTGTACCGCCAATTGGACTAGGCCACAAGAGCATAACAGGGGTACGGGGGCGGGCCCGCGATTAGGCGCCTGCCGAACGCTTATCGTCGTCTTCTCTACCGCTTCTGCGGCTATCTGCTGGCGCACCGATGGCCCCACTATTTTTTTGACAGTGCTTCTTTTAACTCTTTCGCTGCCAGTTGCACTTCCGCATACATCTTCTTCAGCTTTGCGTTCTCGGCCATGATCTCTTTCATCTGACCCATCAGCGAAGCATCCATACCACCGTATTTGCTGCGCCATTTGTAAAACGTCGCCGAACTGATCTCGTGTTCCCGGCACAGTGTCGGTATCGGTGCCCCGGTCTCTGCGCTTTTCAGAACACAACTATCGGATTGTCGCTAAATTCCGATTTCTTCGACAGTGTTAACACTTATCAATCTGTCCGAATTTCCGAAGCTACTTCTGCGATATCCATTTTCATATTACGGATTCTTGCATCAAACAAAATTTAATTTTCCCGTTTTCGTCTTGCTAATAGCCATCTATTTTAATAAACTACTCTGTAGCAAGCTTAGGGGAATTATTTATTTTACGTTGCATGCAGCGTGAAATAGCACACGAAAAATTATTCAAATTCCCCTGGAGCGGGTGGTCGCCAGAATGAAACTGAAAAATCAAATTTGGCGGCAAGTTATATTAAATAATTATTCAAGGGGGCGATTCATCAAACACAAACCAAAAGTTATTTGCTTTTCTTTTTCGTCAAGTGTTTGTACTGTTGCGATAAGCATCTCAGATAAAGCAGCGCTTGCCGATCTCTATCCCATAAGGAGTGAACCATGCAAGTGAATCGAAGGCAGTTCTTCAAGATTTGTTCTGGCGGTATGGCCGGAACGACTCTTGCCGCACTGGGTTTCGCGCCGGGAACGGCGCTGGCGCAAACGCGCCAATACAAATTACTGCGCGCTCGTGAAGTACGCAACACCTGTCCGTACTGTTCGGTCGGCTGTGGTGTGTTGATGTACAGCATGAACGATGGCGCCGGTAACGCCAAGAATTCCATTTTTCATATTGAAGGCGATCCCGATCATCCGGTCAGTCGCGGCGCGTTGTGCCCGAAAGGCGCCGGCCTGATCGACTTCATCCACAGCAAGGATCGGCTGCAATATCCCGAAGTGCGCGAACCCGGCACCGACAAGTGGAAGCGCATCAGTTGGGAAGATGCGTTGTCGCGTATCGCGCGCCACATCAAGGATGACCGCGACGCCAATTTCGTCGAGCGGAACACCGACGGCGTTACCGTCAACCGTTTGCCGACATTGAGCATGATGGCAAGCACTTCGATTACCAACGAGGCCGGTTTTCTGACGCAGAAACTGACCCGCGCTCTGGGACTGATTCACGTCGATAATATCGCCCGTGTCTGACACGCGCCAACGGTAGCAGGTCTTGCTCCATCATTTGGTCGCGGTGCGATGACGAACCACTGGGTTGACATCAAGAATGCCAATCTGGTCGTAATCATGGGTGGAAATCCGGCAGAAGCGCATCCGGTGGGATTCCGCTGGGTGGTTGATGCCAAAATTCACAATAACGCCAAAGTTATGGTGATCGATCCGCGTTTCACTCGTTCGGCGGCAGTGGCCGACGAATATGTGCCGTTGCGGTCGGGCACCGATATCACGTTCCTGTTGGGAGTGGCGAATTACCTGCTCTCCAACGACAAGATTCAACACGAGTACGTTCTCAACTACACCAACGCCAGCTTTTTGGTGCGCGATGATTTCTCGTTCAACGAAGGGCTGTTCAGCGGATACGATGCGCAGAAACGCATTTACGACAAAGCCTCGTGGGCGTATCAACTCGACGAACACGGGTTCGCCAAACGCGATCCGTCGCTGTCGAATCCACGCTGCGTCTTTAACTTGCTGAAAGAGCACGTCAGTCGCTACACGCCGGAAATCGTCGAAAACATTTGCGGCACGACGCAGGAGCGTTTCAAAGTTGCCTGCGAACTGTTTGCCGAAACGGCAACGCCGGACAAAACGATGACGTCACTCTATGCGCTGGGCTGGACCGAACACACCGTCGGCTCGCAGAACATTCGGGCGATGGCCATCATCCAATTGTTGCTCGGCAACATCGGCATGCCCGGCGGCGGCATCAACGCGTTGCGCGGTCACACCAACGTGCAGGGCATCACCGACCTTGGCATCATGGCCACCGCCTTGCCGGGTTATCTGGCATTGCCGTCGGAAAAATTCCCCGATCTGCCAACGTTCCTCGCGGCGGTCACGCCCAAAACACTGGTGCAGGGGCAAGTCAATTACTGGGGCAACTATTCCAAATTCTTCGTCAGTTTGCTGAAGAGTTTTTACGGCGACAAAGCCACGCCGGAAAACCATTTCGGTTACGACTGGCTGCCGAAATGGGATCGCCTCAACGACTTCATGTACACGATGAGCGCGATGGAAGACGGCAAGCTGAACGGCTGTATCTGTCAGGGCATCAATCTGTTGGCGTCCTTCCCGGATTCCAACAAGAGTATTCGCGCCTTGTCGAAACTCAAATACCTCGTGGTGATCGACCCGATGGACAATGAAACGTCGTGCTTCTGGCAAAATCACGGCGAGTTCAACGATGTCAATCCGGCCTCGATTCAAACCGAAGTTTTCCGGTTGCCATCCTCGTGCTTTGCCGAGGAAGAAGGCGCGCTCGTCAACTCCGGCCGCTTGCTGCAATGGCACTGGAAAGGCGCCGATGTTCCGGGTGAAGGCAGGGATGACTCCGAGTGCATCGCCGGCATCATGATGGCAGTGCGTCGCTTGTACGAGAGCGAAGGCGGCAAAGCCGTCGAGCCGCTGCTCAATATGAGCTGGAACTATGTGAATCCCGAAGCGCCGGCTGCTGAAGCCGTCGCCAAGGAAATGAACGGCCGCGCGCTGGTTGATCTCACCGACGCCGGCGGCAATGTCGTTTTGCACAAAGGCCAGTTGCTGAGCAGCTTCGCCCAGATGCGCGATGACGGCACAACCACCGGTGGTTGCTGGATTTTCACCGGCAGTTGGACTGAGGCCGGCAATCAGATGGCGCGGCGCAGCAACGCCGATCCGTCCGGCCTCGGCGTCATGCCGGGCTGGGCGTGGGCGTGGCCGCTGAACCGTCGCGTTCTCTACAATCGCGCGTCGCTGGATCCGCAAGGCAAGCCGTGGGATCCGAAGCGCAAGCTGTTGTGGTGGAACGGTGCGGCGTGGACCGGTTACGACGTTCCCGACTTCGGCGCAGCGCCACCGGGAAGCGCGGTGATGCCGTTCATCATGCAAGCGGACGGCGTCGGCGGATTGTTTGCTCAGGGCAAGATGGCCGAGGGGCCGTTCCCTGAACACTATGAGCCGATAGAAACGCCGCTGGGCACCAATCCGTTGCATCCGAACGTGGTGTCCAATCCGGTCACGCGCATCATGAAGAACGACGACAACTTCGGCGATCCGAAGAAGTATCCGTATGTTGCCACGACCTACCGGCTGACCGAGCATTTCCATACGCTGACGAAATCGTCCAAACTCAACGCTATCACGCAACCGGAAGCGTTTGCTGAAATCAGCGAAACGCTGGCGAAGAAAGTCGGCGTTCAGTCGGGCGACATGATCAAAGTCAGTTCATCGCGCGGCGCCATCAAGCTCAAAGCGGCGGTTACCAAGAGAATCCAGATGTTCAAAGTCAACGGTCAGGAAGTCGAGACCGTCGGTCTGCCGATCCACTGGGGTTTCAAAGGTGTGGCCGTCAAGGGCTATCTGGCCAACCGCCTGACAACCGCCGTCGGCGATGCCAACGCGCAAACGCCGGAATACAAGGCGTTCCTGGTCAACGTCGAGAAAGCGTAAGGAGGCGAACATGACACAAGACCTTATCCAACGTTCCGCCACCAACGACTTGACGCAAGCGCCGCAAGTGCGCGATTTTCAGCAGCAAGTGGCGAAGCTGATCGACACGACGATTTGCATCGGCTGCAAAGCCTGTCAAGTCGCTTGTTCGGAATGGAACGACTACCGTCCCGAAATCGGCCATACCGTCGGCGTTTACGACAATCCGGCCGATCTCGGCCCGAAGGCGTGGACGGTGATGCGTTACAACGAAGTCGTGGAAAACGGCAAGTTGCAATGGCTGATGCGCAAAGACGGCTGTATGCATTGCGAAGACCCCGGCTGTTTGAAATCGTGTCCGGTTCCGGGCGCGATTGTCAAACACGCCAACGGGATCGTCGATTTCGTTTCCGATCTTTGTACCGGTTGCGGTTACTGCATCGCGGGTTGCCCGTTCAATATTCCGCGGCAAAACCCGGTCGACAAACGTGTTTACAAGTGCACGTTGTGTATCGATCGCGTTTCCGTCGGGCAGGAACCGGCCTGCGTGAAGACCTGCCCGACCAGTGCCATCATGTTCGGCAGCAAGGAAGGCATGAAAGTCCGCGCTGACGAACGTGTCGCCGAATTGCAGTCGCGCGGTTTTGCCAACGCCGGGCTGTACGACCCGCAAGGCGTCGGCGGAACACACGTCATGTATGTTTTGCATCATGCCGACCGCCCCGAGTTGTACGGTGGTTTGCCCAAAGACCCGGCCATCAGCCCGATGGTCAGTTTCTGGAAAGGCATATTCAAACCGTTGGCTGCTGTCGGCTTTATTGCGACATTTGCGGCCGCTGCATTGCATTACATCGGCTCCGGCCCTGTGACCGAAGACGACGAGGAGGATCATCATGACTAATCAAAAAGACGTTGTTTTGCGGCATCCCTTCCCGGTGCGCGTTGCGCACTGGCTGACCGCGTTCGCTTTTCTCATGGTCGCCATTTCGGGGCTGGGATTTTTCTTCCCGTCGCTGCACTGGATGCTGGATATTCTGGGTACGCCTCAACTGGCTCAGTTCCTGCATCCGATTTTCGGCTTGGTGATGATGGTCGGGCTTGCCGTACTGCTCGTCAAAAACGCCGCCTATTCTCTTCCGGAAAAAGGAGACAGAAAGTGGTTTTCGCATCTCTCCGACATCCTGAAAGGGAAAGAGCATCGCGTTTTTGAAGTCGGCCATTACAACCCGGGCCAGAAAATGCTGTTCTGGAAAATCATGATATTGGCAGCCATTCTTCTGCTCACCGGCTTGGTGACATGGCGGCCTTATTTTGCCGATCTTTTCCCGATCACGCTGCTGCGGCTGGCGCTGCTCCTGCATTCGCTGTGCGGCATCCTGATGATGTTCCTGATTATCGTACACATCTATATGGGTTTCTGGTATAAAGGGACATTGCGCGGCATGGTTTACGGGACGGTCACCCGTTCTTGGGTCAAGAAACATCACCCTCGCTGGCTGCGTGAAATGGAAACCAAAGAAAGCAAAAGTACCTGATGTCCAGCGATTTTCCTTCGACTTCTGCCGACGCGATAGGCTCTATCGCGTCGCTTTTTCTTGCCAATCCGGTCACGCTGTACGAAACGCGCGCGCGGCGGTTGCGCACGTTGGCCGAACGCGAGCCTTCATTGCGCGCCTACCTGTTGTTCGTCGCGCAGATTGTCGAAGTACAACACCTTTTGAGTCGTCGTGATGACGGCTCGCCGATGCCGACCACGACGCTGCACGTCGATGGCGTCACCCCGCCGTTGTCGATGGCGCGGTTACTGCAAGATCGCTTCTGGCAGGAAAGTTTGACGACCTTGCTGGCAACGCTCATGCCGTACGTGCCCGAGTCGGTACAGCCTGTCCTTGGTCGCCTGAAAAAGCTCGACGCGGTACAGCGAACGGCTGCTGCCCACGCATTGTTCGATAACGATACGACACTCACCGGCAGCGATGGCGCGCCGTTCTTCTGGGCGGCGTTGTCGCTGACTGCGATGCAGCGCATCGCGCGCAGCAAAATCGTCATCGCCGAAAAAAGCGATGTAGCGCACCACCTGTGCCCCCTGTGCGGCAACGCGCCGATTGCCAGCGTCGTTCACCCTGACGGCCTGCGTTACTTGCATTGCCGACTTTGCGAAAGCGAATGGCACGTGGTACGCGCGCTGTGCAGTAACTGCGACAGCAGTCGCGATATCGACTACTGGTCGCTTGAAAATCAGTTTCCGGCAGTCAAGGCCGAGAGTTGCGGCGACTGTCACAGCTATTTGAAAATCCTTTACCAGAAAGACGACAAAGAAGTGGATGCCGTGGCCGATGATCTCGCCAGTCTGGCGCTCGACGCGCGTCTCGAAGACGAAGGCTTCAGCCGAAGCAGCATCAATCCCTTCCTGTTCCCGTCGCCATAGCCGTGCCGGACGCCCTGTATCCGCAGCTTCCCTCGGTCGATCGTTTGCTCCATGATGTGACGGTTGCGCCGCTGGTAGCGCGGTACGGCCAGCGTTTGACCGCCGATGCGGCGCGAACCTTGCTTGCTCAAGCCCGCGCTCATATCGCCGCCCACCGCGCCTTGCCGGAATGGACAAGCAACTGGTCAAGGGCATTGCAACAAACGTTGGCAGAACGAAGCGCGTCGAAACTCAAACCGGTCTTCAATTTGACCGGCGTCGTGCTGCACACCAATCTGGGTCGCGCCCAACTGGCCGACGACGCTATCGGGGCCGTCGCCCGCGTGATGCGCGCGCCGGTTACGCTCGAATACAATCTCGATGAAGCGCAACGCGGCCACCGTGACGATACCGTCGCTGCTTTGTTGCGGGAAATCACCGGCGCCGAAGCCTGCTGTATCGTCAACAACAACGCCGCCGCCGTGCTGCTGATGTTCGCGGCGCTCGCCGACGGCAAAGAAGCCATTGCTTCGCGCGGCGAACTGATCGAAATCGGCGGCGCTTTCCGAATTCCCGACGTGATGCGACAAGCCGGTTGTACCCTGGTTGAGGTCGGCACCACCAACCGTACCCATCTCGCCGATTATCGCAACGCCATCACTGAGCGCACCGCGCTACTCGTCAAAGTTCACACCAGCAACTACCGGATCGAAGGTTTCACCTCGGCAGTATCGGAAGCCGAACTGGTAACGCTGGGGCGCGAAACCGGCGTCCCCGTCGTCAGCGATCTGGGCAGCGGCGCGTTGATCGACATGAGCGCCTACGGCCTTCCCGCCGAAACCATGCCGCAACAAATTCTGGCCGATGGTGTTGATCTGGTGAGCTTCTCCGGCGACAAACTGCTGGGCGGGCCGCAAGCGGGCATCATCGTCGGTCGCGCTGATGCCATCGCGCGCTTGCAAAAACATCCGCTCAAACGCGCCCTGCGTTGCGACAAAATCACACTGGCCGCGCTGGAGGCCACCTTGCGTCTTTACTTGCGCAGCGATCAATTGCCGTTGCTGCTGCCGACCTTGCGTTATTTGACGCGCCCGTTGTCGGACATCGCGCAAGCCGTCGAACGCCTGTTGCCGGAATGTCGAAACACCTATGGCGCATCGTTCAATATCGACAGCACGCCGTGCCTGTCGCAAATCGGCAGCGGCGCGCTTCCGATGAACACCTTGCCGAGTCAAGCGCTGACCTTCGTCCCCCGCGATGGCCGTGGCCGCACACTGGAAGCGCTGGCGTCTCACTGGCACGCGCAACCGAAACCCATCCTCGGCCGCATTGCCGACAATCGCTTGTGGCTCGACCTGCGTTGTCTCGACGACGAAAGCGAGTTGTTGGCAGCGTTGCAAGCAGCGGGAACCCGGAACCTTTCATTGCCCACTATAGAAGAACAAAACAAAAAGCCTTTCGCACGATAGCAAAACCCCGATGATTTTCGTTACCGCCGGCCATGTCGATCATGGTAAAACTTCGCTGCTTCGGGCGCTGACCGGCGTCGATACGGATCGACTGCCCGAAGAAAAACGGCGCGGAATGACCATCGATCTCGGTTATGCCTACTTGCCTTTGCCAACTGGTGAAACCCTCGGTTTTGTCGATGTTCCAGGCCATGAAAAATTTTTGTCCAACATGCTGGCCGGTGTCGGCGGCGTTCAACACGCGCTGCCCGTTGTCGCCTGCGACGACGGAATCATGCCGCAAACCGAAGAGCATTTGGCGATCTTGCACTTGCTGCGCATTCCCGGCTTGACCGTTGTATTGACCAAGACCGACAAAGTCGAAGCGGCGCGACGCGCCGAAGTTCGCGCGACACTTGAACAAACCTTGCGCCGTTACGCTTGGAGTGATGTCGCCTTTTTTGAAGTTTCGGCCATCACCGGCGACAACATCGCCGCCTTGAAGGCGCACTTGCAAGCGCTGGCATCGCCACCCGCGACGGCGTTCGAAACCCGCCGCTTCCGGCTAGCGATCGACCGCGCTTTTCATGTCCACGGCGCGGGTCTTGTCGTCACCGGCACAGCATTCGGCGGGCGCGTCAGTATCGGCGACACGCTATGGTTGACCGGCGTCGGACGTTCCATGCGGGTGCGTCATCTCCACGCGCAAAATCATCCGGTTGAAACCGCGCATGTCGGCCAACGCATTGCGTTGAACCTCGTCGGCGATCTTCACAAGGACGACATCGCTCGCGGTGATTGGTTGCTGTCAGAAGCGCCGCCGCGGCCGGTGAATCGTTGTCTGGTGGAACTCGATCTTCTCGATCCGGCAGTTTCTTTGCAATCATCGCAGTCGGTTCACTTGCACCACGCCGCCAGCCATTTGACGGGTCGGTTGTCGTTGTTGCAACATCCCGATGTTGCCACGAAACAGATATTGTGCGAACTCACGCTCGATACGCCGCTGCATCTGGCCGACGACGATGTGTTGGTCGTGCGCGACATCAGCGCGCGACACACGCTGGCCGGTGCGCGCGTGTTGTCACTGGCGCCGCCGCGACGCGGAAAGCGACAGCCGACATTTTTGCATTGGCTCGCGCGTCGCGCCGAAGCCAACGATGACCGTGATGTTCTGGTGCTGTGGCTGCAACAAGGCACCGTCGAACTCGATGCCTTTGCCTGGGCGCGGCAATTAACAGCGCCGGCGTTGGAAATCGTGCTGCAATCGTCCGACACGCTTATCAAGGGCGGCTACGCGATAGATGCAATGTTGGCCGCGCAGCAGTGCGACAAACTCACCGCGGTGCTGGCCGAATTTCACGCGGGCACGCCCGAACACCTCGGCGTCGGGCGCGCCCGCTTGCGGCGAATGGCGCTGCCGAACACACCGGAAGCGCTGGTCTTTGCGCACATCGACCGCTTACTGGCAGAAAAACGCCTGATTAACACCCATGGCTGGCTGCATTTGCCGCAACACCGGCTGGCCTTCACCGCCGAAGAAGAGTTGTTGTGGCAACATCTGCTGCCGCTTTTTCACGAACCACCGTGTTGGGTGCGCGATCTGGCGCACGCCGCGCAAATTCCCGAAGAAACCGCACGCGCCTTGTTGCACAAAGCGACGCGATTGGGGCTCGTCATCGCTATCGTTCGTGATCGCTACTATCTGGCGGCACAAATTGCCCGCATAGCCCAGACCGTTCGCGATGCTGCTATTGGTATCGACAACAGCAATGACAACAACAACGGCAGTATGGAAACCGCCGCTTTGCGTCATCGTTTCGGCGTCGGCCGCAAGCTGGCCATCCAGATTCTCGAATTCTTTGATCGCAGCGGCTTTACCAGCCGTCATGGTAACCGTCATTTGCTGCGCGACGCGGAACTGTTCGCGCTCAATGACGACTCACAGCAATGATTTTGCGGTATCCTTCGACCCCAACGCAAAATTCTGAGCACGGAAGAGCAACGTCCCCGGTGGGGCGGCTGGACTTCAAATCCAGATGGGGCTGCCAGCAGCCCCGGGCAGGTTCAACTCCTGTGCTCTTCCGCCACGTGCTTTGGGTTACGCTGATACCCGCGCTTAATGCGACAACGACCGCTTGTCAAGACTTTTTATCGCGGAATGACACTTTCAGCGCTCCGAAAAAAATCAATCAAAATGTTTTTTGATGCAAAACAAAGCATTATAAAAATTTCACCCTTTTGCTCTAAAAATACTCGCCGGTACTTGCGTCAGATCAAAACCTTTTCCCCCGGTAAGGTAAAATAGTCTCCCGTGTTCTCGCGCGGCCGTATTGACGGACGCGCTTTTTTATCCCTTTCAGTTGTCCTTACAGGAATGCTCATTTCGTCTTCCTCTGCCGATTCTCCGATATGGTCTGCCTGTCTGGCGACGCTGTCGAAGGAACTGAGCCCACAGCAATTTTCGACGTGGATCAAGCTGTTATCGTGCGAAGAAACTGCCGAGGAATTGTGCATTCTGGCGCCCAACACGTTTGTGCAGGACTGGGTACGGCGGCACTTCGGCGAACGCATTGAAGCGCTGGCGCAATCCATTGCGGGGCAGCCGTTGCGTCTGCGCTTCCTCATCAAAAAGAACGCGACCGGAACAAATGGCGCGTACCACGCCGCCTCGAATGGCGCCGCTGCGCCCAATGGCAGCGCCGCTCCGGTCGCAACGGCCTCATCTGCCGCTTCTGCCAAACCCGCCACTGTCGCCGCCGCTCCGACCAAAACCAGCGCCCGTCACGAAACCCACCGCCTGAACTCGGCGTTCACGTTCGACAACTTCGTCACCGGCAAAGCCAACCAATTGGCGCGCGCCGCCAGTCTGCAAGTGGCCGATTCGCCGACCTCGTACAACCCGCTGTTCATCTATGGCGGCGTCGGCCTCGGCAAAACCCACTTGATTCAGGCCATCGGCAACCAACTGCTGCAACACACGCCGTCCGCCAGAATTCGCTACATCCACGCCGAGAAATACGTCTCCGACGTGGTGCATGCTTACCAACACAAATCGTTCGACGAATTCAAGCGCTATTACCATTCGCTCGACCTGCTGCTGATCGACGACATCCAGTTCTTCCGCGACAAAGGTCGCACCCAGGAAGAATTTTTCTACCTGTTCAACGCGCTGGTCGAAGCGAACAAACAAGTCGTTATCACCTGCGACACCTACCCGCGCGAAATCAAAGGGCTGGAAGAACGGTTGGTCTCGCGCTTCGGTTGGGGATTGACCGTCGCGCTGGAACCGCCGGAACTCGAAATGCGGGTCGCGATTCTGCTGGCGAAAGCCAAATCGGTCAACACCGTGCTCGACGAACAAGTAGCCTTCTTCATCGCCAAACACATCCGCTCCAATGTGCGCGAACTCGAAGGCGCGTTGAAGCGCGTACTTGCCTACGCCAGCTTCCACGCCACCAAAATCACGCTGGACGTGACTAAAGAAGCTCTGCGCGACCTTATCGCCGTACAGAACCGGCAAGTGTCGATCGAAAACATCCAGAAAACCGTCGCCGATTATTACAAAATCCGCATCGCCGACATGCAATCGAAAAAACGCTCTCGCGCCATCGCCAGGCCGCGACAAGTAGCGATGGCGCTCGCCAAAGAATTGACCGAACTGTCCCTGCCCGAAATCGGTAACCGCTTCGGCGGCCGCGACCACACCACCGTGCTGCACGCCTGTCGCCAGATCAGCCAGTTGCGCGAAACCAACCCCGAAATCAACCACGACGTCAACTTCCTGCTGCAAGTGCTGCGCAGTTGACAGAGATCAAGGATCAAAACGTAGGGACGCTTGGTAATCCGTCCCTAAAAAAAGCCTAATCATAAGTAGAGTCTTCTCTACCGCTCCTGCGGCCATCTGCCGGCGTACCGTGGTCTCACCATTTTTTGACAGCGTTTCTTTCAACTCTTCCGCTGCCGAATCAACTATCGGGCTTGTCGCTAAATCCCGATTTCTTTATCTGAATTTTCCTTCACTTCTATATCATGGAAAATTCAACTTTCGTTTGGTCAGTTTTAGAGGGATTACCACCCGAATAATGCTTTTTCATATCTCTATCAGGAGAAACCGGCTTGTGTGAAAAACAAAAACAGTGATCGCGGGTAAAATCAAGGAAATTTCCTGGAGTTGGTGTGGAAAAAAATTCATTTGAAAAGACATCTCAAAAGTCTTCGGCTTTTTTGAAGGCGACGGTCTTGCCGGGGGCGCGAGCGGTGACTGTGCAGCGACATAACGGGATGGTGCAAACAGATTGCGACTGGTTGGCCGAAGAGGTGCCGGTGGCGTTGATTTACAACGGCGTATCGCATGTGGTGATGATGGCAACGCCACAAGAGCTTTCCTTGTTTGCGCTGGGTTTCTCGCTGGCCGAAGGCATCGCGGCATCGCCGCAAGACATTTACGATATCGAAGAGCGAAAAGGACCGCGCGGCATCGAGGTTCACATTGAGTTGGCTGGGCGCGCTTTTGAAGCATTGAAGCAAAGTCGTCGCAATCTTGTCGGTCGTACCGGTTGCGGCGTTTGCGGTACTGAGCAGATCGAACATGTTTGTCGGCCGCTGCCAATGCTGCCGTTCACGCAGCGGTTTCCGCTGGCGGCGCTCGATTCCTGCCTCGAACAATTGCATGAGCGGCAGAAATTGGGGCAACAAACCGGCTGTACGCATGCGGCGGCCTGGTTGTCGCCAACGGGCACTGTGCTGGGGCAGTGCGAGGATGTGGGGCGACATGTGGCGCTCGATAAATTGCTCGGCTTGCGGGCGCAGGAAGACTGGCGGGACGGCGCGGCGCTGGTGACCAGCCGGGCCAGCTATGAGATGGTTCAGAAAGCCGCGCAGTGCGGCGTTGAAATCTTGTTTGCGGTATCGGCGGCGACATCACTGGCGGTGGATACGGCGGCGCAGTACGGCGTATCGCTGGTGGGTTTTTCGCGTCCCAGGCGTGCTACGGTGTACACCCACCCCGAACGATTGGACGAAGCGGCAAGGAGTATTTGAGCGACCGGAACGCGCTCAAAACGACAAATACCGCTCCAGCGTCATGCTGGCCAATTCGGATAAGCGCGTCAAGTAAACCGTTCCCATTCCGGGCGGAAAGCGCTGTTCGTCGGGACTGGCCAGCGCCAGCAGACCGAAAGTCTGACGGGTGCGCAGCGGAATCAGCGCGAACGAGCCTAACGCCTTGGCGCCGTTAAACCAGCTTTTGATTTCGCCGCCGACATCGCGGCCGCAATACGGCGCATCCAGCTTGTCGGCGTATTCCTGAACTTCGGCGCAGACCGGCAGACATTCGACGAGAGGGCGCGTGACGTTGACCGGCGCTGCCCACAAGCGCACGGCGACAAAGGGCACTTGAAAATCTTCGGCGAGACTTTGTCGCAGCACATCGAGTGTCGTCGTCAAATCGCGCGCCGCGAAAAACGCCAGCGTGACGCGATGCAAGCGCTCGCCGATCACGTCGTTGTCGGTGCCGGCGCGCAGCATGTCGCGCAGTTGTCGTTCGAGAATCGTGTTTTTTTCGCGCAGGGTGCGCAGTTGCCGCTCGGTCAGCGACAGCACGCGACCGTCTTGCGACCAGGCCGGCGCGTTGGAAAGCAAATGCGCATTGTCTTCGAGAAATTGCGGATGATCACGCAGAAATTCGAGGACGCTGTTGGGGTTCATGAAAAAAAAGCTCCGGGGAATCAAATAAGTAAGATCAAACGGGTGGTTGCCAGATGCCCTCGAACGTCGTTTCGGTGGGGCCGCGCATGACGACGGAGGCGTCATCGTCCGGCCACGACACCGACAACATGCCGCCGTTGGTTTCGACTTCAACGTTGCGGTCGAGCAATTCGCGGCGAATGCCGGTGACCACCGCCGCACAAGCGCCGGTGCCGCAGGCCAGCGTTTCGCCGGCGCCGCGCACCCAGACGCGAATGCGAATGTGGGAGCGGTCGAGGATTTGCATATAGACAGCGTTGACGCCCTTCGGAAAACGAACGTGCGTTTCGATGAACGGGCCTTGCGTATCCACCGGCGCTTCGGCAGCGTTGGGAACGATTTGCACCGCATGCGGGTTGCCCATCGACAGCGCGGTGATGGCCACGCTTTCGCCGAACAAATCCAGCGGCTCGACAATCGCACTGGTGCCGCCGATGAACGGAATGTCCGCCGGATCGAAACGCGGCGGCCCCATGTCAACGCGAACCTGACCGTCGTCCTCGATATGGGCCTCGATGATGCCCGATTCGATTTGCAGACGCAGGGAGCGCTTGTTGGTCAAACCGTGGGTGTAGGCGAAAACGGCCAGGCAACAAGCGCCGTTGCCGCAGTTCGCGGCTTCGCTGCCGTCGATGTTGAAAATGCGAAAGCGAAAGTCGGCGTCTTTTTGGGCGGTGGGTTCGATCAACAAAATCTGATCGCAGCCGACGCCGAAACGCCGATGCGCCAGTTGTCGCAGCGCATCGCGATCCAACGTAAAAGTCTGCGAAACACCATCGAACACGACAAAGTCGTTGCCCAAGCCGTGCATCTTGGTGAACGGCAGGGAAGAAAGAGCGCTCATGATCGATCTGGGTTGCGGGGAAAGAAATGAGCTATCAGTATAGCCGGAGTTGCCGAATTGTTGCCACCTTCGGGGCTGTCGGCGACGAATGGTTTTCGTTGCCCGAGGCGAAGCGTCGGAAAAAAGCGACAGCCGGGGCAGACATCTCCGAAAGAGCGCGGCTTATTCATGAGGGCGCGCCTCCTTGTTGGTCAGCGCGTCATCGAAGAACGCCACCAGCAAATCTCGATAGGTATCGCCGAAACGCGCGGTCATGGCGTCAATGTGACCGCCGCCGGGGACCAGTACCAACTGTTTCGGCTCTCCGGCGATAACGAACAGGCGTTCCGAATGTTGAGGCGGAACAAGCGTATCGGCTGTTCCGTGAATGAGTAAAAGCGGAATCGGAGCCAGTTTGCCGACATAGCGATCGGCGCTGTAATCGTCATTGGCGAGCAGGCCGGAGCCGGGCAGCTTGTCGTCGGCGATGGCGGAATAAGAGTAAAAAGTGCTCTCGATAGCGATAGCGCGTATTCCCGCGCGATCTCCGGCGCCGATGGCGGCAATGGCATTGTTGCCGCCCAAGCTTTGGGCAAAAACCAAAAATTTTTCAGGATCGACATCGGCTCGTGTTCGGACGTAATCCAGCGCGCTCTGGGTGTCTTCAAAAGCGCCTTTCGGCTCGGGTGCACCTTTCGATTGGCCGAAGCCACGATAATCGAACATCAAGACGTTGTAGCCGCGCAAAGGCAACCAGCCGACCAGCGGCCAGTGTGCCGAAACATTTTCTGCATTGCCGTGCACATGAATGACCGTGCCTTTGGCGTGGCGTGGATCGGCGATATTGGCCGCCGGAAGAAACCAGCCGGACAGTTGCGTTCCGTCACGGCTGACAAAATGGACGGCCTCGTACTTCAACCCTTCTTGCCCGGGGTTGCCGTAGTCGATTTGCGAAGGGTGATAAAAAACACTGTCGATAAGACAGCCCGACAAGCTCAGCGCACAAAAAAGCGCGAAGACAACCCAACGTGCAACTTCAAGAGTACGCCGATTGGTTCCGTTCGTCCTGAACTTGTCGAAGGGCAAGCGGCGTATCGTTGCGGGCATCGACTCTTCGATCTTGCTTAGGGACAGCCTGAACGGATGAGAAGAAATTTGTCGGAGAGAGAAAATCATGGTTGCTTTTTCTCGCCCGGGAAAATATCGTCGATAGTGGCCGTTGCCTTACCGCGCGCCAGCGTCAACGTCACCGGCTCGTCGGCATGCAGCGTTGCCGCGTCGAGCACCGTTTGCCCGTCGGCGGCGGTCACGATGGCGTAGCCGCGCGCCAGAACGTGCTGCGGGTTGAGCAAAGCCAGCCGCTCGGTCAGCGAGGCGAGGCGCTGCTCGTAGGTTGTCCA
The DNA here is from genome assembly GCA_009778785.1 of Betaproteobacteria bacterium. Lineage (GTDB taxonomy): Bacteria > Pseudomonadota > Gammaproteobacteria > Burkholderiales > Casimicrobiaceae > UBA931. The sequence goes on along the minus strand of WRFN01000007.1, from coordinate 57,695 downwards.
CTGAAACCGGGAAGCGCGTTGCCAGCGCTGCTGTGAGAATTGTTGACGCTGCGCGAGGGGCGCTTGCTGCTTTTGCCACGCCTGTTGTAATCGCGTCGCCAGCGTTTGCAGTTGCGCTGCTTGCGAGGTTAAGCGCGCGCGCGGATGCGTCAAACGGGCGGCGGCGCGGTCGAGCCGTTGCGCCGCTCGCGCCAGAACCGTTTCCATCGCGCGAAGCGCGTGTCGCTGTTGATCCTGAAGGTGACGCCGCCAAGCGGGGCCGTCCGGCGCGACGGCTGCTGCGGCGGCGGTCGGCGTCGGCGCGCGCAAGTCGGCGGCAAAATCGCACAAGGTGAAATCGGTTTCATGACCAACGCCGGAGACGACCGGCAACGGCGATGTCGCTACGGCGCGGGCGACCGCTTCTTCGTTGAACGCCCACAAGTCTTCGAGCGAGCCGCCGCCGCGGGCGACGATCAGCACATCGACGCCGTCCGCCTTGGCGCGGGCGTTGGCGGTGCGAATGGCTTCGGCGATGGAGGCCGCCGCACCGTCACCCTGCACGGCGGTCGGGTAAAGCACGACGGGCAAGGTCGGCCAGCGCCGCGCCAGCGTGGTCAACATGTCGTGCAGCGCCGCGCCGCGCCTAGAGGTCACCAGCGCTACCCCGCGCGGGAAAGTTGGCAGGGGGCGCTTGCGCTCGGCGGCGAACAACCCCTCGGCTTCCAGCGCCGCTTTCAGTTGCAAAAAACGCTCGTAGAGCACGCCCTGACCGGCCAGCCGAACGGTATCGACGTTGAGCTGAAACTCGCCGCGACCTTCGTACAGCGTCGGCACAGCGCGAACTTCGACATGCTGGCCGTCACGCAGCGCCAGCCCGTCGGCGCGGCCGACGCCGAGCGCCAGCGCCTTCGCTTTCCACAAGGTACAGCGAACCTGCGCCTGATCGTCCTTGAGCACGAAATAGCAATGGCCGGAAGCCGCGCGCGTGAAGCCGGACACTTCCCCTGCCACCCAGATCAGCCCGACTTGCCGTTCGATCATCAGGCGAACGGAATTGACCAGAAAGGAAACCGGCCAGGCGGTGGTGGGGGAGGGCGGTGATGAAAGAGAAGGCATTGGCGACGGCTGGAAGGGTAATGACAAAAATATCAGACAGGCCGATATTGTGGCACGGTATAAATAAAAACGATGGACAGCGCCGGAACGATGGTCGCCAAAATTCGCCGCAAGCGCTGTAACTGCATTTTAACGCATTGATTTTGAAACGTAAAAACAGTGAAACTTTTTGTACGCCGCCGCATTTTTTCTGACAGGAAGCCAACTTGGCAACGTCTTCGACAAGATGTTCACAAACTTATCCACAGAGTTTGGGGATATTCGTTTCGGGGAGGGCGGAAACCGCGGAATTTTCAATCTCGCCAGCCGTTGGCTGGTTCTCCTTTTCAAAAGGGGCTTTAAAACCTGTACCCTTATCGGGATAGCCTCTACAATGCTCATTTTGTAACGCTTCAACTCCCCATGATCGACAAAATCGCTCCTTCCGTTCCGGCGCCGACGCCGCATTTTCTCCGCGCCGTGATTGCCGAAGACCAACGGAGCGGCAAATACGATGGCCGGGTCGTTACTCGTTTTCCGCCCGAGCCGAACGGCTATCTGCATTACGGTCATGCCAAGTCGATCATTATCAATTTCGGGCTGGCTGCCGAAAACGGCGGGCGCTGCCATCTGCGTTTCGACGACACCAACCCGCTCAAAGAAGATGTCGAGTTTGAGGATTCGATTTGCGAGGCGGTGCGCTGGCTGGGCTACGACTGGGGCGAGTTTCGCTACCATGCGTCCGATTATTACGACGATCTTTACCGCTTCGCCGAGTGGTTCATCGAGCAAGGGCTGGCTTACGTGGACAGCCAGAGCGCCGAGCAGATGCGGGCGGCGCGCGGCACGCTGACCGAGCCGGGGCGGGCAAGCCCCGATCGCGAGCGACCGGCGGCGGAAAGTCTGGCGCTGTTCCGGCGGATGAGGGCGGGCGAATTTGCCGACGGCCAATATGTGTTGCGGCTGAAAATCGACATGGCGAGTCCCAACCTCAATATGCGCGATCCGGCGATTTACCGGATTCGCCATGCGTCGCATCATCGCACCGGCGACAAGTGGTGCGTTTATCCGCTCTACGATTACACCCACTGCATTTCTGACGCGCTGGAACGCATCACCCACTCGATTTGCACGCTGGAGTTTCAGGACCATCGCCCGCTGTACGACTGGGTGATCGAAAAGCTGGCGGACGGCGGTTTGCTCGAACGCCCGTTGCCGCGACAATACGAATTCGCGCGGCTCAACCTGACCTATGTTGTGCTGTCGAAGCGTAAACTGATCGAGCTGGTGAGCAAAGGTTTTGTCGATGGTTGGGACGATCCGCGCATGTCAACGCTGGTCGGTGCGCGGCGGCGCGGCTTCACGGCGGACGGCTTCCGGCTGTTGATCGAGCGCACCGGTGTGTCGAAGAACGACACCTGGCTCGACATGAGCCTTCTCGAAAACGCCATGCGCGACGATTTGAACGAAATCGCCGAGCGCCGCGTCGCCGTTCTCGATCCGCTGAAACTCATCATCGACAATTATCCCGAAAACCAGAGCGAAGATTGCTTTGCGCCGAACCATCCGCAAAAGCCGGAATTGGGCAAACGCGCGCTGCCGCTCTCGCGCGAACTGTGGATCGAGCGCGACGACTTCATGGAAACGCCGACTAAAGGCTACTTCCGGTTGTCGCCGGGCAAAGAAGTGCGGCTGCGCTACGGCTACATCGTGCAGTGCACCGGCGTGGACAAAGACGCGGCGGGCAACATTGTCGCTGTTCACGCGACTTACGATCCCGACACCAAGAGCGGCACGCCGGGCGCCGAAACGCGCAAAGTCAAAGGGAACATTCATTGGTTGTCGGCGGCGCATGCGAAGACCGCCGAAATCCGGCTCTACGATCGGTTGTTCTCCGTGCCGTTCCCAGGCGCGCGCAATCCGCTGGGGGATATGGCAAATGAGGTTGCCGGTGAGAATGCGGCCAATGCGAATGCGGCAAAAGAAACCGCTTCGGCGGATGCCGAGGGCGAAGTGGCCGAGATAGAAGAGCGCAACTACCTCGACGATCTCAACCCGAACTCCAAAAAAATCATTACCGGCTACATCGAACCGGCGCTTGCCGAAGCCGCGCCGGAAACGCGCTTCCAGTTCGAGCGGCAGGGCTACTTCGTCGCCGATCTCGCCGACCACCGCAAAGAAAAACCGGTGTTCAACCGCACCGTGACGCTGAAAGATTCCTGGGGCGCGGGGAACAAGCAGTAGTTGAGGATTTACGTAGGGGCGGCATTCTGCGCCCCTACGTGACTACGCTCTGAATTGCTTCGCTGTGCTCGCAATGTCACCTAGCCTCATCATTGCGAGGAGCGAAGCGGCGAAGTAATCCAGCCTTGCCTATTTTTTCTCCGCCTTCTTCCTTGCCCGCGGGTGCGCGGCATCGTACACCTTCGCCAGCGCCTGATAGTCGAGGTGGGTATAGACTTGCGTGCTGGCGATGGAGGCGTGGCCGAGCAGTTCCTGCACGGCGCGCAGATCGCCCGACGATTGCAGCAGGTGCGTCGCAAACGAATGGCGCAACATGTGCGGGTGGACGTGCTGAATCAGTCCGTGCTTGAGCGCCAGTTCATTCAATCGCTGTTGCACGGTACGCACGGAAAGGCGTTTTCCGCGCGTGTTGATGAAGACCGCCGGTTCGTCGGTGTTTTGCAACCAGTCTTGACGCGCGGTTAACCAGCGGTGCAAAGCGTTGATGGCCGGACGCCCGATCGGCACCAATCGCTCCTTGTTGCCTTTGCCGAGCACGCGCGCTTCGGCTTCGCGCAAATTCAGTTGTGCAAGATCGAGGCCGACCAGTTCGGAAACGCGCAAGCCCGACGAGTAAATCAATTCAAACATCGCGGCGTCGCGGAGGGAGAGCGTGGCTTCATGCGCGGTGTGGTGTGTTGTATCAACTTCGGCGTTTTCAGTGAGAAGTTGCCCCGTCTCATCGGGCGTCAACACCGATGGCAATCGACGCGCCGAGCGCGGCGCTTTCAAGTGTTCGCAGGGATCGTCCTGTAGCGCGTAATCGGGAGAGGTGAGCAGAAAGCGGTAAAACGTTCGCCACGAAGATAACATGCGCGCGAGGCTGCGCCCGGACAACCCTTGCGCGTGCCATTGCGCGAGGCAACGCGCTAGTTGCGCGCGAGTGAGCGACGCCAGCGCGGCAGGGTGAACCGCCTGCGCCAGCCGTTCGGTGTCGCGCAGGTACGCCGCACGGGTGTGGGGCGTGCGGGTGCCGAGAAAGCGCGCGAACGCTTCCAGCGCGGCGCGATTGGCGGCGGTCAAAGGCTCGGCGGGGGCGACTTGGGTCACGATTCAATGATTCCTTCGGGCGTGAAGGTGCCACCCTCTCCCGCAAGTGAGAGAGGGGTTAAGATGCGACGAACCATTCTCAACCGTTCGGGCTGAACCTGAGCAAAGTCGAAGGGCCGAAGTTCATAACGAAGTGCCGTTTGCCCTTCGACAAGCTTGGGGCGAACGGAATCCATCAGCGCTTCCTTGAAAGAGAAGAAAATCATTTCCACTGCCTATTTCCACTTGATGCTGCAACCGACGCTGGGGGCTTGTTCGGTCGGCAGCGCCGCGCCGTCGGTCAGCGCCTTGACGGCACGGCGAATGTCGGCGGCGTCGGCCTTGCCGTGTCCGGGGCGACTGGCGTCGAACTGGCCGCGATAGACGAGTTTGCCTTCGGCATCGAACAGAAAAAGGTCGGGTGTGCAGACCGCATCGAAAGCGCGGGCGACTTCCTGCGTTTCATCGTACAGATAAGGGAAGGTGTAGCCAAGCGCCCGCGCCTGCGCCGCCATTTTGTCGGGCGCGTCTTCGGGGTAGCTTCGGGCGTCGTTGCTGGAGATCGCCGCCATGCCGACGCCGAGCGTCGCGAACTCGCGCCCCAGCGGCGCCAGCGCGGCGTTGATGTGTTTGACGTAAGGGCAGTGGTTGCAGATGAAGAGGATGAACAGCCCTTTCGGGCCCATTAGATCGCGGCTGCGGTATCGCGCGCCGTTGCCGTCGGGCAATTCAAAAGCGGGAAGAGGGCGACCGAGCGGCAGCATGGCGGAAGGCGTGAGCACCATGATGGAACCTTTCTTTAACGAGATACGCTAATGCGATTATAAATGGGTTAGCGCGTGCAGGAAAAAGCGCAAAAAACAAAGCGTCAAAACAAGGGATGTTCGGGGCTGTCATCTGAACTGTGTCATTCGTTAATACAGGCGCAGGCCAAAAAGGATGACATGAAACCAAACGCAGGACGTGGTTCAACTGCTTTTGGGGACTGCAAGTTCCCCGGAGACGTGGACAGCCGCCTGTACAGCCAGTTGCCGCAACGCTTTCTCTCGAGGAGGAGAGAGAGGCAGAGCCGGGAAATGGGGTGCCCAAGCGACGCTTAAATCCTTTTCCTCATGAAAAAAGCCGCCCGGTGGTTTTTACCGGACGGCTTTGGATGTTGGGCTGGTGGCGAGTCAGGGACTCGAACCCCGGACACAAGGATTATGATTCCTCTGCTCTAACCAACTGAGCTAACCCGCCGAATCTATTATTTTCGCTGATTCCGGCGGGGGAGTCAAATCGGAAGGGGCAGAGATGGCGGCGAGCATGACGCAGGTTTCGTAGGGGCGGCATTCTGCCGCCCGTTTCTCGCCGCAATCGTTGCGTTGCAGGGGCGGTTCACGAACCATGTGCGTGCCTCAACACCGTAGGGGCACGCCGTGCCCCTGCAAACCCTACCCGCTAGTTCAATCCGTTCCACTTTGCGGAGAAAAGATTTTTCCGCAGGTGTGGCATATCCAGGAATCCAACCAGTGCCGGTACATACCGGGCCATTCTTTCCGATTGAACTGGAAAGCCAGAAGAATCATGCCGACGGCCACCACCATGAAGCCGACCCCCATCATCACCCAACCCCAATGATCCCGCGAGGTTGACGTAGCGATCAGGAAACCGGCAAAAAGAAGAATGCCCCACGGCGCATAGCGTCGCTTTCGCGGCGGCGCGGCTTTTGCCGCCAGTTGGGTTTGAGACGTGCCAGATGTTCTGCTTTTACCGGCACCCAAACCCAATCCACCACGCCCCCAGCCTACGCCTACGCCGGTGGATTTTGTCTGAATGCTGGAAGTGCCGCCCTGATAAGCGACTTCCAGTCGTTGGCAGCTATCGGAACCACAGTCGGGACATTTCATGAAATTACTCCTTCATCAAGTTTTACGTCGTTTCATATGTGAAGCAAACTCCGTAGATGTAAATATATCATATGCGTAGCTTAGCGCTATGTCCGCCAAGCTCAAACCGCCAACAAAATTTCCGGCCCCCGATGATCTCCGTGGCGTGCTGGCTTTCAATATCCGCTTGCTGAGAGTGCGCAAGGGTTGGTCACAAGAGGAACTTGCGCTGGAATGTGATCTGGATAGAACTTATGTGTCAGCCGTGGAGCGGTCGCGCTGGAATGTCTCGCTGTCCAACGTCCAAACCATCGCGGATGCTTTGGGTGTGCCGTCGTGGGTGTTGCTCAAGCCTCCAGAGAAAGGCAAAACTCACGCCGGTTGAGCTTGCGCAGCCAGGAATGTGGTTCTGAAAATACTGAGGGTGAAAAGACTGGGTTTTGCTTGTTTCTTCGTTCCAGCCTTTGCGGAATGGCGGAGCGCTATAGGGGCAGTTCGCGAACCGCCCCTGCGAATTCTTGTTTACGGCTTTCCTCTTGTGTACGAACGCAATTCGACTGTCTCGAGTTGAGACGGTATTTCGGTAGCTCCGGGATAGTCGCCTTTTTCGATGAAGCTCGCCCGCTTTTCGGCGCGAACGATGTTGTTGACGGCGGGCGCGTACCAGAAAAAATAGGTGGCGTGCGTCGGATAACGCCAGGAGTCTTCGTCGTCGAACGTGATGAGTTGGTTGAGCTTAAGCGCGTCCGCTTCGCCGACGGGTGTTTTGACTTTCTCCCAGCCCCACGCGTGGGTGACGAAGCTGGGTTGTCTCATGTGGTCTTTCGCGTCGGCGGTATCGAGCCGCTGGCTCCACGAGTCGCCCGCTTTCATCGGGAAACGGAAACGCTGGTACGGTGTGTTGAATTGCCGTGTTTCGGTGCTCATCAGCACGCCTTGCGAAACCAGCCCCGGTTGCGGCCATTGCTCGGTGCGCGTTTCATCGATGCGCTCGCCTTTGCTGGTGACTTGCACGGTCACGCCGCTGGCGTCGATGCGGGTGATTTCCCATGTCTCTTCCCATGAAAGGTGCATCCGATAGCCTTCCTCGACGTGATAAACCCAACGATCGCCAACGCGATAATCCGGCGCGGCGGCTTGTTTCGACGGGTCGCCGTCCAGCCCCATGATCGCCGCGCACCCGGACAGTGCCAGCAGTGCGCCGAGGATGGAGAAGGTTTTGAGATGATGACGAAGAATGGTCAGTTTTTTGTTCATTGCCGTTCCTTTAAGGAAGATTTTACTTTATACACATTTTGACCTGCTATGCAAATGGCGGGGGTTTGGTTGCAATGTCATAGCCATATCCTTGAACAAAATTTTCACGCTCTGCACTTGAACGGATCCGCCAAAGGCAAAGTCGGCGCTTGGCTCCATTGCCAGCGCCGACTCAAATCGCCATATTTCACTCTTTGTCTGTCACCGCGCCACGGCTGGCGCTGGACACCAGTCGCGCGTATTTGGCGAGCAGGCCGGTGGTGTAGCGCGGCGCCGGCGGTTTCCACTGCGCCCGCCGTTTGGCCAGCACATCGTCGCTGACGTTCAGTTGAATCAGCAAGCGATGCGCGTCGATGGTGATCGAGTCGCCTTCTTCGATTAACGCGATCAGGCCGCCGACGTAGGCTTCCGGCGTGACGTGGCCGACCACCATTCCCCAGGTGCCGCCGGAAAAACGGCCATCGGTAATCAGTCCCACCGTTTCGCCCAACCCCTGCCCGATCAGCGCCGATGTCGGCGCCAGCATTTCCTGCATGCCGGGGCCGCCCTTCGGCCCTTCGTAGCGAATCACCACCACGTCGCCGTCTTTGATCTTGCGCGCCATGATCGCTTCCATGCACGACGCTTCCGAATTGAACACGCGCGCCGGGCCGGTGATCGTCGGATTTTTGAGGCCGGTGATTTTCGCCACGCAGCCTTCCGGCGACAAGTTGCCTTTCAGAATCGCCAGATGTCCCTCGCTGTACATCGGTCGGTCGAAGGGACGAATCACATCCTGATCGGCGCGCGGCGCCGCCGGCACGTTCTCCAGTTCTTCGGCCAGCGTGCGGCCCGTGATCGTCAGGCAATCGCCGTGCACCAGACCTTTGTCGAGCAGCATCTTCAACACTTGCGGTACGCCGCCGGCGCGATGGAAATCCACCGCCACGTAGCGTCCCGACGGTTTCAGATCGCACAGCACCGGCACGCGGCGACGGATGCGCTCTACGTCGTCAATCGACCATTCGACGTTCGCCGCCGACGCAATCGCCAGATAGTGCAGCACCGCGTTGGTAGAGCCGCCGGTCGCCATGATGAGCGCTGTGGCGTTCTCGATGGATTTGCGGGTGATGATGTCGCGCGGTTTGATGTCTTTGACCACTGCGTTGTAAAGAACGCGCGCCGACAGCGCCGCCGAATCGGCTTTTTCGGGACCGGGGCTGGCCATTTGCGACGAGCCGAGCAGACTCATCCCCAGCGCTTCGAACGAAGACGACATGGTATTGGCAGTGAACATGCCGCCGCAAGCGCCAGTGGACGGGCAAGCGTTTTTCTCGATACCGATGAAGTCTTCTTTCTCCATCTTGCCGGCGGCAAACGAGCCGACCGCCTCGAACACGCTGACGACCGTCAAGTCTTCGCCCTTCCAGCGGCCCGGCTTGATCGTGCCCGCATAAACGAAAACGCCCGGCACGTTCATCCGCGCCAGCGCGATCATTGCGCCCGGCATGTTCTTGTCGCAACCGCCGACGACCAACACGCCGTCCATGCACTGCCCGTTGACCGACGTTTCGATGGCGTCGGCGATGACTTCGCGCGAGACCAGCGAATATTTCATCGCTTCGGTGCCCATGCCGATGCCGTCGGTCACCGTCGGCACGCCAAACACCTGCGGCATCGCGCCGACTTCTTTCAACGCCGCGATAGCCCGATCCACCAGCGGCTGAATTCCGGCGTTGCAGGGGTTCATCGTGCTGTGTCCGTTTGCCACGCCGATGATGGGTTTTTCAAAATCGTTGTCGCCAAAGCCCACGGCTCGCAACATCGCGCGGTTCGGCGAGCGCGCTACGCCTTGGGTAATCAAACGGGAACGACGGTTGTACGACATGATGAATCCTTCCTGAAAGACGGGGGAGAGAAAAATGAAAGTTTATCAGCGTTTTCCGAAACGTGGCGACAGGATGCGCTGAATAAGTCGAGCGGTAAGTGGGCGTTGCGGATCGGGAAGGACTGCAAGGCCTGCGGCGCAGTGATTTGTTCAGTGCATTCTTGGCGCTTGCTCCGGTTTGAGACAACATAAAATCGCCCCGCCTGCCACCAGCACAAACCCGATCCCATGATAAAGGTAAAGGGATTCGTGGATGAACAATGTCGCAAAAAGCACCGCGAAAAGTGGCACCAGATGCGTGAAAATCCCGGCCTGAACCGGCCCCACTTGCGCCACGCCGTAGCTGAAAAGCAGCATCGCGGCGAGGGTCGGCACCAGCCCGATGTACGTCGCCAGCGCGGCCTCCCGCGCCGTGAATGTCGGCACGCCCTTGACCCACCATTCGCCGATCATCATCGGAACAATCAGCGCCAGCCCCAGCAGCCCCGCCGTGAACACGAACGCCGGCAGCGACAAATAGCGCGGTCGGTACAAAAGCAAAACCGTATAGAGCGCCCAGATCACCAGCCCGAGCAATACCAGAAAATCGTAACCGCTCATCCGCAGCGCCAGCAAATGGCGAAATTCGCCGTGCGCCAGCACCGTCAACACGCCGATAAACGACAGCGCCAGCCCGACATTTTCCAGCCAGCGCGGTCGCCGCCGCTTCCACACCGCCATGATCAACACCACCATCACCGGCACGATCGAATTCATCAGCCCGAGGAAAATGGCTGTTGTCCCCTGCAAACCGAGATAGGAAATCATCGTGTTCGGCGCAAACCCGACCGCCGCCAGCAACAGCATCAGCGGCCATTGCGTCCGCAGCGCCCGATAAATCGGCGCGCGTTCATGCCATACAAAGGGGATCAGCGCCGCCGTCGCCACCACCCAGCGAAACACCGCCAGCGTGATCGGCGGCATCGTGTCGAGCAAGTCGCGCGCCACCACAGCGTTACTGCCCCACATCGCTGACGTCACTACCAGAACCACATAAGCCGTCAAACGTGATGGGGGAAACATGAAAAGCCCTATAGAAAAACGCCACTTATTTTATTATCTTCGAGAACGGGTCGGCAAAATCGTTCCGTTGCCGGAAATAAGGGCCTTTTTTATGGGTCGAGCAAACCCCATCCCGTAGGGGCACGGCGCGCCGTGCCCCTGCTTAGGGGGGCGACAATGAGGTTAAAAAGCGCCAACAACAGTAACCGACTGGTGTAGGAAGCCTGCGGCGACAGGGAAGTTATCGTTGTCGGCATAGCGGTGGGGAAACGCGACCGCAATGTCGTGTACAAGGTTGCTGCGGCGCGGTGATGGGCACTTGCCTTGCCGCCGTTTTCAGAGGATAATATTTAATTCTCCCGGCGACGGCGGATTTGTATGCCTTCCGTATAACGAACGAGCCGGTGATTGACGGGGCGATGCGTCCCTCTGGAAAGGATGATTGATGAAAGCCAATATTCACCCGAAATACAACGAGATTGAAGTGACGTGTAGCTGCGGCAACACGTTCAAAACCAGTTCGACGCTGGGTCGCCCGCTGCACATCGAAGTTTGCTCGAACTGCCATCCGTTTTACACGGGCAAGCAGAAGATCATGGACACCGCCGGTCGCGTCGAGAAATTCCGTCAGCGTTACGGCAACAAGCGGACATCTGCCGCTGCTGCGGGCTGAGCTAAAACGCTCAACGAAAACGCAGCGATGTTACGCTGTGAGGTGAAAGAGGCAGCCGATGCTGCCTCTTTTCTTTTCGCGTATTTCTCTATGGAAGCGCTGCGAACTTTGGCAAGTTTCGCCCGAACGGTTCAGCGTTTACGGTTTTCTCTCTATAATCTGAAATTCCCCAAGGGATTGCAACCCGATCGCCATGCCGCCTGATCTTCCTTCTGTCTCAAGTCTCGGTTCCCGCGTCTCGCGCAACCGCTGGCAGCTATTGAAGCGGGTCGGGTTGGTACTGCTGTGTCTGGCGTGGGTGGGGCTGGGGCTGGTCGGTCACGCGCCGTGGAAGGGCGAGGACGCCCGCACCATCGTGACCGCCTGGGAGATGGTCAACACCCGCGATTTGCTGGTGCCGACGCTGGTCGATGAACCGTATTTTGCTTACGGGCCGCTGGTGCCGCAACTGGCGGCGTTGACGATGAAAGCGGCTACTCCTTGGCTCGATCCGCACGACGCGGCACGGCTGGCGGCTGGGTTGTTGTTGTTGCTTACGCTGGGGTGCGTCGCGTTGGCGGGGCATGAGTTGGGGCGTTACAGCGCCAAAAGCAATGGCGACAGTCTCATCGGCAGATTCGGCGACAGAAGCTATGCAAAAAACGCCGCGCCGGGCAGCAACTGGGCGCAGCGCTGGTTGCCGACGTTGATTCTGGTCGGCTCAGTCGGACTGTTTGAGCGCGCGCACCAACTGTCGCCCCAACTGGGACTGATGGCGGCGGTGGCGCTGGGAATGCTGGCGCTGGCGTTGGCGCTACGGCGTCCCGGGCTTGCCGGAGTGTTGCTGGGCGGGGCGCTGACTATCGGCGTGTTTTCTTACAATGTGACGGCCTGGCTCTGGCTGCTGTTGCCGGCGGTGTTGTTGCCGGGTCTGCATCCGGGCTGGCGACAGAAGCCGTATCTGGCGACGCTGGGCATCGCGCTGGTGCTGGCCATTGCTTTGTACGCGCTGTGGCCGTGGGGACTTTATCAGCGCTCGCCCGATTTGTTCGTGCAATGGTGGGCGGCGCAAAGCCCGTCGGTCTGGTGGGACGGGCGGGAAATCATGAGCCATCTCGGGTGGCTGGGACGTAACTTGCCGTGGCTGGCATTCCCGGCGTGGCCGCTGATTTTGTGGATGGTGTGGATACGGGGGCGCGGGTTCAACGGCGGTTTTCGGACGCCGCCGGTGGTTTTGTCGGCGTGCATGGCAATCGTTGGCGCGGTGGCGCTCTTGTTTGTGCCCGATGTTCGCCCCATCGAAGCGATGGCGTTGCTGGTGCCGCTGGCGTTGCTGGCTTCGACCGAGGTGGATACCTTGCCGCGCGGCGGTTCGGCGGGGCTGGACTGGTTTGGCATTCTGACGTTCGGGCTGACCGCCATCGCGCTGTGGTTTTTCTGGTGGGATGCGTACATCAACGGTTTGGGATCCTACGCGGCGGAATTGTTCCGCGATGCCGAGGTCGGCTATCAACCGACGTTCCGTTTGCGCGGCGCGTCGATCGCTTTGTTTTTGACGGTGCTGTGGGTTCTGCTGGTGCGTCCGGCGCGACAATCGAACCAGCGCGCGGTGTTGAACTGGGCGGTAGGGATGATGTTGATTTGGGGATTGGTGGCAACGATGTGGATGCCGTATGTCGATTCGCGGCGCAGCTATGAAGTCGTGGCGAAGCTATTGAAGCCGTATGCGGCGGACGGTTGCGTGGCGAGCCGCAACGTCGGCGAAGCGCAACGCGCCATTTTTTATTACTATGCACAAGTGGAAACACTTCCTGAGAGCAAACCGGCGGCGGAGACATGTCCGTTGCTGCTGGTGGAATACAGCGCCGCGAATTTGCCGACGAACTGGCGCAGCGTGCCGCCGACGCTCGAGGGTTTTACAGTCTTGCAATCGGGGAGCCGTTACGGAGATGATACGGAAATATATGTGCTTTATCGCAGGGAAAAAGCGTCGTGAAATTTGTAGATGAAGCGTTTATCGAAGTGTATGCGGGCGACGGCGGCAGCGGTTCGTCCTCGTTTCGTCGTGAGAAATTCATTCCGCGCGGCGGTCCCGACGGCGGCGACGGCGGCAACGGCGGCAGTATTTATTTGATCGCCAATCGCAACATCAACACGCTGGTGGATTACCGCTTCCTCAAAATCTTCCGCGCCAAGCGCGGCGAAAACGGACGCAGCTCGGATCAATACGGGCGCGGCGGCGAAGACAAAGAATTGCGCGTGCCGGTGGGCACCGTGGTGAGCGACGCCGAGACCGGCGAAATCATTGCCGATCTCGCTTCTCACGAAGCGCGGGCGATGGTGGCGAAAGGCGGACGCGGCGGCTGGGGCAATCTGCATTACAAGTCGAGCACCAATCGCGCGCCGCGGCAATTTCAGCCCGGCGAAAAAGGCGAAGCGCGGCGCTTGCATCTCGAATTGAAAGTGCTGGCCGATGTGGGTTTGCTCGGTATGCCCAACGCCGGAAAATCCACCATGATTCGCGCCGTCAGCGCGGCGCAACCGAAAGTGGCCGATTATCCGTTCACGACACTGGCGCCGAGCTTGGGCGTGGTTCGGGTCGATATGGACAAAAGTTTCGTGATGGCCGACATTCCCGGCTTGATCGAAGGCGCTGCCGACGGCGCCGGCTTGGGTCATCAATTTCTGCGCCACTTGCAGCGTACCCGTTTGCTGTTGCACATGGTGGATTTGGCGCCGTTTGATCCCGAAACCGACCCGGTGCGGGAAGCGCGCGCGATTGTCGAAGAATTGCGGCGCTACGATGAAGCGCTTTATCAAAAGCCGCGCTGGCTGGTGCTGAACAAAATCGACATGATCGACGAAAGCGAACGCGAAGCGCGCGTCGCCGAATTTGTGCAAGCGTTTGGCTGGTCGGGACCCGTTTACGCCGTCAGCGCGTTGACCGGCAACGGTTGCAGCGCGTTGATGCAAGCGATTTCATATTGGCTCGACGACCATCCGACGGAAGTGTTGCCGCCGGAGGAAGACGATGACGCGCCGGTGGTGTTGACGCCAACACCGATCGATGTCAAAACACACGATGTGAAAACCAAACAGGGAGAATGATCATGAAACGCTCGGTCGTGGCAGACGCCCGTCGAATCGTCGTCAAAGTCGGTTCCAGTCTTGTCACGAACGAGGGTCGCGGCATCGATCACGAAGCGGTGTTGCGTTGGGCGACCGAAATCGCGCACATCAAAAAAACCGGCAGAGAAGTGGTTCTGGTTTCGTCGGGCGCCATCGCCGAGGGCATGAAACGCTTGGGGTGGACAACGCGACCGAGCGCGATACCGGAATTGCAAGCCGCCGCCGCCGTCGGACAAATGGGCTTGGCGCACGCTTATGAAACAGCGTTTGCGCCGTCGGGATTGCGCACCGCGCAAATTCTGCTGACGCACGAAGACCTTTCCGACCGGCGGCGTTATCTGAACGCACGCTCGACCTTGCGCACATTGCTGGCGCTCGACGTGATTCCGATCATCAATGAAAACGATACTGTCACTACCGAAGAAATCAAAGTCGGCGATAACGATACATTGGGCGCGCTGGTGACCAACTTGATTGAAGCCGACGTGTTGATTCTGCTGACCGATCAAATCGGCTTGTTCACCGCCGATCCGCGCCGCCACCCCGACGCGAAGCCGATTGAAGAAGCGCAGGCCGGCGATCCGACGCTGGAAGCGATGGCGGGCGGCGCCGGTTCCAGCATCGGCAAAGGCGGCATGTTGACCAAAGTGCTCGCCGCCAAACGCGCCGCGCGTTCCGGCGCGTCCACCGTGATTGCCAGCGGTCGTGAAAAAGACGTGTTGACCCGTCTCGCGCAAGGCGAACGCATCGGCACCCAACTGATCGCCGAAACGGCTACCTTGCTGGCGCGCAAACAATGGCTGGCCGATCATTTGCAACTGGCGGGCAAGCTCATCCTCGACAAAGGCGCGGTAAAAGCGTTAACCGGCGAAGGAAAAAGTTTGTTGGCAATCGGCGTGATTCGAGTCGAAGGCGAATTCGATCGCGGCGAAGTGGTCGGCTGCTACGACGAAACCGGCAAAGAATTGGCGCGCGGCCTCATCAACTACAACGCCGCCGACGCGCGACGAATCCTGCGGCAACCGTCA
This sequence comes from Betaproteobacteria bacterium, assembly GCA_009778785.1. Classification (GTDB taxonomy): domain Bacteria; phylum Pseudomonadota; class Gammaproteobacteria; order Burkholderiales; family Casimicrobiaceae; genus UBA931. Next base: position 42,464 of record WRFN01000007.1, on the reverse strand, counting down.
TCGCAGATCGCGGCGATTCTCGGCCACATGGAAGAACCGGAGTTGATTCACCGCGACAATTTGGTGGTGGTGTAGGTTGGGGTGAGCTTGCGAACCCCAACAAAGGATGTGGATTGGCAATGAACTTGTAACTCCCAACGTTTTGAAAAAGAGAAAGCCATGAAATACAGACGTGCATGGCAGCCGGGAGGCGCCTATTTCTTCACGGTCAATCTGGCCGAACGCTCGCGCACGTTGTTGGTAGATCACATCGAAGACTTGCGCAACACGGTGCGCAAGGTAAAGCAAACGCATCTATTCAATATCCTAGCTTGGGTTGTGCTGCCGGATCACCTTCACGCTATTTGGGAACTCCCTGAAAACGATACCGATTTCTCAACACGCTGGATGCTGATAAAGGCTGGATTTTCGCGCAGCATTCCTCAAGGCGAATGGGTGAGCGCCGCGAGACAGCGCAAAGGAGAGCGGGGAGTATGGCAGAGACGCTTCTGGGAACATTTGATCGCTAATGAAAATGATTTGCAACGCCACATGGATTACGTTCATATTAACCCGGTTAAACATGGACATGTTGCGCGAGCATCGGAATGGCCGTACAGTTCAATACATCGCTACATCCGGCTAGGTTGGATGCCGCAGGATTGGGCGGCTGGAACCGAGGATGAATTTTCTGTAGGAGAACGATGATGCGTTGGGGTTCGCAGGCTCACCCCAACCTACGCGCTCTTTTCGGGGGGGACGTCGCGGATCCAATTGTTCTGTGTTTAACTTTATGTCATCTCCCCGGCTTGCGCCTATATTATCGGATGACACAGTTCAGATTACAGACCCTCATGATGCTGCTCTCTCACGAATCACCGGCGAGATGACCGTGCACCAAAAAAAGAAAAAGGGAAGGAAATCACAAATGTTATCGGTAAAGCAATTATAAGAGAGAAAAAGGAAAAGAAAGAAAAAGTTCCCACCACTCATTTCTGGCGCGGCAGGAAAATAAAAGGCAATTGTGACAAAGTCTTTTATTAAAATTTGTAGCCCTTTGTAGGCTAAAGAAGAAAAACATCCATAAAGTATTTTTCCTGAAAAATTGCTCACTCTAAAAGAAACAAACGCTGTCAATATCAGTTCTACAATGAAACCCCACAGATTCCCTTCAATACCTCGTAATAGATCTTCAAATAATATCCAAAGCAACGTCGTGAGCGCAAAATCTATTGCGCACGACAATAAAACTATTTTTAAGATAAAAATAGAAACTGTTTTTTTTTCGCACTCTCTACTGCTCCTCTTTTATTTACTACATTTAGGCAAGCCCGCGTAGGTTGGGGTGAGCTTGCGAACCCCAACATAGCGAAGCTTCGACCCGTTGGGGTTCGCAAGCTCACCCCAACCTACGCGCTAAATCCCCGTCGTACAGATATAGGTGACATCATTATCCAGCAGCCAATCCGAGCCAAGTTTTCCCAAGAGGATGTCTTTTCTCGGCTCGCCGGTTTGGGCGTCGATAAAGTACCTCTGCCCCGGGTCATCGCTTCTGAATTTTTCTACTGTGTATCCGATGAAATCCTTGCCAAAAATAAAGCCCCTAATCCAGTGGTCGGGCGGCAGATTTTGTAGCGTTCGTTCCTTGCCGTCGGCGATGGAGATCACCTTGATTTGCATCTTTTCCCGATTCCTTTCTACATAAGCCAGCGTTTTTGAATCAAAACTCCATCGCGGGTAATTTGCCGTTGCCTTTTCTGCCTTGATGGTTTTGATGATTTCCCCCGAATGAATGTCCAGTATTTTGATGGTTTCATCGAACACTCCCGGCATATCAGAGATTGCTTCGTTGAAGGCAAGCATCGCGGCGTCCGGCGACAAGACGTATTCGCATGTGAGCGGCAGCTTGGTGATGTTGTAGATGGCTTTCTGTTTGCCTGTGTCCATGTCGATAATGTAAATGTTATCCGCAGCAAGAAAGAGTGATGAATCGGAAAGCCACTGCATGGCCCATCTCCAAGAGGTGTAGCGGATATTCTCCGGCACAACGTTGGGCACAACAATTTTGTCCGTGCCGGTTTTCAGATCGTAGAGGCGAAGGTCGAGTGTTTTTTGATTGACATAAGCGATTTTGCCGCCGCGCGCCGCAAAGGAGTGATTCACTTCTCCGGCGTAGCCGCTCACGAGCATGGGAAGTTTTTGCTCGTCCAACTTGCGGCAGTTTTCATCATAGGTGATATAAGCGGCGGTATCCTTTTCTGTTCTAAGCAGGGTGTTGAATTGGCGCAACTTCGGGTTGGTGTCCACGATCACTTGCCGGAATTCAAAGTAGGAAGGTGAGCAGGTTCTTCCGGTTTTCGCGTTGATGAGGGTCACATCCGGCGTTGAGCAGCCGGAAAGTGGCACGAGCATTGCTGGCAAGAACCATAGCTTCAAAATTTTTTTCATGGCATTCATGGGAGATGGCTCAGCTTTTTTCTGAGGGCGTTGCGGATGTGTTGGTTCATGACGTGATTCCCTGTGGTTTCTTTGTTCCATGTCAGAATGCCTCTCCGACATTTTCCGAAAACAAATCCGGCGGCGGCACGCCTTCTTCCAGCAAGCGCGCGTGGTGAGTAAAGAGATCAATCAGCAAATCGGCGATCACTTGAATGCGCGGAATGCGACGGGCGTCGGGATGAATGAGCAGCCAGATTTCCCGCGACGGAATATCAAAGTCTCCGGTCAGCGTGACAAGGCCGGCGGCGCGCGCCATGCAGTGCGGCAACACCGCGACGCCCAATCCGGCCGCCGCCGCTTCGAGTCTGCCCGCCGAGCGATTGCAGCGAAGCGCAAAGCGACGACCGTTGCTGAACGCTTCCAGCCATTGTTGTTCGGGCGCGTGATGAAGGTTATCGCTGGCGCCAATGAAGCACCAGTGCTCCGGCGATTTTTTCGCGTGTTCGGGCGTAGCGTAAAGGCCATAACCGAGAACGGCCAAGCGGCGAATGGCCAAGGAAGCATCTTGCGGTCGCCCCAGCCGAATCGCCAAATCGGCGTCGCGGTAAAACGGATCGGCGGAGCGAATGTCGTCGGAGAGATAAAGTTCGATCAGCGGCCAGCGCGCGCGTTGTGATGCCAGACGCGGAATCAAAAACGTGTTGGTCAGCGAAGACGGCGCCGAGAGTCGAACAGCGCCGCCGACTGCCGTGGTGCTGAGGGTGGCGCGTGAGAATGAAAGCATCTCGCGTTCGACGCGTTCGGCGTAAGGCAATAACGCGTGACCATCGACAGTCAGTTGCCAGCCACGCGGCAAACGGTCGAACAACTGGAGTTGCACGGTTTCTTCAAGCGCGGCGACGCGACGGCTGACGGTGGAGTGTTCCACTTGCAACGCGCGTGCGGCCGCCGACAAGCTGCCGTGGCGCGCCAGCGCCAAGAAGTAGCGAATATCTTCCCATTGGATGGTTTGCGGCGTGGTCTGTTGCATCGTTGGTTCCGTTCGTGATAGTACAGCGAAAAAGAATTACCAAGAAGTGCCGGGCGGCTGCTGCGTTTTCTCTTTCAAAAGAGCGATAAAAGCGTTTTGTTGAGAAGTGGGCGCGTCGTCCAGTTCGGCCACTTGCTGGACGAGCGAGATGATTTGCGCGCTTTGCTCGGCGCTCAATATGCTCCATCGTTCGTTGACGAAACGCGCCGCGTGTTTTTCAAACAAACCGTCTTTCAGCAAAAAACTCGTCGATGAAAAAAGCTCTTCGGCGGCTTTGGCGTCGATCTTGAACGTGCCCTGAAAGATATTCAACAATGCCTGTCGGGTTTCGCGCGTCAACTCGCCTTTCAATTCGGCGGTGTACAGCAAAACGACGGCGGCAATGTCCATTGGATTGTCAGCGGTCAACGCCGGATGCGCGCGAAAGTTTTTCTTCCATTGATGACGACGATACCAAGTGAAAGGGTTGAACGAATTCAAATCCACACCGGAGCGTTGCAGCGCGGTGAGCGCCCAGATGAGACCGGCAACGGCAACAAGGACAGCGATGATGATGTGCATGGCAAATGTCTCCGTTTGATATTTTCAGAAGGACATCCCAAGAAGTTATTGGAAATGATTGTAACGTCTTTTGAAAACGGCAACAAGAGAGTCAGGCGTGAAGCGGAATGGTGTGTAAGTCAATGTTTTTTACACATGCGCAATTCAAAAAACACGTAATCATTGGCGGCGAATGAGCGATAATAAAACTCCTTTATCGAAACACGAGAGGCTTCTCATGAAAGTTTTCAAAAAAACGTGGATGTTGTTTTTGTTGGCGGTTGGTTTTGCTTTCGGCGCGAACGCCATCGCTGCCGATTTGCCGAATGTGCGAATTCTCGCTACCGGCGGCACGATTGCCGGCGTCAGCCAGTCAGCAACGCAAACGCAGTATCAGGCAGCCAAGGTCGGCGTTGATTTGTTGATCGACGCCGTGCCGGAAATGAAAAGCGTGGCGCATGTTTCCGGCGAGCAAGTAGTGAAGATCGGCTCGCAAGACATGAACGACGAAGTTTGGCTGAAACTTGCCAAGCGCGTCAACGAATTGCTCGCGCAGAAAGATGTGGACGGCATCGTGATCACGCACGGCACCGACACGATGGAAGAAACTGCGTATTTTCTGAATCTGACCGTCAAGAGCGACAAACCGGTGGTGTTGGTCGGCGCGATGCGACCGTCGAACGCGATGAGCGCCGATGGCCCGTTCAACCTGTTCAACGCAGTTGTCGTGGCGGCAAGCCCAGCGTCGAAGGGACGCGGCGTGATGGTAGCGATGAACGATGTGGTGCTCGATGGACGTGATGTGACGAAGACCAGCACGACGGAAGTGCAGACCTTCGCGGCGCCGAATTTCGGCCCGCTCGGTTACGTTTATAACGGCAAGGTGACGTATCAGCGCAGTCCCGAACGGGCGCACACCGCCAAGACGGAATTCGATGTTTCGAAGCTCGACAAACTGCCGCCGGTAGGCATCATTTACAACTACGCCAACGCTTCCGAGTTGCCGGCGAAAGCGCTCATCGATGCGGGCTACAAGGGCATCGTTTCAGCGGGCGTGGGCAACGGCAACCTGTACAACAAGGTATTTGAAGTGCTGGAAGGCGCGGCGAAAAAAGGCGTAGCAATCGTGCGCTCGTCGCGGGTGCCGACCGGCTCGACGACGCTGGATGCCGAAGTCGATGACGCCAAACTTGGCTTTGTCGCCTCCGGTACGTTGAATCCGCAAAAAGCGCGGATTCTGCTGCAACTGGCGCTGACCAAGACCCAAGACCCGAAAAAAATTCAGGCGATGTTTGAGAAGTATTGATCACTCCTGTAGTGTGAGAAAAATGGGCGCGTGAGCGCCCATTTTTTTGGGGAAAGTTTTTCGCCGTTGACTCTTCGACAAGCTCAGGCCGACACCCCTCCCAAGAGGGGAATTTCTTCAGCGTTTCGTCGCCGATAGTTGTGGTTGTATACGCTGACGTTCGCATCTCCAAAGTCGTCATTTCTGCCTCTGCGGAGACAGGCTCCGCGAGGTCGGGGACGGGCGACAAGACAACTCCGCCACATTCAGGCAAAATGCCCTTTTCTCCGTTTCGGAAAGGAGTCGGGGCGTTCCCGACGTATGGGGCAGAACCTTTTCCTGATTTTCGTTGCTTTTTTGCTGGTCTTGTTGAACGGGTTTTTCGTGGCGGCCGAGTTCGGGCTGGTCAAGTTGCGTCAAACCCGCGTCAAGGCCATTGCCAAAACACACGGCTGGCGCGGGCGCATTCTTCTTGAGGTTTACGCGCATCTCGACGCTTATTTGTCGGCATGTCAGGTCGGCGTGACGCTGGCGTCGCTCGGGCTGGGCTGGATCGGCGAACCGGCATTTGCGCAGTTGTTGCGACCGTTGTTGCAAGCGGTTGGCATCGAAAGCGCCGGGGTTTTGCACGGCGTTTCGTTTCTCGTCGCGTTTTTGGCGATTTCGTATTTGCACATCGTGGTCGGCGAGCAGGCGCCGAAATTGTTGGCGATTCGGCGGGCGGAAAAAGTCGGCGTTTGGACGGCTTTTCCGCTCTATGCGTTTTACTGGGTGGCGTATCCGGCGATCTGGATTCTGAATCACAGCGCCAATTATCTTTTGCGGGTGATAGGGCTGGGCGCCGAGACGCTTCAGGACAGCCAGTATTCGCCGGAAGAATTGAAGATGATTTTGCGCAGTTCGCGCGCCGACGCGCACACGGTCGGCGATGAATGGAAGGTGTTGGCGCAAGCGCTCGATTTTCGCGATCTCGATGTCGGCGATTTGATGCGACCGGCCAATGAGATGGTGGTGTTGTCGGCCAAGGACGGGCTGGAGCGGAATCTGGAAAAGATGGTGGAGCAGCGGTTCAGCCGTTATCCTTATCTCGACGAGGGCGGTCAGGTGCATGGCGTCGTTCACGTCAAGGATATTTTTCACGCGGTCGAGCGCGGCGAGGCAGTTTCGCTGGAAATGCTGGCGCGGCCGATTGAGACGGTTTCGACGCATTTGCCGGCGACTGAGTTGCTGCGGCGTTTCCGTCAAGGCGCGCCGCATTTCACGGTAGTGACGACGCAAAAGGGGCGGCCGCTCGGCTTTATCACGATGGACAACCTGCTGGGCGCGCTGGTCGGCGAAATCCGCGACGAATTCCGGCAGTCGCAGCGCGAGTGGGTGCAGCTCGACGACGGCACCCTGATCGGCAAGGGCAGTTTGCCGATTTTCACCCTGGAACGGGCGCTGGGGATCGATATCGAGGAGTCCGGCGTCGATTCCGTGGGGGGGCTGATTATGCAGAAACTGGGCGATGTCCCGGAAGAAGGGCAAAAAATCGAATTTGACGGTTTTGATGCGGTGGTCAAGAAAATGAAGGGGCCGCGGATCGTCATGGTGCGGATTTATCCCAAAAAAGCCGAAGAAAAGGCGACTTGATATCCTTTATAATCACACGTTAATTCCGCATCCTGAGGGGTTCGGTCACCCGTTTCCCATAAACCCCGATTAAAAGTCATGCCGCCGCCCCCCCAAATCACTGCCAACAGTTGGACGCTTTACAAGCGTTTGCTGCGGTATTTGCGCGGCTACTGGAAAGTGTTTGCGGTGTCGCTGATCGCGATGGCGATTGCGGCGGGAACCGAGCCGGCTTTCGTTTCGTTGATGAAGCCTCTGGTGGACGGCGGCCTGATCGGCAAAGACCCGCAAACGATGATACTGGTGCCGCTGGCGATCATCGGCCTTTTTTTGTTGCGCGGCGTCTCAAGTTTCGTCAACGAATATTCGACGGCTTGGTTGTCGGGACATCTGGTGCAACGCTTGCGGCAGGAAATGTTCGCGCTGCTGTTGCGATTGCCGGTGACGTATTACGAAAATCAATCGTCGGGTCGAATGGTGTCGCGGGTGATGAACGACGTGAACCAGATCACCGAAGCCGGTTTCAGCGTGATCACCGTTACCGTCAAGGATGGTTTGACGGTATTGGGGTTGTTCGGCTTGCTGCTCTATACCGACTGGCGCTTGACGCTGGTGTGCTTCATCGTGTTTCCGTCGGTGGCCATTTGCATCAAATACATCAGCCGCCGCTTGCGCGGGCTGTCGCGCGAAAACCAGAAGCAGATGGGCCAGTTGACGCAGATTCTGGGCGAAAGCATCGAATGCCAGCGCGTGGTCAAAGTTTACAGCGGCGAAGCGTATGAAACGGAACGCTTTACCGAGGGCGCCAAAGCGATTCGCCAGAATCTCGTCAAACAGCGCGTGACTTCATCGGTCAACACCGGCGTTACGCAGTTGATCATCGCTTGTGCGCTCTCGGCGGTGTTGTATTACGCGGGCGTGCTGGCGCGGCAAGATGCGTTGACGGCGGGCGGGTTTGTCACTTTTGTGACGGCGATGATGATGGTGTTTGCACCGATCAAGCGCATGACCAATGTTTCGCTGTCGTTGCAACGCGGGCTGGCTGCCGCCGAAAGTGTTTTCACGTTTCTCGACGAAGCGCCGGAGCCGGACAACGGCGCGCGCGTGTTGAACGAAACGCGCGGCGCGTTGTCTTTCCGTAACGTCAGCTTCCACTATCCGCGCGCCGAGCGCGAAGCGCTTTCCGGCATTACGCTGGACATTCAACCGGGAGAAACGCTGGCGCTGGTGGGGCCGTCGGGAGGAGGCAAGACAACGCTGGTCAGCCTGATCCCGCGCTTTTACATTCCGCAGTCGGGAGAAATTCTGCTCGACGGCGAGCCGCTCAACGACTTCACGCTGACGAGTTTGCGCGCGCAGATCGCGCTGGTGAGTCAAGATGTCGTGCTGTTCAACGACAGCGTGGCGGCGAACATCGCTTACGGCCAACAGAACGCGGTGGACCGCGACGCCGTGATCGAAGCGGCGCGCGCTGCCAACGCGCTCGATTTCATCGAAGCGATGCCGGAAGGCTTCGACACGCTGATCGGCGAGAAGGGCGTGCGTTTGTCGGGCGGACAGCGGCAGCGTTTGGCGATTGCGCGGGCGTTGCTCAAGAACGCGCCGATTCTGATTCTGGATGAAGCCACCAGCGCGCTCGATACGCAATCCGAGCGTTTGGTGCAAGCGGCGCTGGAAAATTTGATGAAGAACAGGACGACAATTGTGATTGCGCATCGCTTGTCAACGATCGAGAACGCCGACCGAATTGCGGTCATGGAACGCGGTCGCATCATCGAGTTGGGCGCGCATCACGCGCTGCTGGAGCAACAAGGCGTTTATGCCCGGCTCCACCATTTGCAGTTTCATGAACAACCCGCGGTTTGAAATGATTTTTTTAACAGCATGCTGAAGCAGTCTCAACTTTCCCTTCTGCTGGTGGCGCACGATCAGGCCGCGTATCTTCCCGAAACGCTGGCATCGCTCGCCGCGCAAACCGTCGGGCTTGACAACATCGAAGTGGTGCTGATCGACGACGCTTCGACCGATGCGACCGGCGAACTCATCGACGCCTTTTCCAGAGAGCACCCGAGCGTCAAAGTGGAGCATGTGTCGTTTCGCAACGTCGGCAAAACGCGCAACACGGCGCTGGCGTTGGCGACCTCGCCTTATCTGATGTTTGTCGATGGCGACGACGCGCTGGCGCCCAACGCTTGCGAGATTTTGCTGCGACAGTTGCAAGAAAAACCCGTTGATATGATCGTCACGGCGCTGTTTCGTTTTCAAGGAAAGCCCTCGTTGCAGCCCGCGAAAGAAAACGTCTTCTCCGCAATGGAAGCGTCGGAATTGTGGGAAGCGCTGTTGCGGCATCGGCGTTACATGGGGCATTTGATCGGCTGCGTTTATTCCCGCCGCTTGTTTGAAACGCTGCGTTTTCCCGAAATGGAGTGCTACGAAGATATTTTCATCGTTCCCGATATTTTCGAGCAGTCGCCGCGCATTCTGGTTTCGGAAACCTCCGTTTATTTTTATCGTCAGCACGACCGCAGTACTTCCACGAAGTTGAACAACGTCAAAGCGGGAAACATGTTGTCGATGCTGGCCAAGCTGAAGAAAGGCGTCAAGGGCAACTGTCAGCAACGTCTTTTTGAAGCGCTGTGCGTGAGGCAGTGCCGCGTGTTGCTGGACAACGTCAAGGACTTGAGCGAGCGCAATCGAAAAGAAATCGAGGCGTTGATGATGGCGATTTCGCTGCGTGATTTTTTGTTGTCGCCGCGCGTTAGCGTCAATCACAAACGTGTGCTCTTGCAAAACAGAAAAGAATTGCGCCGGAAATAACATGGAGTGCAGAGTCTGCAAGGGGGCGGGCGCGGCAACATCCTGGCTCGAATGGATCGTCTATAGTTTGGCACTGATCGTTTTGTTTCTGGCGGTGCCGTTTCCGGTCGAAGCCCGCAAAATTTTTTATGCAGCCTGCGGACTGGCTGCCATTGGCTGGGCGTTGGACAGAAAACGCCCCGACAATGCCGTGCTTTTCCTGTTGACAGCGCTGGCCATTTTTGCGCTTTACCGCGTTGCACATACAGTGATGGAGGCGGGAACTTTTTATCCGAAGATTGATGCTTGGCAAGTTTATCTGTCAACGGCCAACCGTTTTTTGATGGGGTTGCTGCTGATCGGCTATTTGTCAACACGCTCCCAGCTTTTTCACGAGCGCCGTGTTCGCGTGCTGTGCGTGGCGCTGATGCTCGGCCTGATCGTAACGGGGGCGTATGAACTGTTTTTGCAAGCAGATCGCGGAGACAGAGAACAACGGGCGACAATTTTCGCTTATGAAGTGGTAGCGGTGTTCTTCGCATATTTGGGTTTGCAGTTGACTCGACAGCGCAACGAAAAGAAATTCTGGCCGCTGCAAGCGCTGATCGGCTTGCTGGCGTTGGGCATCGTGCTGCGAACGGAAACGCGAATGGCGTTGCTCTGTTTTTTTATCGGCGGCGCGTTGTTGTTGATTTTGAGCGAGCGCGTTCGCAAGTGGAAAGTGCTGGGCGTGGCAACGCTGGTCGGCGCGATGGTGGTGGCCGGATGTTATCCTTATTTGGTCAAGCCGCGCTTGATGGAAGCTTGCAACGATATTACCCAATACGCTTCGGGCGAAAATCGGGCAACGTCGATCGGCACCCGTTTCGAGTTGTGGCGCGGCAGCGTGTTGGCGTTTGAGCAATCACCGATCACAGGCGGCGGTTATCAACAACGTGTCGAGATTCTCGGCAAGGCGGTGGCACAACACCAGTTGGACCCGGTGGCGTCGCATTACAGCCGCGTCAACATGCACAACGAAATGTTGGAAGAGTTGTCGCTGCGCGGTGCGGTGGGCGGCGTTTTGTTGTTGTGGTTGTATTTTGCCGTCGCGGCGTTGGGCTGGCGCGCCGCGCCGAGAAATCTGGCGCTGTTGGGTGTGCTGTTCGCTTATGTTTTTTCGGGGCTGACGGATGTGCTGTTTTTCAGTCGTGAAGCAACGGTGTTGTTCATCGCGCTGTTGGCGGTGCTGGTGAGATCGTCGCCGCCGAAACCATTGACGCCGCGGAGTGAAGTATGAGCGGGTTTCGCATCGCTCACATCGAATCCTCGATGGATTGGGGCGGCCAGGAATTGCGCATCATCGAGCAGACGGAGTGGCTCAACGCGCGCGGCTATCCGACAACGATTGTGGCGCGCCCGCTCTCGAAAATTCTGGAACAGGCGCAGCGGCGAGGGTTGCCGACTTTCACGTTGCCGTTGCGAGGTTCGGCGCATCCTTCGACGTTGATTCCGCTGCTGCGTTTTTTGAAACGCGAGCGTATCGATGTGCTCGATTGCCACGGCAGCCGCGACAGTTTTTACGGTGCGCTCGTCAAAGGATTGACTTCAATTGCAGTGGTGCGCAGTCGGCACGTCACGGATCCGATCAAAGATCGGGGTTGGCACGGTTTCGTTTGGCGAAGTGGCAATCATGGCGTGCTGGTGACGGCGATAAAAATCCGCGAAATGTTGATCGCGCAGGAACTGGCGACGCCCGAACGGGTGACGGTCGTGCCGGCCGGCGTGGACTCGGCGCGATTTCATCCGACGGTTGACAGCGGCGATTTGCGCAAGACGTTGGGGATTGAAGACGGCAAGAAAGTGATCGCCAACATCGGCATGATTCGTCCCGACAAGGGGCAGCGTTACTTCGTCAAAGCGGCACGAATGCTGTTGGACAATCCGGAAGGCTTGCCGCCGCTGGCGTTCATTCAAGTCGGCGAAGCCACGACACAAACGGCGGTGTACCGCGAAGAAGTTTTGGAAGCGGCGGGCGAGGCGTTGGGAAAAGACATTTTGTTTCTCGGTTATCAGAGCGATATCGAGCGTTATCTGGCGCTGGCGGATATCGTGGTGATCGCTTCCATCGGCACCGAGGCGCAAACGCGCTTGATTGCGCAAGCGACGCTGATGCGGCGCAACATTATTGCGACGCGGGTGGGCGGTTTGCCGGAGATGATTACCGACGGCGAAACCGGCGTGTTGTGTGCGCCGGAGAGCATGGAATCGTTGAGCGCGGCCATTCGCGCGTTGCTCTCGTCGCCGCTGCAAGCCGCCAAAATGCGCGACGCTGCGTTTGAGCGCGCGCAGCGCGAGATGACTTTTGAACACATGATGAACGTGATGATTGAAGCCTACCGTTGTGCGATGGCGCGAGCGGGGCGCTCGATGAACAAAAAAACATGAATAAAACGTCAACGCCCTGTCGTCTCTTGCATCTCGTCAACGTGCGAACGGTGGGCGGCGTCGAGCGCATGTTTGCTGATTTTCTGGAGCACTCGCCGCCATTTCCGGTGCAGCATTTCACGCTTGCCGATCATGATGCCATCGCGCCGTCGATTGCTCCGGCGATTCTTCATCATTCCCGATTTTTCAGCAGCAACGTTTTTGCAAAACTGCCGTTGCCGCGCCGCCCTGGAATTTTGCGCGCCGCCAATCGCGAGCGACTGATCCGAAAGTTACAACCCGATTTGATCTTGATCTGGAATCAGATCATCGACGTTCGAGCGTTTTCATCAGAGCGCTGGTCGTGCCCCGCCCTGTATTACGAGCACGGCGGCGCTTGGTATCAGCGCGCACCCGCATTGGCGGAAGCTTTTTTTCGGCGAATCAATGGCGTGCTCGCGGTATCGCAGGCAGCCAAACGAACGTTGCAACTGAAATATCACGTCACGCAACCGACGGACGTATGTTTGAACGCCTTGCGTCCCGGCGTGTTGTCTGTCAATCACCCCGTTGCGTCGCGTGCCTTGCAAAAAGATCGGCCATTGATCTTGGGAAGCGCCGGTCGTTTGGTGCCGTTGAAATGTTTCGGTTTGCTGGTGTTGACGATCAAAGCATTGCGCATGCGTGGCATTGAGGCCGAAGCGATCATTGCCGGAACGGGGCAAGAACAAGCGAAGCTCGAAGCGTTGATCGCGGAACACGGCTTGCAAGGGAAAGTTCGCTTGATCGGTTTGCAAAACGACATGGCAGCGTTTTACAAGAGCATTGATATTTACGTCAACACCTCGATGCACGAAGCGTTCGGATTGACTTGCGTCGAAGCGGCGGCGTGGGGCGTGCCGGTAATTGCGGCGGCGGTTGACGGCTTGCCGGAAGCGGTGCGTGACGGCGTGACCGGCATTTGTCTTACGCCGACGTTGACGCAGGAAGCGTATCTCGCGCTGACGCAAGCTTCGATGCCACGGGTTCCGCTCGTTTACTGGCCGGAAGCCGATGCGTTGGAGCCGCCGAAAATGCTCGATCCCGAAAGGTTGGCGGAGGCGGTTTTGCAACTGGCGAATGATGCCGGCCGTTATCGACAGATGAGCGCGCAAGCCATTGCCGATGTTTCGGCGCGCGGTGATTTTGGCGCGTTGTGCGACGGCCTTTATCGAATCATGGCGCGGTATCTGCCGGAACGTTGATTTGATTTCCCTCTCTTTTCTTTCGTCAGCGAAAGAAAGAAATCACGACAAGTCCCGTCCGCTTTTACTGGCTTCCTCTTTCAAAAAGGGGGCTTTACAAGGGCACGGCGCGCCGTGCCCTTGCCGAGTGATACTTTTACTTCCCCGCAATCATTTCATGAATTTTGTCGGCGCGTTTTTTGGAGCCGGGGTGGCTCGAAAACATGCTGCTGCTTCCGCCCGCCGCCGTGCCGTCCAGTTCAGCAAGCTTACGCATCGAGCTTTCCGCCGCCGCTAAATTGAACTTGTGCCGTTTCATAAGTCCCACGCCGTAAGCGTCGGCATCAGATTCCTGACTTTGCGAGAATTGCGCGTTCAAAAGTTTTTCGCCCAGTTCGGAAAGCTGCTGAGTGCTCAATCTGCTGTTAGCACTTGCCGTTTTGGCAGCGGCGGAAGCCATGTAAGCCGTCCGCGTCGCTTTCAAACTGTGGCCGAGTTTTACATGGCCGATTTCGTGCCCCATCACGAAACGCAACTCATCGTCAGTCATCTTATCCATCAACCCAGCGAAAACACGAACGCTTCCGTCAGGCGTTGCAAAAGCATTGATGTCTCTGACCAGATAAACTTTGAAGTTGAGCTTTAAGCCATCTTCGTTGGTCATGCCCTTAGTCAGTCCGACCAACCGCTGAGCGTATTTGTTGCCGGCCGGCGCAACATGATTCTTCGCATCCATCTGAACCATCATCTGCCGAGTCGATGCTTGCAAATCGGCGTCGGTGATCGTGGTGGCTTTGACAACATCCGTCGCCGCGTCCACGCTGATTTTATCGAGCAGACCGGCTTTCCCCGTCGTGACGAGGCAGGCAAAAAAGATCAGGGAGGAGAATATTTTGATGCTCGTAGTAAGTGTGCGACACATGAAAAAACTCCTGAAGGGTTGATGTGAATATGATGCTACATTGTTTTGATTGAAAAAACAACGGCCGAAAAAAGTTTTTCACGCACGTTTGTTGCTTCCGAATAAAGGCAAAAAATAAAACTTTCGTATGGTGTGCACGTGATAAATCGAGAAGTAAGTATGCACTGCTAATTGGCCTGTACAAGATAAGTCACGTGTCGACGAAAGCATCACAGAAAATCTTTACTGACAGCATGGTTATACTAACTGGTTCGTCTTGATATACGCCTAAGCTCTTATTCTCATTGCTGTGCCTGAGCGTTTCTTGAGTTTTTTGGGGTATCGAAGAATTGCTCACCAATCAACGCATCAAAGGGTGTGAAATGGATAGTCATTGTTCTAGTGCAACAAATTTCAATTTTGAAATCAGCCATTTATTTTCTTTCGGAAAGGGCTGGGCAAGAGCCGTTGTCCTTGTTCCCTTGTTTGCTTTGCAGCCGCGGTTTTGACGCATTTCTTTGGTTAAGCGCCGAAAAGAAAAAAGGTTGCGTGTCTTCCGAGTTTGTTCAGAGAGACGCAACCTTTTGATTTTTGATGGGGTGGCTGATGGGACTCGAACCCACGACGACCGGAATCACAATACGTAAGGTCGCGTAGTCTATTTTTTGAAATCAAAGGCTTACAGAGTCCGCGCAAAACTCTGTGGTGTCTGGAAACGCAATAAATACGTGCTTGGAAAAGCGGTGTTTCTACGGTTTCGCTACGGTTTTTCTTGGTCTATTTTAGGCATTTGCTCTGCCAGCGCCATCGCCGCCGCGCCGCGTTCGCGCAGCAGGATGGCGATGTCTGACCAGACGCCCGGTGGTATCGGGCGTTCGCCGGCAACCATTGCATTACCCTCAGCCAAATCGGAGTAGCGCCATGAACTACGTCTCTCTATTCTCCGGCATCGAAGCGGCCAGCGTTAGCGAATTACGCTGCAACATTCCGCCCGCCAGTGTGCAACCCAAGAGCGCGTATGACTTTCAGTATGGTGTCAAACCGCGGTTTTGCGCCGGGCGCAAACGTCTTGTAAAGACTCTCACGGCCAAGCCCCGTTTTGGCAGCGAGATCGGCCATGCCGCGGGCGCGGGCGATAACGCCCAGCGCGTCGAGAATCTCATCGCTGTCACCATCCTCAAGCACTTGCGAAAAGTACTCTTGGATCATTTCTTCGCTGTCGAGATATTTCTCAAATTCAAAAGGGATGGTTTTGAGCGCCATGGTTCAATTATGGAACGGTCAATGCGTGTGCAACTCCTCGCGGAGCACGCGCCGCAAGGAAGAAAGTGTTACCGGCGCGGACTTTTCGTCGGCGGCGGCCTTCAAAGCCTCGTTGATAAGCGTTTGATAGCCCTTGCCTTCCTTCGCCGCGCGCGTGCGAAAAGACGCCAGAACGTCATCGTCGAGCCAAATCGTGATGCGCGTTTTGCCGCTGGCCTCTACAACCGCGCCGCGCTTGGCGCCGGAAAAATCGTAACTTGTTTTCATGATTCACTGTCCTTCTTCGTAAAGCCGCCGTTCGTGCGGCTCCGCGCGACGCGCGGAAATTGCTCGGATGTCTTCGCCTCGGTGCACATAAACCACCACGAGCAAGCGGCCAAAGCCATCCATACCCATCGTGACAAAGCGCGCTTCGTCATGATCCCGATCCTCGCGGGTGAGCGCGAAAGGATCAAAGAACACACCGTCAACGTCCGTCAGATCAATCTGATAATCTCGGATATTACGCCGGTTCTTGACGGGGTCGAAGACGATTGCCATACGTCGTATTGTAC
Organism: Betaproteobacteria bacterium; assembly: GCA_009778785.1. GTDB lineage: Bacteria > Pseudomonadota > Gammaproteobacteria > Burkholderiales > Casimicrobiaceae > UBA931. The sequence continues at coordinate 26,437 of WRFN01000007.1, read as the reverse complement.
ATACAAAGTAGGTATAATGCAAACTCCCTTGATACAGATCAATAATAATACGCAAAAAAGCGTGTTTTCCCCTTGACACAATACGCAATAATGCGTATTATTAGAACCGTGGACAACACGAAAGGAGAGGAAGGTGAAACAAAGCGAGTTTCGCCGGTGGTTGGAAGCAAGAGGCGCGACATTTGTAGAGGGCGGCAGGCATACAAAAGTCAAACTGAACGGCAAACAAACCACTCTCCCGAGGCACCCTGGAAAAGAAATCAGGGACGGTTTAAGGAAAGAAATAATGAAACAACTCGGGATCAAGTAAGGTCAGCCCCGAAAGGGGCTGGAACACTTGACCTCAAAAGGAGACGACGGCATGCGTTACCCTGTAATCATTACAAAAGATGGTGACGGTTTTATGGCAAAATTTCCGGACATCCCGGAAGCGTTAACCGGCGACGACACTTACGAAGAAACGCTGGTGATGGCGGAGGACGCGCTGGTGACGGCGATGGACTTTTATTTTGAAGATCGCCGACCGGTGCCGATGCCGAGCAAGCCGGCGCGCGGGCAGGAAACGGTGGAGTTGCCGGCCAGCGTGGCGACGAAGGTGTTGCTGCTCAATGAGATTTTGAGTCAGAAGATTACCTATGTCGAACTCGCGCGACGGATCGGTATTCGACCTCAAGAGGTGCAGCGTCTGGTCGATCTTGGCTATACGTCAAAAATTGACTTGATCGAAAAAGCGTTCCACGCTCTGGGCAAGCGTCTGGATTTCAAGGTGACTGCCGCATAGCCTCGCCACAAGCCCGCCTCGCGCGGGTTTGTTTTTCTTCCGCCCGACGCGATTTCAGGAATCAGAAGAAGCTTTGATGCAGGTCAAGAAATAGAGACAATATTGTCCATAATTTACTTGGCAATATGGACAATTTTGTCCATAATACAACCATAAACAACGCGACAAGGAGGGGAAGGTGAAACAGAAAGAGTTTCGCCGGTGGTTGGAAGCAAGAGGGGCGACATTTGTAGAGGGCGGCAGGCACACAAAAGTCAAACTGAACGGCAAAACAACCACCATCCCAAGGCATTACAGCCATGACATAGACGAAAGTTTAAGAAAGCTGGTCATCAAACAACTTGGGATTAAAGAGTAGCGCCAGCCCCGAAAGGGGCTGGATACTCCATCCCGAAAAAGGAGAAACTATGCGGTATCCAGTCAATATTGAAAAAGATGTAAAAACGTTTGTGGTTAGTTTTCCCGACATCCCGGAAGCGTTGACCTCGGGTTATACGCACGAAGAAGCTTTGGATATGGGTCAAGACGCGCTGGTGACGGCGATGGACTTTTATTTTGAAGACCGTCGCCCGGTGCCGATGCCGAGTAAGCCGGCTGCCGGTCAAGAAACGATAGAGCTGCCGCCAAGCGTTGCCGCGAAGGTGCTGCTGCTCAATGAGATGTTGCGGCAGAAGATCAGCAACGCCGAATTGGCGCGCCGGATCGGGTCGCAGCCGCGTGAGGTTCAGCGCATCGTCGATCTGGGGCATGCGACGAAAATTGACACCATCGCCAAGGCGATGGCGGCGCTTGGGAAGCATCTTGATTTCAAGGTGACCGCCGCGTGAATTGAGTGAGGTTACGAAAGCACGGGCGGCAGAATGCCGCCCTTACGGGTGAATGCGGGCGGCAGACCTGCCCCCGCGATTGCGGGCGGCAGAATGCCGCCCCTACGATCTCGCCCGGAGGTATTCGATCAGGGCGCGGCACTGAATCTGGCAGGTGCGGGCGCGCTCGAAGACGTGCGTTGCGTGCAAGACGATTTCTTCGGTGGTGGCGCTGGCCGGCGGGTCGCTGATGGCCGAGTAATTGCAGCCGCGCTCGCAGGCCAGGATGACCGCTTCAGGGACTGGCTCGCATGAGCGGACGGTAGGAGTCGAGGTACAGCCGGAAAAGATCGTCAGATAAAGGCCAATCGTCGGAATCAGGGCAAGGCGGCGCATGGTTGATTTCTCCGGTCAGGGTGGGCACGGTTGGGGCAAGGCTTAAAATTAAATTCGCTGTAGTGCGATCTGGCGCGTCGGATTTTTCGTCGGCGCGCGCTTTTTTGAGCGCGGCGTAGTCGCGGCGAAGGTCGTTGTATTCTTTTTCGGTTTCGGCCAACTTGGCGGCGGCGGCGGCGGCGATTTGCCGGTCGGCCTGCAATAGACTCTCACGCACGGAGAGGGCGACGCGCAGGGCTTCGTCGTCGGCCTTCCATTTGGCGGCGTTGCAGTCGAGCCGCGCCAGGTGGACGCCGCCCCAAAAGCCGCCGCTGGCGCCGAGCAGCAGCGCGCCCAGCGCTGTGAGGGTGAGTGTTTTGATTTCGATCATTTCAAGAAAATAATGTGGTTACGAAGGCGGGCGGCAGAATGCCGCCCCTACGGCTGAATGCAGGCGGCAGAATGCCGCCCCTACGACGATTCCCCAAGGCGCGTTTTTCGTTCGTGGGAATGACGGCGGCGGTCAGCAGCAAGTCATTCATGGCATTGTCTCCCCAAGGCATGTTTTTCGTTCGCGCTCGCGACGGATTTCAAGGCCATGCAGTTTCTGGCCGCCGGCATAGACCCAGCGCGGAATTTCGTTGCATGCGCCGGTGTAATCTCCGGCGTTCAGTTTTTTGACGAGGGTCGATTTGCAAAAAGCGCCGCCGCCGATGTTGTAAGCCAGGCTCACAAAGGCGTCGTATTCGTACTGGTGCAGCGGGACGGTGACGCATGTCTTGATCGCGTCGCCGACTTGGGTGGCGTCGCGCAGCAGCAACTGTTCGGCTTCGGCGGCGGTCACGCGCTGGCCAAGTTCCACGCCTTCGGTGGTTCCATAACCGATGGTCGGGACGCCGACGCTGTCGAGGTAGGCTTCTTCCTTATGGCCCTCATAGCCCATGATGGCGGTCAGGCAGGCGGCCAGTACAAAAAGCGTGCCGACCGGCATGCGGCTACTCTTGGGCGCTTCCATCGTCGTCTTCAGCACGGGCACGATAACGTCTCCATCTTGCTTTTAATGCGGTCAGCCATTTTTCGATCACTTCGACGTAGCGCGGGATCAAAATGCCGATTTGCAGGAGCAAAAAGAGCAGGGTCAAAATCCCGATCCATTCTTCGAGCGTGAGGCCGTAGATCGTCGTGCCCGCCAGCACGATGGTGGTTTTCACCATGGCCGAGGATTTATCGTCAACCATGTTTACACCTCCGGCCAGCCGCTCAGCCAGTCGTAGAAAAGCACATCCCGCACGTCGGCCAGCGCATCGACGGCGTCGCTGTGTTTGCCGCTGATGCCGGCGATGGCGGCTTCCATTTTGTAAAAGGCGGAACCCTTTTGCCAGATTTTTTTGGCCAGATCGCGGGCGTCGATGCCGCGATATTCGGCTTCTTCCCAGATGCGCGGGTTGGACGCCTTGATGTTCGCCAGCGTGGTTTGGGCGCCGTAGCCGACAATCTTTTCCGCCTCAAGAAACTTGTACGTCCACGCCATGATTTCGGCGGGCGAAATGCCGAGCGTCGTTTTGTTTCTGAGGCTGGCGGCAATGTCGCTGATGGCGCTTTTGATGTTGGCGCGCGCTTCGTCGAGGGTCGGAATTTTGTCCGCCGGCGCCAGCGCTTTGTTGCCCGCCGACAGCCACGCTTGGTATTCGTCCCAGCCCGGATCGCCCAGCTTGAGCGTTTGCCCGGTGTCGTAGTCGTACACGCCGCCTTGGCGGAGGAGTTGGTAACGGGTGCGGATCATGATGCAGGTACTCCGAACCATTCGAGCAAAATCAATCCGTCGCCGGGCGGAATGTTTTGATTTGAGCTTGTACCTGTAATTGAGCCGCCGCAACCATTTCTTGCCAGCGTCGCCGACAGCGCCGAGGCAATGCCTAACAAGGGGCAAACGCCGCCAAGCCCAGCGACTGAGCCGTTTAAAAAAGAAAACCCGGCGGTTGTTGGTGTGACGAACGACCCGATCCCACCGTCGCCGCCTTCACAAAAGTATTCCTGATAGCGCGAATGTTGCTTGCAGGAAGCGTGAGAAGCCGTACTCGTGCTGGTTGAATATGTCTCCCCGTTAAATCGCTGAAACAAGTTTGCCTGCCCCCAAGACCCGCCTTCGCCGCCGCTGGCGTAGTTGCCGTTGCTTGTGCTGCTGTATTGCGCTTTGCCTGCGCCCCCGACAGGTATCACGAGCCCGTTAATCGTCGTCGTCGTTCCCGCAACCCCTGTCGCAGTCGTTCCTTCTGTTGTTGCTGTATTAGAGACGTTCGTGCCGCGCTGCCCGATGACGCCGCTGATGATTTTATTTGACGCAACGATCAGCGGAAGTTTCAGTATCCCGGCGCCGCCGCCGCCGCCGCCGTAGGTTGTGTTGGCTCTCGCCGCACCGCTTCCGGCCGCACAGCCGGAAACATAAACCAGCGAAACGCCGGAGGGCATCGTGATCGAGAACGGGCCGGGCGTATCGAAGATGGCGCACTGATAGCCGATGGTGGAAAGCCTTGCGAGGATGGAATCTCCCGCCAAAGCCGACAATCTGCTGCTGACAAGGGCGTCGAGCCTGTCCAGATTCCCCGCCCGCTCTGCTGTCAGCAGCCCGACCAGCTCGCGCGTGTTGTGCCAAATGTCGATGATTCGATTCATCATGATTTTTTCCCTCAGGTTGTGCTTTGAAATCTGCCGTCGGCGTCGTAAACGAAGTTCACTTCGCGCACCGGTTGCCATGTCTCGTTGTCGGTGGAGTAGTGCCATTTCACCCCTGAGCACAGCCCTTTGTTGACGCCCGTGGGGAAATACTCGTAGTCGATGCGGGCGCGCAGCAGCCCCGGCTGTTCGATGAACGGCCAATGGTGGTAAATCGTGCTGCCCACTTTGCCGTCGGCCGTCGGCGTTTCTTCGGCCACGCGCCAATGCACACGATCCCACGGCGCCAGCGCAACGGCGTGCGCGATGAAGTTGGCGTTGGCGCTGTCGAGAGCGATTTGCCAGTTCTGGGTGACGTTCGGCGATGCGACGTCAAGTGGTTGAAATGCTGGTGTTGGTTCCATGTGTCGGTTCCTTTGTTTGTTTCAATTTGCAGGCGGCAGAATGCCGCCCCTACGCCTGATTGCAGGCGGCAGGATGCCGTCCCTACGGCTGATGCCTGAACCAGCGAACCATCCGCCTGCCTGATCCATGTGCCGCCTTGTTGCGGGTGTTTCATTTCAATCTCCGATCTCGTAGGCTGTCGTGAAATCGTCTTGCCACCAGATGATGCCGTTGGCGAGGTCGATAAGCCGCCCGCTGTCGTAGGTGATGGGCATCGAGCAGCCTTCCGGCATCCATCCCAAGAGCGCGGCAAAGACTTTTTCGCGCAAGGCGGTAAGCGCCGGTTGCGCTGCCGCGCCCTTTTCGTCGGACAGGTTGCGCGCGCCGATCACGACGCCAAAGGTCGCCTCGACGCGCTGGCTGATGCCGTTTGCCCAGCGGTTCTTGCCGGCGGACTCCGCCAGCGGAATGACGAACAACGCGGGCACGGCTTTGGTGTCGGTGGTGGCGGCGGCGTACTTGGCCGCGCCGCCGATCTGGTTGACGGGAACCGTCGCGGCAAGCCTTGCCGCCACCGCGCTCAAATCAACCGAGGATGTTTTCATGCTGCGCTCCCGGCGATCCGGTTGCGAATGATCGCCCCGATAGCATCGCTGTCGTCCCGGTTGATGCCGAAGAACGGGCGCGCCGGAATCGTGACGCCTTTGACTGTGGCGTACCCGCCCGGATACCTGAAACGTAAATACTTGCCGTTTTTGGGCTTGATCTGTGCGCCGAATTGATGAGCCGCCGCCCAAGCGTGCGGAACGCTGACAGTAACGCTGTCAGCGCCCACGCGATAGCTGATCGCGTTGAAAAGATGGGTAGAGGTGTTGCGCAATGGCGTACCGCCGCGCAAAACCGGCTTCCACGGCGCGCCGTCCGGCGCGCGAGATTCAATGAAGCGCCTGCGCGTGGATTCCTTGACGTAATCGCCGATGGACGCCAGCGTTTCGGTTGCGCCATCTGCCGCGCGCATCATCCGCCCAAGAAGCGCGGTCACGCCATCGGCGCCATGAATAAAAATCTGGACGTTCACGGCATCCTCGCCAAAAGCCGCTCGGTGAAAACGGCCTTGGGGGCAATCACGGCGATCTGCGGCACGGGGGTGGCTTGCGAGTCGTCAACGCCCAAGAGAATCGCCCTGTTGGAGGCGTAGTCGCGCAGTTTGGACATGGCCTGTGCCGCGAGCAGCAGCACGCCGTCGCCCTCTTTGGCTTTTTCGCCATGAAGAGCGCGATAAGCCAGATCGCGCGCGATTTCGCGGATGTGGTCGGGCACGACGGCAAGCGGCGTTTTGACCTGACGTCCTATGTAATCGTCAACCGTGCGGGAAGCGGACTCGCAAGCCTGCTCGACATCGGCGTCAACGATGGTTGCGCCGCGCTCTTCATCGGTGAGTTGCGCTAACGCCATCGCGCCGAAGCGGTCGATCAGGTCTTGTTTCGTGCAATACGCGGTCACGGCGGCGGCTCACTTCTCGGCCTTTGCGGCTTTTCCGGCAGGCGCGGCCTTTGCGGCGTCCGCCACGGCCTTGATAAGCAAGAGCGCGGCGGCTTCTTGCTTATCAAGCTCGACAGTCGCGCCGACGGGAACCGGCTTGCCGTTTTGCTTGACAGGCAAAAGCGTGATGTATTTCGCCATGATGATCTCCTTACGCGATCACGTTGGAAAACAAGAAGCCCAAATCTTTGGCGCAGATCAGCTCGCGCACGGACTCGCCAACGCGCATACGCACGCCGCCGCGCAGGCCGATGTCTTTGTCTTCAATCTCTCCGGCAATCCGGCCGCCGTATTGCGCTGTAAACCCAAAGGTTGTGCCGCGATCGGCGCTTGCCAAGCTGTCGCGGTAGATCAGCGCAACGTAGTTGCCCCAAGCGCGCGCGATGTTGGGCATTTGGCCTTTTCTGGCAGTATTGACGAAGCCCTCGCCGACAAAAACGGCGTCAAGCTCAAAGAGCCGCGCCAAGTCATCGCGGGTGGCGATGCCTTTGGTGCTGGCGCGCCCATAGACGGCTTCGAGAATCTCGGGATGGCGGATCAGGCGCGAGAAAATCTTTCTCCCCATCACCATGATGTTGCTGCGCATCACCATGCCGTCCAGAGTGTCGAGCACATCTGAAACAGGCGTGCTTTTTTCGTAATCGCTCCATTGCGCGTTACCTGCGAGCGCCATTTGATTGGAGGCGGCGTAAGACGCGGTATTGAATACCAGACTGGCCGTCCTGACTTCGCGGTCTAACTCAACCAGATTGGTCATCATTTCGACGGCGTGGCCTCTGGGGTCGTAGTTAGCCGGGGCGTTGTCCATGTCCTCATACGGGACAGGATCGTCAAGGCCGAAGTCTTCGCAAAAGCCGCTCTCTTCGGAGGCCGAAAACTCGACCTGATTGGGCGCCGAGCGGCGGCCTACTTTGGTGTCGGGAATAGTGAAGCCTTCGGCAATGTTGAACTTGCGCCACTTGAACTCCTTTTTACCGACGGGAACGCGCGGCAGCACGTCATCGGCAATCATGGCGCGGTTGCGATAGGCAAGGGCAATGGATGTATAGACCGGATCAACCGGAAACGGGGCAAACTGAGGCATTTTGGGTATCCTTTATTTCTTCAAAAGAACTCTGAAAACATCGCCGTTGACAGCGTCAACAAGCGCCGTGCCGACGGCAACCTCGACATCTTCGACGGCCACGGCAACGCCTGCCGCGCCGGCGCCGACCAACGCGCCGCGCGCCAGGGTTCCGCCGGCCTTGATTTCGGCGATGCCGTCCAAGATGACATCGACGCGCTCACCGTCTTGCGCGGTGATGTGCTCAACAGTGACGCCCAGACAGGCAGCGCCCGTTGCGGCGGCTTTCACGCGCCCATCAGCCGAGCCGAGGGCAACAATACGCAGCGGCAGGATTTCGCCCTCCGCCACAAAGTTTTTGATCAAACCGGGGTTAGCCATGATTTACTCCTGAGTATTTTTGAGGTGATTGGCGGCGGCGGCAAAAGAAACGGTGTTGCCCTTTTGCGCTTCGCTCGCAACGTACTCTCTGATCCTTTGAGCGAGGTGTTCTGCCGTTTCGCCGGCGTCCTGCCCGTCGTTTGCCGTGGAGGAGAAAAGGCTCTTGTCGCCCGCCGGTTTCGGCTTGACCGCCAACATGTCTTTTGACACCGCCGCAAAAGCCTCTTCGCTCATGGCGATGTAAGGCTCGGCGGCATCGTCCGTCCACTCGCGGCCTAACGCGGCAAACATCTCGCGGACGGACTTGGTGCGGGTTTCCTTTTGCCGGGCTGAAAATTTCTCGTTCAACGCGCTCACTTGCGCTTCCAATTCGGCGATTTTTGCGTCTTTGGCGGCGACGATGGCGTCGTGTTCTGCCTGATCCATAGAGATGACTCCTTCGGGGTTTGTTTCTGAGATTGTCGGCGGGCGCTTGCCGCCTTCGCTGACCGCGAAAAACGCGGCGCTCGTGCTGTGGTCTGCACCCAGCGCGACAAACGACGTTTCCCTGATGCGGTTATTTCTGAAAACGGTGAGCGGTCCGGTGAACTCTTGCCCGTTGACCATCACGCGGCGTCCGGCATTGACACGCTCGAGCGACCCCGGCCAAATGCCGACCGACATTTGCCACGGCATCCCGCGATCGGCGGTGTCGCTGATCTGCCTGGCTTCGTCGCAAATATCGGAAAAGAGGCTGCCGGAAATGGTGATGTTGCCTGACAAGACAGCGGCTTCGATCACGCCGACGGGCTTGCTGTGGCCGTACAAAGCCGGAGCGGGCGTGTTGAATTGGGTGGACGCCAGATCGAAAACCACGGCATCCAAAAAGGGATGATCGGTAATGACCCCGCCGCCGTAGGCCACGCCGGAAAACTTGCGGTCTTTTTGCTCGCCCTCTTTGGCGGCGAAGGTTGCCAAAGCGGAAAACGCCACCGGAGCGGTCAGGTTTTGCGGGGGATTGAGGGTAGTTTTCTTGTCCATGCGGCAGACTTTAGCGCCGCGCGGACATCCTGTTAATGCTGGAAAATTCCAGTATGGATCATGCTTTTTTGTTTTTGAAAACCCGCGCGACGTAGAGATACGGGTGTTCGCCGCGCTCGGCGATGAACTGGGCGATGCGTTCCTCCGTCATCAAAACCGGACGATTGAAGGCTTGGGCGAATTTTTCGGCGCGGAAGGGGTCGCAACACTCGATGATTTCGGCCGGCGTCAAGCCGTGCTGTTCGATAAACCCCTGCCTTTTTTTCTGGCTTCTGACGGCGTCTATGGTGTCTTGCGTCCAAATGTCGATAAGCTCTTGCGCCGTTTCTTGCGACATTTTATTGGGGATCGCCTCAAAACCGGTGTTTCCGGGGAACACACGAAAGACATGTGACGGCGGAACGCTTACAGACTGATCGGCAAGCTCAGAGAGCCTCAGAATCAAAGTGTTGTTGATGATGATGCGCGACTCAACCAGAAACTTTGTTCCGATGCCAAAAAGAACCTCCATCTGCTCCGGCTTGGTCGAGTATTCCCCTATTTGGCGGCCAGTGCGCGAAACGATCGTTATCGTGATCTTTCCGGGGAAGCGTTGCCCGATGTTTTCGTCACGTGACGCCGCCGTGAAGCCGTTATATTGCACAACCTCACCCACATGATGCCAAGCCAGAAAACGCTCAAGCTCTTCCTTGTTGGTAAACTTGCTCATTGAAACGGTCCTGTAAACCTCGCCATCGTAAACCGGCGCTTTCTCCAAAAACGACATCACCGCCACCGCAACAGGCCATAATGTTTCAAGATCAGCGCTGTTGCAGCGAAGCGCATGATTCAAAAAACCTTGCGCCTGCGTCCAATGCCGCAACGCCACCTGCTCATAGAGCGCCGCCCCCGGCATCATCTTCGATATGCCTTGAGCCAGCATATCGTACCCCATGCCAAGCGCTGATTTTACGCTTTTCTCGATGTTGTCCGGCAAGAGCGCCATGCTCTCCCGCACAGCGGCGACGATGACCGGCGGCAACGCGGCAAGCCGAGCGTCCAACCTGCGGCGAAGATTGCCGTCGATGTCGTCAGGCAAGCCGCCAAAGCCGGGGTCTGGCGAGACAGACGGCTCGATCTGCTTGCCGTAGCCGCGTTTTTCTGCCTCGGCGCCGGAAAGCGAGACCAGCCCGCAGCGGCAGTTGTAGCCGCACGGCGGCGTCCAGCGCTTCCAGATATTCGCGTCGATGGGCGCGATGTAGCCGTTCATCGCCATGTGCGACGGTCGCGTCCGGCTGTCGTTGATCGCCGAGTACATGAGAAACGGGCGAGCCGCACGGTGACGCTTGAAACTCTCCCATTGCCCCGCCATGTAGGCCGTTTGCGCGTTCGTGCGGTAGATGGCGGACAGATGCCCGCTTTTGAGCGCCCAGTCTTGCTTCATGGCAAGCCTTCGCCACGTTTCGAGCGTTTGACCGTTTTTGAGCGCTTCGGTCAGCGAGTCTTTCACCTCCTTGATCTGCTCTAACGCCGAAAGCCTTGAAACCGTAAACGCCTGTCGGCGCGCGCCGTCCTGCGCGGCGCCGTAGTAACGGTCTGGCAGCATGGGCACGCGGCGGCGAGCAGCCGCGATGGCCTCGTCAAACGGCAGGCCAAAACCAAAGCGCAGAGGGTCGCTCATTTACCCTCGGCGTGCGCGTAGCCCAACAGATCGGCGGCGAAAAAGGCGCGGGCGGCGATTTCTTCAAACTCTCGCGGCGGCACGCCAGACAGCAACACGGAGAGCCGGTCGTTCAAATCATCGGGACTTGTTGCGGCTCGGATGGCGGCCTTGATGGCCTCGTCAGCCACCGGCGATCCGGCGCCCTCCAAAACCTTGCCTATTCCTTCCTCGATAGCCTCCTGCTCGCGCGTGAAACGCGGCCTGACGGCGGAAAAACGCAGCGGCGCGGCAGCAGCGGCGGCAGGTTGGGCGGCGACGGCAAAATCGCCTTCCTCGTAATCATAGACACGGTAAAGGTACTGATCGGTCAGCTTGACGATGCCGGCGTTGACCAGCACAGCGTCGCGGTCGGCGCGCTCTTTTTGCAGCCCGACGCCGTCCTCCATTTTGAACACCGGCGCGTCGCCAGCAAAGCCGTTGAGCGCCCACAGCGTGCTGATCATGTTCTGCGCCGTGCGCGAAACCAGCCGGATGTCGGCATTGCGGCGGTCCATGCGCACCTCGTTGTGCACCTTGCCCAGCGCGTAGCTGCCGACATCGTGGGCGTCGCTGGTGAGCGTTTGCCCCAGTATCACCTTATTGATCCGCTTGGCAATCGCCAAGTCGAAGCCCTCGAAATGGCCGGTCCCGCCTGCCGCCGCGACCGCTGACACATCATCACCGTTGCCCACGACCGCGACGGCGTTTTGCGCGGCGGCCGCCAACGCTTTTGCCATTTCTTGCGCGTCGCCTTGCGTTTTGCCCAGAATCATCGGCGTGCCGAAACGCTCGAGCCATTTGACCCAGAAGCGCCAGCCCTGCTGCCGGAAAAACCATGGCCAGTAAAGCCGCGAAAAAAGCGCTTCGCCGTAGCGGTTGTTAAACTCCTGATTGCGCACTGTCAGGAAAAATTTACGCGGGTCGGTCGGCTCGCCGCGCGGGTTCTTGCTGGATTTATAAAGCACCGAGCCATCAAGGTCGGGAACAAACCACTCAAACGGCTTGGCGGTGATTTCGGAGAAACCGATGCGCCCGTCCGGCCTTTTGATATAGACGATCTCTTGCACCGCGTAGCCGTAGGGAACAGCGCCGTGCATTCCGCGAATGGCCGTATCGTGCAAGCGCTCCCATTCGTTCCAGACGAACAGGAAAGCGTCGCCCTCCCCTTCGAGATGCCATGGCACGGCCATCAAAGCCTCGCGGCGCGTTTCCATCGCGCTCATGATCTCATCGTCGCCCATGAGCGCGCGCAACCGCTCGCGCGTGATGCCGGCGCGGCGCAACACCTCGTCGGGGTCGCCCATCGAGATGAGATTGTTCAAAAGCCGGTCAGTCGCCGACTCTGAAAAAAGACTCTGCTTCGGCGCGCCCGAAAAACGCTCGCCGAGACGGCTTAAAACGCCGGACAAACTTACCATGATGCTGACTCCATAGGCAGCGCTGTCGCCACCGAAATGCCCGGCATGGGCAAGGCCGCGAAAGCGATAGACAAAGCGTCCGCCTGATCGGCGAACTCTGAATGGGGGAAGGCAAGAATCTCATCGGCGAACGACGGCGGCAGATCGGGCGCGTGAAACACCATCCCCCGCTCGTAGCGCGTGGCCGCCGGTAAAAAGCGCATGAGCTTGTCGCCTTTCGGTCTGATTCCGCGCACTGGCAGCTTTGTTGTGCGCAAAAGCTCCTGCACGACAGCTGCCTGAAACTGCACCTCTTCAACGGCGATGAGCGACGGGTTCCACGCCGCCGCCGCCGACTTGATCGCCTCCAAAATCTGGTTGAACGACAGCCGCGCGCGAAAAACGTGCCGGACAAACAGCCGCCCCTCGGCATCTTGCGAGAGCGTCACCATCGCCGTAAACGCCGCCTCGTCCTTCATCGAGATGGCAAGGTCAACGCCCATGACCGTCACTGCGCGCCCTTGCGGGGCGCCGATTTTGATATGCTCCGGCTTAACCAAGCCGCCCGCGAAGTCCACATAATCGGCGAGATACTCCTGCCGGAAAACCAGATCGGGCAATTCCTGCCGCGCCGCCGCGATCTCCGCCGGACTGATATAAGGGTTATCCGCCGTCGGCGCGTGAAAGCTCGCCCATTGATCGTAAGTTGCGCTCAACTGATCGAGCCTGAAAAAATCGTTTTTACCCTTGGGCGTGCTGGCGAAACACGCCCCGCCTTGATAGTCGGTCAAGGTCGGGCGGATCGACTGCTGCCACTTGTCCACAAGGCCGCGCACCATCGCCGCCTCGTCAATAAAAACGCGGCTGTATTTCCTGCCGCGCGCCGGATCATCAACATCGAGCGACCAAAATTCAATCACCCCGCCGGTGACAATCTCGATCCTGTGGGTTGATTCATTCTTGCCGGAAGCGGCCTCTGACAGCGCCATTTTGCACGCCCGCCAAGCGTCGCCCAAGAGCTTGTAATTGGGCGCGAACCACGCCACGGGTTTCCCGTGAAACGCGCCGCCCTCCCCGGCGATGAGATAGTCCAAACCGAACACCGTCTTGCCGAAGCGCCGCCCCATTCGCAAGACATTGAAGCGCCTCAACCCGTTCCAGACGCGCCGCTGTCCGGCGTGCCTTGGCGGCAGCTTGATGATCACCCTGCCGTCAGCGGATGCCATCAACCGGCTCCCGCACAATTTCAACGGTCATCTTGCCCGACACCTGCTGCGCCAGCGCGCCGGAAAGCTCCCTGTTTTCTGTCGGCAAGCCCAGCGCGATGCGGCCTATGCGTTGCGCCGTTTCGATCGCCGCCGCATGCGCCCGAAGCTCCGCGCCGGTCATATTTCCTCTCTCTCTGGCTTCGCGCATGGAGATACGGGTGAGCAGCCGCAATTCTTTGGCGGCCTCGATGTCGGCGTTGTTGAAATCAACCAGATCGCGGGCGCGTTTTTCGGTTTGACTTTCAAGCGCCGCGCGCTCGGTTTTTTCCCGCAAAGCGCGGCGCTTCTTATTCCACTCCCCGCGCTTGCATCGGGCGCGCGCAGTTTCATACATCACGTCGTGCTTTGCGGCAAGCTCTCGTACAGACAACCACCCGCTCACATAATCTTGCTCGATGGCTGACCAGTCTGGATAGGTTGCTCTTTTTTCAGTCATGACATTTTATAATGCTTGACATTATACGGGATTCCCGTATAATTGGCGGCATGTACACGGTTATTGAATCTCACACCTTCCGGCGCCAAGCGGCCACTGTCTGGACTGACGCAGGACGCGAGGAATTTATCGACTGGATTGCCGCCAACCCAGAGGCGGGAGATGTCGTTAAAGAAACCAGCCCCGCCGCCCGCAAGGTGCGCTGGAAGCGGCGCGGTTCCGGCAAGAGCGGCGGTGCGCGGATAATTTACTATTTGCTCGACGAAGATGGCGCGGTATTTTTGGCCACAGTTTATGCGAAGGCAGAGACAGACGCCATAACCGCAAAGGAAATCAACAAACTGGCAAAGGGAATTTGACATGAAACTGGCAGACCTTAAAAATATCAACGTAGAATCCACGGCGCTCGCCATCGAGGCCGACGAAGGCCGCTCTATCTCCGGCCTGCGCGAGGGCTTGGCTGAGGTGAAAGCCGGACTTTCAGCAAGCTGCCGCGTGACGACGCCGGCACAAATTCTGGTGCGGCAGGCGCGCAACCGTTCCGGCCTGACGCAAGCGGCGTTCGCCGAGCGCATCGGTACACCCGTCGCCACCCTGCGCGATTGGGAGCAAGGGCGGTTTGCGCCATCCGGCGCTGTAACTTGCCTTTTTCGCTTGATTGTCAAACACCCTGAGCTGACAAGTGAGTTGACCGTTTGATCGGTAGTTTTCATTTTGTTTTCGTTTGTTTCAATCCGCGCTCCCCTTGCGGGGAGCGACTGGTTAGCGGCGGCGAAGCGGCGCCTTGCGCGTCGGTCTAATCGTCCCGTCGCGCAAAACACGGCTAAAGCCCTTGGTCGCGCCGGAAAGCCCATAAACAAAATAAGAGCCGGGCATGATTCAATCTCCTTTCAAGATGTGTAAATGTCCTCTCCTTTGACGGGGAGGTGGAAGGCATCCGGGTTCTCGCCTCTGTCTTCATAGCCCAGAATCGGGCGCCCAGATTCATCAACCCAACGCGTGTTTTCTTCATCGGGTTGCATGGCGATAAAAATCCGCTTGCTCCTTAACGGCGTCGGGTATTTGTCGATTTGCCAGTACCACTCAATCACCTCGCGGAAGGTTCTGGCCTTGGCGCTCAACCCCTCGTTTCGGATCGAGCGTCCGAACGGCATCAGATAATCCTTCATCTCCGACATTTCAAAATCGGGGTGAGGGTTCATTTCCTGATTGAAAAACTCAAAATCGAAAGCGATCCGCTTCTCCCCTGTCTCTTTTCCCCTTTCGAGCAAGGCGGAAAAAAACCAATCCATTGTCGGGAAAAACGGAAAGCCCAGATCGAAGTACGGTTGCCAAAAATGACCGCGACTTGAAAGCATGTGCTCAAACACGTTGACGCCGTGCTGGTCTAACACGCTCATGGCGCGGTCAAACTCTGCTGTATCGCGTTTTTTCTTTCCGGCAAGCTCGACAACCTCGGCAAACTCCGCTTTCGTCTTTGGGGAAAGTTGCGCGGCCTGAAGGTGGCTGATGTGGATATGCCCCGCCCAAACGTGCAAGAGCTTGTTGTCCGCCATCCAGCGCGCGAAGCCGTCAAAATCATTCCACCATGACGGGACATAAGGGTTCAGCCCGATCACGACATGATGCCCCAGCGTCTTTGCCGCCAGCGCCAGCGCTTTGCGCTGCTCGAAACTTGGCGCGTTGGGTTCCGCCTCGCGCCTGATTGTTTCGTTGTCATTGGTAAAACTGATGTACACCATCGTTTTGAACGGAGAGCGTTCGAGCGTTTCGAGCGCTCCCTCGCCGCCGCGCGTCTGGAAGGTAACGGGGATGCCCTGATTCCAGAAGTTATCCAGAATCGACCGCATCTGATCTGAGTTGCTTTTGGCGAACGGGTCGCTATCGTTGCTGGCAACGATGGGATGGCCTTCCATCAGCAGGCGCGCCGCCAGGTTCTTGCTCTCCTTGTTTTTTGCAATCACCGTTTTCAGCGTGTTTGCAATAGACGCATAATCTGCCCGCCGTTCAGGGCTATTGAGGTTGGCGAAGCAGTAAAAACAATTGTGGGTACACCAATTCAGTCCTAAATGAACCGGCACGGGACTGACAAGGAACTCGCCGGTGAACGCTCTTATCATTTTGTTTCTGTCTCCAAAAAAGTTTTCAAATCATCTTCCCGCATCAGCAGCCGCTTGACGGCTTCGCTGTCGGTTAATCCCGATTTTATCCGCTTCCATGCGGCGTGCTCTTTGGGAGTCAACGTCACCATCATCACGAAATCAATAGGCGCGGCTTTTCCGGCGTCATCGACGCCGTCGCCTGCCGCGCCGCCTGACCCGTCACCCTCTCCGCTTTGCGTCACCGGCGCCAGTTGAGGAGGCGCAAGGGGCGGCAGCTCCATCCCTAGCGCCGCCAACTCTACGGCTAGCGCGCTGTCATCCCATTGGCTCATCTCGGCATAGCGGTTGTCGTAGATGATGTACTTGCGGCGCTCGTCATCAGAAAACGCGCGCATGTAACACGGAACTTGCGACATCCCCATTTTCTTGGCCGCAAGAAGGCGCCCGTGACCGCACACGACGTTATCGTTTTCGTCAATGAGTAACGGAATCGTCCACCCGAAGTTTTTGATCGACGCCACAATCTGGTCAACCTGCCAATCGCTGTGAAGGCGCGCGTTTTTTGCGTAGGGGCGAAGCCTGCCGACAGCGACGTTCACTAGCTTGCCGTTCATGTCCGCGCCCCCCGCATCACTTGCCAGCGTTTCCAGATGGCGCTCTCGGTCATTCCCAGAGAAAGCGCAATACTGGCAACGGACTCGCCGTTTTTCCGGCGGCGCAAAATCTCGGCGTCGCGCTCTGCCGCAGAATTTTTCGCACACCTCGGAATGTCAAAAGTTTCCCCGCCAAGCGCGCGGCAAAGCTCTTGGGCCAGCGGCAGGCCGATCACGCGCGCCACCGGATGCAAAGCGTCGATGGCTTCAAACTGCGGAAAATAAAGCCGCGTGCCGCCGTACACCGCCACCAGCGACAGCGTGGCGCTCTCGCCGATCACCTCGGCAATAGGCTTCAACGATTCAGGAAAATCAACCATCCCCGACCCCCGATGCCTGACGCCACATCCATGTCGGCGCGCCGAACTTTACGTTGTGCTCGATTCCGAACGCCTGAATCAACTCGATCAACTCAGCCATTTGCGCCACCGACAAGCGCGACGTTGACACGCCCAGCACCACAAAGCCGCCGTCGATGCCGGGCATGACTTCCTGCTTGCGCCAAGCCGCCGAAGTCACGTCCTTCCACTCCTCCGGCGTGAGCTTTCGCCCGTACCAAGTCACCTGCCGCGACACATCGTGCAACAGCGCCCACAGGAGCGCGTTTTGCGCCAGCGAGCGCGTGAGCTTTCTCGGCGTGATTTTCATCACGAGAAACAGACCGGCGTCGAGCGATGCCTTGGCCTTCTGCCACGCCTGCGCCATGATCTCGCGCGCCGACTCATCGGGCGGAATCGTCATCTCGATCACATCATGCGCTTCGGTCATTGCCGCCCTCCTCGATCTCAACCAACAGCCCGCCGCCATCAACCGCCGCCCCCAGCCGGGTATGAATGTCCACATGCTGGCAATCATCGACATACGCGACGCCATTCAACGCGTCAATGGCGACCTTCTGCGCGTTGTCGAGATCGAGCCGCCGCTTGCACGCGCTGCCGTCCTTGTTTTTTTTCGGGTGCAACCAAATCCGCATCACGATCGCTCCGGTCAGAAGCCGCCAATGCGGATAGCTGCGCGCCATCGCCGCCGCCGCCTCTGCCTTGTACGCCCTGGCCTCTTTCGACAACACAACCCTGTTGCGAAAAACGAACCAGTAGCGGTTCGCGCTCACAGGGTAGGACAGCGCGAGCGAAATCATGCCGCGCTCCCTGCTTTTTTGATGCGAAAATCTTTAAACTTGATACTAAATATAGTATTATTCAAAACATGAACGCTGCGGCCAAACTTTTTTCTGCCATGAAAGCCAACCCGCGCGACTGGCGCATTGAGCAAATGCAAACCGTCGCTCGGCAGCACGGGATTAGCTGGTTGCAGGAGGGAACGAGCCACTGCGTTTTCACATGGGCTGACGGGCGCATTCTTTCCGTTCCGGCGCATCGCCCCGTGAAGCCCGTTTATGTGCGGCATTTCGTCAAAATGATTAAAGGAGATTGAGCGATGAGAAACCTTGACGACTATCCTTTTGAAATTCGCCCGTTGACAGTTGATGAAGGCGGAGGCTTTCTGATTACCTATCCCGACTTCAACACCTGCATGTCCGACGGCGAAACCGTCGAGGAAGCCATCGCCAACGGCAGGGATGCGCTGTCCGGCGCCATTGCGGCGCTTGAACATTTTGGCCATCCCGTGCCAACGCCCAACAGCGGCGGCGCGTCCGGCAAATTCCTGACCCGCGTTCCGAAAAGTCTGCACGCGGCGCTGACCGCGCGCGCCAAAACCGAGGGCGTGTCGCTCAACACGCTGGTGTTGACCTTCATCGCCGAAGGCATTGGGCAAGAAAAACATCATGCCGCCCCCAGCAGTTGATCGACTTTCTCCGCCGCTTGCGCCGCCAACAGCGCTTTACGATCGTTCTCCCACTGCGCGAAGTCGTCCGCCTTCGCAGCGCGCTCCATCGACAGCAATTCGACCAACTCGCGCAACTTCTGGCGCACCTGATCGCGATTCAACGCCGCCTCTTTCGAGACCGTCGGCGGCAGCGCTTTCAAGTCGCCGGCGCGAATGTCGGCAATCCATCCGGCCACTTGAGCGCGCGGCAGCTTGCCGGTACGGTACGCTTCGAGCAGCACCGGCTCGCGCGATTTTTTATCACAGCCCAACGACGGCCACCAGCGCAGCGCCGTCTTCGCCGCTCGCGCTTCGGCAACAACGCGCCGGTACGCTTGCAGGAACGCCATGCGGGCGCCCACCTCGTCCCCTGCGTCGAGAATCGGCCGGATGGCGGTAAACGCGGCGGCGATGTCGTCGTTCGTGATGATCGTTCTCCCTTCGTCTTGCCCAGACAGCGCTATCGCCCACGCTTCGTCCGCGCCCGGTCTGCCGTCGGCTTCCGCGAACTTCGCCAGTTGCGACCGAATGTGCGCCGCCGTCGGCGCGAACATCCCGCACGACGGGTCAGACAGATGAGCCGTCAGCGCGGCGCCGAAATCCTCCATCGACACGTCAGAGAGCGAGCGAAAAACGATCGCCTTTCCCGCGCTTCCCATCGCCTGTTTCCCCACCGCCTCATAGGCGGAATCGAGCATTTGCGAAAAGCTGTCAAAGTCGTTTTTAACCACAGCGCACCGCCTCACCTTCGATCACTTTTTCATTCGAGAAAACCATGTTTTCTCCCACCTCGTCGTCTATGCCCAGAATTTTTTTAGCCTCGGCGTTCGTTCGTCGCTTGCGTTCCTCGGGAGATTCCCGCGCCCTGCCGTCGCGGACCGACGCCGAAAGCCAAGCCGCTTTGAACCCCGTCCACCCGCGCTGACAGCACTCCGCCAACGCCGCAGCGAGCGACACCTTCGCCAGCGCCGCCTCACGGGCAATGCCGTCAATGGCGAGCTTTGTGGGAGGAGCGTGCTTTGCCCGTCGAAGTTGAAGCCAATCGCTGGCCGTTTCGGCATCCACCCCGAGCGATGTCAGATATTCCGTTGGACTGTACGCCGGTTTATGTTGTTGTTCTGGAGGTGAATCGGCGGTTTCGCGCACGCGGGTATATTGACGGTTCCTTGACGGTTCCTTTGACGGTTCTTGACGGTTAGTGTCGGTTTGCCCGACCGGTTGAGTCGGTTTGCCCGACTGGTCGAGTCGGTTTGCCCGACTGGTTGAGTCGGTTTGCCCGACCGGTCGTTTTGCCCGACCGGTTTATGCATCTTGATTGTTCGCGCCTTGATGCCATTTGAAAATCTGCGTTGAAATTTTCCGGCGTTAATATGTAAGTGGTATGTCTGCCGTTACCGCGATCGGCGGTCACGATACCGGAACCCTCAAGCCACTTGATCGCTTCGATCACAGCGTCCTTGGCGTAACAAGTGCGCTCGCAAATGTAGGCAATCGACGGGAAACAATAGCCATGATCGTTAGCGTTATCAGCCAAAGACACCAGCACTGACTTGACCGTGGGCGGCATTTGCAAAGGCCAGCAAGCGGCCATGATTCTCGTACTCATCTCTCACACCTCGTCGGAAGTCAAGGCGAGACCCTCCGCACCTGCTAAAATGACAGGCGCAACACCTTTTTTGTTAACTGATACGGAGGTTCTCATGGAAGAAAAAATTGAAATCAGCAGTCCTGTTCACATCGCGCCGGGCAGTCGGGAGCGTGTGGCTCTTGAGTTGCTTCAGATGATCGTAAAATCACCGGAGATACCATCACCAAAATCTCAAGAAGAGTATTTACGGCTCTACAAAAAGTGCTTCCGTGCAGTGTGCAACCAGCAGATGGAATACGTTTTAAGAGACGACTAGCGCTTTCTTCAAGCACGGCGGGGGAGCACCCCGCCCTTACCATCAGATCGGCACACTCAAAGAAAAGACGCTGCTCGTGCGTCAACTTCTCAATGTCTTTTTCAAGCAAATAACCCATTCTTTTCACCCTCTTTTCTCACACCTCGTCGGCTTGTGGCGCGATCACAGCTTGTTTAACAAGCGTTTCACGAAGTCAACGCCGTTGGCTTCGGCCTCGACCGGCGCAACCCAGAACGGCGCGCCGCCCGCCATTACATAGAGGATCAGCATCCCCGTTTTCTTGCGGATAGCCTGCATCTCCCGCCCGGGTTGTGGTGAGCCAAGATCGACGATCTGCTGGCGCGTCAAAAGCTGGCCGCGCTTCAAGCGCTTGATGATTTCATCGTGAATGCTCATGATTACCTCTCAAAGAAAAAAGACGCTTGCACAAAATGATTGCGCTTTTCGACTGATCGGCCTATCATGGAACCCATGAAAGCCATCTTCGCCAAGCCGACATCGGCAACGATCATCTTCGACGACATCGAAGCGCTGCTCTTGGCTTTGGGCGGCGACATTGCGGAAAGAGCCGGATCGCGCATCATCGTTGAACTGAACGGGAAGCACCTAAGCTGCCACCGGCCGCACCCGAGAAAAGAAGCCAAGGAATACCAAGTGCGCGACATCCGCGACTTTCTAACTAACGCAGGAGTGACCCCATGACCACCAACACCATGACCCACAAAGGCTACATCGCCCGCATCGAATTCGACGACAGCGACGGCATTTTTGTCGGGCGTATCCTCGGCACGCGCGACATCATCAGCTTCCACGCCGACACCGTGGCGAAACTCAGGAAAGAGATGAAAGCTGCCGTTGACGACTACCTTGCTTATTGCCAAGAGCGCGGCATCGCGCCCGACAAACCGGCCTCCGGACAGCTCATGCTGCGCGTGCCGTCGGAAGTTCACGCCGCCGCCAACATCGCCGCCCAAGCCGCCGGGAAAAGCCTCAATCAATGGGCTACCGAAGTGCTCAAACAAGCGACTCATCTCTGACCCCGGAAAAAAGGCGCCCGCGAACGCCCAACGCCGCCAACCCAAACAGGAAAAGGGGAAAAACAGTGTTGAGCCGTTCCGGGCAAAAAAGGCGCGCCGCTCGCCCGTGAGGCGCGAACGAGCGGCGCTGGCAGCGCGGTTGACCGCGCTGTTGGGCTTGTTGCAAAAAAACGCCACCGGAAAAAACATTTTCAGTCACTCTCCGTCTCGCACCGTCTCTGCCAATAAATCGCGCTGCGGGCTACATTGACCGTAAGCAAACTCACGAAGAATTTTTCGTATGAATGGGGACAAACTGTCGAAACCGTTTTCGGCGGCCAGCACCTTGAGATCACTCTTGAGCGTTTCGCCCAAGTGGACGCGGATTTCGTCAGTGCATTTCTCATGCTTTGCCATTCAAGCCTCCACAGGGAAAAGGCGGCGCTCCCCATCGCGGTAGAATGGAAGCGCCAACCACCAAACCACCACGAAAGGACGCGCCATGGAAGAAAACGACGCCAACAACCTTGAGGCTTTTGCCAGAGCCGTAGAGGACATGTTTGTTGCTGTCACCGGAACCATTTGCGCAACATCCTCCCCGTCAAAAGTCCTGAAAAACCTGATCGCAGCGCAGGCCGCAATGGACAAAAGCTATGGAAAAAACGCATGGCGGAATAAGACGCGCCATCAACCGGCCATCCCCGGAAGGAATGCCAGAGAGCCTTACTTGGGCTGGTCATGATTTCCTCGACGCAATGCGAGATAACACCATTTGGAATAAAGCCAAAAGCCAACTCTTAACGCGCGCCGGTGAAGCTTTTTTAGGAGCGTCGTTCGAAGTGCTTTTTGGCTGGTTAAAGTATCAGGCGGCACAGAAGACAGGAATTCCTCTAAGTCTGATAGGCAAATGAAATAGCAGATAGCGCCATGGTCGAAAAATTTTTGTTCAATCGCCGAATACTTGCGGTCTTTACCTTTCAGAAGCGCGTACTTCGACAACTGCCTCCAGCGTTCGACCATTTTTTCTAGCGCTTGACGTTCGACAGGAGCCATCACGCCGCCCTAACCACGAAAGGAAACACCAATGAAAAAGACCGTTTACACGTTCGTTCTTGAAGCCAACGAAAAAACTTACCGTTGCGAACGCCTTGTGACCGGAACAAGGACGCTCTATCAGACCATCCATGTGGTCGGCGTCGGAGAGAAAAGCGATCCGTTGCCCTATGGACAGAACGGACGACCGATAGAGTCGATGAAAGCAGCGGCAATAGTGATCGCTGGCGAAATAATCCGAGAGAACCCATGATCAATCCGCCCTCACATCAGCGCCCGTGGAACGGTGAACGATGCCGGCCAAAAGATCGACACACGCCTTCAACCGATCAAATTCCTTTTGCAAAGCCGACGCATGGGCAGCGCCCTCCGTTTCTTTGCGCTCAAGGCTTTGGTCGTTGCCGATTCCGTGCTGACCTTGAAAGAAAAGCTGCATATGCAAGTCGTCGTAAACGCGCCGCAGCTCGCACACCAAAGACGGATCACCGCTCTTTATGTTGTCTTCCAGCTCGCGCCAAACCAGATACAGAGCAATCGAGAGGCTGCACCTGTCGGGAAAACGCAGGTCTTGGCGAAGGTAGTTGGTTGATTCACCCATCACGCCGCCTTTTCCGCTTGCTTTTCAAGCATTCTGTCGCGGCGCAAAGCGCGCCGATGCTGCCAATACACGATAGGAAGACCAAACAGCAGCCCCGGCAAAACGCCGCCGACAAAACCACCAACGACCGCGCCGAGGAATGAAACCATCACGCCACCTTTTCCGCTTTCGGCGCGGGCGCGGTGCCTCTCAGGTATCCCCAATCCACATCAGGCCGCATGTCTTCGCAGCGCACGGCGCCGCCGGTTTCTCGCTCGATGTCGATGCAGAGGCTTTCTCCGAGCCGTCCACAGGCAGAGAAGGCCTTGCGGAGATAGCCGATGGTTGTCCCGATGCGGCGGCAGAAGTCATGCTGATCCGGCACTGACAGGGAGTTGATGTATTTCTGTAGTTTGTCCATTACAACACATTACATTCCTGTAAGGCATCTGTAAACATATTTGTACGTTTACTTTTGTGTAAGAAAGTGGAAAATTATGAGCATGTATATGACAGACGAGCAAATGCAATCTCACCGGAAGGCAAGGTTGGCTAAATGGATTGATGAGCGTTGTGGTGGCTCACAGGCCGCTCTTCTTAAAAAAATAAACGAAAACCTTAAAGATGACGAAAGCCCTATGGGTAGCTCTGAGCTTTCTACGCTTTTAAAAGACAGGGCTTTCGGAGAGAAGAAAGCGCGGAAGCTAGAGCGGCAAGCGTCGATGCCGAGGCTTTGGCTGGATCAAGAAGAAGATGGTAAGCATGGCAGTGCAGGCAACGTAAAACTGGCTTCCATAGGCTCACGCTCGGTACCCGTCATCAGCTATGTACAGGCGGGCAACTTCAGGGAAGCCATCGACGCCTACCCTGATGGCGGCGGCTTTGATTACATCATGGCCGATCAAAACCTTGGAGACTACGCCTTTGCTTTGGAGATAGAAGGGCTGTCAATGCTTCCGAGGTTCAACCCCGGCGACCGCGTGATTATCGACCCGGACATACACCCGTCGCCGGGAGATTTCGTTGTTGCAAAAAACAAGGAGTCGGGCACAACCTTCAAAAAATACCGCCCGCGCGGCGTCGGTGAAAACGGAGAGATGATTTTCGAGCTTGTGCCCCTCAATGAAGATTTTGAAACCATGCGCTCAGACAGACAGCCGATACAGATCATCGGCACGATGGTTGAGCATAGGCAATACAGGAGGCGTTAAACATGCCTGCTGTCAGACAAATAAAAAGGCAACAAGAAATAAGCTGATAACCGCCCATGTAAAACCAAAAATACTTAAAGCGAGCCCCACAAGAGAAATCGAATACATCAAAGAAACTGGCGGTTTTTATCCGACAACCGCGCCAACCAAAAAATAATCAATCGACGAACCCGCCGCCCGGCGGGTTTTTTATTGCCCATAAATCCCATTAAGCATAAATCGCCGACCCCCACCTTCGTAGGGGCGGCATTTTGCCGCCCGCCCATCCCTGTTGCGGCTTGGGGACAGTATAGCAAAATACTTACAAAAATGTATTGACAGGCTACTTACATATGTGTAAGATTCACCCATGCATTACAGGGAGGAGCCATGCAAAACAGCAACCGCGAATTGGAGCGCATCGTCAAGCGCGATGCCGCCGTAGAAGCCTTGATTGACGATCTGACGCTGGAAGTGGCGGTAGAGCGGGTTGAAGCCATCTGGGACGACCCGATAGGCAAAGAGTTGACTGATTACATCGAGCCAGACGACGCCGCGCAAATGCTGCATTTCGTTCACCTTGCCGCGCTCGGCGGGGAGCGCGGGGACTACGCCGAGGCCGAACTCGCGGCGCTGCATGACCGCGTCTATCGGGACATGGTGGATTTCTTCGTCAAAAAATACGACGTGCAGCAAGAGGCCGCCGACCGCTACCACGCAGACGTGCGCGACTACTACGAGGAGGCGGTATGACCCGCTTCTTCCGCTTCGTTCGCCTGCGGCGCAACGGCTTTTCCCTGCTCGCCGCGTGGCGGCTGTCCCGAACAACAGACCAATGGAGGCTGAAATGACCCACAACATGGGCAGTTTTGAAATAAAACGCTTGAATAACGAAGCCAAACTTCGCGCTGAAGCGGAAATGTTTTGGCGCAAAGTCTTCGCATTTTTCACCGGCGCAGTATTAGGAGCCGCCGTTATCACCATCATCACTACCATCATGGAGAAGCAATGAAACGCATCTATAAGATCACCGAAGCAGCCAGCGGCAAAACCCACTTCGTGCGCGCCGACAACCGGGCGCAGGCCGTACGCATTCTCACCGACGCGGTGTACACCACCGAAGTGGCGACCACCGAAGACGTGGTTGCCGCCGCCGCCAAGGGCGCGCTGATCGTCCTTGAGGATCAACCCGAACCCACCGACGAACCGCAAACCGAAGAGGAAGCAGCACAGCGCATGCGGAAAGCAGCGCTGTCAGTTTTGCGGAGCGAAGCGGCAGACCGCTTTCCCGACAACATCGACGTGGAGGAATGATCCATGAAAATCGAAATCAAAAACCGTTTTTCTGGCGTGGTAATTTTTGATCACAACGCGGAAGAAAACAGCCTGCGCCTTGCGCTTGAAGTTGCCGTTAAAGCAAAAATAAACCTTAGCTGTGCCATCCTGAGCGGTGCCGACCTGCGCGGTGCCGACCTGCGCGATGCCGACCTGAGCGATGCCAACCTGAGCGATGCCGACCTGCGCGGTGCCGACCTGCGCGATGCCAACCTGAGCGATGCCGACCTGCGCGGTTCCGACCTGCGCGGTGCCGACCTGCGCGGTGCCGACCTGCGCGGTGCCGACCTGAGCGATGCCGACCTGAGCGGTGCCGACCTGAGCGGTGCCAAGGGCGCGCTGATCGTCCTTGAGGATCAACCCGAACCCACCGGCGAACCGGAACCTGAATCCGGCTTGCTTCCGCCCCAATGAGCCGCCAACAGCAAACCGATGAACAGGAGCAATACGAAATGGAACAACCAAACAAACAAATCGCCGCCGCGCTGGTCAAGGCGCAGCGCAACTTTTCACCGGCGCTTAAAACCAACACCAACCATTTTAACTCGCGCTACGCCGACCTGGCATCATGCGTTGAGGCCGTTATCGACGCCCTGAACGGTGCGGGCATCGCGCTTGTGCAAATGACCAGCAAGAGCGAAACCGGAGTCACCGTGGAGACCGTTTTTATCCACGAGAGCGGAGAGGCTTTTCGCGCCGGAGAGCTTCACATTCCGGCGAACAGAATGGACGCGCAAGGCTTCGGATCGGCGCTCACCTACGCCCGCCGCTATAGCCTCATGGCCGCTTGCGGCATCGCACCGGAGGACGATGACGGCAACGCAGCCGTCAAAACGCAGCGGCAGGAAGAGCCCGAAGGCATGAAGCCGAAAGCGCCCGAAGGCATGAAGCCGAAAGCGCCCGAAGGCATGAAGCCGAAAGCGCCCGAAGGCATGAAGCCGAAAGCGCCCGAAGGCATGAAGCCGAAAGCGCC
>WRFN01000006.1 GCA_009778785.1 Betaproteobacteria bacterium | reverse complement strand
GCAAGCTCTTGATCGAAGCCCCGGTAAACGGCGGCCGTAACTATAACGGTCCTAAGGTAGCGAAATTCCTTGTCGGGTAAGTTCCGACCTGCACGAATGGCGTAACGATGGCCACACTGTCTCAACCAGAGACTCAGCGAAGTTGAAATGTTTGTGAAGATGCAATCTCCCCGCGGCAAGACGGAAAGACCCCATGCACCTTTACTGTAGCTTTACATTGGACTGTGACGGGATTTGTGTAGGATAGCTGGGAGGCTTTGAAGCGCGGACGCTAGTTCGCGTGGAGCCAACGTTGAAATACCAGCCTGATGTCGTTGCGGTTCTAACCTAGGCCCCTTATCGGGGTCGGGGACCGTGTATGGTAGGCAGTTTGACTGGGGCGGTCTCCTCCCAAAAGGTAACGGAGGAGCTCGAAGGTTCGCTTAGCGCGGTCGGACATCGCGCTGGACGTGTAAGGGCACAAGCGAGCTTGACTGCGAGACTGACAAGTCGAGCAGGTACGAAAGTAGGACCTAGTGATCCGGTGGTTCTGAATGGAAGGGCCATCGCTCAACGGACAAAAGGTACGCTGGGGATAACAGGCTGATTCCGCCCAAGAGTCCATATCGACGGCGGAGTTTGGCACCTCGATGTCGGCTCATCACATCCTGGGGCTGTAGCCGGTCCCAAGGGTATGGCTGTTCGCCATTTAAAGTGGTACGTGAGCTGGGTTCAAAACGTCGTGAGACAGTTTGGTCCCTATCTGCCGTGGGCGCTGGATATTTGACGGGACCTGCTCCTAGTACGAGAGGACCGGAGTGGACGTACCGCTGGTGTACCGGTTGTGACGCCTAGTCGCATCGCCGGGTAGCTATGTACGGAAGAGATAACCGCTGAAAGCATCTAAGCGGGAAACTCGCCTGAAGATGAGATATCCCGGGGCTTAAAGCCCCCTGAAGAGCCGTTGAAGACCACAACGTTGATAGGCTGGGTGTGGAAGCGTGGTAACACGTTAAGCTAACCAGTACTAATCACTCGTGAGGCTTGACTCCATAACCGTGCGCGCTTTTAATGATTTAACTGTGCGCCTTGATTCAACAACCCAATTCTTGCCTTCCCTCCTTCTACGCCTGACGACCATAGCCTGCTGGCTCCACCCCTTCCCATCCCGAACAGGACCGTGAAACAGCAGTACGCCGATGATAGTACGCATCCGCGCGTGCGAAAGTAGGTCATTGTCAGGCACCCATGAAAGCAAAGGCCGCATCATTTGATGCGGCCTTTGTGTTTTTGGGCGTCGAGGTTCGCAGGGGCGTGGTTCAACCCCGCCCCTGCGTTGATTTCTGATCCCTGCCCCTTGACTCTGCTACAATTCGGCACTGGTATGCCGGTGCCGGCGAGACGGTGTGGGAACATGTCGGGGCGCTGTTTCTTTTTAGGCACGCGGCGCGGGATTCCGTAGCGCGATGCTCGTGGCGGGAGTGGGCGCATCGGGGGTTAGGTTAACGTCAAGCAGGCCAAGCAGTTCGACATGCTCGAAATTCAGAATCTCGCGGCGCGCCGCGGTTATGTGACGCTGTTTTCTCAGGTTTCCTTCAAGGTGGAGCCGGGCGAGGCGTTGGTCATTACCGGCGCTAACGGTACCGGCAAGACGACGCTGTTGCGGATGCTGGCCGGGCTGTCGCATCCGCTGTCGGGAAAAATTCTGTGGCAAGGCAAAGAGATGCGCGTGTTCGATCCGGTGCTGCGCGCCAACATCACGTTTATCGGTCACGCGCCGGCACTCAAGGATGAGTTGACGGCGGAGGAAAATCTGACGTTGCTGGTGAAGCTGGCCGGGGAAGACGTGGCGGTGGACGTGCTGCGCGAGGCGCTGCGAGAAGTAGCGCTGGGGGCGCGGCTGACGGTACCGGCGCGGGTGTTGTCGCAGGGACAGCGGCGGCGGATCGGATTGGCGCGTTTAGCGCTGGCGCCACGGGCGTTATGGGTGCTCGACGAGCCGGTGACGGCGCTGGATCCGGCAGGGATTGCGTTGTTGACGGGCATGATGGCGACGCATTTGTCGAAGGGCGGCGCGGTGATTGCGGCGACGCATCAGGCGTTGAATTTGCCGAAGGGCGCAATGCGCCAGTTGTCGTTTCAGTGAGGAGAAAGATGGAAACGGAAACGACAACCAAAGATTTTCCCGTATTTCCGGTGCGGGCGGCGATGGAGGCCGGCGACGGGGTGTTCGCGGCGTTTTTCTGGGCGTTGCGGCGCGATCTGCGCTTGGCGATGCGGTCGCGCGCCGAGTTGGGCGTACAAATTTTGTTTTATATCATCGTGGTGGCGCTGTTTCCGTTGTCGATGGCGCCGGATCGACAGTTGTTGCTGCTGTTAGGACCCGGCGTGTTGTGGGTGGCGGCGCTGTTGGCTTCGCTGTTGTCGCTGCCGCGTTTGTTTGCCAGCGATTACGCCGATGGGACGCTTGAACAAATGGCGCTGTCGCCGTTGCCGTTGCCGGCCATCATTTTAGGCAAGATCGGCGCGCATTGGTTGACGACTGGCTTGCCGGTGGTGTTGCTGGTGCCGTTGTTGAGCATTCAGTATTCGCTGGAAGCCGAGGCGGTTTGGGTGTTGATCGTGGGGCTTTTGATCGGAACGCCGATTTTGTCGCTGTTGGGAGCGATTGGCGCGGCGCTGACGCTGGGGCTGCGGTCGGGCGGCGGCAGTTTGTTGGCGCTGCTGATTTTGCCGCTGTATACTCCCGTGCTGATTTTTGGCGCGATGGCAGTCGATGTGGTGCGCAGCGGCGCTTCCGCCGGAGCGCAGCTTTCGCTGCTGGCGGTGGGCTTGTTGCTGGCGCTGGTGGGCGCGCCGTTTGCCACCTCGGCGGCGGTACGGATTTCGTTGGATTGACGGGATAGGGTTGACGATGGGTGGATTTAAGTACGCGGCGCCGGCACAGTTTTATCCGCTGGCGGGCAAAATGGCGCCGTGGTTCGCGGCGGCGGCAGCGGTGCTCGGGGTGGTCGGACTGGTCATCGGCTTGTACGTGGCGCCGATCGACGTGACGCAAAAAGATTCGTATCGGATCATTTTCATCCATGTGCCCGCCGCTTGGATGTCGATGTTTTTGTATGTGGTGATGGCGTTCTGGGGCGCGCTGGCGCTGGGGCTGAATACGCGGTTGTCGGCGATGATGGCGCAGGCAATTGCACCGACCGGCGCGCTGATGACGGCGCTGGCGCTGTGGACGGGAGCGTTCTGGGGCAAACCAACGTGGGGCACTTATTGGGCGTGGGACGCGCGGATGACTTCCGAGTTGATCCTGCTTTTTCTCTACCTCGGCATTATCGCGCTGCGCAACGCGATCGACGATCCGCGTCGCGCCGACAAAGCCTGCGGGGTGCTGGCGCTGGTCGGCGTCATTAATGTGCCGATTATCTACATGTCGGTGCGTTGGTGGAATACGTTACATCAAGGCGCCTCGATTCAGGCGGGAAAATCTTCGATCGACGCTATCATGTTATGGGGCATGTTAATCATGGTGTTTGCCTTCTGGTTTTATTCGATTGCGGTGATCCTGATTCGGTTGCGCGCGATCATGCTGGAGCGGGAGGCAGGTTCTGCTTGGGTGGCGCGACTGACCGAAGGCGGAGAGGAGCGGGGATGAGCGAATTTTTCGCAATGGGCGGGTACGCGTTTTTTATCTGGATGGCGTACGGCATGGCGGCGTTGCTGATCGTGCTGGAAATCATCGCCGTGCGCGCGCGCGCCAAACGGGCGCTGTTTCTGGCGCGGCACAGCGATGCCGGAGTACATCGGGAAGCCGCCGGAGCACAACTTAAGGAAATTCAATGAGCGCCGGACAGGAGATGACACAAGAAACGACAGTCGCGTCCTCAGGGGGGCTCAAGCCGCGACACAAGCGGTTTCTCTGGATCATTTTCGGGCTGGTGTTCATCGCCGCCATCGTGGCGCTGATTCTTAATGCGTTCGGCTCCAACATTACTTATTTTTATTCGCCTACCGACGTGACGCAGGACAAAGTGCCGCACGGTCGGGCGTTCCGCATTGGCGGGATGGTCGAAGGCGGCAGTCTGGTGCGCGACGCCGACGGGTTGACGGTTCATTTCAAAGTCACCGACACCGCGCAAGTGGTTCCGGTGGTTTATACCGGCATTTTGCCCGATCTTTTTGCCGAGAACAAAGGCGTGGTCGCGCAGGGCAAGCTCGACGAGCACGGTGTTTTTCAGGCGACGCAAGTGCTGGCCAAGCACGATGAAAATTATGTGGCTCCGGAGGTGGCGGCGGCAATGAGCGCAGCGCAAAAGGAGCACGTGATGGAAACGCTGAAACAATAAAGCGGCAACGAAGCCAGAATAATCAGCGCGCCAAGGCGCGCGTTTTTTGCAACGGGTTGGGTGGATGAACGATGATTCCTGAGATTGGACAATTTGCTTTGATTCTGGCGACGCTGCTGATGATTGTGCAGGGCACGTTGCCATTGGTGGGGGCATCCAAAGGTATTTCGGCGTGGATGGCGTTGTCGCGACGCACAGCGCAAGGCGCGTTTTTCTTCATGGCGCTGGCGATGGGTTGCTTGATTTACTCGTTCATCGTCAACGATTTTTCAGTGTTGAACGTGGCGACCAACTCCAATACCAAGCTACCGCTGGCGTACCGGATCGCCGCCTCGTGGGGGTCGCACGAAGGGTCGATCATGATCTGGGTGTTCATGCTGGGCTTGTGGTCGTGCGCCGTCAGTATCTTCTCCAAACACTTGCCCGAAGAAATGGTGGCGCGGGTGTTGGGCGTGATGGGCTTGGTGGGCACGGGGCTGTTGCTCTTTTTGCTGCTGACCTCGAATCCGTTTGATCGCATTTTCCCGGTGCCGATCGAAGGACGCGATTTGAATCCGCTGTTGCAAGACCCCGGAATGGTGTTGCATCCGCCAATGCTGTACATGGGTTACGTCGGCTTCTCGGTGGCGTTCGCGTTTGCGGTGGCGGCGTTGCTGGGCGGGCGTCTCGATGCGACGTGGGCGCGCTGGTCGAGACCGTGGACGACGCTGGCCTGGTGTTTTCTCACCCTCGGAATTTTGATCGGCAGTTGGTGGGCGTATTACGAATTGGGCTGGGGCGGCTGGTGGTTCTGGGATCCGGTGGAGAATGCATCGCTGATGCCTTGGTTGGTTGGCACGGCGCTGATGCATTCGCTGGCGGTGACCGAAAAACGCGGCACGTTCAAAGTCTGGACAGTGTTGCTGGCGATTTGTACGTTTTCGCTGTCGCTGCTCGGCACCTTCATCGTGCGTTCGGGGGTGTTGACCTCAGTGCATGCGTTTGCGACCGACCCGCGTCGCGGCATGTTCATTCTGGCGTTGCTGGCGCTGGTCATCGGCGGCTCGCTGGTGCTGTTTGCGTTTCGGGCGCCGCGTGTCGGCGCAAGCGGGAAATTCAAACTCGTTTCGCGCGAATCGGCACTGCTGGCGAACAATCTTTTACTGACGGTGGCGTGCGGCACGGTGCTGCTCGGCACGCTTTATCCGTTGTTCCTCGACGCGCTGAAACTCGGCAAGATTTCCGTCGGGCCACCGTACTTTGAAGCGGTGTTCGTGCCGCTGATGGTACCGACCATCTTCTTGATGGGCGTCGGTGCGGTGGCGCGCTGGAAAGAGGCGACCTTGCCGGATTTGTGGACGCGGCTGCGCTGGGCGCTGGTGGTCACGGTGATCGTGAGCGTGGCGATACCGTTCATTCTCGGACGCACAGCGCCGACAAGCGTGGCGCTGTTGGCGCTCGGCTTCGGGATGGCGCTGTGGGTGGCCACGTCGGCGGTGGTCGGTTTCCTCGATCGTATCAAACACGTCGGTGGCAGCTTTAGCGAAAAACTGGCGCGGCAGCCGCGCAGTTTCTGGGGAATGTTCGTCGCCCATCTTGGTATCGCCGTGTTCATCGTCGGCGTGACGGTGGTCAAAGGGTTTGAAGCCGAACGCGACGTGAAGATGACGCCGGGCGATACGGTGAGCGTCGGCGGCTACAGTTTCCGCTTTGTTGGCATCGAAGATCACCCCGGCCCCAACTATCAGGCGTCGCGCGGGACGTTCGAGTTGAGCAAAGACGACAAAGTGATGCGCAATCTGTATCCTGAAAAGAGAAAGTATTTTTCGTTCGGGATGCCGATGACCGAAGCGGCGATCGACAGCGGCGTTTTTGGCGACCGCTACGTTTCGTTGGGCGAGCCGCTCAACGACGGCAAGCAGTCGTGGAGCGTTCGCGTTTACCATAAGCCGTTCGTGACCTGGATTTGGGGCGGCTGCATTCTGATGACGCTGGGCGGATTGTTGGCGCTGTCCGACCGCCGTTATCGGGTGAACGCGCGGCGCGAAGCCGGAGCGGTGTCGTGGACGTCGGTGAAGTTGGAGAAAGCATGAATAAAAGATGGCTGTTATTGATTCCGCTGGTGGTGTTTTTTGTCCTGCTGGGTTTTTTTCTCGTCGGGTTGGATCGTGATCCGCGCGAGCTTCCTTCGACCTTGATCGGCAAACCGGCGCCGGCGTTTACGTTGCCGGATTTGAACGCGCCGGAGAAGATGGTGTCGGCGCAGGATTTTCACGGGCAAGTGTGGTTGCTCAACGTCTGGGCGTCGTGGTGCGTTTCGTGTCGGGCCGAACACGCGGTGCTGGTCGAGTTTGCGAAAACGAATGAAGTGACGATTGTGGGCTTGAACTACAAGGACAAACCGACCGACGCAAAAACCTGGTTGCGGCAATACGGCAACCCGTATGCGGCGTCGCCCATGGACAGCGACGGTCGCGTCGGTATCGATTACGGCGTGTACGGCGCACCCGAAACTTTTTTGATCGACAAGAATGGCGTGATTCAGTACAAACAAATCGGGCCGATCTCCGAAGAAGCATTGAGCGAAACCCTCATTCCGAAGATCAGGGAGTTGAAGCAGCGATGAAACGAATTTTTCTGGCTTGTGTGATGGGGCTCTGTTGCTGGAGTGGGATGGCGCTCGCCGACAACGCGGTGCCGACGGATACCGATCCGGTGGCGCAGAAGCGGGCGATGGCGCTGGCGGCGAAATTGCGTTGTCTGGTATGTCAGAACCAGTCGATTGCCGATTCGGAAGCGGACTTGGCGAGTGACTTGCGGCGGCAGGTGCGCGAGCAAATCGCTGCTGGTAAAACCGACGAGCAAATCATCAAATTCATGACCGACCGCTACGGCGATTTTGTGTTGTACGAACCGCCGGTGAAAGCGACGACGGTCTTGCTGTGGATCGGGCCGTTGCTGTTACTGGTGGCAGGCGCGACGGGGATGGTTTTTCTGCTGCGCGGACGCGGCAAGGAACAAGAAGGGGTGCCGGCGTTGACGCCGGATGAGCAGGCGCGAGCCGAGGCGTTGCTTGAAGGCCGCACCCTGCCATTCCCGAGCGGAAAGGGGAGGAAGTAACGTGGCCGGATTTCTGGCAGTTGCTCTCGTTCTGACCGTACTGGCGTGCCTGTGGCTCTTCCTGCCGCTGTTCAAAAGTCGCTCCGGAAAAGACGGAACGCTGGAACGCGATCAGACCAACTTGCAGGTGCTGCGCAACCAATGGGAAGAACTCGAAAACGATCATCGCGCCGGCGTGATCGGCGATGCCGAGCTGGCCGAAGCGAAGGCTGAGTTGGAGCGCCGAACGCTGGAGGAGATGGCGTTTCAGAAAAACGCAGCCGCGGCTCAGCCCGCGCCACGGCAAAAGCCTGCGGTCATCTGGGGCGTGGTCGGCTCGCTGGTGCTGCTGATTGTGGCGGGCGTGCTTTACGGCGTGGTCGGAACCCCGACGGCGTTCGACCCGAAAGTGGCCGTTTCGGAGGAAGCGGCGGATAAAGGCGGGCACGACGTTTCACCGGCGCAATTGGACGAGATGATCAACGCCTTTGCCGCCAAAATGGAAAGCGATCCGAACAACATCGAAGGCTGGATGATGCTGGCGCGTTCCTACGTTCAAACCGGCAAGTATCAGCAAGCGGCGGCAACCTATGAAAAAATCATCGGACGCATTCCGGACGAGGCCAACGTGCTCGCCGACTATGCTGATTTGATGGCGACGATGCAGGGTGGCCGCTTGGATGGGCGCCCGATGGAGTTGGTGGAACGGGCTTTGAAAGCCGATCCGACGCATTGGAAAGCGCTGGCGCTGGCGGGAACCCATGCGTTTGACCAGCAGGATTACGCGAAGGCGGAAGCGTACTGGACCAAGATGAAAGCGACCGTGCCGCCCGAATCTGATCTGGCCAAAACCATTGACGACAGCATTGCCGAAGCGCGGGCGCGCGCCGGAAAGCAAAATGAGAAGCCGAAACCTTCGACCGGAAAACCGGCTTCCGGGGTCGTGTCAAGCACCAAATAACCCTACTTGTTTGTCGGGCATTTGGCGGAGACGCGCCCCCAAATGCCAAGTTCCCAACCCGTTCCTTTTTTTTACAATCTTTATCTGTTATTTGATGTAAGTCAAATAACAGATAAAGCAGTACGCGTGAAAGGGGAAACTCTTGCTAGACTCTCAGAAACGGCATTTCATCTGCTGTTTTTAGTAACGTCATCTAATCGTTGTAACGTTGTCTATGTTGTTAACTGATGGGAGTTCACCATGAAAACCAGTTTGATGGGTCTCTGGCGATACGTAGTCCTAGCGTCCGCGTTAACTCTTCTCGCTTTTGTGTCGCCGGCAGCCATGGCGCAAAAGAGCAAGAACGTCAATACGGCACAGTGTTACGCTTGCCACCAACCAATTAAAGCTTTCCACGAAGGCAGCAAACACAAGGGTGTTAATTGTGTTGCTTGTCACGAAAAATTAACCGAACACCTGGCCGATGCAAATGCGCGCCCGGTAACCAACACCGACCCGCAAGTTTGCGGCAATTGCCACAAACTCGAGTTCGAGTCGCAATACAAGATGGATTGGAAACAGGACGCGCGCGCCGAGAAATCGTCGTACAACGGCCCGACGCCCAACCCGGCGTTTGACAAAATCCTGATGCCGCACGGCTTCACCAAAGAGCATTCTCTGCCGCGGTCGCACGCTTTCATGATGTACGACCAATTCACGGTAGATCGCTCCTTCGGCGGCCGCTTCCAACCGAAAGACAGTTGGAAAGACTACGCAAGAAATGCCGGCAACTTTGACGTTTGGGATGTGCTGGAAGACACCCATCCGGAAGATCAAACGCAGAAAGCCTTCAAGCCTGGTTATGCGGCTGCGGCCAATCCGGTTTGTATCTCGTGTAAGACGCAGGATCACATCCTCGACTGGCAGTACATGGGTGATCCCTCGCCGAACGCCAAATGGAGCCGGATGTCGAACGTGGTTGAACTTGCCAAGAGCGTCAAGCATTCGCTCAACTGCTTCATGTGTCACGATCCGCACTCGGCGCAACCGCGCGTTGTTCGTGATGCTTTGATTCAGGCGATCACCCGTCCTGACCCGGATAAGACCAACCTGTTCCACAAAGATCCGTTTGCGGCGAAGATCGACGTCAAGGAAATGGGCGTTCGCGGCTTCACCCGCAAGATTGCGATTCTGGATCACTACGATACGCAATTGCAATGCGGTCAGTGCCACGTCGAGTACAACTGCAATCCTGGGATTGACTCGGAATCCGGCGAAGCGATCACGATGAAAGATCAGCGCACCAACTTCTTCTCGTTCGTCAACGTTTGGGATCTTGCCAAGACGTACAAAGACCTGAAGTTCGTTGACTTCAAGCACAAGATCACCGGCGCGCCGTTGTGGAAGGGACAACACCCCGACACCGAAACCTTCTATGGTTCGAAGCATCAGGTTGCCGGCGTTCGTTGTGCCGATTGCCACATGCCGAAGATGAAGGATCCCAAGACCGGCAAGACTTATACGACGCACTGGGCCGTATCGCCGAAGAACTACATCAAGGAAACCTGCTTGTCCTGTCACAAAGACTGGAACGAAACGCAGGCCCTGTATGTGTTGGATGCGATGAAGAACCATTACACAGGCAAGATGCGCAAGAATGAGTTCTGGCTGACCCGTTTGATCGACAAGATCGAACAAGCCAAGTTGATGGGCGTTGACCCGGCGGCGATCAAAGAAGCGCAAGCCGCGCATTCGGAAGCGCACGTTTATTGGGAATGGTGGTCAGCGGCCAACGCCGGCTGGTTCCATAACCATGAAATGGCGATCGACTCGATCAACTACGGCATGGACGTTTCGCAGAAAGCGATCGACAAGCTCGACAAAGCGATGGCCGATGCAGCCGCCTCGCGTGTGTCCAGCAGCCCTGCTCCGGCAGCGGCGCCCGCCAAGTAACCACGAAGCGGTAGTCTCAAGAAAAGCGGCGCCTTCGGGCGCCGTTTTTTGTCGATACAAAACACATAAGCAAAGACATAAGCAAGCGCCACGGACGGGCGTATTTATTTCATGGGACAGCTTTGCAAGCCGCAGAAACTGTGAAATAATGACACCAACTTACTAATTATGCAGGTGCAAGATGCTGGATCGAGATGGCTATCGACCAAGCATCGCTATCGTGATCGCTAACACCAGAAATCAGGTTTTCTGGGGGAAGCGGCTTCGTGAGCATTCGTGGCAGTTTCCGCAAGGGGGCATCGACCCTGACGAAGCGCCGGAAGAAGCGATGTACAGAGAGCTGTGGGAAGAAGTCGGCCTTTCCCCGCAACACGTTCGTATTCTGGGACGAACGCGCGACTGGTTGCGCTATCATGTGCCGCGACAATGGATACGGCGCGAGTGGCGCGGCAATTACCGTGGACAAAAACAGATTTGGTATCTGCTGCGTTTCGTCGGGCGCGACTCCGACATCAATCTGCGGATGACCGAGAAACCCGAATTCGACGCTTGGCGTTGGCACGATTATCAAGTGCCGCTCGAAGCCGTGATCGAATTCAAACGCGACGTTTACAAGAGCGCGTTGCAGGAATTGGAGCGTTTCCTGTACCGGCGGCGCGGCTCCGGTCATGGGGAAGCCAAACGCAGCGCGGAAGCGGACGGCAAAGATCAGGCGTCAGAGGACGAAGACGAACATGAGGGCGAGCAAGCGGCGCTGGCCAGTTCATAGGCTGGGGTTCACTGCGTTCACCGCCATTCTGCGATTTTAGTGCGTCGCCCGCAGCAACCGATCTCGTACCGCCATCCACTCGACCGTCGTCGGCACATCCTCGATCAGCAAAACATCGTCGCCGTGCGCGTCCAGCGCGCGCAGCGCCGCGTAAAGCAGGCGCGCGTAGCCGTGAACATCAATCGGCGCGACGAAAGTATGGGCAGCATGTTCGGGCGAGGAAACCGTGCGCAGCAGCACCGCCGCGCGCTTGCCTTCATGATGATAACGAAGGCAAACCGCATCCAGCGCATTGGCGCTGACGAGTTCCGCCGGCGTGCGCGGCGCGTAGTGCGAAGCCAGCGTTCCGGAAGCGCGCGGCGCGGCGTCAGCGCGCTCGCGGTCAAGACGTTGCAACGGAATGCCCAGCGTTGCCTCCAGCGCCGCCAATGAGAGCGAGCCGGGGCGCAGCAGCAACGGCGTTTCATTCGTGAGCGCGATGATGGTGCTTTCGATGCCGTGTTCGCAAGAACCGCCATCGACGATCAGCGCCACGCGATCGTGCAAATCGTCGGCGACGTGTTGCGCGGTAGTGGGGGAAACGTGGCCGAAGCAGTTGGCCGACGGTGCGGCAACCCCGCGTCCGCCCTGCGCCGCAAAAGCCTGCAACAATCGCCGTGCCACCGGATGCGACGGCATTCGAATGCCGACACTGTTTTGCCCGCCGGTAACGGCATCGCTGACGTGCGCGGCGCGCGGCAAAATCAGCGTCAACGGGCCGGGGCAAAAGCGGGCGATCAGTTTTTGGGCGGCGGCGGGAAGATCGCGCGCCCAGAAGGCAAAGTCTTCGACCGCGGCGACGTGAACGATCACCGGATGATCGGCAGGCCGCCCCTTTGCCGCAAAAATTTTGGCAACGGCGGCGGGGTTGCTTGCGTCGGCGCCGAGACCGTACACCGTTTCCGTCGGAAACGCGACCAGTTCGCCGGTGCGCAGCAGCGACGCGGCACGCTCCAACGTCGCGTCGGAGGCGGGGGCAATACACGAATAAGGCGAATCGGTGGTCATGAGTGATGCGAATGGCGGCAGTCCACCCGATAGCCTAAGGGAAAAGCCGAGAATTTGCTACAATGATGCGCTTTGGCGCTCCTCTTTTCCGAGGGCGCGGCGGTTTGTTCCGTTTTCTCCGAGCCGATCGAAGGACGAAAGGAAGGGCGAAAGGCGCATTGTTGAGGGCTTCGGCCCTTCATCTTTGTTCAAGGTCGTCCCGAACCGTTGAGAACGTTACCCATAGGCAAGCGTTGGTGTCACAGGAGTTATGATGAGCGAATTTCTTTTCACGTCGGAGTCGGTTTCGGAAGGTCACCCGGACAAGGTGGCCGATCAGATTTCGGATGCCGTGCTCGACGCGATTTTGACGCAAGACCCGCAAGCGCGGGTGGCGGCGGAAACGCTGGTCTCCACCGGTCTCGTGGTGATGGCCGGCGAGATCACCACGCGCGCTGCGGTGGATTACGGCGGCGTTGCCCGCTCGGCGATCCGCCGGATCGGCTACAACGATCCGGCACTGAGTTTCGATGCCGACGGTTGCGCTGTGATGGTGTGCTATGGCCACCAGTCGCCCGACATCGCGCAGGGCGTTGACCACGCTTCCGACGAAGCGCTCGATCAGGGTGCCGGCGATCAGGGGCTGATGTTCGGCTACGCCTGCGACGAAACGCCGACGCTGATGCCGTTCCCGATTTACTACGCGCACCGGCTGGTGCAGCGTCAAGCCGAGGTGCGGCGCGATGGGCGGTTGCCGTGGCTGCGTCCCGACGCCAAATCGCAAGTCACCGTTCGCTACCACGATAACCGTCCGGCAGCGATCGACACCGTCGTCCTCTCGACCCAGCATCACCCTGAGATGAACGACAAACAGGACGCGCTGGCCGAAGCCGTGATCGAAGAAATCATCAAGCCGGTGCTGCCGGTTGAAATGCTCAAAGGCACGCGCTTTCTGGTTAACCCGACTGGCCGCTTCGAGATCGGCGGCCCGCACGGCGACGCCGGATTGACCGGTCGAAAAATCATCGTTGACACCTATGGCGGCGCCGCGCCGCATGGCGGCGGCGCGTTTTCCGGCAAAGACCCGTCCAAAGTGGACCGCTCGGCGGCCTATGCGGCGCGCTACGTTGCCAAGAATATCGTTGCCGCCGGATTGGCGCGGCAGTGTCAGGTGCAACTCTCTTATGCAATAGGCGTGGCGCGGCCGATCAACGTGACGGTCTATACCGAAGGCACCGGCGTTATTGATGATGACCGCATTGCGGCGCTGGTAAATGCCCACTTTGACCTGCGGCCGCGGGGCATCATTAAGATGTTGAATCTATTACGACCAATATATGCAAAAACTGCCGCATATGGGCACTTCGGCCGCGACGAGCCTGAATTTACTTGGGAACATACCGATAAAGCGCCTCTTTTGCGCGACGCCGTCGGCCTCAAAGGTGAGGCGAAGGCGTGATAACCGATTGATTTTGTGAATTTTTTTGTTAAAATAGATTTTTTGGAGCGTTTTTGATTTAGCAGGTTGATTTAAGAGGCTTTGTCTCCGTTTCCCGACCTTCGTTTCGCTAAGGGGAGTCCCTTGCGGGAGAGGGAAAAACGTACAAGCTTGAATCAAAACCACTGCAATACATCGACAACGCCACCGTCACAACAGATAACGCTTTGATTTTTTGAAAAAGGAACCAACATGGCTGATCGTACCCGTACCCGTCGCAACACCATCGAACGCCGCTGTCTCGGCAAAACCTTCAAACGCATGTTCGTCGGCGCCCCGAAAGGCGTCTTCAAAATGCTCGAACAAGTGAAAAAGCCGAAATCAGGCAAGTAAGCGCTGGCTTTTGCGGGGGAATAAACCCCCGAAAGATCATTTCTCTCTTGGCGGAGGCAGCATTTTGCCGCCCGCAATCCTTCTCCCTGCGGAAAGTTGTGTTTCTCTCCTCTCTTCCGCAAGGGGAGAAAAGATCGTGTTTTTTCCTCTCTCCCCTTGTGGGAGAGAAGGGTATGCAACGCAACGAAAAACCACCCCCTCTCCCTTTATCCCTCTCCCACGAGTGGAGAGGGAAGCGGCTGTCGTAGGGGTGGCATCCTGCCGCCTGCAATGTTTTTGATTTATTTATCCCTCTCCACGAAGGAAGAGGTGCTTTTCCCTGCCTCCCTGCGGAGAGAATATCGTGTTTCTCTCCTCTCTTCCCTTGTGGAGAGAGGTCGGGAGAGAGGGGTATGCAACGCAACGAAAAACCACCCCCTCTCCCTTTTCCTTCTCCTACTCCTCTGGGGAGAATGAGGCGTGCCGTGCCCTATGCTGTTGTGATCGTTGCCGCCGTTGCTTCTCTTTCGACCCTTCGGGGCATCCTCTCCCGCTGGCGGGAGGGGCAGAAAAAACAAAGATTTCAATCAAAAACCCCACAAAAACAAATAATTAACAATTTATGATTAAAGAATGGCTTCTCTTTGGCACGGTGCTTGCTCTAAAAAAGGCAAGCCCTGTAAGGTTTCAACAGCGGCTTCAAGTTGTCTCTCCTCTTATTGAAATTGAAAGGAAATATTATGAAAACGATACAAAAAGGTTTTACTTTGATCGAACTGATGATCGTCGTGGCGATTATCGCTATTTTGGCAGCGATCGCGATTCCCGCTTATCAGGATTTTGCGACGCGCTCGCAAGTTTCAGAAATGATGGTTGTGGCGTCGGCATGTAAAAACAATATTGCCGAATTTTATGCAGACAAAGGCCGCTGGCCGGCAGTTAGAGCCACGGGCGTCCTCAATGGTGAAGATGGTTGCTCGACCTCCAACACCTCAAAAGTTTTGGCTCCTGCTATACTGGCTTCTGGTGTTGTAGAAGTTGATGCTAATCCCCTTGGTCCCCTCGCTCCGAAATTGGGTGCTGCCAGCTTGCTGCATATGGCGCCGTCTGACGGTGTGACTCCGGGTACGCTCGTGACGCCTATACCGGGGACGGCGACGGAGGCGATCGGCGAATGGATTTGTGATGCCACTGCAGGT
Organism: Betaproteobacteria bacterium; assembly: GCA_009778785.1. Classification (GTDB taxonomy): domain Bacteria; phylum Pseudomonadota; class Gammaproteobacteria; order Burkholderiales; family Casimicrobiaceae; genus UBA931. Next base: position 93,062 of record WRFN01000006.1, on the reverse strand, counting down.
ACGACTATTCTTACCAAGTTTTTGCCTGCGCAATGCCGCTAATATGTAGTTTATTCAAAAAGCCCCCTTTCGAGGGGGCTTTTCATTTTCAGAAACAACGATTCGTTCAGTACAATAAAAGCAGAAAGGGAGAATTATGAACCGTTGGAAAGCTTCGGGAATTCATTTGACCATCAGTTTTGTCATCGCATGCACGGTGACCTTGTTGATCTGCTTCATTCTTTATCCCGGATTTTATTTTTACCTATCAGGTGGTTTCAAATTGTTGTTTCTGATCGTCGGCGTCGATGTTTTCATCGGACCTTTGTTGACTCTGATCGTTTACAAGAAAGGAAAAAAAAATCTCATTTTCGATTTGAGCGTGATCGTTTTGCTGCAAATGGTTGCGCTGGTCTATGGAGTGCATACGATGTGGGTGGCGAGACCCGTTTATAATGTGTTTGAGGTGGATCGTTTTGTGGTCGTCACACCCGTCTCCATAAACGGAGAAAGCCTCGCCAAAGCAAAACCGGAATACCAAAAACTGCCGTGGAATGGTCCGAAATTGGTGGGCGCCGAGAAACCGACCAATCCGGACGAGCAATACAAAATGGTGATTTCAGGGCTTTCGGGAGCTGACATTGAAACGTATCCGCAATATTACGTTCCGTTTGAGTCTCAAAAAGCGCAAGTGGCGAAAAAGGCAAAACCACTCTCTGAGTTGAGAGGGAAAACGCCGGAAACTGCGAAGCTCATCGACGATTTTTTGCGAAGCCAGAAAGGGAAAGAAGAAGATTATCGCTACCTTCCAATGAAGGGCTTCTCGCCGGATTTCATGGTGATGGTGGTGACGCTTGACGGAACGCCGGTAACAGGATTAGCGATTGATCCGTGGTAGGTGCAATTTCAGGTGCTCTCCCGTAAAACTCTTTTTGTCCTTCGCCACTTTTTCCGGCGTGCCTTGGGCGATGATTTTGCCTCCGCCGTCGCCGCCTTCCGGCCCCAGGTCGATGATCCAGTCGGCGGTTTTGATTACGTCGAGGTTGTGTTCGATGACGACGATGGTGTTGCCGTGGTCGCGCAATCGATGGAGGACGGCGAGGAGTTGTTCGATGTCGTAGAAGTGCAAGCCGGTGGTGGGCTCATCGAGGATGTAGAGCGTGCGACCGGTATCGCGTTTGGAAAGTTCGAGTGCTAGTTTGACGCGCTGGGCTTCGCCGCCGGAGAGGGTGGTGGCCGATTGTCCCAAGGTGATGTAGCCCAAGCCGACATCGAGCAGGGTTTTCAGTTTGCGTTCAACGGTGGGCACTGGCGCGAAGAATTCGTAAGCTTGTTCGACGGTCATCGACAGCACGTCGTGGATGTTTTTTCCTTTGTAGCGAATGTCGAGGGTTTCGCGGTTGTAGCGTTGCCCTTTGCACAGATCGCAGGGGACGTAGATGTCGGGCAGGAAGTGCATTTCAACTTTGATCACGCCGTCGCCTTCGCACGCTTCGCAGCGCCCACCTTTGACGTTGAACGAGAAGCGTCCCGGCGCGTAGCCGCGTTCGCGCGATTCTTTGACTTGCGCGAACAGTTCGCGGATCGGCGTGAAGAGGCCAGTGTAAGTCGCCGGATTGGAGCGCGGCGTGCGACCGATCGGCGATTGATCAACGTCGATCACTTTGTCGAAGTGTTCGAGGCCGTCGATGGCGTCGTAGGGCGCGGGCGCTTGCGCGCTGTCGTAGAGGTGGCAAGCGACGGCGCGGTACAACGTGTCGTTGATAAGGGTTGATTTGCCGGAGCCGGAAACGCCGGTGACGCAGGTGAAAAGGCCGACCGGCAGATTCAGCGTGACTTCTTTCAGATTGTTGCCGCGCGCGCCGGTCAGCGTCAGCCATTTGTCGGCTTTCGGCGCGTGGCGGTGTTTCGGAATTTCGATTTTGCGTTGGCCGCAGAGGTATTGCCCGGTCAGCGAACGCGGCTCTTGGCAGAGGTCTTCGACTTTGCCTTGCGCGACGACTTCGCCGCCGTGTTCGCCGGCACCCGGCCCCATATCGATGATGTGGTCAGCGGCGCGAATCGCGTCTTCATCGTGTTCGACGACGATGACGGTGTTGCCGAGGTCGCGCAAATGTTTCAGCGTTTTGAGCAGACGATCGTTGTCGCGTTGATGCAAACCGATCGACGGCTCGTCGAGTACATACATCACGCCGGTCAAGCCGGAACCGATTTGACTGGCTAGGCGGATGCGTTGCGATTCGCCGCCGGACAGGGTTTCCGCCGAGCGGTCGAGCGACAAATACTCCAGCCCGACATCGTTGAGAAACGACAAGCGCGCCGAAATTTCTTTGACGATCTTGTCGGCGATCTGCGCGCGCTGGCCGGTGAAGCGAAGGTTCTTGAAAAATTGCGTGGCGTCTTTCAGCGAATCGGCGCTGATTTCGTGAATGGCGCGCTCGCCGATTTTGACGTTGCACGCTTCGCGCCGCAAGCGCGAGCCGTGGCATTCGGGGCAGGGTTTGTCGTTCAGATACTTCGCCAGTTCTTCGCGCACTGCCATCGAATCGGTGTCGCGGTAGCGGCGCTCCAAAGTGTTGACGATGCCTTCAAACGGATGTTCACGAATGAGCACGCGGCCGCGGTCGTTGGTGTAAGGAAACGGAATCGCTTCCTTGCCGGAGCCGTAAAGCACGAATTGACGAATTTTTTCCGGCAGTTTGTCGAACGGTTTTTCGAGATCGAACTTCGCGTGCTTCGCCAGCCCTTGCAGCAGTTGGTAATAATAAGGATTGCGCTTGTCCCAACTTTTAATGGCGCCGGACGCGAGCGAGAGATGCGGGAAAGCGACGACGCGCGCCGGATCGAAGAAGGTGATCGAACCCAGGCCGTCGCATTTCGGACAAGCGCCGACCGGATTGTTGAACGAGAACATGCGCGGTTCCAGTTCGGCGAGAGCGTAATTACAAATCGGGCAGGCGAAGCGCGCCGAGAAAAGATGTTCTTTGCCGCTGTCGAGATCGACGGCGATGGCGCGCGAGTCGCCGTGTCGCAACGCGGTCTCGAACGATTCGGCGAGACGCTGCTTGAATTCGGCGTTAACCTTGAGGCGATCAACAACGACTTCCAGCGTGTGCTTGGTGTTCTTCGCCAACTTGGGGACGGCGTCGATCTCGTAAATCGTGCCATCGACGCGCACGCGCACGAAACCTTGCCCGCGCAGCGCGTCGATCAAATCGTAATGCTCGCCTTTGCGGTTGACCATCAGCGGCGCCAGAATCATCAGCTTCGTATCTTCCGGCCAGGCGAGCACGGCATCGACCATTTGCGAGACAGTCATCGCGTCCAGCTTTTGCTGAGGGTGGTCGGGACAATGCGGTTCGCCGACGCGCGCGTAGAGCAAGCGCAAATAGTCGTGGATTTCGGTGACAGTGCCGACGGTCGAGCGCGGGTTGTGTGATGTGGCTTTCTGTTCGATGGAAATGGCCGGCGACAAGCCTTCGATCAAATCGACATCGGGCTTTTCCATCAACTGCAAAAATTGGCGCGCGTAGGCCGACAAGGATTCGACGTAACGCCGCTGTCCTTCCGCGTACAGCGTATCGAACGCCAGCGAACTTTTGCCCGAGCCGGACAAGCCGGTAATCACGATCAACTGGTGACGAGGCAAATCCAGGCTGATGTTTTTGAGATTGTGGGTGCGGGCGCCGCGTATTCGTAAATAATCCATAGGAAACCGTCGAAAAACAAAATCAGCCCATGGCAGGAAGCATCAACCACCGGGGTGAACCTGATACTATACTGCGTTTCGACTTTCCGGGATGACCCATCAACCCGGACGTTACCAACCGTTCACCATGTCCGACGCCGTTACCTCTCCCAGCCCTTCCGCCCGCCCGCGCATGACAGCGCCCGAGCGCCGCGCCACCATCAACCTTGCCGGCATTTTCGGACTGCGGATGTTGGGTATGTTCATCGTTTTGCCGGTTTTTGCGCTCTATGCCGAAACACTGCCCGGCGGAGACGACCGTTTCTTGATCGGCGTGGCGCTCGGTATTTACGGGTTGACGCAGGCGGTGTTGCAAGTGCCGTTTGGTTGGGCGTCTGACCGTTATGGTCGTAAGCGAATGATTTACATAGGATTATTAATATTTGCCGTGGGCAGCTTCGTTGCCGCGTGGGCGCCGACGGTCTTCTGGGTAACAGTCGGGCGGGCGTTGCAGGGCGCGGGGGCGATTTCCGGCGTGGTGATCGCGCTGGTCGCCGACCTCACCCGCCCCGAAGTGCGCACCCGCGCGATGATGGTGGTCGGCATCACCATCGGCGCGACTTTCGCGTTTTCGCTGATGACGGGGCCGGTGCTCAAAAACTGGATCGGCGTCCCCGGCATCTTCGTGTTGACCGGTCTGCTGGCGCTGGCGGCGCTCGGCGCGGTGCGCTTCCGGGTTCCTGAGTCGCCCCAAGTGCCGCAGGATCGGCGGGTCGAACTGCGCGATTTCAACAAAGTGCTGACCGATCCGCATCTGTTGCGGCTGAATTTCGGCATTCTCTCGCTTCATGCCATTTTGATGGCGCTGTTCGTTCAAGTCCCGTTCGACCTGCGCGCTGCCGGATTGCCCGCCGAATCGCATTGGCAGGTTTATCTGCCGGTGCTGGTTGGATCGGTGATTCTGATGATGCCGGCGGTTCGCCGGATCGACCAGCCGCAGCACGGGCGCTGGATGTTCTGCGGCGCCATCGCCGTACTGCTGCTGGCACAGGTGCTGCTGATGTTTTCGCACCAGAGTCTGGCCTGGTTGGCGACGGCGCTTCTGCTCTTTTTCACCGCCTTCAACCTGCTCGAAGCCACGTTGCCGGCGCTGATTTCCAAACAAGCGCCGGTAGCGCTCAAGGGCACGGCGACCGGTGTTTATTCGAGCCTGCAATTTCTGGGCACGTTCGTTGGCGCGGCGGCGGGCGGCGCGCTGGCGCAGCGCTGGGGCGACATGGCGATTTTCGCGCTGTGTCTGGGCTTGAGCGCCCTCTGGCTCCTCGCCGCCATGACGGCGCCGCGTGAATCGATGGGCAGGAGTCAGTAATGGACGCAGGGGCGGGCGCCCTTCGGCAAGCCCGTTCCCCCACAACCACCGCTCTGGTACGATAACGCTTGTTTTCTCCGTTTTGAATAAGGAATTTTCATGGCCTCAGTCAACAAAGTCATTCTGCTCGGCAATCTCGGGCGTGACCCCGAAACGCGCTACACCACCGACGGCAGCGCCGTGTGCAATCTCAACATCGCCACCAGCGACCAATGGAAAGACAAAGGCGGCGAAAAACAGGAGCGTACCGAGTGGCACCGCGTCGTGCTCTTCGGACGCACGGCGGAAATTGCCAGCGAGTATCTGAAAAAAGGCCGCTCGGTCTATATCGAAGGTCGGCTGCAAACGCGCAAATGGACGGATAAAGAAGGCGTTGAGCGCTACACCACCGAAATTGTCGGCGACCGGATGCAACTGATCGGCGGCGGCGACCGCAGCGGTTCCAGCGACACCGCATTTAACGACAGCGCCCCAACAGCGCGTGCTCCGGCGGCATCATCAGGCGGCGCGGGAAAGAACGTTGACGATTTCGACGACGATATTCCGTTCTGAGCTTCAGGGATCAGGCGCTAATTCCTTCTCCCTCTGGGGGAAGGTTGGGGTGGGGGCAAACCGCCTCGTCCGCCTACGGCGGTCGCTTGCCCATTACCATCTCCCCAAAGAATCCGATGGCGCGTGAGGTTTCCCCGGCGGCGGGTCGGCGGCGTTGATGTAGCTGTATCCGGCACAGACGCCATTTTGGGGAACGTCGTCCCAAAACACTTTTCCCCATCCGGTGACATACCATTCATCCACGACGATGCTGTCTCGCAGTTCATAACGTTCTTCCAGCAAATCGCAAAAGATGTAGTAATCATCATCGGAGTTGTATCCGCTAATAGCGCGAGTATAAAAATAAGCGGCTACCGTATTGCCGGCCGGATTGGTATAGGTTCGGGTAGGCGATCCATCGCAAGAATAACAGTTATACGGCAAGGGCTCAGGCAGCCCCATCGGCCAGGCGGTGATTTGTTTATCCAAACGTTTGGCCTCAACGAGCTGATCGTAGGTTTTCCCTATCGACGACTTTGACGATTGGATGGGCCACGGCCCCCACATAGTGTTGCAGCCGGACAAGAGCATGGCGGCGCACATCAATAAAAGGTATTGGGTTCTCATGGCGGTGTTTCTTGAGTCAGGGCGATTAGACATCAACCAGATTTTTTTGCCCCCTGATACCTGCTTACGCCACCATCGTTTCCGGCGCCAACACCATTAGCCGCAACTCCTGTTCGCTCGGCGGGTGCATCGGATCAAACGAAATATAACGCACATGCGCCGTGCGCAGCGCGTGTTTTTTTGCTTGCTGCAAGCGCGCCAGGCGCTCGTTCGTCGTCGCGTTCGGACTTTCAAGGTCGATCACGGCGATGATCACCATATCGCCGTCGCAAACCACGAAAGTCACGTCGAGATAAGCGATCAGCCGAAAAGCCTCCAGCCACTTTTCATTCTCTCCCTCCGCCGTCAACTGAAAGAGATCGAGCAAGCGGACGTGCGCCAAAACCTCATAATTCGGTATGGCGCTTTTGACGTGATGAAAAGCGAAGGTTTCGATCTTGCTCAGAAAACGCGGCCGCAACGTGTAGAAACCGGGCTGCTCGGCAGACGACAACAAACGCACGGTTTCGCCCTCGGTCCATCCCGGCAACGACACCGTGTCGGCGTCCATCAACGTCTGCATCTTTTTGATCTGTCGGTCGCGCCGAATGAAGCCGATGATCGTTACCGTGGTGAAGGCAACGAGAGCCAACGCAAAAACCCACGCACCGACGCCGAGTTCTTCCATACCATCCCTGTTGGTTGTTGAGAGTAATCGCTTACAGAGTGATTTTATCCGTTTTATGCGGGACACAGAACGCTTTGCCGCCCTCTTGCGTTGCCTAAAGTTCGGCTGTTACTTTTCTGCGCCATCCCTTATAATGGAATTTCCACGAGGTGCCCTGCGTCATTTGATATCAGGGTGAAACGGGAACGCGGTAAAAAAGCCGCGGCTGCCCCCGCAACGGTAAGACGGTGTGGGCGATTCATCAGGCCACTGCACAAGGAATGCGCTGATTTCAGTGTGTTCCGGTGTGGGAAGGCGAATCGTCAAAACCGGCAAGCCCGGAGACCGGCCTCATGGAGCAATCGTCGTTGTGATGCGGAGGGCGTCACCGAAGACTCAGAGCGGTTCGCATTCATCCCTGCGCTACGAATGGAGCGCAGGAGTGCGAACGCAGGTGAACGTGTCATGAATGTGACGTGTTTCGCGCAGCTTCGGTCTGAGGTTTTCTTTCTCCCAAACACAACAAACAACATTCTTGCGGAGGAATCAATGTCTGTTTTGTTGATGAGAAAAACTTTGGATCAATCTCAACCGTTCGGGCTCAACTTGTCGAAGCTCGCAGAGATGCGCCGTTTGCCCTTCGACAGGCTCAGGGCGAACGGTATAAAGCAGCTTGCCTTTATCATCGTGCTGCTGTTTTCTCCTTTCGCCGAAGCGCAAGAGACTTCCTCGACCTCGAACGCCGAAGAGCCTTTGACCATCGTCATCACCACGGCTCGAACGCCCGTTCCGCTGGAAGATACGATCACCGACATCACGGTGATCGACGGAAAAGCCATCACGCGCAGCGGCGCCGAGTCGTTGCCCGCTTTGCTGGCGCGGCAGCCGGGCGTTGAAATTTCCCGCTACGGCGGCCCCGGCACGGTTGCCAGTCTCTTTTTGCGCGGCACCAACAGCGATCATGTGCTGGTGTTGATCGACGGCGTGCGCACAGCCTCACTCTCTACCGGCACGTCGTCGCTCGAAACCATTCCGCTGGCCGACATCGAGCGCATCGAAATTTTGCGCGGCGCCGCGTCGATGTTGTACGGCGCCGACGCGTTGGGAGGCGTCATTCAGATTTTCACGAAGAAAGCGGCGGCCAAACCGTTATCGCTGGCTGCCGATGCGGCTTGCGGTACCTACCATACGTGCAGCGGCAACGTCAGCGCGTCCGGCACGCAGGGACTTTTTCGCTGGGCGATTGGCGGCGGTACGGAATACAGTCGCGGCTTCAACGCCATCACGAATCCGAACAACTACAGTTATAACCCCGATCGTGACGGCTATCGCAGCGACCATCAACGCGCGTCGCTGGAATTTGTTCCCAACGACGACAATCACATCACGCTCGCTTTCTTGCGCAATTCGATGGACGCGCAAATTGACGCCAGCGCCACCGACGATGATCGCACCTTGACGCAAGCTTCGCAGACACAGCTCGCCGGTTCGCACAAGCTGAACGAGTTCTGGCAAACCCGCTGGCAGCTTGCGGAAATGCACAACGATTCACGAACGTTGAGCGGCGGCGACACTTACAACTATCGTTCGACTGAGCGCCAATACGTTTGGCAAAACGAATTCAACATCGCTCACTGGGTCACCGGAAGTTCGTTTCTGCTTGCGCTCGAACGCGACGAAGAACATCTCGACAGCAACACCGATTACACCGTCAACACGCGCAACACCGATTCGCTCACCGGCAGTTATCGCTGGCGCTACGGCGATCATTCGCTGCAACTGTCGGGGCGTTACGATCATTCTTCGCAATACGGCGGTCAAACCAACGGCGGCGTGAATTATGGTTATCGCCTCGCGCCGAGTTGGCAAGTGACGACCGGCGTCGCCACTGCTTTCAAGGCGCCGACCTTCAACGATCTTTATTACCCCGGCTATTCCAACCCCGATCTGGCGCCGGAAAAAAGTCGAAACATCGAAGCGGGGCTGCGGCACACGGTCGAGTGGGGCGCGTTACGCGGCGAATGGCGCGCCACCGTTTGGGATAACCGCGTTCGTGATTTGATCGTTTTCACCTGCGGCAACACCGGCGTGTGTCTGCCCGAAAACATCGATCATGCGCGTTTGCGCGGCGTGACGCTGGCGACCGATTTGAAATACGACGACTTCGGTTTCTCCGGTTCGATCACCCAGCAATCGCCGAAGAACGAAGCCACCGGAAACTGGTTGCCGCGTCGCGCTCAAACCTACAGCAGCGTCACCGTCAGCAAAACCACCGGCGCGTTTTACAACGCAGTGAATCTCGTTGCCAGCGGACGGCGTTACGACGATGCCGCCAACACGACGCGGCTCGGTGGTTACGGTGTCGTCAACCTCGTGACCGAATGGACGGCGCCGCCGATCAACACCGCCACGTTGACTTGGTTCGCTCGCGTCAACAATCTGTTCAACAAGAATTACCAGCTCGTCGCCGATTACGCTACCGGCGGCGTGCAACTGATGAGCGGGGTTCGTGGACAATGGTGAGAGGCGCCATAAGGAGAGCGTCGGGTTATTCCGCTAACCCTGAGCTTGTCGAAGGGCAAGCGGCGTATTGCTGCGGGCTTCGACAGGCTCAGCCCGAACAGTTGAGAATAAGCCGGCATTTCCTTAGCGCGCTCGCTCTGTTCGTTTTTCTATGGAGCATCGCCGCCCATGCCGCCCTGACCGTTACCGACAGTCGCGGCAACACGGTCACGCTCGAAGCGCCGGCGCAGCGCATCATCACGTTGTCGCCGCACGCTGCTGAATTGGTGTTCGCCGCCGGCGCGGGGGCGCAATTGATCGCAGTGTCCGAATATTCCGACGCGCCGTCCGCCGTTAAAACGCTGGCGATCATCGGCAACGCCAACGCGCTGGATCTCGAACGCATCGTCGCGCTGAAACCTTCGCTGATCGTTTCGCCGTCTTATCTTTCCGTCGCGCAACGACAAACGTTTCGCGCGCTGCATCTCGCCGTGTATGTGGCCGACGCGACGATGCCGGAGGCTATCGCCGACGACATCGAAGCGTTGGGCGTTCTCAGCGGCCACGAAGCAACGGCGCGCGCCGCCGCGCAGCATTACCGCGCGCGACTGAAAAACATCACAACTTCTCGCCGCAGTGCAGCAATGCCGATTGCCGTGTTTTATCAACTCTGGGATTCGCCGCTCTATACCGTCGGCGGCGGCAGTTTGATCGATCAGGCAATCAGCCGTTGCGGTGGGCGCAATATTTTCTCGTCGTTGACCGCGCCGTCGCCGATGGTTCTGCGTGAAGCGGTCATCGCCGCGCAACCGCAGATCATTCTCATCGGGGCTTCGGAAAAAGATTTCACGCGATGGAAAAACGATTGGCAACGCTGGCCGCAAATTCCTGCCGTGCGGCAACAGGCGTTCATTCGCATCGATCCTGATTTGCTGCATCGTCCGGGGCCGCGATTTGTGGAGGGCATGGAGGCGTTGTGTGAGGGGATAAATAAGAGGCTGAATCAGGAACAAAACTTTTGAATTCACCGCCTTCGAGGGTGACCATCGTCGCGCCGAACAGCGCCGACAAATGTTGCGCCGTCAGCAGTTCCGTTGCGTTGCCGGTTTTCGCTCGCCGCTTTTCACCGTCGAGCAAAATCACATGGTCGGCGTAGCGCGTCGCCAAATGCAGTTCGTGTAATATCATCACCACGGCGGCGTTGTGTTCGTGAGCGTGAGCGAGCACGGTGTCGAGCGCTTCGATTTGTTGCGCCGGATCGAGATGGCTTGCCGGTTCGTCGAGCAGATACAGCGACGGCGCTTGCGCCAACAGCGTCGCCAGCGCCACGCGCTGACGTTCTCCTGCCGACAAAGTACGCACATCGCGCGGCGCCAACGGTTCCAGTTTCAAACGCGCCAACGCCGTTTCCGCTGCGGCCACGTCGATATCGCTTTCCCATTGCAGGGTGGTCAAATGCGGATGCCGACCGGCCAGCACTGCGTCGAACACGATAGCGCTGAACACGTCGCTTTGTTGTGAGGCGAGAAAGGCGCGGCGGCGAGCGCGTTTCAGCGCGTTCAACGAAGACAGCGGCGCTCCCTGCCATGCGATGTTGCCGCGCTCGAACGGCAACAATCCCGCCAGCGTCAACAGCAGCGTGCTTTTACCGGCGCCGTTCGGGCCGATGATGACCCAGCACTCGTTCGCTTGCGCTTCAAACGACAACGCTTCGCACAGCACCCGCTCGCCTCGCTTCACGGTCAGATCGTTCACTTGCAATACCGGCGAGTTTGCGTTCATGCCCGCCTCAACAAAAAGAGAAACACCGGCACACCGATCAACGCGGTCAATACGCCCGTCGGCAAGGCTTGCGGCGCCACCAGCACGCGCGCCGCCGTGTCGGCCAGCGTCAAAAACGCACCGCCGCCCAGAACGCAAGCGGGCAGCAGCACGCGCTGATCGTTGCCCAACAACAAACGCAACGCATGCGGCACGATCAAGCCCACGAACGGCAAACAACCCGCCGTTACTACTGCCGCTGCCGTCGCCAGCGCGGCGAGGCCATACAACCACGCTTGCGTGCGTTTGAGCGGCACGCCCAGCGCTTCGGCGTGAACGCTGCCGAACGCCAGTTGATTCAAGTTTCTCGCCTGCGGCCAGATCAGCGCCAACGTTACGAGCAACGCAGCCAACGCCGTCCACGGCATCATCACGCCGGACAAATCGCCCATCAACCAAGTCAACGCGCTGCGCAACTGCGCGTCGGGCGCGAGGCTCAACAACAACACAATCAACGCGCCCCAACCGGCGGCGACCACCACGCCGGTCAACAACAAGCGCGGAGCGTTTTCCATTCCCCACGAACTTTCGCTGCGGCGACGCGCGCCGAACCACACCAACAGCGCCGACAGCAATGCGCCCAACACCGCCAGCGGCGTTTGCAACCACGGTAACACGATCAGCCACGACAACAGCGCGCCCACCGCCGCGCCGCCGGACACGCCCAACACATAAGGATCGGCCAGCGGATTGCGCAGCAACAACTGCATCATCGCGCCGGCCAGCGCCAACAAGCCGCCGCAAGCAAATGCCGCCAGCGCGCGCGGCAAACGTAAATCGCGAATGATAGCGAGGGCGGGGTCATTGTTGCCGCGCCCGCTTGCCCACAACTCAGGGAGCGTGATCTGCACACTGCCGGTCAACAGCGCCAACAGCAACACCGCCAGCGCCAGCGCCGCCATTGCGGACAAAACCAGCCAGGCGCGGCGTCGGCGTTGACGGAAGGCAGAGGAGGCAACGGGCGGCACAGTATCGGTGAGAAGGAAAAAGGTTTCGTGATGATTATAGAGGGAATCCGGTTTTTCGGTTCCCCGTTTATAATACGCTCTGGTGAACACGATGAACAAGGCTTTTACCCGCGAAGAAATAACCGAAGACGATGAAGAATTTTCATCGGCGCCGGCGTTGCCCGCGCACGCACCCAACTACATGACGCCCGCTGGTTTTGCCCGGCTGAAGGCGGAGCTCGACTATTTGAACGGCGACGAGCGTCCGGCGCTGGTGGCGACGGTTTCCTGGGCGGCAGGCAACGGCGACCGTTCCGAGAACGGCGATTACATCTACGGCAAAAAGAGGTTGCGTGAAATCGACCGCCGCATCCGTTTTCTGGTCAAGCGCCTCGACAAAGCGGTAGTAGTCAATCCGGTTGAACGGCGCGACGACAGCGAGCGGATTTATTTCGGCGCCACGGTCGATATCGTCAATGGCGACGGCGAAGAGCGTACCGTCACCATCGTCGGCGTCGATGAATTCGATCCGGCGCGCGGCCACATCAGTTGGGTGTCGCCGATGGCGACGGCGCTGCTGCGCTCCCGCGTTGGCGATACCGTGATTTTGCGGACACCCGCCGGCATCGAAGAAATCACCGTTGCCGATGTTCGCTATATCGATGTGGTGGATGCGCCGAGAGTGTAGGCTGGCGGTGAGCGTAGCGAACCCCAACACACTCACGTCACCCTAATCATTGACTCCCCCGATGCGGGCGCTTATAGTATTCATTCTGGCGGTTGTCTTTCTATTCTGCTCCGGCGGTTCCCGATTCATGGATAACGAACTTCACCTTCTCGAAAAAAAATTGTTCACGCTTTTTGAGCACACCCGCGCCCTGCGCATGGCCAACGAAGCGTTGCGCCGCGATCTGGCTCGCGCCCGTGAGGAGAATCAGGCGTTGTCGAAACGCACTCAGGCGGCGAGCGTGCGTCTTGAAGCGTTGTTGTCGCGGTTGCCGGAGGTGAAATCATGAATGCGCCTCAGGAAAAAATGGCGGCGCTCGATGTTCAGGTGTTGGGGCGCGCCTACAAAGTGGCGTGCAAAGAGCGGGAGCGGGCGGCGCTGATCGAGGCGGTGGCGATGTTGGGCGAGCGAATGGAAACCATTCAAAGCAGCAACAAATCCATCAGCATCGAGCGCATTGCCGTCATCGCCGCGCTCAATCTTGCCAATGAATTGTTGCAAACGCGCGTCGAACGCGATGAAGCACGGGAGGAAGCGGCTTCGGCGCCCGAAGACCTCGTGAATGTGCAGCGCCGGTTGCGCGAACTGCATTTGTCAATCGACAAAGTTCTGGCCGAACCTGAAAAATTATTGTGATCCGTCGGCAATCTGTGCTAAGGTAAAGGCAATGGCTTCTATCCCCTGCGGTGTTCGTAACGGTCAGCCGTTCTTTGAACCAATGCATTATGCTAGGCTGCCGAATTCAGAAACCGGTGTTCGCTTCTTTCAGGGAAGCGTCTGAAGGTTTCGTCAGGCGGCCCTCTTGAACCGAGGTTCAAGAAAGCGATCGAACGGCACAGGCGGGGGACCTCTTTGCTGCGGTTTTCAACGGTAAAACCGCGGGCTGTTTACAAAGGCGTGTCGTGTGATGCGCCTTTGTTGTTTTTACGCATCACAGAGTTAAAATAATTTTTTTGATGGGCGTTGCCCGATAAAAATCCGAAAATGGAAACGGTACTGATCTTCGCCGGGTTGTTGTTGCTGGGAGCGGTGGTCGGCTTTCTGGCCGGCTTGCTCGGCATCGGCGGTGGTTTGTTGACGGTGCCTTTCATCACCATGTTGCTGGCGCAGCACGCCACCTCCGGCGAGCAAATCGTTCACATGGCGGTCGCCACGTCGGCGGCCACCATCGTCTTCACGTCGCTGTCGTCGATTCGCGTTCACTACGCCCACCACGCCATCTTGTGGCCGGTGTGTCGCAGCGTCGTCCCCGGTCTTTTGCTCGGCGGTTTTCTCGGCGCGCAACTCGCCAGTTTGTTGCCGAAGGCGCCGCTGGCGCTGGTCTTCGCGGGGTTCACGGCGTTTTCTGCCACGCAAATGTTGCTGGGCAAAACGCCGAAAGCCACGCGCGAATTGCCCAAGCGTTGGGGACTGGTCGGCGTCGGCACGATCATCGGCATCATCTCCAGCCTGATCGGCGCGGGCGGCGGTTTTTTGTCGGTGCCGTATTTGATATGGAACAACGTAGCGGTACGCAACGCGGTGGCCACGTCGGCGGCGATGAGTTTTCCCATCGCGGTCGCCAGCACCATCGGCTTCATCATTTCCGGTTGGAACGCGCCCGATCTGCCGCCCTATTCCTTCGGCTTCATCTACGTGCCGGCGTTGATCGCCATTGTCGCGACCAGTATTCTCTTTGCGCCGCTCGGCGCGCGCGCCGCGCATCGCTGGCCGGTTGCCACGATTCGCCGCTTCTTCGCGTTTCTGCTTTATGCTTTGGGCTTGTACATGGTGAAAAAAGCGTTCTTCTCTTGAGTCGAAAAAATTTTCGTTTCGAATAAATCAAACACAAACCAATGCGCATAAGTCGGCGTGCGCTTCTTGCCATCCGGTTTTTTCGCTGGCATCTTGATGAAATTATCTCCGCTACCACAACTTCTTGTATGAGTTCTGGTCGGTATTTTTGTACCGTCGTTTCTCGGAGCATATTTCTTTGCTGCGGTTTTTCTTTACACCGCGTTTCACGCCTTCGACGAAGTGCCAACAACTGTTATAATGGCCGCCCGCGAATCATTCGCGGCGCATTTGACCGCGCAGGGATTCGCAAAGGCTTTCGCAGCACTTTTCGACGCGGTGAATCGTTCGTAATTTTTATCTGTTGACCGAGGTTTTCGTTGAGCGCTTCGCTTTCAGTTGCCGCTAATTCTGTTGTGATCGGTTCGCACCGTATCAGCAACGGTCTGGCGCTGGCGCCGATGGCCGGCTTGACCGACAAACCGTTTCGGGCGCTGTGTCGTCGTTGGGGCGCGGGTTACACCGTCGCGGAAATGACCAGCGCGCAGCCGCATCTGCGGCACTCGAAAAAATCGCAACGACGAACCGATTATCGCGGCGAGCTGTCGCCGGTCGTCGTGCAATTGGTCGGCAACGATCCGGCGCAAATGGCCGAAGCGGCGCGTTACAGCGTCGCGCACGGCGCGCATATCATCGACATCAACATGGGCTGTCCGGCGAAAAAAGTGTGCAACGTCGCCGCTGGTTCAGCGTTGCTGGCCGATGAAACGCGCGTGGTGCAGATTCTGAACGCCGTCGTTGGCGCTGTCGAAGTTCCTGTCACTTTGAAATTTCGCACCGGCGTGTCGCCGGCAGCGCGCAACGCCGTTCGGATAGCTCGTCTGGCCGAAGAAGCCGGAGTGGCGATGCTGGCGCTGCACGGTCGCACTCGCGCTTGCGCGTTCGCTGGTTCCGCCGAATACGAAACGATTGCCGCCGTCAAACGCGCCGTTAACATTCCGGTGCTGGCGAACGGCGACATCGATTCGCCGCACAAAGCGTTGCGCGTGTGGCGCGAAACCGGCGCCGACGGCGTGATGATCGGGCGCGCCGCATTGGGACAACCTTGGTTGTTCCGCGATATCGCGCACTTCGCCGCGCACGGCGTGTTGCCGTTGCCGCTGACGATGGCGGAACGCCTCGCGGTGATCGAATCGCATCTCGCCGCGCTCTACGAATTTTACGGCGAAGCGCACGGTGTTCGCATCGCGCGCAAACACCTGACTTATTACCTGCGTCGTTTACCAATAGTCAAACACGACACCGAAAGTTGGAGACAACGTCTCAACACCGCCGACACCGCCGCCGCACAGCGGATGGTGTTGTGCCGTTTTTTTGATGAAACCTCGGCGACGGTTGCCGTCGAGGCTTACCCCAAGGTCGCTTGAAATGAAAAAAACTCTTGCCAAAGCCGCACGCCAGATCGACACCAGTTTTGAAACTGCGCTCGAGCGCTACTTTCACGAGATGGATGGAGAAGTTCCCAACAACTTGTACGAAATGGTGATCGGTCGCGCCGAACGCGCGCTGTTCGCCTCGGTGATGGAACGTGCGCAAGGCAATCAAACGCAAGCGGCCAAAATGCTGGGCGTGAGCCGCACCACGTTGCGCAACAAATTGACCGCTTACAAACTGATGTGAGACCCACCATGTCGAAACCCATGACTGCTCCCTCCAAAAAAATGGCGCCCATCCCCGTGCGTTGCGCGCTGTTGTCCGTATCGGACAAAACCGGCATCGTTGAGTTTGCCAAAGGTTTGCACGCGCGCGGCATCACGTTATTGTCCACTGGCGGCACTGCCTCGGCGTTGACGAAAACGGGGCTGCCCGTCACCGAAGTCGGCCAGCACACCGGCTTTCCCGAAATGCTGGACGGTCGCGTCAAAACGCTGCATCCGAAAATTCACGGCGGCATTCTGGCGCGGCGCGATATTCCCGAACACATCAAAGCGCTGGCCGATCACGACATCGCCACCATCGACCTCGTCGTTGTCAACCTCTATCCGTTCCGCGAAACCGTGGCGCGCGACGGTTGCACGCTCGACGACGCCATCGAAAACATCGACATCGGCGGCCCTTCCATGGTGCGCGCCGCTGCCAAAAACTGGAAACACGTCGGCGTCGTGGTCGAACCCGCCGATTATCCGGCGCTGCTGTCGGCGCTCGACGAACATCACAAAGTGCTGCCGGAAGCGATGCGCTTCGATCTGGCGCGCAAAGCGTTCGCACACACCGCCGCTTACGATGGCGCGATTGCCAACTGGTTGACAGCGCGCAACGAAGAAGGCGTTGCCGAAGATTTTCCGCAATCGTTTCACTACCACGGTGTGCGCGTGCAGGCTCTGCGCTACGGCGAAAATCCGCATCAGAAAGCGGCGTTTTACCGCGACGAAACGCCTGCCGCCGGTTCGCTTTCCACCTTCACCTTGCTGCAAGGCAAGGCGTTGTCGTACAACAACCTCGCCGACAGCGACGCGGCGTGGGAATGCGTCAAAGCGTTGCCGTCTTTTGCGTGTGTGATCGTCAAGCACGCCAATCCCTGCGGCGTGGCCATTGCCGATAACGCGCTGAACGCTTATCGCAAAGCGTGGTCAACCGATCCGACTTCGGCCTTCGGTGGCATCATCGCCTTCAATAGCGCGGTGGACGAAGCGGCGGTGGCGGCAGTCAGCGAACAATTTCTGGAAGTGTTGATTGCGCCCGCTTACACCGACGGCGCTCGTGCCGTGCTCGCCAAAAAACCGAACGTGCGCGTGCTCGAAATCGCGTTGCCGAAAACGAGCGGCCATTCGCTGATTCTCGACTTCAAGCGAATCGGCGGCGGTTTGCTGGTACAGAGCGCCGACAACCACACCACCGCGCCCGACACTTGGCGCGTCGTCACCCGCAAAACGCCGACGCCCGATGAAATGCGCGATCTCGTGTTCGCGTGGAACGTCGCCAAGTACGTCAAATCCAACACCATCGTTTACGCACACCATCAGCAAACAGTGGGCGTCGGCGCCGGGCAGATGAGCCGGATCGACTCGGCGCGCATCGCTGCGTTGAAAGCGCAGCAAGCCGGATTGACCTTGCAAGGCTCGGTGGCGGCCTCCGATGCGTTCTTCCCGTTCCGCGATGGCCTCGACGTAATCGTCGATCAAGGCGCCACCGCCGTCGTGCAACCCGGCGGCAGCATGCGCGATCAGGAAGTGATTGCCGCTGCTGACGAGCGCAACATCGCGATGGTATTTACCGGCATGCGCCATTTCCGCCATTGATCTTCGTGACAGCGATGAAAAAACATTTCCTCTCGTTCGTGGCGATGCTGGTGTTGGCGGGCGGTGCAACGCCGGCCTTTGCCGGTTTTGAATGTGACGATATGGGCGACTGGCTGGGCGGAGCCTGTCGCCATCTGTCGAAAACCTACCGCGAAGGCGACAACGAAATTCTGCTTTCCGGTTTTGCCTGGCATTTGCCGATGACTTACACCAAAGAAAAGCGCGAGAAACTGAACGAGCGCGCTTACGGCATCGGCTGGGGGCGCACTTTTGAAGAGTCCAACGGCGATACGAGCTCACTGGTCGCCTTGGCGTTTCTCGATTCGCACAAATGCGTCCAATGGAACATCGGCTACACTTGGTCAACCTTCTGGGGCGCGCGCGATTCGCTTCAACTCGGCTTGGGTTACGCCGCGATGATCGTGCAGCGCCCCGACATCGCCAGCGGCGTTCCCATTCCGGCCGCTCTGCCGCTGTTGACCTTTCGCTATCAAAACGCTTCGCTGGTCACCACCTTCATTCCGACCATCGGCGGCGGCGTCAACAACGGCAGCGTGCTGTACATTTTCGGTCGTTACACCCTCAAATAACTTTTGCTTTGCGCTTCTCCCAATATGAACCTTCTCATCATCGGTAACGGTGGCCGTGAACATGCCTTCGCCTGGAAAGCGGCACAATCGTTGCGTATCGCCAAAGTTTTCGTCGCGCCCGGCAACGCCGGCACCGCGAGCGAAAAAGGCGTGATCAATGTTCCGATTGCGCCGACTCCCGATCGCTTTCCCGAACTGATCGAATTCGCGCGGCGCGAAGGCGTGGTGCTAACCCTCGTCGGCCCGGAAGCGCCGCTCGCCGCCGGAATCGTCGATGCGTTTCGACAAGCCGGTTTGCGCATCTTCGGTCCGACGCAAGCCGCCGCGCAACTCGAAAGCTCGAAAGATTTTGCCAAGCGCTTCATGCAGCGGCATCGCATTCCCACCGCTTCATCGCAAACCTTCACCGATCCCGATGCCGCGCGCGCTTACGTCGAAACGCACGCGCTGCCGGTCGTGATCAAAGCCGACGGTTTGGCGGCGGGCAAAGGCGTGGTTGTCGCAACCACACGCGACGAAGCATTGGCCGCCGTCACCGACATGTTGAGCGGTCATGCGTTGGGCGAAGCCGGCGCGCGCGTGGTGATTGAAACTTTTCTCGAAGGCGAAGAAGCCAGCTTCATCGTGATGAGCGACGGCGTTCACGTTTTGCCGCTGGCGTCGAGTCAAGATCACAAACGATTGCGCGATCACGACGAAGGCCCCAACACCGGTGGGATGGGCGCGTATTCCCCCGCGCCGGTTGTCACGCCCGAAGTGCACGCCCGCATCATGCGCGAAATCATCCTGCCCACCGTGCAAGGCATGGCGGCGGAAGGCGCGCCGTTTACCGGCTTCCTCTACGCCGGCGTGATGATCAACGCGCAAGGCGAACCGTATGTAGTCGAATTCAACTGCCGGATGGGCGACCCCGAAACGCAACCGATCATGATGCGGCTGCGTACCGATCTCGTCGAACTCATCGAACACGGCATCGACGGTACGCTCGATACGCTCGAATGCGAATGGAGCCGACAAGCCGCGCTCGGCGTCGTGCTGGCCGCGCCCGGTTATCCGCAAGCGCCGAAAATCGGCGCGCCGATCAGCGGGCTGGATGCCGATGAAAGCAGCGAAGGCGCCGTCAAAATTTTTCACGCGGGTACTCGACAAGACGGCAACGCCGTCGTTATTTCCGGCGGCCGCGTACTGTGCGTGACCGCGCTCGGCGAATCTCTCAAATTCGCGCAACGCGCCGCTTACAAAGTGGCCGACGCTGTTGCTTTCGACGGCAAACAGTGTCGCCGCGACATTGGTTATCGCGCGCTTGTCGGGCGCTAACGCATCATGAGCGATCAAACATCCGAAAGCGCCCTGAGCGAAACCACGCTCGACAGCGCCGCTGTTTTCGACGGTAAGTTGCTGCATGTGCGGCGCGACACCGTGCGCCTGCCCAACGGCCACAACACCGTGCGCGAATACATTCGCCACCCGGGCGCCGCGCTGATCGTGCCGAAACTCGACGATGGTCGCTTGATTCTCGAACGACAGTTTCGTTATCCGAACCGAACCGTATTCATTGAATTTCCCGCCGGCAAACTCGATCCGGGCGAAGCGCCGCTCGTCACTGCCCAACGCGAGCTGCGCGAAGAAACCGGCTACGAAGCAGTGCGCTGGCGGACGCTCGGAAAAATTCATCCGCTGCCTGCGTACTCCGATGAAACCATTTATCTGTTCGCCGCCGAAGGGTTGACCTTGCGCGAGACGCGGCACGACGATGATGAATTTCTCGAGCTCATCACCATGACCCCCGCCGAAATCGCCGCCGCCATCGCGCGCGGCGACATCACCGACGCCAAAACCTTGTGCGCGTTTTCGTTGTGGTTGGCGGGAGTCGGGGATCAGTAATCAGAGCGTAGGAGCGGGTTTCAAACCCGCCCCGTGTGAAAAGACACAACACCGCAGGGGCGGCATCCTGTCGCCCGTTTTTCAAAGTCCCTTTTTGAAAGGGAAATCATTCGTTGTTGAAGCAAAGGCACTCTAAAAATCAGGAAAGCGTTTCATGATTGCGCGTCATCTCATCATCTCCGGTCGCGTCCAAGGCGTTGCTTTTCGTATCAGGCTTATTATCGAGGCGCGCAAGTATCAAATTGTCGGCTGGGTGCGCAATGTTCGGGACGGCAGCGTCGAAACCGTGATACAAGGCGCGGAAGAAGAAGTCGAAGCACTGGTGCAGTGGTGCCGTCGCGGCCCGCCCGACGCCGACGTGACCGGCTTGGTCGTTACCGACATGAAACCCGACCCAACACTGCAAACCTTCGAGCGACGGGAAACGCGCCTCTAAGCTAAGACACGCAGACAAAAAACAAGGCCAGTTCCCGTTCGCCTTCGGTATCCTCCCCTTTGAAAAGAGGCTTTCATTGCGAGTGGGAAGCGGTCTCGCAAAACCCCATCACATGCCCGAACATGTTAGAATCGTAAAATATCTATTTTACATGGAGCCGTCAAATGACCTTCTTTTTTTTCGCCATCATTGCCGGTGTCATTGGTGGGGGCCTTGGCATAGCGACTATAAGGGCTCAAACCGCCAACTGCCGACGGAGAACGCAGCTGGATTTCACTTCCGGCAAGGAAATCTGGAGCGATGTCGAGCGCTGGGCGAAAGAGCAGGGCTATACCCTGAAAAATCAAAACGGGGCGGAAAGAACGTATCAGAAAGGCGCGGGCTTCTGGGCGGCTTCTTCTTGCCTGTCGCTTCGGCAAGACGGCGACAAGGTTCATGTTGAAGCCTGGAGTCTGGCAAACATGTTGGTCTTTAAGGCGGAGATTGCAACCGATGAGGCCATTCTGGCTGCCAAACCCATTCGGAAAAAGAACGCGGAACGGGTCAACAAACTGCTGGCAATACTGGGAAGCCCCGTAACGATTACCGTGGGGTGATATCGGGCGTTGTGTTTTTGCAGGATGGGTAGAACGCAAGCGAAACCCATCTTGCGGTTTTATCAACCTTTGACCGACCTTTTAATCCGGCTTTGCAAGGGGGGGTGACATCGATAACAGTATCTACGCGCTACCCCTTGAATTTCAAGTGAACGCTGAAAATTTTCGGTGTCTCGCTTGGGTCGGCGTTGTCGGCTTGTCGGCCTTCAAACGACAGGGTTGAAGTGGTCGCATCCCAGCGCATGGGTTGTCCGTCGTAAGGGTTGCGCAGATCAGGGGCGGCGTTCTGCACATAATCGGCAACCTTGTTCAGCGGCACGTTGTCACGTCGCAAGGCGGCTTGCAGGGCGACGAGACGAATGTAGCCGTCGAGGTCGTAGATTCGCTCGGTGATGTGGTCAGAAAAACCGTAAGTTGTTCCTATTAGGGACAATAAAGTTTTTCCCGAAGGATTGCGAATGAAGCGCCACGAGGCATAGGGGGCAATTTGTTTCAACTCTTCCATTCGTTTAATGGTATAAGCCCGAAAGCGTGCGTCAATCGTAGCGGTATCACCTTCGCTAGCCTGAATATCTTCGGCTCCCCAGCGCGCGATCACGTTGATCGTGGTATTGGGTAATATGAGAAGAGAGGCAATCCAATCTTTCCAACTTTTCTCCATGGATTCGCGTAAGCCGATCTGTCTGAGTGGTGCCGTCCCGTAAACTAGGCTCGCACACCAGATGGCATCGGATTCGATCACCTTCCGCATACTGTATTCCTGTTCACGCAAGGGTTGTAACGCTTCGGTCAACGTTACTTGTCGTGCCAGCGCCGGCCAACGCTCAATGGCATCGCTTAACATTTCATAATCGTGCCGAAGCAAGGCAAGGAACATCATTTTGGAGATTCTCTGCGAACTTCCCGCCACCAAACGGCGATGTACGCGGATTTCTTCCATCAGAATGTTAGCGCCCGTTTGAAGTTCATCCTTATCTAGGGCGAGTACTGCTTCCATCCGGCGCATTTCGGCGGCTAGTGTTAGTGGACTGTAATAAGAAAGGAGGGGGATGTCGTAAACGTAGCGCGGTGGCTCGTCGAACGCGGGAATCTGTGATAATTGCTGGTAACGCTGCCGCAAAAGCGTTTGTTCTGCCAAGAGTTGCTTTATGTTGTCTTTTTCGCTCAGGTAAAAATCTACATTGTTCGTACCTTGTTGGCGGCACTGAAGTTTTGTCCAATGGCTCGAAGGTTCAGAAATTGTCTTGCTTCGGGGTATTTCTTCATACGGGCAATTTGTCGGGTTTTCGCGGCATTGCCGATTAAACTCGCTGCGGAGGCGTTTCCCTGCCGTCAGCGCATCCTCATCGTCGGGCGCGTCCAAGCCCAGCAGAACGTAATAAGCGTTGGGCGTATCGGTGGTGGGCGCGGGCGGTGCAAGTAAACGCGTCGCCTCCGGTGTGAGCGGTTCGTCTTGCCAGTTTGCCGCGACCAGTACGGCGATGAAAAGCGCCACCAAGGCCAACAGCCCCAAGACGATTCTAACGATCCAGCGGAGCAGTGTTTTCATGGCGAAAAAGAAAGTGAAAAATCGGGATCGGTTGGCTATGGCTCGCTCGCCATCAACCTCAAGCGTTGCGCTTCATAGCTCCTGAGATGCGTGTAAGCGAAATAAAGAACGGAGCGTTCATCCAGCGCCGTCGGGTCGCGGCGTTGCCACAAGTCGCCGAGTAAGTGTTCGGCTTCGGTCGGCGCACCGCGTTCGACATCGCGCAACATCGACGCCATGAACAGCGATTCCGGCATGGTGAGCATCGTTCGGGAACGCTTGACGGAGGGTTCGCGTATCGGATGGCCGTTATGCGCCGCAATTGCGCAACACTCGTCGATCAATCGCAGCGCTAGCCCCGCTCCACCGGCGGCGACGTAATCGCCGACAGCGCTGCGCATCAAACACGTCATCCCTGCTGCGGCGGTGATGAACGCCCACTTTTCCCACATTTCCTGGCGGATGTTGGCGCTGAGTCGCGCATCGAAACCGGCGTTCGCCATCTCCGCCATCAATTGTTCCGTACGCGCGGATGGATTGCCGTCGAGCTCGCCGAACATCAGCGTGTCGTTGTTGTTGTAGTGAATCACGGCACCTTGTTCGTCGCGATCCACCGAGATGTAACTCAGGCCGCCGAGCAAATGGTTTTTGCCAAAACGCGCGATTAGCGTATCGAGATGTCGCATACCGTTCAGCAGCGGCACGATCATGGTTTGCGCGCCGACGGCAGGCGCCAACGCTTCGATGACTTCCGGTAAATCGTAAGCCTTGCAACTCAGCAGGATCGCGTCAAACGTCGCTTTCAACTGTTCGGTGACAACGCAGGGCGGCTGCGGATATATCACATCGCCGTTCGGACTCTTGATGATGAGGCCGCGTTGCGCCAACACGGCCGCGCGTGACGGTCTGACCAGAAGCGTCACGTCGCGTCCGGCGACAAGCAAGCGCCCGCCGAAATAACCGCCGATGGAGCCGGCACCCACGATGAGAATTCGCATGTTCAATATTCTCCGTTCGACCTTACACCCACCGCCCGACGATCAACGGCGTTGTCGGTTGCACGTCGGCGTTTTGCGCGCGCTGCATCAGCGCGTGGTCGATTAACACCAGCGCCAGCATCGCCTCAGCAATCGGCGCGGCGCGCAAGCCGACACAAGGATCGTGTCGTCCCGTCGTTCGCATCATCGTCGCTTCGCCTTGCGTGGTGATCGAACGGCGCGGCGTGGTCAGCGACGATGTCGGCTTCACCGCGATCTGCACGATGATCGGCTGGCCGGTGGAAATACCGCCGAGAACGCCGCCGGCGTGGTTCGACACAAAACCGTCGGGCGTCATCTCATCGGCGTGTTCCGTGCCGCGCTGCGTCGCCGACGCGATACCCGCGCCGATTTCGACAGCCTTCACCGCGTTGATTCCCATCATCGCGTAAGCAATGTCGGCGTCGAGCCGATCATACACAGGTTGCCCCAGCCCGACCGGAACGCCCGTCGCTTCAATCAACAACGAAGCGCCGCACGAATCGCCCGCGCGGCGCAACTCGTCGAGATACGTCTCCAGCGTCGGCACTATCGCTGCGTTGGCAACAAAAAAGGGATTCTGCGCAACGAGCGCCCAATCGACGAACGGAACGGGATGTTCGCCGACCCGCGTCACACACGCGCGGATTACCGTACCGTAACGCTCGCGCAACCACTTTTGCGCAATCGCGCCCGCCGCCACCCGCACGGCAGTTTCCCGCGCCGAAGAGCGGCCGCCGCCGCGATAATCGCGGAAGCCGTATTTCTGCGTGTAAGTGTAATCGGCGTGGCCGGGGCGAAACGTTGCGGCCACCTCGCGGTAATCCTGACTGCGCGCATCTTGGTTGCGAATCAAAAACGCAATCGGCGTGCCGGTCGTCTTGCCCTCGAACACGCCCGAAAGAATTTCCACCGTGTCCGGCTCGCGCCGCTGCGTGACGTACTTCGACGTTCCCGGGCGGCGGCGATCCAGCTCGCGCTGTAAATCGGCTTCACACAACGCCAACCCCGGCGGACAACCATCGACAACGCCGCCGATGGCCGCGCCGTGCGACTCGCCGAACGAGGTCACGCAAAAAAGTTTCCCAAAAGTATTGCCGGACATGATGAATTGAGGAGAGCGAAAGATGGATAAGTCTAGCGCGTTTTGGGGGAGGAGGGTATGTTTCAAGCTCTTTGGCGGGAGCCCCTTTCAAAAGGGGACTTTGCGGGCGGGGCTTGTCCCCTTTGCTTACCCTGCGAAATCGAGTTTTCGTCACCCGAAACCGTCAGTGTATAATACGACCTTCCGAGGAGCGCTGCGACTTTTCGTCGGTTTTTGCCGACCGTAAAGCCAGGCTCGGAGAAACACACCATCAACGGCGCTCGCGGCTTTCTCATTTTTTATAACCAGAAAGCGCGGGCGAGACTTTTCTCGTCGTGCTTCCTTCAATTAAGGATTTCACGATGTTGCATCCCTCTCAACACAACGCGGGCGATTACCACGTTGCCGATTTGTCGCTGGCCGGTTGGGGTCGCCGCGAAATTGCCATTGCCGAAACCGAAATGCCGGGGCTGATGGCGATTCGCGAAGAATACGCCGCGCAAAAACCGCTGGCCGGCGCGCGCATTGCCGGGTCGTTGCACATGACGATTCAAACCGCCGTGCTGATCGAAACGCTGCAAGCGCTGGGCGCGCAAGTGCGCTGGGCGTCGTGCAACATTTATTCGACGCAGGATCATGCCGCTGCCGCGATTGCCGCGCAGGGCACACCGGTGTTTGCGTACAAGGGCGAAACACTTGACGAATACTGGGATTACACGCACCGGATTTTGCAATGGCCGAACGGTGAAGCGCCCAACATGATTCTCGACGACGGCGGCGACGCCACGTTGCTTGTGCATCTCGGCAGCGGTGCCGAAAAAAATCTCGCGTTGCTCGATCATCCGGGCAGCGAAGAAGAGCAAGCGTTGTTTGCGTCGATCAAAAAAACGCTGAAGACTGAGCCGAACTTTTATTCAAAAATCAAGGCGTCGATTCGCGGCGTTACTGAAGAAACGACGACCGGTGTTCATCGTTTGCAACAAATGCACGAGCAAGGCCGCTTGGCGTTTCCGGCGATCAACGTCAACGATTCGGTGACCAAGTCGAAATTTGACAACCTCTATGGTTGCCGCGAGTCGTTGCTCGACGGCATCAAGCGCGCCACCGATGTGATGGTAGCCGGAAAAGTGGCGGTGATTTGCGGCTATGGCGATGTCGGCAAAGGATCGGCGCAAGCGCTGCGTTCGTTGTCGGCGCAAGTGTGGGTAACCGAGATCGATCCGATTTGCGCGTTGCAAGCGGCGATGGAAGGGTATCGCGTCGTCACGATGGACGAAGCCGCTGACAAAGCCGATATTTTCGTGACGTGCACCGGCAACCGCGACGTGATTACGCACGACCACATGGCGCGAATGAAAAACAACGCGATTGTTTGTAACATCGGTCACTTCGATAACGAAATTCAAGTCGCTTCGTTGCGGCAGTATCGCTGGGAAAACATCAAACCGCAAGTCGATCACATCATTTTTCCTGACGGCAAACGAATCATTCTGCTGGCCGAAGGCCGCCTGGTGAATCTGGGTTGCGCCACCGGCCATCCGTCGTATGTGATGAGCTCGTCGTTCGCCAATCAAACGCTGGCGCAAATCGAATTGTGGAGCAAGCGCGATACCGGCGCTTATCCGGTCGGCGTTTATGTGTTGCCGAAAACGCTCGACGAAAAAGTGGCGCTGCTGCAACTGAAAAAACTGAACGCGCGGTTGACGCCTTTGACCAAAGAGCAGGCCGGTTACATCGGCGTGCCGGTTGAAGGGCCGTACAAGCCCGACACCTATCGATATTGAAACGGCGGGGCGAATCATGATGCGAATTTTACTGGTGTGGTTGATCAACGCCGTTGCGTTGTTGCTGTTGCCGTATGTGTTGCCGTCGATTTCGGTGTCGTCGTTCAGCTCGGCGTTGATCGCTGCACTGATTCTGGGGCTGGTCAATGCGCTGATTCGCCCGATTCTGGTTTTGCTGACGCTGCCGGTGACGGTACTAACGCTCGGCCTTTTCATTCTGGTGATCAATGCGTTGCTGTTCTGGATGGTTGGCTCCCTTTTTCAGGGCTTTCACGTCGGCGGTTTCTGGTCGGCGTTTTTCGGCGCGATTGTCTATAGCCTTATCTCGTGGGCATTGTCGGCGTTGATTCTTGGAGAGAAAAAACATGCCGCCTGAAGAGAATACTTTCGCCGACGACGCTTACGAGATCAGCCTCGAATTCTTTCCGCCGAAAAGTCAGGAAGGCGTCGATAAACTGGTTCGCGTTCAGCGCGAGTTGCAACGATTGCAACCGGCGTTTTGTTCGGTCACCTTCGGCGCCGGCGGCTCAACCCGTCAGGGAACGCTCGATACCGTACTGCACATGCAAAGCGACGGCCTGAACGCCGTGCCGCACTTGTCGTGCATCGGTTCGACCAGAGAACACATCCGCGAAATTGTTGACCACTATCGCGCTCACGATATCCATCACCTCGTGGCGTTGCGCGGCGATCTGCCGTCGGGAACGTTCGACACCGGCGCTTTTCGCTACGCCGCCGAACTCGTCGCCTTCATCCGCGACATCAGCGGCGACTGGTTTCACATCGACGTTGCCGCGTACCCCGAAGTCCACCCGCAAGCAACGAGCGCCGAAAACGACATTCGCTATTTCAAGCGCAAGATCGATGCTGGCGCCGATTCCGCGATCACCCAGTATTTTTACAACGACGATGCGTACTGGTATTTCGTCGAAGCCTGTTCCGCGCTCGGCGTGAACGTTCCCATCGTCCCCGGCATCATGCCGATCATGAGCTACTCGCGGCTGTCGCGCTTCTCCGACATGTGCGGCGCCGAAATCCCGCGCTGGATTCGCCGCCGAATGGAGGGCTACGGCGACGACCTCGCTTCAGTGCGCGCGTTTGGCCTCGACGTGGTGACCGATCTTTGCGCTCGCCTGCTCGAATACGGCGCGCCGGGACTGCACTTTTACACGTTGAACCAATCGGACTTGACGCTCGAAATCTGTCGGCGGTTGGGATTGGTGGAATAAGACGGTTGTTGCTTTTATTGGTCCCGTGTTTTTATAAAGCCTGAAGCCGGCAAAGCCGACTCATATTTCAACCTTGGAACCCAGTTCCACCACGGCGTTGCTGGGCAGGTTCAGGAATTCGGCGGCGGCACTGGCGCTGTGGTGCATTTGTGCGAACAGCTTTTCGCGCCACAGGCTCATGCTGGAGTCCAGCGTGGGGGTGACGATGTCGCGCGACAGAAAGTAGCTGGTCGTCATCGGGTTCAAATCCACCCCGCGCCCGGTCAGCAAAGAGAGCGCCTTGGGCAGATCGAAATCGTTCTTGAAGCCGTAATTCACGATTACCTGCCAACAGTCTCGTCCCAGAGCATCGACTTTCAGTCGCCCGCTCATGCCGATCCACGGCACCTCGTGGTTGCGCACGGTGACGAACAGGTTCTGCTCGTGCAGCACTTTGTTGTGCTTGAGATTGTGCATCAGCGCGTTCGGCACGATGCCCGGCTGCGCGGTCAGGAACACCGCCGTGCCCGGCACGCGGGTGGGTGGGTTGATGAACACCGATTCCAGGAACGACTTCAAGTCGATCGAGACTTCACTCAATCGCTGGGCGAGCAACGCGCGTCCTTCCTTCCAGGTGGTCATCAACAGGAACACCCCGCCGCCGATCAGCAGCGGAAACCAGCCGCCCTGGGTCAGCTTGAGCAAATTGGAGCTGAAGAACGACAGATCCACGGCGAAAAAAAAGCCCATCGCCGCGATGCACAGCGCCAGCGGATAGCCCCAGCCGTAGCGGATGACGAAGAAAGTCAGCACGGTGGTGATCATCATGTCCAGCGTCACCGCAATGCCGTAAGCCGCCGCCAGATTGCTGGATGAACGGAACAGCACCACCGCCAGCGCGATCATCACGAACAAACTCCAATTGACGAAAGGCATGTAAATCTGCCCGGTTTCCTTGGTGCTGGTGTGACGGATCTGCAAGCGTGGCAAATAGCCGAGCTGGATCACCTGCTTGGTTACGCTGTAAGCGCCCGAAATTAGCGCCTGCGACGCGATCACGGCTGCTGCCGTCGCCAGCGTTATCAGCGGCAGCGTCGCCCAGTTAGGCGCCATCATGAAGAATGGATTTTTCACCGCCGTCGGCTCGGCCAGCAGCAGCGCGCCCTGGCCGAAGTAGTTGAGCGTCAGCGCCGGCATTACGATAGAGAACCACGCCACCCGAATCGGTTTTTTGCCGAAATGTCCCATGTCGGCGTACAGCGCCTCAGCACCCGTCACGCACAGGATCACCGCGCCCAGAATGATGAAAGCGATACCCGGCTGCTGGAGGATGAAGCGCAGCGCGTGGTGCGGGCTGAGCGCGGTCAGAATCTTGGGGTGGCCGGCGATGTGATAAACGCCCAGCGCTGCGATGGCGATGAACCACAGCACCATCACCGGCCCGAAGAAACGCCCGATGCCCGCCGTGCCGCGCTTTTGCAGCCAGAACAGCAGAAACAGGATCAGCAAGGTGAGCGGAATCACCGCCTTGAGGAAGCCGGGCGAAACCACGCCCAAGCCCTCTACCGCCGACAACACCGTGATTGATGGCGTGATGACCCCGTCGCCGTAAAACAGGCAAGTGCCGAAGACGCCGATCGGCAGAATCCATTTGCGCAGCACCGGCGCTTTATCCTTGATGGACTGCAAAGCCAACGCCAGCATGGCCACCAAGCCGCCCTCGCCGTTATTGTCGGCGCGCAGCACCAGCGTTACATACTTCAGCGACACGATGATGGTGAGCGTCCAGAACACGAGCGACAACACGCCGTACACATTGCTGTGCGTGAACGGCACGTGGCCGGCGCCGAACACCTCCTTGATGGTGTAGAGCACGCTGGTGCCGATGTCGCCATAAACGACGCCAATGGCGCCCAGCGTCAGCGCGGCCAGAGGGGATTTAGTGGCGGACATGAAAAACGCTGGCAGGGTAAGCGCCCGTTTGTCCTGCACGGGCGCGGCGGGCGCTGTTCCGGTCAGTGCCTATACACACCAGACGCCGCTGCCGTTCACTTGATGCGGGCTTCGACATCATTTTTTAGACTCTCCAAAGATTCATTTGATATCGTTGTGTTGGGAAAATCCTCATACCGGAGAATATCTGATATACGCTGCAATACAACAATATTTTGACTTGTTGAAATTGTTTCCAGATATTTAAATAATTCAGTGCGCCCCAATAATTTTACTAAAAACCCATTCAACTCAAACGTGCAGGTTTCGCATCACTTTTCAAAACGATTTTTTACGATATTGATCAGTTGTTTTTTGGCTTTCAGTAAAATGAATAACACTCAGCGAGCGGATAAAATCAGGAAAACTTTGCCATTTAAAAAATTTTATCATTTGTAAGCACATAATGTATAAATACAACTCATTATTTGGATAAATAGATGTAAAACTCTTCTCAGGCTTTTATCTGGCAAGTTTTCAAAATAGATTTATAAATTTGTGCCAAGAGGGTTGTTTTGCCATAGCCTTTCTATTCCCCTTTTTATTTCAAGGTCTTTATTGGGCATCGTTGCGCTTTCATCCAAAACCATGAAATGGAACAGCTTAATTGTATTATTACTTCAAAGCATATAAAGGATCGCCGGGTCTGTAAAACCAACGGTTCAAGCTTGTTTGCTCTTCATAACTCATTGACTGGCGTCCTGTTCTCGCTCAAGACAATCTGAAAGACCTGCAAAGCAGGCTTCCAGTGATGAATCATTGTCCACTTGTTTAACGGATGACACAATTCAGATAACAGCCCCTCGCTTTACTCACTCTGAGCTTGCTATTTCTCCAACTTGCTCAACGCTTCTTTGGCGGCGGTGTTTCCCTGATCGGCGGCTCGGCGGAACCAGGTGGCGGCTTGGGTGCTGTTTTTCGCCACGCCTTGGCCGGTGGCGTACATCTCGCCGAGGGCGTACTGCGCGTCGGCGTATCCCTGCTCTGCCGCCTTGCGGAACCAGGAGACGGCCTGGATATTGTCTTGCGCTACAGCTTTACCGTTGGCGTAGATCGCGCCGAGGTTGTATTGCGCATCAACGTATCCTTGCTCTGCCGCTTTACGGAACCAGGCAATGGCTTGCGCGTTGTCTTGCGGCACGCCCTGACCGCTCGTGTACATCACACCGAGGTTGTACTGAGCGTTCGCGATTCCTTGATCGGCGGCTTTGCGAAACCAGTCCGCGGCCTGCGCAGAATCTTGCGTCACTCCCCAGCCTTGGGCGTACATCGCGCCGAGATTATTTTGCGCGTCGGCGTTTCCTTGGGCAACGGCTTTGCGGTACCAAATGAGCGCTTGCGCATAATCTTGCGCCACGCCCCAGCCTTTTTCGAGCATCACACCGAGCCGGAACTGGGCGACGGCAAGCCCTTGTTCGGCCGCTTTGCGAAACCAGGCGATGGCTTGCCCGTCATCCTGAATAACGCCGTGACCGTCCGCGTACATCACGCCGAGATTGAATTGGGCGTTGGCGTCGCCTTGTTGGGCGGTGGCGCGAACATCGGCAAAGGACGTGGTCGGCAGATCGGGCTTGAAAGCGAACTGGGCCGACGCCGATCCCGTGAAACCGAAGACGAGAACGAGGGTAAGAAGGGCAGCGAAATTTTTCATAGGACGTTAGGGGAGGGGCATCAACAAGGGCATCATTCTGCGCCTTTTGCCGAGACTTTCGCAAGAGGGGGGTGCGGCAAGATCACCTGTCCCAAGCCGGATCACGAACGCAAGACGCCGGATCCATGTTTTTGTAAAAAACTTCTTTTCCTTGTCCCTTTCGGACAACGGCCACCATTTGCGTCGGCTTGAGGTTTCCCGACAAGAGTTCACTTTCGTCCCGTGCGTGAACGCGGTCGATGAACTCACGATCCCATTCGTTATCGATGCTGAAGTTCGGCCCGAAACAACGGTCGATGAACGGGGAGATCACATTAGAGAACCCCAGAAAAAGATCGAAAGAAAAACGCTCGATGAGAAGCGGCAAGATGTCTTGCGCCCGAATGCCTTCGAAGCCTTCGACGGAACAATCCCGATTGATAAAAGTCTCTTCCTGTTCGCCAGTCAATCGGTTGCAGTGATAATTTTGCGGCAATTCGCTCCAGAACGCTTTGACAATGGCGAGGGCTTCCGGCCAGCGTGAGTGTCCGTTGCGTCCGATCATGTCGGAAATAACGAACAGCCCCGCAGGCGTCAACGCTTCTTTCACGGCGTCAAACAACCCTTCCAAACGGGTGACGTGATGCAAAGACTGATTGGCCATGATCGCATCGTAGTCGTGCTGAGGGCGCCAATGGTTGAAGTCGGCCTCTTCGATGATGATGTGCCGATCAAGCCCGTTTTGTTTCGCCATCTCTTTGCAGCGCCGCAACATGGCGGGGTTCAAATCGATGCAACGGATGGAGAAATGTTCCAGCCCCAGTTGTCGCAAAGCCAAAGCAATGCGTATTTCGGTATCGCCGTTTCCCGAGCCGATGCTGGCAAACCGTACTTCTTCCCGACCGGAAGTCAAAGCGGCTTCATGCAGGTATTTGACGAAAAAAGAATCCGGGTCGTGGAAGCCGAATTCCTGAAATTTTGGCAAAAGGTATTTGTTTGACCAGTAGTGAAAAATGGGCGGAAGGTCGTGAACATTGGTAACGTCTTGATACCGCAATTTCTCGACGTATGACCGATACCAGTAATCCACGGTAGCATTGCGCAACGCCAAAGCGCTTAGGGGGCGGAAAAACCCGCGATGCCTTCTCAGGGTGCGGAATAACCAGGAGGCAACGGGTTTCATCATAAATCAGGTCGTGGCGGGTGGTAGAAACACAATCATTATGCAGGACTCCGCGCTGTCTGTACAATAACGGTTCTTGCCTTTTGGGGAACCCCATGATTCTCGTCACCGGCGGCGCCGGGTTCATCGGCTCGAATTTTGTTCTGGACTGGCTGGCGCAGTCCGCCGAACCCGTGCTCAATCTCGACTTGTTGACGTATGCCGGCAATCTCGGCAATCTGGCCGCGCTCAAGAACGACGCGCGCCATGTTTTTGTGCGCGGCGACATCGGCGACAGCGCGCTGCTCGCGCGTTTGTTGAGCGAACACCGGCCGCGCGCCATCGTCCATTTTGCGGCGGAAAGCCATGTGGATCGTTCGATTCATGGCCCGGCGGCGTTTATTCAAACCAACGTCGTCGGTACGTTCGCGTTGCTGGAAGCGACGCGCGCTTACTGGAGCGCGTTACCGAAAAACGAACAGGCGGCGTTTCGTTTTCTGCACATTTCGACCGACGAAGTTTACGGTTCGCTCGGCAACGACGATCCGGCGTTTTCGGAGACCACGCCGTATGCGCCGAACAGCCCGTATTCCGCCTCAAAGGCTTCGTCCGACCATTGGGTGCGGGCGTACCACCATACTTACGGTTTGCCGACCTTGACCACCAACTGTTCCAACAATTACGGGCCGCGACAGTTTCCGGAAAAACTCATCCCGTTGATGATCGTCAATGCGTTGGCGGGCAAACCTTTGCCGGTGTATGGCGACGGGCAAAACGTGCGCGATTGGTTGTACGTCGGCGATCACTGCGCCGCCATTCGCGTTGTGCTCGAAAAAGGCGTGGCGGGCGAAGTTTATAACATCGGCGGCAACGCCGAAATGAAAAACCTCGATGTGGTTCATACGCTGTGTCGCGTGCTGACCGCGCTGCGCCCGGGACGCGATTTCGCGTCGCAGATCACCTTCGTCAAAGACCGTCCCGGGCATGATCGCCGTTACGCCATCAACGCCGACAAAATTCGCCGCAAACTCGGCTGGCAACCTGTCGAAACTTTTGAAAGCGGCTTGACGCAAACCGTGCGCTGGTATCTCGATAACGAAACCTGGCTGACGAACATTACCAGCAAAGCGTATCAGCAATGGATTGATCTACAATACGCCCAACAGTAAGGAGAGGCGATGAATTCTACTCAGCGCGAACGTAAAGGCATCATTCTCGCCGGCGGGTCGGGAACGCGGTTGTATCCGGTGACGCAAGTCGTTTCCAAACAGCTTCTGCCGGTTTACGACAAGCCGATGATTTATTATCCGCTGTCGGTGCTGATGCTGGCCGGTATCCGCGACATTCTGGTGATCTCAACGCCGGAAGACACGCCGCGTTTTCGGCAGTTGTTGGGCGACGGCAACGCCTGGGGCTTGAATTTTTCCTACGCGGTGCAGCCGTCGCCCGACGGTTTGGCGCAGGCTTTTATTATCGGTCGAGACTTCATCGACGGCGGTTCTTCGGCGCTGGTGTTGGGCGACAATATTTTTTACGGCCACGATTTGTTCACGCAGTTGCAGCGCGCCAATGCGCAACGCGACGGCGCCACGGTGTTCACTTATCCGGTGTCCGACCCCGAGCGTTACGGCGTTGCCGAGTTCGACGCGCAGGGCAAAGTGATCAGCCTCGAAGAAAAACCGAAAGTGCCGAAGTCGCGCTACGCGGTGACGGGCTTGTACTTCTACGATGCGCGAGTGTGCGACATCGCGGCGAAATTGAAACCGTCGGCGCGCGGCGAATTGGAAATCACCGACGTCAATCGCGCTTATCTGGCGAGCGGTGATCTGCGCTGCGAATTGATGGGGCGCGGCATGGCGTGGCTCGATACCGGCACGCATGAATCGTTGCTCGAAGCCGCGCAATACATCGAAACCATTGAACGTCGGCAAGGGCTCAAAATCGCCTGCCCCGAAGAAATCGCGTACCGCCAGCGCTGGATTGACGAAGCGCAACTGCGCGCGCTGGGCAACGCGATGGCGAAAAACAGTTACGGCCAATACCTGTTGCGTCTGCTCGACGTGCCGGTATGGGGCAGCCGATAACCCTCTCAACGAAACCATCATGAATCTCATCAACACCGCTATCCCCGATGTCAAAATCCTTGAACCGCGCGTATTCTCTGACGCGCGCGGTTTTTTCTTTGAAAGCTGGAATTACAAAGCGCTGACTGATGTCGGGCTGGATTTGGATTTCGTGCAGGACAACCATTCGTGTTCGACGAAAAATGTGCTGCGCGGTTTGCACTATCAAACCGAACACGCGCAAGGAAAGCTGGTGCGCGTGATCGTCGGCGAAGTGTTCGACGTGGCCGTCGATCTGCGTCGCCGCAGTCCGACATTCGGGAAGTGGGTCGGCGAAACGCTGTCGGCGGAAAACAAGCGAATGCTGTGGATTCCGCCGGGCTTCGCGCACGGTTTCGTCGTGCGTTCCGATACCGCCGAATTTTTGTACAAGACTACCGATTACTGGCACGCCGAATACGAGCACACGTTGTTGTGGAACGACCCGGCGCTGGCCATCGACTGGGGATTGACCGAGGTGCCCGTGCTGGCGGCAAAAGACGCCGCCGGCGTTTTGCTGAAAGACGCCGAGGTTTATCCGTGAACGAGACAGAAGCTTTCACGCGCCTGCTGCTGATCGGCGGCGAAGGGCAGATCGGCAGCGCGCTGGCGCGGCTGTTGCCGCAGACATTCCCACAAGCGGCGTTAATGGTGACCACGCAAGACCGCGTCGATTTGACGCGCCCGCAAACGCTCGTGAAAGCCATCCGCGACCATGCGCCCGATCTCATCATCAACGCCGCCGCTTACACTGCCGTGGATCGCGCCGAGCAAGAGCCGGAGTTGGCGCAAAAAATCAACGGCGTGGCGCCGGGCATTCTTGCCGAAGAAGCGAAGCGTTGCGGCGCGCTGCTGATTCATTACTCCACCGATTATGTATTCGACGGCCACAAGCGCACGCCCTATGTCGAGGGCGACGCGCCGCACCCGCGCAACGAATACGGCTTGAGCAAACGCGCCGGTGAAATCGCCGTTCAACAAGCGGGCGGGCGCGCGCTGATTCTGCGAACGAGTTGGGTTTACGGCTTGACCGGCCACAATTTTTTGCTGACCATGCGGCGGCTGGCGAACGAACGCGACACCTTGCGCGTCGTCGATGACCAGATCGGCGTGCCCAACGACAGTGAAGCGTTGGCAACGACAACGGTACAACTGATCGCGCAAGGGCCAACGCGCTTGCGCGAGCGCGCCGGACTGTACCATTTATCGGCGACCGGACAAACGAGTTGGTTCGGTTTCGCGCAAGCGATTTTTGACGCCGATGCGGCTGCTTCCGCTGACGGCAAGCGCCCGCAACTGATTCCGATTACTACCGCCGAGTATCCGTTACCGGCAACGCGACCCGCGTATGGCGTGTTGTCGTCCGAACGCTTACGGCAAACTTTCGGTGTTTCATTGCCGTCGTGGCAGGAAGTGCTTCGAGCGTGTTTGGCGCGAGGGAGAAACGGTTAATTTCATTGCCATTCTGCACAGGCGGGAGTTATGGTCGTAGGGGCGCTTCGCGAAGCGGGCGGAGGTTGGTGTCTTTGTAAAAACAAGAATAATGAGGTTGAAAGGGCTGGATTCCCTGTCATTCCCGCGAAGGCGGGAACGAGCGGGAATGACGACAGAAGCAATAGGTGAGAGATGAGAGATTGCGGCATCGCTCCGCGTCTTTACTGCCACCCCCATCGCCGAATATAAATCCCTTTCGCCACTTGCGTCAGCCCCATGTACGCCAACACGATCAACGCCAGCAGCACAAAATAAAACGGCGACAGCGATTGCATCTTGAAGTAATTGGCCAGCGGCCCCATCGGCAAGAAAATTCCGATGGCGATGATGACGCTCGTCATCACCAATAGCGGAATGGCGGCACGGCTCTGGACAAAAGGAATCTTGGCGGTACGAATCATGTGCACGATGAGAGTTTGCGTCAGAAGTCCTTCGACGAACCAGCCGGATTGAAATAACGTTTGCGCGTCTTCGGTGGTGGCGTTGAAAATAAACCACATCATCGCGAAAGTGATGATGTCGAATAGCGAGCTGATTGGGCCGAAGAAAATCATGAAGCGGCCGATATCGCCGGGCTGCCAGCGCTGCGGTTGCCGCAGAAGTTCGTCATCGACGTGATCGAACGGAATTGCAATTTGCGAAATGTCGTAGAGCAGATTTTGCGTCAGCAACTGCAACGGCAGCATCGGCAGAAAAGGCAGGAAAGCGCTGGCGATCAACACCGAAAAAACGTTGCCGAAGTTGGAACTTGCCGTCATCTTGATGTACTTCAACATGTTGACGAAGGTACGACGCCCTTCGAGCACGCCTTCTTCCAGAATCATCAAACTTTTTTCCAGCAAAATGATATCCGCCGCTTCTTTGGCGATGTCCACCGCGGTATCGACGGAGATGCCGATGTCGGCAGAGCGCAACGCTGGCGCGTCGTTGATGCCATCACCCATGAAGCCGACGACGTGGCCGTTGGCTTTCAGCAAATGAACGATGCGTTCTTTGTGCATCGGCGTCAACCGCGCAAAAACGTTGTGTTCTTCCACTGTCTTCGCCAATTCGGCGTCGCTCATTTCTTCGATCTGGCTGCCGGTGATGATGCCTTGCGGTTCCAGTTCGACCTCGTTGCAAATTTTCGCCGTGACCAATTCGTTGTCGCCGGTCAGCACTTTGACCGCTATGCCGTATTTGGCCAAGGCTTCGAGCGCGGGCGCCGCCGATTCCTTCGGCGGGTCGAGGAAAGCGACGTAGCCGATCAGCACCAGTTCTTTCTCGTCGGCGACACCGTAAACTTCATGCGTCGGCGGCATTTCTTTCGCAGCCACGGCGACGACGCGCAAGCCTTCTTCGTTCAGGCCGGCGGTGACGGCGCGAATTCGATCCAGCAGTTCCGGCGTCAGCGGTTCAATCGCTTCGCCGTGTCGCACTTGCGTACAAACGGAAAGAATTTCTTCAACCGCGCCTTTGGTGATGATCTCGTGCTCTTTGTCGCGCCGCGCCACGACTACCGACATGCGACGGCGCACGAAGTCGAACGGAATTTCATCGACTTTGCGATAAGACGTTGCCACGGCAAGTTCCTGATGCACTTCGCCGTGTTCGAGCACGGCCACGTCGAGAAGGTTTTTCAGGCCGGTTTGGAAATAGCTGTTGAGGTAAGCCAGTTCCAGAACATCGTCGGATTCTTCGCCCCACACGTCGATGTGGCGCTCCAGAAAAATCTTGTCTTGCGTCAGTGTGCCGGTTTTGTCGGTGCACAGCACATTCATCGCGCCGAAGTTTTGAATGGCGTCCAGCCGCTTGACGATCACTTTCTTGCGCGAGAGAAAAACCGCGCCTTTGGCCAGCGTCGAGGTGACGATCATCGGCAACATTTCCGGCGTCAATCCGACGGCAATCGACAACGCGAAGAGCACCGCTTCCATCCAATCATGTTTGGTGAAACCGTTGATGAGCAACACGATGGGCGCCATCACCAGCATGAAGCGGATCAACAACCAACTGACTTTGTTGACGCCCGATTGAAACGATGTCGGCGCGCGCTCGGTAACGGTCACCCGACCGGCCAGCATGCCGAAGTAAGTTTGATTGCCGGTGGTCAACACGATGGCTGTCGCCGAACCCGACACCACGTTGGTGCCCATGAACACAATGTTGTCCAGTTCCAGCGGGCTGATCGTGTTGGCTTCGCGTTGTTGCGCAAATTTTTCGACCGGCATCGACTCGC
Organism: Betaproteobacteria bacterium; assembly: GCA_009778785.1. Classification (GTDB taxonomy): domain Bacteria; phylum Pseudomonadota; class Gammaproteobacteria; order Burkholderiales; family Casimicrobiaceae; genus UBA931. The sequence continues at coordinate 54,429 of WRFN01000006.1, read as the reverse complement.
CGGTCATCGCTGCTTGCGTCACGAACAAATCCTTGGCGCTCAAGAGGCGACAATCGGCGGGAATCATGTCGCCCGCCGACAGCACGATTACATCGCCGGGCACCAGCAACTGGATGGGCAACTCGATGCGCGGCGTGCGCGTGCCGCTGAGGTTATTGACGGTAACGATGCTCTCATTTTCGCCTGCTTCCAGCGGAAGGGGGCGCAACACCGTCGCGGTGTTGCTGACCATTGCCTTCAACGCATCGGCGGCCTTGTTGGATTTGGCTTCTTGCCAGAAACGCAAAAAAGTGGAGAGCACCACCATCGCGCCGATGATGATCGTCGCTTCCCGATCATCGGTGACGTAGGAAATCACCGCCAAAAGCGTCAACAGCAAATTGAACGGATTGCGGTAACAGTGCCAGATGTGCGCCCACCAGGGCAGCGGCTTCTCGTGATCGATTTCGTTCAAGCCGATGCGCTCGCGAACACTCTCGGCTTTTTCTTCGGTCAGACCGGAGAGGGTGCTGTCCAGTTGTTGCGTTAATGCTTCAACCTCTGTTTTGGCGGCGGCGACTAACGTTTGCGTCAACGCCGAGGGCGCGTCGCGTTTGATGTTGGTTTGGGTCAGCAAATCCAACAACGCCAGACGGCGAAAGTGCCGCGAAATATGGCGCGTCCGCAAAAAGCCGGCAAAGAGTTCTTTGAGAAAGCCGAGTTTCATTTTTTCCTGAGAGCCGCGAGAAATTCAAAGTCACCGGGCGGTCAGGATGAAGCAAGCGTCAAGAAAATCGCGCCGGAAGAACAGGGATCAAAATAAATCGAATGCCCACACCGCACGACGCATTCAACATATCCCATACGGGCGGGAATTATATTCCTGTTTTACCCGCCTGTCGTTCAATTTCCGGTAAAAAATTTTTGAGGAATGCCGGATTATTGCAAGGCCTGATCGGCGCGTACCGTCCAGGCCGACGGATGTTTTTCAAAACCGATGCGCGGGTAATAGTCCACCGCCAGCGGCGCGGCCAGCAGAATAATCTTGGCTTCGGGATGCAGTTGTTTTTGCAACAAGGAAATCAGCGCTTTGCCGATGCCGTGGCGCTGATACGTTTCATCGACCGCCAGATCGGAAAGATAACAACAATAAGAAAAATCGCTGAAAGCGCGGGCGACGCCGATCAACTGCCCACCGTCCCAAGCGGTGCCCAGCAAGTTGGTGTGTTCGAGCATGGCCGCGATTCGCGCGCGATCGTGCAGCGGGCGGCGTACGCCCAGCGATGTTTTCGACAACAGCGCGATGAATTGATCGACGGTGATGGTGCGGTCGATGGTGTAAAAAAAAGACATTCCTTACTCCCTGAGATGAAGTGATGAGTTGAAGGCTTGTAGCGTTATTGAAACCCCGTCTGCCGCCACGCTTCGTAAACCGCGACGGCGACGGCGTTGGAAAGATTCAGGCTGCGTACATTCTCGCGCATCGGAATGCGCAACCGCGCGGCGGTCGGGAAATCGGTGAGGATTTCGTCAGGCAAGCCTGCCGTTTCGCGGCCGAAGACGAGCACATCGTGCGCGTCGAAGCGCGATTCAAACAACGAATGCCCGCCTTTGGTGGTCAGCGCCCACCAGCGCGGCGAGGGCGTAACGTCGGCGAGCGTAGCAGTGATGGCGGCTCGGCACGTTGCCCAGTCGGCATGAACGCGCACGCGCGCGTATTCGTGATAATCGAGACCGGCGCGTCGCAACGCCCGATCTTCCAGCGCGAAACCCAGCGGCTCGACCAGATGCAGCGCCGCGCCGGTGTTGGCCGCCAGACGAATCACGTTGCCGGTGTTCGGCGGAATTTCGGGCTGAACGAGAACGATGGAGAGCATGAGATGGGGAAAATGAACGCGAAACTTTTGAAAGAACGGATTTTAGCATCAGCGCAAGGGCGCTTCGCGAAGCTAGCTCGCCCTCGCCACCACGCCGATAAAAACTTTGGCTGCCCCCGCCGCGCGCAAAACTTTGGCGGCGGCGGCGACCGTAGCGCCGGTGGTCATCACGTCGTCGATCAACAGTACACGACAGCCGGAAAGATCACGACGACACGCGAACGCATCGCGGACATTTTTGCGCCGCTCGCGCCAAGGCAGCGTCGCTTGCTTGGGGGCGTCCTTGGGGCGAAGAAGCGCGTCAATCAACAACGGCAACTTCAGCGCCGCCGCCACGGGCTGTGCCAGTTCCCGCGCCTGATTGAAGCCGCGCTCGATTTGCCGCGCTGCCGTCAGCGGCATCGCGATCACATGCGTTGGCGGTTCCTGAAAAACGGCGGACGCCAGCGCATCCACCAGCAGTTGCGCCAGCGGCGCGGCCAGCGCCAATCGGTGGCCATACTTGAAATCCTGCAACAGTTGATCGAGCGGAAACGTGTAGCGACAGGCGGCGATAGTTGCATCGAAGGGCGGCGGATGGCGCAAGCAAGCGCCGCACAACGCGCTTGTCGGCGAAGAAGCCGGCAACGGCTCGGCGCAGCGTGCACACGCTTTCTCGATGCGCGGCAGCGCTGCGTGACAGGCGCGGCACCAAGCGTGGCCGTGCGGCGCCTGTTGGCCGCACGACACACAGCGCGCCGGGAAAAAGGCGTCGAGCGCGGCGTGCCAGAAAAATTTCTGCTGCATGCTGTAGTCGAAACTGCTGTAGTTGAAAAGCGACAATCTAAAATGTTTCAGCGGCGATAAGATTGGCTCTTATTGTAAGCAGTTGCACCGCAACTTGATGTGACAAGCATCAAAGTTGCGCGTAAAATCACTTTTCTGTTGAGTCAAAAAGAATGGTTCAGGAACGGTTTATGGAGTGCCCCGTTTGCGGTCAGATCAATAAAGACGACGCCACGACATGCCTTTCGTGCGGTCGCGCGTTGCCGCCGTACATGGGCGGAGCGTCGATCGACACCACGCGCACCGACGACGAAAGCCCGATGGTGGTTGCCGGCAACATCGACTTTCCGGTGCCGCCGTCAAAGGAATCGGCTTCATCAATATCGAAACCTTCAGTGCCGCAAAGCATTGACGCGCCGCTCTCGACGCGCTTTCCGAAACCCTCGTTGCCGAAGCTGTCGATCCCGCCGTCGTCGGAGAGTGTAGATGTGCCGGTAACACCGCAATCGTTTGATGACGAAGACCCTACCCTAATCGAGCCGCCGTTATTGGACTCGTCGCTCGACTTGCCGCCGCAAGTCACGCAAGCGGGGCGTCCCGCCCATTTGATTTACGCCGGATTCTGGTATCGCTTTCTGGCGATGTTCATCGACAACCTTCTCATCGGCACGGTGCTGGGGGTGTTGTGGTTCTTTTTCGTTATGGCGCTCGCCTTTTCCACGTTCGGAGGCGGCGGCAAGGTAGCGGCCGAACCGTCGGCAGCGATGGTCGGGGTGTCGTTGGTGATTGGCCTCATCTATTTCATTGCGCCGCTGCTGTATTTCTCGCTGTGTGAAAGCTCACGCTGGCAGGCCACCCTCGGCAAAATGGCGATCGGCTTGAAAGTCACCGACACCCACGGCAACCGCCTTTCTTTCCTGCGCGCGCTGGGGCGCTATGTTGCCCACTTCGTTTCCAATGTGACGCTTTACATCGGCTTTCTCGTCAATGTGTTCACGCCCCGTCAGCAAGCGTTGCACGATCTGATTGCCGGCACGCTGGTGGTGTACAAGGAAGTGACGCCGAACGATCTGGAACTCCACCCGTCGGCGCCGGCGAGCAGTACGCAGAAAACCACGGCTCTCGTGGCTTGGGGCTTGATGATGTTGTTCCTCGTGTCTTTCATCGCGCTTTTTGCCTGGGTGGGCATGCAACTGCCGAAGCTGGGCGAAGCGCAAGGGTCGAAACGCCCCGTTTCCACAGTCGCCGCCCGCATGCACGAAGCCGAGATGCTCGGCGCCGAAGCCACGGCGGCAGCGACCAGCTATCAGGAAAATCACGACGGCCAATTGCCGCCGAGTTTGGCCGCCGCCGATTTTCATCAAACCTCACCGCAAGTGCGACGGCTGTGGATCGATTCGGAAACCGGCATCATTCATGTGGAACTGGGCTTTGCACCGCTCAGGAAAAAAACGCTGGATTTCGTTCCCGAGTTTGATGAGAGCGGCGATTTGATCTGGCGCTGTCGCAGCAGCGACATCGATCCACAGTATCTGCCGGAACATTGTCAGTAAATGGGAGCGAAACGGCGGGAACTTCTCGCCGTTTCGCCTCTCTGTTTGAACAAAGATTTCGCATCCCAAAGATTTTGCGTCTTTAACTCTGGAGGAACGCCATGCGCAACACCTTTTTTCATTCTTCTTCAACGCACGTCCACGCGCTGACCTTTTGTCTGGCGATGGGAATCACCGCGTCGGTGGCGGCGCAAACCACCGCTCCCACCGAAACCGTCAGCCGCGCCGAAGATCGCAAAGCGGTGGCGGTGACGATTTACAACGAATCGCTGGCGCTGATCCGCGAAGAGCGCGAAGTCAATCTGAACGCCGGTCGTAACCTGTTGGCCTTGCGTGAAGTGTCGGGGCAGATGAAGCCGGAGACGGCCAGCTTGCGCAGCTTGTCCGGCGCGAAGCTGGAATTGCTCGAACAAAACTTCGATTTCGATTTGCTCACGCCGCAAAAACTGCTCGACAAATACGTCGGCAAAACGGTAACGGTGGTGCGCTACAACGATACTGCCAACAAGGAAACGCGTGAGGACGCGAAAGTGCTCGCCAACAACAGCGGCGTTGTGCTGAAATACGCCGACCGGATCGAAACGGGCTTGCCTGACAACGCCCGCATCGTCTATGAGGGCGTGCCGGAAACGCTGCGCGACCGTCCCACTCTGGTGGTTGATCTCGACAGCGACAAAGGCGGCGCACAACGCGCCGAATTGTCGTACCTCACCGGCGGCCTTTCGTGGAAAGCGGATTACGTTGCTTCGCTTGCCGACGATGAAAAAACGTTGGACCTTGCCGGTTGGGTGACGCTGACCAACAAAAGCGGCGCCGCTTACGAAAACGCCAAACTGCAACTGGTCGCCGGCGATGTCAACCGCGTTCAGGAAAAGCCCGTCGCGTTCGACGCTAGGCGTGCGGAGGCAATGGCGCCAGCGGCGCCGGCGCCGATGATGCGCGAACAACTGTTTGAGTACCATCTCTATACGCTGGGGCGACCGACGACCTTGCGCGATCAGCAAACCAAGCAAGTAGCGTTGTTGTCGGCGGCGCATGTGCCGGTGAACAAGGAGTATCGGATGGAGGGCGCGGATTATTGGTACTATTCAGAAAGCAAGACACCGGAGCAGGGTGACAAGCGCAGCGTTGAGGTGTTCATCGAATTCACCAATAAAGACGGTGACCTCGGTCAGCCGTTGCCGAAAGGCACTGTGCGCGTGTACAAGAAAGACAAGGAAGGCAGGCCGCTCTTCATCGGCGAAGACAAAATCGATCACACGCCGAAGAACGAAAAGGTGCGGATGAAACTCGGCAAGGCGTTCGACGTTACCGGCAACTGGAAGCGCACCGATTTCTCGCGTATCTCCAAGCGCGTGTTCGAGCAGGAGATCACCATCGAATTGTCGAACGCCAAGGATACGCCGGTGACCGTGCGCGTCGTCGAGCCGATTCCGGGCAGTTGGACAATGTTGAAAGAAAACCATCCGCACCTCAAGTCCACCGCCAGCTCGGCGATGTGGGACGTACCGGTGCCGGCGGACGGCAAGAGCGAACTCAAATATCGGATACGCACGCAGTGGTAACAGCGCCTTCCGAAATGTCCGGCGCACTGGCCGACGAAATCGTGCCGGTGTTGCTGGAGCGGTTGTCAACGCTGAATTTGACGCCGCCGCGCCGCGCGGTTTGTTTAGGCGCTGAGAATGTGCCCGCCGCGCTGCGACGGCAGTACCCCGAAGCAACGTGGGTGAAAATAGGAGCTGGCGCCGACGCCGATCTGATTTGGGGTGCGCCCGCGACGGGCGCAACCTTCGCGCCCTATACGGCCGCGATATTTGGCGACATCAAAAACGCGCTGGCGAACGACGGCGTGTTTTTCTTCGCCACGCTGGGGCCGCAAACTTTGTTGCCGTTGCAAGCGTTGTGTTCATCGGCAACGACGCCGCACGCCTTCGCCTCTTGGCCGACGCTGGTCGATCTGGGCGATGCGCTGGTGGCCGCCGGATTGACCCGTCCTGTGCTCGACCGCGAAACCTTGACCTTCACCTACGCCACGGCAGCGGACGCGCTCGCCGAACTGGCGCGGGACGGCTGGTTCGACGCCGGCGCTTGCGCCGAAGCCGCCGCGCGCTTGCTGACCGCCGCCGACGGCGCCGTGGCCGTGCCGTTCGATGTTATCTACGGCGTCGCCTGGAATGCGTCGCCTGTGGCCTGGAAGGCGATGCGGTTTCAGCGGTAGCGTTTTTCCCCCTATAAGCCCCTTTCAAAGGGGATTTCCCTTGGTCGTTATCGCTGTCATTGGAGAACCGTCGCGTCTTCTGTTACGCTTACGCCTTTGCCGCCCCCGCGCGGCGCACTTTTTCAAGGGTTCACATGGTTACCGTCGATTCGCAAATCGTCGTGACATTTTTTATCTACATTGTCGCGATGCTGGTGCTGGGCTTCATGGGTTGGTGGCAGACCAACAATCTGTCCGATTACATTCTGGGTGGGCGGCGGTTGGGCGCGTTGGTAACGGCGTTGTCGGCGGGCGCGTCCGACATGAGCGGCTGGTTGTTGATGGGTTTGCCGGGCGCGGTTTTTCTCTCCGGCGTTTCCGAATCGTGGATTGCCATCGGGCTGATCATTGGCGCTTGGTGTAACTGGCGCTGGGTGGCCGGACGGCTGCGGGTTTTTACGGAGATGTCGGGCAACGCGCTGACGCTGCCGGATTATCTGGCCAACCGCTTCGAGGACAAAACGCACATGCTGCGTTTGTTTTCGGCGCTGGTGATTCTGGTGTTTTTCACCTTGTACTGCGCGTCGGGCGTGGTGGCTGGCGCGCGCTTGTTTGAAAACATGTTTGGCTTGTCGTATCAAACGGCGATCTGGGTTTCTGCGGCGGCAACGATTAGTTATGTGCTGATCGGCGGTTTTCTGGCAGTGAGTTGGACGGACACGGTGCAAGCGTCGCTGATGATTACCGCGTTGTTGCTGGCGCCGGTGATGGTGATTGCGGCGGGCAACGGGGTGACGCCCAGCGTCGAGTTGATTCATAGCATCAATCCGTTGTACACCGACATGCTGCGCAACCTCGACGCGATAGCCATTATCTCGCTGATGGCGTGGGGCTTGGGTTATTTCGGGCAGCCGCACATTCTGGTGCGCTTCATGGCGGCGCGCTCGCTGGCCGAGATCAAACCGGCACGGCGCATCGGCATGACGTGGATGATTTTGTGTTTGGCCGGCGCGGTGGCCGTCGGCTTTTTCGGCATCGCTTATTTTCAGCTTCATCCTGAGCAGGCAACGATGGTGAAGGGCAATCCCGAAACCGTATTCATTTCGCTGTCGCTGCTGCTGTTCAATCCGTGGATCGCCGGGATGTTGCTGGCGGCGATTCTGGCGGCGGTGATGAGCACGCTGTCGTGTCAGTTGCTGGTGTGCTCGTCGGCGTTGACCGGCGACATTTACCGCGTGTTCCTGCGGCGCAACGCCTCATCGCGCGAACTGGTCAACATCGGTCGCTTGATGGTGCTCGCTGTTGCGCTCGTCGCCATCTGGCTCGCCAGCGATCCCGACAGTCGCGTGCTGAAAATGGTGAGCTATGCGTGGGCGGGCTTCGGCGCCGCGTTCGGGCCGGTGATTCTGATTTCGCTTTTCTGGCGACGGATGACGCGCAATGGCGCGCTCGCCGGAATGCTGGTCGGCGCCATCACCGTGATCGTCTGGAAGCAGGGCGGTTACTTTGGATTGTATGAAATCGTGCCGGGCTTTATTCTGTGCGCACTCGCCATCGTTGTGTTCAGCCTGTTCGGCAAAACACCGACGGAAAGCATGAAAGCGACATTCGAGAAAGTCGAAGACGCAATGAAAAAGGCGTGATTTTCGCAGGGGCGCTTCGCAAAGCGCCCCTGTGCTTGCGCAAAATATCAGTACGGCGAGCCGCGCTCGATGAGTTCGACTTTGTAGCCGTCGGGGTCTTCGAGAAACGCGATAATCGTTTGGCCGCCCATCACCGGGCCCGCTTCGCGCACGACTTTTGCGCCGCGTTGGCGCGCGGCGTCGCAAGCGGCCTTGGCGTTGTCCACTTCAATGGCGATGTGCCCATAAGCGTTGCCGAGATCGTAACGGTCGGTGTCGTAGTTGTACGTCAGCTCCAGCACGGCCTCGACGGCTTCATCGCCGTAACCCAGATAGACCAGCGTGTATTTTTGCGCGGGGCGATCCACGGTGCGCAGAACGCGCATGCCCAGCACTTCGGTGTAAAACGCTTGCGACCGCGCCAGATCGCCGGTGCGCAGCATCGTGTGTAAAATTCGCATAGTTGCTCTCAAAAAAGACAGGTAAGCATACCCGAAAACCGCCTTGCCGGACAAAAAATGCAAACCGAAAGCATAAGGCGCATACCTGCGGTAAAATAATCAGTTCCGCAACAGATTCATGTATCATGACTGACCCCTTGCACACCACCCCGCCTCAAGAAGCGCCGCCGCCGGGAACGCCCCGGCTGCGCGAGATTCCGTACAACTACACGTCGCTGTCGGATCGTGAAATCGTCATCCGTCTGCTCGGCGCGCCGATGTGGGATATTCTCGATCAATTGCGGTTGGAACGGCGCACCGGCCGCTCGGCGCGGATGTTGTTTGAAGTGTTGGGTGATATTTGGGTGGTGTGTCGCAATCCGTATTTGCAAGACGATTTGCTCGACAATCCGAAGCGGCGGGCGATGCTGGTCGAAGCGATGCACCATCGTTTGCGCGAGATCGAAGCGCGGCGACAATCGAATCTGCCCGAAGCGCCGGAGCGTGCCGAGAAAGTGGCGCTGCTGGTGGATGCGGCGCGCGGCGCGGTGGACGATTTCGCCAACTGGTTTCCGAAGACCTACGAAATGCGACGGCGTATCGTGCGCGTGTTGTCGCGCTACACGCACAAGGACAACATCGCGTTCGACGGCTTGGCGCGCGCCGCGCACGTCACCGATGCCACCGACTGGCGCGTCGAGTATCCGATTGCCGTGCTGTATCCCGACAACGAGGAAGAAATTCGCGGTCTGGTGCACGGTTGCATCAAACTGGGGCTGACGATCATTCCGCGCAGCGGCGGCACCGGCTACACCGGCAGCGGCATTCCGCTGACGACGAACGCGGTAGTGATCAACACCGAAAAACTCGATTACTTGTCGGACGTTGAAGACGTGGTGTTGCCGGGGCATCTCGAAGCAACGCCGACGTTTGCCGTCGGCGCCGGGGCGGTCACGCGCAAAGTGATGAACGCGGCGGCGGCGGCGGGGTTGGTGTTTGCCGTCGATCCAACTTCCGCCGACGCTTCCTGTATCGGCGGCAACATCGCGATGAACGCGGGCGGCAAAAAAGCGGTATTGTGGGGAACGACGCTCGACAATCTGGCGTCGTGGCGCATGGTCACGCCCGACGCGCAATGGCTGGAAGTGATCCGCATGGATCACAACCTGAGCAAGATTCACGATGCCGAAGTGGCCATGTTTGAATTGAACTGGTACAACCCTGGCGGTAAAACGATTCAACGCAGCGAAACACTTTGCATTCCCGGCAGCGCTTTTCGCAAACCGGGGCTGGGCAAGGATGTGACCGACAAATATCTGCATGGCCTGCCTGGTGTTCAGAAAGAAGGTTGCGACGGCATCATTACTTCGGCGCGTTTCATTCTGCACACCATGCCGCCGGTCACGCAAACAGTTTGCCTCGAATTTTTCGGACTGGCGCAACATTCAACGCCGGCCATCGTCGAAATAAAACGCTATCTCGACACGAAACCGCTCGGCGTGCAACTCGCCGGGCTGGAGCACATGGACGAGCGCTACACCAAGGCGGTGAAGTACGCGACGAAAGCGGCGAATCGCAGTCGCCCGACGATGGTGTTGATCGGCGATATCGTCGGCGACGAAAATGAGAGCGTGTCGCAAGTGGCCGAAGAAGTCGTGCGCATCGCGCAGGCGCGCGGCGGCGAAGCGTTCATCGCCATCAGCGCGGAAGAGCGTCATCGCTTCTGGGTCGAGCGTTCGCGCACGGCGGCGATTTCCAAACACACCAACGCCTTCAAGCTCAACGAAGACGTGGTGATTCCGCTCGAACGGCTCGGTGATTACACTGATGGCGTCGAGCGCATCAATATCGAATACTCGCTGTACAACAAACTCAAACTGTGCGATACGCTGCTGACTTTTTTCGATGATCCGTTGCTGCCGCAGATTTTCAGCGACCGCACCGAATTGAAGCCGCCTGAAGCGCTGCTCGAAGAAAAACTCGGCGAAGCGCGTTTGCTGGTCAAACAAGTGCGCGACCGCTGGCAGGACTTGTCCGACCGGCTGGACGAAACTTTCCGCGCCTTGCAGGACCATTCCGAAATCGCTTCGTGGAAAAAGGAACTGCGCAATCCCTTGCAAGACCTTTTTTCGGGATTGATGCTGGCGCCGCTGACCGCGCGCTGCAAAGAGATACACGCGAAAGTGTTGCGCAGCCGCGTTTTCATCGCGTTGCACATGCACGCGGGCGATGGCAACGTGCACACCAACATCCCCGTCAATTCCGACGATTACGAAATGCTGCAACAGGGCTACGCCGCCGTCGCGCGCATCATCGCGCTGGCCAAAGCGCTGGGCGGCGTGATTTCCGGCGAGCACGGCATCGGCATCACCAAGCTCGAATTCATGAGCGACGAAGCGCTGAAACCGTTTGCCGATTACAAAGCGCGGATCGATCCGAACGGTCGCTTCAATGCCGGCAAGTTGTTGCGCTCTGACGATCTTCCCGCCGATTTGTCCAACGCTTACACGCCGAGCTTCTCGCTGATCGGTCACGAAAGTTTGATCCTTGAACAAAGCGACGTTGGCACCATCGCTCGCGCCATCAAGGATTGTTTGCGTTGCGGCAAATGCAAGCCCGTGTGCTCGACTCATGTGCCGCGCGCCAATCTTCTTTACTCGCCGCGCAACAAAATTTTGGGCGTATCGCTGCTGATTGAAGCGTTTCTCTACGAAGAACAAACGCGGCGCGGCGTTTCGTTGCGTCACTTCGACGAGACATGGGACGTGGCGACACACTGTACCACTTGCCACAAATGCTTGAACCCCTGCCCAGTGGACATCGACTTCGGCAACGTCTCGATCGCCATGCGCAACTTCCTGCGTCGCGAAAAGAAAAAACCGTTCAATCCAGGTTCGGCGCTGGGAATGATGTTCCTCAATTTTTACAAACCGCTGGCGATCAAGACCTTCAAGTTTTTCGTAATCGATCTGGGCTATCGGTTGCAACGCACCGCCAACCTGCTGGCGCGTCGCGCCGGTTTGCCGCAACGACAAACCAGCCGTCCGCCGGCAACTGTCGGCAGACCGCCGCTCAAAGAGCAAGTCATTCACTTCATCAACAAACCAATGCCCGGCCGTGTGCCGCTGCGCACGTCGCGCGCCAAGCTCGGTATTGAAGATCACACTGTCGTGCCGATCCTCCGCGATCCGCGTCGCGCCAACGGTGAAACGGAAACCGTGTTTTATTTTCCCGGCTGCGGCTCCGAGCGTTTGTTCTCGCAAACCGCGCTGGCGACGCAAGCGATGCTCTACGATCTCGGCGTCTCCTGCGTGCTGCCGCCCGGTTATTTGTGTTGCGGCTATCCGCAAATCGCTTCCGGCGACGAAGACAAAGGGCAGGCGATGGTCACGCGCAACCGCGTCCTCTTTCACCGGATGGCGACGACGCTGAACTACCTCGACATCAAAACCGTGCTGGTGTCGTGCGGCACTTGTCTGCACGAATTGCAACACTATCACTTCGATCAGATTTTTCCGGGCAGCCGCATTCTCGATATTCACGAATACCTGTACGAAAAAGGCGTACGACTCGAAGGCGTCGAAGACACGCGCTACATTTTTCACGACCCCTGCCATTCGCCGATGAAAGCGTACAAACCGATGAACGTCGTGCGCGGACTGGTGGGCGACGGCGTGATTTTGAACGATCGCTGCTGCGGCGAATCGGGAACGCTGGCAGTCACGCGCCCCGAAGTCTCCACGCAAGTGCGCTTCCGCAAGGAAGAAGAATTGCGCAAAGACGCGGCAAAAGTGCGCTTCGATGACTTTGAAGGATGGGTCAAAGTATTGACCTCGTGCCCGTCCTGCTTGCAAGGCTTGTCGCGCTACAACCGCGACGCGAAAACCAAAGCCGACTACATCGTCGTCGAGCTGGCGCGCCATTTGCTCGGCGAACAATGGATGCGCGACTACGTGAAAAAAGTCACGAAAGACGGAATCGAAAAGGTCTTGTTGTAAACAGTTTGACGGGCATTAGCAGGTGTAGGGTGGGCACGTTGCTTCGCTCCTCGCCCACCCTATATTTCCTGTTTCTGTTTGAACTCAGGCAAAGGGGCTAAAATGATTTTATTGCAGCCGCTGATCCAAACGTATTTTTCGTTGATTTTTGCGACGGTGATCGGAACCTGAGAGGAGCGCAACAGTTGTATAAATACGACTAGTAAGTTCATTAGCACAATAAACAAATCCAATTTTGGGTATTTAAAAACAATGAGCACGATCCATATCACGAGAAACACAACCCAAACCCCTCTGTCAATTTGCCAGTACCACCGATGCTTGGCGCAGAGCGGGATATGAGCTGAGAAGTGGGGCGGGAAAAATATTATGGCAGCTACATTTACTACGGCAGTCAGTACCATCGCCAAAACAAATGAAAGAGCCAAGCCCCCTACTACAACCAATACCATGTCAATTTCTCGGCTGTGCAACCATAACGCAAATGCGAAAAATGATATTGCAAGCGAAGGAAGAAACACGGTCTTTCCAAACTTGACGAACGGATCTCGAACATCCCAACTCAACCGATAACGCCGTGTGGGGGAGACCGTCGGAGCGCCGCATCGCGCGCAAAAATTCTGCGGGAAATCGCCATCCCGCCACAACACCAACAAGTCGCCATCGCGCCAGGCATTTTGCGCGGCGCCGAAACCCCGCGCGCGCATCAAACCGAAATCGCTTTGAGGAGCGACGTTTCCCGGTTCAGCGGCCTTGTTGAACCAGTGAGCAGCTTGTTCATGATCTTGCGCAACGCCGCGACCTTCCGCGTACATCAGGCCGAGGTTGGTTTGAGCGTAAGCGTTGCCTTGTTCGGCGGCCTTGCAGTACCACTCAACCGCTTCGGCGTCGTCTTGTTCAACGCCCAGCCCTTCCGCGAGCATGAAGCCGAAATTGTTTTGTGCATTGGCATTTTTCTGTTCGGCAGCTTGGCGAAACCAATCGGCGGCCTCCGTGTTATCGGAGACAACGCCCACACCTCTCGCGCAGGCCAAACCGAGGCTGTTCTGTGCGTCGGCGTTTCCTTGCTCGGCGGCCTTGCGATACCAGACAACCGCCTGCGCATCATCTTGTGCAACGCCGCGGCCATCCTGATACATCCGGCCAAGATTGTTTTGAGCGTCGGCGTTTCCTTGTTTGGCGGCTTTGCGATACCAGACGACAGCTTCCGCGTCGTCTTGCTCCACGCCCCAACCTTCCGCGTAGATCACACCGAGTTCGTTTTGAGCGATGTCGTCGCCTTGCTCGGCGGCCTCGCGGTAGCGCGTCATATTCTGCAAGCCGAATTCTACGGCACGCTCGCCCAAGAAGGGGCTAATGGACTCGTTGCTCATGATTTACTCATGTCGGAAGTATTCTATGCTTTTTACTATTTTATACCGACTTTTTACTTGTTGGGAATAAAAGCAAAGGCGGCAAAGCGTAGGGTGGGCAAAAGTAAGGAATGCGCCACGTCCCCTTTCATTTGGTGGGCACGGCGCTTACCACCCTACATCTGTTTTCACAAATGCGCCCTCAGCGCATCATCACCGTATACACCAGCGTCAAGGCGAGCGCGGCGATGAACAGCCACGCCAGCCCGCCGAGCAGGAGCGGTTTCAAGCCCTTTGCTTTCAATTTGCGGATGTCGGTTTCCAATCCCATCGCTGCCGTTGCCATCGCCAGAAGGAAGGGCGTTGCATAGGTGATGAGCGGCGATTTCACCGGCGCGGGAATGGCGACGAAGCTGTTGACAACGACCATCGCGAGAAAGCCGAAGACGAACCAGGGCACCGGCGCTGAGGCGCGATTGCTGTCGGTGTTTCCGCGCGAGCGCAGAAAGCCAAGGCAAAGCACAAGCGGCGCGAGAAGCGCAACGCGGGTGAGTTTGGAGATCAGCGCGAATTCGGCAGAAACCGGCCCGTTTTGTACGGAAGTCGCAACCACTTGCGCGACTTCGTGAATCGAGCTGCCCGACCACAAGCCGAAGCCGCGCGCGTCCAGATGCAGGAGCGGCGGCAAGAGCGGGTAGAGAAACATGGCGATGGTGCCATAGACGGTGACGCAGGCGACGCCGTAAGCGACATCTTCTTCCGAACCTTGCGTCACGGTGTTGGTGGCAACCACCGCTGCCGCACCGCACACCGCCGTGCCGGCGCCGACGAGTTCGGCGAGTTTGCGCTCGACGCCCATCCATCGTCCTACCCACACGGTGAAAACGAAAGTGGCCGCCAGCGTAAATGAGACGGCCAGAAAACCTTGAACGCCGACCGACGCGATGTCGGTGATCGTCAGTTGCAAGCCGTAAAGAATGATGGCAAAGCGCAGAATAAAGCGCATCGAAAACTTCACGCCGGGGATGCAGACTATCGGCGTCTTCACGAGGTTGTGAAACGCGATGCCGATGATGATCGCCAGAATCAGCGAGCTGAAAGTTGCCACGCCGGGGATGTAGCGCAACAGCGTGGCAATCACTGCAATCGCAAAAGTCAATGCGATGCCAGGCAATGGCCACATCCAGTGCGGCCAGTGGTGAAGGCTGCTGTGCGTTACCGCCGCGAGGGTGGCAACTTTATTTTCGTTGCCTGAATCTTCGTTATCTGACTCAGGCGTAGAGGGTGGATTAGCGTCCGCCAAAACGACCCCGACAACCGTTGCTTACCCAGACATCGCCGTTGCGCGCCACGCCCCAGCTCTTGCCTTCAACGCAAGCAGCGCCGGACACTTGTTCAAGCAGACGCGGGCGACCCTGACGCGAATCCCAGCGGCAGGAGACGGTGCGATAGTCTTCGCTGGCGCAGAGGATGCTGCCGCTCCAACCTTTGCCGCTCCAGGCGCCGCCGATGGCAGAGAATTCGGCGCGACAGCCGCGATCCACCCACACGCGATTTTTCTTCACGCCCCAGGAACGGTTTTCGACGCAGGACGAATTGGATAATTGACGCGACAGCGCGATACGGGCGCGATCCGGAATGCGACATTCGCGGTAGCGGCCGTTGTCGCTCTCACAGCGCACGATGACTTGCGGCGGCCCGCCACGCGGTTGCGCCTGCGCCAATGTCGGCACGACGGCAGCGATGGTGGCGGCACTTAATAACAAAGCAGCAGACAAATAACGCATGATTGAAATCCCTTGTTGAATGTTGAACGGAGCGATTTTCTCAAAAGCTCCGTTGCCATGTTACACCCACTGTTGCGCAGTTGTACACGACGACGGTGAATCGAAAGTAAAGCATGTGTAACGAAGAGCGACGACGTGGTGAAATTTTTGTTTGAAACAGTTTTGAGACAATTTTTATTTGCATTTAAGCCTTCTTCTCTCTTTCCCTTTGTGGAAGAAGGGTAGAGAGAGAGGGGGCGCATACCAACTTGAATCAAAAGCGCTCCTACGTTGAGACTTCATTCGGCGCACTGTTCAACGTGACGGTGACCACCGCGCCGAGCGCATCATCGCGCGGCGAAAGGCGCGCATTGCCGCCGTGAAACTCGGCGATCAGTCGAACGATGTAAAGTCCCAAGCCGAGGTGCGGGGTATCGCTGCGCTTGCCCGGACGGACGGACACCATCGGCTCGAACAGCGCGGCGTTGTCGCCTTCGGGCGGCAGCGGCCCTTCGTTGACGACGCGCAGCACAACGCTTTTGCCGGAAGTTTGCAGATTGATATCGACAGCGGTATCAGGAACGGCGAATTCGTGCGCGTTGGCCACCAGTTTGTCGAGCATTTGCACGATCAAGTCGGGCGCCACGAAACGACGGCACGGTTCATCGGGAACGCGCAGTGAAAAACGGCGGTCGGGATACGCCAGCGTGTAGCCCTCGACGCTGCTTTTGAGCAGCGCGCAAAGATCGACTTCGGCGCGCTCGGCGTCAACGATGCTTTGATCGAGGCGCGAGGCTTCGCTCATTCGCGCCAGAATGTGCGACAACCGCGTCAACCCACCTTGCGCGCGTTCGAGATAAGTGCGACGTTCGTCGTCGGAGAGCGGCTCGCGCAGATTTTCGAGCGAGCTGCGAACGACGGCAATCGGGGTGCGCAGTTCATGCGACAAGCGACTGGCGATTTGTTCGCGATAGACGGCGGCTTCTTCGAGACGACCGAGCACATCTGAAAAACTGCGCGACAAATCGCCGATCTCGTCACCGGCGTCGGCGCTGGCGGCGATAGCGTGAGCGCGGCCGCGCGCATCGACGGCGTGTTCGATTTCGTTGCGCAAACGGCGAATGCGTGCCGACAAGCGCGAGGCGTAAGCGATCAACACGGCGGCGATCAGCAACACCGCTGCCAGCAACAACGAGAACAAGCGCTCGAACGCCTGATTGCGCGCAGCGAGAATGCCGTTGGTGGTTTCTTCGACAATCACGGCGCCGGCAACGCGGTCGCCGCTCCAGATCGGCGTGGTGGCGACGGTGACGGTAGCGGCGCGATCCGTGGTCGGGCGTTGACCCAGCATCGGAATGCCGGAGAGCGCGCCTTCGACTTCACGCGCCGACGCCAGCGCTTGCGTTCCCGGTTCGTCAACGAAATCTTCGGTCGGTTGATCGATCAAGCGCGTGTAAATCGGTTCCACCAGAAGAGCGCGCAGCCACGGCCAGGGATCGCTCCAGCTAAACGGTTGCGGCGGGCGCTCGTCGATCAGCCGATGCAAAGAGCCGAGTCGCGCCAGTACGCGCAAGTCACGATCGACGACCCACAGTCGCACGTTGTTGGGCACCAGCGGCGTCAACGCAGTTTCGAGTTGCTGTTGCAAGTTGGCCGGTAATGGTGTTGTCGGCGTTGGCGACAACGACAAGGGCGCGACGACCAGCGGTTGCGTCGGCAAACGCGGCGGCGTGTCAGGTGGAGCTTCTTCGGGCGACGGCGCATTCGGAAAATCGGCGGCATCGGCTTCGCGTTGCGCTTGCGGCAGAGAGACGGCGCTGTCGGCGCGGAAAACATCGGGGCGTTCGTACAACGCGGTTGCTACCGCTTTGGCGGTGACGCGCAAAGTTCGCTCTTGACCACTCTTGAGAAAAAGATCGACTTCGCGCAGATATTCGTAGCCGAGCCAGGGAAGCACCAGCAACACCGCCAGCGCCAGCAGCAGTTGCAGCCGAATGCCGAAGCGCCGGATACCGAAGCGGCGACGGCGAGGCGAAGGCGATAAAGTCGCGGGTGTTTTCATGTTTCCTGTGGGTTCCAGCGATAACCCATGCCATAGACGGTGACGATGTGATCGAAAGCCGGATCGATGGCGGCGAATTTGCGGCGAATGCGTTTGATGTGCGAGGTGATCGTCGCTTCGTCAACGTAGATGCGCGCGTCTTTCATCAGGCTTTCCCGGTCTTTGACGTGACCCGGATGACGCGCCAGCGTGTGCACCATCCAGAACTCGGTAACGGTGAGCGGCACCGGCGTTTCCTGCCAGTGTGCCGACAGCCGCGGCAAATCGAGACGCAAGGCGCCGCGCACCAGCACATCGTCGGCTTCCGGCGGCGACGCGGCCAGATCGCTGCGTCGAAACAGCGTGGCGATGCGAGCGGTCAAGTGCGGCAGACTGACATCCTTGGTAACGTAATCGTCGGCGCCCATGCGCAAGCCCGCCACGATGTCGAAATCGCTGTCGCGCGCCGAAAGAAAAATGATTGGCAATCGCTCCGAGCGCGCTCGCAGTTCGCGGCACAGCGTGAAGCCGCCATCGACTTCATCGCCCAGGCTGATGTCGATCAACGCCAGATCGGGCAGGCGGGCGGCGAAGGCGGCGAGCGCGTCGGCGCGGTTGGCGTAAGTGGATACTTTGTAACCCTGCCGACGCAGCGCTTCGGCGCAGTTGTCGCGCAGCGCCGGTTCGTCTTCGATCAGGGCGATGTGGCGGCTCATGGCATTCTCCAAAGAAGCAATGACTGCACTATAGCCGAAGCGGCGGGCGACGGGCGCGATTTTCGCGTATTGCCATCACTTTGCCATGATTGATCAGCGTTTTGGCAGCAACGGCGACCGAAACGGTCAGGGTTGACAGGTGTAATGGCGCCATCGAAACATTTTCTTTTGGAGAATTTCATGTCAGCCACTTTCCACGCTCCCGCACCCGCTTCCCCCGAACGCTTTCCGGTGATGGGGAGGAGCGGTGTGCGCACCCTGCTGCGCTTCGTCGGTGCGGCGCTGATGACCGGCCTGCTCTCCAGTCTGGTGCTGATGGCGGCGATCCTGTTTCTGGTCGGTAGCGCATCGTCTTGAATGGTGAGGACATGGACAACATTCCCATGGACGGCGACGACCTTTTTCTGGCGATTCTGCATTCGGAAGAAGAACGCAGCATGTCATCCGCCGTGGCGAAAGCAGCGCTGGTGGCGGAAAAATGGCTGACGGCCCAAAGCGGTTCGTTGAGCGCGCGGGCGAGAGAAATTTTACGAACTCTTCCAGCGGAAACGCTTACCAACAAAATGCGGTTTCATCATGAATGAGTGGTTGTTGCTTCCTGCCGAGTGCTTTCGGCTGGCTCCTGCCGCATCCGGCCCGTCAACGAAAGAGGAGAAGTCGGGCAAACGACGGGTCGGATGCTTTTTCAGAAAAGCGCTGTTAATATTCCGCCTTCGGCAGGAAAGGAAGCTTTATGATTCGCAGTATGATGAAATCCAAAATTCATGGCGCGCGGGTGACCGACGCCAATTTGAATTATTTTGGAAGTATCACCATTGATGGGCATTTGATGGCGTTGGCGGATATTCTGCCGCACGAGAAGGTTCAGATCGTCAATAAAAACAACGGCGCGCGGTTTGAAACTTACACCATTGAGGGAGAAGCGCATTCGGGTGTCGTGTGTTTGAACGGCGCGGCGGCAAGGCTCGTGCAAGCGGGGGATGAGATCATCGTGATTTCTTACGCGGACATGACAACGGCGGAAGCGACCTCTCACCGGCCGCGCGTGATTTTTGTGGATGCATCCAACAAGCCGAAGGAACAAGCGTAGGGGTCTATAAACCAAACCCCTTTTGAAAAGAGATGCCCGCGAAAGTGGGTGGGGGGTTGTGTTGTTGTAGAGGTGGTTCGCAAACCGCCCTTACGGCATACGGCCTTATTCGCCGGCTTTTCCGCCAACCGCGTTGCACAATGGCTGCAACGCAAGTGGCGGCGTCAGCGACGGCGAAGCGTCGAGTTTTCGCAGCAATCGCGTGATGCTGTCGCGCTCTGCTTTGGCGACGCCGAAGTGAACGAGGGCGTCGCCGCGAAAGACGGCGAGGGTCGGGAAGTCGTCGAGATCGAGCGCGCCGATGAGCGCTTCGTCGTCTTCGATGTCGAGGTAAGCGAATAAAATTTCCGGTTGTTGCTGCGCCAGCGCGCGGTACTCTGTTTTGAAATCGCGGCAGACGGCGCACCACTCGGCGCACAGGCAAACGACAAGCGTCGAGGAAGCCGATGAGCGCCGCCGCGCTTGCAGCGCTGCCCACTGTGCCGCCAGATAAACCGGCGCATATTCCAATGTTTCGCTATCCCGATGCTTCACGATGCTTGTTCGTTGACGACGCGAACGTGGCACATCTTCATTACGCACAAGCTGGCGCGTTGATCTTCGTCCGTTACGCCGGCGGTGCAGGCGGCATCGACGATGATCGTCGCTTCCGGCAAGTGTGCCTTAATCAGCAGCGCGTTCGAGATGACGCAGATGGAGGAAACCAGCCCGACCAATTCAATCTCGTCGAATTTTTTTTGACGAAGGTATTGCGCCAGTTCCAGACTGCCGAAACTGCCTTTGTTGAAGATCGGACACGAAGGAAGATCGACCGCCGCCGCGACGGCTTCGGCGATTTGCCAGCCCGCCGTGCCTTCAATACAGTGCGGCACGGGCAGGTTTTTCCCCTCTTGCGTTTGCAGATAATTCGGTTGGTGAGTATCGCGTGTGAAAAGAATGGCGCCATCGCGGTGCGCTTTGATTTTTTCGACGACGCGGGGCACGATGGCTTGTGCTTGCAGTGAACCCAGCGCGCCGTCGATGAAATCGTTCTGCATGTCGATGACGATCAAAGCTTTGTTCATGGTCACTTTCCTTGCTTCCGTTGATTCGAATCGCCGCGCTGGTGATTAAAGGGCGTTTGCGTCCGGCAAGTGCAGCGCTTTCCGCAAGCGCCGCGCCGTGTGCAAGGCTTCGTCCAGCGTTGCGGCGCAGATAGTGATGTGTCCCATTTTGCGGCCGCGCCGCGCTTCTTTCTTTCCGTACAAATGCAGGTGCGCGTTGCTGTCGGCCAGCAACGCATTCCAATCCGGTTCGCGCGGCGTGGTGGAATTGCTTTCGGGAAACCACAGATCGCCGAGCAGGTTCAGCATCACCGCCGGCGTTTTCTGCGAAGGGTCGCCGAGCGGCAAGTCGGCGATGATGCGCGCCTGTTGTTCAAATTGCGAGGTGACGCACGACTCGATGGTGTGATGGCCGGAGTTGTGCGGGCGCGGCGCCATCTCGTTCAGGAAAAGATTGTCCTGAGTGTCGATGAAGAACTCGATACACAACACGCCGCGATAACCCATGCCTTCGACGACGCGGCGCGCATAATCGCAAGCGCTCTGCGCGATAGCTTTGCTGATGCGGGCGGGTACGATGGTCACGTCGAGAATTCCGTCGCGGTGAATGTTTTCGGCAATCGGCCACACGGCGATGTTGCCTTGTGCATCGCGGGCGATCAGCACCGAAATTTCGCGCGCCAGCTTCAGTTGTTTTTCCAGCACGCAGAGAACATTGCCGAGTTGCCGGAAGGCGTCGCCCAATTGCTCGAATGTGGCGACGGCGCATTGCCCTTTACCGTCGTAGCCGAGCCGCGCGGTTTTGAGGCGACCCGGGAATAAAGCCTTCGGAATCGACGACAAAAGATCGTTGCCGTCGCGCAACGTGACGAAAGGCGCGACCGGCAGGGCGCAACGCGCGAAAAACATTTTTTCCTGAATGCGGTTTTGAGCGATGCTAACGCTGTCAGCGGCAGGGCGCATCGGCATGTGCGCCGCCAGATACGCCAGCGCCATATAAGGCACGTTCTCGAATTCGATGGTGGCGGCCTGCGCCAGTTCGCTGATCGCTTGCAGGGCGTCGTCGTCTTGATACGAGGTCGTCCACAGCTTGTCGGCGACGGCGGCAATCGGCGCGGCGGGATCGGGATCGATTGCGGCGACGCGGTAACCCAGGCGCTGGGCGGCCTGACAAAACATCAACCCCAACTGGCCGCCGCCCAGAACCGCCAGCCAACTGCCGGGCGGCAGCGGCGCAACCGGCGAAAGAGTCGCTTCGGCGTCGATTTCCTCGCCAAAAGCAGGCTCGCAGAAGCCCTCGTCGGCAGGCGGGGCGGGAAAAGAAGGCGAAGAAGACGGCGTGGTTGTCATGGTTTTGGGTCAAATCAGCGGCTTTTCGGAGAAAGATTATTTTACCCGTTGCGACGTGAAAACTGGCGATAAGGAGGTTTTTGTGTCGGAAGTTTGCATTTCAGACAATGGCATGCTATTAAGGGCAACTGAGGGAAACGGAATGCAGCGACAAAGTTTTTTTTCAGTGAAAATCACGCAGAGACTGGCGGCAAAGCTGGGTGCGGCGGCGTTGGCGTGGGGTTTGATGACAACCGCGGTGGCGGCGACCTCGTCGTCCGCCAAGCCGACGCTGGTCGGCGATGCCGCGATTATGGCCGCCAAAGCCGCCTATGAGGCGCGCGATCTGCCGGCGTTTGACCGTCTCAATCCGACCGGCCACATTCTGGCGCCGTATGTCGATTACTGGTGGCTTCGCGTCGCACTCGAAAAAACGCCGCCGCGCCAACTCGATAACGAGGTTCATACCTTTCTTCAGCAAGCCGCCGGAACACCGCTGGCGCCGTTGTTGCAACGCGCTTGGCTGAAGGCGCTGGGAAAAGCGGAGGACTGGAATTACTTTGCGATCGACTATCCGCCGGCGGAGGAAGACGCCGAGTTGATCTGTTACGGCATTCAGTACCGCTATCAGCGTGACGGCGACGGTGCGCTCGAAGCGGGGAAAGCGTTGTGGCTGACCGGCAAGTCCTTGCCGGATTCCTGCAAGCCGGTGTTCGAGGCGATGCGGGCCAAAGGCGTATTGACCGACGACGATGTGCGCGCGCGTTATCTGTTGGCGGTGCAAGCGGCGAACGTGCCGCTGGTGCGGGCGCTGTGGCAGCGGTTGCCTGCGGCGCAGCGCGCCGATGAGCGCACTTTCGCGCAAGCCGAGCGGCAGTCATTGAAATACTTGAACAGCAGGCCGACGCCCAAGCAGAAAGGCGCGCGCGAATTGTTGTACTACGCGCTGGAGCGGGCGGCGCGGCAGGATGTCGAACAAGCGCGCCGCGCCTGGATGGCGATCCGCGATCAATGGCCGAAGGAAGATCAGGAATACGGCAACGTGCGATTGGCGTATCAAGCGGCGCGCAGTTTGCACCCCGACGCCAACCGTTTCTTCGCCGAAGCGGGCAACGCGACATTGAGCGAAACGCAACTGCCGTGGCGGATACGGGCGGCGTTGTGGGCGGGCGATTACGAAGCGGCGTTGACGACGATGGCGGCGTTGCCCGCCGCCAGTCGCGACGACGAGATGTGGCGCTACTGGCGCGCGCGTTGCTTGGAACAACGCAAAGACGAAGAAGCGTTGCGGCAAGCGCGAACGCTGTACCGGCAACTGGCAGGGCAACCGACGTATTACGGTTTTCTGGCGCGCGAACGTTTGCCTGCCGATTCGGCGCCGCCGTGGGCGGTGCCGACCGCGCCGGGGTGGCCGGAGACAGCGAACGATTTTTTGAAGCGCGACGCAGTGCAGCGAATCGTCAAACTTCAGGCGCTCGACATGCGTCCTGAAATGTTGATCGAGTGGCGGGCGCTGGCGCGTCAGCTCGACGATTCGGAGTTGCGGGTGGCGGCGGTGGCGATGGCGCAGCAAGGCATGTTCGACCGTTCGATTGCCGCCGCCGAACGAATGACGGCGCCGATGGAATTGGCGTTGCGTTATCCGCGCCCGTTTCCCGAGGCGTTTCAGCGCGCCAGCACGGCGCGCGGCGTGGACGAGAGTTGGCTTTACGCGGTGGCGCGACAGGAATCGCGCTTTGTTCCCGACATTGTGTCGAGCGCCGGCGCCATTGGCTTGATGCAACTGATGCCGCGCACGGCGCGCTGGGTGGCGAAGAAAACAGGGACAACCGATTATCGTCTCGATTTACTCGAAAACGCCGATGTCAATGCCGACTTCGGCGCGTTCTATCTCAAACATTGTCTCGACGAGTTGGATGGTTCGCTGGTGCTGGCGGCGGTGGCGTACAACGCCGGGCCGAACCGGGCGCGTTCCTGGCGCGCGAAAGCGGCAGCGAAAGGCGGAGCGGCGAAAGAAGGCGATATCTGGGTCGAATCCATCCCATTCGATGAAACACGCGATTATGTCAAGAAAGTGCTGACCAACACCAAAATTTATGCGCAGGAACGCGAGCAAGCATTTTCGTTGCTGGACACGCTGGCGTGGGTTCACTCGCCGCCGAAACAAGCGATCACGAAAGAGCGCACCGATGAGGACGACGATCCCGATGGTCGACCGGCGGAGGACAGCGCGCCATGAGGTCAATCGTTACTGTGCTGGGCGGCAGCGGCTACATCGGACGAACGCTGGTGGCGCGGTTGGCGCGCGCCGGATACACCGTGCGTTTACTCACCCGTTCGCGCGAGCGCACGAAATCGTTGTGGGTGTTGCCGGGGATCGATGTGCGCGAGGCCAATGTTTACGACGCTTCGCAACTGACGGCGGCAATAGAAGGCAGCGACGCCGTCATCAACCTGGTCGGCATCATCCGCGAAACGCGAGGGCAAACGTTTGCGCGCGCCCACGCTTTGTTGCCGAAAATGGTGGTCGCGGCGTGTTCGGCAACGGGGGTGGAACGGTTGCTGCACATGAGCGCGTTGAATGCCAGTGCTTCCGCGCCGAGCGAATACCTGCGCAGCAAGAGAGTGGGCGAAGCGGCGGTACGCACCTCGAAACTGCGTTGGACGATTTTTCGGCCGAGCATTGTTTTCGGGCAGGACGACGAATTTCTCAACACTTTCGCGCGCGTGTTGCGGCAAGCGCCGTTGTTGGTGGTGCCGTCGGTGCAAACCCGTTTTCAGCCGGTTTATGTCGGCGATGTCGCGGCGGCGTTTTGTCGCGCCTTGCCTCTTTTCCCGACGGTTGGCAAAATATTTCCGTTGGGCGGGCCGCGCGTCTATCGTCTCGACGAAATGCTGCGTTGGCTCGGAAAAACGATAGGGGCGCCGCGCCCGATTCTTTCGACGCCCGCGTCGTTGGCGCCGCTGCAAGCGTGGCTGCTCGAACATTTGCCGGGGCACTTGATGACGCGCGATCAACTGCGCTCGTTGCAGAAAGACAGCGTTTGCCCCGATGAGAAAGCGTCGGCGTTGCGGGTGCTGCGGATTGTGCCGACAGCACTGGAGGAAGTTGCGCCAAGTTGGTTGAAGGCTTGATGGCGAACGATGATGACTGATCCTGCCGCTCACTTTGTTGACGATCCGATTCTGGCGCGCTTGCCGGTCGGCGCGCGTGTCTATGAAGTCGGCGGCGCGGTGCGTGATGCGTTGTTGGGCTGGCCAGTGGCGGATCGTGATTACGTCGTGGTCGGGGCGACGCCGGAAGCGATGCTGGCCGCAGGTTTTCGACCGGTCGGGCGCGACTTTCCGGTCTTCCTGCATCCGCAAACGCAGGAAGAATACGCGCTGGCGCGCGCCGAAAAAAAATCCGGACGCGGCTATCACGGCTTCACGTTTTACACCGATCCGACAGTGACGCTCGAAGACGATCTTCGTCGTCGCGACCTGACCATCAACGCGATGGCGCGCGCGGCAGACGGAACGTTGATTGATCCCTACGGCGGCGAGCGCGATTTACGAACGGGCGTGTTGCGACACGTATCGTCGGCGTTCGTCGAAGACCCGTTGCGGGTGTTGCGAGTGGCGCGCTTTGCGGCGCGCTTTGATTTCATCGTCGCCGACGAAACCGTGGCGTTGATGCAACGCATCGCCGATAGCGGCGAATTGGCGACGCTGGCGGCGGAACGGTTGTGGCAAGAAACGGCGCGAGCGCTGATGACGAAAAAGCCGTCGCGTTTTTTGCAAGTGTTGCGCTCTTGCGGCGCGCTGGAGAAAATCATGCCGGAAGTCGCGGCGCTCTACGGCGTGCCGCAAAATCCCGAACACCATCCCGAAATCGACGCCGGTTTTCACATCGAACAAGCGCTCGACTTCGCCGCCTCGCGCCACGACGTGTTGCCGGTGCGCTATGCGTTGCTGTGCCACGATCTGGGCAAAGGCGCGACGCCGTCGTCGCAATGGCCGAGCCATCGCGGTCATGAAACGCGCGGCGTGCCGTTGGCGCAAGCGTTGTCGGCGCGATTGAAAGTGCCGACCGATTGCGGCGACGCGGCGCAACTGGTGACGCAGTGGCACGGCGAAGCGTTGCGCGCGAACGAGGCGAATGAAAAAACGCCAATGCAGAATAACGAAGCGTTATTGACGTTGCTGATGGCGACGGATGTGTTGCGTCGCCCTTGGCGATTGCGCTGGTTGATCGACGCGATGACCGTTGACATTGGCGCCAAAGATTGGATACGGGGAAACAGCGCCGACAAAATTTTGCCGTCGGCGGTTTTTCTCGAAGGCGCGGCACAGGCGCTGCTGACAGTTGATGCAGCAGCGATTGCGCACAACCACGCCGACACCCCATCCGCGATTCCGGCGGCGCTTCACGCAGCGCGAATCAAGGCGCTTGCGGCGTTCAGGAATCAGGCTTCAACAGGAATCATGAACTCGTAGGGGCGGGGTGGTCGCGTTGGGGTACCGCCAACCTATTCGCTCGCCATCGTTTCCATTCGCGGCGCGACGATGCGCAAATAGTCCTTTGTCGCCATCACCACGGAGCGCTCGCGCAAACCAGCGTTGAATGAAATTTCGTCGTATCGGGAGGCGATGCCGGGATCAACGATCAGCAGCAGTTCCGAATGAAAACTGACCGGCGGCACAGCGCCCATTTCGCAGTCGGTCAACGCTTGCGCTTCTTCGGGTGTTGCCAGCGAAGCCTTTTTGCCGTTGACCGCTGCCGCAACTTTAGTGAAATCGAGTTGGCGGTCGGCAGGCAGCACCGCCAACACATAGCGACGTTGTGTTGAGGTGAGTTTGACGCGGCAGACCATCGCTCGCGCGCCTTGGCCGAGCGCTGTGCCGCGCACACGCGCCGCCTCTTCGGAGGTGCGCACCGGCACATGCGTCAACACGAGATAACGCGCTTGTCCGGCATCGAATAAGGCGATCAGTTTTTCAAAGACGGCGAGCGACATGGGTAAAGTTGGCGTTGGTTTTCAGTGGGGCAAGACGCGCCGTGCGGTATCACAGAACAGAGAAAAGTCAGAGTGATGAAGGGCTGGATTCCCTGTCATTCCCGCGAAGGCGGGAACTTCGCGGGAAGGACGACGAGAGAGGTTTTTGTCGCTTCCGTCGCTTCCAACATTCCGCTCTCTCGTTTTTCCTCTCCCGCCAGTGGAAGAGGGGAATGCTATCTATTTGCCGTCTTCTTTGATCCGCCGACGAATGTGTTCCAGCGCGTCTTCGATTTGATCGATCAGGATCAGACACAGATCGCCGTGCGTCAATCGTTCCAGCGCGGTGTCGATGGCGAGAAATTCGCCGCGGATTTCTTCGACGGCGCGGACGCGCTTGGCGTTCACCAGACCTTGCCGCAGCAACGCCAGCACTTCACCGTCCTGACGACCGCGTTGACACTGGTCTTGATACAGAATCGCTTCGTCGAAAGCGTCGCCGAGAATTTGCGTTTGTTGTTGAATGTCTTCGTTGCGACGATCCCCCGCGCCGCTGATAACGACGAAGCGGCGCTTGGCCGGCATCATCTCGAGGGCTTGCGTCAGCGCCTTGATGGCATCGGGGTTGTGACCATAATCGGCGATGAGGGTAGCGCCGCGATAATCGAACACGTTGAAGCGGCCGGGCACGATGCGGTCGTCGCTGACGAAAGTGGCGAAGCCGCGCGCAATGGTTTCCCACGGTATGTTGATGGCCCAAGCGGCGGCGAGCGCCGCCATCGCGTTGTCGATTTGAAACGGAATGCTGCCGTTGCGGGTCAGCGGGATGTCGGAGAGGGGCAAGCGATATTCAAAACCGCCTTCGGCGGCGATGAGCGCGTGATTGCCGAGATAAACGATGCGTTTGCCTTGCGCGCGATGCGCCAGCAGACGCGGCAAATGACCGTCGCGCGCAAAGAAGGTGACGTTGCCGGGGCAAACCGATGCCATCGCTGCGACAATCGGATCGTCGGCGTTGAGCACCGCCATACCGTCTTCGTCCACGTTTTGCACGATCACGCGCTTGAGCACGGCAAGGTCTTCGACGCTGGTGATGAAGTCGAGCCCCAGATGATCGCCGACGCCGATATTGGTAACGACGGCAACGCGGCAACTGTCGAAGCCCAAGCCTTCGCGCAACAAGCCGCCGCGCGCGGTTTCAAAAACAGCGGCGTCAACATCGGGATGCGCCAGCACGCTGCGGGCGCTGCGCGGGCCGCTGCAATCGCCGGTGTCGATGCGGCGACGGTTGGCGTAGATGCCGTCGGTGGTGGTCATGCCGACGCGCCAGCCGTGTTGTTCAAAAAGGTGCGCGATCAATCGCACCGTCGTCGTTTTGCCGTTGGTGCCGGTAACTGCCACAACCGGAATACGGCCGTTTTCGTCCGGCAGAAACATGGTGTTGATGATCGCTTCGCCAATGGGACGACCTTTGCCGTACGAGGGCGTCAGGTGCATGCGCAAGCCGGGCGCGGCGTTGACTTCGACGATACCGCCGCGTTGTTCTTCAAGCGGTTTCAAAATCGTTTCGCAGACGACGTCGATCCCGGCAATGTCCAGCCCCACCATTTGCGCGGCGGTGACGGCTTGCGCGGCAATCTCGTGATGTACTTCGTCGGTCACGTCGGTGGCGGAGCCGCCGGTGGAGAGATTGGCGTTGTTGCGCAGAATCACGCGCATGCCGACCGGCGGCACACTGTCAACGGTTAGCCCCTGCATTGCCAGCAGCGTGTTGGTAATGTCGTCGAGACGAATCCGCGTCAACGCGGTGGCGTGACCTTCGCCGCGACGCGGGTCGCGGTTGATCTCATCGACCAGCGTCCGCACACTGTGAACGCCGTCACCGATCACTTGCGGCGGATCGCGGCGCGCGGCGGCGACCAATTTGTCGCCGACCACCAGCAGCCGAAAATCCGACCCCGGCAAGTAGCGTTCCACCATCACGGTGCGTCCGACTTTGGCCGCCGCATCAAACGCCGCCAGCAAATGTTCGCGGCTGTTGATGTTGACGGTAACGCCTTTGCCCTGACTGCCGTCCAGCGGTTTGACGACAACCGGCAAGCCGATTTCATTGGCGGCTTGCCAGGCATCTTCGGCGTCGGTGACCGGCCTTCCTTCGGGAACGGGCACGGCGGCGACAGCCAGCAGTTTTTTTGTCAGTTCCTTGTCTTGCGCAATCGCTTCGGCGATAGCACTGGTGCGATCGACTTCCGCCGCCCAGATGCGGCGCTGCCGACTGCCCCAACCGAATTGCACGAGGCTGCCCTGCGTCAAACGGCGGTAAGGAATGCGGCGGGCGATGGCGGCGTTGACGATGGCGCCGGTGCTCGGCCCCAGCCGGATGTCTTCATCCAACTCGCGGATTTGTGAGAGCGCCTCAGCGAGATTGAACGGCGCATCTTGCAGCACCGCGACGCACAACTCTTGCGCGAAACGCATCGCCAGTCGCCCCACGTCTTCTTCGGTGTATTCGACGACGACTTGAAACAGCCCAGGCGTGGTGGTAGAAACGGTTTGGCTGAACGTCACCGGACAACCGGCTTCGGCCTGCAAACTCAGCGCCACACATTCGAGCGCATGCGCGAGGCTGATCGTCACCTTGTCGTTGGCGGGCGTGAGCGGCCCCATCGCGGGGAAACGGCTGTGCAGTTTGGTTTCCAGCGCCGGCACGTCGGCGATCACGGCTTCGTCGGGTGTGCAGTTGACGAGGGCTTCAATGGCGGTACGGCGACTCCACAGATTCGGCCCACGCAGCGCCCGGGTTCTTGAGACTTCCATCAAACGGTTTCCTGTCGGGAACGGCAAAGGGTTGGGCGGGTTTTCATAGAGAAGCTTATCCCGCCAAACGGACAGTTTCGGGTTCCGGCCGCTCGATGCCGATTCGGATCAGCGTCGCGTTGATGCCGAAAGCCCAAGCGGCGGCAATGGTCGCCACGATTTCGAGGTCGGGCGTGCTGTGCGTATTCAGCGCCGTGGCGTAGCTGCCGTGCATCAACATCACTTGCCCGTCGGCAACGACCACTGCCCGCCCGCCTTGTCGGCAGTGTTTGGCGATCACATCCAACGAAGCGTCCGTCGCGTAAAACACCACTTCGCCGTCGCACAGCGGCGCCATTTCAGCCAATCGCGGATCGTGCGCGTTCAACACTGCGACGCCGTTGGACAACACCACATCAATCTGCGTGCGCAACACCTGACACAGTTGCTCGGTCGTCAGAATGTCATCGTCGGCCAGCGCCGACAGCCCTTCGGTGTCGGTGACAACGCCGATCTGGCAGCGGTCATAGGCCAGGCCTTCGCGCAAGATCAGCGCCGCGTCGCTTTCGATCACGGCAATGTCGATCAAACGGTTCATCAACACGCGCTCGCCCGCTGCCCAAGTAACTGCGTTGCGATGATCGACTTGCCGTTGGCCGAAATACAAGCCGTCGCGGCACGCCAGCCCGACTCGGTATCCGGCGAGGCGAAGCAACGCCGCCAGCCGTTGGGCAATCGCCGTCGTTCCCTGCGTGCCGGTGATGCCGAAGATCGGAATGCGCCCATGTTGCTCGGCGCTCGGAAACAAATGGCTGATGATGGCTTCGCCGATGGGTTGCGGCTTTCCGCTGGCCGGATGCAAGTGCATCAGCAGACCAGGCCCGGCGTTGAATTCGATAAAGGCGGCGCCCTGTTCGTCGAACGGTTTGCTGATGTCTTCGGCCACGATGTCGATGCCGACGATGTCCAGCCCGATGATGCGCGCCGCCAGCACCGCCAGCGCGGCGTTGTCGGGATGGACGCTCTCAGTCACGTCGGCGGCAACGTTGCCGTTGCGCTGGATCAGCACTTGCCGCTCGGCGGCGGGAACGCTGTGGCGCGTCAACTGCTGGCGCGTCAATTCCAGTTCGATCACAGGGTCTTCGTCGAGCAAAATCTTGTTGAGCGGAAATTCTTCGTTGAGACCGCGACGCGGATCGCTGTTGAGTTGCGAGTCGATCAACGCTTCCACCGTGTCGCGGCCGTTGCCGGTGATCCACGCTTCTTCACCGCGCGCGGCAGCCACCAGTTTGTCGCCGACCACCAGCAGCCGATGTTCCTGACCGCGCACGAAACGCTCGACAATTACGCCGCTGCCCTCGGCATCGGCGACGGCGAAAGCGGCGCGAATGTCTTCTTCGCGCGAGAGATCGAGAACGACGCCGCGCCCGTGGTTACCGTCGATGGGCTTGACCACGACCGGCAAACCGATATCCTGCGCTGCCGTCCAGGCGGCGTCGGGGTCATCGACGACTTCGCCTTCCGGCACCGGCACGCCGCACGATTTCAGCAAGCGCTTGGTCAAATCTTTATCGCTGGCGATGTTTTCGCCGATGGCGCTGGTACGTTCGGTTTCCGCCGTCCAGATGCGGCGTTGCAACGCGCCGTAGCCCAGTTGCACCAGATTGCCGGTGTTGAGTCGCATCACCGGAATGCGGCGTTCGGCGGCGGCTTGAACGATGCAGGCCGTACTCGGCCCCAGATGGTGTTCGTCGATCTTCTGACGCAATTCGTCGAGCGCGGCGGCGACATCGAAAGGCCGATCCTCGATCGCCGCCATCACCAGATCGCGGCCAATCGAGAGGGCGGCGCGCCCGACTTCTTCGTTGCGCGCCCGCACTGCCACTTTGTAAATGCCGCGTTTTGACGTTTGCCGCGCCTTGCCGAAACCGGCTTGGATGCCCGACAAGTTCTGCAATTCGATAGCGACGTGTTCGAGAATGTGCGCCATCCAAGTGCCTTCCCGAACGCGCTCCAGAAAACCGCCGCGCTCGCCGACTCCGCAACGGTGCTCGATCAGCGTCGGCAGCCAGCCGACCAGCCGCTCGTAAAAGCCGAGGATGGTATTGGACGGCGCGTCTTCCAACGCGCCGATGTCAACCCAAACTTCCAGTACCGGTCGGTACGTCCAGATG
Organism: Betaproteobacteria bacterium; assembly: GCA_009778785.1. Classification (GTDB taxonomy): domain Bacteria; phylum Pseudomonadota; class Gammaproteobacteria; order Burkholderiales; family Casimicrobiaceae; genus UBA931. The sequence continues at coordinate 22,712 of WRFN01000006.1, read as the reverse complement.
TTGGGGCCACGCAAATACGTGGTACGGAGAAACTGCAAATCTTTTGATGTTGTAGGCACGACGACAAAAGTTGTCAGAGTCAAAAAACAGACAAGAATTAAAAAACAAATTCCCCTTTTCAGGCCGCCCCTGGGCGGCCTATGATGAAAAAGAAGTTTACTCCGTCCGGCACGATTCAGCCAGAGGGCAGGGGGATGGGCAGGATGGCCGTCGGCGGCGGCAGGGAAACGCCGAACCCTTCTGGACAAACCTGCGGGGAGGCGCGTCTTCTCCTTCGGCAGAGCCGCCGACAGGGCCAAGGCGAACTCAAGGCAAACGGAAATTTTTGGCTCTCCTCCAAGAGATTCAGATGCCAAGCGGCATTTTTTACCCGTATCGGTTACACGCCATGACCAAGCGTTGCAGTTCCTTAAGAATTCAGAGAAAAGTGCGCGCCGCGTGCGCACAAGAGGCGAAATTCTTTTATAGTGGCGATGCTGTTGTTTTTGTCTGCGCGGCAGGGTGTCGTTTTTAATCGACTTCTATTATGGCGCCGTGCACACACCACCACTCATGACACAAACACACCGGGACACCTCTTTCTTTCCGACAACGGTCACGCACACGCAGCCCGTTCCTCTCCCCGCGGTCTGGCAGGCGCGGTTTTCGCCGTCGATTGCTTTGTCGCCGGAAGAAAGAATTTTGGGCTGGATGGTTGTCGATCTCGACGCCAAGTTGCGTTTTGCCCAAGAGCTGGTGGTCGTCACCGACCGGCGGGTGTTCAGTTGTTCCTCGCAGAAGCAGCGAGCCCAGACCTGTGAGCAATGGTCGCGTCGATCCGGTTCCGGGCTGCGGCTGAATCATTTTGACCACGCCGGAGTCGGCACACTGGAGTTGTTCGACAACAACGGGCGGCTGCATTGCTGGCGCTACACGCTGGCGCAGGACACGGCGGTTCAGCGGCTCATTCAGGCGTTCGAACAGCGGCGGGAAAAACACCCGCTACCCAATGTTGACGAGGAAGGGATCACGCTGTGTCCGGCTTGCGGCACGCCGCTGCTGGCCGAGGACGATCTGTGCCCGAACTGCGAGGCCGATGATAACGTCGCGCCGCCTTCTACCTGGATTCTGTTTCGGCTGTGGCGTTTCGCGCGCCCTTACAAATGGTCGTTGTTGCTGGGCTTCACTCTGATGCTGACTTCGACTGCCGCCGGCATGGTGGCGCCGTATCTGATCATGCCGCTCACCGACAAGGTGCTGGTGCCGGCGGAGAAAGGCGTGCCAGTCGATATCGCTCTGGTAGCGTTGTACCTTGGCGGACTGCTGGTGTCGGCGTTGCTCGCTTGGGGCTTGGGTTGGGGAAAAACCTACATTCTGGCGCTGGTGTCCGAACGTATCGGCGCCGATTTGCGAACGGCGTCTTTTGAACATTTGATGCACTTGTCGCTCGAATACTTCGGCGGCAAACGTACCGGCGATTTGATGGCGCGCATCAGTTCGGAAACAGATCGCATTTGCCTTTTCTTGTCGCTGCACTTGCTCGATTTTGCCACCGACGTGCTGATGATCACGATGACGGCGGTGGCGCTGGCCTGGATCAATCCGTGGCTGGCGCTGGTGACGCTGTTGCCGTTGCCCTTCATCGGCTGGATGATTCAGGCGGTGCGGGATCGTTTGCAAACCGGCTTTGAAAAAATCGGCCGCGCTTGGTCGGAAGTCACCAACGTGCTGGCCGATACCATCCCCGGCATTCGCGTTGTCAAAGCTTTCGCGCAAGAAGCGCGTGAAACGGGGCGCTTCAGGGAAGCCAATACTCGCAACCTCATCGCCAATGATCGGGTCAACCGTCTTTGGTCACTGTTCTCGCCGACAGTATCGCTGCTGACCGAAATCGGCTTGCTTGTCGTCTGGGTGTTCGGTATCTGGCAAGTGTCGCATCACCACATCTCCACCGGGATGCTGCTGTCGGCGCTGGCGTACATCGGACGCTTTTACACGCGGCTCGATTCGATGAGCCGGATCGTCTCGGTGACGCAAAAAGCGGCGGCGGGCGCCAAACGGATTTTCGACATCCTCGATCATGTCTCCAACGTGCCCGAACCGGCAAGACCGACGCCGTTATCGAGCGTGCGCGGACAAATCGAATTGCGCAACGTCGTGTTTCGCTACGGCAATCGCACCATTCTGCGCGGCGTCAACCTTGACGTGGCGCCCGGCGAAATGATCGGGCTGGTCGGGCACAGCGGTTCCGGCAAGAGCACGCTGGTCAACCTCATCTGTCGCTTCTACGATGTCGCCGAAGGCGCCGTTCTTCTCGACGGCATCGACATTCGCGCCTTGTCCATTGCCGATTACCGTCGCAACATCGGGCTGGTGTTGCAAGAACCTTTCCTGTTCTTCGGCACCGTCGCCGAAAACATCGCTTACGGTCGTCCGGACGCCACGCGCGAAAACATCATCGCCGCCGCCCGCGCCGCCCACGCGCACGAATTCATCCTGCGCCTGCCGAACGGTTACGACTCACTGGTCGGCGAGCGCGGACAAGGATTGTCGGGCGGCGAGCGTCAACGCATCTCAATTGCGCGCGCGCTGCTGATTGATCCGAAGATTTTGATTCTCGACGAAGCCACTTCGTCAGTGGACACCGAAACCGAAAAAGAAATTCAGAAAGCGCTCGACAACCTCGTGCGCGGTCGCACCACCATCGCCATCGCCCACCGCTTGTCCACCTTGCGCAAAGCCGACCGACTGGTCGTGATGGATCGCGGCCGCATCGTTGAAGAGGGACCGCACGATGCGTTGATCTCACAGCGCGGCGTTTATTTCCGTTTGTACGAAGCCCAGGCGCGGCAAGTCGATACCGAATTTGCTTCGGCGTCGTGGAACAAAGCCGTTTCCGCAACCGATCGTTCCTCAAGATGAAAACGCCCGAATTTCAATTGTCGCGCAACGCTTTTGGCCGTTTGGCGCTGACCACCAGAGACGGTCACGTTTACGAAAACATCGTGCCGGTGCGCGCGTTTCCGATCAGCGCGCCGGAGGCCGGGCTGGCACTGGTGGACGATGAGGGGCACGAACGCGCCTGGATCGATTCGTGGGAGGCGTTGGCAACAGTCGTCGGCAGCGAAAACAGCGACAAGGCGCGCGCCCTGATCGAAGCGGCGCTCACCGAGCGCGAATTCATGCCCAGTATTTTACAACTGCATCAAGTCTCGACCTTCGCCACGCCGAGCACCTGGCAAGTCAGCACTGATCGCGGCGAAACCTCGTTCGTACTCAAAGGCGAAGAAGACATCCGCCTGCTCGGCGCGTCGTCGCTGCTGGTGACCGACCGCGACGGCGTGCAATACCGCATCCCCGACATCACCGCGCTCGACAAATTCAGCCGACGGTTGCTCGATCGGTTTTTGTAAGTGGTATCAAGTGGTTGCCTATCATAATTGATTGACTGGCACCCTGCTCTTGCCCAAGAATCCGCAGACCAGAAATTTCTTTGAGCACGGCGCCAGTATCTTCTCTTTGTCGAACTGCTTCCTGCTGTCGTTGAATATGACCACATCAAGGTTGGCGACGCTCGTCTTGAATACGATGTCATTCTGCCGGTAGTGCTGGACAGGGTAGGTTGAGCGTCGAGGTCGATCAGCAGAACGCGCTTGCCGGCGTCTGCACAAAAAGCCCCTAAATTGGCGGCGGTGGTTGATTTCCCGACGCCGCCCTTCGTTGACATGACAGGTACAATAATCACGATCGCACTTCTTCTAAAGATGGTTGATCTTTAGCTGGTTTCTGTCATTAGCCAACCTTCAATAAACTAGGTGCCTACCGTTCTTACCCCTATGAAACCGGGGGTCTTCCCGCTATAATCCTTCTCCTTGCGGAGAGATGGCCGAGCGGTTGAAGGTACCTGACTCGAAATCAGACATCAGCTAGGAATCCATAGGATGGCTCTCTGACATAGCGGTAAAAATGGCGTCGCCCAACTAAAGATCAACCATCTTTAGAAGGAGTGCGATCATGATTACCGTACCAGTAATGAGCACCAAAGGCGGAGTGGGAAAGTCAACTACCGCCGCCAATTTAGGGGCATTTTGTGCAGACGCCGGTAAGCGCGTCCTGCTGATTGACCTCGATGCCCAACCCACATTGTCGAGCTATTACCGATTGGAATACGAGGCTCCAGGTGGAATCTATGAGCTGGTTGGGGCGAACGATACGCGCATGGATAACATCGTATCCAAGACGAGTATCGCCAATCTCGATATTGTTATTTCCAATGATAGCAAGGGGCAACTGGATTCTCTGCTGCTCAATGCGGCTGATGGGCGTATCCGGCTCCTGAACCTGTTGCCGACCTTCAAGCCGCATTACGATCTTATATTGATTGACACCAAAGGCAGCCGCTGTATCACGCTGGAAATGGCGTTACTGGCGGCGGATCGCGCCGTATCGCCGATCGTGGCTGAAATTCTTGCCGCTAGGGAATTTCGGCGCGGAACACTGGAACTCTGGGGAGAGTTGCAGACTTATACCCATCTCGGTTTAAAACTCCCACAAATCAAGTTATTCATCAATAGGGCTGAACTCGTCTCAAGTGATTCTCGTCTGATAACCGACAGCCTAAGACGGCAATTTGCAGATGACCCGATGGTACAAGTGCAGGATACGGTAATCCCGCACATCGCGTCCTACCGCAAAGCAGCAATGCTTGAGATGCCGGCGCATCGCTTTGAAACCAAGCGTCCGGCGGGGCGGAAAGCGCCGGCATGCTTCGATACGATGCGGGCTTTGTCGGCAGAGCTTTTCCCCGAATGGAAAAGCTGTCTCGAAGCCCTGAACCCCAAAGACTTGCCTGAGCCTCCATCCAATGGGGAGGAGGCATCATGAGCACCCTTCCTGACCTTGATGCTCTCGTTCTGCCACCCCACTCCATTGAGGCGGAACAAGCCGTTCTGGGCGGGCTGCTGATCGACAACAGCGCATGGGATGGCGTGATTGCAGACAAGCTCTCCGAAGCCGACTTTTACGCCTACGCTCATAGAGAGATTTTCCGTGCGATCGCGCAGCTTGCCCGCGAGGACAAGTCGATCGACGCGGTGACAGTCGCCGAGAGAGTCAAGGCGATCTCGTCCAACTCGTCCGATGAACCCGATCTCGCCTACATCGGCCAGCTCGCGCTTGGCACTCCGACAGCAGCGAACATCGGCCACTACGCCGATCTCGTCAAAGAACGGTCGGTGCTACGAGCGCTGGCAAGTATCGGCAATGAGTGCGCCCGTAAAGCAACCGACAGGATGGCAAAAAGCGATGAGGTTTTGGAGTCCGTTGAGAAAGCGCTTTTCGCTGTTAGCCAGAATCAAAACGAGCGTGATTTCATCGACGTGCGTGCCGGCTTTGATTCGGTGGTGGATACCATCGAAAAACATTACGAAAGTGGCGATCCAGTCACTGGCGTAACCACCGGATTGCAGGATCTCGACCGGATGACGGCTGGCCTCCAGCCCGCCGATCTGGTCATCGTCGCAGCTCGTCCGTCGATGGGTAAAACGGGATTTGCGATGGGGCTGGTACGTGCCGCCCTGAGCAAATACAAAGATGGTCATGTGCAGCTCTACAGTCTGGAGATGCCGGCAGACCAGATCATTTTCCGTCTTTTGGCGCAAGAGTCACATTTGCCGATGCAGCGCATGATGCAAGGCAACGTGAATGAGGATGATTGGCAACAAATTTCTGACGCGATAGGCAGATTCGACCCGCAAGCGTCGCGCTTGCTTTTGGACGATTCTCCCTCTCTGACGCCGACAGTGCTGCGGGCAAAGGCTCGACGCGCCGCCAGAAAACACGGCGTCCCCAAGCTTATCATCATCGACTACCTTCAACTCATGCGATCAGAAGGAAGACCCGAAAATCGGAATATGGAGATCACCGATATATCCCGATCTCTCAAGGCGCTGGCCAAAGAAATGAATTGTCCGGTCATTGCGTTGTCGCAGCTCAACCGAGCGCTCGAACAGCGCGCAAATAAGCGGCCTTTGCTCGCTGATTTGCGCGAATCGGGCGCGATCGAGCAAGACGCTGACCTCATCATTTTCATCTACCGAGACGAGGTTTACAACCTTGCATCGCCAGATCATGGTTGTGCGGAAATAATTATCGGCAAGCATCGGAACGGGCCGACGGGCATGGTTCGAGCAGCGTTTCTTGCCGATCAAGCCCGTTTCGCGGATTTCGTTGAAAACGTATGGGGAGGAAGATCATGAGTATCTTCAACAATCGCATTCAAGCATTGGGCTTGCTCAACGCCATAGCTGATCGAGGCTGTGGGTACGATCCCGATTATGTGGATAAGTTACTGGCCTATCAATGGTTGCATTCTTACGCAAAAGATAAATCACGGCGGAATCGTCCTCTTAACGGGGAAGAATCTGCGTTTGCTAATGAGCTGTTCAAGGACGTTGTTCACGCCCTTGAAATCCTCGGCCTCAAACCAGAGGAGGTTTATCTTCGATTAAAGGAAGGTGGATTGCGTGAAGATGTTTGCCGGATTCAAGCTATCAGGCTACTAAACGATGTCGCCAATCAAGCCAGGAATTACGGTTCCGATGAAACGAAAGGGCAACGCGGCCTTTTCTGGCGTCACGCACAGGACGGGCAGATCAATGCTCCGACGACAGATATTGGCGAATTGTTCGAGGATGTCATTCAAGCGTTGGCTTTTATGGAGATTACTCCTCAAGATGTGGCTGATAGGCTAAATAAACACGGATCACGCATGTGTCAACGTGACCTCCCTGGGAGGAAACCTCATGAGTGACTTTTTCTACAACCCTCATCTCCTCATCGTGGGAAAAACAAACTTGTTCACCAACCCTTGGTACAACGGGCGCGCTGTGAAATATAAGTTGCGGGCTGTCGCCCGGCTGCATGATTGGTTTGTGCCAGCCGTGTTCGTCAACAAGATGAAAGGCCATCAGATATTTTGTTTCCATGCCAGGACTCCTACTAGGTTGGTTCAAAGGTTGTTGGAACCTCAATCATACCAAACGGATGTCCTGGCACCCTTATATGGGGAGGCATCATGAGCACCGCAGCCAAAAACAAACTCATTACCCCAGATTTGATTGACGCGCAGCTCAATCAGGGTGGGTTCAGGGCGAAGGCGCCGATCAGGGAATTGAGCGACCCCATTGCTGATACAGCGATGGTCGTGACGCTGGATCAGCTCCGAGCTTATGAAAACAATCCCCGCACGACTCGCAACCCGGCATTCGATGAAATTAAAGAGTCGATCCGTTCACGCGGGCTGGATCAACCGCCGCCAATAACCAAGCGACCGGGTGAATCTTTCTACATCATTCGCAACGGCGGTAACACCCGATTGCAAATTCTCCAAGAGCTTTGGAAAGAGACGCGAGACGAGCGTTTCTATCGCATCCATTGTCTATTCAAACCTTGGCAGTCAGAGGCATCCGTTCTTGTGGGGCACCTCGCGGAGAATGAAGTGCGCGGAAATTTGTCCTTCATCGAAAAAGCGGTCGGTATCAAGCGATTGAAAGACATGTACGAAGCGAATGGAGAGGGTAAATCTCTCTCGCTGAGAAACCTTTCAGAACGTCTCAAGGGGGATGGACTTCCAGTTTCAAAAACGCTTCTAGGAGGAATGCTTGACTGCGTAGAAGCTTTGCTGCCCGCCATTCCAGAAATCCTTTACAGGGGCTTAGGCAAACATCAAGTTGAGAAGTTGCTTAGTCTGAGGTCTGGTTTGCAGGAGGTGTACAAATCGCACGGCAACGGCAACAAGGAATCCTTCATGGACTTCTGGGTACCGGCCTTGGCGGGCTTCGACTTGAAGCCGGAGGATTTCCGTTTCACTCGCGTTGAGGACGAACTGATCGGGCAGTTGAGTAAATTGATTGGCCGTGATTATCGAATGATTCAGCTCGACTTGGCTTCGCTGAACCCAGAACAGGAAGCGACCGAAGAAACAGCAGAACCGTTACGGCCAACCGCCAAAACGACAACAACCGTATCGCCGGTTGTGCAACCGTCGACAGAAACAAAACAGCCCGAAGGCGGCAAGGCAAAACGCGAACCGAATTCTCTGACGCTTCTTAACGAAGGTTCAAACGAGCCTCCTCAAGTCCCTCAACAAGAGGAGCCTGAGCCGATAACATTGAGCGAGGAAGAACGGCAACAACGCATAGCCGCTCACACGATCTCTCCGGTGACAACAACACCGCGAGTGAAAGAGATTCTGCGAAAGGCGGCGCTGGTTGATGGCGAGGTCTTGCCTGACTTTGAGGATTGTGCGGTAAGAGCCATCCCTGTTCAGGCTGGTGGCAAACTGGTGAATGTGACCGACGTATGGTACATCGAGGGACGGTTCGACAGCCCAATTGAACTGCGTCGCCAGATTTATTTGCTGGCGGCGGAGATTGCCCTTTGGGGCGGCAATTTCAAGTACGTTGTACCGACAGAGACCGCAGGATTGGGTTTCGAGCTGAATAACAATCAACCGCTTCCGCAGACGGGAGAAGGAGCGACAGCCGCTTATCTTTTGTTTTCCATTCTTCGCATTTCAAAAACGATGTCTGACGAGGAGAAAATTACGCTCGATTCGAGCTTGTTTTCTCAGATCCTTATTGGGGGTTATGAAATTCAAATCGGGCCGTATAAACCCGAAGACATCGGGCTGATACGTTTGCCCGACGACGCTTTGGTTCGGTTCTTTCGATTGATTCGCTTGGCTCGCCGCTTGGTGGATCTGAATAAACGAGGTGAATCATGATTCGACCAGCGACGATTGCTCTCAATGAGGCCGCATTGCATCACCTGCTGTATGAGATACAGCAAGGAAATCTGAACGCTTGCAAAGCGATGGGGCTTGACGAAGATGTCATCACCCGCATCATCAATCTGCCCCCCACAAAACTGTCGCGGCTGGTTTACAGCCCGGTCTGTTGGGGCAGGTTTGCCATTGACGCGCTGATATTCAATCGGTTGATCGACGGTCTCGACGACAACCGGGAAACCTTCATCAATCGGGCGATTCGCTTGGGCGCATCCAGCCCTATGATGATGGAGTGCTTCGGGCTGACGCATAGCGAGACAGCCCAACGTCGGCGCTTGCTGCAAGTGCCGACGCGCAGAGGTCGGCTACTTGAACTTGACGATGCCCAGAAGAAGGAGATATGGCTACGCTGGCAGACCCTGACGATGGACTGCGGGAAGCCGGAATCACAGCTCTCCCAAATCGAGAAACTGGATCTGATGATGATGATCGCCGAAGAGCAAAGCATCATCCTGGCGAGCATCTGGCAAGAAATTCAATCCTATGCTGAGGCCGTCGATGAATCCTAAACTTGAGGCCAAGGTAAAAATTGCCTCCATGCTGACAGCCAAGGCTGCCGGAAATTGCTGGCCGGCTTTGCCGGAAGCTGAGTTACCTTCCCCGGAAGGAAGAAGTGGATTCTGTTATGGCGGCATCAAGATCGAGACGCATCCGCGGCGCCTGACTCTTGATAACCGGCTAACCCCAATCGAGCGAAACGCTTGGCAAGCGTTCAAAGCGCTGCTCAACAAGGACGGCTTTGCCGTTCCTCGTTATCAGGAATTGCAACCCTACCTGGCGATGTCGCCTGGTAAGAAGGCGTCTAGGGAAACCGTCGCCAGAGCCATCACCATCCTGCGGCTCACCCGCTGGATAACCCTTGTCACCCGTGGCCGCGATACCGTGACCGGCAGGATACAGGGTTGTATGTACATGTTGCACGACGAGCCTCTTTCGGTGGCAGAAGTCCTTGAGATGGACGCCAGTTACCCTGACCTTGTGACCGCCAGCATAAACCACCCCAACAAATCGGTTCGGGTGGTTGCGGAAGGCGCCAACAGGGATATTGACGGTTCAGAGGGAACCCTACCCTCTCGGCTTGATGTCATTGCCGAAAGACTGTCTGAAAGCCTCAGACCTTCGGCCTCAATGGAGCAATTCCATCTTGGGAAGCAGGAATCCGAACGAGGCGATAAAACCCTAGTTCGGATTGATGCAACCCCTGGTTCGGAATCCGAACTAGGCCAAAAAAGCACGATTTTAGCGGTTGAAACCCCTAGTTCGGCATCCGAACTAGGGCAAAAATCACCGAGTTCGGAATCCGAACCAAGTGAAAAACCCACTAAAAACGTCACAGTTCGGAATCCGAACCAGGCTCAGTACAGTACTGTACTAAGTACAAATACAAGTACGGTACGTACAGTACTGTATGGCTCCCAATCCATTGAATTGCGCTGGCCCAATGCTTTGAGGTTCTCTGAAAGCGAGGAACGGGAGATTCTCAACGCCCTGACAGGGCTTTCCCCCGATGTCCAGCAGATGGTTATCGACGAAGCGGCCAGTCGAATTGCCGGGGGCGGCATCCGCAGCCCCAGCGGCTACACCCTCAGCATCATCAGCAAAGCGAAGCGGGGAGATTTCAAAATCTGGGCAGCGAACAAAGGACAAATAAATAGTTTTGTCCACCCGGTGGACAAAAAGAACAATGAGGTTTTCATTTCCACTGGAGCAACTCCCCGTGAAAATAATGACATAGGGAAAAATGTTCCACTGGAACACTTTCCCCAAAAGCATAACAACGGCCAAGGCTCACCGCCTTACCTCAACGGTGCAAGACCACCGATACCGCCGGTTGTGGCGACGGCCACGGGTGAGCCACGTGGCCCGAAGGTCATCTCAGAGGTGATGCGGCTTCATTTGGACAGGATACGGGCAATTACACGGAGATAGGGATGAAACTACCGCTGATTTTTCGCAAAAGCCCAGAGTCGATCAATGGCGTCTTGGACGCCTTGCGGGTTTTTGTAGGCACTCCCTGGCTTGCATATTCCTTTTTTGCTGCCGTAGTCGGCTACGGCGTAATGGAAGCGCATGCCGCGTATCCAGCCGTGTTGGATGGAGCGAAGTTGTTGAAGTTGAGTGAAGCTCAAGCCATCAGTAGCGAAAGGCAGCGCCCTGCTTTCAGCGTAAAGGATTGGTCGGATAGCCTCGGTGACGGCGTTGTACTTTTTACGCCGAGATCGTTTCAAAGAGAGGTAGTGGTGAAGGAAGGCGGCGGAAATGGGGCCAATAACCCCCATGAGAGTACAGAACAACCCCTGATGGTCAGAAAATGCGATCAGGAGTTCGTTTATCAGCGATTTCAATGCGAGGGGTTCCATCCGGTCAAAGCCTTCGCTATGTCGATTGCCTATTATCTCATTTTGGTCGTAATCCTTGTGGTTCTGCCGATAAGCATCGGCGCAGGGTTAAGTGTAGGTGTGTACTGGCTGCTTTTCATCTATGCCAGAAAAAACAAACGCCGGTCTCTGGGAGAAGGAATATGAGCAACTGCTTAATGGATCAACGCGAAAAACTCATGGAAAAAACAATCGAGCTGGCCGCTGATGAGCGGCAGAAATGTGAAGTCTGGACGCGGGTGATGGGTTATCACCGGCCCGTTGATTCGTTCAATATCGGGAAGAAATCGGAGCACCGCGAAAGAAAACACTTCGTCGAGGCGAAGGTTTGGCGGTGTGGAGAGAGGCAGGTTACTTGCACCTCAATGCAAGGTCGTAGAGGCGATTGATGGCCTCTTGCACCTCATACCCGTCTTGGTAGGGACTACCGTGTTTGTAAAAACCCTTCTTTGCCTTGTAGTCCTGTGCGGCGCGACGGCAGCGAATGCGACGGAGCCAGCCAATTTGGACGGACTCCAACTTGGCGAGCTGCGCGACGTTCAAGCCGTCCGTGGCGAATGGGAGCGATCTGTATTCGGCGTAAAGGATTGGTCGGATAGTCTCGGTGACGGCGTTGTACTCCAGGCGTCGTTGTCTGTAGAGAGAGAGCCGGTGGCCAAGGAAAGCGATAGGGATACCACCAACAATGGTGGCCAGCAGCGAGTAAACAAGTTCTGGCGGAATGGGAAGTGTTCCCAAGAATACTTCCATCAACGGCTTGAGTGTATTGGCATCCATCCTGCATTAGCCTTCCTGATTCCATTTGCATTTTACGGTATTTGGGGAGGATTGGGAATTTTCTTGGGACAGAGGATTTACTGGTTTGCGGTGAAGCAGATTCGGAAGGCAAGGAACCGAAAACGACCGGAAAACTGATTCGGTCAGTTTCGGTTTGATTGCTGACGCAGTGGATTGGTTTAGGCATATTCGGGTAACGGGTTAATAGAGAGGGAATGATTCATGGAAGAAAGAGTACAAAGCGGTTCCGATAGGGTCACGCTGAACATTGGCTCTTTGAGAAGCCAGATCAATCTGGAGTTGCATACCTATCATGCAGCACGGTTGTGGGCAGGCAGAAGGCCGAGCGCGACCGACAACAAGCTTCAGGGTGTTCTTGGACTGACGGGCTATTTGCATTTGACGACTCAGATCAAGAATGCCGCAGCGCAGGATGACCCCTACGCCGACTGGATGATGATTCAGATCGAGGAAAAGATCGAGAAGGTCAAGACGCGGTACGCTGAGATCAAAAGTCAGGTCAAGGAGATCATCGACGACATCCCCCGACAACTGACCATCTCCGAGAATCTCAACCTCCAGCCAGCCAGGATGCCGCTGTACGTTAACACACCGCTGGGGTTCCAGGGCGTATATCTATTGATTGAATTCGACGGAATCGCACGGGATCTACTGCTGGCTAACCACATAGGCAAGATGATGCGCGGTCAGATGGAAGATATGCTGGATCAAGCGGCGCATCAGATCAGAAGCACTTTTGCGATGGTGCAGAACTACCGGAACACTGGCGTGACGCGGGACGACATTGCGGCCAACAATCCCCGCGCACGGGACGTGGTCGAGAAGTATGGTCTGCCGCCGCAAGATGTGCTGGAAGGTACGCGCCGGTCGAGTTTTGCACCGGCCATCATCAAGAAAACCGGAGTTGTACCAGTCGATCAAGAAGTGGTGGTCGGGAAAGACCCGGATGATGTGGCGGTCACGGAAGAAATGAACACTGCGGCAATCGCCGGCGCGGAGAAACCAGCCCGGAAAAAACGCGCAGTGAAAGAAGTCACTGTATAAGAAGTCTGTTTCATGTCAGATCAGAACCCCTATAAATCGCTAGATCATGGAGCCTCACTAAAAGGCTTTTTAAAGCCTTTTAAGGGTAAGGGAGACCATGATCTGCTGCAGCAACAAGCGACGGCTATCAAGTTGGCGCTTCGTGGGTTGATGCAGGATGTGTTGGCGAGGGCAAACCGTCCCCCGTACTCCCTGCTGGATCTGAACATGTGGGAACAGCGACCGCCCCGATCGCAGAGTGAGACGTGGCACCTTCGGTGGCGAAACAAGGCGGCAACGGTGGTAGGGGTGCACACCTGGATTGCAGCAGTACAGGATTCCCGGACACCGCCGCAGTTGTTGCCGGGGTTGTTGGAGTTGGAGAAAGAGCGAATCACTCTCAACGCTCAAATGAGCATCGTGCAGCACATGCTCAGACAGGCACGGGAATGCGCTCAGAAGTTTGAGGACGCCGATCAGGCGGTTGCAGCAATTTCACAACGGAAGGAAAGTCATGAGCACTATTTTTGTGGGTGAAGGCAACATCGGGTTGGTTGAGGTCAAGCCCTTCGTTGACGGCAACAAGGAACCACGCTTCTTACTTCGCATGGGCGTGTACTTCGATAACCCTGTGAAGGTCAAGGAGAAGTTCGAGGACAAAGGCGGTTTCTGGGCGGACGTTGAACTCTGGATGGGAGAGGACGCCAAGAAGTGGTCAGTCATCTACCAGAAGGGTCAGCGGGTGTTGGTTCAGGGAAAGATGGTTCGCAATGATTGGAAGGACGAAGCGACCGGCAGCGACAAGTTCGCTTTCAAGGTTCGGGCGCGTCGGGTCGGGGTCCTGCCCTTCCGAGTCGAGAGCATCACCATGCGTTCGAGCACGGAGAAGGTCGATCACAATGAGCCTTTCCCGGCAGAATCCGAGTTTGATGATATACCGTTTTGATTGAGGCTGTTGATCTTTGGGTAGGGTGCGTCGATCGATAACAGCGGCGACCTGACTCCTACAGGTATCGTCACCCTACTCTATTTTTTTCTTTGGAGAATGTTATGGAAGGTCGTTTCATGTTTTTTTTAGCGAAGGCGGCGGATATTTTTCTTTTCGTTGTCAGAAAAACCCCTCTGGTTTTTTTCTGGCTGTTTGGTGTTCGCATGTGGGCTTACTTCGAAGTCAATGAGAATTTCAGTGTGGGGTCGCTCTCAGTGAACGAGGTCTTCTTTCTTTTCTCTTTGTCTGTAATCGTGACAGCGATAGGTGCCGTGTATATGACTTTCGTCAAGTGGTGGATCAATCGTTGTCCTGCGGAAATTGCCCCAAAAGGCCGGTAAAATGTATAGGGGTGGACGGGGCTGTCGAGCGGTAACGCCGGCAAATCTGGTTGACAGCACTGGGTTCTGGAACCCCGTCCACCCTTTTCAATGAGTGCCTCGTATGAAATTCGCCAAGGACTTTGACTTTGTGCAAGCTCAGCTTGCAAACCCGCCAAGCTGGAGCGGCGAGAAGCTTTTGGCGTGGCGTGATGTTTTCACGCGATCGGTCGAACCGTTCATCACCAAATGCTACTGGACGGATACCGGCTCTCTGAATGTCTTTCGTATCGTTGGAACAGATCACCCCGATTACATCGGTAAAACGTGGTTGGAGTTTTTACAGACAGGCAAACGGATGTCTCCCAACCTTGATCTGTTGGAAAAGAATCCTGATTACTACCAGTCGCTGTGTCTGCGTCAGCCAAGGATGTTGTTCACGTCGTTGGATGGTCTCGACTTCTACGTCAGTTCTGACGGCAACCATCGGAGTTGCATCGCTCGCTTTTTCTTGCACGGCAAGGGACAAAGCCAACTTCACAATTTGTCGATCACTCAATATCAGGTTGATTGGGTATTTCTGCGCGTCTATCAAGAGCTTTTAGAGTTCTTCAAGGCACATTCTTTGCGAATCAACGCAGAGGTTATCAACAAGGCGATTTCAAGAGAGGATTCCTCTGGGTGGAAGCTGGATACCTTCCAAGTCGCATTGAAGATTGAGGATTTTCGGGCGGCCGGTATTCCAGCGCTTGAGCTTGGTTTTCATGAGGCTCTCAAATACCTTGAAGACTGGAAGAAATTCAAGGCGCAGGAGAATTTCCGCATCAGTCAAAACAATTTGCCTTTGTTTCAAAGAATCAAACGGGCGATCAGCCGGAAGGATTAAACATGAAGGATAACCATGAACAGGTTGTTGAAAACCGGGCAGTCCGCGTTTCAAATCTTGCCCAAGAGAATTCCGGCCAGTGTTGTAATAATCACCTTCTGTTTGCGATGCGTGATAATCATCACGAGTTTACGTTGGGGGTCACGACGGTGTTGGAGTGTGTGTGGATTGCAGAGCAGCAGGGGTTTGTACCGGAGTTGCCCAACGAGTGGTGGCATCAGATAATAAACCATTACAACCTGAGTTTGCCTCACTTGAAGAAATGAGAATTATGTTATTGAATATCGCCGAGAACCTCTCGCGCCAAGTCGTTGAGTCGTGACACTCTCCTGAAGTCTTTCATCAAAAGGACACGCTGAAAATGAGCGTGATCGAAATTGATGGTCTCTTTGTATATGTCATTCTTCTCCCCAAGCGTAACGAGTAGCTTCATGGTCTCTTGAAAGTTTTCATTGAATTCTGATTTGTGGTGTATGAAACAAAAATTCAGATTAAAGAATTTCCCCTCTTTTGATTTTCCGATTCTTCCATCTTCTGTTATCTCTGCATCCTTGACTTTCCGTGTTATGGCTTCCAGCAAACGGGGGTTTGTGACTTTCTGCATGTACAAGGATTTTGAATTGGTCATGTACAAGAACGTCCAAGGGATATTGATGGTGGATGCGCCTGTATAGAGGTAACCTTTCGCGCTTTTGTAATCTTCCAGCATCGCCCGTAGGAGGTTGTCTGAATAACTGATGCCGGTTGCCGCCTTCATTACATAAGCTATCTTGTCGAATTCGTTTATCACCAAAGAAAGAATCTTCTCAGGGATTCCTTTCAGTTTCGACCTACGACTTTGCTTTGTGCGGTTTGAGATGGCTTTGTATAACGAGCAGCCTTCCCTTTCCTCGATATTGAGCATAGCCAGCTTCTCAATACTTCTATTGTGATGCCGACCGAAGGGGGCTTTATCGACAAAGGAATAGAGACCTACGATTGATACAGGGTTATCGCAGACGGGGCATACCGCGTAATGAACATCCTCGCCCTTTTCATTTTTTTGATACCAAGGAGCTTTAACCCTGGTCTCGCTTTCAAAGCTTTCGCGCGTCAAATTTCTGTAGCCTGTTTCGTGAACATGTAATTTGTAAATGTTCATCGTCGTCTCCGAATAACCACCTTCATGACAATATAGCATATTGCCGCAAAGCGGCTTTATCAAACCGAATGCGGGAATTTCAGTTTGATTGTTGTGCGAATTTTCGATTTTTACGATCCTGAACGCCTTGAATATATGGAGACAGGATCATGCGCTTGTTTCTCTGCGAAAAACCCTCTCAAGCCCGCGATATTGCGAAGGTGCTCGGCGCGCATTCCCGTGGTGATGGTTGCCTCTCCGGTGACGGTGTGACGGTCACCTGGGGCATCGGGCATGTGTTGGAATGCGCAGCGCCCGACGCTTACAACGAGCAGTACAAGAGTTGGCGGATTGAGCATCTCCCGATCGTCCCAGAAGCCTGGAAGATGGAAGTCAAGTCGGGCACGGCCAGCCAGTTCAAGGTGATAAAGAAGCTGCTTGGCCAGACCAAGGAGCTGGTCATCGCCACGGACGCCGACCGCGAAGGCGAGATGATCGCCAGGGAACTGGTGGACTTCTGCGGCTACCACGGGCCGATCAAGCGCCTGTGGCTGTCGGCGCTCAATGAGGCGTCGGTACGCAAGGCTTTGGGGTCTTTGAAGGACGGGAAAGAGACGAGCCGGTTGTATCAGTCGGCGCTGGGACGTTCCCGCGCAGACTGGTTGATCGGGATGAATCTGTCGAGGCTTTTCACGCTGCTGTCGCGGCAGAATGGCTTTGACGGGGTGCTGTCGATCGGAAGGGTGCAGACGCCGACGTTGAAGCTGGTGGTCGATCGGGAGAATGCTGTCCGATCGTTTGTGTCGGTGCCGTACTGGACGGTTGCAGTGTTGCTCGACGGCGGTAGGCTTTTCAAGGCGATGTGGGTGGTGCCGGAGGGTCAGGCTGACGAACACGGCAGATGTTGCCGGGAGGCGCTCGCCGATCAGGCGGCGAGCGCCCTTCGCGCTTCCCCGACCGCCAAAGTCGTCTCCGTTGAAACGAAGCGGGTCAAGGTAGGGCAACCTCTGCCGTTTGAACTGAGCGAGTTGCAGAAGGTGTGTTCGGCGCTGTACGGCTTTGGCGCTCAGGAGACTTTGGATCTGGCGCAGTCCCTCTATGAGAAACACAAGGCGACGACGTATCCGCGAACCGATTGCGGCTATTTGCCGGAGTCGATGTTGTCGGACGTGCCCAAGATCATGGGCGCGATACTGAAGACTGATCCAACAAACACGGGATTGAAGAACTGCATCAGCGGTCTTGATTTGAAATTGAAGTCGCGGGCTTGGAATGAGGAGAAGGTTGGCGAATCTGCTCACCACGGGATTATTCCGACCGACGAAGCCGCCGACGTTGCGGCGATGAGCGAGAACGAGCGGCTGCTGTACCAAACCATCCGCAGCCGCTTCTTGGCGCAATTCGCGCCAGTGCATGAGTACGATCAGACAGAGGCCATTCTGTTGTGCGGCGGTCAGGAGTTGAAAGCTGTGGGTCGCAATGTGGTCGTCAAAGGCTGGAAGGGTGTTGTCACGGTGGATGATGATGAGCCAGCGAACGAGAACAGCCAAGAGTTGCCGGCGCTGGCTGAAAACATGAACTGCGCCGTGAATTCGGTTGGGGTCAACGCGATGAAGACGACACCGCCGGCGCTGTACACAGAGGGCACGTTGATCGACGCCATGAAGGGCGTGGCCAAGCTGGTGACGGATCCACGATTGAAGCAGAAATTGAAGGAAACAACAGGGATCGGCACGAACGCCACCCGCGCCGGCATCATCAAGGGCTTGATCGACCGTGCTTTCATCGTGAAAAAAGGTAAATCTCTGATCGCGTCTGACACCGGCAGGGCGCTGATCGGGATGGTGCCGGCGGCGGTCGCCGATCCGGGGACGACGGCGGTTT
Source organism: Betaproteobacteria bacterium (assembly GCA_009778785.1). Classification (GTDB taxonomy): domain Bacteria; phylum Pseudomonadota; class Gammaproteobacteria; order Burkholderiales; family Casimicrobiaceae; genus UBA931. The sequence continues at coordinate 4,488 of WRFN01000006.1, read as the reverse complement.
GGGAACAGGCGCTCGATGCGATTGAGGCCGGTCAACTGACGCTCGATGACTTCGTGCAGAAGCAGTCGGCTTGGATCGCCGGACTGGTGGAGAAGTACAGGAACGCGCCGACGACGGTCAAGGTTCCGGTCGCGGCCAATATTCCGGCTTGCCCGCTGTGCAAGTCGCCCATGCGACGCCGCACAGGGGTACACGGGGCTTTTTGGTCGTGTTCCCGCTACCCGGACTGTAAAGGCGTCCTGAACGACGAAAAACCGGTTGGTGGGGCTAAAAAGTCACGGAAAACCACGGTCAGGAAAACCAAAGTATCGTCATGAAACCCTACAGACTTGTCACACGGGTTGATCTTGCCCATAATGGCAGCAGACCCCGTTTGGCTACGTGACGGTCATTCATGTAGTACCCTGCCAGGCACGTTTGATCGCGCTCCCCTGGCAACCCGAAGACCCGCATCACTCCAGGAGGCCGGGTCGGACGCGGAAAGAAGTAATGCACCTTTCCGATGTTTGGAGTTTGATCCCACCAAGGCATCTCTGGTACGAGATGTTTGGTTTGTCCGAAAAAGTCCCGCGTAAGGCGACTGATCTGTGCCTGTTCAGGCAGGTAGAGATCAGTCGCCTATGGCGGGCATAGTCAAAACCATGCTCGATGGGGAAAAAACGAGTGCCCTTTGTGCTCGCGTGAAGCGAGCGCCGGGATGTAGTGTCGATCCAGGTCACGAGAGGATCGGGGTTTGAGCGTTTGTTGTGCAGAAAATCTTGCGAGGGGTTTGAATGCACAAGTTGCGTTCTCGCCAGGTGGCTTCACTTTACCAAGCCTGGTCGTTGTTGCGGCCAGGCTCTCTTGATTGTTTTAATCAATCGGAAAAGACGGGTTGATGCTTGACACGTCTTTTTCAATGGGTTAATAATTACCGCATGGATCGTGCGTCGTTGATGCACACCTGCCCAGCAGTCGTAAGACTGCGAACCGAAAGATCCGTATCGCTTCATGAAATCGGATCGAACGTGAAAGCGTTTGAAGCTCAATCCACTTTTTATCACCCATCGGGGAAACACTCTTTCCCCTTGGGGATGGTGTTTCTCCTTTTTTTACTTACGTTATAGGAGAAATACCATGTCAAACCAAGCTCAACAAACTTCCACCAAATACTTTGATCTTCATGTTTCAGGGATCGGTTACGTTAATCGTATCCGTGAAGTGAAACCAAAGAAAGGTGAATCGTTCTGGGCATGTTCTGTGGCAGCCTTGAGAGGCACCTCTGAGCAACCTGAATACACAAATTTCGACTGTCGTATCAATGGCGCTGAAGCTGAAAGGCTGATTCGTCGTTGTGTTGGTGCCGTTGACGCCAAGAAAAAGGTGTTGATCGGCTTCAAGATTGGCGATATTTACCCTGAATCGTTTACCTACCAGAACGGCGAAAAGAAAGGCCAGACGGGCGAATGCCTGAAAGGTCGTCTGCTTTTCGTTTCGTTCATCAAGATAGACGGTGAAGAAGTGTTCAAGGCCGCGAAACCTGATACCACTGATGCGACGGGAACCACGCAGGCGAAAGCCCAACCGACCGCTGATGTGGAAGGCGTCAACTCGGAAGCTGCGTAATCAGCTACCACACGGAAAAGACCTCTCACGAGGTCTTTTTCTTTGGGCGACAGCCATGTGTTTTGCATGAACAAACTGATAAGGTCAATTTCAGTTTGTTTGCTGCGCCTTCCTTTGCGGTATGCGATTGTTCACTTATGCAAACGTAAAGGGACTCCCATGAAACGAATTTTTGTTGTGTTGGCGGCTGTTGTATTGGTCTCTGCATGTGCGACAGAACTACAGCAAGAAGTCCAGGCTGATGAAACATCTCCCGATGCTTCGGCCAAGAGCGATACGGTTCGGTACGGCCGCTACACGCAGGTCAGTACCGCTGCATCGACAGACCAGACTAACCTGCTATCGCAGATTGTCGATACAAGGATCCCGCCGAGCATGAGTCCGACGATCCGCGAAGCGCTCAATCATGTGACGCAGCGCACGGGTTACGCCATTTGCCCGCCGCCTTCCCCCGAAGTTGAAACGCTCTACTCCCGCCCGCTGCCGGCGGCACATTACCACATTGGGCCGGCCCCGCTTCGCAACGCGCTGCAACTCATCGCCGGCCCCGCTTATAACATCGAGGTCAACGAGATCACCCGAACGATTTGCTTCTCGGTGAAAGCCAATTACAAGGGAGCATTCTGATGAGCCACAGAAACAAGCGTCGATCCCGCGCACAAGATCGAGGCACTCAAGTTCAAAGCCAACGAGTTCAAGATCAGCAATGCGAACATCCGGGTGGATTTGTTCCCTCCCCAGGGCATTTGCCTGGTGTAAGCCCCTTCCGAATGAGCACCAGAAACAAGGTGTTGGCAGTGGCTGCAATCGTCCTTCTGGCGAGCTGCGGCGGCGGCAAGGAAAAAGTTGATGAAATGTCGGCGCTCAAGGCGGCTTTAACTGAGCAGGTGAAGCGTGTCGATGCGATCGAGCCTGATCTCAACTCAGTGAAAAATCGCGCCGACGAAGACGGGAAGGCGATTCTTGGGCTGAATGAAAGCGTTGAGTCAGTCAAGGCTACGCTGCAAGACGTAACACAGTCTCAGGTGGACATGAAAGATAACGCCAACAGCTTGGTCAAGCTGAACATGATGGTCAACGATCTTCAGACCCGTGTACAGGCGCTTGAAAAGCGGATGAACGAGCGGGACGCTCGCAACGCCAAGGCTGCAGAGAGCGCGCCGTCTTCGGTGAAGTCGGTTGCGCTGAAACCGAAGTTGAAGGATCCGCCGTTTTTGATAGTCGGTGTTGAGTATCGCGCTGCCGAGCCGTTTCTGTCGATCATCAGCAAGGACAGCCATTCCCTTTCCGACGTGAAGCTGGTTCAGCCGCCGGAACTGGCGGCTGACGACTGGCGATTGAAGGCAATCACCGCGACCAAGGCGGTGTTCATTGTCGATGGGCGCGAACAAACGGTTGCGCTGCCATGAGAACCGCGTTTGTGTTGCTGGGCATGATGGCTTTGTCTTTCGGCACCATTTCTTACGCCCAGAAGCCACAAACGCTGCCGTCGCAAGTGCTGCCGGCAGTGTCGGTCAAGCCTGTCATCGTGACGCCGGAAGAACAATCCGGGGAACAGAATTCATCGACGCAAGCGTCCGTGATGCGACGCCACGAAGAAAACGCGAAGCGATGGGGATTGAAGGCCGAGGATTGGCAAAGGTTCGAGGAAATCAAGAAGGGACCGCGTGGTTACTGGTCGCCGAATCTGGATCCGCTGACCGCCTTGGGCGTTGAAGCCCGCAGCGAAAACGAGCGAGTGCGCTTTGCCCAGATACAGGCGAAGATGGAATTCGAGCGCGTCGAGCGCGAGCTGGCGTATCAGCGCACCTATGATGCGGTCTTCAATAAAATCTACGGCAACGTGTTGCCGATTAATCTTCCGGCAAACAAATCAGAAGCGCCAACACCGTCGCGTCTTGCTCTGTTCATCAAGTTGAACTGCGCCGAGTGCGACAAGAAAGCCAAGAAGCTGCAAGCCGACAAGACGCCGTTCGACGTGTACATCGTCGGCACCGGCGGCAACGATGGGACGATTCGGGATTGGGCCAAAGGGGTAGGTATCAGCCCCAAGCTGGTGCAGTCAAAGACCATCACGCTGAACCACGATAACGGCACGTTGCAATCATTGGGCGGCTCCGCCGACAAGCTGCCGGCGGTTTACCAGCTCTCCGAAGGGTCAGGGCTATGGGTACGTATCGAATGATCCTGCCGCTCTTGTTGCTGGCGGTGGCGGCGCAAGTCTGCGCTGTCGAGCCGCCATCAGCTTACCGCAACGCAGCAGCCAAGGCCAATGTCCCCGCTACCGTCTTGTATTCCCTGGCGTTGCAGGAATCTAGGGCAGCACTTCCAAGCGGCGAGAAACCCTGGCCGTGGACATTGAACGTCGCCGGCGAGTCATGGCGGTTTCGGAATCGGCAGATGGCCTGTAGGGCGTTGTCCCTGGCTGTCGAGTCTGTAGGTTCCAAACAAGTGGATGCCGGGCTTGGCCAAGTCAACATCGGCTGGAACGGCTATCGCTTCAAATCGCTCTGCGAGACGCTGGAGCCTCGCAAGAATCTGGAGATCAGCGCGCAAATCCTGCGCGAACACTACGATGCAACCGGCGATTGGATTGCCGCTGCCGGACGTTATCACCGTCCGGCTGGCGGCGCGCCGGCTGCGCGCTATCGAATGGAATTTAAGGAACACGCGGCGCGTGTTTTACAGGTGGCCGTCAATGACGTGCCAAGAGCTTTGGGAGCTTTGTGAGGTATGAAAATGAGACTTTGGAAAATTCTGTTTGCCTTTCCGCTGGTACTGGCCGGTTGCGGCCACATCGAAGTCGGCGGCGAGTGCATCACCTGCATTAACAACCCGACCACGGGTGAAGCGGTCAACTACGATCCTGCCAAGTACGGCAAG